>JBCCZZ010000009.1:0-195668 GCA_039186605.1 Planctomycetota bacterium | reverse complement strand
GGATACTTCCTGAACCTCTTCATCCCTGGGTGGCTGGCGTCGGTGCCCCCTATGTTTTTAAAAAATGGTGCGGCCTGGTCTTCGACGTGGCCGCACCGGAGAGAGGGATAGCCCCTCAGCCGCATTGTGAGTCTGACTTACGAGCAGCCAGCGAGGAAGAGGTTCAGGAAGTAGCCCAGATCATCGATGTCAACGACCCCATCGGGTTGGCCGTACCCAGGCTGGCCTTCGAGGGTGGCACCGGTGGTGGTGACATCGGCGATCGAGGCGTCGCCTGCGACGAAGGCGTTGAGGAAGTAGCCGAGGTCATCGATATTGACGGCGCCGTCGGGCTCGCCAAATCCTGGCTGACCCGGGAGTGTGGCGCCGGTGGTGGTGACATCGGCGACGCAGAGCACGGGTGGGGGTGGGGCATAGAGGATGGCCTGGAAGAGCAGGTTGCCCGCGTAGGTCTGGCTCAGCGGGTCGAACTGGAGCTCTCCGGTGAGCTGTGTGGGCATGTAGCCCGGGTCGCCGAACTGATCGAACACGGGGTTCTGCACGAGATAGTCACCCTGGAGTTCGAGCGGGAGGACCGGGTCCGGGACGGGCGGAAGGGGGAGCGGTTCGGGCAGCGGGAGCATGCCAACGCCGCCCCGGTTGTTGTCTGGTATCGGATCGACCAGGCTGCCAGCTGTGGGTTGTCCCTCGTAGGTGAACGAGCCGAGGTCCATGTAGAGAAAGTCGATCGCTGCTGGGAACTCGGGCTCAGGACTCGGGAAGAGGCTGGCGTCGAGGAACACCAGCTCGGTCTGCTGGGTCGAGCCGTCCGGGAAGAGCATGTTGATCTGCGGCAGCGGGAAGACCTCGTCCATGAAGAGGTCGAACGAGTCGCCTCGGATCGAGGGCGCGAGGACGACCGGGATCTGGGCCTGGAGCTCGATGGCGCGGCGGCCCGGGGCACCCGCATTGCCTTTCTTGAGTCCCTCGGTCGCGTCCACCTTTGACCCGTCGCTGAACGGGACAACGGTCTTCTTGCCTTCCTTGACGGAATATGCGGTGCGGGTCGGCAGGCCCATCTCTGTGCGGATCTTGTTGACCTTGGCCATCGCGGCGGGCTCGCCCCATGGCAGACCCTTGATCTTGTTGTGGAGGTGACCGAGGACCTCGTGGGCGAGGATCAGGTCGAAGCTGGATGACTTGAGCGCCATACCGCCGCCGGCGGCGTTGTTGATCTGCATGAGGCACTCGATGGGAGATGTATTCATGATGACTTGGTTGGTCGCGCCGTTGGCGGTCGCGATGTCGGCGGTCTTGCCGATCTTGATCTTGACCTCCTCGGCACGGGCCCTGAGGTCGGCGAAGCACGCCTTGGCGGTCGGCGAGGCTGCTTCGAGACGTGCGATCGCGTCGTTGATTCGCTTCTGTTCGATGGGCGTTCCCTCGACGGTGATCTTGGCCGAGGCGCTGCCGCAGGTGAGGCTCAGTGCTGCGGCGCTGAGCACGAGCGAGAGGGATCGGTGCACTTTGTGTGCGCGCATGACAAGCTCCTGACGTGTGTGCTGGTGTTGATTGCTTTCCAGGGCCGCGATCGAAGAGCCGTTCGCGGCGTTCACTACCCATGTATCACTGTGGTGAACGGCGCGGCGTTCACCTGTGCGCGCAGACAAAAACCCCTGACCGCCGTGCGGCCAGGGGTTTGGACTTATTCGGGCTTGAGTGGCTTAGCGGCGTCGGCGGCAGGCGACGAGGCCCGCCATGATCGGGGTAACGACTGCCGGCGCTGGGACGAAGGCCATCCGGATGCTGGTGTTCGCTTCGAGGATCCAGGTGGTGTTGCCGCCGTTGCTGAAGATGAAGTCGGCAGCGGTATACATCTCGGCGGTGCTGTCTTCTCGTCCATCGATCTTGGTAACGCCCTGGAAGACGAGTGTGGTCTGGCTCGCGAAAGTGGCGCCGGTATCGTCGATGATGGTGCCCAACGCGGTGAACTGGCGCGTGCCATCGTCGAAGAGGCTCATGCGCAGATCACTCAGCGTCAGGCTCTCGATGAATGCCGGCGGTTGTTGTACTCCGCCCGTCGCGAGTGGGTTGAAGTTGACCGAGTCGCCGAGGTCGCCGAAATCCGGGTTGCGCTCACGATCTCCGGTCGCCAGCAGCGTGGGCTCTGTAAACGACGCGCGGGCGCGCGACACCTGCCCAACCCAGTTGTGGCGTGTTCCGGCCTGTGGTCCAAACTCCTGGCGGAAGCTGAACGTGCCCGTCATCTCGACGGCGTCGGGCACGATCTGGGCATCAACGCTGGTTGTGCTGCCAACCACGGCAATCAGGGCGGCGAGCGCCGCCTGTGGAAAGATGTAATCATTCATGTGTTCTAGTCCCCTCCTACGAGACCACTCAGCGTAACGGATATCCCGTGCTCCACCAAGGGGTTCGGGGTGGTACTCTGGGTGAGCAGGGATGGCGAAGAAGACTTCCAAAAAGACCATGCGCAAAGCCGGGGGCAAGAGCCCCGGCTCGATCAGCGGGGAAACCCGTGTTGCGGTCTTCGTGGGTGATCCGTTCTTGTGTGCCGAGTACACCGCGAGCCTGAAGAAGCAGCTCGAAGCGAGGCACGGTGAAGTGGATCAGATCCGGTTCGACGGTGCGAGCGCTGAGGTCGCGGAGGTGCTCGACGAATGCCGCAGCTTCGGGCTGATGCAGCAGCACAAGCTGATCGTCGTGGACGAGGCGGACTCGTTCGTGAACGCCGAGTCCAGGCCGATGATCGAGCGGTACTGCGCTGCGCCGGTCGAGGCTGCGACCCTGGTGTTCCGCGGGCCCAAGTGGAACAAGGGCAAGCTCGATGATCTGATTGCGGATCCTGAGCTCGGGTGCGGCACGGTGCTCAAGTGCGATGCGCCGACCGAGGCGCAGGCGATGGCGTGGGCGGTGAAGCGGGCCGAGCAGAGGCACGGGGCGAAGCTCGATCGCGATGCATCACAGGCGCTGGTCGGATTGCTCGGCGCGGATCTCGGGCGGATCGATGCGGAGCTTGGCAAGCTCGCGGCTGCGGCCGGGACGAGCCCGTGCGGCGATGCGGTGCCCATCGGCCGGGCCCTCGTGCACGAGTTCGTTGGCGTCGGGCGCGAGGAGCAGGCATGGGCGATCCAGGCGGATCTGCTGAGCGGGAACCCGCAGGCAACGCTCGCCCACCTGCGTGACCTCATCGAGGTGAGCCGGCACGATACGGTGTTCATCGGGTTTGCGATGAGCGATCTGGCGCGGAAGCTGCACCTCGCGGCGTGCGGGCTCGCTTCGGGCCGCGATGGATTCTCGGTCGCCAAAGAGCTGAAGCTCTGGGGCCCGGCCAAGGACGCGATCATGCACGCGGCGGGGCGGATGGGACCTGTCCGAACCCAGGCGCTGTTCGATGAAGCGATCGAGGCAGACGTGGCGCAGAAAACTGGGCTGGGCGACGGGCGGCGCAGGCTCGAACGGCTGGCATTGCGCTTCGCGGGCGCGGCCTGAAAACTGACGGATCTGGTGTGATCTGGCCGACTCTCGCTCTGGGTGCGCCGTGAGGGTGCTCCGGCTTGGGCAGGAGGCCCGACGTGGTGGATCGCAGGGCTTGGTTGGTCGTGGTGTCCGGTTGTGCGGTTGTGCTCGGTGGGTGCAAGAGCACGGGTGCGTCGTCGTCGCGCTCGGACTCGGTCGGCACCGAACTCCGACCCGTCAGCGCTGGATTGAACGATCTGTTGCGTGAGACCGCGAGGCCCCCGGTCCCCGTGGAGCCTGTTGGTTCAGATCCCCGAGGGACTGACCTGTCGGATCGGATCGCAGACCAGGCGCGGGCGCACGCGGATGCGCAGGCACAGATCGCTCAACTGGATCGCCAGCGTTTTGAGGACGATTCTCCACTTGCAGGAGCCGCGCCTCTGGATATCCGGGGTGTGCTTGACCGTGCAGAAGAAGAAGTCGTGATCGCGCCAGCCGCGACGGCACGTGAGTCGCGGCCTGTTGAGACCCAAGCGATCACATCGAAGCCGGATTCACTGGCGGCGCATCTCAAAGACGACCAACCGAGCGTTGAGACCGAACAAGTCAAAGAACAAGAGCAGTCACCCGAGGCCTTTGTGGTTCGCGAACCACCGACTCCCGAGGAGGCAATCGATCTGTTGATCGCCGAGGCGTTGGCCGCGGCTTCAGCCGAGGCCGATCCGCAGGCGATGCTCGCGCGGCTGGCGGCGCTCGAGGCGTTGCGGCCCGGCCTGCTCGAGTCGGCTGCGCGGAGCGATCCGGAGGTCTTCGGGCGGCTCTTTGATGAGCAACGCGAGGCGTTGCAGGCGATCGCGTCGGTGGTCCGTGCGGCCGCGGATGGCGAGCAGGGCGAGGCGCTGGCGAGCCGGACACGGGCGCTGGCGGAGGCGCTCGAGGGTGCGGGTGGGTTCGAGATCACCGATGCGCAGCTGTGCACGCGCGTAGATGGGTTCGGAAGCTATCGCCCGTTCGACAAGAACACGTTCCTCGCGGGGCGCAGCCAGCCGGCCATCGTGTACACCGAACTCGACGCGTTTGGGCACGAGCAGCACGCTGACGGGTGGTTCGAGGTGCGGCTCAGCCAATCGCTGGAGCTCCGGCACCAGGCCGATGACCTGCTGGCGTGGCGCCGTCCCGCGGAGACGATCAGCGATCGCTCCATGCGGCGTGTGCGCGATTTCTACCTGATCAACCAGATCGAGCTGCCCGCATCGCTCACGGTCGGACGCTACCGGCTGAAAGTGATCACGCGGGATCTGGTCGGCGGCGGGCGGAGCGAGCGGATCATCCCCCTGGAGATCGTCGCGGATCGGGCGTTGGTGGGTGTGACGGAGTAACCGGCCCGATGGGTTAGGCTGAACCGATGTTCAGACCCATGTGCGGCGCCATCGCTCTGCTTCATACTGCCTGCTGTGCCGGAACTGCCCTCGCCCAACCTCAGATCGAATCGATCGATCGCCTGAGGGCGTCGGTGCCTCGGGATGGCCTGTCTGAGTTGCAGGTGCGGTTCACCGGGCTCGAGCGGGGGCGTGCCTATGAGTGTGAGGCCCGATACAGCATGGGCGCTCGGCCCATCAGGACCGAGCGCGTCGGCCTGCGCAGCGGTGGGCCCCGTTCGTACGTCGAGTTCGAGTGGTCGTGGCCCATCGGGATGCCACCCGGTGGCGTGCTCGTTGAGCTCGATCTGATCGAGAACGGGCGCGTCGTCGATTCAGACTTCGAGGTTTTGAACTTCTCCCCCTGGCAGGGCGATGATCTTCGCTATGGCTTCTTTGCCACATGGGATGAGCTTGGGGAGGACTATGCGGCCAAGGCGGACATGCTGCTCGATGCGCACGTGAACGCTGTGGAGTACTACGACTACTTCCCCGCCCACGGTCGGTACGTGCCCAGCCGCGATCCTGGGGGAGTCCAGACTTCAGAGCCGTTCGGAATCACGCTGCTGAACGACGACATCTGGCGGAAGCAGGACGCGCTTCGTCGATCGGGGATTTGGTCGATTGCATACGTCGCGGCGTACGCGGCTACCGAGAGCGTCTTCGGTGCGCACCCATTCCCGATGACCGACGAGAACGGGACGCCGCTCGTCTTCAACGGCGCGATCAAGCCCGAGACCGTCGCTGATGAAGCGGGCGAGGACAAGTGGTTCTGGCTGATGGCGATCGGTGAGGGCTCTCCCTGGCGTGATCGGATGGTCGAGCAGTTTGGGCACGTTGTTTCGGAGCGGGGCGGCCGCTTCGATGGGCTCGCGATCGATTCGTACGGGCACGCATCTGATGCCGTCTATCACGATTCGGGTGGAGCTTCCGATGGTGAGCCGCTCGTCGATGTGCTGGCGGGGTTCGTTGGGGCAGTGCGGCAGCGGCTTCGGAGCGCGAACTCGACGGCGGCGATCACGTTCAACGCGGTCGATGAGTTTGCGCTTGATCAGATGCGTTCGGTCACAAACTTCAGCTTCGTCGAGAACTGGCCCTGGCACCGGGGCACGTACGGCGGCGTTGCGGACCTTGCGTACCGACGCGGTCCCATGTTCGGGCATCGGATTGTCCTGAAGATGTACCCGGCGGATGCGGGTTACAAGGTGCCCGACGGTGACGGTCAGTTCCCGCCTGATCACCTGCGGCTCATGATGGGTGCGGCGATCGCCGGTGGCGGGACGCTTATGGTCGCTGGTGAGCCCGACGAATCAGCCGGGGTGATGCACGCGCTCAACACGCTCTACTACCCCGATCATCGGCCGATGACCACCGAGGCTTACGAGGTGCTGCGGTCCTACAACCGGTTCGATGCGATGCTGTACGGGTTGAACCACGGGAGCGCGCGTGCGGCGTCGTTCGCAGATGTCGCGGTTGTTCATGACGGAGCGTTTGTTGATCCGGCCGATGCCGACCTCGTGACGCACACGTTCTGGGCCAGCAATCTGAACGCGTTGACGGTGACGCTCCTCAATGCGGGTCCGGACGAGCGTTGGGACGAACCGCCAGCGGATCGGGTCGTGCGGGAAGGATTCTCGCTCAGAGTTCGCGCGAGCCGCCTCCGCCCCCGGGACGGTGGGGTCCGGGGTTACTTCGTCAGTCCAGATGATCCGGAATGGTCCGTTCCACGACCGATCGAGGTCCGAGTTGAGGACGACGGTGTCGGATCAGCGTGGGTCGTTGCCGATGTGCCATCCCTCGATGTGCTCGGCGCTGTGATCCTGCACAGGGGAGAACTCGTACTACCCGGCCGCTAATACCCCTGTTTGGGGGCCTGCCGGATCGGCAGGCTGGGATTCTCTCCGGTCGGTCTCGGCGGTGGCGGTCGGGCTCTGCGGGCCCCTGGGGCTGGCTGGGGGGACTTGAGTGGGGTCTGGGTCGATTGGCACGGGCCGTGCAGCCGATGGTTCGTCAGGTCCGGTCACTCGGGGTTCGGTTTGTCCCCCGGTTTGGGTGGATCTGGACTCTGTTCATCGCACGGGCGACGTGTGGCGAACAGGACCATTGGCGGGCTGGTAGGCCCGTGGGTCGGGGCATCTGGCGGGCGATAGCCTGCGGATGGACCGGCGTGTAGAGAACGAGCCCGGTTCGCATGGCTGGGCGGAGGTTGGCATGTTCGAGCGCTTTACAGATCGAGCCCGCAAGGTGATGGCCCTGGCGAACCAGGAGGCCCAGCGGTTCAACCACGAGTACATCGGGACCGAGCACATCCTGCTCGGGCTTGTCAAGGAAGGCTCTGGTGTCGGGGCCAACGTGCTCAAGAACCTCGACGTTGACCTGCGCAAGGTCAGGCTTGAGGTCGAGAAGCTCGTGAAGGCCGGGCCCGAGATGGTGACGATGGGCAAGCTGCCCCAGACGCCGCGTGCCAAGAAGGTCATTGAGTACGCGATCGAAGAAGCGCGGAATCTGAATCACAACTACGTGGGCACCGAGCACCTGCTGCTCGGTCTGCTTCGCGAGCATGATGGTGTTGCGGCGCAGGTGCTGATGAACCTCGGGCTGAAGCTCGAGGAGGTCCGCGAGGAGGTTCTGAACCTGCTCGGGGCCGGCAGCGAGAGCGACGAGCCGGCGCTGTCGGGTGGTGGCGGCGAGGGCGGCCAGCGTCAGGGCAAGGGCAAGAGCAAGACGCCCGCGCTCGACAGCTTCGGTCGTGATCTGACCGAGCTCGCGAAGGAGACGAGCCTCGATCCGGTGATCGGGCGTTCGACCGAGATCGAGCGTGTGATCCAGGTGCTGTGCCGCCGCACGAAGAACAACCCGGTGTTGCTTGGTGAGGCGGGCGTTGGCAAGACAGCGATCGTCGAGGGCCTGGCCCAGAAGATCGTCGCCGGTGAGGTGCCAGAGATCCTTCACGAGCGTCGCTTGGTCGTGCTCGACCTGGCGATGATGGTCGCGGGCACCAAGTACCGCGGTCAGTTCGAGGAGCGGATCAAGGCCGTGATGAACGAGGTCCGCCGTGCCAAGAACGTCGTGCTGTTTATCGACGAGCTGCACACCCTCGTCGGCGCTGGTGGCGCCGAGGGCGCAATCGATGCGAGCAATGTGCTGAAGCCGGCGCTGGCTCGCGGCGAGATCCAGTGCATCGGTGCGACGACGTTCGACGAGTACCGCAAGTACATCGAGAAGGACGCGGCGCTCGCCCGCCGCTTCCAGGCGATCCCGGTCGATCCGCCGAACAACGAGCAGGCGGTCGAGATCATCAAGGGGCTCCGCTCGCGGTACGAGGAGCACCACCGCGTGAAGATCACCGACGATGCGGTCCGCGCGGCCGTCGAGCTGAGCGGCCGGTATATCACGGGCCGGGTGCAGCCCGACAAGTCGATCGACGTGATCGATGAGGCGGGCGCGCGTGTCCGGATCAAGGGCATGACGAAGCCGCCGAACCTCGCCGAGATCGAGGGTGAGATCGAGAAGCTCACCATCGAGAAGGACGAGGCGGTGAAGGCCGCGGATTACGAGCGTGCGGCCGAGCTGCGCGATCGGGCTGAGCAGAAGAAGAAGGAAAAGGAAGAGCTCCAGCAGGAGTGGCGCCAGAAGTCCATGGAAGCGGGCGGCGTCGTGGACGAGGAGGTCGTCGCCGAGGTCGTCAGCAAGATGACGGGTGTGCCGCTCCAGAAGCTCGAGAAGGAGGAGGCCCAGCGTCTGCTCAAGCTCGAGGACGAGCTGCACAAGCGGGTCATCAGCCAGGACGAGGCGATCAAGGCGATCAGCAAGTCGATCCGCCGTGCCCGTGCGGGCCTGAAGGATCCGAAGCGTCCGATGGGTTCGTTCATCTTCGTCGGGCCCTCGGGCGTTGGCAAGACGCTGCTCAGCAAGGCGCTCGCGGAGTTCATGTTCGGTGACGAGGAAGCCCTCGTGCACCTCGACATGAGCGAGTACATGGAGAAGCACACGGTCAGCCGTCTGGTCGGCGCGCCTCCGGGCTACGTTGGCTATGAGGAAGGCGGTCAGCTCACCGAGCAGATCCGCCGGCGTCCCTACTCGGTGGTCCTGCTCGATGAGGTCGAGAAGGCGCACCCGGATGTCTTCAACATGCTGCTCCAGATCATGGAGGAGGGTCGCCTGACCGACTCGTTCGGGCGGCACGTGGACTTCCGCAACACCGTGCTGATCATGACCTCGAACATCGGTGCCGACCTGATCAAGGGTGGCGGCGGGTTCGGCTTCCAGAAGCGCACCGGCGATGTTGATTACAACAACATCAAGGGCGTGCTCATGAAGGAGATCGAGCGGTTCTTCCGCCCGGAGTTCATCAACCGTCTGGACGACACCATCGTGTTCCGCCCGCTGACCAAGGAGGACCTTGTGCAGATCGTCGAGTACGAGGTGGGCAAGGTCAGCAAGCGGCTCGAAGAGCAGGGCTTCCGGATCGAGATGGACCAGCCCGCCAAGGACTTCCTGATCGATAAGGGCTACAACCCCGACTTCGGCGCTCGCCCGTTGCGTCGCGCGATCGGCCAGTACATCGAGGACCCGCTGAGTGAGATGCTGCTCTCGGGCGATCTGCACCAGAAGAACGTGATCAAGTGCTCGCGCATCGGCGAGGCCGAGGAGATCTCGTTCGAGACCGAGTGGATCGAGCCGGAGAAGCCGGCGGAGCCCGAGGGTGATGGCAGTGGCTCTGGCGATGAGGTCGCCGAGGCCGGAGCCGGGAGTACCTAAGCCAGAGGCCAAGCAACGATGCCAAAATTGTGCCAAGGGCTCACGTGTGGGCCCTTTTTTTGCGCAGGTTGAGCAGCGGTGCGCTTGTGCGCCCAGTCCATGTGCTGACGTACCGGGCGCGGCGGTCGCTTAGAACGGGATGTTGATGGTCACCATGACCGCGTGGGTTGTGTCTTGATAGCTGCCATCAGGCGAGTTGCTCGAGCCACGGATCGTGCGTTCTTCGCGGGCTATGAGCTGGTACGCCACATCGAGTCTTCGGCCGTTCCCGAGATCGATGCCGACGCCTGAGGAGAGCAGGTGAGCGTTGAGATCCGGGACCAGCGGCGAGAACGCGTCGTCGGCACCAATCGACGAGAAGTAGCCGTAGCCAGCCCTTGCGGTGAGCCGGTCCGTGAGCTGTGATTCGATGCCCACGCGGGCCGAGATCGCGTTCCCATAGTTGAACTGTTCTGGCGGGAGCGAGGAGATGACCGGGTCGCTCGTTTCGATACTCACAGAGTCAAGGCTTGACCACTCGGTCCAGATGAGATCGGTGTTGAGTCTGGTCGTGTCTCCGAGACGCCTCGTGTAGCCCGCCCCAAGAACGAACGGTAGAGGAATGTCAAATCTGGCGTCATTCGTGGTGTCGACCCCGGCCGCTGGGGCCTCTACATCGACATCACCCTTGAATCGGAGTTCTGTGGGTGTCCGCACCAGAGCGCCAATGGCCTGGCGTTCGTCGAGGTCCCACTGCACGCCAGCGGAGAGGCCGAACGCGACGTCGGACACATCGAACCGGGCCTCCGTCCTGCCAAGCGCGGGGACCGTCGCTATGAGGGCTCGGTCCAGTGCGCCCGCGTACAAGTTGGCGCTAACGCCGACTCTAATGGTCGGGCTGAGCTCGAATGCAAGCGTGGGTGAGACAGTCAGTACTGAGAGTTCGGCGTTGTCGACTGTCGATGCGAGCGGTCCGTCTCCAGACCAGTTGACGCCGAGTCCGTACGAGTTATAGATCCCGATCCCCGTGGTTGCCCGTTCGGAGATCGGAGCAGCCAGGAAGAAGTGGGGCAGGGCGTAGACCTCTCTGTGGCGATCTTTCCCGCCGGCACCCTGGAACTCCGTGTCGAACTGCAGCACGTATACACCAGCAGACAGCGTGGGCCGGTCCACCTGGGATATCCCTGCCGGGTTGTAGAAGATCGAGCTCGGATCGTCCGCAGCCGCGATGAAGGCCTCGCCCATCGCAGCAGGCCGCGCGGCCTGATCTGGGGTCTGAAATCCCTGGCCTGATGCCGAGGCCGCGCACATGCAGCCGGATGCGGCGCACAAAATTGTCGCGACGGACCTTCTTTCGAAGATCGGATGGCTCGGGTCCTCAGGCATGGGTGACCACAGCCCGTCTCGAGGGTTGCGGTGCGTACCTCGAAGTGATGGCGGCTATCGGAATGCACGCGAGCGATGCCAGAAACAGCGGGACATAGAAGCACATGTAGATGAGCGTGAATGTCCTGCGGTGGTAGACGTCTTCTAGGAGCCCCCCGGCCGGAAAGTCGATCAGGCCAGAGAACGAGCCCAGGGCCCAACCGGCGAGCAGGCCGAGCATTGCCGTTGCGATGAGCACCGGCAACACGCGACCCCTGTCATAGTAGTGTGCGGCCAGAAGCGTGACTGCGCAGAGGACCGCGGCGTCGATGTTCATTCGGAGGACGCCGACGAAGTCCAGGCCGTTAGGCCCGTACTCGCCGAAGAGCCGGAGCGATCCGACGTAGTCCGCGGTAAGGAGGATAATTGATGCAAAGCAAACGAAAGACACGAGCGAACAGACCGTCGTGATCGCGAATTTCACCTGCTCGAGTACGCGCCATCTTTGCGACCACTTTGCGATCCGGTAGGCCGGAGAACGCGATCGGAACGGCATCGGCCGCAGGGGTCGCGATCCCGAGAACCTCCCGAGGTCGTCGGCGAGATCGGCGGTCGTGTTGTACCGGTGTTCTGGCTCTCGCTGGAGCGCTGACAGCAGGATGTCCTGCAGATCGTCTCGCAACAACCGAAGGAGCTCGTCGGGCCCGGTCCGACGGAGGTACGCGAGCCGGGGCAGTTCCTCTGTCAACTCACGGAGCCTCGTAGTCGGCTTTGGAGGCGAGTTCATCGACTGGACGCGGCTATAGGCCGTCTCTGGGAATCGGGCCGCCGTGTCGCCCGCGAGCGGAAAGACCCCGGCGACGAGGCGGTATAGCACCACTCCAAGCGAATATACATCGGACCGGGCGTCGAGGCGGCTGTGGTCGCCGAGGAGCTGCTCGGGGCTCGCGTAGTGAAGGGTCCCGATGAACTGGCCGTCTTGTGTAACCGCACGATCGCCCGCAATCGCGCCGATCAGGGCTTTGGCGATGCCGAAGTCAATGACCTTTACCGTTGCCTCACCGTCGACGTAGGTGACGAGGATGTTGCTGGGCTTGATGTCCCGATGAAGGATGCCGCGCCGGTGAGCATGATCGATCGCTGCACAGGCCTGGCGGATGAGTTCGATGCGGTTCAGGATCGGCAGTCGGCGCCGGTCGCAGAAGTCATCGATCGGATCTCCGCGCACCAGTTCCATCGCGAAGTACGGCGACCGGTGTGCGGTACCGGGCAACTCCAGGATGCCGGCGTCGAAGAGCGTCGCGATTCCCGGGTGTTCCATCGAGGCGAGGGCTTGCTGCTCCGTCTGGAACCGTGCGAGCGCCTCTGTCGAGTCGCGCCCCGGGCGTAGCACCTTCAGCGCAACGACGCGACGAACGGGCGCGAGCTGCTCGGCCTCGTAGACGATCCCAAAGCCACCTTCGCCGACGATGCGGATGATCTTGTAGTTGCCAACTCGAAGGCCGGCCGGTGTCTCGATGCGGCCAACCGGGATTGGAATGGCTTCGGAGGCGGTTGTTGAATCCATGGGAGGAGATCCGTTGCGTTATGAGGCCGATACGGAAACGAAGCGGGTGCACCCAGGAGAACACGGTGGGAACAATATCGCTCAACTTCTTACCCCGATGACCGAGCCAGACAGACTCAAGCTAATCACCGACATCCTGATCTGCTATTGACCTCGTTTCGAGCAGACAACCCCCGAACATCGACACACGCGGGGCACAGATCGGCGTCCGTCGACCAACCCGCGCCGGCTGCTCCGGGTCGCCGAACGTGGGTTGCTGATCTCACAGTTGTGGCTAGGCTGTTTCGAGATATGCCCGCCGTACTCCGATGGATCCTGGGACTCGGCCCGACCAACCCGGTCGCGGTGCGCATTGTCCAGAACGGCTCCCGGCGCACGCACCACATGTACGTCCGGGCGGGATACCTCGCGGTTCTGGTGCTCGTGCTGCTGTGGTCGTTGCTCACGATCGGCGCGGGGAACCTGGACTACCGGGTGCTGGCATCACGGGCGGCAGCGAGTTTCACGTATGTTGCGTACCTCCAGATCGCGCTGATCACGATCCTGACGCCCGTGTTCATGGCCGGGGCGATCGCGCAGGAGTCCGGGCCTCGGACGTGGGATGTGCTTCTGAGCACACCGCTCTCGGGCGGGCAGATCGTGCTCGGGAACCTGTTCGGGCGATTGTTCTTTGTGCTCTCGCTGCTGGTGTGCAGCCTCCCTTTGTTCGCGCTCACCCAGTACTTTGGCGGCGTGCCCGGCAGCGCGATCTTCGCGGGGTACGCGATCAGCGGGGCGGCCGCGACGTTTGTGGGCGCGGTCGCGGTGGCTTTAGCGACGAGCCGCATCGCGGGGCGTCGCGCGGTGTTCGCGTTCTATGTCTCGGTGGTGTCGTACATCGCGGTGACTGCGGCGATCGACGCGTTGATCCAGAACCGCTCGGGTACATCGGGCGTGACGTGGATGACGTGCGTGAACCCATTCCTCGCGATGCGTTCGTTGCTGGAGCCGACGGGCTACCCGCGCGCTGGCGAGGGCGTCATGGGGCTCGCGGGCTTCTTCTTGGGCAGCCCGGTGACGGCCTTCTGTGCCATCAGCCTGGTGGTGAGCACGGCGCTGGTCGGCGTGTCGGTCGGCACTGTGCGGCTCGGCGGGCTGGGCGGCACTGTTAGGGTCCGGCGCAGCAAGAAGCTGCTGGGCAAGCCAGGGGAGGCGGGGCACCGTGCGCCGCGCGGCGTGGGCCGCAACCCGATCGCGTGGCGCGAAGCGGCGGCGCGGAACGCGACGCTCGGCAAGATCATCGCGCGGTGGGCATTCATTGGTTTGGGTGGACTGTTCGGGCTGGTGCTCATAGTCCTTTACCACTCGGGATCGATGACGGCGGACACGTTCCGGCTGGCGCTGCTCGCGACGGTGTGGGCTGAGGTGGGCGTGACCGTGCTTGTCGCGATCAACATGAGCGCGACCGCGATCAGCCGCGAGCGTGAGGACGGGACGCTGGATCTGATCCTGACGACCCCGATCACTCCGCGTCAGTACTTGAACGGGAAGCTGCTCGGGCTTGTCGCGTACCTGCTGCCGATGCTGGCGGTGCCCATCGGTACGCTGCTGATGGCGGGGGGCTATGTGCTCGCCGGGGGGTTCGGCGGTCCAGGAACGGCGATCACGAACACGTCGTTCGGCACGACGGTGACCGAGCCCTTGGTGTTGCCCGAGGCCGGGCTGGTCGCGGCGGCGGTGACAATCCCCTTCGTTGCGTTCTGTGTCATGGTGGGCCTCCACTGGTCGCTGCGGAGCAAGGGCACGCTGGGGTCGGTCGTGGGCTCGGTGGCTTGGGTCGCGGTGGTCGGGGGCACGGTCGGGCTGTGCGGCTGGAAGAGCGCTGAGGAGCTAACACTCGTCGGACCGGCGCTGGCGGGGCTCAACCCCGCGACGACACTGCTCTCGGCGGTCAGCCCGGTCGAGGCGATGCTTGGGACGACGGTCCGGATCGGGGCAACGGGGGCTGGGGCGGGCGTCGCGGGGCTGGAGGATGCGCGCGTGAGTCTCGCGCTGGGTGCTGTGCTGAGCATCGCGATCTACGGCGCGGTCGTGTGGGGGGTCCGCTCAAGCCTGGAACGTGGTTTCGATGTAACCACCAGGAAGCTGGCCGGGACGAGGTAGCCCGCTCAGTCTTTGAGCGTTGCGCTGAACTCGCCCGTTGGCATCTTCAGCACCGACTTCTGTGTGATCCGATCGGCACCAACGTGCGTGGTCATTGTCATCTGACCCATCGGGCCCGAGAGCTGCGACTCATACACCTTGCAGGGCTTGCCGTTCATCTCGGCGTTCTCGAGCCGTGTGACCGTGACTTCGCCCTTCTGTACCCGGTGGCCTGCGAAGCCGAAGCTTGCGCCCATGAAGGTGACCGAGTCTCCGATACCGAGGTTGTGGATGCCGTGGACGCCGCTGGCGAAGTGATCGACGACCCAGCTCGGGCCGGTCGGGAAGACGCCGGGCTCGAGGTCGACCTTTTCCTGGGGCTGGGCCTCGCCGTCTCTGGTGAGGTCGATAGTCAGCCCGCCCTCGTCGAGGAGGGTGTAGACAGCGTCAAAGCCGGCATCGCCGTGCACTGTGTACTCGATGCGATTGACGCGGCGGTCTTCATTGAGGAAGTAGACCGTATCACTTGGCGACTGGGGTCCAGGGCCCGGACGGTTGGCGGAATAGACGCGGTAACCACCTGTGGTCTTTGTGATCTTGAACTCTTCACTTCCCGCGTTCCAGGGCCCGAACTTCATTTCATAGGCCCCCTCGGTGATCAGCTCACCGATGACCTCCTCTTCGACCTTCTCGACAGCAACCTCGTTGTTGCCCCCGGCCTCCGCCAGCTGGGCGGCTTCTTCGATCATCGCATCGAGCGCAGCGCGATCATAGTGCTCACCTCTGTAGACAACGGCTTCGATGTTTGCGAGCGATCCCGGGAGGTCTTCGAGGGGGTTGACGCTTGTAAGGAAGAAGCTCGCGTCCTGGCCAACTCGGAGGCGACCGTACTCGTCGCTCACGCCCAGGACTTCGGCGCTTGTGCTGGTTGCCATCTTGAGGGCTTCGGCGTCTGGAATGCCAGCGTTGACGAAGTGGCCCAGCTCATCGTGCAGGCTTGAGCCGGGGAACACGTATGGATTGGCGAGGTCGGTGCCAGCGATAATGGTGCCGCCCGCTTCGTGGAGACGGCGGAGGAAGTCCTTCTTGTGCTCATGAGTCTGGGCCATCGATGCGCCCCAGCTCTTGTATCCGTCGTTGTCCCAGAACGAGGAGTAGAAAGCAGGAATGAAGCGCATGCGCGGGTCTTGGGCGCCGGTGCCGTCGGCTGCGCTGGCGATGCCGTAGTTCACGACCAGCGTCGGGCAGATCGCGGTGTCGCTCGCCGCGAGGGTTGAGATCAGCGCGGCCCGCTTGTCTGGGTCGGCGTTCTCGTAGTTCCACCACCAGTCAGGGATCACCCCGTGTCGCGGCTCGTCGATGAACTCGCTCGGCAGTCGGAGCATGTGCTCGGCGGTCCGCTGACCTGCGGCGATCGCGGCCTGCACCGGCACCGCGTCCGGGATGTGCCCGACCACAGGGAGCCCGACATTGCCCGCTTCTTCGACCGCGGCCTCGTACACCTCGGGCATGAGGCGGCTGTAGACCTTGATCGCGTCCACGCCGGCTTTGTGTAGCTCACGGACCGCCTTGCGTGCGTCCTCTGGCTCATCGCACGGGTAGCTGAAAGGCCAGACGGCGGGGTCGCCATCGATGATGCGGCCCGTGATCAGCATCTCGGGTCCGAGCGCATCGCCCGTGGCGCGGTTCTTTCTTAGATCAACGAGAGGCTCGGTCTCGCCTCCCAGGTCTCTGACGAGGGCGACGCCGTGCGCAATAAAGAGGGGGCCGTTGATCTGGGGGAGCGCATCGTGAACGTGCGCGTCGATCAGCGCGGGCACGGCGTACAAGCCCGACCAGGCGCCGTTGCCCGCTTCGAATCGCGTGAGCGTCTCACCCTCGATCAGGATCGTCCGGTTTTCTGCGATACGGCTTGTGATCGGATCGACCAGGTGGACGTTGCTTACGGGTTCTGAAGCGAAGGCAACGCCCGCAGTAAGCGCGAGCACCGTGACGTGTGTTATTGACATGTTTGGGATCCCCACGATCGAAGCTCGTCTGACGTAATGCGATAGCGGAACGGATCCAGGCTTCACCGTCAACACGTCATTCGGAGCGAGGTACGTGGATTTCCAGCTCGGTAAGCGACCCCAAAGGAAGATTCCCTTGATCGACATTGGTACGACAAGTAGTCTCGCATATGAGACGTGTGACGTATGCGGTCTCATATGTTAAGCCTCTGTTTAGGCCAATCAGGGAGAGAAACATGTTGACGCGGGCGGCGTGCGTGGTTGCTTTGGCGGGGCTCGCGAGCCTTGCCAGCGGTCAGATCCAGTATGTGTCGCAGGACCGCTGGGTGAGCTTGACCGGCAGCGGGACTACCGACCAAGAGTCCAGCGCTTCTGACTTCGCGGCATTCAACGGCAACCTCACGGCCGGGTTCGGTACTGTTGCCACGCAATCATCGGGGCTTGAGCCGCTGGGTATCGTCGCAACGGGGACGGCTCAGGGCGCAACCACGCCCCCGGCGGGGACCGGTAACATCTCCGCTCGATCGTCGTTCGCGGTTGTGTTCGACCTGCTGACCGAAGCCGAGTACACGCTGGATCTGGACGTGTTTGCCGAGTTTGCGACATGGTCTTTCCAGGGTCCCTCATTGAACATCGAACAAGGGCTGACGACGCCTTTCACGCTGAGCGGCTTCGAGCAATCGGGCACGCTCGGGCCGGGCCAATACTCCTTTGCGTTTGAGATCAACACGAGCGGGGCGGCGTCCGGAATCCTGAGCACGTACGACTTCCGGTTCGATATCGTGCCCACGCCTGGCGTTTGCGCGGTGCTCGCTGTCGGCGCCTTGGCGACGACGCGCCGTCGCCACAAATAGCACGTTCCCGCACGGTATCCCGCTTCTTTTTCGCAACCCCCTTGGCTTACTTCGCCAGGAGCCAAAGGGCAGAAATGCCGACGGCCCTCTCCCGAATCATGCGAGGGCGAGTTTGTCGCCGGTTTCTTCCGGCGCGGTGGCTTTCGCGATCGGGAGACTGTCGTGGGTGGGATCTGGATTGCCGGGGCGGTGTTCGCCTCCATCGTGGCGCAGAGTGATGCTGCGGCGTCGGGCCCGGGTGACAAGGCCGGGCTCGTTGCTCACTACGGGTTCGAAGAGGAAAGCATCGGCCGAGCAGCCGATGCCGTGACCTATTACCGGATTGGTGCGGCGGATGGTGCGGCGCGCCGATTGGTGGTCTATCTCCAGGGGAGCGATCCCAGCCCGCAGTTCAGCTACATCGCGGACGGTGAGTCTTGGAGCCCGCGATGCTGGATACCGAGGGACTATGAGACGCTTCTTCCCAGTGATGTGTACGTCGTCATCGAGAAGGTTGGATTCAATGGGGTCTTCGTCGAAGGTGAAATCGAGGTCCCGGATCTGTACCACGAGCGCAACTCCCTCGATGACCGGGTCTCACGCGCGGACGTGGTGATCAGCCGACTCGCCTCGGTGAACGACTTTCAGAGCGTTGTTGTGTACGGCCATTCGGAGGGTGCGCCGGTCGCGGCGAAGCTGGCGACTGCTAACGAGCACATCACGCATCTCGGTTTCTGGGCGGGGAATGCGCTGCCAGACTTCTTCGATGCGGTGCTCGGGATTCGGGCGGGCGTTCATAGTGGTGAGCTCAGCGGTACCGAGGCACAGGCCGAGATCGACATGGCACTCCAGTACTTTTCCGAAGTGGTCAGCCGCGACCGAGAAGGTACGGAGGTCGATGACTTCGGTTACACCAACAAGCGGTGGTGGTCGTACGCCGAGCCGCCGATCAATCACCTGCTGGCGCTTGATATTCCGATCTATGTCCAGGTCGCCACGGATGATGAGAGTGCGCCGATCGAGAGCACCTACCTGATCCCGCTCGAGTTCGCGCGGCAAGGAAAATCGAATCTCTCGTACAATGTGTGCATGGGCTGCGACCACGGGTTCTTCGTCGTGGACCAGAACGGGCAGCGGACGCGCCGCTGGGCCGAGATCTTTGCCGACTTCATGGCCTGGGTTGGTCGCACACCCGGTTGATCTAGAACTGCTTCCGGAGTCTGGCGCTCTGGATGCCGAGCTGACCCCGGTACTTCGCGACCGTGCGGCGGGCGATGTCGATCCCCCTGGCCTTGAGGGCGGCCGCGAGCTTGTCGTCGCTGAGGGGCTTGGCTTTGTCCTCCGCGTCCACGACCTCTTGGAGCGCGGCCTTCACAGCGTCCCAGCTGACCTCTTCGCCGCCCTCGGTCTGCGTGCCGCCCGTGAAGAAGCGGCGCAGCGGCACGACGCCGCGAGGTGTCATCAGGTGTTTGTCCGCGACGGCGCGGCTGACGGTCGCGACGTGTATCCCGAGCTGCTCGGCGACCTGGGTCATCGGCAGGGGCTTGAGCGCCTGGGGCCCGAAGTCGAAGTACTCGCGCTGCGCATCGACGACGACACTGATCACACGGAGCAGCGTCCGCCGGCGCTGACCGACGGCGTCGATCAGCCACTGGGCGTTTGAGAGGTTGGTCTTGATGAAGTCGCGGTCCCGCTTCTCCAGGGCGCGGTCCTTGCTCATCAGTGCGTATTCGCGGTTGACCTGCAGATTGCTCGCGCGGGTCTCGGTGAGGTACGCGATGTAGCGGTCCTGATCATCGTTGTATTCGACGATGGCGTCTGGCGTAATCGCCGGCTCGTTGACGGTGATCAGTCTGCGGCCCGGCGCGAGGCTGAGGCGTTTGAGCACGCCGAGCCCGGCCTTGATCTCGTCGAGCGTGAAGCCCGTCTGCTCGGCGACCTTCGGCAGGCGGTTCTGCATCAGGTCGTCGAGGTGGTCTTCGATGAGCGTGCGTGCGACATTGAGCACGCCCTCCTTCTCGGCGTCGTCCTCCCAGCCCTCGTCTTCCTCCATCGCGTCGAGCTGGAGGAGGAGACACTCGCGGGCATCCCTCGCGCCGATTCCAGCGGGCTCGAGGAAGAGCTGGATTGCGGTGAGCGCGCGTTCGAGCAGCATCAGGCCATCGCCGTTGATCCCTGTGGCTTGGTCGTGCGGCAGCTTGTCGAGGATCTCGGTCAGAGGCGTGCGGACGAGCCCGTCATCTTCAACGAATCCGATCAGGTGCTCGCCAAGCGTGCGCAGGATGCCATCGATCTCGCACAGGCGCCACTGGTCGAGCAGCTGATCGTGGAGGCTCGCGGCCCGTGCGGGCGCGGATGCCATCGCGTCGGTCTTGGCGTCGCGCTCGCCCGCCATGCGTGACTGGGAGTAGGTGCTGGGCACGTACTCCTCGCCCGCGTCGGGTTTGTTCGGGCGCTCCCACTCGTTCTCGGCGGCCTCGGGGTTGGCTTCGGCGTAGTCGTCGAGGCGTGCGAAATCCTCCCCGTCGTTGGCGCCGGCCTCGGTTGGGATGTCGGTGTCCGAGTGATCGGCCTGTGGGTCGTTCTGGTGATCGGATGAGAGGTCAGCGCCGTCTTCGTTGCTCGGCTCCTGGAGCTCGAGGGCGATGTTGGATTCGAGCTCCTGGTCGATGCGCTCCTCGAGCTGGGCGAGGGGCATCTGCAGGATCTCCATGGACTGGATCATCCTGGGGGCCAGCTTCATCTGCTGGCCGAGCTTCATCGTTTGGTGGGTATCGAAACGCATGAGGTCGCCCTGATTATCGACGATCCGGGACGGTCGCGTGCAAAGGCTGTGCCAAAGTCTCTTTGGGGCCTCGATCAGGCTGGTGCGTGGGCCTCGCCGGCCACCGGGTCGGGCACCTCAGACGCGGGGGCGGGTGCCACTTGTTCGTTACAGCTCGATCCATAAAGCGGGGGTGTTGGATGGTTCCGTGTGGTCGTGGGCGTTCGGTGGGCCGATCGGGCCTCACGCGGCCCGGTTGGGTCCGTTCTGAGGAGCTCGCCTTGAAGCTGACCACCAAGATCGCGTTGCTCGTTGCCTTGCCCTCGCTCGTCGTGGGCGTTGTGGGAACGCGGTGGTGCCTGACCTCGGCCGGGGTGTCACGCGAGATGTCCGTGACGCGCGACGTGGTGGATGTGTCCGTGCTGGTCGGTGCCGCGGTGCACGAGATGCAGAAAGAGCGCGGCATGACGGCGGGGTTCCTTGCATCGGGGGGCGAGGCCTTTCGCAACGACCTGCCGGGACAGCGGGCGAAGGTGGATGAGGCTCTGCGCGGCCTCGCTTCCGGAGTCGCGCTGGTGGACACCGCGCAGTTCGCGGCCGATGTGCGCGCCCCGATGGATGAACTCGTCACTCGTACCCAGCGCGATCTTGAGGACATCCGCTCGCGCATCGATCGGGTTGCGATCCCGCTCCCCGACGCGATCGGGTGGTACACGGGCACGATCCGTGAGGGTCTGACGATGGTTGCCCAGAGCGGTTCGGCCTCGAGCGATGTCGGCATTACGCGGGCGTTGGTGGCGCACAGCTCGCTGCTGGAGATGAAGGAGCGTTCGGGTATCGAGCGAGCGGTGCTCAGCGCGACGTTCTCGGGCGATTCGTTCAAGCCGGGCCACTACGAGCGGTGGCTGTCGCTGCTTGCTGGGCAGCAGCTGTACGGCACGGAGTTCGGCGGGCGGGCAAGCGAGCCGCTCCGCGCGATGTTCAGGGATCTCCAGGACGACGCGGCGACGGCTCGGGTTGAATCTTTGCGCACGATCGCGCGGGAGCGCGCTGCCACCGGCGGGTTCGGTGTGAACGCGAAGGACTGGTTTGGCGCCTCGACCGAACGGATTAACGGGCTGGCTGAGATCGAGGCGGCGTCTGCGGAACTGGCCCGCACCGATGCGCTGGGCCGGCAGTCGGCCGCTTCGCGTGAAGTTGCCGCGGCGATCGTGGTGTCGGCGGGTTCTGTCGGTACCACGCTTGTTGTCGGATTCCTCGCGGTGCGTTCGTTCAGGCGTCGGATCGGTGCGGCGGTGGGCGCGATCCAAGAGGCATCGGACAGGAGCGACCTGACGGTGCGCATCGACCAGAGCGGTCGAGACGAGGTGGCGCTGATCGCTCGGGCGTTCAACGGGCTGATCGGTCGGCTCGACGAGCTGGTCCGTGATGTCGCGACGTCCACGGAGCAGGTGGCGGCGGCCTCGACGGAGGTATCGGCCTCGGGCGAGCAGATCAGGCGGGCGTTCACCGAGCAAGAGCGATGCGCCGCGAGCATCGCGGAGTCGATCGGTGGGCTGGTCCAGAGCGTCGAAGAGGGCGTTGAGCTGACACGAACGGCGGCCGAGCAGGGGGATGGTGCGCGCCAGGCGGTCGGCGCGGGTTCGTCTGCGGTGCAGCAAAACAGCGGGAGTCTGGAGCAGATCGCGGGTTCAATCGAGCGCGTGGATCAGCTGATGGGATCCCTGCGAGACAAGAGCGAGTCCATCGGACGGCTTGTTGGTGTGATCACGGACATCGCTGATCAGACAAACCTGTTGGCACTGAACGCGGCGATCGAGGCGGCACGAGCCGGTGAGCACGGGCGTGGATTCGCGGTGGTCGCCGACGAGGTCAGGAAGCTGGCTGAGCGGACGATGCACGCGACAACCGAGGTCACAGGGTCGGTTGAGGCCATCCAGGCCGACACGCTTGCGGCGGTTGACGCGGCACAGGACAGCGCGGGGCTCGCGAGCGACGGCGGCGAGTTCGCCGCCGAGGCCTCGGGGACGCTCAAGTTGATCGATGAGGCGGTGGTTTCACTCGGTGATTCCGTCGGGCAGGTCGCGGGTGTGTGCGATCGTCAGTCGGAATCTGCAAAGGGGATGTCTGGGTTGGTCGATATGCTCACTTCGGTCGCGGCGGAGTCGCGGGGCGCTGTCGAGGAAGCCGCGGTCGCGGCGTCTGACCTCAGCGTTCAGGCGGAATCGCTCCGCGAGCAGGCCGCCC
Source organism: Planctomycetota bacterium (assembly GCA_039186605.1). Classification (GTDB taxonomy): domain Bacteria; phylum Planctomycetota; class Phycisphaerae; order Phycisphaerales; family UBA1924; genus JBCCZZ01. The sequence continues at coordinate 173,148 of JBCCZZ010000009.1, read as the reverse complement.
GGTTCGTGGTTACCCAGACTCAATAAACAGTTTGGACGTACAAATGCGTGTAATGGCAGTTGCCGCCGTTGTGGTGTGCTCTCAGGTTCCCCTGGCTCTCGGGGCGCAGGACGGCGAAGAAACACCGGTCGTATCCAAGGACTTGCCGCTTGGCCACCTCAGTGACCCTGATATCGCTCCGAAGTCACTGAACGAGGCGCTGACCGGCGGGCGAGTTCGACTCAACAACCGGATCCGTCTTGAGCTCGCCGATGTGGACGGGACGGACACGGCGACCGCGCTGACCAACCGGATCCGGCTTGGCTACGAGACCAAGACGATCAACGGGTTTACCGGGTACATCGAGATGGAGAACGTCACCGCGCTCACACGCGACGAGTTCTTCGTGCCCGCGACCGGCCAGGGCGACTCGTCAAAGGCCGTCGTCGCGGACCCCGATGGAACCGAGATTAACCGAGTCTGGGTCCTCTACAAGGGCAAGGACGTCGGTGGGACGGGCTTGTGGTACGACTTCAAGGCCGGCCGCCAGAGGATCATTTTCGATGACAGCCGCTTCGTTGGCAATGTCGGGTGGCGTCAGTTCGAGCAAACGTTCGATGCGTTGCGCCTCACGTCGAACCTGGGCCTCGAAGACGTCGAGGTGACCTACGCATACCTCTTTGGTGTGCAGCGGATCTTCGGGCCTGATGGTCCGAACTTCGATTCGGACAGCCACCTCATCCACGTGTCGTACGACGCGGCGCCCGAGCTGAAGGTCACGCCCTTCGTGTACCTGTTGGACTTTGACGGCGACTCGCCGGCGAACGACAGCGACACTTGGGGCATCCGCACAACGGGAACGCTCGTTGAGGCCGACGGCGAGGATGATGTCTCGGTCGCCTACGAAGCGACCTATGCCCGGCAGACCGATTCGGGCTCGAACCCCAACAACTACGAGGCGGACTTCGTCGCGGCTCAGGTCAAGGTTGCGCAGAAGGGGCTGGGCGCGGTCACGGCTGGGTACCAGCTATTGGGGAGCGACAACGGCACCTTCGCGTTCCAGACACCGCTCGGCACCAACCACAAGTTCCAGGGCTTTGCGGATCGGTTTTTGGTGACGCCCAACTCGGGATTGCAGGACTTCTACCTGACGGTCTCGGGCGATCTGCCCTGGGACATCAAGGGCGCGGTTACGTACCACTACTTCCAAGAGGATGACGGTGGGGACGACCTGGGCTACGAGATCGACTTCGTCGCGAGCAAGAAGCTTGACGAGCGTTGGTCTGTGCTCGCCAAGGGCGCGTTCTTTGATGGTCATTCGGGCCAGCCCGACACGTCGAAGTTCTGGCTGCAGTTGACCTTCGCGTTCTGACCGAGAATCCGAGGCTCGCCGCTCTACAACCCGAGAACAACGAGCCAGGACAATTGTGGATGATCGTGGCCGGATTTGGGCTCGCGCGGTCACCTCCTGATCTCTGCAAAGACCGCCTCACGTCTGGTCGATACGCCCCGCGTCGATCGCGACGTGACCGCTGTGCTGGCGTGCTGCTCGGTTCCGTCTTCTCTCTCGATCGACGGGGGATGGACTGATCCGATGCGTGTGACCATGCTGCTTGTAGCTGCCGCTCTGTTCTCGCAAGCGCCTCTGGCGCTCGGGGCTCAGGAAGACGGGGAATCACAGGTCGTCGAGAAGACGCTTCCGCCCGGGTGGCTGAGCGATCCCGATATCGCGCCCAAGTCATTGAACGACGCACTGACCGGTGGCCGCGTCCGGCTAGACAACCGGTTCCGACTAGAGCTGGCTGATGTCGAGGGTTATGAGTCGGCGACGGCGCTGACCAACCGCATCAGGCTTGGTTACGAGACGAAGCCCATCAACGGGTTCAGCGGATATCTCGAGATGGAGAACGTTACCGCGCTGACACGCGACGAGTTCTTTGTGCCGACGACGGGTCAGGGTAATCCTGAGATGACGGTGATCAACGACCCGGAGGGCACGGAGCTCAACCGTGCGTGGGTGCTGTACCAGGGCCGTGATGTCGCGGACACGGGGCTGTGGTACGACTTTAAGTTCGGCCGTCAGCGGCTCGCGTTCGATAACCACCGATTTGTAGGCCGAAAGCCCTGGCGTCAGTTCGAGCAGACCTTTGATGCGATCCGTTTCACATCGAACCTCGGGCTGGAAGATATCGAAGCGACGTACGTGTATGTGTTCGGCGTTCAGCGCGTAACGGGACCCGATGGCATCAACTTCGACGCGGACACGCACCTGGTCAACGTCGCGTATACCGCATCGCCCGAGCTGAAGGTCGTCGGATTCGTGTACCTGCTGGACTTTAGCGGCGATTCGCCGCTGAACGATAGCGACACCTGGGGCCTCCGCGCGACCGGCACATTGCTCGAGGATGAGGGCGTCGAGGACGACGTAACGCTCGCGTATCAGCTCCAGTTTGCGCAGCAAACGGACGCGGGCTCGAACCCGAATGACTACGAAGCGAACGCCGTACAGGCGGAGCTGAAGCTTGCGCAGCAGGGGTTGGGCGCTGTGGCGGTCGGCTACGAGTTGCTCGGGAGCGACAACGGCAACGCGGCCTTCCGCGTGCCGCTCGGCTCGAACCACGGCAAGCAGGGCTTCGCGGACCGATTTCTGACAACGCCCGACGTGGGCATCCAGAACTTCTATATCACGGTCTCGGGCGATCTGCCCTGGGGTATCAAGGCCGCGGTGAGCTACCACGAGTTCCTGTCGGATGACGGTGGGGACGAGCTGGGCAACGAGATCGACTTTGTCGCGACGAAGAAGCTCGACGAGCGTTGGACGATGCTGACCAAGGGCGCGTTCTTTGATGGTCAGTCGGGCTTTGCGGACACAACGAAGTTTTGGGTGCAGCTCGAGTTCGCGTTCTAAGCGCGAGCGAGACCTTCCGTCGTATGAGCAGCGCAGGTTTACATCTGCTGCCGTCCCTGAATTGCGTCGGCCAGCACCGCCTTGTTCGCGAACTCAAGCTGGCTGCCCGTCGGGAGCCCCCGCGCAAGCCGCGTGACGTTCACGCCGCGCTTCGCCGCTTCTTCGGCGATATACAGCCCCGTCCCGTCGCCCTCGAGCGTCGGGTTCAGACCCAGGATCAGCTCGGTGACCGGCACACCCCCAGGGTTGTTCTCTGGTTTTTCAAGACGCTCGAGTAGGCGGTCGGTCGTGAGGTCAGCCGGCGTGATGCCGTCGAGCGGGCTGAGACGGCCCAGCAGGACGTGGTAGAGGCCTCGGTACATGCCGGTCTGTTCGAGGGCGATCAGGTCCTTTGGTTGTTCGACGACGAGCACCATGTGCCGCTCGCGGCGTGGGTCGGAGCAGATGGGACACGGATCGTCGTGGGTCAGGTTGCTGCAGACCGAGCAGTGCTTGACTGTCTTCTTGACGTCAGCGATTGCGCGGGCGAGATCCATCGCGTCGGACTCGGTGCCCTTGAGGATGAAGAAGGCGAGGCGCTCGGCGCTTCGCCGACCGATGCCGGGCAGGCTCGCGAGGCGGTCGATCAGGCGGTCGACGGCCTCGGGATACGCGCTGGTCTGCTTGATCTTGTCGCGGGAGGACGGCATCTGAGTTTAATGGTATCGCGGGCATAAACTGGTGCCATGAAGGTCTTTCGTGTTCCCGCCAGGATACATAAGCGGCGCTTGCAGGTCGGGTTGGTGCTCGCGGTGGTTGCCGTTGGGGTTTGGCTAGGCGTGGATGTTGTGGCGGCCGATGCGTTTGGGCGCCGCGTTCACGTTGTCGCGGATGGCGAGGTCGTGCGCTCGGGCAAGCTCAGGCCCGCGGCACTCAAGCGTGTTATTGAGACGCACGGCATCCGCACGATCATCGACCTCGGGGCGTTCGAAGAGGGCTCGGGCGAGGACCGTCTCCAGCAACGGACGGCGGATGCGCTGGGCGTGACCCGGTACCGGTTCCAGCTTTTCGGTGATACCAACGGCAACCCGAACCACTACGTCAACGCGCTGCGGATCATGCAGGATCCTGCGATGCAGCCGGTGCTGCTGCACTGCGGCGCCGGGACCGAGCGGACAGGGATGTGCATCCTCTATTACCGGCACCTGACCGAGGGATTGTCATTCGAAGCCGGGTACGAGGATGCGAAGCACATCGGGCACAGCACGGAGCGCAACCCGATCTTCCTGGAGAACCTGGACGAGTGGGGCGAGGCCGTGATCGAGGCGGTACGGAGCGGGGGCGCGGTCGACGGTGTGCCGCCTGTGCCGGCGCCGGTGCCTGCTGGTGGGCATGACTAAGCAGGCGTGGCTGTCGGTCGTGATCCTGCTCGCGCTCGGCGCAGCGGTGTACGGCTTCAAGCTGGGCGATGGCGGCTTCGCATACACCGAGGGGCACCGGGTCCAGCCCGCGTACGAGATGCTCGATGGCGAGAACGCCGAGGCGCGCTGGCTCGTGCCGCGACTCTTCGGGCGGCCCTACCTGCGCAAGCCGCCGGGGATTCAGTGGCTGATCGCGGGATCGACGCAGGTCTTCGGTCGAAGCGAGTTCAGCGCGCGCGCCGTGAGCGCGGGGATGACCATCGGCGGTGGGCTGCTCGTATTTGCATTTGCACGACGCTGGTACGGCGAGAGCGGGGGGCTGGCGAGCGGCGTTGGTTATTTGCTGATGCCGGTCTTGCTCGAGGGTGGACGCGCAGCCGAGATCGAGGCGTCGCATCAGCTCTTCGTGTTGCTCGCGTGCTTGCCGATGCTCGATCTGCTGTTGTATGAGCGGGATCGACTAGGGCTACTTCGCAGCGCGATGGTGGCGCTCGGCTTGTTTGGGATGATTCTGACCAAGGGGCCGGCGGGGCTTCCGGTCGTGGGGGGCGTGTTGCTCGCGTCGTGGTGGGTTGATCGATCGGCCGGTGTGTACAAGCGGGCGTCGCTCTGGTTTGGGCTTGCGGTCGGGCTGGGTATTGCGGGGCTGGTGTACTGGTGGATCTTCAATGCCTCGCAGCAGTTTGATGATGTCGTCCTGCAATCGCCCGGCGAGTTCCTGTTCAACAAAGACAAGCTGATCGCGATCCTGACGTTGCCGGCATTGGCGTTTGTTGCAGGATTGCCCTGCTCAATCGCGGCGATCTTCCCGTTTGGTCCGTTCGCGGCGCGGGAGGCGGCGATGAGCCGCGCGGAGGTGTCCCGGCGGCGGATGGCGCTGGGTGTCTCTTGGGCATTCCTAATCGCGGTTGGCATCTACATGCTCAGCGGCGTGAGCAACCCGCGGTACACCTGGCCGGCGGTCGTGTTGCTTCCGGTAACGGTGGGATATGTGTGGGTCGGGCTGGGTGAGCGGACGTTCGTTCGGCTTCGGATGGTGCTTGGGCGCGTGGTGATGCTGGGACATCCGGCGGTGGTGCTCGTGGTGCTGCTGGGCGTGGCGCTGGCGTACCCGTGGACGATCGAGGCGGAGCGGAGGGGGACGAGTGGCGATGCGGTGGCTGGGGAGATCAACCAGGCTGTGGGCCGTTGGCAGCTGCCGGACGATTTCAACTACACCCCACCAACTGGGGACCTCCACGCGAATGGACTCGTGGAGGTCCGGGTTGAGGCGATGATGCCAGTCGATTGGCGTATCCGCTGGTCCACGGAGTCGGAAATCGTGTCGGCGCTGACAGGGAACGGCTGGGCGCTGCTTCGGACAGACGGCAGCCCATCGGAGTACGAGCGGATCCGAGTCAGCGTGCCCGAGGGGCTTGAGGTGCGGTTTGAGGGAGAGGTTGCGGGGAAGCCGTTCGTCCTCGTGGGGCGGGGAAAGCTGTGGGCTCCACAGTCGGCACTGGAATAGGCCGAAGCAAGGGGCACCTATAGTGCTCCCCCGCGCGACGGACCAGCCCTTGTTCAGGTTGGTTCCGGCGCCAGATCCCTTGAGGAGACCCCCGTGGCTGACACCCACTACGACGTCGTTGTCATCGGTTCCGGGCCCGCCGGCTATGTCGGTGCCATCCGCGCGGCTCAACTCGGCTACAAGGTTGCTTGTGTTGAGCGGGCAAAGCTCGGTGGGGTGTGCCTGAACTGGGGGTGCATCCCCAGTAAGGCGTTGCTCGCCAACGCCGAGCTGATGGAGAAGCTCAAGGAGCGTGAGCTCTGGGGCCTGAAGATCACCGGCGATGTCGCGTTCGAGTGGGACAAGGTCATCGGTCGGAGCCGCGGGGTTGCTGAGAAGCTGAACAACGGCATCGGCTTCCTCTTCAAGAAGAACAAGATCACCCACATCCAGGGCAGCGGCAAGCTGGTCGCGGGGCGCAAGGGCAACACGCCTTGCAAGGTCGAGGTGTACGACTGCGAGGTCAACGAGGAGCGGACCGACGCGCCCGCCAAGCCCGCCACGAAGGCCCGTGAGACGATCACGGCGGACAAGGTGATCGTGGCTACAGGTTCGGTTGCGCGTGACCTGCCCTTCGCGAAGTTCGACCACGACAAGATTTGGGGCGCCCGCGAGGCGATGTACAACCAGGAGAAGCCCGAGAAGCTCATTGTGATCGGCGCCGGCGCGATCGGGATGGAGTTCGGCTATTTCTACCACCAGTACGGCACCGAGGTCACGGTCATCGAGATGCAGGACCGCATCCTGCCGGTCGAGGACCACGATGTGTCCAAAGCGATCGAGCGGGTTTACAAGAAGGCCGGGATGAACCTGAAGACCGGCACCATGACGCTCGGTGTCGAGAAAACACCCAAGGGCGTAAAGGTCACCGTCGCGCCGTTCAAGGACGGCAAGGCCGACGAGAGCAAGAAGGAAGTGCTCGAAGCAGACCGTGTCCTGCTCGCGATTGGCGTGAAGGGCCGCACGGACGGCCTTTGCGATGCGTCGCTCGGTCTGAACATTGTCAAAGACCACATCCAGACGGACTTCAAGCCGGGCGAAACCACGAACGAGGCGATCGACTACAAGACCAACCTCGATGGTGTGTACGCCGTTGGCGATGTGATCGGCCCGCCGTGGCTGGCTCATGTTGGTTCGGAGGAAGCGATCTTGTGCGTCGAGCGATTCGCGTGGCGCGAGGGAAAGCTGGATCACGAGCCCATCCCGATGGACTACACCGTGATTCCCGGTTGCACGTACTGCCACCCGCAGGTCGCGAGCGTGGGCTTCACCGAGCAGGCCCTCAAGGACAAGGGTCTGAAGAAGGGCGAGGACTACGAGGTCGGCTCGTTCCCGTTCACAGCGCTGGGCAAGGCGATCGCAACACACCACACCGAGGGTTTCACGAAGATCATCCGTGGCCTGCCCCGAGGCGAGATCCTCGGCGCCCACATCCTGGGCGATCAGGCGACCGAGCTGATCGCGGAGCTGAGCCTGGCGCGCCGCCTCGAGGCGACGAGCGAGGAACTGATCTGCACGGTTCACGCGCACCCGACGATGCATGAGAGCGTGCACGAGGCAGCGCTGGCGTCGGAAGGCCGTGTGATCCACACCTGAGGTCGGGTTGGTCGTACTTTGTGGCCACCTACCAGCACACGAACCGCAGGCGCATGGAGATCCGAGACATCCCCGCGGGCATGAAAAGCTCGCAAATTCGGTGTTGTATCTTCAAACCAGCGCTGGTCTCTGTTCTTGGTTTTGATAGCCTGTTGCATCGGAGGGTGCGGTGGGTGAGTTCGGTCGAGTTCTGGCAGGTGTGCTGTGCATCGCAGTGCTCGCAGGTGTGTCGCCTGCTCAGGAGACCGTCTCGGTTTCGGTCTCTACAACCACGGAGCTATCCGATAGTGAGGCGCTGCTGATTGTTCGGCCGTCCGATGGTTTGGTATATCGGACACTTCCGAGGCTGGATGTTTCAGGATTCATCCCGGTCGGCCTCGGTGTAGAGCGTGTCGTCATCGACCGCGTCGTATGTGAGATTGATATCGCTTCGATCCGGCTCGCGGCGGCGCCGAGCGAGCCGATGCGGATCGTGGCCTCGGTTGCGGTGTGCGCGGCCGAAGGAGAAGACATCGGATGCGGGCCGCTCTTCGTGATCGAGTCAGAGCAGATCCCCGCTGATGCGTTTGGAGGAAGTGTTTTCGGTGGGCCTTTTACAGTCTACGGCGAGCAGATCGGCCCGATCGAGGTTGGCGCTCCGGCAGCGGCTGTGAACCCCTCGTTCGTTGACGTGCCGTTCCATGCACTCAGGCTCGCTGGTGGCACGCTGCAGGGTGACCCTAGGCCAGGCCGGCTCGAGGCCTATGACGTGACGGTCGAGCTGACTTACGACCTCACGATCGAGTTTGGAGAGGACTGTAATGGCGATGGTGTCGCGGACATCGAGCAGTCGTTTGGTCTCGTGGACTGCAACCAGGACGGCCTGATCGATTCATGCCAGATTGCTGAGGATCCCCTGCTGGATTGTGATCTCAACGGCGTGATCGATGTGTGTGAGACGACAGTCGGGAACGACTGTGACTCGAACGGGTTATTCGATGACTGCGAGATGGAGGCCGACCCATCGCTCGACTGTAACGAGAACGGCGTGCTCGACCGCTGTGAGGCCTCTCTTAAGCTCGATTGCGATCAGAACGGCGTGCTCGACAGCTGCGAGCTGGGGGCGGATCCCTCGCTCGACTGCAACGCGAATGGTGTGCTCGACCGCTGTGAGGCTACAGCCGGCCGCGACTGCGATCGGGATGGTGTGCTCGACGACTGTGAGATGGAGGCCGACCCTTCGCTCGACTGCAATCTGAATGGGGTTTTGGATGTCTGTGAGCTCTCGGTGATCACGGACTGCGATGGCAACGGCGTGCTCGATTCCTGTGAAATCGTTGCCGACCCCGGGCTGGACTGTGACGCGAATGGTGAACTCGACCAGTGTCAGTTCGGCGTCTTCGGTAGCGGCGACTGCAATGGAAACGGGATCCTCGATGGTTGCGAGATCGTGCTTGGTCTCGTCGATGACTGTGATGGGAACGAATGGATCGACGCGTGCGAGATCGCGGAGGACCCCTGGAAAGACTGCAATCTCGACGGCTGGTTGGATAGCTGCGAGCTCGCGGTGACAAGCGGCGGTGACTGCGACACAAACGGACGGCTCGATTCGTGCGAGATTGCTGTGTATCCGTCGCTGGATTGCGACGGAAACGGTGTTCACGACGCGTGTGACATCGCGTTCCGCGTGCTTGTCTGGGATGAGGACGAAGACGGCCTGTCCGACCAGTGCGAGATCGCGCAGTTCCCGGGCACCGATTGCAATGGCAACAGCCGGCTCGACAAGTTCGATCCAGTGGATCCAGTCCAAACCCTGCGCGTGCCGGATCATGCGTCATCGATTGTTGAGGCAATCTCGATGCTGCCGTGTGAGGGTGGCATTATCGAGTTGGCTCAAGGTGTGTACGACGAGGGTGTGATCGCCACGGCGGGTTCCGTGTACGGGGTGACCATCCGGGCCGAGCCCGACACCGATCCGGCTGATATCATCGTGCTTGGGTGTATTGAAGCGTCGATGCCCCTGACACTATCGGGGTTCACGCTCCGGCCCGATGCCCACGAGCACGAGGCTGCGGTACTCGTCGATAGTGGCACCCCGGATGGTGTCGATGTCGCGGTGGTCGATATGGTGATCGAGGACGCGGCGACCGCTTTCGAGTTTCGTGGTGGTGATGGGCAGTCCCTGCTCTTTACGGCGGACGGTCTTACTGCTCTCGGGCCATCGAGTTTCATGGTTCTTGACTCATTCCAGTCAGTGTTTATCGGCATCGAGTTCTCGAAAGTGAGCTCGGTTGATCCCCTGATCAGCGGATTCCTGCGAGGCCAGATCCTTCAAGGTGGGTACACGCTGCCCACACTGGACCTGCGGGTCGCCTCGTCGGCGGTGGCGGCACCGCGGCTGCACGCCATAGAGCCACTGACCGAAGGCGTGGTTACCGTCGGGCCTTTCCCGGGCGATCCGATCGACGACTTCTTGAGTGAGGACATCGCGCTGTGGGTTAACCTGAGTCTCGTCCGGTCAACGCTCACAGGCGTGCTGAACCTCGAACCAGATGTCCCCGAGATCTTGCCTGGTTCCATGCGTTCTAGCGGCACAATCTGGACCGAATCATCAATCATCGGTGGCGTTATTGCCGCGCCCAACTGGTACGGCTCGTACTACAACCATGTCAGTGTCACGATGATCGACGATCCGACGGTCCAGGAGATCAGCGCCGATCCTGAGCCGGTGTTCCCGGGGTTTATCTATCGGTACGACGTGCGGCTCGCTGATGCGATTGGTCCAGACGGCGTTGAGAACAGCGGTGATGAAGACCTTCGTTTGTCGCCCACCTCGAGCATGTTCGACGCGATCGGTTCTGTCTTCGTCGAGCCAGTCCCGGATGTAGATGGGCGGCTCCCGTTCGACCTGCCTGGTCGGATCACGGTGTTCTATGGCCCGGGCCGTGAGAGCTTGATCACCGACTTCTCGATGGACCTTGGCGCTTATGAGTTCCATCCGCCCGCGCCATGCGGACCGGCAGATCTGACCAGCACTGGCGGGGCATTGCTTGTTGACCCGTCCTCCGGTCTGCCCGATGGCCTGGTCAACCTTGATGACTTGGGCTTCTTTATCGATGGGTGGCTCATTCAGGATCCGATCGCGGACATCGCGACCCCGGGCGTTACCAACAACAGTGATCCCTCGACAAAGGCGCCAGATGGCGACGTCGATCTCACCGATCTCGGCGCATATCTCTCGTTTTGGCTCGGGGGCTGCGTCTAGCTGCGGCAAGAGGGCTGAGGCGACGTTCGTTCACATTGGGTACGGCCCCTGCACGCCTGATCTTGACCCCGGACATCCGTTCGGGCATATCGAGGCGACCTGGGCCTGTTCCTTACGGTTTGGGGTGTGCGTGTAGCGATCCTTCATGCAGTTTTATGTTCTGCTCCTCGGGTCCAGGGGTATTCTCTTGACCAGCGGAGGAGGCTCTTATGTTCAGGTGGGTGGGTGCACTGGCCGTGGTGGCGGCTTCGTGCGGTGTGGCATCGGGGCAAGGGGTCGTATCGGGAACCGTCGAGACGTCGTTCCAGCTCACCTCGCCGATGGCATCAGCGATCACCGGACGGGTATCGGCTTCGAACCAGGAGTTCGAACCCGTGGATCTGCTCGAGCTGGTGCCGCCCGGGAGCGTGGTGACCGGGCTCGATGTCGAAAGCGCGCGACAGACGCTCCGGATCTCGTCGCTGCAGTTTCCCGGCGTGGTTCCCCCGTCGGGCGCGTTTATCGTGTGCGATGTGTCGTACGCCGCCGCCATTGGCGGTACACCGCTCATCATCGGGCGTCTTGCCGAGTTGCGTTCGCCCCCGCTGAACTCTGTGTCCCCAGGCTCGGGTGGGACGCTGGTGGTGTCGGGATTCGTGACCGATGCCGTCGAGCTCGATCCGATTGTGCTCGGAACCATCACTGACCTGCCCAACGCGGTCCTTGTTCCCCAGTTGCGGATCTCGAACGGCGGGCTGACGACAGGCGGCCCACAGAATCCGAGCCAGGTCATCGCTGATGATGTCGTGGCGACCCTCTCGATGGATGTGGTTGTGTCGTACAGCCCTGACTGTGATGGGGACGGTGTCGCCGACACCGAGCAGATCGCGGACGACCCATCGCTCGATTGCGATGGCAACGGCGTGCTTGACTTGTGTCAGCTCGCCGACGACCCGCTGCTCGATGCCGATATGAACGGGCTCATTGACGGCTGTGAGCTGGGCGTCGATCCAACGCTCGACTGTGACGGCAACGGGTTGTACGACGCCGGTGAACTGCTGACTGATCCTGGCGTGGATTGCGATGGCAACCTGTTCATCGATGCTTGCGAGCTAGACGCGGATGCGACGCTCGACTGCGATCTCGATGGCGTGCTCGATTCGTGCCAGATCGCGGTTGATCCGACGCTGGATTGCGATGAGAACGGGCTGATCGACTCATGCGAGATCGCCGCGAACGCGATGATCGATTGCAACGAAAATGGGGTTCTCGACCGGTGCGACATCGCCGATGGGACTGCTTCTGACGAGAACCGGAACAACAGGCCCGATTCGTGTGACATCGCGGATAACCCATCCCTCGATTGCAACGGCAACGGCATGTTTGACTATCTTGAAGGCCCAAGGCCTTCGCTAATCGTCCCGGATGACGCGCCGACGATCGCCGACGCGCTCGCGATGCTCGACTGCCGCGGCGGAGAGATCCTGCTGAGGGATGGTTTCTACAGCGAGGGTGAGCTCGTCTACGACGCCTCGGGTGGCGAGCTTTCAATTCAGGCGTACGACTTTGAATGTGAGCACGAGGGCTGCGATCAAACCGCGGATCATGTCATCGTCGAGGGCTCATTCAGCGGGTTGGGCCGGCTGTATCTCACGGGCTTGACGCTGCGGGCGTTGGGCAACGACGCGATCACCGTTTGGGCGCAGGAGAGGGCAGACAGCCTCAGCGTCTCCGCCACGGGTTGCAAGATCGAGGTTCGTGACGCGGCGTTCTTCTTCCGCGGAGGCCCGTCGAACGCGAACCTCAATCTGAGATCTTGCCAGATCGATGCCGGTGTGGTCGCCGAGTTCGAAGGCGCACGCTGGGCGCGTTTCGATGCACAGGCTTCCGAGCTGGTCGCGACGAACTCGGTGCTCGCCGGTGAGCTGTCGGGCGAGCAGGAAGGCGACCGGATCTCCCCGCCTGCACTCAGTGCCTTTGTCCGAGAGTGCCTTCTGATCTCTCCCCGGGCGAGCAGTCTCAGCGCGCGGACCGAGGGTGTGTTGGATCCGGATCCCGAGACCGGCGAGGGCGGCGGCCCGGTCGTGGATGAATCGTTCGAGGCCTGGGGGTTCTTCCTCGATGCATCGACGCTCAGCGGGCTGTTCGAGGTGCCTGATGAGCAAAGGGCGTTCTTTGTCGGACGCACGTCGATCGTCGATTCTGTCGTCGGTGATCTCGATGATGGCGATCGCCGGTTCGGGAGCAGCGGCTCCGTCGTCCACACACCAGGTCAAGACGGCGTCGTCGCGGTTTCCGTGGGGAACACCGGTGACAACCCGTTCATCTATCTCGCTGACGCGATGTTTGTGGATGAGATCGGCCTCGATGGCATCCCGCACACGGGCGATGAGGATCTCGGGCTGACCGTTGGTTCGCCGCTCATCGACAGGGTCCCGGGGTCCGGCGGCCAGTCGGGCGCCGGCGGACCGGACACGGCCATCGACGTCCCGGCGATCCCGAACATCAACTTCGAGGGCAACGAGGTGCCCTGGTTCGGTGATGTCGGCTACTTCGAGTACATCCCGCCCGAGCCTTGCAGCGTGGCGGACTTCACGCACACCGGCGCGACGCGGCCGGGCGATGTGGGGTTCGGTGTTCCCGATGGCCGGCACGACCTCGACGACCTCGGTGCGTACCTGCACTTCTGGCTCGGCAACGACCCGTTCGCGGATCTGACCTCGACCGGCGCCTCGTTGCCCGGTGCCGATGGTTACCTTGAGCCCGATCAACAGACCGACCTCGATGATCTCGGTCTGTTCATTACGCTCTGGCTCGAGGGGTGTGCGTAACAGCCAGGCTTCAAAGGCGGGCGCAAGTCCCCGAGGGATAGGAGCGTGGCTCGCCTTGAGGGCGTGCTTTCTCGGGTGGATGATCCTGACGTGTGCCGTCTGGGGTTCCCATGGGATACAGCTCCCCTGGGTGGTATTGCCCGGATTGCCACTTCCTTCTTGTAGTAGGTGGCTCGTTTCCGTACATTCAGGTCCGGCACACGGCAATGCCTTTGCGCGCCGGGCGTTGGGCACCGCCGAATAGCCGGAGGGGCGATCCCCATGCAAAGAGAAGCCTTGTTTATCGGGGCGGCGATCACCGCCGCTGCGTCGGTCTTCTTTGGCCTGCAGTCGGCCCAGAACCGGGCGATGGCGCAGGCGGACGCCGTGGGTCCGGCGCTGACCGGGATCCCCGAGGCGGAGTTCGCCAACTGGGAGATCCCGCATGTCTCGCCGCTGGCGATGACGCCGAACGGGCAACGCCTGCTCGCGGTGAACACCGCGGACCACCGGCTCGAGATCTTCGACGTGAACAGCGGGTCGCCCGTGCTGATCGGTTCGGCGCCGGTGGGTCTCGCGCCGGTCAGCGTGCGAGCGCTCGACAACCGGTTCGCGCTGGTGGCGAACCACGTGTCGGACACGATCAGTGTGGTGAACCTCCATCGCGCGATGACGGTGCAAACCATCGACACCGCCGATGAGCCCTGCGACATGGTGATTGCTGGCGATCCCGAAAGGCTGTTTGTCTCGTGTGCGCAGGCGAACGTGGTTCAGGTGTTCGACTTCGCTTCCGACATCAGGCTCAACCCGAGCCCGGCGGCCGAGGTCGCGCTGCAGGCCGAGGACCCCCGGATGCTCGCGGTGAGTCCCGATGGTCTGACGGTCTACGCCGCGATCTTCGAGGGCGGGAACCGGACGACGATCCTGGGCGGTGGCTCGGGGCTGACGGACCTGCCGGTGATGTCGCCGCTCGGGCCCTATGGCGGCCTGAACCCGCCCCCTAACGACGGCGCTGGCTTCATACCTGCGGTGAACCCGCTGAACCCGCCCGCTCCGGCGGTCGGTCTGATCGTGAAGAACATCGATGGCCAGTGGATGGACGACAACGGGGGCGACTGGACCGACCTCGTAAGCGGCCCGAACGCGCCGATCTCCGGGCGCCTCGAGGGCTGGAACCTGCTCGATCACGACCTCGCGCTGATCGACACCGCGACGCTTACGCCCGAGTACCGGGGCGATCTGATGACCACAAGCATGGCGCTGGCGGTGAACCCGGTGAACGGGATCGTGTCAGTGGTCGGCACCGACGCGTTCAATCACATCCGCTTCGAGCCCAATCTCAACAGCCGGTTCATCAGCGTGGACTTGGCGATGGTCGATCCACCGACCGACGGTCCCCCGGTCATCCGGGACCTGAACCCGCATCTGGCGGGCATCTATCCGACGGAGACCTCGAAGGATCCCAACTTTGTTGCATTGCCCGTGACCGAGCGCGACAAGTCCATCGGTGATCCGCGTGGCATCGCCTGGAGCGCCGACGGCGCGAGGGCGTATGTCACGGGCATGGGCTCGAACAACCTTGTTGTGATCAACACGCTTGGCGATCGCGCCGGGATCGGCGACACCATCGAGGTCGGTGAGGGGCCGACGGGTGTGGTCGTGGACGACACGAATAACCGCGTGTACGTGCTCAACAAGTTTGAGGCATCGGTCTCGGTGGTGGATATGTCCACGGAGACCGAGCTGAGCCGTGTGTACTACTTCGACCCGACACCCGACGCGATCAAGATCGGGCGCAAGCACCTCTATGACACGCACAAGAACAGCGGGACGGGGCACGTGAGCTGCGCCTCGTGCCATCTCGATGGTCGCATGGACAACCTCTCTTGGGACCTGGGCGCGCCCAACGGCGACATGAAGCCCTTCAACCAGAACTGCATCGACCTGACCTGTCAGGATTGGCATCCGATGAAGGGTCCGATGACGACACAGACGTTGGTGGACATCATCGGCCAGGAGCCCCACCACTGGCGGGGCGATCGCGAGGGCATCGAGGCGTTCAACGGTGCGTTCGAGGCGATCCTGGGCGGGCCGCTGCTGACCGCTGGGGAGATGCAGGAGTTCGAGGACTTCCTCTCGACGGTGATCTTCGCGCCGAATCCGTTCCGGAATCTCGACAACTCCTTGCCGACCGACCTGGCGCTCGATGGTCACTTTACGACCGGCCGATTTGCGCCCCCGGGCCAACCGATGCCCAACGGCAACGCGGAGACCGGGCTGATCCTCTATCAGTTTGCGGCGCTCGACGGGGTGCAGTGCGTCACGTGTCACACGCTCCCGACCGGCATGGGCCCGAACGGGTTCTTTGATGGGAACACGTTTGTCGAACTCCCGCCGGGGCCGATGGGCGAACTGCACCTCGGAATTATCGCGGGCGACGGCTCGAGCCAGCGGCATTTCAAGACGCCGCACCTGCGGAACATGCACGAGAAGACGGGTTTCAACACGACCCTGCTCGACAACACCGCTGGCTTCGGTTATCTGCACGATGGGACCATCGATTCGATCGAGCGGTTCATCGGCGACACGGTGTTCACTTTTCAGAATCTCCAGGGTGTGTCGGACATGGTCGCGTTTATGCTCGCGTTCGGCGGCAGTGATCTGCCCGATGGCAGCCCGACAAACCCACTCGAGCCCCCGGGAACGCCAAGCAAGGACACCCACGCGGGTGTCGGCACGCAGGTCACCGTCTCCGGGCCGCTGACCGACTCTCAGGTCGGACTGCTGCTGGAGCTGGTCGCGATCGCCGATGCGGGTGATCTGGGACTCATCGCCGAAGGTGTCGTGGGTGGTCAGCGCCGGATGTACAACTACGTCGCGCCTCTGATCTTCCAGGCGGATGCAAGCGGCGAGTTTATCGACGCCGCGATCCTGCTCGCGACGGTTCCGGCGAACGAGGCCGTTACGGTCACCGCGGTGGTGCCCTCGACCGCCGAGCGTCTCAGCATCGACCGAGACAATGATGGATTCCTGAACTTCGACGAGGTGCAGAGTTGTGCCGACCCGGGCGATCCATTCAGCACACCCGACAACTCGAGTTGCTGCCCGGCGGACATCACGACCACGGGGGCGACACTCGCCGGCCAGTTCGGGTTCGGCGTGCCAGACGGTGTCGGGGACATCGACGACCTCGGGTACTTCCTTGGTGCTTGGCTCGCGATGGATCTCGCGGTCGCGGACGTGACCAGCACGGGCGCGACGCTTGCGGGCCAGACGGGCTTTGGCGAGGCCGATCAGGTCGTCGATCTCGATGATCTGGGCTACTTCATCACGCTCTGGCTGGCGGGTTGCCCCTAGTCGGTCATCGATCCCAGATCGATATTGACCGAAGCCGAGGGGTTCTGTACCTTCGTGTGCCCGGAGAGCACGAAGAGGGGTACTCGTATGAACGGTTTGATTTGTTGCGCCGCGCTGACCGGTGCGGTCTCGCTTGTCCTGGGCGCCGGTATCGCTGCAGGGCAAACGGCACCGACAGCCGTCATCGATTACTCGGCTCAGAAACTGGTTGCTGAGGGCGAGGCCTCGCCCCGGATCGACGGTGCGACTTCTGCCCCGATCCCGTTCGATCAGATCCTGTCACGGAACGTCGCGGTGGGGCCAGACGGCAGGGTCTACATCGCCGCATCGCTCACTGGTCAGACCTCGATCGACGACGGTCTGTTCGTCTATACCGGGACGAGCGGGAGCGAACTGATCAGTGAATCGGGGCTGCTCGATCCCGCGGATCCAGCCCTGGGCGAAATCGGCACGGGCCCGTGGGATCGAGGGTTCACGATCACACCGACAGGCGATGTGCTGTATTACGGCACCCGCGAGATCGGTCCCGCACAGCGGGTCGAGTTTCTTGGGCGGATCGACGCGGCGACCGGTGTTGTCAGTGTGCTCGCCGAGGTGGGCGACGCCGCTGACGATGGCACGGCTGGCACGTTCGGTGTCATCGACGGCTTCATCCGATCCACACTGGAGTACCCGCCGGTCGATGGCGCCGGGGGCACCGCGTTCCGCGCCGATGTGCTCGATAGCGTGAGCGGCTTGACCTTCGATGGTGTTTTCAGGGTCAATGACTCTGGGATGACGCGCGAGTTTTTCGAGGGAGACACCGTCCCTGTCGAACCGCCCGCCGGGACAGGATCGGTTGCGATCGGAGATAACCCCAACTTCTTGTACGCGGCACTCAACGCCGCGGGCGATCTCGCGGTCGAGGCCCGGGGTCAGAACCTGCTGCTTAGTGTTCGGAGCGGTATTCCGGGCTTGCCGGTGGTGATCGGCCAGACCTTTGTGTCGTTCTATACACCGGATCCCGAGGACGACATCGACCCGATCACCAGTATCGTGGATACCAAAAGCGCGGTTGTGCCGCTCTTTCCCGACGGTTCGGTCGCGGCGTATCTCAATGTGAATCAACCATCGTTCGAGCCAAGTGAGGACGGTGTGTACCGGGTTGCGCCGGGGTCTGTGCCGACACCGTTGCAGCTGAATAGCTTGCCATTCGCCAGTTCAACAGTCATCGCGTCCGATGCGGGCGTGCTCGACAACTCCCGCCAGGTGAACAACGCCGGAGATCTTGCTTTTTCGGCGCTCGAGGGCGTCGCGCTGATCCGCGGCTCAGATCGTGTGATGCTCGGTGAGCGAGACACACTCTTGGACCCTGCCGATCCATCCCGAGGTATGTACTGGGGGAACCTCGATCGGTTCGCTCTTAATGACCTGGGTCAGGTCGCGTTCTCCACGGAGTTGCTCGACGGGAATGGAGACCGCCGCGATGCCGTGTTCTTCTATGGTCCCAATATCGGTTTGCGTGAGCTCGCCCGCGAAGGCGCCACGGTCGGAGGTGTCGAGCTGGCAAGCACGGGCTTCGTGAGGCTCCACGGCGCGGACGAGGCGGACTACGTCCCGCCAGAGGCCGACGGTCTCGGTGACGATGGAACCGTGGCGTTTACGGCCAAGGCCGCGACCGGCGAGGAGGTCGTCTTCACGTGGCACCCCGGCCCCTCCGCCTGCTCACCGGCGGACCTTACGACGACGGGGGCCACGCTGGCAGGCCAGATGGGCTTCGGACAGCCCGACGGCAGCGTCGATCTCGACGACCTGGGCTACTTCCTCGGATTCTTCCTGGTGAGCGATCCTGTGGCCGATGTCACGACGACGGGGGCCACGCTGGCCGGTCAGCCCGGGTTCGGTGTGCCCGATGGTGTCATCGATCTGGATGACCTGGGCTATTTCCTCGGTGTGTGGCTCGCGGGCTGTCTGTAACCCAGATTTTGTCCGGAAAGCCTGGGCGCCGACAGCCCTGATCACGCTCTCCCTTCTGGCGGGTACCCCGCCGGGAGGTATGTGATGCTGTCAGCATTTTTCGTGACCGGTCTCGTTGCGATTGGTGTGTCTGGGTCGGAGAAGAGCCCGATACCGATGCCGCTTTGCGCGTGTGGTGAAGCGCATATCGCGACTGACTCCGCGCCATTCACGCCGCGTTCGCTGGCAGGCCGCATGCTGCAGCCAGTCCATCTTGCGCCGCGGAACGCGGCGGGCCCATGCACAGAAGACGGCTCACGCCTCGACATCCTGATCGTCTACACGCCCGAGTTCGCTGCCGCGGCGGGCACCATGACCGACATCGAGGCCTACGCCAGTGACGCGATTGCAGAGCTGAACACGTCGTTCGCGAATAGTGGCATCCCGACCACAGCGGCCCTCTGTGGTCTCGAAGCATTGATGGACACACAGTCAGGCTCGATCTCCACAGTCCTCGAAAACCTCCGTACACCAGACGATGGGCGGTTCGATGAAGCGCACCACTTCCGCGATCTCTACCGAGCGGATCTCGTGTGCCTCTTCGCGGAGAACGCCAGCGGCGCTTGTGGCATCGCCAACTATGGGGTGCAGGCCGGGTACACGCCACGGCCTGATCTGGCGTTCAGCGTCGTGAACCGATCCTGTCTCGGAACATCGCAGTTCGTGTTCAGCCACGAGATCGGTCACAATCTCGGGTTGATGCACGAGATCGCCGCGGATCCGTGCAGGCTCACGGGTGCAGACCCCGCGGCGCACGCCCACGTCGATCCGGGTGGTGCGTTCGCGACGATCATGGAGGCCGCATCGGGCGCGCCGGTTATTCAGCGGTTCTCCGATCCCGGTGCGTTCGAGAGCGGGCTTCCTGCGGGCGAAGCCGGGGTGGCTTCGAACGCACTGGTCGCGGCCCAGTCGGTGGTTGTCGCATCACGCTTCCGTGATCGCGATCAAGACCAGAACGGTGTGTGCGACGCCGATCAGATCGCACTCGACCCCGGTCTCGACTGTGATGGCAACAACATCCTCGATGTCTTCGATCCCGACCTCGACGCCGATGGCATCGCCGATCGCTGTGCGTTCATCGCGGATCCATCGCTTGATCTTGACCTCGACACGGTGCCCGACGCGATCGAGAACGCGCGGCTGTATGTCGATGGCTCTGCGGCACCGGGCGGTGATGGATCGGCATGGGCATCAGCGATCGATGATCTGCAGCGTGCGCTCATGATCGCGAGGTTGTCGGGCGCGGTCACCGAGATCTGGATCGCCGAAGGCGTGTACACACCGAGCATCCATCGCGCGATCCCATTTGATCTTGTTGGAGGCGTCGCGCTCTACGGCGGTTTCGCTGGCAACGAGACCTCGATTGAAGATCGCGTTCTCGGCGCCCACGAGACGGTCCTCTCCGGCGATCTCTTCGGCGATGATGATGGCACCGAGGCGGCGATCGGCGACAACAGCGTCACCACCGTTTACGCCTACGGCGAGACCGGGCTGTGCCTCCTCGACGGCTTGACAATCACCGGCGGCGCTTCGGTCGAGCCCGATGTATGCCAGGCGCTCGGCACGGGGACGGGCCGTGGCGGTGGCCTCTTTGCACTCTTCAGCGACATCGAGATCCGCAACTGTGTCATCCGTGAGAACTGGGCGCTCAGTGGTGGGGGCGTGTATCTTCCAGATGTCACAACCTGGCGGATCACCGACACCGACTTTATTGCCAACCGCACCATCGGCCCGCAGGGTTCGGCCTCATCCGCCGCGGCGTACCTGACCGCCGCGTCGCCTCCAGGTGAGGTCCGTCGGTGCCGATTCCTCGGGAATCGCAGCGTCAGCTCGATCGGTGCCGTGTTCTTCATCGGTGGCTCGCCGATCGTCTCGGATTGCCTCTTCAGCGGGAACATCAGCGAGTGGCTGGGCCCGGCGGCATTCCGGACCAGGCTCACGACCGACGCCACGTTCAGCAACATCACCGTGGTCAACAACAGCATCCTGAGCCAGCCTTCACGCGGCACGCTCTACAACGACTGGACAACCGTCGGTACGCAGATCAACAACTCGATCTTCTGGAACAACACCGGGACGTCGGGCTCGACAACCAGCAGCGGGCAAAGCAACCAGATCGTCGCGCACTCAAGCGGTGAACTGACCATGACCAACAGCACCGTCATGGGATGGGATGGGACGCTCGGAGGCACCGGGAATGATGGACTCGACCCGCTTTTCCAGGATGAACTCGGGCCCGATGGCATCGCGGGCACAGCAGACGACGATCTGCGCCTGACATCTGCGTCACCGGCGGTGGACACGGGCGATTCACTGCTCGCCGATGGTGGCATCGATCTCGCCGGCAACCCGCGCATCGTCGGCGGCTCGGTCGACCGTGGTGCGTACGAGATCCAGGGCTCCGTGTGTGTACCCGACGTGACAACCACCGGCGCAACGCTGGCCGGGCAATCCGGTTTCGGGGAGCCCGACGGAGTCATCGACCTCGATGACCTCGGGTACTACCTCACGTTCTGGCTCGACAGCGACGCGGCTGTTGCGGACGTGACCACCACGGGCGCCACACTCGAAGGCCAGCCGGGGTTCGGCACACCCGATGGCGTCGTCGATCTCGATGATCTTGGCTTCTTCCTCACCACCTGGCTCGCGGGATGCCCCTGAGCGGTGGTCGGTTCAGTCCTTCACCAGCACCCAGATTGCATGGATCAGACCCGGGATGTAGCCCAGCAGCGTCAGCACGATGTTCAGCAGCAGATGGAACCCGACCCCAGCGGTCAGCAGAACGCCCAGAGGCGGCAGCAGAATCGATGCGATGATGCGGAGAATCAGCACGGGCAACGCCTCTCTTGATCCAAGAGGAGCTTACCCCAATCCATACCCCCGGATGTCGCGTTTCGGTCCCTGGACGGGTAGTCTAAGGGGATGGAGGGGTCCTCGAACGACATCACGAGGCTGATCTCCGCCGCTCGAGACGGTGACCGATCTGATCGGGAGCGGCTCTACGGGGCGGTCTATGGCGAACTGCTCGGAATCGCCCGCCGTGCGCCTCGTGTTGGCAAGCAGGGCGAGACCATGCAGCCCACGGCGGTCGTCAATGAGCTCTTTATCGAGTTCGAGCGACGGTTCCCCGCGCCTCCCAAGGACCAGGCCGAGAGCCGGCGGACCTTTTTCCAGTCGGTCGCGCTCGCGATGAGGACGATCCTGCGCGACCACGAGCGCCAGGCCAACGCGGCGAAGCGGGGCGGCGGGGCCGCGAAGCTTGAGTATGACGAGCACAAGACCCCGGGCTCGACCGACCCGTTCGACCCCGGGCGTTTCGGCGATCTCGACGAAGCCCTCGACCGGATGGAGTCATACAACTCGCGCTGGCACCAGGTCGTGATGTTCCGCTATTTCGCGGGTCGCACGATTGCGGAGACCGCAAGCCTTCTGGACATCGCCGAGTCCACGGTATCGAGCGATTGGACGCTCGCGCGTCGTTGGCTCGTACGCGAGATCGACCGTGGTGCAAGCCCGGGGTCTGGTTCTGAAGCAGGTACCGAGACCGGCGATGCCTGATCGGCCATTCAGCACCGAGCAACTCGAGCTCATCGACAAGCTCACCGAGCGTGCGATGTCGGTTCCAGCGGAATCGCGCCGCGCGATGCTTGAGGAGGCGTGCGGTGGTGACACCGATGTCCTGGATGAGATCTGGGAACTCGTCGGCGCAGAGGTAACCCCTGAAGAGCTGAGTGACGTGTCTCCGCCGATCGCGACGTCGATCGGCCGCGAGGCGTTGCCCGACCAGATCGGCCCTTACAAGGTGCTCGAACGACTCGGTGAGGGCGGCTTCGGTGTGGTGTATCTCGCGCAACAGACCCAGCCCGTCCGGCGCAAGGTCGCGCTCAAGATCATCAAGCCCGGCATGGATTCCTCCGCGGTGCTCGCGCGGTTTGAAGCGGAGTTTCAAGCGCTCGCGCTGATGGATCACCCCAGCGTTGCCCATGTCTACGACGGTGGCTCGACGCCCGAGGGGCGGCCCTACTTCGCGATGGAGCTGGTCAAGGGTGTTCCGATCACCGACTTCTGCGATCGACACCAGATGGGTCTGCGTGCTCGTGTCGAGCTCATGATCAAGGTGTGCGAAGCGGTCCAGCACGCGCACTCGAAAGCGGTCATCCACCGCGATCTCAAGCCCAGCAACATCCTCGTTGAGGAAGGTGACTCCGGCCCGTCGCCCAAGGTGATCGACTTCGGTGTTGCCAAGGCGCTGAGCCAGAGGCTCACCGAGCGCACACTGCACACCGAGATCGGGCAGATGATCGGCACGCCCGAGTACATGTCGCCCGAGCAGGCTGAGCACAGCCTGCTCGATGTGGACACCCGGAGTGATGTCTACTCGTTGGGGGTCGTGCTCTATGAGCTGCTCGTCGGCCGCACACCCTTCGACCCGCTGGTGATGCGCACCGCGGGCTACGCCGAGATCCAGCGCATCATCCGTGAGACAGACCCGCAACGTCCGAGCACACGCATCACCCAAGCATCACGCCGAGGCCCGGCCGCGGGTGCGGCCAACGCGAACACAGCGATCGCGCAGGCCCGACGCACCGACCCGACCCAGCTCTCAAAGCTGCTCGAGCGCGACCTTGATTGGATCGTGCTCAAGTGCCTGGAAAAGGACCGAGATCGAAGGTACGAGACTGCTTCGGCGCTCGCCACGGATCTGAGGCGATACCTCGATGACGAGACGGTCCTCGCGGGCGCGCCCAGCGTGAGCTACAAGGTCTCCAAGTTTGTCCGGCGCAACAGGGGGCCCGTCATCGCGGCGGGCGTCGTTTCGGCTTCGTTGCTCATCGCGACGGGCGTGAGCACCGCGGCGGCTGTGGTGGCCTATCAGGCCCAGCAAGACGCCGAGGAACGCGCCGAAGAACTCCAGCTCGTCGCCGATTTTCAGGTCAGCCAGTTGCGAGGCCTCGACGCGCAGCAGCTCGGCGTGGGGATCCGATCGACCATCCTCGACTCTGTGCCGGAGCAGTCGTTCAGCGTCGCGACAGACGCGATTGGTCCAGTCAACTTCACGAACGTCGCGCTCGCAACACTGCAGGATGGGATCCTTGCCCAGTCGATCGAGGCGATCGATCGCGACTTCGCCGATCGACCAATCCTCCACGCGGGGATGCTGCAGACCGCGGCGCTGACGTTGCGAGATCTTGGGCTCTTGGGTGCGGCTCTCGACCCGCAGCAGAGGGCGCTCCAGATCCGCCGCGACAGAAAGGGAAACGACGATAGGGACACGCTGCGCTCGATCGATTGGATGGGCGTGCTGCGACAGCTGCGGGGTGAGACCACAGAGGCCGAGAGCTTGCTCACCGAAGCGCTCGAGCGCCGGAGAGCGCTCTTCGGCGATCTCGATGAGGACACACTTCTCTCGGTAAGCAACCTCGGTGTCTTGTACAGATCTCAGCGGCAGCTCGCCGAGGCGGAACCGCTGATGCGTGAGGCCCTCGATGGGCGGCGCCAAACCCTCGGCGAAGAGCATCCGGACACATTGGTCTCGTTGAACAACCTCGCGCTCCTGATGACCGATCTTGCAAGGCCCGAAGAGGCAGAGGTGATGTTCCGAGAGGGCGTCGATCTGAGTCGGCGGATCCTTGCAGAAGATGATCCGGAGCGCTTCACGAGCCTGACACACCTCGGCGAGCTGCTCGTCAACCTCGGGCGACTCAATGAGGCCGAGCCGTATCTTCGCGAGGCGCTCGAAGGCCGCGTACGACTGCTGGGCGATGCACACCACAGCACACTGTCAGCGAAGTCCAACATGGCGGTCTTGCTCGAGCAACTCGGCCGCCTTGATGATGCAGAGTCGATGTACACCGATGCGCTCGAGGGTTGTCGAGAAACCCTGATGCGTGACCACCCGATCACGCTCCGCGTGCTGAATAACCTCGGCTTCCTTCTCAACCGCCAGGGGCGGACGGCGGACGCGGAGCCATACTTCCGCGAGGCCATCGAGGGTCGCCGCCGCACGCTTGGCGAGAACCACATCCAAACGCTTATATCCACGCACAACCTGGCTGGCATGCTGCGTGACGCGGGCGATCTGGAGGGTGCCGAGGTCCTTTACCGCCGGTCGGTGAGCGGTGCG
Source organism: Planctomycetota bacterium (assembly GCA_039186605.1). Taxonomy (GTDB): domain Bacteria; phylum Planctomycetota; class Phycisphaerae; order Phycisphaerales; family UBA1924; genus JBCCZZ01. The sequence goes on along the minus strand of JBCCZZ010000009.1, from coordinate 148,210 downwards.
CGTCAGGAACTGGTCGAGACCCATCCATTTCGGATGGTCACGACGATGTCACTGGGTCGCGTATTGGGCATGCGAGGCTTATTCGAAGAAGGCGAGCGGGAGCTCGTCACCACCTTCGATGCATACGTCGAAACGCCAAGTGCGGATGCGCGGCGGGTCGCCGAGCACGCGGGCCACATCGTCGAGTTCTACGAAGCGTGGCACGCGCAGGTCCCGGGCATAGGCCATGACGAGCGGGCCCAGCGATACCGCTCGGAGTACCTCGCCGGCGGCGACTGAAGACCCCATTCTGAGCTCTGAGGGCCAGTTCTGAGCCGCTCCCGCTGATGGGGAGCGGTTTTTTCTTTGTGCCGTCGGGGATCACGCCTCCCGTGTGCCACAGGGAGCACTGGAAGGGGATGCGGCGCCCCGGAGTGGGGGCCTCGCGTCTTGGGAACGCGAAACACCAGACCAAAGCGCAGCAGACAGCATCCGAATGGAGCAAGCCATGCAGCAGAGCAGCACAATCATGAAGAACACCACACGCACCCTGGCGACCGCCGCCGCTCTTGTCGCCCTCGCGGGCGCCGCTCAGGCTCAGCGGTTCCAGGAGTACGTTGGTACCGAGTTCGAGGACTTCGGTTACGACATCGAGCAGGCCCGCGACGGCGGTTGGATCACCGTTGGCTCGACCGAGCCGTTCGATCAGACCGTGCCCGATGACATCTATGTCGTTCGCTACGACCCGTTCGGCGTCCCGGCTTGGGCGTTCAACTGGGGCGAGAGCGGCACCGATGTTGGTTACAGCGTTGCGCCGTGTGAGAACGGCGACTGGGTCATTGCCGGTCAGACCGATGGCCCGGACGATCGTCTGGGTCTCGTCGTCATGCGTGTCGACGATGGGGGCAGTGTCCTCTGGTCAAATGTCTACCGGGGCGATGTCTTTGCGGAGCTCATCAATCCAGGCACTGATGGCACGCCGCCCCAGGTCGCGGTCCGCGAGTCGAAGACCGGCGATGTTGTCGTTGTCAGCAACGTCGTGACAGGGCTCGGCCAGACCGGTACCTACCTCCGTACTGATGGTGGTGGTGCTCTACTCACTCACGTCGCATACACCAGCCCCCTGACCGGTGAAGGTGAGAGCGTGACCTTCACCGACATCAAAGAAGTCCCAAACGGCGACGAGCTCGTGATCAGCGGCTGGTTCGAAGGCTTCGACGGACGCACTGGCGGCACCATGCCCGCCGATGCCTTCGCGATGCGCATCCGCCCCGACGGCTCGATCATCTGGGCGCACCGCATTTTCAACTCGAACTTCCCTGACACCGATGAGATCGGCTACGGCATCGACGTCGCCGTCGATCCGACCAACGGCGTCGAGACGATCGCGCTCGCGGTCGGTGCGGATCTCTTCAGCGCTGCGAGCATCGACGCCCAACACATCCTGCTCGACCCCGCCGGCCTCCCGGTCGATGACATCGTGCTTCAGGGCTTCCTGCCCAGCTACTCGGGCACCCGCTTCCACCCGGAGACACTTGAGCTGTACACCGCCGGTGAGAACCTGGGCCTGCCCGCGCCGACCGGTTTGTTCGCCGGCTTCGGCGCCGGCGTGAGCTACGACTTCCCGCTGATCCCTGACTGGGTCTTCTCATATGGCCCGCTCACCGACGCCCCGGGCCGGCTCGAGGGTGTTCACGCCGACATCTTCAACCCGGACGGCTGCGGCGCAAACTTCATCGGCTGGAAGTCCGACATCGAGCTGAGCATCGGTGCCACCGGTGCGAGCGACAAGCACATGGTCAAAGTCAACGACGACGGTGATAGCGGCTGCTTCCAGCAGGAGCACTTCGCCGAACAGTTCCGCCTTGTGCCGAACTTCCAGCGTCTCCAGTTCCAGCCCAACTTCTTCGACGACCAGGTCAAGTGGGGCCAGCTGCGGGGCCAGGAAGCTCAGCTACGGGTCCTCTGCTTCGACGACCGTTGCGTGGACACACCACCCTGCAAGCCCGATCTGACCACCACCGGCGCCACCCTCCCGGGTCAACCAGGGTTTGGGATCCCCGACGGTGTCGTGGACCTCGATGACCTCGGCTACTTCCTTGGCTTCTGGCTCATGAGCGACCCGGTTGCAGACTTCACCACCACCGGCGCCACCCTCCCTGGTCAGCCCGGCTACTGCGTGCCAGACGGTGTCGTCGATCTCGACGACCTGGGTGCCTATCTGACCCTCTGGCGAGCCGGCTGCTGATCGAGCGCGACTCCGCCAGGGCTACCTCAACAAACAATGCCCGCCGGGCTGCCACCGATCCGCTTGGGGTCGAGGCAGTCCGGCGGGCTGTCTTTGTCTTATGGGCGATGGCGAGTACGCATTCAATGCTTACTTCGCAGTTTAATGCGGCACCGATGCGCAGATCAGGCATGCGCCGACACCGGAAAGTGTGGGGGCTACAACATTCTTGTTTGGGATCTTCTTGGGCCAACTGGAATGCGAACAAGATAGTTTTGTACTTGTTGATCTTGCCTATTGAATCTATGCGAATCATTCCTGTACTTTTTCGGAATGTGTCTGTTGCCAATCGGGCTACTTGCGCTAGCCACATTCCAAGGGCCACAGGAAGCCGAAGATTCGTTCTTTGACTGGCTTGATGGGGCTCGCGACGAGATTGCGGCAGGGGTCGAGATCCCTGGAGTCGAGTTTGTATACACCGTCATTCGGCCGCCAACGCTCTCGGCGCGTGAGCTTCAGTGGATGCGAGAGCGTGTGGAGAACCGTCCGGACGACCCGGAGCTCGCGGTGCTGCGCCGCGAAGAGATGCGCCACAGAGACGGGGCAGAGATTTCTGAGCGCAGGTTTTGGTACGTGAGTCCGAGGAAGTGGCGCCTCTCAGCAGACCTGACCAACAACCAGTATGGCATCGGTCGCTTTGATTACGGAAGCGATGGGGAATGGTGGTGGGAACTCGCGGAAGACTTTGTTGCCCGCAACAGCCAAGAGCTGGAGTCTGGAGATCGGTTCGCGTCCGAAGAGTGGGGCCGAGTCTTTACAGAACGAGTCTATGGGTGGTTGAGCCAAACAGACTTACCGATACGGGAAGTCGAATTCGATGTTGTGAGCGACGAAGATTTCGAGCGTGTGCACGTGACCTATACGCCACGGCCTGGCGTTGAGATAAACGAGGGCTTTGTTTTTGATCCAGACTACGGCACATGGCGACCGGAATGGGTTGAGTTCACGCGATTTCCCGACGGTGGTGATCGTGAAGGCGCGCGCCGGCTTTTCTCGGATGCTGAGTGGGATCAGGTGCTGGGCCGCAATATCGCGAGGGTTGTTCAAGAGGTCCACGCGGCTGGGCAAATCGTGGAAGAGACTGTGTACCTCGATGCCAAGGAACACCCTGCCAGCGAGATAGCCAGCCTTTCGAGCGCCCCTCGTGCGGGATCGATCGATCCGCTTCGGGGTGAGATTGTTGTTGAATCGGACATCGCCATCACGCCGGCCGGCCGGCGAGAGCGTTCGTTTGACCGTGTGGGTCAGTTGATTTCAGACATCAGCTTGGCCGAGGACGGCAGACCTCGGTCAGGCTACATGGCGGCGTTGCAGACTGTTGCAATCGTCGTTCTCGTAGGGTCCGGGGCATACGCGTTATGGACACGCTTCAGAAAGGGTTCACCATGAAGACCAGGATCCTAATCTCGATCGTCGCAGCACTCGCAATCGCCAGCTCGGTCGTGGACCGTGCGGGGGCGGGGTGCTACCGGACAATTGGGACGTTCTCTTGCATCATCGCGGTAGCGAAAGACCCCTCGGTGGTATGCATCGTGTCTGGCCCTGGGACAACCACAGCCGTTGCGCTAACCGTCGCTCCCACGAATGGCGGGCCGGGTCTGGACGGCATCGCGCAAGGTGCGGGGGTATGGCGATGCCGGGGCACACACGGGACGATCAACCCGGTTACTGGCCTCTGCACTTCCAACGGCGTCTTGTTTGACGTTACTGGCGTGGACCTAGTCGCTGCCGGGAACCCATGTGGCGGGGGAGGTGGTATCGCTTGCGACGATCCCGCGCTTTGCCCTGACGATGATGAGGACGGTGGGCCAGATCCAGACTGCCCGGAGTGCGACGCAAACCTGTTCTAGTTCTTTGCATTGAGCACGAACAGCCCAGTTACGGCGATCTCTACGTGCCGTTACGCGCGGGGAACAACCATACCCCGCGCGTTTTCGCTCATCGAGATCCTCGTGAGCATCGTCGTGCTGGGGATCCTGATATCGATTGCGATCCCAGCGCTCTCCGGTGTTCGCGAGCGTGCACAGGAAGCGAAGACGTTGTCGAACCTGCGCACCTCCGGGCAGGTCTTTGCTCGATACGCGTCGGTCAACGACGAGGTCTGGCCGTTCTTGACGGATCCAAACAGGCCGCTCGACGACCATACGGCGCCAACGCTCCGCGAGCGGGTGGGCTTCTTCGGTGCTGAGACCTTGTGGGCCTGGCTCCTGGCGGACGCGGGTTACTCAAATATCACTGAGATCACGACGAATCACGGGGACGATCGTGGGTATCTGTATTCACCGACGGCATTCACGAGGCCCGACTATTGGAACCGTTTGACGCGTCGCGGCGACGCCACGCAATGGAGACCGACGAGGGTTGGGGAGGTTCGTTACCCCACCCTCAAGGGCATCGTCTGGCGCGAAACCGGCGCGGTTGAGTTGCTCTACAACGGCCCGGGCCGAGGTGCCGTAGAGGCATGGATCCCAGATGGCGCATCGGTGAACTTCGCCGATGGTCGCGCAGATACATACCCGCTTGCGAGCTTACGCGCCCCTTATCCATTCGGTGCGGGTGATCCGAGGTTCCCTGGCGATCGGATCAGCCAGTTCGGGCTTTTCATTGCCCACACCACCGACGGCGTTCACGGGCGTGATCTGAACTGAGCGGACTCTTCCATCTCAGGCGACCTGCAAGACCTGCATCACGCGCTGGACGATCTGCTCGGCAGTCAGCCCGCACATCTCCAGCGCCTCGTTTGGCGTGCGGGTGCTCTTCGGAATGCGCGTCACGTGCATCTGCTCGAGCGTAAAGCCGTCGCACGAGCGGACCAGGGCGTCCGAGACGGCGCTGCCGATGCCGCCGAGGTTGAACACCCGGCCGCCGTTGTAGAGGAACTCGGTCTCGTCGCGGAGCGTCCGCAAGCTTGACCGTGGTTTGGGACGCCGCGATCGCGTGAGTGGCCCCGCACAGGTCGTGTTTCGGCGAATATGTAAACGCAACCCTAACGCATAGAGATTCTCTCACTCCCTGGAAACCGGTGTGCGACTCGCATGCGTATCGCCTTGACGCATAGGGAGGGTCTCATGATCAGTCTCTCGAAGGGTGGGCCATCGCTCGCCCTGCTCATCGCGCCGCTCACATTCGGGCAGGCCGAGTTCCAGATCATCGGCGAAGAGTTTCCCGTGGGTTTCAGGTGTGGCGCCGTCAGCGCGGACGGCACAACGGTTGTTGGGTGGCTGGACTCGAACGAAGCGTTCCGGTGGGATGCCGAGCGTGGACCCGAAACCATCCCACGCCTTGAGTTCGCTACAGACGTCAGCGCCGATGGTTCGTTCATTGTTGGCCGCGTGATGGCGATCCTTCAGCCCGACCCGGCGGATCCAACGGTTCGTATTGATGGTCTCCGTGCGGCCCGCAGAGGTCCTACCGGTGACATCGATGTCCTGGGTGCACTCCGCGAGCCAGAGTTCATCAACGACCGCTGGAACGCGTTCAGCTCAGTGGCTCACGGCATCAGCGCAGACGGCACCGTTGTTGTCGGTTCCGCGACCGGGCCGACGGGCCCAAACCAAGCCTTTCGATGGGTCGAGGGCGAGGGTATCGCGTCGATCAGTCAGATCGAGAGCTCGTTCGCCCTGTTCGAGGAGTTCGATATCCTGGTCCGCAGCGAGGCGCGAGCTGTCAGCGCCGATGGGAACGTCGTGGCCGGTTCCGCGGTGACGCCCATGTCGCCATCGATCTTGGACTCCCTCGCGACGCGATGGACCGAAAGCGAGTTCATGGTCGAACTCGAAATCGATCCGGCTGTCCAGAAATCAGGTGCCCGCGGGATCAGCGACGACGGACAAGTTCTGGTCGGAGTCGCGCAGCGCCCGATCGGTGAGGATCCGAGCGGAACCAAGCTCTTCACGAGCGAGGCGATGCTCTGGCGCAGCGATGGCACGGCAACGATCTTGCTCCCCGAACGCTCGATCGCGATTGCCGCGAGCGGTGATGGCTCAACTCTCGTGGGGGTCACATCGGTCGGTGCAACCGACTTCGATACGGCTTTCATCTGGACCGAGTCCGCCGGCGCCGGACTGCTTGAGGAGGTGCTTGCGCAGGAGTACGGCGTGAGTACGGGTGGTTGGACACTGACCGCTGCCCGGGATGTGTCACGCGACGGGCGCACGATTGTGGGCGATGCTGTTGACCCGGCCGGTTCGGAGAAGGTCTTCGTCGTCCAACTCCCGCCGCTCGAAGAGGTCCCCGCCTGCTCGCCAGCCGATATCACAAGCGCCGGGGTGACCTGGTCGCCCAGCATCGACTCCTCGATTCCTGACGGCAGGGCTGACCTCTCGGACCTGGGCTTTCTGCTGCTCGCATGGCTGAACCTGGATGCGCGCTACGCAGATATCACGACCACTGGCGCCGGCATCGAGGGCGCTCAGGGGTACCTAACTCCCGATGGCAACGTGGATCTTGATGACCTCGGGGTGTTTCTTAGCGTTTGGCTATTGGGCTGCTAGCACCGATCATTCAGCTACCCAATGCCCGTCGATCCAGCCCCACCGGCGACCACGCCGCACCCACCGTCCGCGACGCCACACCGCTCGCGGACGTGGTGGCGCAGCGTAATAGCCCGGAACCCAAACCCAGGCGCGGCCGCGGCGCACGTAGCTGCCACTGATCCAGACGCTGGCGGATGAGGGCGGCGGTGGTGGTGTAGTCGCGCCGGCCGGGGCCGGCGGCGGGGGTGTCGGCTCAACATCTGAAGTCTCCGTTGGCTCGGGCTCGTTCCCGGAGACATACACGACGGTGGTCGTTTCGGCCCGCCGGTACGACTCGGCCTGGGCGTAGGAGGCGGCAGCATCCGCTCGCGCGGCATCGGCCTGCGCACGGGCAAGTTCAGTCTCGGCGAAGATCCGCTGCCGCCTCGCGGCTCGGATACACCCCGACATCGGCGCAGCACAAAGCGTGCCGGCAATCGCCAGCAGCATGGATCTCCTGGTCACGTTCAAACTCCCTCTGTCGGCGCGTGATGCACCACGGAGCGAGGAACGGGACCGAGAGAAGCCGATTGCGAGCGAACCCTAACTTTCTTTGCTTTCGTCTCGGCTCAGGCGACCTGCAAGACCTGCATAACCCGCTGGACGATCTGCTCGGCAGTCAGCCCGCACATCTCCAGCACCTCGTTTGGCGTGCGGGTGCTCTTCGGAATGCGCGTCACGTGCATCTGCTCGAGCGTAAAGCCGTCGCCCGAGCGGACGAGCGCGTCTGCGACGGCGCTGCCGATGCCACCGCCGTAGTTGTCCTCAAGCGTGATCACGTAGCCCGAGTTCTGCGCGATGATGTCGAGGAGCGCATCCTCATCGAAGGGCAGGCTGTACAGATCGATCAGCGTTGCGCTGACGCCCGCCTTGTCGAGCAGGTCGATGGCCCGGTTGCCCTCGTGCACCATGTAGCCCGCGGCGCAGATGACGATGTCGCGGCCCTCATGGAGCGTCTCGAACCCGCCGAGGTTGAACACCTGGTCGTCGTTGTAGAGGAACTCGGTCTCGGCGCGGAGCGTCCGCATGTAGCAGGCGCCCTCGTACTCGGCCATGACCCCGGTGAGTGCATAGGCCGCGAACGCGTCGGCCGGCTGAAGCACGTAGCACGCGGGGTTCCCGCGGTGGTCGCGCGTGGTGCTGAGGCTGCGGAACCACGCGACATCTGGCAGCGACATCTGGCTGGGCCCATCGGCGGCCAGCGTGATCCCGGCGTGGCTGCCCACCAGCTTCAGGTTTGCGCCGCTGTTGATTGCCATCTCGATCTGGTCGTACGCACGGGTGAAGAACTTCGCGAACGTTGAGCTGAACGGGATCTTGCCCGCGGCACTGAGCCCGGCCGCGACGCTCACCATGTTCTGCTCGCCGATTTTGCACTCGATGAAGCGGTCCGCCAGCGCGGGGTCCTTCGCGAAAGTCTCGGCGAACGTCGAGTTGCTCACGTCCGCGTCGAGCACCGTGAGCCGCGGCGTGTTGGCTCCGAGCGCCCGCAGCGCGATGCCGTAGGCCTTGCGGGTTGCCAGCTTCCCGGTGTGCATCACGCTCTCCATGTCGAGCGCCCGCATTGTCTCGCTGAGCGTGGGCATCTCGCCGACGCTGTAATCCACCTCCGGCGCATCAGCGGGTGGCTGGATCGTGAACTGATCGCTGTCGCCCAGGCTGCTGGTCAGTTCGACGCGGCGGTCGTTGAGCTCGGTGATTGCACTCTGGAGATTGTCACCCGATGCGGGCTTGCCGTGCCAGCCACCGCCCTGCAGGCTCGGGCATCCCCAGCCCTTGACCGTCTTTGCAACAATCGCCATCGGCGCGCCCTGGCCAGACGAACTCCGCTCGGCAAACGCATCGAACGCGGCCTTGATCTGCGCAGGCGCGTGCCCATCGATCGTCTGCACCTCGTAACCGGCGGCCTCGAGCTTCGCGGCCAGACGGCCGGCGCTCTGCTGGTCGCTGACCCGCCCGGCTTGTCCGTACTCGTTGCAGTTAAAGATCGGCAGCACGTTCGAGAGGCCGTGATCGACGATGAAGTCCAGCGCCTCGGCGATCTGCCCCTCCCGTGCTTCGCCGTCGCCGATGATGCAGTACACACGGCGATCGAGCCCGTCGAGCTTCGCGGCGTGCGCCACGCCCGCAGCAACACTCAGGCCCTGGCCCAGTGAACCGGTTGCCGCATCGAAGAACGGGAAGCCCTCCATCGGGTTCGGATGACCGTCGAGCACGCTGTCCGCCTCGCGCAGTGTCGGAAGATCCTCAACGGTCAGACGACGCCGCTCGGATGGGTCGGTTCCCACACTCACACCAAGCGTCGCGCAGGCCGCGTACACGATCGGCACGGCGTGACCCTCGCTGAGCACCAGCCGGTCGCTGGTTGGGTAGTCGGGATACTCGGGGCTCCACCGCATCGAGCTGAACATCAGTGTGGTGACGATGTGCCCGAGGCTCAGAGCGGTGGTCGGGTGACCGCTTCCGCTGGCCGCCGTCATCTCGAGGCTGAGGCGATCAAGCTCGATCGCCTGGGCATGAACAGCGGCTTCGAAGGACATGGCAGAGCCTCTTTCTATCAGGTGAGCCGGGACGATCCCTCGCCCGGCACACCGGTGGTCGCGTCAACACCCGCCGGCCCGCCGGCTGGTCGGATTCTGTGAGGGGTCGTGCGAACAGAACCGTCCGAATCCCGCGCAGAACGCCCAGTATTCTCGGATCCACACGCCTTGGCAAGGGCCTTCCAAGATCGGCACAGATTTTGCTATAATCGTGACGCGATACACACACCACCCATCATCAAGGGCCCGATTCCCGCCGACCACGAGGCCTAGGGGTAGACTCGCTGCTCAGGCCGACTCGGCGAGGTCAAGCGGTGTGCGTTGCCGCCTCGGGTCGCGCCAGAGAAGGCTTGGAGGCCGCTCGATGGGTGCCATGAAGGTGGTGTGTGACCGGGCCGACCTGCTCGATGCGATCAATCTCGCGTCCGGCGCCGTGGCCAGCCGGAGTCCGAAGCACCAACTCGAGTGTGTCAAACTCGTCGCGCACGCGGACGGAGAGCTGACAATCGCCGCAACCGACGGTGAGATCGCCCTGAGGCTCACGCTTCCGAGGGTCGATGTGCAGTCCGCGGGTGAGTCGCTTGTCCGAGCCGACAAGCTCCGCGCGATCATCGGCGCTGAGGACCGCGAGAAGACGCTCGCGCTCGAGACCGATGGCGATGCGCTCCATGTCAGAGGCGAGGACGCCCGGTTTATTTTGCACGGATACCCGCCCGAGGATTTCCCTCCCGTCCCGGATTTTCGATCAGCCGTCGCGGGCGGTGCGGGCGAAGCGCCAGCCAAGGACACGTTCGAGCATCCTGCGGGTGACTTGTCGGACCTCGTCCAGCGCACACTCTTCGCTGCGGCTCGTGAGAACAGCCGCTACGCCATCAACGGTGTTCTCCTGAAGCGCGAGGGCAAGAAGCTTGAGATGGTCGCGACCGACGGTCGCCGCCTGGCGCTCAGCCGAGCGACCCTCGGGAGCGCCGGCAACGCCGAGGCTCCGACGAGTTGCATCATCCCAAGCAAGGCCCTGAGCATGCTCGTCAAGCTGCTCAACGACGACACCGAGAGCGTCGATGTCGCGATCCTCGACAACAAGGCGGTTTTCGATATCGGTCCGGGCGACGACGGCACCAGCCGCGCCACCCTGAGCACCAACCTTGTCGAGGGCGCTTTCCCGCCGTACGAGGACGTGATCCCCAAGGACCAGGACATCAAGGTTCGCTTCGACCGCGACACCCTTGCCAGCGCCGTGAAGCGTGCGGCTCTGCTCACCAACGAGGAGTCACGAGGTGTGCGGCTCGCCTTCAGTGGCGGTGAGAAGACACTGAACCTCTCCAGCCGCGCTCCGGAGATGGGCGAGGCCGAGGTCAGGGTCGAGCTCAGCGGCTACGAAGGCGACGACATCGAGATCGGGTTCAACCCGGTGTTCATCACGGATGCCTTGAAGGTCATCGATGACTCCGAGGTGCTCCTGGAGCTCAAGGCGAGCGGCAAGCCGGGGCTGGTCCGCAGCGGACAGGACTTCCTGTACGTCGTGATGCCCGTCAACCTCACTTGATCGACTGGCGAGATCGACTTGTCTGGGTCTGCGCTCGCGTGCCGCGTGGCGCGACACGCCTCGGCAGTGCTTTGGGGGTACGTGTGGGAGCCGACCTGGTGGCCTCGGACTCCTCTTCCGCCGCGTCATCGTCGCTCGAAGCCTCACGCGTGGCCGCCGACTTGTCGAGGACCCAGCAGCCAAGGACGCTTGGCGGCAACAGCACAAGCATCAGCACAGCAAGCAGCGCCACAGTGGAAGCGCCCGACAGCGCGTCCGGCGTCAGTATCCGGGTAATCAACCAAGGGGCCACGGCCAGAGATAACGCGGCCGAGGTTCCGATCGCCGCGATACGAACACAGCGCGAGAGATCACGATCCGCCAAGGGCTCGCCTCCTTGCGACTCCCGGGCCATCGCCCAAGAGAAACTCCCAACCGGCGGCCACCATAGGCCGGCTTCCCGGGTCGTGCGCGCCGGCGCACCGGGATTGGCCGGCTGTTGCGAACCGAGTGCCAGGACCGAACGCGCCCCGGGCTCCGATTGTCCGCCCCGTGATCGGTCGGTATCGTCCGGGCCAGTGTCTCCCGCCAGAAAGAGTCCGGTTCGGTTGAACGCATCGCTTGGCCCCGCGGTCCTCGCAGCGCTGCTCCCGACCATCGCAGGACTTACGGTGAGTGTTTCGCCGAGCGAAGCGGGTGCGCTTACACAGCCCGAGTTGCAGGGTGACGCGTCCGATTTCGACGGCCGCCCGATCCAGCGGATCGACGTGGTCGAGAATCGCCCTGTAGGTGAAGCGCCGCTTGATGCGCAGACCGAGCGCCTCGCGCGGAATCAGCTGCGCAGCGCGGTCGGTGCGCCGTTCCGCGCCGAAGCGGTCACCGAGGATCTGCGCAGGCTCAACCGCACCGGCCGCTTCGACGAACTCTCCACAGAGGTCCTGCTCGTCGAGGGTGGCGGCGTTGTGGTGCGGTACCTGGTCACACTCAGACCCATCATTCTCGACGTGCAGGTGGTCGGGAACCGATCGATTGGCGGAGGCGACATCGCCGAGGTCATCGAGCTGCCAGCCGGGGTTCCTGTCGATCGGTTCGAACTCGACCGCGCTGCCCGCCGGATTAAGGCTCTTTATGAGGAGCGGGGCTTCTATAGGGCCCAGGTTGGGTGGGACGAAGAAGAACTTCTTGAGACCGGAATCGTGCTCTTCCGAGTCGAGGAGGGCCAGCGCATCCGGGTCACGGATGTCAGGTTCGAGGGTGCGGAGGCGTTCGAGCCGAAGATGCTCAAGACGGAAGTCCGCACCGCGCGGGTGGGCATCCTTGAGCGGGGTCGGCTTGAGCCGGAGGTGCTCGAGCAGGACCGGGCCGCGTTGATCCGGTTCTATCGAGATCGCGGGCATCTCGATGTGCGCGCCGGATACACGATTACCGAGAGTCCGAACGGGCGTGAAGCGATCGTGACGTTCGTGATCGACGAGGGGCCCGTGTACACCCTCCGCCGCGTGACAGTGAACTACCGCGACACGGATCTGGGTGTGTTCAGCGCCGATCAGGCCGCGGGTCTCATGGAGATCCGGTCGGGCGATGTGTACAGCATCAACCTGCTCAACCGCAGCATCGAAGCGATCGAGAGCGCACACCACCAGCTGGGCTACGTCGATGCCCGGGTCATCAGTGTCGAGCGGCGTGACCCCGATCGTCCGATGGTGGATCTCGAACTCGCGATCCAACAAGGTCGGCGTGCGATGACGGGCGAGATCATCGTTCGAGGCAACGAGATCACGCGACAGAACGTTATCCGCCGTCAGGTTAAGGTCCGCCCCGACAGGCCTCTCGATGGAACGCAGGTGGAGCGAAGCGAACGGCTCCTCCGTGCCACTCGCCTCTTCCAGCCCACTGGGACAGCTGCCCCTTCGATCACCATTCAGCGCCCCGACACCGAGGATCCGCTTTATCGCGACGTGCTCGTCGAGATCCAGGAGACCAACACAGGCTCGTTCCGCTTCGGCGCGCAGGTCGATTCGGATAACGGCCTGATCGGCACGATCAGCCTGAACGAGCGGAACTTCGATATCCGCGACACGCCCGACAGCTTCGGGGAGTTCATCTCGGGCCGCGCGTTCCGCGGCGCCGGTCAGACATTCAACATCAACGTACTTCCGGGTACCGAGGTCCAGACCTACTCCGTGGGGATCGCAGATCCGGCGCTTGCAGACAGCGAGTATTCGGGCGGCGTAAGCCTGTCGTACAACCGGCGACTGTTCAACGAGCACGATCGTGACACCCTGGGGGGCACCTTCCGTGTCGGACGCACTTTCGGTGAGCTCTGGACGGGTCAGCTGGCATACCGCCTCCAGCGTGTTGAGCTTTTCAATATCGACGATGACGCTCCTACCGACTTCTTCGAGGACGCCGGGCCCGATCTGATCGATGGGCTAGGGATCACGCTGACGCGATCGACTCTGAACGACAACTTCCGCCCAACGGGCGGCACCAGGACGCAGCTCCGTGCTGAGCAAGTCGGTTTGCTCACAACCGATTACGACTTCACGATCCTGGGGGCACAACACGTCGCATACCTCACCGTTCACGAGGACTTCCTGGGCCGCCGCACGGTCCTGAAGGCTTCTGGTGAGGTGAACTACATCCCGCAGGGCGCCGAAGACGTCCCCGTGTACGAGCGATTCACGAGGGGTGGCCGCGACTTCCGGGGCTTCGAGTTCCGGACGATCAGCCCCCGCGGATTCCGCAACGACACCGGAAACCCTGCCGATGACCCGATCGGTGGCACCTGGGATTTCTTCTTGAGTCTGGAGCTTGAGCAGCCACTCTTCGGCGATTCTTTGAGCGGCGTGGTCTTCCTCGACACGGGCACCGTGATCAACGACCCCGGTTTCCAGGACTACCGTGTCGCCGCGGGACTGGGTATTCGCATCGCGATTGCACAGCTGAGCCCGGTGCCGCTGGCGTTTGACTTCGCGGTGCCGATCGTTGACGAGGAGACGGACGAGGATCGCCTCTTTACCTTCAGCGTCGATCTGCCGTTCTAGCCATGCCGACGATCAGCGCGTTCGACATCTTCCGGATCGGCATCGGCCCCTCTTCCTCACACACACTGGGCCCCTGGCGGATTGTCCAACGATTCGCGCGAGCGGTCGAGCGCGAGGCGCCCGACACGCCGATCGCCCGCGTGACCTTTGAGCTCATGGGCTCGCTCTCTCTGACGGGCAAGGGGCACGCGACGGACAGCGCGATCTGTCTCGCGATGCTCGGTGAACAGCCCGACCTCATCGAAGTCGAACGCATCGACGAGATGCTCGCACAACTCAGTGTGCAGAGATCCGCCCACTTCGCAGGACGGCACGTGCCCTTCGACCCCGAGCGTGACATCGCCTTTCTTGATGAGCATCACCCGGGCCACGCGAACGCCATCCGCTGTGTCGCGACGCTCTCTGGCAACCGGGGCAAGGTAGAGCGGACGTATTTCAGCACCGGCGGCGGTTTCGTCGCGTCACCCGACGAGCTCGACGACGCGGTCGGTGCACGAGAGATGCCAGCGATGCCCGTCCGGTTCGGCGAGAATCTCCTCACCCATTGCCGCGATACGCACATGCGGATGTCGGACGTCGTCCGGGCCAACGAGCGCGCCTGGTGGACCGATGAGCAGATCAATGCGAACGCGATGCGCATCTGGGAGACAATGCGCGAGTGCGTCCGCCGAGGATGCCGCACAAAGGGCAAGCTCCCCGGCGGGCTGAGCGTGAATCGTCGGGCGCCCCAGTTCATCGAGGAGCTCGTGCCCGAGTACCTCAGCCAGCGAAGCGACACGCTTATCGCGACACTGCGCGACAAGCCCCTGCCATTCGAGACCACACTCAAGCTCGTGAGCTGCTTCGCAATCGCGGTCAACGAAGAAAACGCGGCTCTCGGGCGCGTCGTGACCGCCCCCACCAACGGGGCCGCGGGTGTGATTCCCGCGGTGCTCATGTACCGCGCCGCCTTTGGTGAACGGCCCATCACGCCCGACGATGTCACGCGCTTCATCCTCGTCGCGGGCCAGATCGGCGCGCTGTTCAAGCAGAACGCGACGATTTCGGCCGCGATGGGTGGGTGCCAGGCGGAGATCGGTGTGTCATCCGCGATGGCCGCGGGTGCTCTGGCCGAGCTGATGAGCTGCTCGCCCGAGCGAGTGCTCATGGCCGCCGAGATCGCGATGGAACACCACCTGGGCATGACCTGCGACCCGGTCGCCGGGCTCGTCCAGGTGCCGTGCATCGAGCGCAACGCGATGGGCGCCCTCAAGGCCATCAGCGCCGCGGTGATGGCGGCCAACAGCGATCCTGCGCACGCCCGTGTTAGCTTCGACGAGGTCGTCGCGACCATGTGGGAGACGGCACAGGAGATGAACGGTCGCTTCAAGGAAACAAGCCTCGGCGGGCTCGCGACCAACATCTCAGTACGTACGGTCGAGTGCTAGCTTGTTCAAACGGGCCGCACCACAAACACGGCCCCGAACAATCCCGCGACATGCTCGCGAGGCAGCACCCGCGGCGGATAGCTGTTATTCACGGGCTGGAGCCTGATGAGTTCATCGCCCGCATTATCCGTCTCGAAGTACACGCGCTTGAACGTGCTCTCCTGATCGGGCTCAAGACGCGCGAAGCAGTCATCACCACTCGCGATTGAGCGCGCCGGGCTGAACACCACGACATCGCCCTCGCGGTAGTCGGGCTCCATGCTGTCGCCGACTACACGGGCGGCGAATGCGTCGGGATCATCGAGGTCGGGCACACGCACGTAGTCGTCCGCGTGCCGTGCCGGATAGCCCAGATCGGTGAACTCCGTCGGGTAGCCCGCCTTCACCGAGTTGATCAGGGGCACCTGCATCGGCAGCCGAACCGGCGCGATCGAGCCCTCGGCTGCGTCGCCCAGCGATGCAACCATCGCCTGCAGCTTCCCGCTCGCGAGCAGTTGATCGAGGCTGCCGCTCCGCAGTTCGCTGACGAACCGCTCGCTCTGCGCTTTCTCGCGGCGGAGCAGTTCGATCTCGGCGCGGATGGGCTCGGGCGTGCGTTCCCACCGAGCCGCGTCTTGGAGTGCGCCGCTCACGGCTCCCAAGGCCCGTTCGAGTTCCTCGATCAGATCAGCATCGGGCGGCCTGCGCGTTCCGCGCTCGAGGCCCGAGAGGTAGCTCCGGCTCCTTGCAACACGCGCGCCGAGCGCTTCGAGGCTGAGCCCCACGCTCTCGCGCAGTTCGCGCAGCCGTGCGCCGAACAAGGTCGGTGATTGACCTGATTCGGGGGCCATGTGCACCTTCTTCCCCGCGGCGTGCGCAGACTTTAGGAGATACCAAACAGACACCTTGCATTATGTCTACCAATCTGTATACAGTCCAGGCTATTGTTTACGAGATTGTAGAAATAGGCCCTATGGGCCTGGAAACGGGGTTCTCCGATGGGCACTCGGACCGTGGATCCTCACACTTTGGAAGCGACCATCGCGGGCCCGGGACCCGCTTCGGGTGCTGCCCGAGCGCTCCTAGAGCTCAGCGACTTACGTCGTCATCAGCGCCGTGACGTCATAGAGCGGGTGCTCGAAGCCGCGCACGCGTTGCCAGAACCCGACCGCGAACTGCTCCAAGCGGTGCTGCAAGAGGGCACGCCAGTGAACCGGCTTGCTCGGCTGCGCGGCGTGAGCGTGCGTGTAACCCGTCGCGAGGTCACGAACCTGATCCAGCGTGTGCTCAGCCCCGTCTACGGCTTCGTGGTCCAGCAGCGTGCAGGCTGGCCCAGACGGCGGGCGCGGGTCGCCGAACTCACGGTGGTCCGGGGCATGAGCCTGCGAGCGGCGGCGGAGCAGCTGGGCGAGACCGTCTGGACCGTTCGGCGCGAACGCGAAGCGATCGGTGCGTTGCTCGAAGGCGCACAGGCCGCGGCGCGGTCAATTCACAACGCCTCGAAGGCGTCCGCCTGATGTCGGCGATGCTTGGCGAGCGAACAGCGCGTGCGTGCGCCATGTTCGGGCTGATGCCCGGCGCCGTGACCGAGCCACCCGCGATTGATGGCGCGGCGTTGCGCGCGATCCATGAGCTCGACGCGCGCGAGCAGGGCCGGGTGGTGTTCATCACCGGTCCAAGCGGTGCCGGCAAGAGCACGCTGCTCCGGGCGATCGCCTCGGGTTGGCCGGGACCGGTGGTCACGCCGCCCCTCAAGCTGCGAGAGGTGCCTGTCGCGGAGCAATGCAAGCGGCTCTCACTCGAGCGTTGGATGGGCGTGCTCGCGCGATCGGGGCTTGCCGAGGCCCGGATTTTTCCACGCACGCCGCGCCAGTTGAGCGTGGGAGAACGGGCGAGGCTGTGCGTGGCGCTCGCGATCGCGCGAGTGCCAGAAGCGGAGTCTGCTCCCGGCCGAGCTCCATCGCTCGTGGTCCTTGACGAGTTCGCCTCCACGCTCGACCGCATCTCTGGCAGGGGGCTCGCCGTGACCGTCTCCCGATGGGCGAAGCGGACAGCGGGCCTGGTCGTGATCTGTGCGACATCGCATCGAGACATCAGGCGGTCGTTGCGTGCCGACCTCGAGATCTGTCTCGATCTCGGCGGTAGCGCGAGCGTCTTGGGAGCCATGTCATGAGAATCGAGCGCGGCGCGTTCACGGATTATCTCGCACTCGCCCGCCACCATTACGTGTCGGCGATGCCCGCGTGCCCGGTCCTCGTGCTTCGGGCGATGAAGTGGGGGATCCTCGCGGGCGTGCTGGTCGTGTCGATGCCGACGATGAACGGCGCATGGCGCCGGATCGCGTGGAAGGAACAGCCCGAAGACCGGAGCCAGCGTGTGCGATGGCTTAACGCACACGTCCGCACACTCTCGAGGCTCGTGATCGACCCCAGGGTGCGAGGGCTGGGTATCGCGACAGCGCTTGTCAGAAAGTACCTCGCGGATCCGGTCACGGAGCGCACCGAGGCGTCGGCATGAATGGCCGCGATCTCGCCTTTCTTAGCCAACGCGGGCATGCGCGAGATCGAGATGCCGATTTGCCGCGCCGATGCGCGCATCGCTGACGCGCTGGCCCACGAGCGGATCGAGCCCTGGCAACTTGCCTCGGGTGTCACCACGCCATTGATCGATCGAGAGCTGAAACGCTGGCAGCTTAGGCGTGGCGCGGCGGTCCGCTCGGTTGCACCGGAGCAACTGGCTGTCGAGGCAGCACGCCGCCTGCTCGCGCGACCGAGGGCGTACGTATGCGGCGGATGAGCAGAGACCGCGACCATCTCCCGCACCCGGTGACGTTCTTTCTCACCGAGTCCGAACGCCGCCGGGTGCTGAAGAAGCTGAGGCGGATCGACCGCGATCGTGCCCGAGCGCTCCTGGTTGCGCTCGGAATCAGCAAGCGCTGAGCAGGGGATATGCCCGATGGACGAACCCACCGAGTTTGAGGACGCCGCGCGCCCGCACGACGAAGACACACTGGACGTGTGGCTTCGGGAGACGCTTGGAGTTCGCGTGCCGCGGCGCGCGCTGATCGAGGGCCACACGCCGCCGATGGCCTATCTGGCGCACGCATTCTTCGAGGGGCGTACACGCGGATCCTGGTCTGAGCGCGGGCCAGTGGACTGTGTTGTGTGGGCCAACCGAGGCGGCGGCAAGACCTTCCTGGGCGCAGTCGCGACCGTGCTCGACATGGTGTTCAAACCGGGGATCCAAGTCCGCATCCTGGGTGGGTCTCTCGAGCAGGCGGGGCGCATGCACGAGCACCTGAGGCTGCTCTTCCAGACCCCTGCGCTCGCTCCCTTGATCCACAACAAGATCACCGAGCGGAGGATCCAACTGCTCAACGGCTCGCGTGTCGAGTTGCTCGCGCAGAGCGAGCGTTCAGTGCGAGGCGTCCGTGTTCAGAAGCTCAGGTGCGATGAGGTCGAGCTGTTCGATCCGCGGGTTTGGGAAGCGGCGCAGCTCGTCACCCGCTCCGCGGATCTGCCGACACATGACGGGCTCGGTGTGCGCGGGTCCGTCGAGGCGCTGAGCACGATGCACGTTCCGCACGGCGTGATGTTCGACATCGTGCGATCTGCAAGCGAGGGCACGCGACGGCTGTTCAAGTGGGGCGTGGTGGATGTGCTCGAGCGCTGTGCCGAGGGGTCGCCTTGCGAGGCAACGGGCTGTGCACTCCCAGGGGATTGCGCCGGTAAGGCAAGACAGATCCCGGAGGGCGAGGGCGGGCATGTGCCGGTCCGCGATGCTCTCGATATGCGCGCCCGAGTCGGGCTCGCTGCCTGGGAGAGTGAGATGCTCTGTCTGAGGCCCAAGCGCTCCGATGCTGTTCTGCCGGAGTTCGAGCGCACCGAGCACGTGATCGCCGAACTGCCCGAAGGACACGAGAGCTGGTGCTGGCTCGGTGGTATGGACTTCGGGTTCCGCGGTGCAACCGTGGTGCTGTGGGCCGTGCTCGCGCCGACCGGCGAGGTCTACATCGCCCATGAGCGCTCCGAGCGTGGTCAGCTGCTCGGTGCGCACATCGACGCGATCCTGGATCCGGAACACCCACGCCCGGTCTGGATCGCGGTTGACCCTGCCGGCGCTCAGGTCAATGAGCAGACCGGTCGGAGCAACATCCAGCAGATGCGCAGCGCTGGGCTCACGGTTCGCTGGCGCCGGATGGGCATCGCCGATGGGCTGAGCCTGGTCCGAGCGCGGCTCAAGCCCGCCGATGGCTCCGGACCGTCGGTCTTTATCCACGCCCGGTGTTCAACACTGATCGAGAGCCTGGAGCGGTATCGCTACCCAGCGGACAGGCCAGAGTCGGGCAGCCCCGTGAAGGACGGGAGCGATCACGCGGTCGATGCGCTCAGATACCTGATCCAGGTACTCGACAAGCCCTACCGCGTAGGATCAAGCCGCTACTGACCGAACCGCGGATGCATCATGGCACCAGGATCGGCAGCACGATCTGCACGAAGATCTGGGCCGCGATGGTCAGCCCGACGATCGCGAGCACGATCTGGGCGGTCATGACAAAGACCGACCGCCAGAACCGCTCGGTGTGGTGAGAGCGGACGGCTCGATAGGTCAGGCTCACCAGAAAGGCGACGGGGATCAGCAGCACATAGGACCACTCGCGCAGCGCGGGCAACCCGATGTCCAGCGGGTCGATGAATGGCCGGTAAGGCAGGTTCGCAAGGCTTAGGAACGCGTCGACCATCAGCTGTCTGCGTCCTTCTTCGCGCCGCCCGCTTTATCGCCTGTGCTCTGGAGCAGGTCTTCCGCGTCCACACGAGGTAAGAGGGCATCGAGGAACACCAGCACGGCGAGCATGCCGGCCAGGGTCGGCAGCAGCAGGCCCAGCTCGCTCACGCGGCCCACGCCCTTGATGTTGGGCGGGGCCTCGCCCTCGGCCAGGGCCCGCGGGAACCCGTCGTCGTCGCGGCCCTCATCGGGGTTGGCGGTCCGGACCTGGCCTTGGTCATTGACCTTGAAGTGGTTCTGGTTCAGGTGGTTAACGACGAAGGTCGTTGGACCCACCAGGGCCTGGCCGAAGAACCAGAGCGGGTGCTCGCGGCGGTCGATGGCGTCGATACCGCCGATGAGTAGTCCTCCTGTATAAAGCCCGAAGACCCCCAGGAAGATGAGCACCCCACGGCGCGGCATGCCCAGCACGACATGGCCGAGGCCCGGGAGCAGGGCCGACGCGACGGCGGCGTGCGGTGCAATTCGGGTCTGGGCTGGGGGCATGATGCTCCAGTGGGTCTTCCGAGAAGGGCCGGTAGTGTATGGTCCGCTTCCCCCGAAAGGGCAGGGCTCGGAGGGGCTCGGCGAGGCCGCGACAAGAAAGAGCGCGGGTTCAGGGCGGATTGGGGTGGACAAACGGGTGCCGCGCTGCCAAACTCCGCGCGCGGTTGCGCCGGCCCTCCTGGGCAGACGGCCCGCCGCGAGGGTGGTGTCGGTCCGGACCTCGTTCAGGCGCGGAGCCTGAGGGCGATCCGGCCGGGAGTTAGAAGGCAGGCGACCGATGGCTTGGAACGCGATGCTGGAGACAACCGCGATCAACCGGGCGGAGGCCGACGAGTCAGAGTCGGTGGGCGTTCTTATCGCTCCAGGCCCGCTGGCGTCGGACTTTGAGGATGATGACGAGTTCAACGAAGAGGAGTTCTTTGACGACGACGATGAGGACGTCGACGAGGACTTCGACTCGGGCTTCATCGATGACGACGAGGACGCCTCCGACGATGACGATGAGGAAGAGGACGAAGACCTCTAACCGCCGCCCTAGGCGGGGCCGAAGCGACAGCGCTAGGCCCCGGTCCCCAGGGCGAGCAAGCCCAGGGGAGCCAGCGCTATGGCGGGCGACGATCGCATCGACGACAACCTCCAGGACGGGGATCTTGACGAGCTGCTCGAGGGCTTCGAGGCCCCCGAGGGCTTCGACGCAGACAGCGACGACTCGGATTCTCCCCCGGAGGGCCGCCGCGCCAGCGACCGCGGTGGTGAAACGGGTCCGATGCCCGTGCCGGGCAAGTCTCAGCCCGCTGGGTTCGGCGTGGTCGATCGGCGCACCGGTATCGATCGGCGGGACATCCAGCCCCAGCTCAAGGGCAAGGGCAAGGGTGGGAGCGGGCTCGACCGCCGCCGCGGCCCGGGCCGCCGGCTGAGCGACTTCACGAAAGCCGCGGAAGAGGGCGAGATGACCAAGGAGCAGTTCCTGTTCCTGATGGCCATCGACGAGTTCAAGAAGGCAAACGACAAAGCCTTCCCGACCTGGACCGACGTCCTGGAGATCATCCGTCTGCTGGGCTATCGCAAGACGATGCCGATGGAGATCGCGCTGCGCAACGCCGAGGACTGGCGCGAGGCGGCGAACACGGCGAGCAACGTTCGGCCTGTGCGGCCCGAGGACCGAGCCGAGGCAGAAGCTCGGAAGAAGAAGCGCGACGCGGCCTGAGCCGGCCCAAGCCCAGCACCATTCTTCACGAAAGACCGCTGTGATTGTTTGCGGCGGGCATCCGGCGCTGGCAAGTTCACATGGCGTGCCCTCCTTGGGTATGCCGTTGTGAGGTGCCGCGGTGGTTTCCGGATGCTGGGTTGTCGGTCTGTGTGGTCTCGTTGCCTTGGTTGCGGGCCCTCGGCTCTCGGCCGCAGGGCCTGTCTCGTCGCTGACCCTGGATGCGGACGCGAGCAACGCCGCCTCGGGGAGTTCGGTGCTCTCAGCAGTCGGACGCCGTTCGCCCTTCCTATTTGATGAACGAGACGCTTATGACGGCGTCGGTGACACCTCGGGCTTGATTGATGGCGGGGTGCCCTTTGGATTCAACGACAACCTGACGTTTGTGCTCTCTGACGCGGGGGCGTTCGTGAACTCTGCACTGCTTGGGAGCAGCCACGGGTTTGGGTACTCATCCGGCGACACGGTGAGTCGGTTCCGTGGTGCCTTCAACGGGGTCGCGCAGACTCGGTATGAGCCCGCGTTTACCGATCTTGATTCACTCCGCTCGCGTCACACACAGCGATGGGACGTCGAGACCAAGGGACCGTTCCGGATCGAGGTCGAGGGTGACGCCCGCGCATTTGGCACAGGGATCGGGCTTGGCGTACAGACCAAGATCGATATCGGGTTCATGATTAGCTGGGTCGAGGCGGGGCTGACCCGCTCCTATCGAGAGACGATCTCGGTCAACACAGAGAGCGACACCCGATTCGACGAGCGTCTGATTCTGGAGTTCGAAGCCGAGGCCCTCGCGGGCGCCGAGTCGTTGACTGTGGAGGCGTTCGCCGATGTCGAACTGTCCGATCTCACGGGGTTCGATGGCGCACGAGCCGAGGCGATCGTGAACACCTGGTCTATCGATTTCGATGTGAGGCTGGTGGCGATTCCCGCACCCGCTTCGGGGCTTGCGTTTGTAATGTTCGGTATCTGTGCCCGTCGGCGACGGTAAGGAATGCGCAAAAACCTGGGTGTCGCAAGGCGATTCCCTTGCACAGTCCAAGAACCCGTGGCCTGTTTGGCTCGGCGGGTTCGCGGGTCAGTGGGCCGCCATCTCTCGTGGGACAACTTCAGAATGGGGTATGCCATGAGCAAGGGTGGTTCGCTGTCGGTCTGCGCTGGGGTTGCTCTCGTTGTTTCCGCATCGTCGGTGCTTGCGGGGCCCGTCGAGCGCCTGAGTATCGAGTCCGGATTGTCTTCGACGATCGCCGGCTTCAGGCCTGGCGATGGTCAGGGCGACCGACTCCCGTTCAGCTTCATGGATATCGATGCCGGTGTCCTCTCGGGTCCCCCGTCTGTCTTGCCAGACGGCCTCTTCGGTCGGGGCCTGTCAGTGAGAGGTTTCGGAGATGGACTTCAGGCCTCAGGTCGCCTTTTTCACGGCTTCGACGAGGGTGGGGACTCTGACTTTCTTCGTGGCGAGCACATCACCGACGTTACCGTCGACGACTTTGAACTGGGCCTGATCGATGGTTCAGCGCGCGTCGAGTCCAGCGATGCATGGGCGTTCGAACTCGCCGATGACTACGCACTCCAGGGCCGGGTGAGCGCCTCGGTTGACGGCGATTTCAGCGGGCTGGGCCTGATCTTTTCGCTGACGTTCGAGCTGATGACCGAGGCGGGAGTCATCACCGACTCGTTCGAGTACGAGCGGTCGATCGGTGGCCAGGTGAACCGCGACTTTGGCTTCGACTTCTCGACCTACGACACTGATGCGATCGGCGCTGGTGATGCGACGCTCGTCGTGTCGTCCGAGCTGGAGCTGTACGCGCTCGATGGCACATCGGACTTCGAGGGATGGGCGGGGCTTAGCGCGGAGTACGAACTCTCGTTCGTTTCGGTCGAGCCCGCGGACGGCAGCGTGCCGACACCAGGAGCGGCTGCGCTGGTTGTGGGCGGTCTGATCGCGACGCGTCGCCGTCGTGCATCGAACAGCTAGATCAAACGTTGTTTCCGCATCTCACGTAGTTGCAGCTGCGTTTGCCGTGGAGCGATGGCTCCTCCGGGCGGCTCTGGGCTTCGCCGTGCCGAACGGCGTGGCCCAGGCCGTACCCGACCTGGCGTGGAACGCTTAGTACAGGGTTGGCCATCCCGGACATCGATGCACGTCGGTTTACGCTTCAATAGCGCTTACTGCGAGTAGAAGTCCAGATTGAGCTGGACGTACTTGTTCCACTCATCGGGCAGATCTTCCTCCGGGAAGATCGCCTTGACAGGGCATTCCTCGACGCACAGCCCACAGTCGATGCAGGTGTCTGGATCGATGAAGAGCTGGTCTGCGGTCTCGTACTCCGGCTCGTCCTTGGTTGGGTGGATGCAGTCCACCGGGCAGACATCGACGCAGGCGGTGTCCTTGGTGCCCAGGCAGGGCTCGGCGATGATGTGCGGCATGGGCTCGCTCCGGTCTGAGGCGCCCCAGGATTCGTGCGCACTCCGACGTATCTTCGGACCCGTTTCCGCCCCAGGCAAGGGAAACCGGGTCTCACCTGCGTCTCACCCGTTTTCGCGCCTTGCCGCCGGGCTTGACGCGTCATGGCATCCCCGCGCAAGCTGGATGCGTTTGGGCGAAATCCACCGCCCCGGAGTGGCACCTTCGGGGCGAAATGGGGACCGAAATGAGCTATCAGGCATTTCAGACAAACAGGGGGCATAGCTGGATCAACAGCTGCATCTGCGCTGAGCTGTCGAGGCTGATCTATCTCAGCCAACTCTTTACGAAGGCACAGCTCAAGACCCGTCACCCATCCGTGACTCAGGTCCAGGCGCGGCTTCAGACTCGGCTCGCAGAGAGGCGCTACGGCGTTGCACGCGCGCAGGTCCGCTATGGCGAGGCCAAGACCCGCACCGGCGATACAGAGTTCGCTGTGGTCGGGCTGGACGCAGCCGTGCTCGTGGTGTTCCGTGGCACCGAAGCGGGCGACTTCAACAGCTTCACCAAGGACTGGATCTACACGAACGCGAACTTCGGGCTCAAGCGATACTCCAACTTCGGTCAGCGGGCCAAACTCCACGGGGGCTTCTTGTGCGCGGCGAACGACTCGTTCCCACAGGTCCGGAGGATGGTCCGTGAGGTCATGGGCCGCGACTTCCGCCCGATCTATTGCTGCGGGCACAGCCTCGGCGGCGCGGTCGCGACCGTCACGGCACTCCGCCTTCTCCGCCAGGCGGGTCAGGATGTTCGGGGGCTGTACACGTACGGCATGCCGCGCGTTGGCAACGCCGCGTTCGCCGGGCTGGTGAACAATGACATTGCCGAGAAGCATCGCTGGGTAAACCGGTGCGACCCGGTGCCCAACGTGCCGCTCAACTCGCTGGGCTACATCCACTGGGGCGGGTCGACGTACCGCCGGATCGAGTCGCCCTCACGCGTGGTGCTCCGCTCACAGAAGCAGCTCTCGGGGTTCGAGACCGAGCGGCACGCGATCGCTGAGTACCAGGACATCATCATGGACCGGATGCCGCTGGACGATCGGCGGGCGCTGCTGGCGCACGACTGAGCGCTAGTTGCGCTCGATTGGCTCAGGCGCCGGGTCATCGGGCTTGGCGCGCATGAAGAGCGCCTCGCCCTTGGTGATCTTGTGTCCGGGCTTGAGCCCGTGCTCACCGCCGAAGACCGCGAGCTCTTCGAGCGGCACCCCCTCGGGTGGGTGACAGTCCCAGGCATCCCAGAGCTGCTTCATCTTGTCGGGCATGAAGGGGCTGAGCAGGAGGCTGGCGATGCGCAGGGCTTCGGCGCACTGGTAGAGGATGTAGGCAAGGGCGTCAGCATTCTGATAAAGGTCGAAGTAGAGCCCGGTGGTTGGCTCCTTCGTCAACTCCTTGGCAATCGTAAATGGGCGTGTATCTGCGATGTATTGATCTACAACGCTGACGATCCGGCGCCCCGCGGTCGAGGCGGCATCGAGGTCGCCCATCGAGAGCGCCGAGTGGTACGCTGAGCTGGCATCTGCGATGACAGTGTTCCAGTCAAACTCACGGCCTCGCGGCGGCTCGTGGTTCTGGTCATAGAGCGCCGTCTCAATAGGTTGTTCGCCTGACGGCGTCGGCATTACTCCCGAAAAATACTTGTCCACCATGTTCCCAACACGGCTCATCGAGTTGCCCACGCTGTTCGCAAGCTCCGCGTTGTACACCTCGACGAACCGCGCGTAGGCAAAGTCCGCGTCGTTCGCCCCGAGCGGTCCCTGTGTCGCGAGATACCACTTCACCGCGTCGAGGCTGTACCGATCGGCGTAGCCCCGCAGCGTCGGCAGGTCGATGAAGTTGCCCATGCTCTTGGACATCTTCTTGCCCTCGCTGACCCACCAGCCGTGCGCGTAGACGCAGTGGGGCAGCGGCATGTCGAGCGCCATCAGCATGCATGGCCAGATCACGGCGTGGAACCACAGGATGTCCTTGCCGACCAGCTGCACATCGGCGGGCCAGAACTCATCCTGCTTGTCCTCGAGCGCTGTCAGGTAGTTGAAGAGCGCATCGATCCAGACGTACACGCGGTGCCCGTCGTCGCCCGGCATCCGGATGCCCCAGACTTCGGCGCTCGGGTCCTCGACCGCGCGGCTTATGGGCACATCGTTCAGCCCCTGGCGGATGCGCCCCAGGACTTCGTTCTTCCGCGCCTCGGGCCGGATGAAGCCCGCGTTGGCCTCGATGTGGTCTTTGAGCCTGTCCTCGTATTCGCTGAGCTTGAAGAAGTAGTTCTTCTCGCTGCGTTTCACGAGCGGCTTGCCGCTGACCGCGCTCTTGTAGTCACGCTCGCGGGCCTCGTTCTCGGGGACATACTCCTCTTGTCCCTCGTCGTACCAGCCCGTGTAGTCCTTCAGCTCGACAGCGCCGGAGGCCCGGAGCTTTGCGATGAACTCTGTGGCGCGGGTCTTGTGCCGCTCCTCGCTCGTGCGGATGAAGTCGTCGTTGCTGAAGCCCATCTCCTCGAACGCGGCGCGGAACCGCGCGGCGTTCAGGTCCGCCCATTCCTGCGTGGACTTGCCGTGCTGCTCTGCGCTTGTGACGACCTTGTCGGCGTGCTCATCGGTGCCGGTCAGGAAGTGGACGGGCGACAGATTGCCCCGGATCAGCCGCTGGGCCCGAGCGAGCACGTCGGCGAGCAGCGTCGTGTAGATGTGCCCGATGTGTGGGGCGTCGTTGACGTAATAGATGGGCGTCGTGATGTAGTAGGGCCGGTTCTCGGGCATGCGGGAGCATGGTACGGGCGGTGTCCGCCTTGAGCGTTGGAGCGGCGTCCTCCCCTGGGTAGGCTAGATGCGGGCGGAGGGGATCCAACATGCAGCAGTACTGGGCCGCGATCTTGGTGTCTTTTCTTGCCGCGAGCGCTGCCGCGCAGCCCATCGTCCCTGTGACCTACCAGGGTGTGCTCGAGCGAAATGGCGCCCGGGTGACCGGCCAGTACGTCTTCCGTGTCGAGGTCTTTGGCTCGGCCAGCGGGACCGACTCAGTGGCCGGGCCCTACGACATCGCGGGCACGGCGGTCGAGGACGGGCTGTTCGCGTTGACCTTCGATCTGGACACCGCTGGGCTGGACTCCACGACCTATTGGCTTGAGATCTCCGTCGGTAGGGTCAGGGATACAACACTCGAAGTGCTCGGTTTGCGCCAGGCGTTCAACCCCTCGGCACTGAGTGTGCAGTCGGCGGGCGCTGAGATCGAGCCCGACGGCACCAACGTGCTGGGCCGGGGCGAAGCGGACCTGCTCATCGTGGACAACCTGCAGAGCGGCACGTCGTCCGCGACCAAGGCGACGGCCTGGCAGAGCTTCGTGCCGGACGTCGGCGGGCGGCTCTCGCTGGTCAGCTTCGGCGGCGACTTCCTTTCAGGAAACACGATCACGGTGAACATCTTCGAAGGCCGGGGCGTGGGCGGCACGTTGGTGCTCAGTGAGGGTGGGGGCTTTGACACCGGCGGCATCTTCCTCCTGCCGTTCGCCGACCTGACACTAATTGAGGGACAGGAGTACACGGCTCAGGTCATCATCGAGGGCTTGCTCGGTGTGAATCCCGCCTTCGAGTTCGGCATCGTCGATGGTGATCCGTACCCGCAAGGCGAGAGCAGCGAGGGCTTCGGGCGTGATCTTCGTTTCTCGATTGGCGTCCGCGCGCCAGGGCAGCCAGCGGTGCAGGTTCTCTCGGGTGGCCGGCTGCAGGCCCGTCAGGGCATTGACATCACGGGCCGCTTGGTTGTGTCGGAGGATCCGGACCTGATCGGGCTCGACACTGTCTTGCTTCCCGACAACTCAATCGATCCGATCGAGACATCTGCCGAACCCGGGGTAAGCGCGACTAGGCGTGAGAGCACCCTGATCGAAACCGCCTTGCCGAGCAGTCTCATCCGCGTTGCTGAAGCGGCCATGACACCGCCTGCCAACGGCTACATCCACGCCACGTACACCGCGGTGTTCAAACCCCAGAGCGTGCCCAGCCTGCCGATCGAGCTTGTGCTCGAAATGAATGGCTTTGGTCCGGCCATCTCCGGCAGCTACGTGTTCCCGGTCACGATCCGTGAATCGAACGTGCTCGATTTGGCAAAGACGATCGTCACGATCCAGGGCGTCTTCGAGATCGATCTGGATGGTCTGGAGGGCACATCGACCGAGGTAAGGGTGTTTGCGACCCGCCTCGATGCGAGCTTTCCGACCGCGGTCGCCTCAGACTCTGTACTGACGCTCATTTACTATCCGACGAGCTACGGCGTGGTAGAGAGTGGCGGTTGAGGCCATACGAGCAGATCTGGTCCAGCACGAGGCTCGTCTTTGGTCTGATCGTCCGGTCGCGTCCCGCGGATTGTGTGCGGTTCTCGGATGCTCGTGGGAAGGCGCCTGACGGTGGGGCCGTTGTGGGTGTTCCGAGTACCGGACCAGAAGTCTCGTCATAGAAAACTTTCCCAAGAAAAATCCCATGTAAACCCTCCTGGCGCTGCTGTAAGGGGGGGTGATGCTCGTTCGAACGCCCTTGGTGGGAAAGTTTCGGCGAGGTAAAGTTTGATCTGACGATTGGGGCCCGGGTTTCCGGGGAGGACGGGCCCAGGACCCCACGCGGGGTTGGTCGTTTGGGGGACATTCCGGGACCTGGGGCGGCCATGTGCGGGGTCGCCCCGGCGTACCGGAACGGCCCGCCGCCTGGCCGTTGGGGAGCCTTGTCCGAGGGGCCCCGGAGCAGAGATCGGCCGGGCGGCTGAGCCGAAGGTGGAACATTGCGCCAGCCTCCCTTTCGGGGCCCGCGGGTCTCGGCAGCGGGCTGTGGTTCGCCTCGGCATGGGCCGCACGCAGAGACAGATCAGGACCCATTTCCGGTCGGGAGCACGCGTCACGATGATGAAGTTCAACCCCGCCCTGCTGGCGCTGGTCGCCGGTGCTTCGAGCGCACTGGCCCAGAACAACGATGTCGAATGGGGCAGCCTGAGCCACGTGTGGTTCGGCGACCGCCGTCCGATCTGCCCGATCGATGGCGAGGCGTTCACCGTGCGCTTCCAGAGCGCCGCGGGCGACCTCACCGCCTCGAACGTGGTGCTCAGCGACGGGACTCGACTCGCGGCGACCAAGATCTCCACGCGAGGCAACTACGACACCTGGTCGGCGCAGGTGCCCGCAACCACACCGACCTCTCGGATCGAGTATGTGATCGAGGCGATCGATGGGAGCGATACCGACTATTACGCCCCGGGGGGTGCGAGCGATGCCCAGCCCGCGATGCCGGGCGGCGGCTACGTCGTGGACTTCCAGACTCTTGAGCATGCGCCGGTGGGTGCAACGCCCGTGAGCGATGGCGGCGCGGTGTACCGCATCTACTCGCCCGAGCGCGAGGAGGCGTACGTGCGCGCGACCGGGAGCGGCGCGGGCTACACCTCGACGATGTGGCGCGTTGGGGACGATTGGGTCGGACGCATCACCGAGCCTGTCGGCGAGGGCAACCAGTACAGGTTCATTTTCCAGGCCGACAGCGTCGCGGGGCTGACGTTCAGCCAGGATCCGCGCGGCAGGCAGCTCAACCCGAGCAACAGCTACTACAGCTTCCTGGTCGATCCCATGAGCTATACGTGGCAGGTCGATGACTTCGTCCCGCCACCGATCGAGGAGGCGGTGGTTTATCAGCTCCATGTCGGTTCATTCTCAGGCGGCCCGGGCGACCCGGCCGGCGACGCCAACTTCCCCAACGGGTACAGCGATGTGACGGCTCGCGTCGCGCACCTTGTTGATCTGGGTGTGAACGTCGTGCAGCTGACCCCTGTGAACGAGTTCCCGACCTTCACGAGCGGCGGGTACAACCCGCTCACGCCCTGGAGCATCGAGAGCTCGTACGGCACGCCAAATGAGCTCAAGGAGATGGTGGACACGCTGCACGCGAACGGCATCGCCGTGACTGTGGACATCGTGTGGAACCATTTCGACGGGGGCAACGACAACTTCCTCTGGTTCCTGGATGGAACACAGCAGTACTACGACACGCCGCAGGTGAACACACAGTGGGGCCCGCAGGCAGACTTCGACAACCCCGCGATCCGTCAGTTCTTCCTCGACTCGGTCCACCTGTGGCTCGATGAGCTCCGCTTCGACGGCTACCGCATGGACTCGACCGGCACCATGAAGGACGGGGTTCAGGGGGCCAGCGGCTGGTCTCTGATGCAGGAGATGAATGACTTCATCAACCGCCGCTTTGCTGACAAGATTGTGATCGCCGAGCAGCTGCCCGACGACAGCTTCGTGACCAGGCCCACGTCGATCGGTGGGGCGGGCTTCGACAGCCAGTACCACGACATCTTCACGGATGGGCTGCGCGACCAGATCTTCGCGATGGCGGGCAACAACGCGAGCACGAGTGTTATCACCGATATCGTCGCGGGAAGCGGCAACTACCTGTTCAGCTCGCTCGTGACGAACTACTTCGAGCTCCATGATGAGGCCTGGGGTCTCTCGGGCGGTCAGCGGGCGGTGCGGACGATCGACCCAACCGCCCCACACGACTCGGACTTTGCAATCGAGCGAACGAAGCTGGCACAGGGGATCACCATGACCGCTCAGGGGGTGCCCGCGATGCTGATGGGCACCGAGTGGGCGACTGATAGCGAGTTCGAGACCGAGCGCCTCGACTGGAGCAGCTACCCCGGCAACCAGGACATCATGGATTACTACCGCGACCTGATCGCACTCCGTACCTCGGAGAGCGCGCTGTTCGCGAACCGGCCGATCTTTATCAAGCAGAACAACGCGGGCGCGAAGGTTGCCGTTTGGGAGCGTTTCGATCCGACCACGCTTCGCAGCGCGATCGTGATCGTGAACATGGGCGACACCGACTTCCCCGCGTACCGCGTGGGAGTCCCGACGAGCGAAGATGGCGCCTGGAAAGTCGCGATCAACAGCCAGTGGGAGCGCTATCGCGGGGTGCCGGGCGTGGTTGATCCGGGTGTGATCACGCCCGAGGCGATCACGCAGGACGGGTTCCCGCAGAGCCTCGAGATCGAACTGCCCCACGCCTCCATCGTCGTCCTCACCGAGACCCCCGGCGACCCGATCATCGTGCCTCCGCCGTGCTTTGTGGACGTCACCACAACCGGCGCGACGCTCCCCTTCACCCCGGGATACGGGGAGCCGGATGGGGTGGTCGATCTTGACGATCTCGGGTTTTACCTGAACAACTGGCTCGCGAGCAACGCATCGGTGGTTGACCTCACCACGACTGGTGCCACGCTCATCGGCCAGCCCGGGTACGGCGTCGGCGACGGCGTCGTCGATCTTGATGACCTGGGGTTCTTCCTGTCGGGTTGGCTAGCCGGCTGCTCATGAGCGGAACGAATCGCGAGCAATTCCGGTCAAGATAGGGAAATTAACGGTTCTTATCTCCAGTAACGGCTCTCGTACCCTTGGGCCTTGCCTAGATCCCTGGTAGGCTCCATCCGTGGCGGCGTTCGCCGTCGGAGGAGCATCAAGTATGGATCACAGGAGACTGCCGTCCCGGCTGGTGGGTGCCGCTGCCGCCCTCTGCGCCGGGCTTGTTCTGAGTGGGGCCCCTGCGCTCGCACAAGATGAGAACAACGCCGAGGATCTTCGCGCCCCGGCTCGGTTCGGGGTGGCCGAAGAGGTCAGCTCGTCGACGCGCCTCAATGTTCAGGGCAATCACATCACTTTCGATGAGATCGTGCGGCGTTCATCGATCCTTCAGCAGTTCGCGCCGCGTGTGAGAAAGCCGACCGAGATGCCCTTCCCGGGTCGCTCGGGCGGCATCGTTGATCTCGATGCGATCTTCGAAGCCGAGGGCAGGCCGATCCCCGATCTGTCGCGTCAGCTCACCACCGCCGCGGACTCGCCCGACTGGGGCTCGGACCTGACGGTTGAGCCGAAGATGGGGCTGACGAGCGATGCAGTCACGCTCACATTCCAGGGCGCGGGTGATCCAAACACCAGCATCCCGGCGGACACCACCGGCGCAGTCGGTCCCGACCATGTGGTCACGATCCTGAACACCCAGCTCGTGATCCGTGACAAGGACGGCGTGCTTGCCGAGCCGCCCGTCTCATTGACCCAGTTCTTCGCTGCGGGCCTCGGCAGTGTCCCGGGCACCGCGTTCGACCCGCGCATCCAGTACGACCCGGACGCAGAGCAGTGGGTTGCGGTCGCGCTTGTCGCCTCGTTCAGCCCGAACAGCGCGATCGTGTTTGCTGTGAGTGATGGCCCAGATCCGACCGGCGGGTGGACGTTCTTCATCGTTGATGCCGATGCGAACAACACGAACTGGGCCGACTTCCCGGGGCTCGGGATCAACTCCAAGTGGATCGTGGTGACCAACAACATGTTCACCATCAGCGGCGGCTCATTCGTCGCGTCGAAGATGTGGGTCGTTGAGCGGTCCACCATCGCTTCGGGGTCCGCCGCGGTCAATGTATTCCAGGAAGGCTTCGATTCCGCCGGCGGTGCGCCCGGTGCGACGATGAAGCCCGCCTCGCCGGACGATTCGTCCGATGGGGAGATCTTCTTGGTCGACAACAGTGGTTACTCGTTCACGGGGAGCGGCATCCAGCTGATCCGTTTGAGTTCGCTCACGGGTCCGGAGAGCTCGCCCTCTTGGGCGCCCATCACCAACAGTGACCCGAGCCTTGGCACGAGTGGGCTCTTTGCGGTCCCCAACAACTTCTCATTCGCCTTCCCGCTGCTTGATCAGTTCGGTACTGCCTTCGCGAACGACACGGGTGACATCCGCATCAGCGCATCGTCCAAGGAGCGGAACGGTTCGGTCTGGTTCGCGCACGCCGGCGGCTTCCCGAGCAGTGCACCGAACCGCCTCGCCATCTACTGGTACCAGATCGACCCGTCGCTCATGGGCACCACCGGGGCACCGATCATCCAGACCGGCATCCTCGACGACGGGCCCAACACCCAGCTCGCGTACCCCAGCATCGCGGTGAACAGCGCGAACGACGCCGTCATCGGCTTCACCAGGGCCAGCACCAGCATCTGGAACAGCGCGGGTCTCGCCGTCAGGCTCGCCGGTGATGCACTGGGCACCATGCGGGCAATCCAGACCTTCAAAGCGGGCGAGGACGAGTACTTCCAGCCGCGTTGGGGTGACTACTCAGAGACCGTCGTCGATCCGACCGACGACGTCTCGATCTGGACCGTCCAGAAGTTCTCCGACTTCCCGTCCTCGAACTTCGGCATCCAGTGGGCCCGGGTCGGCACGGGCGTCCCCGCCCCCTCTTGTATTCCGGATGTCACGACCTCGGGCGCAACCCTTGTGGGCCAGCCCGGCTTCGGTGTGCCGGACGGCATCGTCGATCTTGATGATCTCGGGTACTTCCTGGGCTTCTGGCTCGTTGGCGATTTGACCGCCGACGTGACGACCACCGGCGGGACGCTGGTGGGTCAGCCCGGCTTCGGTTTCCCCGATGGCATCATCGATCTCGACGACCTGGGCTACTTCTTGGGCTTCTGGCTCGAGGGTTGCCCGTAAGGCAACCGGCCCCGGACTTCTCCG
This sequence comes from Planctomycetota bacterium, assembly GCA_039186605.1. GTDB lineage: Bacteria > Planctomycetota > Phycisphaerae > Phycisphaerales > UBA1924 > JBCCZZ01. The sequence goes on along the minus strand of JBCCZZ010000009.1, from coordinate 114,423 downwards.
GGATCAACTCGGCAACCATCCGCCCCGCGTGGCTTATGTCGCGCGGGGCTTTTTTACGGGACCCTCTTCTATTAGTCTCCCGTGAGCGATTCTGGAGGGAATCGCTAGGGAGTCTGTGCGATGGGCGGAGCGACGGTGAGTGGCCGCGCGGCAGTGGCCGTGCGCTGTGTCGCTGTTCTGATCGGCGTGGCGGCCGGTTGGACGGTGGTGAATGCGGACGAAGGATCATCGGGTGCGCCCGCAGACGGATCACAGGGTGCGCCCCACGCGATCGCGGGCGAGTTTGTGCGATCCGAGCGTCAGACGTACGCCGAGATCGTCGAGCGTGCCTCGATGCTCGTGGACCCCATCCCTCGGCCCGATGGCGAGGCGGAGGTGCCGACACCGGGCAGACCGACGGTACCCACACCAACCGCGGATCCGGCTGCTGGCGAGTTACCCGGTCTCTGGCCCGCGGCACGGCCGACTGCATCGTTCGCTTCGGCTGACACGGGCGGCGGACTTGCGCACGACGAGCCGGGGCTGTCGTTCCTTGGCGCTGAGGACAACCTGCGTGTCATCCCCCCCGACACAACGGGTGACGTTGGCCCGGGGCATGTGTTCACGATCCTGAACAGCGATGTGGTGATCCGGACCCGCGATGGCGAGCTCGCAGCGCCCCCGGTCGATCTCACGCTTTTCTTCGCCTCGGTCACGCCGACCAACGAGACCTGCTTCGATCCGCGTGTTCAGTACGACCGCCTGCTCAGGCGGTGGGTCGTGGTTGCCGCGTGTGGCGCGTACAGCGAAACGAACCACCTCGTGTTCGCGATCAGTGACACCGCGGACCCAACGGGCGGTTACCGCTTCTTCGCGATTCGCCCCGACGCCTCGGGCGCAACCTGGGCGGACTTCCCGGCGCTCGGCATTAACTCGCGATGGATTGTGGTGAGCGCCAACATGTTCCACGTCGAGTTCGGGCTCTTCATGGGTGCGCAGATCTGGGTGATCGACAAGGAGACGCTAGACCTCAGCCCGCCTCGGATGCGCGTGTTGACCGCGGGGTTCGATCAGGGCCCGGGCTACCTCGACGTGGCTTCCACCTTCGGGGGTCCGCTGATGCCGGCGACCAGTTACCAACTGGAAGACCGGGACATGTACCTGATCGATAACACGGGCTTCACCCAGCCCGACGGAACGGAACTCATCAGACTGAGCCGTCTGCGGCTCGACGGCGACCGCCTTGTGTGGGAACTCATCGATGGCGGTCCCTACCCGGGTACGGGTTTCTTCGAAGTGCCGATATCGTTCGCGCGGTTCGGCCCCGCGATGCCGCAGAAGGGCAGCACATACACCGTTGCTGGGGGCGATGCGCGGGTCGGCTCGACCCCCAAGTTCCGCAACGGCAGGCTGTGGGCAACGCATCATGGGGGGTTCCCGGATCAGGATCCGGATCGAACCGCGGTGTTCTGGTATGAGCTCGATCCCGCGGCGATGGAAGCGGGCTACAGCCCGATCGTGCAGGCCGGAATGATCGACGACGGGCCAGGTACAGCGAACGTCTATCCGAGCATTGCTGTGAACGCTGCAGGTGATGCGATCGTCGGGTTCACGCGCAGCTCGACCGACAGGTACTTTTCGGGTGCGTATGCCATGAGGCTCGCGGCAGACCCTCCGGGCGAGATCCGTCCGACTCACACAAGTATGCCCGGGCGTCAGATCTACAGCAAGGCTCGATGGGGCGATTACAGCGAGAGCGTCGTGGATCCGCTCGATGACACGACGCTCTGGACGGTTCAGATGTATGCCGACGAACTGTCTCTCGACCCGATCGTGACACGGTGGGCGGTCGGCTGGACTCGCGTAGGCGAGGGGATCCAGACCATCTTCGCTTGCCTCGCGGACATGACCTCGACGGGTGCCGCGATCCCGGGCTTGGAGGGCTACGGATCGATCGACGGGATCGTGGACCACGACGACCTCTCGTTTTATGTGGGCCACTGGTTCTCGAGCAACCCTGCGAGGGCGGACCTCACCACGGCCGGCGCGTCGGGTGAGTTTATTGACGGGTTCTCGGTCCCTGACGGTCATGTGAGTCTCGACGACCTAGGGCACTACCTCGCCCATTGGCTCGATGGCTGCCCATAGCCCGGTGCAGCCTCCAGATTCTGGGTCGCATCTGAGCAGCCCAGAGGTAGACTGTGCAGCTGTTAGGCACAGAAGGAGCGATACCCATGAGCTGGACACCCTCGAAGGCTGTTGCCACGATCCTCGCCATCGGCTGCACCGCCGCGGCGGCCTCTGCTCAGTTCAGCATCGATTGGTACACGATCGACTCGGGGGGCGGCATCTCTGAGGGCGGAGGGTTCACGCTCTACGGGACCATCGGTCAGCACGACGCGGGCGAACCGATGACCGGCGGCGGTTTCACCCTCACGCCCGGCTTCTGGGCCGGTGCGATCACGAGTGGGCCGGCCTGTCCGGGCGATCTGACGACGACCGGTGCGACCCTTGCGGGTCTGCCCGGCTTCGGTGTCCCTGACGGCATAGCCGATCTCGACGACCTGGGCTACTACATCAATGCCTTCGTGACCAACGATCTCGACCGAGGCGACCTGACGACTTCTGGCGCCACCCTCGAGGGCCAGCCCGGCTTTGGCAATCCGGATGGTGTGCTCGATCTCGATGATCTCGGCTACTTCATCGGGGTCTGGCTTGCCGGCTGCCCGTAGCGCTCAGTGGATGTCAATCTGAGTTGCGCCCCCCCCCTGCCAAGGGATCTTGGTAGGTGATTGGTTGGAGTCTCGATCTCCGACCCCAGGGCGATCCCTGGTGGCTGGTCCAGATAAGCGCTAATTCGGCGTGAGCTTGGGCGAAATCACCGGCCATCAGGGCGATCATGACGATAACACTGTCGGTCCACGGGGGGCTCTCACGTCGCTGAGCGCCTGAGCCGCTTCCCGAGAGGCCCCATGCCGCGGCGCGCGTCGCGGGGGGTCACCGAAGTGTCGCGGGCACCCTTACCCGGCGCGAGCCGGGCCCCACCGAACCGCCCGCGGGAGTCCCAGCCATCATGACGCTCTCCGCGATCTGGCCGCCCAGTGTGGCCCGCGTCCTTGCTTTCGTTGCTGTTGTTGCTCCGACCGCTGCTCACGCCCAGGCGTTCATAGGTCCCGGTGACGGCACCGCCGAGTCTGTGGTCCCGTTCCTCTGCTTCGATGCCGGTGCCTCGGCCGCGACGATCGAGCTGTCGCTTATGGAGCAGGCGGCGCTCGCGAGGATGAACCCGATGCCCGCGGAACTGCTTTTCGCTCCGAAGTTCAACGCGAACCAATCCTGGGGCGTGGGTGATGGGACGCCCATTGAGCTGACCTGGAGCCTGGTCCCCGATGGCACGCGGATCTCCGATCGACAGGTGAGCCTGAGTCTTCAGAGCGACATGTTTGTGAAGATGGATGCTCAGTTCGCTGGTGCCGGGGGACGCGAGGTGTGGATCGGGCAGATTCAGGCGGGCTTTGATCGCTGGAGTGAGATCACAGGGATCCGATTCCGTCGGGTGTCACTTCCGGGCCAGGACTGGGATGAGGGCACGGATCAGTCGTTCAGCTCATCCGATCGTTCGAGCACGCGCGGGCAGATCAGGATCGGCATGGCGCGGATCGATGGGCCCGGGGGCACGCTGGGATACAACTACCTCCCGGGCGGCGGCGGTGACATGGTGCTCGATAGCGACGAGAACTGGAGCCTCGCACCGAACTTCCTGCTTCTCCGAAATGCCGTGACGCACGAGCTGGGTCACGCGCTCGGGCTCAATCATGTCTGCTCCGGCGACGCCCGCTTCCTGATGGAGCCTCGGATCGACAACAACATGGAGGGACCGCAGCATGACGGCATCCGTGGGGTGCACAAGCTCTACGGGGATGCCGCCGAGCCGAACGGGAGTCGGTCCGCTGCGTTCGATCTGGGCACGCTCCGTGCGGGTGGGTCGCTCTCGATGGGCACCACCCCGGGACCCGAGCTGGAGGCTCCGGCGAGTGTGCTCAGCCTCCGCGACAGCGGGGACGAAGACTGGTTCTCATTCGAGCTGACCGAGAGCATCGAGCTGAGCGCGGCCATCGTCCCGGTGGGCCTGGTGTACGAGGATGGAGACCAGGACTTCTTGACCGGGGTGTGCCAGGCGGGCCCCATCATCGATACCGCACCGCTCTTGGATCTCGCGATCGAACTCGTTGATGACTCTGGGGCCGTCGTCGCGTCCTCGGATGCACAGGCCTCAGGACAGTCGGAGACACTCTCGGGTATCTCCGTTGGGCCAGGGATGTATGCCGTCCGCGTGACTGGGGTGCCTGACGGGATCTCGACGGGGGCGGAGGTCCAGCTCTACACGATCGAGCTGGGCGCAGTCGGTGCCGGTCCGGGCTGTATCGCTGATGTCACGACCCTGGGCGCCACAATCGAGGGTGCAGTGGGCTACGGGGTCCCAGACGGAATCGTGGATCTTGACGATCTCGGGATCTTCCTGGCGCGATGGCTGGCGGGCGAGCCCTCAACAGACCTGACGACAACTGGCGATACCTTGGGCGGTGTTCCAGACGGGATTGTTGATCTCGATGACCTCTCGTTTTTCATCAATGCTTGGTTGGCGGGATGCCCCTGACCTCGTGCGGCGGATAGGCCTTACCCTTCCGTCGATGACTGAAGAGGAACGGGCGAGGCTCCACACGGACACCGACGACGGCATGCTGCTGGTGATCAGCGGGCCCAGCGGTGTTGGCAAGACCACGATCACGCGGGGTGTCGAGCGAGCCCTGGGCGACAGCGTCTTCAGCGTGAGCGTGACAACACGCGCACAGACGGATGCTGATGTCGAGGGCGTGGACTATCGCTTCGTGGATGATGATGAGTTCGATCGACTGATAGCCGATGGCGAGTTGCTCGAACACGCCGAGGTCTTCGGGAACCGCTATGGAACGCCGCGGGGCTGGGTCCAGGCGCAGCTCGATCGCGGGCGCCTCGTGATCCTGGAGATCGATGTAGACGGGGCGAAGCAGGTCAAGGCCTCGATGCCCGAGGCATACGGCGTGTTCATTCTGCCTCCGACCGAGGAGGCGCTGCTCGATCGTCTTAGGGCCAGGAAGCGCGAGGACGAGGACGCGATCCAGCGGCGGTTCAGCGAGGCCCAGCGCGAGATCGCGGAGGCCAAGCAGTCCGGGGCGTACGACTCGTTCATTATCAATGAAGATCTGGCGCGTGCGATCAGCGACGCGATCGGCATCGTGCGCGATGCTCGCCGCCGGCACCGCGCCGTGTGATCCGGGGTACACCCGAACTCTGGCGGGCAGTCCGCGACGATCCGGAGTTGTGTGCGCTCGCCGCCGCTCCGGAGGCGAAGACCGCGTCGGGTGTGGGTCGATTGCGCAAGCGTTGGGATGCCGAGCTGGTCGGTGTCGCCCTTGCAATGGCTCGGGGCGCTGAGAAGATCGATCGGAAGTGGGTGGGCGAGAGTCTTTGCGCCGACCCCGAGGGCGCAGAGATGGCTTCGACCGCGAGGGCGTCGCGCCATAAGGCAGATCGTTTCGTTACGACTGGCGCATTCGTCATCGATCTCTGCTGTGGCATCGGTGCTGACGCTCGGGCTCTCGCGGAGCGTGCGCCGACGGTGGCGGTCGATCATGACCCGGTTCGCGCCTGGCTGACCGCGGAGAACAGTGGCGCCGAGCCCCGGTGTGTCGACGCTGCCTCGGTCAACACCGAGGGTGCATTGATCCATGTTGATCCGAGCCGGCGTGTCGATGCGCGCCGGCTGTGGCGGTACGAGGATCTCAGGCCGGGGCCGAGCGTGTTCGAACCGCTCTGCGAAACGGCGCTCGGTGCTGCGCTGAAGCTCGGGCCAGGTGTGGATCCGAACTCCGTGCCGTCGGGCGAGCTCGAGTTCATTTCAGAAGCCGAGCGTGTATCTGGACGGGTAAGCTCGCGCCGGTTGACGCAGGCCGTGCTCTGGGTCGGTGCGCTCTGCGGCTCATGCACACGCCGCGCGACGCTGCTGCTCCCTGGAGAGACCGTGACGCTGACCGGCGACCCAGCGCCCGATCCCTTGCCGGGCTCGGGTTCGCGCCTCTACACGATCGATCCAGCGGTCGAACGAGCGGACCTCGTTGCGAAGCTCGCCGGGGATGTCGGCCTTGGCGTGCTCCACGCACGCGTCGGCATGCTCGTCGGCGATCCCGGTGGCCCAGCCGACACGAGCCCTTGGCTCACATCTTTCGATTTGATCGATCGGTTCCCTTGGTCAGAGCGTGCGTCCGCCGAACGGCTTCGGTCGCTCTCTGCAGGTGTCGTGGAGGTGAAGCCTCGCGGTGTCCGCCTCGACACCGACCGGCTCCAGGCCCGTTTCCGAGGTGACGGAGATGAGGCCTTGACCTTGTTCGTGCTGCGCTTCGGTGATCGGATCGAAGGCTTCATTTGCCGGCGTGTGGGCTCTCCTGGCCCGATCTGATTGGTATGACCCAAAAACACGCCCGAAATTCGCGCATGTCGCTGGCGTGCTGCGGGTTTCGGTGGCCTGTTGTGATGTCGGACGAACGTGCTGCGAACCGGGCGTCTGACAGATACGACTCCACTGCACGGACCTGACCCTTCCGTGCCTCTCGTACTGATCAGCGTTCTCGTTGATCGAGCAAGCTTTGAACGAGCGTCCCGAGCTATCGGGACGCTCGTTCTGCTTTTGGATCAAGGGCAAAAAAGAGGGGTTTGGGCCTTATCCGATAACTCGGAATAATGATGCAAGACTTGCGTGCAAGGAAAATCGCAAGGTTTTCTGCGATTCTTGTTCGAGTGAGGCGGTTTCGGCGGTAACGTCGGGATCGGCCGCGTTGTAGGAGAGGCGGCCGCGGAAGAGACAAGACGAGACACGATCGTAGTGAGGAGTTACAGATGAAGACCGTTTGCACGATTATCGTGCTAGGGGGGATGTGCGCGTCGGCATCGGCTCAGGTTGTCGATCCGTCCGCGACCGGTGCGCCGGCGGCGGGCCTGCTCACGAACTTCGGCACGACCGAGGCGATCTCTGTGAGTGGGAGCGGGGGCGTGGGTGTTGGCAGCATCATCACCGGCTCCGACAGCTATGTCCTCGGCGGCGGCTGGGTGGACTTTATCGCTGGCACCGGCGCTCGCTGGTCGGCGGCCACGGACCCGCACATCGGAACCTTCGATCCTGGCGGCGCTACCGAGGTCTATGGCGGTGCTCCGACTCAGATTGGCGTTGATTTCAACGTCATCGAGTTCTCGAGCATCTCAGGAACCACAGGCAACTCGATCGCCCAGGTCACCGTTTTCTCTGCCGATGGCGGCTCGATGGACGCGGCCTTCGCCGGGCTTCCCGGCTTTGGCTTTACCGTTGGTGATGGATTCTTCGTTGGCGACCCGCGTGACACCCTTGAGGTCGATGCACCAGGTTTCAACGTGGTGTCTGTTGACTTTGGCTTCTTCAACGACGGCACGTTCCTTGGTTCCGGCTCGGCGACCGACCTCAGCGGTCCCGACGGGCTCGCGGGCACGTTCGCGATCGACGTTGTTGCGGCCGGCCTGGTCTTCGACGAGGCGTTCATCCTCTTCGAGTACGAGGTGATCCCGGCGCCGGGCGCAGCCGCGCTGCTGGGTATGGGTCTGCTCGCGGCGCGTCGCCGTCGGAGCTGATCGATCTAGCTACTTCCGATCTTCCACCAGATCTTCGACGAGCGACTCGAGACGATCGAGTCGCTCGTTCTGCATTTTGACAGCCTCGACAAGCAGTGCGGTCACGCGGCCGTAGTCGATGCCCGTGGGTGCACCGTTGTCGTCGAGTGCGACGATCTCGGGCAACACCTCGGCCATCTCCTCGGCGATGAAGCCGATGTCGCGGCGGCCGCTCTCGGCCCAGGTGTATTCGACGCCTCGGAGCTTCAGCAGCGTGTCAATAGCGCTGGCGATCTCGGTGATGTCTTCCTTGTTCTCGCGGGACGAGTTCTGGAAGAGCTGGCCCGGCATCCAGGCGTCGCCGGTGTCGCGCATCTCGAACGCGAGGATTCCATCGTTCCAGTTGGCGTTTGGTCCGACCCGGAACTGCAGGTCCCCCGTTGTTCCGGTCTGGCGCACGATACTCCACTTGCTCGTGAGTTGCTCGCTGACGATCTCCCCGAGTGAGATCGCGCTGCCGTAGATGCCCGTTGCGTTCGAGTAGAGTCCTACGACTGCGTCGCGGTCTTCAATGATGAGCTCTTCATCGTTCAGCACACTCGATCCGAATCGCTGGTCTGAGTTGGCGATGTGCACAATCGACAGTGGGACTTTGGGCAGAGGCTGCGAGCCGATCAGGTACTCCACCGGATCCGCGAACGTCTCTTGCCTGGCGCTGAGGCCGATGCGGGTACCCACGGACATCGTGAACTCATTGGGCTCGCCTCGGAAGACGGGGCTCCCTGAGAATGGACCGAGCTGGATCTCCTCGCGAGCGGTAATCGAGTCGAAGAAACCGGTCTGTGTGCTTACGGAGAACGGAGACAGACGCCCAGTGGAGGTTCCGTCGTTGACCTCGATACTGCTGGACTGAACGGTTACTTGTGGCTCCCCCTCGACAATCGATACGACCTGGAACTCGAAGTCGGCGGTCGGGACGCTGGAACTTCCGCCGGGATACGGATCTCCGAGTTTCACGTTGTATCCGTACAGGTCGCCCTGGAAAACGATCGTGTAGAGCTGGCCGGCTTCGAGGGTGATCTCCGGTGATCCGACCATATTCAGTCGTACAGATGATGCCGATACGAACGCTTCGTCGGACGTGAGGCTGCCGATCCCGGAGAGATCGAATCCCTTGTAGAGGGCGTACTCCACAGACGGGGACTGGCCCTCGGGCGGTTGGCCAAACATCGTGATCGCGGCCAGCTTTCCGGTCCGATCGGGTGTGAAGGTCTGGTAGACGGACTCGAAGAACCCGGTGGTGTCGCTGTCTCTTTGCTCGGCGACGATTCCCTGCATGTCATCACGGCTGAGCACCGTCCGCCCGCCGTCGATGATCTTCGCGCCCGTTGACTGGATTGCTGATGGCGATGGACGCAGCGGTTGTCGAGGCGACAGCACGGACTCAGGGGACCCTGGCTCCGTGACCGAGATCTCCAGGAAAAGGTCTGCGCGGCCGAGCGGGATCAGCCCGAAGTCGATGTCGACGGAGAACAGTCCATCCGTGATCTGCACGCCGTCACAACGGAATGGCGGGGCGATCGCGAGGCCGGCGGTCTCTTGGTCGAGGAGCCGGAACCGGAGATCGACCACGCCTGTGTAGGGTGTACCGTTCTGGTCCAGCCGGCCCTAATAGGTGAACAGTGTCGAGTCGGCTTCCTGTGCGGCAGCCGGACCGGCGAGTGCAGCGACGAGAATCGCGGTGGCGAACATCCAGCGCATGGGTATGAGCCCTCCCTCAATGGGAGAGCTTACTCTTTGGGGGTTGTCGCTCGAAGCGCTAGCTGATGGAAAGGCTCGGTTTCGTGGCGCCCTGCTGAAGGCTCGCGAGGGCGACCTGTTTTTCCAGGTTCCCCGTGAGCTTGGTCAGCGCGGTGTTCAGCCGTTCGCCCGCGTCGTCGGTGCCCTCAAAGTTCGCGGTTGGGTCGCCCGCATCGGAGTTGGCGCGGAGCGAGGTTGTGATCGGCACGCTCCCGAGGAAGGGCAGGTTGAGGCGTTGGGCCATCTGCTCAGCGCCGCCGCGGCCGAAGATGTCGTACGTCTTGCCGTCGTCACCAACGAAGTATGACATGTTCTCGACCACGCCCAGGATCTCGATCCCGAGCTGCTGGAACATGCGTGCCGCACGCACCGCGTCGTCTTGTGCGACTTGTTGAGGCGTGCAGACGATCACTGCGCCGGTGAGCTTCAGCGTTTGCGCCATGGTGAGCGGAACATCACCAGTGCCGGGCGGCAGATCGATGATTAGGTAGTCGAGCTCGCCCCAGCGCGTCTGATCGACGAGTTGCTTGAACGCGCCGTGCGCCATCGGTCCGCGCCAGATCAGCGGCTTCTCGGGATCGACGAGCTTGCCGAGGGTGATCGCTTTGACCCCGTGCACAAAGTGGGGTTCGAGCATGCCCTCGCGCGCGTTCTGCTCGAGGCTGTTGAGGTTGAGCATCGTCGGGAGGCTGGGCCCATAGATGTCGCCATCGAGCAAGCCCACGGCGTGTCCGGCGCGAGCGAGCCCAACCGCGAGGTTCACCGCGACACTGCTCTTCCCGACCCCACCTTTGCCCGCGCCCACCGCGACGATATGTGTGACGCCGGGGAGCCCGGTGTCTGGGCTTGCTGCACGCTCCGGGGTCTTCAGGTTCGGGATCGGGCGATGGCCGGCATCGGGTGCCTGGGGCTGAGCCGCGCGTGACTCTGTCTGTGCTTCGGGCGTGGTTTCTTGGACGTTGCCGGCCTTGGCCGTGAACACGACCGTGCCCGAGGAATCGACGAAGTCCAGCACAAGGCTACTCACCACCGCCTGAAGTTCTTGGCTCCGCTGGGCGATGGCGGAGGCCGCGGCATCGGCGGCTGATTTGAACGCGGCTTCGTCGGTCTGCTTCGGCAGGTGGAGCTTGACCGCGACATGCCCGTCGCATGACGCGACCCACTCGACCGCCTGGAGGTCACCAAAGGTGCCACCAGTTGACAGCGGGGCGGCGTTGATGGCGTCTCGGACGGCGTCTTTGGTGAGCCCCTGCGGGCTTTTCTGTTCGCTCACAGCCGATGTTATGCGGCAATCGTTGCGATCTCGGTACGTTGTGCAGTGGTCCTCAACACCCCTGGAGGTCCCGATGATTCGCTTGCTCGCTGCGTGTGTTGTTCCGGTTGTGTCCTCCGTGGTTGTTGCTTCGGGAGAGCCGCCCGCGCCGGCGGGTGAGGCTGAGGGCCAGACCGAACCACCCGCAAAGCCGCTGCTCCGGGGGCCGGAAGTGAATGACACGGCGCCCCCGGGCGCCGAGCCTGGCTTCGGTTCGATGATGCGCGCGGGCATGGGATTCAGCCAGCCGCTCGAGATGAGGTCGTTTCTCGAACTGATCAACGAGATCCGCGATGCCGAGGCCCCGGAAGAGGTGAAGCCCACGCGGGACCAAGGGGCCCAGCTCATCGCAAAGATCCGCGCGTTTCGGGATGCGAGCCGCGCCTGGCAGGCAGAGCATGGCGAAGAGCTCCGCCGGCTGCGTCAGGAACGTGCCGAGGGCGATCCACAGGCGATCCGGGCACGGATCCAGGCGATCCAGGGGACGGCGCCGGATGTCGCGAAAGCTCAAACCGAGCTCTGGGGCCTCCTCAACGAAGCCCAGCGTGCGTATCTCGCGCCCAAGCTTGAAGCGGCGTTGAGGGATCGGGACGCGAAGCGCAACGGCGGGCGTGCCATCCGGCCGTTGCCGGAGGCGCAAACGCCCGCTGAGCAGCGTGCCAGTGTGCTCAAGGCCTTGCTGGAGGTCGAGGGTCAGATCACCGACGACGTCGTCCGGGCTGCGGGCCTCCCGGCGAGGCTTGAGCAGCGTCTGCTCGACATCCCGGTTAGCAGACGCCATGCGATGCTTACGCGAATCGCTGAACGGCAACGGTCCGAAGGGGAACGTGAGCTGCGCGAGCGCCCCACGCCGCCCCGGATGGACGACGTGGACTTGCCACGTTCCCCAGGGTAATTACTGGATCGCGCTCTTAATAAAGTCGGGTTCCGGCCGGTACCTTTGTTGCGATCTGCTCGCAATAAGGCTGCATGAAGACGCCTAACCCCTCATGAGGGTGTGGTTTGTGAACAGGATTTATGTCAAGTTTGGTCAAATCTTCCGGCAAAGGTTCCCATAAACCGATATCATCAGGTATCTCTCTCTCCTCCAGCGGGGCGCCGTCGACAGATGGCGCCCTGCTTGTTTTTTGATCATCCCGCCATCGTGATGCCTGCTCGCGGATCGTCGGCGCGAAGGATCCTGCTCGGCCGCGGACGAGCCAGCGGGCGTGCATGGAGGCAGTGGGTGAGCCAACCGATCGTCGTTACGGGTGCCGCGGGGTTCATTGGGTCGCATGTCTCGGAGGCGCTGCTGCGTTCCGGGCGCGCTGTTGTGGGGATCGATTGCTTCGATCCGTTCTACGCCCGAGAGACGAAGGAACGCAACGCGGCTCTGATCTCCAAAACAGCTTCAGAAACAGGTTCATCGTTTGAGCTGCACGAGCTCGACCTGTGTGATCAATCTGCGATTACCGGTATGTTCGAGTCGCTGAGGCCCGAGGGTGTGATCCATCTGGCCGCGAAGGCGGGGGTGCGCCCGAGCATCGCCGACCCGGTGGGCTACGCGACGGCGAACCTGGTAGGAACCGCGAGCGTGCTCGAGGCGTGCGAGCGTGCCGGGTGTGATCGGGCGGTTGTCGCGAGCAGTTCGAGCGTGTACGGCAACAACAAGAAGACGCCCTTCAGCGAGGAGGACCCGGTCGAGCTGCCGATCAGCCCATACGCCTCGACGAAGCGCGGGTGCGAGCTGCTCTGCGCCACGCATCAGCACCTGACGGGCAGGCCCGTTGCGTGCCTGAGGTTCTTTACTGTGTTCGGGCCGCGTCAGCGCCCGGACCTTGCGATCAGCCTCTTCATGCGCAAGGTGGCGCTGGGTGAGGCGATCCCGGTCTTCGGCGACGGATCGATGCAGCGGGACTTCACGTATATCGACGACATCGTCGCGGGTGTGCTGGCCAGCTACGAGCGGATCGGCGGGCACGGCTTCCGCGTGTGGAATCTTGGTCATGATCATCCGGTCAGACTCGACGAGATGATTGCGACGGTTGGTCGCGTTGTGGGCATCGATCCGATCATCGATCGTCGTCCGGTCCCGCCCGGGGATGTTGATCGGACATGGGCAGACCTATCGCGTTCGCGCAACGAGCTCGGCTATGACCCGAAGACCGCGTTCGAGGACGGTGTCCGGGCGCAGTGGGTATGGATGAAGCCGCTGCTGCAGCCGGCGTAGGGTTCAATCGTTCGGTGCAAGCACGATGCGGAGTGCGCGGTGTGTGCCGATATCGACCGGCAACACGTCGTGCTTTGTGGCCCGCCAGCCGTTACCGACGAACGCCTGATCGATGTGCAGGAACGGTCGGTTGACGGGCCATGTGCCGCTCGGGCCCAGGCCCGCGGCGGTGTGAGCATCGGTCAGGCCTTCCGTGAAGAGAGCTATGGAAGCCGAGCCCCGAGGCATGTTGAAGTCGCCGACGATGAGGTCTGGGACCGGGGGTGTGAGCTGTTCGTGTCCCCTGGACCGGACCTCGGCGATTGCGTCGCGCAGCACACCCGCAACCTCGCGTCTGGGCAGGCTCCGGTCCGAGGGCAGATCGATGGACCAGATCGTGAGGGTGTCGGTGCCGGGGAGCGCTTCGGAGGTGTCGAGCACGGCGAATCCCATCCGGATCGATCGTCGTTCCCGGTAGGTCGGGACGGGAACCGGCCCCGACCTGATCACGGGCAGCGGGGAAATAAAGTCCGTCGTTCCGGCGTGGGTCGGCGATCGTCCCGTTGCGCGTTCGAAGCGCTCGGACCAGCGGAGCGCGCCGGGGTTGCTGACCACAATGATGTCGGCACGCTCTGGCCCGTCGAAGGTAGCGATCTGTTTCATGTTCTGCTCGCCCTCGGCGTGCGTTGACGGTGCCGCGTTCCAGAACACAAGGACAAGCGATCGTTCGGGTTCGTGCCTGGTTGCCAGGTTGCCGAGACGCCAGGGCCCCAGCAACAGCGTGAGCGCCGGGACGAGCGCGAAGATCACGGCGCCAACTCTGGTGCGCCCGATGGGTGCGATTGCGGCGCCGAGGAGCGACGCGATCGCCGATGGCGCGAGCAGGGTCCAGGCGGGGGGCCAGGCGAAGAACTGGGTCGAGATAAACCGGTCGCTGATCGCGAGTCGTGCGAGCCAGACCGCCATAAAGATCGCGCCGATGAGCAGCATGAACCAGGCGGCCGTGGTGCGGGCTCTTGGTCTCTTTGGGGTGTCAGATGACATCGCGGTACAGCCTGATCGTCTGTTCCGCGATGTTGGGCCAGACAAAGCGGTCGAGAACCAGTTCCCGCCCGCGTGCGCCGAGTTTGCGTGCGAGTTCGGGGTTCCGCAGGATATCGATGAGCGCGTCCGCGACGGGCTCCGCCTGGACGCGCGTGATCCTCCCGGCGCCCGCCGCGGCGACCTCGTGGAAGTGGCATTCGGTGGTGATGACAACGGGCGTGCCGCAGGCGAGCGCCTCGGTGATGGCGATGCTGAAGCCTTCCTGGCGGCTAGGTAGGCAGAAGCAGGTCGCACCGGTAACCGCGGCGAACCGTGCTTCGCCGTAGACGGGCCCTGTGATCAGCACGCGGTCTTCGATCCCGAGCCTGCTGATGTCTTCTCTGAAGTCCGCTTCCCCACCCTCGTCGGGCCCCATGACAACCAGCCGGGCATTGGGGATTTCCTTGAGCGCGAGTGCGAAGGCGCCTGCCAGGATGTCGAGACCCTTCTTGTAATGGAGGCGGCTCAGGAAGAGCACATAGGGGGCATCACCGAGCTCGGGCCGATCGTTCCGGAAGACGTCGGGGCCCGGCAGGTTCTCGAAGCTCTCGGCGAACACTCCGTTGGGTATGACTTCCTTGCGTGCGGTGATACCGACGGGGGACATGCCGCGGATCTCATCGGTGTTCAGCGCGTGGATGAACGCGGCGCAGTCGAGCATTTTCTTGTAGACCAGCGCGAGAGCGATCTTCTTTTTGAGGGCCTTCTGGGCCATCGACCAGCGGTCGAGCATCGCGTGCGGCATCACGACATAGGGCTTCGAGGCCCGCCTCGCCTCGCGGGCCACAACCGCGAGGATCGGATCCCAGACGCCGTGGATGTGGACGACGTCGCAGGCTTCGATCGCGGACGCGGCGTCACTGCCTTGCGGCAGTCTTCCGAAGGGGTTGGTGGTCTCGGGTGTGTAGACGAACCGAACCCCGCTCGCGCCCGGTGTGGACTCGAGGAACTTGTCAACCCGCTCGTCGGCCTCCGGCGTCGGGTGGCACATCACGGAGACTTCGTGCCCGGCGCTGGCTTGTGATGCGGCGAGGCACGCGACCACCGCGGGTACTCCGCCGCCCGCCGGGTCGATCGTTTTGATGACGTGCAGGACACGCACGGCGTGATCGTCCCCCAAAGCGGCCCGGCCTGCGAGGGGCCGTTCGGCGAGCGTACGCGCCGGATCGAGGGATGGGTGTAAATCCAGAGTCATCGGGCTTCGGCTCCCCACGCGGGCATGGGGCGATCGCCATACGCTCGGGTTGTCTTGAGCGAGTCGCCAGTTCCATCTCAGGACCGGCCAGCCGGCGACCGGTTGCGCGTCTCGATCCAGCAGCCGGCCCTGCCCGCGTACCGGATCCCGGTTTTCGCGGCCCTCGCGTCTCGGCCTGGGATCGAGTTATCGGTTCATTTTGCCACGGAAAAGGAGATTGATAACGTCGGTGCGGAGGGGTTCGCCGCGAAGCCCACGAAGCAGCCGACCCCGCTCTTCGGAGGGATGTTCTGGAACCAGGCGCAGGTAGGTCTCGCGAAACGATCCAGTTGTGACGTGCTGGTGTTGGAGTGGAATATCCGGCTGCTGAGCCTGGTGCCCGCGATCCTCAAGGCGAGGATGGCAGGCCTTCGCGTAATCGTGTGGGGTCACGGGTTCAGCAAGCACGAGTCGCCGATCAAGGCCTTCTTCCGGCGTTCGGCGGCGAGGCTTGCGCACGGTGTGATGTTCTACAACCGGGGCACCGCCGAGCGGCACGTGCGATCGCACGGGTTCGATCCGAGCCGGGTGTACGTCGCGATCAACAGCCTGGACCAGCGGCCCATAGCCGGTGCACGCGAGCGTTGTGTTGCGGAGCCCGATGGTGTGCGAGCACTCCGCGATGAGCATCGGATCGACGGGCCGCTCATCCTGTATGTGTCGCGTCTTCTTGAGGAGAACCGGGCGGAGCTGCTCTTCGATGCGCTGGTTGTGCTCCGCGAACGATTCCCAGGCGTGACCGTCGCGATCATTGGCGCGGGTCCCGACGAGGAAAGGCTGCGGAATGAAGCGGGCGCGAAGGGTGTGGCTGAACATGTCCGCTTTCTCGGGAAGATTTACGGCGAAGACAGGCTGAGCTGGTGGTTCAGTGCCTCGGATGTGTTCTGCTACCCGCAGAACATCGGGCTCGCGATGATGCACGCGATGGGCTATGGAGTGCCGGTGGTAACAAGCGACAGCCCCGATCTGCACGGGCCCGAGATCGAGGCGCTGGTCAATGGCGAGAACGGGCTGCTCTACAAGCACGGCGACGGTGCTGACCTCGCGGAGAAGCTTGCCGCGATCTTGAGTGATCCCGACCTGCGAGCTCGGATGTCAGAGGCGGCGCTGGAGACGGTGCGCGAGCGATTCAGCCTGGACCGGATGGTCGATGGCTACGAAGCGGCGGTGCGCGGGTCAGCCCCCGTCGATAGCTTCCGATAGAACGCTTCGTACTCCGATGCGATACGGCCCGGGGCGAACCGATCGAGCGCCCAGGTCCGGCCCGCATCGCTCATGGCATCTGCGCGCGCAGGGTCGGTGAGCAGTCCCGCGAGTGCATCGGCGAACGCGTCCGGTGTTCGCTCTGTGATAACAGCTCCGCCCGAGGACTCGAGTTCGGCCCAGATGTCGACGCGTTTGGTCGTGATTGTGGGTGTCCCGGCGGCCAGTGATTCGACGTTCACGAAACCGAAGTTCTCCTGATGGGTCGGGAGCGCGGATGCGGTCGCGGCGCCCATCAGCGAGAACTTCGCTTCGCCCGAGACCATCCCGAGGAACTTGGCGGTGCCTTCCAGCTTGAGCTCATCGGCGAGCTCGTGTGCGGCGCGCTCTTCGCTGGCCGGGCCTGTGCCGGCGATGGCGAGCGTGTGATTCACCCCGCGGTTGCGGAGCGTTGCGGAGGCTCGCATCAGCGTGTCGAGACCTTTTTTGTAGTGGATCCGGCTGATGAAGAGGACAATGGGTCGCTCGGGATCGAGCCCAAACTTATCGATGGCGAGCGAGGGCGGGGGCAAGCTGACGAACGGGGCGGTGTCGAGGACAAGGGGCAACACGACCGCGCGGCCCTTCGGGAACCAGGGCTTCGCCTGCTCGACCTCGGCTTGGGCTGTGCAGTGGACCGCCGCAGCGCCCTCGAGGTGTTTTCTGCCTACGAGCGTGAGGTAGAGACGCTTTTTGAGGCCCTTCTGCTCCATCGACCAGTCATCGAGCATGCCGTGAGGCGTGATGACATAGGGAGTGCCTGCGTCCTTGGCGATCCGGATCATCTTGCCGCTCTTGCGCTCCCACGGGGTATGTAGGTGCAGGACATCGGCTTGCCTGATCAGGGTTTCGGCCTCGGTGAAGGGAGCCGAAGCTGGGCGGCCCGATTGGTTCCAGTCGGTCGGAATATCGGTGGCATCCCTCGTGATCACAGTGACGCTGTGGCCCAGATCGGCGAGTTCGGTGCCAAGGTCGAGCACGGCGCGAGTGACCCCACCGTGGGCCAGCACGACCTCGCGCAGCACGTGGACGATCCGCATGGGTCGGGACTGATCACTCATGCCGTGCGCTGCTCATTGGTGTCCGGCTCATCGCTGACCGGACCGCGGTCACGGATTTTCCTTGCCGGGTTCCCTCCCCAGATCTCCCAGGCTGGCACATCTTTGAAAGCAGCGCCGCGGGCTCCGAGGATTGCGCCCTCACCCACGTTGATTCCCGGAGCGACGAAGGACTCGGCCGCGATCCACGCGTCGTCGCCCACGGTGATGGTGGGGCGGAGCAGTGGCATGTCGCGCCTCGAGAAGTTGTGGGACCCGGCGCACAGGTGGGCATACTGGCTCACGGTGACGCGGCGTCCGATCGTGATCTGGCCCAGGTTGTAGATAATCGAGCTGTCGCCAAGCGAGGAATAGTCGCCAAGTTCAAGCAGCCAGGGGATCTCGATCTTCGCGGTGGGCCTGATGACACAGCTCTTGCCGATCTTCGCCCCGAAGAGCCGGAGCAGCCAGCGGCGGTAGCCGTACCAGTTGTGCCAGCTCATCCTGAAGAGGGGGATGCGGAGGAGCATCCATAACGCCCGGCCGATCTTGGCCTTGGTGCTCCAGGGGCTAACCTGGGCCCTCGCGATGGCTTCATCTGCGGCGGTGGTCATCGGTGTCCGTGTGCGTCGGGCTTGACGGAGCTGCTATCGTACGGCCCCTCCGAGGAGTTCGTGTGCATCCGGTATCGGCGCTCATCCTGACCAAAGACGAGGCGATCAACATCGAGGCCTGCCTCGATTGTCTTCGGTTCTCGGACGATGTGGTCGTGTACGACAGCTATTCCAGCGATGAGACCGTTGAGCTCGCGAAGAAGTACGACAACGTCCGCGTCGTTCAGCGGAAGTTCGACAACTGGAGCACGCACCAGAACTGGTGCATGGAGAACATCGAGTTCAAGCACCCGTGGGTGCTGTACGTCGATGCCGACGAGCGGGTGGAAGACGACCTCGCGCGGGAGGTTCAGGAGAAGGCCGACCCAGACAGCGAGTTCGCCGCGTTCCAGCTCAGGCGCAAGGACATGTTCATGGGCAAGTGGCTCAAGCGGGCCCAGCTCTACCCGACCTGGATCGTGCGGATGTTCCGCCCGAAGAACATCCGCTATGAGCGGCTCGTGAACCCGATCGCGATCGTGGATGGCAAGACGGGCGACCTGGATGGGCACCTCATCCACTACCCGTTCAGCAAGGGCATCGATCACTGGTTCGCGCGGCACAACCAGTACTCGGGGATGGAAGCCGAAGAGCTGCTCAAGGTGCAGGCCAACCGCAACATCCCCTTCGGCGATCTCTTCGGCGACGCGAGCGCTCGGCGCGCGGCGCTCAAGAACATCTTCTTCCGTCTCCCGATTAGGCCGCACATCAAGTGGTTTTACTACATGTTCTGGCGGATGGCCTGGCTTGATGGCTCGGCGGGCCGTTCGTACGCCCGGCTCATCTATCTATACGAGTACATGATCTCGATGAAGGTCAAAGCGATCGTTCACCAGCGCTCGGGCAAGGAGCTCTAGCGCCGGGCGATCCGTTCGAGCAAGGCCCGCCAGTCCTCGCACGCTCGCTGGGTATCGAAGCGTTCCGCCAGGGCCTCGCGGCCCGCGGAGCCCATGCGTGCGCGTTCGTGTGGATCGGTCGCGAGCCGCCTGATCGCCTCCGCGAGCGATTCGTCGTCGCCCTCTTCGATGCAGGCGCCACATCCCGTTTCATTGATGATGAGTGCGATCTCGCTCTTCGGGCTTCCGACATAGACAGCTGGTCGCCCGGCGGCCATCACGCCGAAGAGCTTGCTGGGGACGATCAGGCCCTCGAGGCCGTTGCGGACGCTGATCAGGTGGATGTCGCCGGCGCCGATGCTGTAGCGGAGCTGGTCGCGGGGCACATAGTCGAGGTAACGCGCGTTGGGCACGGCGTGTGACTCGATGAACGCCTCGACCTCGGCGCGTCGCTTGCCAGCACCGACGAAGATGAACGGGACATCGGCGAGACGTTCCATCGCGCGGCAGATCGTCTGGGCTTCGTGGGCGATACCGAAGTTGCCGGAGTACATCACACAGCACTGCTCGGGCGCGAGGTTCCACTGGGTGCGTAGCGGGTTCTCCTCGTGCGGCACGGGGGCGAGGTTCGAGTGATCGGCCCAGACAGGGATATGTTCGATCATGTCTGGGGCGACACCCTTGTCGATGACGCGGTCGCGCATGCACCGGCCCAGCACGACGATTCGGTCTGACCTCTTAAGCAGGGTGCGGCTCAAGAACTCGAACACACCCGATGCCGGGTTTCTCCGGGAGAGAACGCCGCACTCGATCGCGACGTCCGGGTAGAGGTCCATCAGCCAGTGCACCGCCTTGGCGCCCTTGAACCAGCGGGCACCGATCGCGAGCAGGTGGACAAAGGGTGGCGTGGTAAAGCCGACAACGACATCGGGCTTCTTCACGCCCAGAAGGCTCCATGCGGCGAGCAGGTAGAAGAACGCGAAATCCGCGGCGCGGGCGATGATCGACTTCTTGCCGAAGAGGCTGACGCCTACGCGCCGGACCTCGATGGGGCTGACTGCGCCCTCGACCGGGATGGACTCTCGCTTCGGGAGCACAGCGCCGGCCTTGCCGTAGACACTGCGGCTCGCGATCGCGGTGACGCGGTGTCCGCTGCGGACGAGGTGGTCGGCAAGGTCCTTGGCCATCTGTGCGGTGGCGGCGACGTCCGGGTGGAAGGGCTGGTTGAGGAGGACGACGTGAAGGCCTTTGGCATCCGAGCCGCTCGGAACAGTCTGGCTCGGTTCGGCGGTCACGTGCGGCGGGGGTCCTCTCTGGGGCGGGGTCGTGCGCGGGGGCGATCGTATTCAGCGGCCAGCGCTACGCGTCCGCTGGCCGTGTTGCGTCGATCGCGTCCCTGAGCTTCCCATGCAGCATCGGCGGGGCGCATGCGATGCCACGGTTGTTGTCCAGCCGCTCGCCGGCATCGAAGTCGAGGGGGTGGCCCAGCGCGTCGGTTACGAGGCAGCCGGTCTCTTCGGCGATGAGCGAGCCTGCGGCGTGGTCCCAGATCCGCTCGCGGTAACCAGGTTTGGCGGGCAGCCGGAGGTAGCCATCGGCCTGGCCCCTGGCGACCATCGCGTACTTGAGCTGGCTGTCGGTACGGGCGCGAGGGCCGATGGGCGTGCCGCGTGACTCGAGTTCTTCGAGCACGCGGCTCATGGCGCCTGGCGCATGGTGCGCGGCTTCAGCGCTCCCGCAGATCACGACTGGCTCGGTCGGTTCGTGCCGCATGCGCGTGAGCGTGGAGCCTGTCACATCGGGCACGCATTCGGACTCTTGGACGCCGTCGCCCCGGATCGTGACGAAGAGACTCCCGCTCCGATCCTGCTCGTCGAGCGGGGCCGTGAAGTCGAGCGCGAGATTCGGACAGGCGAGGGCCGCGACGACGGGGCGGCCCTGCTCGATGTAGGCCAGCGCGATGGAGTACTGCTCGCCCCGAAGAAAACCCTTGGTCCCGTCGATGGGGTCGAGCGTCCAGGCACCGTGCGTACGGACACGCTCACCCGGTCGGTCGGCCGGGTGGCGGTGACTGGATCCGTGCTGGACGGCCTCGAGCATGGATTCCACGGTGCAGCTGGGCCAGGCGTCTTGGGTTGCGGCGAGGGCGGCTTCGAGGTGCTCCCGGTGGGCTGTGATGGTTGCGGGATCCTCCTCGCCGATCAGGCGGAAGTCTGGGCCCAGGTGCTCGCGGAGCATGTGGACGATGATGGCCTGTGAGGCAAAGTCGCCGACCGTGACCGGAGAATCGTCGTCTTTGGTGATCGCGCGGAGCTGATCCAGGCCCGCCTGAACCTGCCTCGTGACGCCCGAGGCCTGGAGAACGGCGGCCTGAGCGGCCTCAGCAAGGGTGACGAGATTGGGCATCCGCGATCGTATGGCAGGGGGCGCAGGCGCTCGGTCAGAGCGAGTTGGTTCAATAATGAACAAAAAAATGGAACACAGTATTGGTCTGCGGGAACTCCCCGGTTAGCTTCTGGGATGGAACGCGGACCTCGTGACCCCGTTCCCCAGCATCTGGCACGGCCGAGCGTGGAGGTCGATCATGCGGCAACGGACATCTGGTTCGAGGTTCATCCTTGCGGTCGCGGCGGTCATGGCTGCCGCGGCGCCGGCATTCGGGCAGAGCGCCGCGGAACTGGCTCGCCAGCACGCTATCGAGCGGGTGTCGGAGCGTTCGGCGCATCGCACGGGTGAGCGTCATCTCCGGACGCACGCAATCGCGCGCCCGAACCGCGGGCTTGTTTCGCGCCGCGGCGTTGGCCACGTGAACGGCAAGCAACGCGTGACCAAGCTCCGGACGCACGGCCACTTGCACGGATCGCGGCGCGATTTCAAGCGCAAGACGTTCCACGGAAGTGCATTTGGGAAGGGCATCCACTACAGCAGCGGTGTTTGCACGGTCTACGGCGGTGCCACCGTTTGTCTCAAAGGCGGGTACTCGGAGATCGGGCACCTCAGGCATACCGGCGTTGGCCGTATCCACCACGGTGGACTTGCGTATCGGGGCCACGACATCCGCCGGCGCGGTGTGAAGTATGCGCGGCACGGGAACCGCTACGGGTTTGCGTTCCGCGCCAACGCGTATTCTGCAAATCGGGCGTACAGCTCGCGAGGTGACTGTGCAGCCCCGATTCGGAACTACTGGTCGGGTCGGCGCTCGGGCGGCTTCCACCGCGGTGTGCGAGCGGGCTACAACCGTGGGTTCGGGCTGGGGTTCCAACCTGCGTACCGCTCGAACGTTTATGTCTCGCCGAGGAATAAGTACACGCGGTACGCGAATCGCGGCGGCTGTCGCTAACTCGGTTGAGCTATTCGCGGAAGCTTGCGCTGGTGATGCGCCGACGATCCACCTCGAGCCTGAGCAGCTCCGGCCTCGCATAGTGGCCCGATGGATCGAAGATCTGGCGTTCCTCGAGCACCTTCGCGTGGTCGATCTGGGCGTAGATAATGGTCTCCTCGCCAACGACCGGCGCGACGACCCAGTCGCCTCTCGGGTCTGAAACGCAGCTTCCCCCGTCGTAGAACATGTCTGCGCCACCTCCGCCGACTTCCATCGCCCCGATGATCTCATGGCGCAGCGGGAGGTTTTCGGGCAGGTCCTCGGCTCGGATGATTGAGCTGCAGCTCGCGACGTAGCTGCGGCCTTCGCGTGCGATGAACCGTGTGATGTCCTCCGTGAGCCGTTCGCAGCCTGGCCAGATCGCGACGTGCAGGTCTTCGCCCTGCGCGTGGAGTGCGGCCCGGGCGAGTGGCATCCAGTTCTCGAAGCAGTTGAGGGCTCCGAGGGTGAAGTTCCCCACCGGGTGGGCGCGAAGTCCGTTGGCGTCGCCGTGCGCCCATGCGAGGCGTTCTTCGTAGGTGGGGCACAGCTTGCGATGGCAGCTTGCGATGGCGCCCCGGTCGTCGATGACGACTGCTGAGCAGAACACGCTGTGGCCTGCGCGGTCGGGCGGTCGCTCGATGATGCCGAGGACGACGTGGACGCCGTGCTCCTTTGCGGCGTCTTGGACCGGTGCGAGGTCACCTCGCTCGACGCTGACGGCTTGTTCGAGATAGATCCGATGGAGGTTCTTGAGGTCGGGCTCATCGAATCGAGCGCCGTCAACTCGAGTGAGCCAGAGCGGGTATGCGGGGATCAGGCCCTCACCGAAACACACGACGCGGGCGCCGTGGCGCGCGCCCTCGTGGACCGCATCCGCGGCTTTATCGGTGGTGGCTTCGCGATCGAGGAAAACAGGTGCGAGTTGGGCGAGGGCGAGCTTCATGGGATGAGCCTAACCCGCGACCCAGCCAGCTTGTTCAGCGTCTTCTGCGCCACCCTGCCATGACGATCAACACGGCGGACACGCCCGGTGCGGGAACGACGCGGATGTAATCCACGGTGCCCTCCCACACGATGAAGGCGGGATCTGTTGTATCGATCGACTGAGAGATCACGAACCGTGTCTCATCGAAGTCGGATACATCTGGCAAGAGGGCAGGGATATCAGTCGAGTTCCACAGCGTCTGGGAACCGGTAAGACTGAGGCCGCCATAGGTGTCGGGGCGATCGATCGGGATTCCTGGGCCCGACCCGGGTTGGAAGAAGTTCAGCAGGAGCTGATCGACGACGGTGCCCAGGGTGAGGTCGTCGTTGACAAAGAGGGTGCTCTCTTGCTGGAAGGTGACGTCTCCGATGGTGTATTCGACGGAGATGCCCGCGTAGCTCGCGATGTTGCCAAGGTCATTGGTTACAGCTTGCTGCGTGTCGAGGGTGACCACGATGCTCCAGGTCGTTCCTCCGCCGTACGCATCGGGGAAGTTCGATCCGGGGGCGCCGGTGCCACCGATCTCATACGTGGTAATGCTGGCCGAGGCCGGCAGAGCGACCAATGACGAGAGTGTGATAAGCAGGGCGTGGTTGCGGGGTGAGTGCAGCATCAAAGTTATCCCAGAGTGTCATGACAGCCGGGCGGAAAGCACGGCATCAAATGTACCTGAGAAACATCCCTCATCAAAGAGGCTTGTCGGCGCTCCTGTGTGAAGATTGCCCTTGCGCGGCGGCGGCCGATCACCTGGGCTCCGATGATTCGGTTTTGTACGGGTTGGTTCTCTCGTCCGATGGAGTTGGCGCCGATGGATGTCGTGCGGATCCTCGTTACGAGGGATTGGAACGGTACCACTCGATCGTCCGACGAAGCCCATCCTCGAAGCCGACTTTGGCTTCCCAGCCGATCATCTGTTTCGCACGGCTGGTATCGAGGCAACGCCTGGGCTGCCCATCGGGCTTGGTCGCGTCCCAGCGGAGTTCGCCCTCGAAGCCGGTGAGCTTCACGATCAACTCGACGAGGTCCTTGATCGTGATCTCCATATTTGTTCCAAGGTTGATGGGCGTGGGATCTGTCATCGCCTCGCAGGCGCGGACGATGCCGCTCGCGGCGTCTTCGACGTAGAGGAACTCGCGGCTCGCGCTGCCGGTGCCCCAGACCTCGATGTGATCGTCGCCCCGATCTTGGGCCTCGATGCATTTGCGGATAAGTGCGGGAATCACATGACTGGACTCAAGGTCGAAGTTGTCGTGGGGTCCATAAAGGTTCACGGGGAGCACATAGCTGCTCAGCATCTCGTACTGGAGCTTGTACGCGTCGAGCATCTGCCAGGCGGCCTTCTTGGCAACTCCGTAGGGCGCGTTGGTCTCCTCGGGGTACCCGTTCCAGAGCTCTTCTTCGTTGAATGGGACGGGTGTGAACTTGGGGTAGGCACAGATGGTGCCGACCTGGCAGAAGCGGCCACCACGCTCGATGATGCCGTCGGCGCGGGCCTGCTCGATGAGGTGGAGGGCCATCGCCATGTTCGCGAAGAAGTAGCGGCCTGGGGACTTCCGGTTGGCGCCGATGCCACCGACCTCAGCGGCGAGGTGGATGACGACGCTGGCCTTGTCCGAGCCAAACGAATCGGCGTAGAGCCGCTTCACGTCGGCCTCGGCCGTGAGGTCGAAGTCTTTCCGGCGAGGTATGAAGATTCGGTCATCGGTGACGCCGCGCCCGTGGAGCTCTTCGACGACGTGGCGACCGAGGAACCCTGCGCCACCGGTCAAGATCACGCGGGCGCTTTGCCAATCGAGGGGTGTGGTCTGGGACATGGTCAGCGCTCTCCTGCTCGGGGGTTTGCCGGGGTCGGTCGCCCGCCGCGGCAGGCGAGGATAGGTCGTCGCTGGCTATGCTCGCGGAGCCTCCATGCCAAGGCTTGTGCCCTGGATCGACGGTGCTTCCCGCGGGGGACGACCAATGCCAAGGACCTCGCACAGAGTTCTGAACAAGCTGCTGCCGGTCCAGGCCAAGATGCTGCTGAAGCGCGGGGCGATCTCGGTCATCCCCTCGATGCGGCACCTCGACGAACCGAGCAGGCTGTTCGCCCTCATGCGGGCGGGCCTTCGGCCGGCTGTGGTGTACGACATTGGTTCGGCGCACGGTGCCTGGGCCAGGCTTGCTCGCTCGGTCTGGCCCGCTGCGCAGATCGTTGGATTTGAGCCGAACCTCCGAGAGCGAGAATCCCTCGAGCGGACAGCGGCCGAGATCGGCAACTACGAGTTCCACTTCTGCTTCCTGGGCTCGGAGCGAGGCGAGATCGAATACACAGATCAGGGCACACAGACGAGCGCGCTGCGCCCGCACGACGCCGGTTCATTCATGCCCGCTGGCGTGGCTTCGAGGCGAGGTGACCGTGCGACCTCTCCGGTGCTGGTTATCGACGAACTGATCGAGGAAGGGAAGGCGCCCGCACCGTCGTTTCTCAAACTTGATGTTCAGGGCTATGAGCTTGAGGTGCTCAAGGGTGCTGAACGGGCGATGGCCGGCGCTGATGGGCTGCTTCTCGAGATCAGCCTGATCGACTTTCTCGATGCAGGTATGCCGCTGCTTGGTGATGTGATCCGCTTTATGGGTGAGCGTGGTTTCGTTGTGTACGACATCGTGAGCGAGATACGTCGCGTGAGTGATGATGCACTGCTGCAGCTTGACGCGATCTTCTTGCCCAGCAACAGCCCGCTTCGCTCGGAACCGATCCGTTGACCGATTGGCGCGGCCGGACAGTGATCTACGAGCCCGTCGGCCGAGGCCATCGGCTGACGTACGTGCGGTACCTCCTCGAAGGCCTGGGCGAGCGTGGGATCCGCCCGATCGTGGCGCTCGGGCCCCGGGCGAAGGCGCACGAGTCTTACGAGGTCCAGCTCGGACCGTTCCGCGGGTCGTTCGATGAGCACGCGCTCTTGGACATCGAAGGCACCGGTGTGCGTGTGTTCGCGGCAAGAGCCCGCGAGTTGGCGCAGCTCATCAAGAGGCACAAGCCCGAGCGTCTCTGGTATCCCAATGCGGACGGCGTCGCGCAGGTCGCCTCGATCATGGGAAGATCCCGACTGATCGGCTTTGGTAATTGCCGCGTGACCCCGCTCGTGCTCCGTGGATCTGCGGCCTATCGCGAGCCGCCCAGGACGATCGGGCACCGCGTCGCGGATCGCGTGTATGCAGGGATGCTGCGCTCGAGGCTCTTCGATCGGGTGCTGCTGATCGATCGGCTTGTCGAGGCCTGGTGCGCGAGCAACGGGTTTGCGGATCGGGTCCGCTTGATTCCGGACCCGCTCCCGCCAGCGCCATCGGTGCGTCCTGCAGAGGCGCGGCGCCGCTTGGGGCTTGATCCTTCGGGGCGCGGGTTCAGCATTGTCGGGGCCTTGGATGCCAGGAAGGGCGTTGACCGTCTGGTCCGAGCGTTCAAGCTGTTGCACGAACGCGGGGCGCTCCGAGAAGATGACCGGCTCTACATGGCAGGTCGGTGGGACGACATCGTCCGCGGGCTGATCGAGGGCGAGGCGGCGCCGCTTGTCGAGCGGGGGTTGATCCGTTTGAACCCTGACTATGTGAGCGAAGAAGACCTGTGGCTTTGGCTTGCGGCGGGCGACGTTGTCGTCGCGCCGTACCCGAGGCATGTCGGGCCGGCGAGCATCGCGGTCCGTGCCGCGGCGCTCGGTCGCCCGGTGGTTGGCGGGTCGTTCGGCTGGCTCGGCCGATTGATCGAGGACTACGGCATCGGTACGGCGGCCAGCGTTGACCCGGAGGGCCTGGCAGACGCGATGATGGTGATGCTCGGCCGCGCCGAGGGCTGGGAGCCCACCGAGCGATCGATGGCGTATGTCGCGGGTCTCACGGTTGACGGCTTCGTCCGCGGGTTTCTCGACGAGCCTGCCTAAGCAGGGATCAGGGCTTGCGTGTGAGTCTCGTGGCCCCAGGGATGAGATGGATGTGCTTTGTCAGCTTGGGTGGCATCGCGTCGAGAGCTGAGCGTGTTGCGCCGCGGAACACAGTGAGCACCATGAGCCATGCAACAACAGCGTACGTGAGCGCTTTTCCGAACAGCACGATCCCGTACCCAAGGCGACCCTCAGGCAGAATCCCGGTCAACTTGATCGAAGACGCCGCGAACGCGATGAGGGCGCCGACGAGCAGGGGCGGGATCAGCCTCGCGAGCACGACACCAACTGCCCGGGCCGGTTCTCCGGCTGCGCCACCGATAAAAGGCGCCGCCACAAGGACCAGTTGGACGATCGCGAGCAGGCTGGCGCCGGTCGCCGTGATGCCGACCACCCCGGCGCCGGACTGGAGCGCGATGTAGATCCCCAGTGGGAGTGAGAGTCCCTGGGCGATGGCGAGCGCACCATCCGTGATGAACCGGCCCTCCGCGCGGAGGGCGGGGATGGCGGTCGCGGCGGCGAGCCTTACTGAGAGGCCGGCGACGAAGATCTGTGCCGGCACCGTCGCGGCCTCCCACTTGTCGAGCCACACGAAGTTCATCGCCGAGTCGATGCAAGCCATGAGCCCGCCGCAGCCCAGTCCGGCCAGCAGGGCTTGGGCATCGAGCGCGCGGCCCAACGCGGCGCGGAGCCTTGGTGGATCGTGGCGCAGCCTGCTGAACCCAGGGAGCAGCACGCCTTGCACGCCTTGACCGAGCACGACGGCGAACTGATTTACGAGTTGGACCGCGAACAGATAGACGCCAGCGACGGCCTGTGTTGACATCGCACCGAGCAGAAGCAGGTCGCCGCCGTTGGTGAGCGTGATACCGACACGGCTGACGAGCAGGCCCGGCAGATCCTTGAGCAGGCGGGGCCAACGCCTGAAGTTGGGACGGAGCGAGAGATCCTTGAGGCCCAATCTACGGACCCCGGCGATCAGCACCGCGACGTATTCGGCATAGAACGCGAAGATGAAGCTGTAGACCCCTGCGCCGAGGGACGCCGCGATGATCCCAGCGGTGGACCGGCCGAACGATCCCGCAACGTTCATCATACCGATGCGTCTGAATCGCAGATCGATGGCGAGCAGGCCCCGCGTGAGCACCGTCGGGAAGCTGAGCACGTGGAGCCCAGCGAAGAACGTGTTCAGTTTTGCAAAGTCCGGGTTGTCGAACTGATCAGCGAACACGTATCCCATCGCGAACATCGCGAGCGCCGTGAGCAGGCTCATGCCGCCGCCCATCCAGATGACGGGTCCGAAGTTCTCGCTGAGCTCCTCGCGGCCCCCGCGGATCATCAGCTCGACGATCACGAGATCGCGGACCGCCGAAGCGATCACGTTGAATCCGAAGATCGCGGCCCACGCGCCGTACTGCTCCTCGATGAGGATTGCGCCGAGGACGATCTGGCTCGCGAGCCCGAAGACCTTGCCAAGGAGGCTACCGGCGGTGAGCCATCCGGCGCCCGCCGAGGTGCGGTGTGTGAGGCTGGGTTCGCTCATGCACCGCTGTCGTTGTGGTGGGGCTCATCCGCTTCGGTGTAGCCGTCGTCTTCGTAGTCCCAGTGCTCGATCTCGTGGTGCCCGAACGCCTGCTCGGCTGCGGCGAGCTTGCCCACGATGAGGAACGTCCAGAAGGGCGCGCCGGTCGCGACGAAATCACCCTGCTTGAGCGAGAGCAGGAACTCATAGATGCACATGGCGATCAGGCACGCGGCGGCGGAGCGCAGGCCCGGGTTGTTCGAGTACAGGCTGACAAGACGCATGCCTGCGCGATACGTGAGCCACATCGCAGTGGCGAACAGCGTGAACCCGATCACGCCGTTCTCGGCGATCACCTGCACCACACTGTTGTGAATGTAGGTGTCCTCCAGCGCGGCGATCAGTGCACCAGAGCTGAAAGTCCCGGTGCCGAGCGGCCAAGCGGCGGGGTTCTGCGCCCATGCCATCAGGGCTTCGGTCGCGAAGTAAAGGCGGCTGTCCACACCGTCCTGGAGTGCTTCGGCGCCCCAACGCTCGCCGGCGCGGCCCGAGAGCACACGCCCAAGAACGGCATAGCCCACCGCCAGGAATACGAACGAGCTGACCACCGTGCCCACGAACTGAACAGGGTTTCTGACCTGCCGGGCTAGCGGGAAGCAGATCAGTGAGGCGGCGATCGACGCGATCAGCTGGCCACGGCTTCCAGAGAGGGCGGCGATGCTCAGGCCCAGCCCGATCGCCGCGATCCTGATGAGCAGCAAGACCTGACCACCCCGTTCGGACTTGTAGAGAACCCCGAAGATCGCGATGAGTCCGCCCAGCTGCGCCGTCGCCAGCGGGTTTCCGGCGCCGCCAACGACATCCTCCAGATCGATGATGAGCCTGGCACCGGCGAACACGGTGCGGGGGCTGAGCAGCATCAGGACCAGGACGGCCGAGCCGCCGGCGAGCGTCGGGACGATGATGCGGCGCCAGTCCTCGAGCCTGGTGACGAGCAGCGTCGGGAAGATGAGCAACAGGGCGAGGTAAGGGGAAGCCGAGCGGAGCTTGTCGAATGCGCCCGCCACGTCTGGCCCGAGCAGGACACCGACGAAGGTGACCGCATAGAGCGCCGCGGTTGCGCCCATCACGGGGTTTAGGTAGCCCGTGAAGGGCGAATACGCGCCGATGAGAGCCCGGAACGAACCGAAGAGGACCAGGAGCCCAACGATTACATTGATGAGCCAGGGCGCCGCGCCGAGCTGGGGGATATTCGCCTGCATGACCTGCTCCATTGGATAGAGCAGGAGCAGCAGAACAATGGCGTACTGCGGCCGCGCGACCGTGAAGACGATCGCGGCGAAGAGCAACACGATGGAGACGAGTGCTGCGATCGCTGTCCCCTGTCCGGGCGGCTCGGGGTTCGCCCGGAGCGGTTCGCCCGTCGCTTCGCGGTGGTCAAGCTCGGACGGACCGGGCCGGCGCGGATCGCCGCGCCACGCTGACCGATCGGCACGACGGGCCCGGCGGCTTCACGAGATCCGCCGTCCCGGGCCTACTGATCGTGCCCCGTGAACTCGGGCATGGCGTGGCCCGCGTCCTTGAGGGTCTTCTCGCGGCTCGCGAGCTCGACATCGTGGTCCACCATCATCGCGGCGAGTTCCTCGACGCTGGTCTTCGGAACCCAGCCCAGCTGCCTCTGGGCCTTGCTGGGATCGCCCAGCAGCAGGTCAACCTCGGCGGGTCGGAGGTATCGTTTGTCGAACTCGACGTGGTCCTCGAAGTTCAGCCCGGCGTGCGCAAACGCGAGATCCGCGAACTCGCGGACGCTGATCGTCTTGCCCGTCGCGACCACATAGTCGTCGGCGGTCTCGGCCTGGAGCATCTTCCACATCATCTCGACGTAGTCACCTGCGAAGCCCCAGTCGCGCTTTGAGTCGAGGTTGCCGAGGAACACCTTGTCTTGGAGCCCCATCTTGATGCGGCCAACGGCGCGGGTGATCTTCCGGGTCACAAAGGTTTCGCCCCGGCGGGGGCTTTCGTGGTTGAAGAGGATGCCGCAGCTGGCGTGCATGCCGTAGCTCTCGCGGTAGTTCACGGTCATGTAGTGCCCCATGACCTTGCCGCACGCGTAGGGCGAGCGGGGGTAGAACGGCGTGGTCTCTGTCTGGGGGGTTTCGATGACCTTGCCGTACATCTCGGAGCTAGACGCCTGATAGAAGCGGATCTGCTTCCCGAACTCGTCCTGGGCCTGGCGGGTCGCTTCGAGCATGTTCAGGGCGCCCATCGCGACCGTCTCATTGGTGTAGATGGGCATATCGAAGCTGACGCGGACGTGGCTCTGAGCACCGAGGTTGTACACCTCGTCGGGCTTGGCGGTTCTCATGACCTTCGCGATGCTCTCGGTGTCGGTGAGATCGCCGTAGTGGAGCGTCATCCGGCGGCCCGACTCGTGCGGATCCTGATAGATGTGATCGATCCGGTCGGTGTTGAAGCTGCTGGCGCGGCGGATGATGCCGTGCACCTCATAGCCCTTGGACAGGAGCAACTCGGCGAGATAGCTGCCGTCTTGACCGGTAATCCCGGTGATGAGCGCTGATTTGGTGGCGTCTGCCATGGCTGGTTCCATCCCCTCCTGAGGCGGTGCCGGCGGGCGACGCCGGTAGGTCGTGTACGTCGGCCGATGGCCGTGAGGTCGGCAATCTAGACGCCCGGTCTGACCCCGACCACGGGCTCTGAGCCCTCTGGCCCGATCACGCGGGCCATCGCTCTGTGTGGGTCCGGAAACCCGAGCGAACTCCGCTGTACCGCACAGAACCGAACCGGGCTCGATGCCCGGGGCTAGAACTGCCCGTGCCCACCTGGAGCGAGCAGCAGACCGCCTGTTGGGGAAACCATCCGGTTCAGCCGGCGGTGGTCGCGCGGCCTGAGCGGGCGCGGACACTCCGGAACGCGTTCCTGGAGCCCGGCCCGGTCGGGACGACCACCCTCGCCCGAGGCCTTGGCAGGAGCTACGGGGATGCGGCTCTCAACGAAGACCGCGCGGATGCGCGGGGCAGGCTTGTCCTAACCGAGCGACTCGGGCGGGTGCTGGCCTTCGACCCAGAGACGGGGATTTTGGAGGCCGAAGCGGGCATGAGCCTTGCGCGGCTCCTCGAGACCTATCTGCCGCAGGGCTGGTTTGTTCCGGTGACACCCGGGACCCGGTTTGTCACGCTGGGAGGATGTCTCGCGGCCGATGTTCACGGCAAGAACCACCACAGCGATGGTTCCTTTGTGACCTTTGTTGAATCCTTCGAACTCCTGCTCTCCTCGGGTCAGACGGTTCGCTGCTCGCGCGAAGAACGGCCTGAGCTGTTCTGGGCAACCACGGGCGGGATGGGCTTGACGGGCATGATCATCTCGGTCTGCCTCAGGCTCCGACGGGTGGATTCGGCGTACATCGATGTGAGCCGCACACGCACAGGTTCGCTCGATGAGACCGCCCAGGTGTTCGAGTCGCTCGCGTCGGACACGACCTACTCGGTTGCTTGGGTTGACATGCTGGCGCGGGGCGCATCGCTGGGCCGTGGGGTTGTCTTTGCGGGTGAGCATGCGCCTGTGGACAGGCTCTCGGGCACCGCGGCGCGGTCGCCGCTTGTGTGGCCGGCGGAGAAGTCGAGATCTGTCCCGATCGACTTCCCCGGCTTCGCGCTGAGCCCGCTGAGCGTGAAAGCGTTCAACACCTTCTATCACATGCGCAATCCAACGCGTGTGTTTACGGAGCCCGTGACGAGTTTCTTCTACCCGCTCGATGCCGTGCGCGGCTGGAATCGGATCTACGGCAAGCGTGGGTTTCAGCAGTACCAAGTTGTGATCCCGCCTGACCCGGGGCTCGACGGGCTGCGTGAGATCCTCGACCGGCTCGCGGCGAGCAAGCGAGGCAGTTTTCTCGCAGTGATCAAGCCCATGGGCGCGGAATCAGGGGGGATGCTGAGTTTCCCGAGGCCCGGGTGGACGGTGTCGCTCGATCTCGCGCAGACACCTGGTCTTGACGCCATGCTCAGCGAGCTCGATGCTCGTGTGATCGAGATGGGCGGTCGTCGCTATCTGGCGAAGGACGCGTCGATGAAACGCGATCACTTCGAGGCGATGTACCCCAAGCTCGATGAGTTCCGTCGTGTTCGGGCCCAGGCGGATCCTGATGGCAAGATCAGTTCTTCGCTGGCGCGGAGGCTCGGGCTGTGAGCGGGCCCCGTCGTGTGCTGATTACGGGTGCTACTTCGGCGATCGCTCGAGCGCTCGCGGACCGTCTGGCCGCTCGGGGCGACCGGATCGTGCTCGCCGCGCGCGATGACGAGGAGGCCGGTCGGACGGCGAACGACCTGAGGCTGTCGCGCGGTGCCGAGGTGTTCGCCATTCGTTTCGATGCCGAAGAGGTTGGTGCTGGCAAGCGGGTGGTGGAGACCGCAGCAGAGACCCTGGGCGGGCTCGATGGGGTGTATGTCGTGCACGGCGCGATGTGGCCACAGGAGGACGCTGAGCGAGACCCGACACTCGCGGCGCGGATGGCGGTGATCAACCTCGCGAGCCCCGCGGAAATTCTGCACGCCGCGGCGGACCGTGTCCCGGACAAGACCGGGTTCTTGTGCGCGGTGTCGAGCGTCGCGGGAGACCGGGGGCGGCCTAGCAACTTCGCGTACGGCGCCGGTAAGGCCGGGCTCGACGCGCTCTGCCACGGGCTGCGCGGCAGGCTCCTCGGGCGGGGCGTTCGCGTCACCCTCGTGAAGCCCGGGTTCGTGGACACCGCGATGACTTGGGGGCTGTCAGGGATGTTCCTTGTCGCACCGCCCGAGCGGGTTGCCGCGTCGATCGATCGGGCGGCTGTTCGGGGCAAGGCGGTGGTATACACGCCTTTCTTCTGGCGTTGGATCATGCTGATCATCCGCTTGATCCCCAGGCCTGTGTTTGACCGGCTGGGCATGTAGGATCCGGGTCTCAATGGCATCGGACACTCCAGCGAAGGGCGGCGTCGGCGCGTACATCCGGCTCGCGAGGCCTCAGCAGTGGGCCAAGAGCGGGTTTGTGCTGCTCGGTCCGCTTTATCACCTGACGACCGTCGAGGGGGCGGTAGTCGAGACGGCTCGATCGTTCGTGATGCCGGGATTGGCTGCTGCGCTCGCGTTTGCGCTCGCCAGCAGCGCGTGCTACGCGGTCAACGACATCCTGGATGCTCCACGAGACCGCGAGCATCCGAAGAAGCGGCTCAGGCCGATCGCTTCGGGAGCGGTGAGCGTGCCGGGTGCGCTTGTCTTTGCGATTCTGCTCTACGCCGCTTCGCTCCTGTGTCTTCTGTTGGTCGCGCAGGAGCACCGGCTCTACACGCTGCTCGGGCTGGTGGCGTACGTCGGGAACGTGAACATCTACTCGCTCGCGCTGAAGCACCGGGTGATCGCGGACGTGATTGGGCTGAGCCTCGGTTTCGTGATCCGTGTTGTCGGCGGATGTCTAGCGGTTGGCATCACGCCTTCGACGTGGTTGCTGAACGCGACGCTGTTCCTTGCCATGTTCCTCGCGTTCGGCAAGCGGCTGGGCGAGAGGCGGACGATGGGTGAGGATGCACCGAAGACGCGGAAGGTGCAGGCGAGGTACACCGACGACACGCTCCGGATGGCGGTCGTCGCGACCGCGGTCATCGCCCTGTTCAGTTACGCGAGCTACACCGCGCAGAAGGACGCCGGTGAGGCGTTCGGCACGTTCAACCTGCTCTGGCTCACGGTGCTCCCGGCGACCTACGGGATGATGCGCTGCTTCGTGCTCGTCGAGTCGGGCGAGTACGACGACCCGACGGATCTCGCGATCAAAGACCGGGGCTTCCAGCTCGCGGGGCTTGTCTTTGTGCTGCTGAGCGTGCTGGCGTTCGGGCTCTAGGTCTGGCTAGGCCGCGGTGCGTTTGGGGAGCGATGTCTGCTGGTGAAGGTGTGCTTCTAGCGCTGTGGCGAAGCGGTCGGCATAGGCGGCCGCGTTGCAGAGCGGGCTCGCGGTGACCTTGTCGTGCAGCGTCGTCCTGTTCGCTCGGAGATGATCGACCTGGGCCGCCAGGGTGACGCACCGCTCGGTGTACTCGGTGGGGTCGTTGCAGACCCACTCGCTGCAACCGGCGGCCTGGAGGATCGAGGCGCCGAGACGCGACGAAGGGTGCGACCCCGCGAGCGAGATCACGGGCACGCCCATCCAGAGGGCATCGCAGGTTGCGCTCGCCGCGGCGACCGGGGTGGTGTCAAGCGCGATGTCGATCTCTCGGTGCAACGCGAGGTGCCCTTCGGCGGTCGCGGCCGGGGGCAACATGCGGACGCGGCCCGGGTCTACACCCAGCGAGGTGAGGTGCCTCGAGAGTTCGACGCGGGCGTTTGGTGAGCCCAGTGTCCTTGATTTGATCGTGAGCGTTGACTCAGGGATCGTCGTGAGCACTCGGGCGAAGAGCCTCAGACTTGTTGCGCTAAGACGTTGGCCGCTCGCGAACGCGCCGAAGCGGACAGGGCCGGCGGCGCGGCGTTCGTCCATCGGCGGCGCGGCGTCGTGCGGAGGCACGTAGGAGATAGATGACCCCTCGATGCGGAGCGGGCGTTGCTCATTGCTGGCGGTGCGGCTGACCGGATCGATCACAGCATCGGTGAGCCGCGCATCGGTAAAGGGAGCGCAGAACCTCGAGGCGTGCGCCATGCCGGCGAGTTGCACGGGAGCCGGGCGGCGGGCGGTGATCCCGGGTCTTCCCTCTGGTGTGTCACCGGCGAGATCGATCAAGACGTCAATACGGTCGAGCATGATCTGGTGCGCGCTCGCCGCGTCATCGAGACCTGCGAGTTCGCGCCAGCCGGCGCTGCGCTTGAACATCCGGCTCGTGACAGCGTCGCGGTGCTCGGTGAGGCTGTAGCCGATGATCTGGAGCCGGTCCGGGTCGGCGCCCAGCAACAGCGGCTCGATGGTCGAAGCAACCGGGTGGGCGCAGAAGCCTGCGCTGAGCAGGCCGAGTCGGATGGGCCGTCCGGTGGTGTCGGGTGTGAACCCGCCGAGAGAGGGCAGCGGACTGGCGACGAGCATGAACGCGTCGTGGTGGGCCTGATCGATCTCGGATTCAGTCGCTCGCTCGTCATGGGTCATCGCCCAGGCCAGGAGCCGCGCGGTGGTCTCGCATTCCGGCGACGCGGCGCGGAGATCGCGGAGAGCATCAACCGCGGCATGGATTTGGCCGGCATGAACCAGATCGCAGGCATCCATCGCGGCTTCGGGCTGGGTTTCGGTCGTGACCATGCGGAGACCTCCGGCGTCGGGCCTCGCAGTGGTCGGCCCGATCTGGGCACGAGTTTCCGATAATCGTGGATTATCAGGGTGATTCGTTCGAGTGGATAGGGCTAGACCAGGGCGGATATACCCGCATGGACGTGCTCTCGCGCCGTCTGATCGGCCCTGAGCACCGAGATGAGGGTGTCGGCACGCTCGCACGTGGTCGCGCCGAGCGTCTCGGAGACAAGCCTCGGGATCGCCCCAAAGCGCACTCTTCCGTCGAGGAAAGCCCGGACGGCTTCCTCGTTTGCGGCGCTGAACACAGCCCCCGCAGTTGTTGGGTGGCCCGCGTACTCATCGATCCGCATGACCTCGTGGGCGAGTGTGATCATCGGGAAGCGGTCGGTATCGGGCGGGGCGAAGTCGAGGCGGCCGAGCGTGAGCGGATCGAGCCGGTCTGCGCAGCCTGGCTCGCGATGCGGGTGTGTTAGCGCAACCTGGATCGGCGTGCGCATGTCGTGGGCGCCGATCTGTGCGAGCAGGCTTCCGTCGTCAAACTCGACGAAGGAGTGGACGAGACTCTGGCGGTGGATGACCGCCTGGAGTGCTTCGCCCGTGAGCCCGAAGAGCCATCGGGCCTCAAGGATCTCGAGCGCCTTGTTCGCGAGCGTTGCGGTGTCCGTCGTGACCTTGGCCCCCATGTCCCAGTTGGGGTGCGCCAGGACTTCTTCGGGCGTCGCACGCTCGATGCGGTCCTTGTCCCAGTCGCGGAGCGCTCCGCCCGACGCGGTCAGGATCATTCGGCGCACGCCGCGTGGGTGATCCGTTGGCGGGTTTGTGGCTGGCCCGAGGCATTGCCACAGCGCCGAGTGCTCGCTATCGACGGGGAGCAGTGTCGAACCGGTCTGTTGCGCGAGGGGGACGATCACACCGCCCGCGGCGACCAGCGATTCCTTGTTCGCAATCGCGACATCGCGACCGAGTTCGACGGCGGCGTGCGTCGAGGGCAGACCCGCGATGCCGACGATCGAAGCCATCACAATGTCGCACTCGACCTCGCGTACAAGTCGCTCGGCGGCGCCGTTCCCGTCGAGCTGGGCAACCGCGATGGATGCATTCGGCCATCGCCGGGCCTGCTCGCGGATCAGGTCTTGGTCGCGATGACACGCGAGACCGACGATCTCGAAGGCCGGTTGGGCGCCGGACGAAGCGAGGATGGCGTTGAGGTGATCGACGACTTCGAGCGTCTGTGTGCCGATCGAGCCGGTCGATCCCAGCACGATCAGGCGGCGGGTTTGGTCGCTCTCGGGCATGCTGGGATATCTGCCGGTCGGGGTTCGGGGGCGATCAGTCTTCCATGCCTACGCGGCTCAGTTCGCTCGGTGCGAGCTTCCGCCGGCCCTTCCCGTACAGACTCTTCTTGGGCTTGGGCTCGGAACTGGTCTCGGACTTCGGCGCCTGTTCGGGCTTGGATTCCGATCGGGGCTTCGGCTTGGCTGCGGGCTCGCCGCCTTCGCCAGAGCCGCGGGCTGCATCGCCTTCCTCGCCACGGTTCTTGTTCCGGCCGCGGCCACCGCGCCGTCGCCGTCGCTTCTTCTTCCCGCCTTCGCCTTCTTCCGACGGCTCAGAGTCCGCAGCGGCGCCGGCGTCCTCCGAGGGCTGCTCGGAGGCGTCGATGGTCTCTTCCTGATCGGCGTTGGTTTCGGCCGTTTGGCCTTCGGCGTTCTCACCGCCCTTGCCGCGGCCACGGCGTCGCCGGCGTCGACGACGCTTCTTGTTGCCGCCCTCGTCGTCTTCGTCGGTGATGTCGTCCACGCCCGCGGTCACGATCTCGTGCTCGGGCTCGTTGTCGGCGATCGCGGCGGCCGCAGCGTCCGCGGCCTCCTCGCTGAGGTCGATCGCCCAGTCGTCGGTTTCTTCGGCGCCCTGCTCGACGCCGGTGATCTCGAAGTCCTCGATGAGTTTCTCCGGGTTGCCCGGGCCTTTGAGGCGATCGATATCGAGATCCGATCCGCTGTCGTCGTAGGCGTAGCACCGGACCTGATCGAGGCCCAGGGAATCGCTGACGCGCACATCCACGTGCTTGCCGTAGGCCCGCTCGAGCCGTCCGAGTCCAAGGCGGCGGCTGCTGAGCAGCTCACCAGCGACGCGAGGACCGACCACAAGCTCGACCGTTGCGACCTTGTCGTTGCCGAGAAGAGCGGCGACGTTGCGCAGCGCGTCATCGGCAACGCTGGCCGGTCGCTGGACAAGGCCGCGTCCGGCGCAGGTCGGGCAGCCGGTGAAGTGAACGCTCTCGTGGCTCGCCGTCATGCGCTGGCGGGTCATCTCCATGATGCCGAACGCGCTGATCGGGAGCGTGGTGCTCTTGGCCTTGTCGCGCTTGAGATTGTCCTTAAAGCGCTGCTCAACTTGCTTGCGGTGGCGCGCGTGGCGCATGTCGATCAGATCGTTGATCACGAGCCCGCCCATGTCGCGGAGGCGGAGCTGGCGGCAGATCTCGTCCGCCGCTTCCAGGTTCGCCTTGAGCGCGTTCTCTTCGGCGTCGCGGCTCCGCATCTTGCCGCTGTTGACGTCGATTGCAACCAGCGCCTCGGTCTCATCGATCACGAGACGACCGCCCGAGGGAAGGGGCACCTCGCGGGCGTGCATCTGTGAGATCTGCTCCTCGACCTTGAACGCCTCGAAGATCGGGGCCCCGCCCAGGTACTTCTTCAGCGTCACGTTCGTACGCGGCGCAACGATCTTCATGAAGCGGCCGACGCGGTCGAGAGCCGCAGGCGAGTCCAGCACCACGTCGTCGATGTCCGATCCGATCCGATCGCGGATCGTGCGCACCAGCAGGTCGCTCTCAGAGTAGAGCAGGCGCGGCTTCTGGCTTCCCTTCTTCCGGCGCTCGAGGTCCTTCCACAGTCGCTGGAGGTAGCTCAGGTCGCGTTTGAGCTCGGTCTTGGTGCGCCCGAGGCCCGCGGTCCGCAGGATGAAGCCGAAGCCCTCCGGGAGATCCAGTTGATCGAGGATCTCCTTCATCGTCTTCCGTGTGTCGTCGTCGTCCACCTTGCGGCTGACACCCACCTTGTCCATCTGCGGCATCATCACGAGGAAACGCCCGGGAATGGAGAGGTAGCTCGTGAGGGCCGGGCCTTTCGTGCCCACGCCGTCTTTCAGGACCTGAACGAGTATCTGCTGCCCACGCTTGAGCGCCTTCTCGATCGGCGGACGCTCGCGGCGTGGTGTCTTCTTTCCGACGCGCTCGGTGTTGTCCGAGCCAGGGAAGTGCATCGGGTGCAGGTCGCTGACGTGCAGGAAGCCGGCTTCCTCAACACCGAAGTCCACGAACGCGGCCTGGATGCCGGGCTCGACGTTCGTGACCTTGCCGAGGTAGATGTTGCCAACGCGGCTGATGGCGTCGAAACGCTCAGCCTCATACTCCTGCAGACGTCCGCTCTCCAGCAGCGCGACGCGACACTCCTCGCCCGGGATGTAGTTGACGACCAGGCGGCCCTTCGGGCGCGCGGCCCGCTCTTCGGGAGTCTCTTCCGGTGTCTCATGTGCACCGTCGCGTCGCGGGCCACTCCGGCGGCTGCCCCGCTTGTCGGCCTTCTTTTTGGCCTTCTTCGCGGCGGGCTTGGCTGCGTTGTCCTCATCCTCTGAATCAGGCTCGGCCTCAAGTTCGGGCACAGCCTCGGCGGGAATCGCATCCCCGAGGTCTTCGGCGGGCTCCTCGGTGGCGGCCTCGCTGTCCCTTTCGACCTCTGGCTCCTCCGACTTCGCAGTCGCCTTCTTCTTGGTCTTCTTGCGAGCAGTTGCCTTCTTCTTCGCGGTCTTCTTGGTGCTCTTCTTCTTTGAGCGTGACTTCTTCTTCGCGGCCGATTTGTCCGCGGTGTCCTCGGTGGTCAAGCCGTCGGACTGGTCGGTGGCCTCTGGCGGAGTCGTGGAGTCTTCGGGGATGTCGTTCATTGCTCGGCCTCTTCTCAAGTGCAAGGGGCCCGAGCGAGTCGGCGTTCAGATCTCGCCGCGGCGGTGATCACGACAGTGGCACCCGCCGGGCGGACCCGCCCGGAGGTGCTGCGTCAGTGATCGGTCGCTGGGTGCGGCGTGCGTCTGCACGGGTCGTCGCTCGGGGGCTGCCTGGGGCCCTGAGAGTTGGGTCCGGCTCGGCTCCGCCAGAGAACACCTCTTCACGCCCCAACATCAGGGGGTGGCGAGCGTTCGGTGTCCGGTGGAGGCCGGCGGCCTGGAGCCCATCAGAACGAGCCCCGGCAGCGGGTGAATCCGTCGGTCTGTCGTGCCCCTCTTGGGGGCCCAGTGGCGGGCGAATGCCGAATCAAGCGAGGTTCTGACAGAGACTTACGTCTCCATGATCCTCAGCTCGACTCCCCGACGGCCCGGCCGTCGAACGCCTCTGGCACCAGTTTCCTTGCCCGGTCCCTCAGGTACGCGGACACATCGGCTGCTGAATCGAAGCTGATGGCCTTGCGGGCCACCCGCTCGCAATCGGCGATCCGCAGGGCCCGGATGAGCCTCTTCAGGCGGGGGATGCGCCCGGCGGTCGCGCTGAGTCTACGCACACCCATGCCGATCAGCAGCATGGCGTATTCCGGCTGGCCCGCGGCCTCGCCGCAGATCGACAGGTCGATCTCCCGTCGTCTGGCGCTCCTGGTTACATCCCGGATCAGCTTCAGGATCGCGGGGTTCGCGGGCTCGTAGAGGTCCGCCACCCGCTCGTTGGTCCGGTCGACGGCCAAAACATATTGGGTCAGGTCGTTGGTCCCGATCGAGAAGAAGTCCACTTCCTTCGCGAACGCGTCGGCGCTGACCGCGGATGCGGGGGTCTCGACCATCATGCCCACGGGCACAGCGGCGTCGAAAGCCTCGCTGTTCTCTGCCATCTCTTCCATGACATCTCGGAGGATCATCCGCGCGTGGCGCAGCTCTCCAAGGGTCGTCACAAGAGGGAACATGATCTTGATGTTGCCGTGCGCGCTGGCGCGGAGGATTGCCCGGAGCTGCCGCTTGAACATCGGCAACGAGCGGAGGCAATATCGGATGGAGCGATTGCCGAGCGCGGGGTTGCGCTCCGGGATCTCAACCCGGGCTTGCGTGTACTTGTCTGCGCCCAGATCGACGGTGCGGATCACAAGCTCGCGGTCGGGCCCCAGGAGGTCGAGGCACCGGCGGTATGCCTTGTAATGGTCGTCTTCGGTGGGCTCAACGGTGCTGGTCAGGTAGAGGAACTCGGTGCGGTACAGCCCGACGCCGTCACCCCCAGCCCCGAGCACGCCCTCGACCTCATCGGGAAACTCGATGTTCCCCAGCAGCGCGATCCGTTCCCCGTCGAGCGTGACCGCATCCTCTGCGGCCAGTTCCTGCAGGCTTTGGCGCACCGTGCGGGCGGTCTCGATGCGGGCGCGGTAGAGCTCGAGTGTGTCCTCGTCGGGATCGATGATGACCAGGCCCCGGTCGCCATCCAGGATCAGAGTCTCGCCCGTCTCGACCTGTGTGCTGATCGAGCGGCAACCAACGACCGCGGGCAGGCCCAGCGCCCGCGCCACGATCGAGGTGTGGCTCGTCCCGCCGCCGAAATCGGTCGCGAAACCCACGACAGCCTGGCGGTCGAGCCCCGCGGTCTGGCTCGGGGTGAGCTCATCGCTGATCACGATCGAGTCGGGCTGCGTCAGCGCTGCGGGCTCGGTGGGCTCTTCGCCCTCAAGCTGATCGAGCAGCCTGTTCTCGAGGTCGCGGATGTCGTTAACTTTGGTGCTGAACGCGGTGTCGCCCATCTTGCGGAATCGTGTTGCCAGAGCCTCGAAGGAACGCTCGATGGCCCACTCCGCCCGCTCATGGTCTCGTTCGATCCGCTCACGGACCGGGGCCATGACGGAGTTGTCCTTGAGCATCCCGATGTGGAAGAGGAAGATCTTGGCGGCTTCCTCCCCCATCTCGGCGGTCGCTCGACCGTGGACCTGCATGAGTTCGGCGACCGCTCCCTCGACCGCGCCGTCGAGCCTTGCGAGCTCTGCGGCGGTCTGGTCGGCCTTTATCTCTCGGCGAGCGACGCGACGGCGACCCGATCGGAGCACGTGGGCCGTGCCGATGCTCATGCCTTCGCTGACGCCGATGCCGCGGACGGTCCGCACGGTGATCTGACCCCCGCCCTCGATCCGAGACCCGCTCATCGGGGTCTGGTGCGCCACCCAACCGGTGGCCTGACGGCATGTTAGGGAAGGTTGGGCTCGGGATCACCGCGCCCGAGAACCTGGTTGACAAGTTCTGGGCTCCGGGCTTCAATCAGCCGATGTCAAGACGTGGGTGCGGCACGGACCGGGGGGTTCGGCGTCCCACAGCTCCAAGGAAAAGCCCGCAGCCCTCGGGGATCTGACGCGTCGGGCCGGTGATCCGGTCTCGGCGCCCAAGGCCCAGGTTCGAGTGGCAGGCGAGCCGAGAGCATGACAACCGATTGTCTCGCGGCGAAGGGGCGTCACCCGCCCGCCTTTGGAAGGCGATGGGGAGGCGCGGGCCCGATCGCCGTGCTGGGACACGCGCGGGATGCGTTCTGCTCTCCCGGCGTCGTGTCCTGAGGTTCATTGCGTGGAAGAAGTCACCGACAACGGCGCGACAACCATGACCGGCATTCTCGAGTGGCCTCCGAAGGCCGATGGCCGCGTGCGGCAGCTCGAGGACTCGGCGCTCATCGAGCGCACCGATGATCCGCTGGTCCCGGCGAGCCTGGGCGAGCAGTTCGGCCTGCGCCACGGGCTTGAGGTGAAGGTCGAGGTCGTCAACAAGCGGCCGCGCCGACGCCGACGAGGTGGACCCAAGAAGCCCGCCCGTCCGGTCGTCGAGACCATCCTTGAGATCGAGGGGCTGCCGCCCGAGGATTTCGCGAGCCGCAAGCCCTTTGACGAGCTGACCAGCATCGATCCGCAGCCCGCGCTGACGCTTGAGCACCCGGGCTGCGCCCCGGCGTGCCGCCTCGTGGACTTGTTTTGCCCGATCGGTCGGGGCCAACGCGGCCTGATCGTCAGCCCTCCGAAGGCCGGCAAGACGACGCTGCTCAAGGACATCACAAAGGGCGTTCTCCACAACCACCCGGAGGTCGATGTCTTCGTGCTTCTGATCGACGAGCGCCCCGAGGAGGTCACCGACTTCCGTCGCGCGTTCCGTGGTCTGCCGGGCGGCGAGAAGGTGACGGTCATTGGTTCATCGAACGACCACGACACCGCGCGTCACGTCGCGGTGAGCACGATGTGCATCGAGCGATGCAAGCGGATGGTTGAAGCGGGGCGGCACGTGCTGGTCGTGCTCGACTCGCTGACGAGGCTGGGCCGCGCGTTCAACCGGAGCGGCAAGCACGCCAACAGCGGGCGGACACTCTCTGGCGGCATCGACAGCCGGGCGCTCGAGGTGCCTAAGAGCCTGTTCGGCGCCGCGCGGAACACCGAGGAGGCCGGCAGCCTGACGATTATCGCGAGCTGCCTGGTCGATACCGGCAGCCAGGGCGATCAGGTGATCTTCGAGGAGTTCAAGGGCACCGGCAACATGGAGCTGATCCTCGATCGCAAGATCGCCGAGCGTCGGGTGTTCCCCGCGATCAACCTCGCGGCCAGCGGCACGCGCAAGGACGAGCTGCTGATCGAGACCAAGGCGCTCGCGACGATCAACGCGCTGCGCAGGCGGATGCTCAACATGCCGCCTCATGTGCAGATGGAGCAGCTGCTCGCGGCGCTGGAGCGTTTCGAGACGAACGAGCGGCTTGTGGGTTCCTGAGGTTTCGTGCCGCCGAGCGCGGCTGCCACTGAGATGCCGCCGCGATCTTTAGAAAAGACCGTTGCCGTCCTGCTCTCGCCTCATTCGGTAGATTCTCCTTGAACCGCTCAGCCCGCCGGGGTGTGATGTTTGAGGAGGAAGGGCCATGAGACTCTGCTTTACGATGGG
The DNA here is from genome assembly GCA_039186605.1 of Planctomycetota bacterium. GTDB lineage: Bacteria > Planctomycetota > Phycisphaerae > Phycisphaerales > UBA1924 > JBCCZZ01. The sequence goes on along the minus strand of JBCCZZ010000009.1, from coordinate 70,420 downwards.
TGTTTTGTTTGTCTCCGGTGCTGCATGCGGCGATGTCATCGGCGTCCCCGGCGACTTCGCGACGATCCAGGCCGCGATTGACTCGGCGTCCGATGGCGATGTAATCGAGATCGCGCCCGGCACGTACCACGAGGTGCTTGACACCAAGGGGCTCGCGATCGAGCTGCGTTCGACGGGGTCGGCGGCGGACACGATCATCGACGCGGGGCCGCTGCCGATCGATCCGACCATCGGCAAGGCGGTCATCCGGTGTGTGTCTGGCGAGGGCCGGGACACGGTCATCCGGGGGCTAACGATCACCGGTGGGACAGGGGAGGGCGCTTCGCCGACCTTCGGTGGTGGGCTTTACCTCGGGTTCGGCGCACCCACTGTGATCGATTGTGTGATCGTGGGCAACTCCGCAGACCAGGGGGCGGGCGCCTTGGTGTTGGGCACGATCTTCGAGTCTGTCCTCATTGATTCGTGCCGGTTCGTGAACAACCACGCGTCGTTTGTCGGGGGAGGCATCCAAGCGTCGGGCCACAACGGGACGCTCGAAATCAGGGACTCTGTGTTTGAGTCGAACACCGCTGGAGATTCTGGTGGCGGGGCCTCGCTCGGCCTGGCCGATGTCAATGGGTCGGTCTTCCTCGGCAACTCCGCAGCGGCGGGTGGTGGCGTTGTCACGTCATTGAGCAGTGTTGCTCGGTTCGTGCGGACGCGATTCCTGGGCAACAGCGCGACAACAACCAACCCAGCCCTTGGCGGTGGTGCCGCGGCGAACCGCGGCGCACCCAATCTGTACTTCGAGTCGTGCGCCTTTTCGGGGAACACGTCCGCGTCGCGTGGTGGGGCGATCTTGCTTCCGCCCGATGGTCTCGTCACGCTGAACGCCTGCACGATTGCGGGCAATGATGCGGCGCAGTTCGCTGGGGCGCTGCACAGCCAGGGCCCGGTCGAGCTCTGGGCGACCAGTTGCTTGGTGTGGGACAACTCGACGGGCGGTGTCATTGGGCCGGCGTCAGACATTTCTGGCGCATTCGACGCAGATTCCGAGATCAGATATGCGATCCTGCAGGGGGCCGCTGCGATCCCTCCCGAGGTCTCTTTCTCCGGCATCGTCACGGTGATCGACCCGATGTTCGCGGATCCGATCGGCCCCGACGGCGTGCGCGGCACACTTGATGATGACCTCAGGCTGCTCCCGGGTTCACCGGCGATCGATGCCGGCGACTCGATCGTGCTCCCGCTCGGCCTGCTCGATGCAGCAGGAGACTTGCGTGGTGTGGACGATCCCGATACCGAAGACACCGGCGTTCCGGCGTTCGGCGTCATCGTGGACCTGGGGGCGCACGAGTACCAGGTGTCCGTGGACCAGAGCGCAGACGTAACGACGACCGGCGCGACGCTCGTGGGCCAGCCGGGGTTCGGCGTGCCCGACGGGACCGTTGACCTCGACGACCTAGGTTTTTTCTTGAATCTCTGGCTTATGGGAGCTCCCTGATGGCCCGTGCAGCTGTGATCGCAATATTCCTGATGGGCTTGATGACCCGGGCCGCCGCGGCCGTCATTTCTGTTCCAGGCGACTTCCCGACGATCCAAGAGGCGATCGACGCCGCTTCCAGCGGCGATGAGATCGTGGTCGCGCCGGGGGTTTACACCGAGCTCGTGGACCTGTCGTCGAGCTCGGGCGTCACACTTCGTTCGTCGGGGGGTGCTGCGGTCACCACGATCGAGGCCCCCGCGGTCGCGAATCCTGCTGACCCTGCCCAGGGCGACTCGACCGTTCGTCTGCGATCCGGCGCGACGATCGAGGGATTCACGATCACCGGCGGGATTGGTGCGACGGACTTCTCAGGAGCCAACAGTCGGTACGGAGGCGGTGTGCTGTTCGTCTCGGGCGGGACGGTCCGCGGCTGCGTCGTAGAAGGGAACTCCGCGGCCCTCGGGGGCGGCGCGTTCGTGCTGAACGGATCGGTCCTGATTGAGGACTCCGAGTTCAGCGGAAACACGGCGGCCGTCGAGGCTTCGCAGCTCGCGTCATTTAATGGTGCGGTCAGTGCGCTCCGGTCCACCTTCTCCGGTTCGGCGTCGCCGATCCGCGGGGCGGTCGTCGTGATCGGACGAACGGCGTCGTTCGATGCCTGCGTCTTTGAGTCGAACGCCGGTGGGGCCCTGTTCGCGGACACGACCGTGTTCCCGACCTCCGGCGTCCCAGCTCCCTCGGTCTCCGCAGTCGGGTGCTTCTTTACTGGCAACGGTGGCGACGTGCTCGCGGCGATCGATGCCCCGGCGGGATCCGGGCAGGCGGAACTGACCGCTACGCGTTGCGTGATCGGTCAGAACAACGGGACGTCGATCGGGAATACGTTCTTTTCGGGGGCGGTCACGCTCTCGCACTGCGTGGTCACTGCCAACATCACATCGGCGTTCTGCAATGGGTGCGAGATCAGGGCGAGTGTGATCGTCGAGAACGAGCTCACGAACGAGACGCAGGTTTCCGGTGGCTCGATCAGCAACACGATCTTTCGTGGGAACACCGGGGTCGGCGGTGCGCCGGTGCAGGTTCTCGGCTTTCCCTTGTACTCAAACATCGAGGGTGGCACGACCGACTTCGGCAGCATCGACGCGGATCCGATGTTCACCAGCCTCGAGGGCCCCGACGGCGTGCTCGGCACCTCCGATGATGATCCATCGATCGATGCGGGGTCCCCGTGCATCGACGCCGCCGACACGCTCGACTTCTCGCCGGTCGAGGTTGACTACTTCGGGACCGTTCGTGCCATAAATGACCCGCTCGTACCGAACACCGGCACGGCGGCCTTCGGCCTGCACGCCGACATCGGTGCGGTCGAGTTCGTTCCTGCTTCGACATTGAGCGCCGATGTAACTACAACCGGCGCCACGTTGTTCGGCCAGCCCGGGTTCGGCGTACCGGATGGAGTTGTGGACCTTGACGACCTCGGTTTCTACCTAAACCTCTGGCTGCTCGGCGTGCCCTAGGCCGCGCGCCGCCGCATCCCGCGCAATGCGCTCGTGACATCCGGCGCCGTTTGCACGCGCGACGCCGGGTCGAGCGCAGCTACTGCATGCTGTCCGTCCGGGCCCACACCCGCGATCGCGAACTCCGGGTAGCTGCGCGAGGCGTCTATAAGCACCTTCATCGCGGCACCGGTCAGCGCCAGCTCGTTGCGGACCGCGACGACGATCGCTTCGCCCCGATCGGCCGCCCACTCGATCATCTTCTCAAGCGCGGTCGCCAGGTTCCCGCCGATGCGTTCGGCGTCCACCCGGATCACGCTGAACAGGTCGTGCTCTTCCAGGCTGAGCCAGCCCTCATCCGGGGCGTGCTCGGTCCGGGTAATGAGGCGGCCTGGTGTCGTGGGGCGTGTGAGCATCGCGGTCATGGGTCGGGCCTCCTGCGAGCCGCGGGGCGAGCCCGCGGACCACAGAGATCACATACAGCGTGGACAGAGGCAAGGACGGACGAGTAGGTCCTGTCTTGCAGGGCCGGACAGACCGGGCGCGCAAGCGCATCAAAGTGTGCGGTTTGTTCGGGCTGGGTCGGCGCGGCGATTAGCCGGCTGCGCGCTTGATCCGCCTGCCTCGGGGCGCCTAAAAGCCTGCTCGAAGGGGGTGCGAGCCACCCCTCTGCGTGTTCAGTTCTGATGAAGAGGTCCGCCAGCAAAGAGCGGGCCCTCGACCGAGCGATCCGAGCATGCCCGAGAACGACGACAAACAACAGACGGCTTCCACACCCCCCGCGATCGAGGTGCGGGGCCTCATGAAACGCTTTGGCCCACCAGGCGTCGGGCTCGTTGCTGTCGACGGCATCGACTTGGACGTTCGCCACGGCGAGGTTCTTGGCTTTCTCGGGCCCAACGGCGCGGGCAAGAGCACGACCATGAAGATGGTGACCGGGTTCTTGGAGCCCACGGCGGGCAGCGTCCGGGTTTCGGGCGTCGATGTCGCGAAGGACCCGCTGGGCGTGAAGGCCCGCATCGGTTACCTGCCCGAGGGCGCACCGGCGTATCCCGACATGACGCCCATCGCGTTCCTGAAGTTCTGCTGCGAAGTCCGCGGCATCTCGGGCAAGGAGAGGAAGAGCGCCGTCGAGCGCGCGTCGTCGCTGACCCACCTCGAGGGTGTGATGCAGCAGCCCATCGAGACGCTCAGCAAGGGCTACAAGCGGCGCGTGGGCCTCGCCCAGTCGATCCTTCATGAGCCGAAGGTGCTGATCTTGGACGAGCCGACCGATGGTCTCGACCCGAACCAGAAGCACGAGGTGCGCGAGCTGATCACGCGGATGGCATCGGACACGTGCATCGTGCTGAGCACGCACATCCTTGAAGAGGTCGAGGCGGTGTGCACGCGAGCCGTGATCATCGCGCGGGGCGAGGTTGTCGCCGACGACACGCCGGTGGGGCTCAAGGCCAGGTCTTCTGCTGGCAAACTCGACGAGGTCTTCCGGGAGATCACGACCGGCTCGAAGCTCAACGGAGAGGCGGTGTCGGCGTGAGCGATGCGGCACCGGTCCAACCGCCCGCGGGCGACGGCGTCCGCGCCCTTGTGAGCGTGTTCAAACGCGAGCTGGGCGGGTACTTCGCAACACCCGTCGCGTATGTGTTCATCGTGGTGTTCCTTGCGCTCATCGGCGTGTTCACATTCAACCAGAGCCTGGGCGGGCTCTACGAGCGAGGCCAAGCCGATCTCGAGCCGATGTTCTACTTCTTGCCTTGGCTCTATCTCTTCCTGATACCAGCGGTCACGATGAGGCTCTGGAGCGAGGAGCGGCGCAGCGGCACGATCGAGTTGCTCATGACGCTGCCGGTGCCCGTCTGGTCGGCGGTGCTCGGTAAGTGGCTCGCGGCCTGGGCGTTCACGACCGTCGCACTCCTGCTGACGTTCCCGATCTGGATCACGATCAACTACCTCGGGGACCCTGACAACGGCGCGGTGCTGACCGGCTATATCGGCGGCATCCTGATGGCGGGATCGTTCCTGGCGCTTGGCGCGTGCCTGAGCGCGGTGACCAAGAGCCAGGTGATCGCGTTCGTGATCACCGCGGTCGCGTGCTTGGTGTTCGTGCTCGCCGGACGCGGCACGGTCGTTGAGTACATCAGCGGCTGGGCGCCGGCGTGGCTGACCGAGGCGGTGGGTTCGTTCGGGTTCGCCGAGCGTACGAGCCGCATGGGCCAGGGCGTGATTGAGCTTCGTGACATCTTCTTCTTCGTGAGCCTCGCGGCCGCGGCGTTGCTGTGCAACACCGTGATTGTCCAGCACAAGAAGGCGGGCTGAGTGGTGATGGAGGCCTTGCGATGAACCGGAGCCTCGGCACGCTGGTGGTCGTCCTCGCGGCGGTCGCGGTGTTTGTCATGCTCAACGCTTCGGCGCAGCGGGCGCTGGCCCCGGTCCGGATCGATCTTTCCGAGGGCCGGATGTTCACCCTGACCGACGCGAGCAAGCGCATCGCTCGGGGCGTGCCCGAACGAATCACGCTCAGGCTCTACTTCTCAAAGAGCCTGGCGCAGGAGGCCGACAGCCCGCAGGTCTTGAGGCTGGGTCAGCGTCTCGAGGAGTTGCTCCGCGCCTATGCCCGCGAGAGTCTCTCGGGTGAGGGCGACATCGTGGTCGAGGTGATCGACCCGGAGCCCTTCAGCGAGGCCGAGGATGACGCGGTGCGATACGGCGTTGCTGGCGTGCCCTTCGGTGCGGGCCAGTCGTTCTATCTCGGGCTTGTCGCGAGCAACGCGACGACGGGTCGCGAGGTGATCTCGACGTTTAACCGGTTTGATGAGCGGTACCTCGAGTATGAAGTGAGCCGCGTTGTCCACAAGCTGAGCAGCGATGGACCGCTGCGGATCGGGCTCGCGAGCGGCCTGCCGATCAGCGGTCTGCCGGCGCTCCCGAACATTCCCGAGGTGCGTCAGAGGCCCTGGCAGATCCTGAACGCTCTGGAGCAGCTGTTCGAGGTTGAGCCCATACGCAACGATTCGACGACGCTCCCACCCGATATCGATGCCCTCGTGCTGATTCATCCGAAGGGCCTGAACAACCAGTTGCTCTACGAGATCGATCAGTACCTGATGCGGGGCGGTTCGATGGTCGTATTCGCCGACCCGCTGGCGGAGAACGACATCCCGCTTGAGGTATTCCGCAACCCCAACCTGTTGGGCGGGCAGGACCGTTCGAGCCTGTTCGAGCCACTGCTCTCGACCTACGGCGCGCCGCTTGAGCCAGGCGTGTGGGTGGGCGATCTCTCGCTGTCAGAGCTCGCCGCGCGTCGCAACCCGGTGACTGGTCAGGTCGAGCAGGTGCGCTACCTCGTCTGGATGAACCTTTCGGGTGAACAGCTCAACGGTGAGAGCGCTGTGACGGGTCAGCTCGGAACACTCCGCACCGGTTCGATGGGGGTGATCAGCGAGCTGAGCCCGCCGCCCGAAGGCGTGACACGCACGCGGCTGCTCACGACGACCGAGGGCTCAAAGCTCTACGACATCCGCCAGATCGAGATCGCGCCCAACCCCGATGAGCTGCTGGAGCAGTACGCCCCGAGTGGCGCCGTACGCACGACTGGCGTGTTGCTCGAGGGCACTTTCCCGAGCGCTTATCCCGAGGGCAGGCCCGAGCCGTTGGTCGAAGAGGGCGATGAGGCGCCGCCTCCACCTCCCGATGACGCGCCCGCGCATCTGACGGCATCGGCCGAGCCGGGCCGCGTGGTTGTGATCGCCGACTCGGACATGCTCAGCGATCCGTTCTGGGTGCAGCTCCAGAGCGATCCGTTCACCGGCAGGCCCATCGGCTACCAGCAGACCGCCGACAACGCGAGCCTGATTGTCAACGCGATCGAGAGTGTCAGCGGTGAGGGACTGCTGACGGGCGTGCGTGCTCGGAACGTGCAGAGCAGGCCATTCGGCGTGGTTCAGGAACTCGCAGAAGCCGCGGAGCAGCGGTTCCGCCAGCGTCAGACCGAACTCCAGGAACGCCTGACTGAGGCGCAGCAACGCATCCTGCAGCTCCAAGCCGAGCGGCCCGAGGGTGACACGGCGCTGCTGAGCGCTGCGCAGGCCGAGGAGCTCGAGCGTGTGCGGCAGGAAGAGATCGAGGCACGGGCCGAGTTGCGTGAGGTGCAGTTCGAGCTTAATAAGGACATCGATGCGCTCGGCTCGCGCGTGAAGCTGATCAACATCGCACTGGTCCCGGCCATCGTCGCGATTCTGGCGGTTGCGCTGGGCTGGATCAGACTGGTCCGACGTCGCGCCGATCGCGTGCGTGCGGCCGAAGCGAAGGGGGGCCGATCATGAGCCGCTCATTTATCGCTGCGGGGCTGTGTGTTGCTGGCAGCGTCGCGATCATGATCGCCAGTGTGGGTTCGACAGATCCCGTGTTCGAGTCTGGACCGCTTGTCGAGGGATTGAGCGATCGTGTGAACGATGTGACCTCGGTCCGCCTTGCGCTGGCCGACCGAACCGCAACGATCCGGCGGCTGGATGACGGGTCGTGGGGTGTCGAGGAGCTGAGTGACTACCCGGCCAACTACGAACGGATCAAGCAGCTCATTGTGGGCCTGGGTGAGTCGGAGGTTTTCGAAGCCAAGACCCGTCGGCAGGAGCGGCATATCGAGCTGGGGCTTGCTGGTGTTGAGAACGGCAGCCCGACGATGTCGATCGAGATGCGCGACAGTGCTGGTGGCGAGGTCGCGAGTGTTTTGATCGGTGACTTGGGGCCGAGCCAGAACGTGGGCCGCCGCTTTGTGCGGCAATCTGACGCCGATGACTGCTACCTCGCGTACACCCCCCGGCTTCCCGAGATGGACCCGAAGTCTTGGGCCGACCGTGCTTTGAGCCGCATGCCTGTCAACGAGGTGCGGCAGATGGACCGGGTGCTTCCGGATGGCATGTCCTTCAGGTTTGTGCGCGACAGTGCCGATTCTGTGTTCGGGCTCACCGGGCTCGCGCCCGATCTCTCGGCGGTGCTGAGCCCGGACAACTCAGGCACGCGATCGCTCGCGGGCGCGATGACCTCCGTTGTGTGGGACGAAGTCGAGTTGCTGGGTGATGAGCAGCCCACGCCGATCGAGGAGATCGTCTTCACCCTCTTCGAGGGTCGGCGCATCATCTGGACGCGCATCGAAGGCGAGCGAAGAGTCGTGATCCGCGCGGAGTATCTGCCGATTGGTGAGGCGGACCAGGCGGTTGTCGATGAGGTCACGACCTTCAACGAGCGACACGGCCCCTGGGTTTACACCCTCGCAGACGCCACGATGACGCTGCTGTTCCCGCCCGCCGAACGGTTGGTGAGTGGGCTCGAGCCCGAAGTTGGCGCCGAGGCCCCGCTGGGGCCTGTTGCTCCCGAGCCTTAGTGAACCTCTTTCATTAGGCCTTGGAGAGGGCTGCCGCGATGGTTGCCACCGATTCGTTGGTGTCGCTGTAGTCATGGAGCACGGCGGCAGCGCCGTGCCGCTCCAGCAGCCCCCGATCGCCACCCCCGCCCGTTATCCCAACGAAGGCTCCGCCGACGCGCTGCGCCGTTGTGCCGTCCCAAGGACCATCGCCTAGGCACACGCACTCGCTTGGATCGGCATCGAGCATCGAGAGCGCTCTGCGGACGAGCCCGACGCGCTCGGTCTCGTCGGTGCTGGTGATAACCGGGATGGAGATCGCATCGAGTCCGGAGGCCGAGAGCTTGAGTGACGCGGATTTGCGCCATGATCCGGTCGCGATCGCGACGCCCCAGCCGGCCTCCGCCAGGGCGTTAAGCACCTGCAAAGCCCCAGCGATGGGTGGGCAGCTGTCGGGCTCGCGGCGGAGAGCCGAGGTCATCTCTGCGATGAACGCGTCGTGATGGGCTTGGACGGTATCGCTCGTGACCGTGGCGCCGGCTCGGGTCGGGAGTGAGTAGGCGATCGCTTGGTCGGTGAACTCGGGCTCGCGTCCAAAGTCGATCGGCGTCGGGAAGATGTCTCCGTACACCGAGATGAGCGCGGCCGTGAAGCACCGGTCGTCGAGCGCGCTCGACCTCAGGAGAGTGCCATCAAGATCGAAGACCGCGGCGGGCACGGCTCACTCCGCCACCGCTCTGGGCCGTCGTGGTCGCTTGGGGTGGATCGCTGTGCTGACGCCTTTGAGCTCACCCAGTCGGATCGGACCGGTCTTGATGCGTTCCGCTGCGTTCCGCGCGTTCTCTGCGCTGAACTCGGTGCCGACAAAGTTACGCCCCAGCGCACGAGCAACAACGCCCGTTGTGCCGCTGCCGGTGAAGGGATCGATCACGAGGTCCCCCTCGTTGCTGCACGAGCGGACCACACGCTCGAGATAGACCTCGGGCAGCTGGTTGTCGTGGTAGTGCCGCCGCTCCTTGTTATTGCCCTGGATGCGGCCCCAGAACTGTCCGTACCACACATCCATCGGCACACGCTGGCCAGCGGGGAATCCGTCGCGCTTCGACTCGGTTCGTGCATCGGAGTAGATCGCGCGGCGGTCGGAGGTCTCGAGGATCTCGCCCGGGTTCCATGTCCGCTCACCACCCGGCTTCACGAAGTACAGCGCGTGCACCTTGCTGTTGATGAATCGCCCAGTGGTGTTCTGACCGAACCGGTAATGCCACACGCACCAGTTGATCATCTCGAACCTGCGGGTTCGCTTCAGGTGCACCACGATCTCAGCGGCCCAGTCGTCCGGAATGTTGATCCAGAACGCGCCGCCAGGGCGGAGCGCATCGGCGCAGAGGTCGATCCACGCGTAGGTGAAATCGAGGTATTCCTCCTCGGGCATCCGGTCGTCCCACTCGTCGTAGGCCCGGGCCCAGTTGAAGGGTGGATCGGCGAACGCGAGATCGACCTTCTCTGTGTGCAGGTCGCTGATGCTGGGCAGCAACTCGCGGCAATCGCCGACAAAGATCTTGGCGCTGCCCCTGCCGGCACCGGCGCGGATCGCGTGGTCGGGTTTTCGTGCGCGCGCAGCCATCCAGAAGAAACACAAGATAGCCCGATCACGCGCCACGCGCCATCGGTAGCCCGAGCTAACCGATCCGCCTGAGGACCGCGAGCCCATAGTTAAGCGGTGAGAGGTAGAACTCGGCCTTCTCGTAAAGCCCCTCGCCGATCACGCTCGCGCCCTCTGCAACGAACGGTGCCGGGAGATCGAGCCCGACCCGGTGCTTGACGCCCGCGGTCCAGAGGTGGAGATTGTCGATCAGCGAGCGCGGCCCGTGGTGGCCGCACTGCGCCGGGAATGTGTCATGAAGAATCACGAGTCCACCGGTGTTGAGGATGGGCTCGACGGCGAGGAAATCCCGTTTGACGCCGCGGTTCGTGTGGTCACCATCGATCAGCGCGAGATCGATGCCGCCCGCTTCTCTGAGCTCCGGCTGGCTCCTCGTGACCCACTCGGAGCTGTTCCCACGGACGAGGGTCACCCGGTCATCAAGCCCCGCCCGCTCGAGCGCCCGAGCAACGAAGCTCTGCCGGTCCACATCGAGCCCGCCCTTTCGCCAGGGACCCGGCTCGATGGGGCCGAAGTCGTCGAATGACCAGAGGTGGGCGTCGGGCTCGGTCATCGCGCTCGCGATCCAGTGGGTGCTCACCCCCACGAAGCACCCGATCTCGAGTGCCCGTCGCGGCCGGTGGTTTGCGACGATCGAGCGGAGCAACGCTCCGCACGCGGGGCTCATAGAGGCCGGGAACGAAACCGGGTGCTCATACAGCGCCTTGAGCGAGCCGACCCAGGGCACGCTTGTATCGAGCTCTGGCGGGAACTCCCAGTGGGTCGGGTGATCCACGTGGTGATCCAGCCGTGGGAAGTGATTCATCTCTTCGTGAGCGAGTGGCCGCTTATCCACCGGCTGAGTCGGCGTAGCAAAGCGGCGCGGGATAAACCGATTAAGCCACGTCATGTCAGGCGTCCCCAGCGAGCGGATCGTCCGTCGGGCGTGGGTCGGGTTTGCTAAGGATTTCGTCGATCACGGAACGAAGCAACCCGGTATCACCACCCGCCGCCCGGACACACCTCGCGGCGTCACGGAGCGCAACAGGAACTCCGATACCCAACGGCTCGGTACCGAGGCTCACTAGCATTCGGCGTAGGGCTCTGGTGCGAAGCGGCGCGGGCCTGATCGCAACCGTGTCAACCACCACGGGTTGATCGCCATCGTCCACAAGCAGATTTGAGGGCTTATGGTCGCGGTTGTAGAGCCCCGAAGCCAGCATGAGGCGGAGCTGGGCGCCGACCGACGTCGCGAGTGTTCGGCGTTGGGCTTCGTCCATGCTCTCCCGATCGTGGATGTGCTGCAGCAGCGTGTTGCCCTCGACGGCGCGTGTCACGAGTGTTTCGACGGGTTTGTCCCGGTCGAGCCCGGTGAGTAACGCGATGGGCTGGGCGGTGCGGACGCCCCGAGCGGCCAGCGCGACGCCCGCCCGGAACGCGCGGTGCCCCCTCGTCGTCCCGGTCTTCGATTGGAACGTACGTCTGGCCCCTCCGATCGGGTGCGTTTTGAGAACCGCGTCTATGCCCGCAGGGCCATCGATGCCCGGGATCGTCAGGCGGATCACCGAGCCATCGGCGGTTGCCTTCAGTGTCTTGGCCTCGCCGAGGTCAAGACGAATGATCTGATCGCTGAGGCATCCCGCGTCGAACCCCGGCGCGAGCCGCGCGATCCGGACGCGTTCGGTTGGCGGGCGGGGTGCTTCGGTCATCACGGGCGCTCAGCGTACGCCTCTGGTCCGCGTTGACGCGGGCGCCAGCGCCGGAGAGGATCAGCCACATGGGTACCCCGACCGATCGACCAGAGGAAGCACCAGACCTCTCCGTGGCGATCGTCTGCAAGAACAATCGCGCGACGATCGGGCGGACGCTCGAGTCTGTTCGGGGGCTCGCCCGTGAGGTGGTTGCGGTCGATTCCGGCTCAACCGATGGGACCATCGAGCTGCTGGAGTCGGGCGGTGCCACCGTGATCCGCAGCGAGTGGCTCGGGCACGTCAAGACCAAGCAAAGGGCACTTGAGGCTTGCTCCTGTGCCTGGGTCCTCAGTCTGGACAGCGACGAATCGCCCGAACCAGAGCTAATCGAGTCGATCCGCGGGTTTCTTGAGTCCCCCGATCCGCACGTGGACGGAGCCCGCGTAAACCGGCGGATCTGGTACCAGGGTGAGCCCTTGGAGCATGCTTGGCAGCCCGAATGGCGCCTCCGCCTTGTCAGGCGCGGCAAAGCCGCCTGGGGCGGGCTCGATCCCCACGACAAGCTCGACCTGCTCCCGAACGCGGGCGCCTCTGTGGACCTCGGGGGGCACCTGCGCCACGACTCGTTCGAGCGGTTCGCGGACCACCTTGAGGCCCAGGCAAAGCACGCCCGCACGATGGCACGGAGTCTCCATAACGCTGGCCGCGGGACGGGCTATCTCCGGCCCTGGATCAGCGCGGTCGCGGCGTTCGTCAAGCAACTGCTGCTGCGGGGCTCTTGGCGCGACGGGCGGGCTGGTTGGCTCGCGGCCTATTCTTCGGCGATCGGCGCATTCGGCAAACATGTGTGCCTACTGGAGATGCGTAGCCATCGCGAACCCGGGGACGGCTCCGACGCGTAGACTGCTGGGGGCTGTGAGCGTTCTCCACGGGGGGAGCGAACGGGGCCCGTTCATAACCAGCGGCCGCGGCGGTCTTCTTGGCTGATGCGGCCCGCATCCGGATGGTGGCGATCCGGGCGACGTCTTGAGCTCGCCCCCATCCGCGTGCGGGCCATCTGAGGCTCGACCAAGGCATCGCGGCGGCCGCGCAACTGGCTGGGCTCAGCCCGGCGGGGTAGCAGCACGTGACCGCGACCGAGAGCGCCGCAGAGGGCGCGACGAAAGACGTCAACAAGAAACAGCACGAGGTGTTCGACGAGAACATCACGTTCGATGACCTCGGGCTCCCCGAGGACCTGCTGACCGGCATCAAGGCCAAGGGCTTTGAGAAGCCCACAACCATCCAGGCCAAGCTGATCCCGCTCGCCCTGACCGGCAAGGACGTGATCGGGCAGGCCAAGACGGGCACGGGCAAGACCGCCGCGTTCGGTCTGCCGCTGCTGTCGATGATCAAGAAGGGCACACGCTTCGCGGCACTTGTGCTTGCCCCGACGCGCGAGCTGGCGATCCAGATCACGCACGAAATGCGCGAGTTGGGGCGCGACCGGGAGCTGCGCATCGTGCCGGTTTATGGCGGTCAGAAGATGCAGGCCCAGATTGACAAGCTCGCGAAGGGACCAGAGATCATCGTGGGCACCCCGGGCCGCGTGATGGACATGGCGCAGCGTGGGCACCTGAAGCTGGGCGAGGTTGAGTTCGCGGTGCTCGACGAGGTTGACCGGATGTTCGACATCGGGTTCCGCGACGACATCAAGAAGATCCTCCGCCAGTGCAACGGCGAGAAGCAGACCATTTTCGTCAGCGCAACTCTGAGCCCGGAGATTGAGAAGCTTGCGCGCCAGCACATGGAAGCGCCGGAGAAGATCGTTACGAGCTCCGGCTCGCTGACGGTCAGCCTGGTGGAACAGCACTATCTAACGGTCGACGGCTGGGACAAGAAGCGGCTGCTGACCCACCTGCTCACGCACGAGGAGCCGGCGCTCACCGTTGTGTTCTGTCGTCTCAAGAAGACGGTCGATAAGCTCGCTGAACACCTCAACCGCAAGGGCATTGCGGCTCACACGATCCACGGCGATATGCGTCAGAGCCAGCGCAACAAGGTGATGGAGACCCTCCGTGGCGGCAAGCTCGAGGTGCTCATCGCCTCCGACCTCGCCTCGCGCGGCATTGATGTCGAGGGCATCACGCACGTCATTAACTATGACCTTCCGGACGATCCTGATCTCTATGTTCACCGCATCGGGCGGACCGCGCGAGCGGGCCGCGACGGCGTCGCGTGGAGCTTCTGCACTCCCGAGGAGGGCGGGTTGCTCACGCAGATCGAGAACCTGATCAACGCCGAGATCCCGAAGATGGAGTACCCGGACTTCGAGGCCAGCGAAAAGCCCGAGGGTTGGCAGCCCGACAAGAAGCCCCAGCATTACGTCGTCGAGGGGGTTAACAAGGACCCGGTCAACCGCTACGAGATCGCCGACCCGCCCAAGACCGAGGAACTCAGCCAGGAAGACCTCGCCAAGAAGTATCCGGGCGGCGTGGTGCCCAGCAAGAAGCCACCAAAGCTAATGCGGGGGCGAGCCAAAACCCGCGGGCGCTGACGGCTCTGTCCCGGGCGGCGGGGGCGCCGGGATCGCTTCGATAAAGTCCATGTCGATGACAACGCCGTTGTCGGTCGTTGGGTGAAAGAACACACCCTGCAGCGTCCATCCCGAAGGGTCGGCGAGGGTGAGTTCTGCGCCCGCCGATGTGATCAGGTCAACACCGAACGCGGCATCACCTCCGGCTTGTAGCGTGGTGTCGAATGATGTCTCAAGCGGTGACATCCTGAACCTCACCAAGTCACGGAACCCCGTGCCGATGGTCAGGATCTCAAACTGACTGCCGAGGCCTTGGAGGAGCGCCGTGAGCGGGACCGGGTCTCCGAACGGGTTGGTAGGGACCGCAATGCCGTTCCCGACCTCCTGCAGAGCGAGGGCGACATCGAACGGCGGGGGCGCGGCTGGACGGGCTGCGCTTCGATCGGCGATCCCACGTGAGACGCTGATGTTCGCACCGGGCGAACCAAAGAAGCTGCCATGGACCAACTCCTACCGGTCTCGTGTCGTGCATGGGTACCCCAAGCGGTGTGCCCAGGCCGAGCTATGTTCCCAAGGTAGCCGATCCAGGACGCGCCACAAGCACGATGTCAGATCGGGACCTTTCCCTTCCAGACCACCCGGTCCGCCCCCGATAACAGCGCGACCACTCGTCTCCTCCCGTTTCCACCCAAGCGGGTCCCTGGCGAGGTCGATGCGCCAGCCCCCGGGTAGAGATCCGGGAGCGGGAGGGTGGATCATGGATCACTTCGCGATGCGACCCGATATGGCCGGCGGGGAATCGGGCCGGCTCGACCCAGACGCCATCTGCCCGCGGTGCGGGTACGGCTTGGGCGGCATGGATATCAGCAGCCTCTGTCCCGAGTGTGCCTCGCCCGCGATCCTTGCTCGCGAGCCCGACCGCTTCCGCAATGGCCCCGCCAACGTCGTAATCAAGCAGGCCCGCGGCATCTCGAAGATCTTCTGGGGAAACGTGGCGACCACGGCCGCACCCTTCCTCATGATCGCGATGGCGATCGCCGGAGGCGCCGCGGGTGCGGCTGCCGACTCAGGCCCCGCGGCGATCGGCGGCATCGCTGGCGCTATGTTCATCGGTGGCGGTATTGCCCTGGTCGGCATGATCGCGGTGCTGTGGGGTTGGTGGCAGATCACGACCGAGCAGCCCGCGATCGAGTCGCCTGCATCGAGGGGGCTCATCCGGTTCGGCATGATCGCGATGTTCCTCGCGATGCTGGCGATCCCCGCGTTCTTCATGTTCTCCGCTGGCGCGATCAATGCCGGCGGCGCCGGTGCGGCGCAGGCTGGCGGGATCCTGATGCTGCTCGTGGTTGCCGCGGTCGGCATCGGATCGATCGTGTTCTTCTTCGCGACTCTTTGTTATCTGAAGTGGATCGCCTCGCGGGTGCCCAACGACTCGCTCGCATCGTTCATCGGTCACTGCATGTGGGCCATGCCCGTGTCCTCGGTCCTGGGTGTCATCATCCCGTTCGTGGGTCTGATCGCGCCCGTGATGTACCTGATCGCGCTTGGCTGGATGAATAAGACCCTGGGCGCGGAGATCCGTACCGCTCGTGAAGAAACCATCGCGGCCTACAAGGCATCAAAGCAGGCGGCCAACGCTGATCAAGCTCCATCGGCGGCGTGACGGCGAGAGCCGGTAACTACTCGCTCAGATCGATGTCGAACTCGACGCAGAAGAGTTCATCATCCGTAGGGATAATCCTGACGCCGAAGACCGGTCGTTCTTCAACCGGAAAAAGCACCGGTCCAGCGGGCAACAGTTGTCCGCCGATCTGGAGCAGGTCGCCTCGCGAAAAGGCAACGTCGAGCTCAGGGGGCAGTGTGAGGAAGTTGGCGCGGACCCGAGCCGGTGCCGGGTTCGAGAATCCGCCCGCGACTTGCGTAAAGGCGGCGCTCCCAACGAAGAACGCGTTCGGGACTTCCGCGCCGGTCCCGAGCACGGGGCGTGCTACAAACGGTGAATCAACGGTAAACCCCGCATCGCCAGGTCGGGATGGGTCTGTGGCACCGACCGGCGTGCCGCCCAGGCCGCGGTTGATCGCAATGGTTCTAAATGAAATCGTGAGCAGCTCGGCGGCACCCCCATCATCTGAGAAGACGACCTCATAGCTCTCGATTTCTCCGGCCAGCAGATCGATCGAGTCTGTGTCCGCCCCGTCCGTCACCCCGATCGACAGATCGACCTGGGAAAACGGACTGGTTGAAACGAGTTCAGCAAAGCCGGGATTGCCATCAAAGATGCGTCCGATTTGTGCCACAACGGTCAAGCCGGTCGCCATAGGCCCAGGTGCGAACATCACCTCGATCGGATCGATAAAACCCAGATCGGTGAACGTTCCGGCTGTTGTGACGAGCTTGTAGTCCCCCTCGAATCCGTCAGGGATCCCGCTCAGGATCTCGGGTTCTTCAGGGGATGGAGGCGTTTGGCTTTGAGGCGCAAAGAGCGCCTGCGGCGCGTTCCCGATGGCCTGCCGGGGCGTCAGTGTTTCAAAGGCTCCGGTCTCGGCTCCCGGGCGCACCCCGATCTCCAGGAACCGAGTCGTGCCGGTGAAAACGCTCGATGGAAAAGGGAGCGGTACGTTAATGAGGCCCCCGTTCACTTCCACATCCTCGAGGTCGGGGATCGTGCTCAGCGGCACGCCGCCAGTCTCGTTCGTAAAGAGCTCGAAACGGAGATCGTAAACCCCCTCAAGCAGCCCGCCGGGGCCTTCGAGAACCCCCTGATAGATGATCGGGGCGGTCTGGGCGGCGGCCGGGACAGCGAATGCCGCGAGGCTCGCGGCGGCCAAAGCTGAGTATCGAATGTGGTGAACCATGGATTCCTCTCCTTCGTCAATGAGGGTAACCGCCTGCTCCTTGTTTCCCAACCAGGTATTGGGTTCGGCTAATCGAGTGAGGAACCGTCTACGCGATCATGGATGAGCGACCCCAACAGACTGCTCGCTGTGCCGGGTGTGGGTACGAACGGACCGGTCTTGATGATGCGGCGCCGTGCCCGGAGTGCGCGTCAACCCGTATCGCCGATGACCGGGGTTTAGACGCGGCCCTGTGGCTCCCGCGCCGACGCCGCGCAGTCATCCAGGGCTGCCGTTTGCTCTTCTGGGGTGGGCTTGCGGCCTGCACGCCGGCGTATGCGGCCGCGGCCATGCTGATCTTTGACTGGTTCGGGCAGCCGCTGTTTGGGTTCGGCCCTCCACCAGCCTTCGTCGCCGCGTTCGGGGTTTTGCTTGTTTCAGGATGTGTCGCAATGGCGGTGGGTGGGTTCAGGCTTACCGTGCCGCCGTTGGGTCAGCGTTTGCGGAACTCCGCAAAGTGCATCCGTGTGTGCCCGTTCGTGGTCATTGGCGCGATCGGTATCACGATGTTGATGAGCAGATACCCGGGCGGTGTGCTGTTCCTGCTGCTGGTTCCGGCAGCCTTCCTCACATTCGCATCAGCGGTCATGCTCTATATGAACGCGCTGCTGTTTCGAGATGGTGATAAGCGCGGTTTGGCAGAAGTCATGGACGGAATGGCGGCAACCATTCCGATCGTCGCAATCTTCGGCGCTGTGCTGCTCGGTATAGGCCCGTATCTTGCCTCGTTCCTCTGGTTGGCATCCGTTTATGCGGTCGGCAGACACATCAGGCGCCGCGCGGCTTCCGTGTAAGCTCCGTCCCGAACCGCAGAGCGGATACCGGTGGGGGCCGATGGATCAGCGCGAACCGGACATGCCAGAGCCTGGTCAGTCCGAGCCTTATGAACTCGCCCCAGAAGAGGCACCTCCACCGCCTGCGCCGCCGCCCTCGCCAGAGCCGATGCGCCCGGGTGCGCTCTGTCCAAAGTGTGGATACGACGCCGCGGGGCTGTTCCCGACCGATGTTTGCCCAGAATGCGCTGCGCCGCTCGCTCTTGCGATGGATCCATACCGACTCCGGAACGCGCCTCTACCGATCCTGAAAAAGCTCTCGCGCGGTGCGGCACGGGTGTTCTGGGCACCGCTGATCGGCATCGCGGCGGCCGTCCTCGGCTACGGCATGATGTTCATGATGTTCCTGTCCAGCGCCGCAAGCCAGACTATGTCGATGATCGTGGGCATCACCGCGGCGGTTCTTCTGATTGGCGGTGGGCTCGTTGCCTATGTCGCCTTCTATGTTGGTTGGTGGCAGCTCACGACACCCCAGGATGGGTTGCCCAAGCCTGCCTCGAGGCTGATCACGCGCATCGGGGTCATGTGCCTATTGATGCCGTTGCTCGGTATGGTCGGCGCGATGGTGATGGCCGTTGGGTACGGCGGTGGCGGCGGACCAGGCTTCGGATTCTTGTCGATGATCTTGGTGACCTATGGGCTCATGTTCATCGGCCTGGGTCTTTTCTTTTTCGGCTCGCTGGTCTATGCACGGTGGCTGATGCGCCGCATCCCGGCCTACGACATCGACAAGTACCTGGGCCTGTGCATCTGGCTCATTCCCGTGGTGTACATCTTCGGATCGTGCATCTACGTCGGGCCCATTGCTGCGATCGTGTTGTACGCCATCGCAATATGGCGTGTGAAGAAGGCGATCCGCGATGAGACGCAGAGCGCGATCAGGGGAGAGTTCATCCTCGTGACCCAGGGCGATGGGCCGGGTGTCAGGCCCATCGTCGTGCATGGCGTGCCGCCGCCGCCGACCTCCGACGTAGGATTGGATCATGTCCCAGCAGAGTACAGAGGCCAAGATCCCGTTCCGCCTCAGCGAGACCCAGCGGGCCGACCACCGCCGCCGATTACTTGAGCTGACGAGCCTGCCGACCGCGGCGGGCCGCGAGGGTCGCGTCGAGCGGTACGTCGAGGCGTGGGCGGCGCAGCTCTCCGGGCTCGAACTCTCGCGGGATTCGTCGGGAAACATCCATATCAAGGCGGCGGGCGACACGAGTGCGGTACCGCTTGTCATCGAGGCACACCTCGACCATCCTGCATTCGTAGTTGAGCGTGTGCTCGGGCCCGCGACCCTTCAGGTCGCCTTCCGGGGCGGCGTGATGGACGACTACTTCGACGATGCGGCGGTCGAGTTCTACGAGAAGTCTGACGAGCGCGGCGAGCGCCCCATCCCCGGGAGAATCATCTCCAAAATCGAGGGCGAAGACAAGATCGCCAAGCGGTACGAGGTCGAACTCACCGAGGAAACCGAAGCGCTGGCGGCAGGAGACATCGGGCGATGGTGCTTCGATCCGCCCGAGATCGATAGTGATGGGGTCATCTGGACCCACGCGTGCGACAACCTCGCGAGCGTTGCCGGCGCCATGAGCGCGATGGAGGCGTTGCTTGATCAGAATGCCAGCTCGGGTGTGCGTCTGCTCTTTACCCGCGCTGAGGAGATCGGCTTCATCGGCGCGATCGGCGCGTGCCGCGAAGGGAGCCTGCCGAATGAATCACGCGTGATCGTGCTCGAAACCAGCCGGTCGTTTGCCGATTCGCCGATCGGTGGCGGGCCCATCTTGCGCGTAGGTGATCGCATCAGCGTGTTCAGTCCGGGTCTGACGGCGGCCGTCGGCGAACGAGCGAAGGCGCTCGCCGGCAAACCCGCCGAACCTCTTAGCACGCAGAAGCGCGACGACTCGGGCTGGCGGTGGCAACGCAAGCTGATGGCGGGTGGTGCGTGCGAAGCGAGTGTGTTCACCGGCTTCGGGTACGAGGCGACCTGTGTGTGTCTCCCCCTCGGCAACTACCACAACATGGCCGACCTGGACGCCGTGCAGGCCGGCACAAACACGGATCGTCCCCGCGTGGGCCGCGAGCACGTCTCGGTCGCGGACTCCGAGGGCATGGTTGAGCTGCTGGTCGCGTGCGGCCTCGATCTCGACGGTTCGGCGGGTTTCCGTTCGAAGATCGATGAGCTCTACGCGGAGCGCTCGTTCGTGCTAGTCGAACGCGACGCCTAGCGGATTCCGTTGAGCAGGCCGTCGATGCCGCGCTCGATGATGCTGTCATCGATGATGCGGCCCGGAAGCGACTCAACGAGCTCGCCCACGTCCACCTTGATGCTCGGGCTGGAAGAGGGGCCCTTGAACCGGATGGGAACCATTGTCGCTTCTTTTATGGTCGCGCCGGCGATCTTCGCGAACGCACCGCCAAGGCCAAGGTTCAGCTCGCCAGCGGCCTCGTCTGTCAGGCTTCCCAGCGGGGCCCAGAGTGTGAGGTCCAGCTCGCTGGTGACGAGGTCATGCGTGCCTTCGATCACGATGTCAAACTCGCCAAGCGGGATTGTGTAACGCGGGATGTGCATCACGCCGTTGTTGAAGAGCAGATCGACGGGCTCGAGCCGCTCGCCCACGTTGGTCGTTTGGGGCAGATTCAGTACGCTCGCCAGCCGATCGGACCGCGTGAGCAACGCCACGCCCGGGTCGATGCGCAGTGTGCCGTTCAGCCGCGCGGGCTCCCCGTCCAGCGGGACGCGTAGCGAGGCCGGCTGAACCGTCGCGGGCTGGTGCGCAGCGGTCTTCTCGATCGTGGGCAGCGCCGGAAAGTCGCGTGTGATCATGCGGCCCATCGCTGCCGTTACTATCCGTTGATCCATCCCGCTGTCGCCAGTCAGTTCGAGCAGCCCATCGCGAACTGAGCCCGCGATCCGGACCGACGTGCGAGGACTTTGGAGCTCGATCTCGAGCGAACCGCGTGTCGCCGAGAGCGCATCGAACTGACCCACCAACTCGGCGTTCGGCCCGAGCAGCTCCGCGATGCGTCCGTCGGCACCCATGAAAGCATCGAGCACCGCGACCGGGAGCGCCGGGGCGCGGAGGGCGCCGTCGATCACCGCGAGCCGAGGCCTCAGGTCGCCCGCCTGACCGAACAGGTCGCCGATCGCGCCCTCGAACGTGATCGGCGCTTCTTCGCCACCCTCACGCCCGATGGCCTTGAGCGAGATCGCGGCATCGGTGGGGCTGGCCGCGAGCCGCTCGAACTCCAGATCGAACCGATCGAGGCCGGCCTCGGCGCCGTAGCGCGATAGCACACCGATGCCTGGCGAGGACAGCGAGATCCGGAGCGGGCCGGTGCCCGGAGCGAAGGGCTCACGCCCATCGACCGCGATCGAGAGCATGTCTATGCCAAGGTTGTACTCGGCCGCTGCGGCGAGCCGGGTCGCATCGGGATTGTCGCCGCTGCCGAGCGCGTCGAGCAGTGACTGAGTGATCGTGCCTTCGATCACCGCGGGCTCGGCCAACTGCGCGATACCGTTCGTGACGGTTACTTCAACAGGCGAGCGCGTCCGCAGATTGGGTGAGTCGATGGACAGTCGGCCGCCCTCTGGAAGGCCCTGAATTGGATCAAAGCTGGTCTCGATCTGGAGCGAAGCCGATTCGCCGAGCAGTGCTGAGAGCAACGCGGCATCCATGATGCCCGCGAGGCCCGCAGCGGGCTCGGTTGGGAGATCACGCAGCTCGAGGCGTGCATCGATTCGATCATCACGCTCACCGCTCCGAGTGAGTTCGCCGATCAGCGTCCCGGTTGCACCGCCCGCATCGATCTCCGCGGTTAGGCGGGCATCGATGGGACCGGCTGTGTTCGCGTTCACTGTCATGCTGGACGTCAGAGAGACCGAGCCCATCTCACGCCGGCCCTTGTCATTTGGGAGCGAGAGCGACGAGAGCGCGAGGTCGGATTCGAGTCTCGCGTTGAAGTTGGCAACCTCGGTCCCGTCGAGGGCGATCGTCATGGGTTCGATCGTGATATCGACTGTTGCCGGCCGCTCGAGCAACGCTTCGATCCCCGTGCCGCGCGTCAATGCCTCCACCGAGGGATCCGTGAGCGCAAGCGTGGCGGTCGCACCGTCGATCTCGACCGCTTCGGGCGCCGTCGGCCGACCACGGACGCTGGCCCACGCCCTCGCCGAAAGCCCCGGCGATTCCACGTTCGCCTCAATGTCTGTCTGCCCCGCGCCGCGGTCCTCCATAGCGAGCGTCAGACCAAGCTCGGTCCCGACGAGGTTTGGGACCAACTCACCAAGTGATGCTTCGGCAAGGCCCGCGAGTCTCGAAGGAAGACCACTGATCTCGATCTGTCCGCTCGGGCGGAGGTCGTCGTCTTCGAGCAGCTGACCAAGCGAGGCTAGCTCCACGTCCGCGACCAGTGTCACCACGGCATTCGGCAACCTCGCTTCACCACCCGAGCGGACCGCGATCCGCTCATCGGGCCTGACCATCAGGTCAAGGCTCAGTTCTGGCACCTGCGTTGGGCCCAACTCGGTTGGTGAGATCGAGAGCTCGCGTGCCTCGACGTTGATGTCGGCTTCCATCGATGCGAGGTCCGCGCGACGCGGCTCGAGTTTCATCCCGACCGCGAAGTCCTTGACCGTCACTGATCCCTTGCCGATCGGCTCTAGATCGAGCGTCTCAAGCAAATCAGGCTCAAGCAGCAGCGCCAGCGCGGCCCCCAGGTTCTCGTGCTCGATCTCGATGTCGCCGGTGGCGTTGATCGCGGTCTCGGTCAACCTGAGCGGTGCATTCGCACGTGCATGCAGGCTCCTGATCGCGATGTCGGCGAAAATGTCGCCGCTGTCACGCTCGGTCTCCGTCTCGATCCCTATGGCGAACTCGGGCCCGACCAACGCTTCGAGGTCCGGGGCATCTTCGGATAGAAACGCCTGCAGCAGCGGCGAGGCAACGCCATCGATGCTGATCCCGCCCTCGACGGACTTCGGCACCAGCAAACCCGAGGGATCGACAATCTCGGCCACCGTGAAGTCCGCCGTGAACGCGCCGGCCGAGCGCCCATCGACCCGCGCCGAGCCGTCGCCCGTGAGCCGAAGCGTGCCACGCTCCGGATCCACGACCAAGTGCATGGTCACGAGCGACACGTCGAACGGCGTATCGGGCTGTCCGTTCTCCTCGATGGTCAGCATGCCCGTCGAAGGGCCAATGCGGATCGAGGCATCCATCGCCGCGAGGTGCGGCTCGTCATGCGGCACGCTCAGCGTCGGGATTGAGGCCTCGATCATCGGCGCCGATTCGAATCGGAGGCGATCGTCCAGCTCCGACAGCCAACCGGTCAATATGGGCGAGACGGTTAGCGCACCTGGCTCGCTCAGCCAGAGCCTGTCCTGATCGACGATCACTCTAAACGAACCGCTGAGCAGGTCCCCCTCAAGCACCGCGTTGCTCGTGATTACGCCGTTCGAGTCGGTGCGCGACGACAGCTCTATCTGGCCCGACGCGTTCTCCGTGCCGGTGAGCGCGTACGGGAACAGCAGCTCGGCCTTGCCCGACCCGTCCCGGCTCGCTTCGAGGTCGATTGTCACGCCCTCGAACGCGAACGCATCGAATCGGCCCCCGGTTGCTTCGAGCAGCTCTGGGTCCTTGATACGCACGATGATGTCTTTGGCAAGCAGGCGCACATCGACTGGGATGTCGAACTCTGCATCGCCGATGCGGATATCCGCGCCGCCACCGTTTGGCGGCTCATAGCTGTACTCGGGCTTTACGGGCCCGTTGCTGAAACCGCTTCCATTTGCGGGGATGTTCAGGACTCGTTCCAGGTTAAAGCGCCCGTCCTGTTCGCGGATCAGGTTCAGCTCACCGCTCAGGCGCAGCTCCCCAAGGTCGTTGGGGTCTTTGAGGAACGAGAGGATGCCACGATTCGTGTGTGCGTCGAACCGTCCGATGACCGAACCATCGGTGTCGAGCAGGCGCAGCCCATCGAGCTCAGCGCCGTCGAACCAGCTCAGCTTGACCGTGTCTACCTCGAGGGTGCCGTCGATGTCCTCGCTCGCCGAGCGGATGATTCCGGGCACGGCGCTGGCCGCGACGGAGGGCCCGAACAGCACGACGAGAACGAAAGGCGTGATCAGCACCGTGAAGAAGATCACGATCGTCCAAAAGAAGACCTTCTTCGCCTTGGAGGGGGGCCGCTTTGCCAGCTCCTCGAACCCGTCCCTGTCGTGCTCCGCTGCCATCGTGAGGCTCCCGTTCCCGCCGCCGTCGTTGGCGGCGCTGGGTTGGCGCAAGCTGACCCTGCGCCCATAGAACATTGTTCCGGGACAGAGGGCCCGGGTTTTCGGGTTTTCACCTGATGATGCCGGGTTTCACGTGACGCGAATCCCAGGAGCCTCTGGACAGGTCTATCAGACCTCGTCGGCTTTCGCGATCTGCCACTCTTCCAGGTTGATCGGAGCCTGGCGGCCGAAGATCGTGACCAGGACCGTGACCTCGCCCTTCTCTGGGTTGAGCTCGTCCACGGTGCCCTCGTAGCCCTCGAACGGGCCCTCGGTGATCGTGACGGCCTCGCCCTTCTCGAAGGTGAGACGGATGGTGGGCTCGTCGTCGGGCTTGCGGCTGTCGAGCAGCATCCGCTCGATCTCGTGCTCCTGCATTGGGGTGGGCCGGCCTGCAGTGCCGACGAAGTCGCCCACGCCCGTGGTCTCCTTGATCAGGAAGAACACGTCCTGCGGGATGCGGCCGTCGTCTTCGAGCTGCATCTCGACGAACACGTAACCCGGGTAGAGCTTGGTTTCGGTGATCTTCTGCTTGCCGCCTTTGATCGTCTTGGTCTTCTCGGTTGGAACGAGGATCCGCCCGATGTAGTGCTCCATCCCCTCGATCTGCACCTTGCGGAGCAGTGTCTCGCGGACCGAGTTTTCCTTGTTAGACGCGACGCGGAGGACGAACCAGTCCATGTCGCCTCGACGCAGGTCGTCTTCGTCGGTGATCACGTCCGACTTCTCGTCGGGCTTGCCGTCGAGCGCGTCGGGCCTTGGCTCCGACTGCTGCACAGGCGCGTGTGACTCGACGCTCGGTGCAGCCTCCGTGGCCTGCTCCTGGTCCGCGGTATGAGCCGCCGTCTCGGGCGTGTCGTGATTGATCTGCTCGTCGCTCATGCGTGTGTTGCCCGTCCCGCCGGTCTAGCCCGGCGTGATTAGACGTCCAGGACGCCCACCTGGCGGAAGACCCAGCTAAAGCCGTAATCGATGGTGAACAGGATGCCCGCGATCAAGAAGGTGGCGACGATCACGACGACCGTCGAGCCGTAGATCTCACGCTTTGTGGACCAGTTGACCTTCTTCATCTCGCCGTCGGTGTTGATCAGGAACTCCGCCGAACGCTTCCGGCGCCCAACCAGCATCAGCGTCGCCAGCGCGCCCGCCATAAGCGCAATGACCGCAACGCCGCTCTGCACCGCCTGGCGGTTCACCGCTTCAACGCCCCGCGGGTTGCCGATCACCGAGGCCCGGAACTCGTTGGAAGCCCCCTCGAGTGTCTCCACGCGGCCCGTGACCGATGGATCGGTCGTTTCGCTTACGAATGCAAACTGACCGATCAACGCGTCGCCGCGGCCATCGCCCGATGGGTCAAACTCTTCGACGACGCCCGTTCCCATGTTTTCCACGGGATCGACGCCCGTATCGATCAGGGTCACGGTATCGCCAACCTGCGGGGTACCCCCCTCGATCGCGCCGAGGCTGATGCGATAGGAGGGTGTGGGCAGCGGCAGCAGCGCTGCCTGGTTGTACGCCCAGACGGCCATCGACAGCGTGAGCGCGCCCGCGAATACCGCGGTCATCGCTCTCGTCCAGTAGCCCTGACTCGGCTTGTAGATCCAACTCACGGGATGCTCACCGTCCTGTTCCGGCATCGGCCGACGCGCCCTCGCTGGCGCGCCGCTCCGAACAAAGAACACGGCAGGAAGGACTCGAACCCTCGACCGGTGGATTTGGAATCCACTGCTCTACCAACTGAGCTACTGCCGTTACAGATCGCGTGCGAACCACAGGCTTCGATCGCGAAGCCATCGCCGGCATAGGCCGGCGACCCGGGTCACTTCCGCTTGATCTTGTGCAGCGTGTGACGACGGAGACGGGGGCTGTACTTCTTCATGCCCTCCTTGATCTTCTCGTCGATACCGCCCTTGACGTTGATCTGGGTGCGGTAGTTGAGGTCGCCGCACTCGGTGCACTGGAGCCAGACGTACTCCCGCGCCATCGTCTTCTTCTTGGCCATCGCGGCCTCCTCCCCAGGCCTCGCCCGGAGCGTGTAAATCCTGCGTTCTCAAGCCCCCCGGAGTCACACTCCCGGGCGATCCGGTGGGCGGGGATGGTAGGGAGGCTCCTGCCCATCGGACGAGGACCAATCCCTGCGAAAACCGGCCCGGGACCAAGCGGTCCCGGGCCGGCGAACTGGCAAATCATAGCCCGGCCTAGGCCTGGGTCGAGAGCCCGGAAGCCCTCAGTGCAAGGTCATTCGATGATTTCGGTGACCGTGCCGGAACCGATGGTCCGGCCGCCCTCACGAACCGCGAAGCGGAGGCCTGGCTCCATCGCGACCGGCTTGTCCATCAGGTCAACCTCGAGCTCGACGTTGTCGCCCGGCATGCACATCTCGGCGCCGCCCAGGAGCTTGATCGAGCCCGTCACGTCCGTGGTCCGCATGTAGAACTGCGGGCGGTAGTTGCTGAAGAACGGGGTGTGACGACCGCCCTCTTCCTTGGTCAGCACGTAGACCTGGCCCTTGAACTTGGTGTGCGGCTGGATGCTGCCCGGCTTGCAGATCACCTGCCCGCGGCTGATGTCGTTCTTCTCGACACCACGCATCAGGACACCCACGTTGTCGCCGGCGCGGCCCTCGTCGAGGGTCTTCTGGAACATCTCGACGCCCGTGATGGTCGTCTTGTTGCTCTCCTTGGCCAGACCGACGATCTCGGCCTCATCGCCGACCTTGACGACGCCACGCTCGATACGGCCGGTCGCGACGGTACCACGACCCTTGATCGAGAAGACATCCTCAACCGCGAGGAGGAACGGCTTGTCGTCCTCACGCTCGGGCTCGGGGATGTAGCTATCGAGGGCGTCGAACAGCTCATCGATCGGGGCGCAGATGCTGTCGTCGCCCGGGTTCTCGAGAGCGGCCTTCGACTGCCCCTTCACCAGCGGGGTGTCGTCGCCCGGGAACTCGTACTTGTCGAGCAGCTCGCGGATCTCCATCTCGACGAGCTCGACGAGCTCTTCATCGTCCACAAGGTCGACCTTGTTCATGAACACGACGATGTAGGGGACGCCCACCTGACGAGCGAGCAGCACGTGCTCGCGGGTCTGGGGCATCGGGCCCGAGTCGGCCGCGACAACGAGGATGGCGCCGTCCATCTGAGCGGCACCGGTAATCATGTTCTTGACGAAGTCGGCGTGGCCCGGACAGTCCACGTGGGCGTAGTGCCGGCCCTCGGTCTCGTACTCCACGTGAGACGAGTGGATCGTCACCGTCTTGTTCGAGTCACGGACGGTACCGCCCTTGGTGATCTCGGCGTAGCTCTTGCCCTCGCTCAGCCCCTTGGCAGCAGCGCGGGCGACGAGCGCCGCGGTCAGCGTGCTCTTGCCGTGGTCAATGTGACCGATGGTGCCCACGTTGACGTGCGGCTTCGTCCTCTCGAAAGTACCTTTAGCCATCGCGGACTACCTCCAACATTTCTTCCGCCTTTGCCGAGCGGATCGCTCGTTGGGCGACGATCCCCTCGCAGGGGACGTAAACAAAAGCCAGTTCTCGCGCCGTTCCTGCCTGGATACCAGACGGAGCGACGCTCCCATTCCAACCCAGCCCGAACGCAGCGTCCGACAAGACCACCACGCGGTCATGACCGAACGACGCCTGTGCGGGCCGCACAAGCCGCTGGAGGGATTTGAACCCTCGACCTCACCCTTACCAAGGGTGCGCTCTACCACTGAGCTACAGCGGCACGAACAGCCCGGCCCTGCGGCCCGAGCGAGCGATGATGATATGCAGCGCTAAATCGCGGTCAACCACGGGGCTTCGGGCCTGATCCGCCCCGCGCCCTATCCTCGCGCGTGACCTCCGAATCCACCCTTACACAGCCGCCGGGCCCGTGGAGGGCTGTCGCCGGGGTCCTTGGCGACATCAAGCTCGCCCATACGGTCTTCGCGATGCCGTTCGCGGTGCTCGCGGTCTTCCTCGCGCGAGATCCGGACGCCGGGCTGATCTGGACAGGTGTCCAACTCGTGCTCGTGGTCGCATGCATGTTCTTCGCCAGAACCTGGGCCATGCTTGTCAACCGGATTGTCGATGCACGGATCGATGTGGCCAACCCGAGGACGGCTGGGCGCGCCGTCGCATCGGGCCGTGTGTCGGAGCGCGAGGCCTGGGCCGTGGCCGTCGGCTGTGCGGGTCTCTTTCTCGCGGTCTGTGCGCTCTTTTGGGCGTTGCTCGACAACCCGTGGCCCCTGGCCTTCGGCATTCCTGTGCTCGCCTGGATCGCGTTTTACTCAATCACGAAGAGATTCACCCGGTGGTGCCACCTGTTCCTTGGTGGTGCGCTCGCGGCAAGCCCGATCGCCGCGGCGATCGCTGTTCGGCCCGAAGCGCTCCTGGACACCGAGGCCATCTGGTGGCTCGCGGGAATGGTCATGCTTTGGGTCGCGGGTTTCGACGTGCTCTACGCGTTACAGGACGAGGTCTTCGATCGCGATCGCGGGCTCCACAGCATCCCCGCGGCTCACGGTGCCAGGGGCGCTGTCTGGATGAGCCGTGCGATGCATCTGGGAGCTGTCTTCTCCCTTGCAATGGCCTGGCGAGTCGATCCGCGGTTAGGCGTCTTCTTTGGTGGTGCAGTGATCTTCGCGGCGGCGCTTCTTGTGCTGGAGCATGTGGTCGTAAGCCGTCAGGGGCTGCGGGGTCTACCCCTTGCTTTCTTTACCCTCAACGGGGTGATCAGTGTCCTTCTCGGGGTGGTGGGAAGCGCCGAAACACTGTATTGACAGCTATCTGCATCAATCGGGCTATTTTCATCCGTTTTCTACGCACAGCACGTCGATGCCATTTGGGATGGTATCATCTTGATATTGATCCACATTCTCTGCCCCCGGAAAGGCGGCGGTGGTGCTTCGGCGCCTCGCCGCCTCTTTTTTCTCCGCCCAAATAATTGGGCAATTAACCCCTTGTCTTCGAGGTAGGGCAGGCACGAGGCGAGTCACGCCCGTGTATGCCGGGGTTTTGATTTTCAAAGTTTTCTGAAATCACTATGGATGTCGAAGGCTCCGCGTCGGATACTCAAGGCGTATGCCCCCACGTCCTAGCCACCCTGAAGCACTCGTCGAGGCCCAGGCCCGTTTCGTCGCTGTCTGGGGGCAGATGGGCAGCGCGTGGGGGATCAGCCGCACGATGGCCGAGGTCCACGCGCTCTTGTTTGTGACCGGCGAGCCACTGAACACCGACGACGTGATGGAGCGTCTCGAGATCAGCCGTGGCAATGCATCGATGTCGGTGCGCGCGCTCGTCGATTGGGGTGTTGTCTACCGCTCGCACAAGCGCGGTGATCGCAAGGAGTATTTTCAGGCGGAGCTGGATGTGTGGGCCATGTTCCGCGCGATCCTGCGCGAGCGCATGAAGCGTGAGGTCGATCCGCTGCTTGTGAGTCTCCACGAGATCCGCGATATGACACCGGTTGATCGCAAGTCCCCTGAGGCTGTTCGCGATCATGCGCAGCGCCTCGATGCGCTCCTGGGGTTCTTGGAGACCGCGGACAGCGTGGGTCGCCGCTTTGTCAGTCCGACCGGCAAGGGGCTTCAGACCGCGGCGACCTTGCTGAGCAAGACGATGGGTACCGGCAAGCGCGCTGCGGAGGGCGGCGCATGACGACCGGATCCTCTGAGCCGCTGTACCTTGCGGGTTTGGGTACGCCACTGGGCGTTGAGCACGTGCGAGTCACGTGGTTGCTCGATCGTGCCCCGTTCGTCGCGGAGCGGGGCCCGATCGAGCTCACCTGGACCCTGGCAACGCGAGGGCCCAGCACGGCAGATATCGTCGATCGGTTCGGCGCCACCAGGCGGTTGCGGGCGGTCGAAACCGGTACGTCCTGGCGTTTCGACGCCGAGCGGGGTCTGCTTCACGCAGACATCCCGCCGACATCGGAAGATGAAGGCTCTCTCTGCTCGGTGACGGTTAGTCTCTCTCGGGATCGCCCCAGGCTGCTCTATGCACGAACAGAATTGCTTCGATCTGTTGGCGTTCCTGGGGGATGCGCCGAGGTCAGGTCGTTCAGCGCCGGGACGGCTTGATGCAAACTCGCCTCGGGGTAGCTGAAGCTGCTTAGTCGTTGCCCTTCATGATCGGGAACAGGATCCCGATTCCGAGGACCGCGACCACGCCGCCGAGCGCTGCCACAGCCCACCAGAAGCCCTGCATGACCTCGACCATCTCGCCGACGAGGCCACTTGAGGTCATACCTCCGGCGCTGATCTCGCCGGTGATGACAAAGAGCATCGCCCCGACGAGCGCGACGATCATGCCGAGGCTCAGGCCACCGACGAGCGCAGAGCCCACGCCGTCGTAGTGCTCGACCGCGGTGGGCACGAGATCAGGCCGATCGAGATCGCCTTCTGTCTCAGGGGTCGATTCGAAGAGGCTCGAGTCTTGGCCCGCAGGAATGGTGTCATCGCTGGCGTCCTCGGCCTCGCTCCCGCCATAGACGTCCTCGAGCAGGTCGGCACCGAGGCTGGTGTCATCGCTCTCGCGGGTAAGGTCGAGCAGGCCCGAGCCCGAACCGCTTGCGCCGGAGTCCGTGACAAAGTCGGGCGTCTCGATGCCTGCCTCGACGTTGGTCTGAGCCGAAGGATCGACGTCCTCGGTGTCGTCGGCATCGAAGATGCTGATGCCTGTTTGGTCTTGCTGTTCGCCCAGGCCGCTGCCGAATCCACCCGACGCATCGAGCGCGATACCGCTCTGGCTTGCACCACCGATATCACCCGTGAGTTCCGAGATGGGCTCGTCGACCATCGCAGAGTCGGCGAGACCGATCATGCTGCCCGATTGTTCGAGCCCGAGATCGTCGCCCTGTCCAGCGTCACCAAGGTCTAGCCCGCTCGAGGTTGCAGAATCATCACTGAAGCTCATTGGAGACAGCTCGCCCGAGTCGGCGAGGCCCAGGATCTCGTCGGTGCCTTCCGCGTCGCCCACGCCGCCGTCATCCGCGAGCAGGTCGATCTGGTCACGCTTGAACATCAGGCGGTCGCCGTCGCGAAACTCTTGAAGCTCGCCCCGCTCGGCCATCTGGCGGAGCTCGTCCTCAGACTTGGTAAGGCGTTCGGCGGCTTCCTCGAGCGTGTAGAACATCTTCGCCATCGGTGGGCTCCGGCTCGGTGCTGACGGTCGCCGACGGCCTGCTCGGCACGCGGCACTGTGGTGCTCTCGGGTGAGGCGATCCCCGCGGCCTCATCGGAGGGCGGAGGGTCCGCAGCCCGGCTGCTCGTTCTGGCCCGGGACTCCCGGCCCGGTTCGAGCCACTAAGCGTACGGCCCGCTGGCATCCGAAGCCAGTCCGTCCCGGCTAGGGCCCCGGATCCCTCCGGTGCTCCGCCAGAGTCTTGAAATAGTAAAGGGTCGGCCCGCCCGGTCGAACAACCCGGGCGGGTCCGCCCTGTCCTCAGACGACCTCGACCTCGTCCCGATCATCTCGGCGGGGAACACCGGGCAAGGCCTTTGCGGGGCGCTGCTCTCTCTCGTCGCAGCGGGACGCAGACACAGCACCGGCACAAAGCGCGCCCCAATGGGCGGCTCCGGCGCGCCACTCCCTCCATCTGGCCTTGACCCGGTGCCCCACCGGACTCCGCGCCCCCACGTTGCGGGCGCTGACCGGCACAGTCACCTGGTTGCCCCGGACCGCCCGGCGGTACGCGTCCGACGGACGGCGGGGCTAAGAAAAGCAGTCGCGGCGATGAAGCGTCGCCGCCCCACAAGCTGCTCCCGTGTTCAACGCCTCGAACGAGGCACGACACAGGACATGCACAGTGGTACGTACGCACCAACTTCCTTGTTCGCACGAGAAGAAATGTTTTGCGGTGCGCACACTGTGTGTGACAATGGATCCTGAGCGCACCATCCTGCACGTCGATATGGACGCCTTCTTCGCGTCCGTCGAGCAGCTCGACGATCCGGGCCTGCGCGGTAAGCCCGTCCTTGTTGGCGGTTCGGGTCGACGCGGCGTTGTTGCTGCAGCGAGCTACGAAGCGCGAACGTTCGGTTGCCGCAGCGCGATGCCGATGGCAACGGCGCTCCGTCTCTGTCCCCATGCGATCGTTGCGAAGCCGCGAGGTCGTCGCTATCGAGCGCTGTCCGATCGTGTGTTTGAGATACTCGAGCGTGTCACGCCCGTTGTTGAGCCGTTGGGCATCGATGAGGGGTTTCTTGATGCGACCGGTAGCCTGCGCTTGCTGGGCGATGGACGCACGATCGCGCAGAAGATCAAGCGTGAGATCAAAGATGAGACTGGTCTTATCGCATCGGTCGGTGTCGCGCCGAACACATTTCTTGCGAAGCTCGCTAGCGATATGGACAAGCCCGATGGGCTGCGTGTCATTGCGCCGGGTGAAGCTTCGTCTCTGCTTGCACCGATGCCTGTGACGAGTCTGCCGGGGGTTGGCCGCAGCGCTGCGCACACGCTTAGGGCACTCGGTGTACGCACCATCGGTGACCTGCGAAGGGTCCCGCCCGGCGTGCTCAACTCGAAACTCGGAACATACGGCGTCCGGCTCGCGCAGCTCGCAGTCGGAGAGGGTGGGCGGACCGTTACGCCCGACCATGAGGCCAAGAGTGTCGGGCACGAGCAGACCTTCAGCGAGGACCTCGAAGATCCAACCGATGTTCGCTCGGCATTGAGCGCCCACGTCGAGCAGGCCTCGCGTCGGCTCAGGCGCAAGGGCCGTGTAGCGCGGACCGTTACCGTCAAGATCAGGTTCGGCGACTTCGAGACCGTGACCCGCTCGGAGACCCTCGCTGAGCCCAGCTCGGACACCGACACGCTTTGGGCGGCTGCCGAGCGGCTCTTCGACGCATGGGTGTCTTCCGGGTTCAGGCCCGTCAGGCTCATCGGCGCAACACTGGGCTCTTTATCCAGGGCGGGAACGGGACAGATGGGGCTTTTCGATCGTGAGGAGTCGGCCCAGACGAGGCGCTCGACGCCATCGCGGACCGATTCGGCAAGGGCGCGGTGATCCGTGGACGCTCGCTCGACAAACGCGGGAACCCAAACGAGAAGCCCGGCCCAGGCGGCGGATGAGCGATCAGAAGAAAACGACGCCGGAGCGGCCCGTGTGGGCGAACGCTCCGGCGTCTCAGAGGGGGGCTCGTGATGTCTGGCTGATTCAGCCCGCGTTGTAGTAGAAGCGTTCGCTGATGATCTTGCCGCCCGACCATGTCTGTCGCGCGACCTGCTCGTAGTGGACTGGCTGTTCGTCGGTGTTGATGAAGTCGAAGCTGTACTCGATGAACGTGGCGCCGTTGCCGTTGCCTTCGTCGTTGATCGCTGTGGCTTGGACCGTCAGGCTCTTCCATTCCTTGACGCTGGCGAGGAACTGCTTCTCTCGCTCGAGGTTCGCCTCGAATCCGGAAGTCGTCTGGCCAGTACCTTCGGTCATCTCAACGTTGGGGGCGTAGTGCTGTCCGAACGCGTCGAGAATCTCGCCCGACTGAAGCTTGCTCAGAAGATCGCGAAATGCATCTGTGACGGTTGTGGTTGCCGTGCTCATCTGTTGTGTCCCCTTTTCATAACGCGGTACATGCGTGTGTGTTCGAGCGTGGTTGAGAAATCGTCAATATCGTGAGCTATTCGCCCTCGGCATTCCCTCGTGCGTGCTCAGGAACCTGGCAGATCAAAGACCAGGAACTCCGCGCCCTCGGAGGTCGATAGATCCAGCGTTGGTTCGGATTCAACGAGCGCGCCATCGCCCTCGGAGAGCTTGCTGTCGCCAACCAATAGATCCCCGGTGACGACCTGAACCCACGCACGGCGATCCTCACCGATCGCGACGGTCAGGCTCCGGCCCGCCTCGAGCACCGACGCGTGTATCGACGCGTCCTGGGCGATGCGGGCGCCGTTGCCGGAACGCGACGCGATCTCTCGGAGCTCGTTCGGCGTGTCGTGTGGGCTGACCTCAAGGTCCTCGTAGCTGGGCTCGAGCCCGCTTTGCTCCGGTGCGATCCAGATCTGCAGGAATCGCACGGGCTCGTCCGAGCTCCCGTTGTATTCGCTGTGGCGGATGCCGCTTCCGGCGGTCATCCGCTGGACCGCACCGCGGCGGAGCACGCTCTCGTTGCCCGCGCTGTCCTTGTGCGCGAGTGCGCCATCCACGACGTAGCTGATGATCTCCATGTCGCGGTGGGGGTGCTCGGGAAACCCGCCTCCCGGCGCAACGCGATCGTCATTGATGACCAGCAGTGGGCCGATGCCAACGTGCTCCGGATCGTGGTATCGCCCGAAGCTGAAGCTGTGCCGGCTGTCAAGCCAGCCGAGGTTTGTTGTTCCGCGTTGCTCAGCGTGTCGGATGGTGATCATCTCGATCGCTCCTTTCGTCCGCCTGAATGAACCAGTTGTTGGCCATATTATTCAACGAAACAATAGTTGTGTCAACAAACAATTATCCAGAATAACCGCCTTGAGCCCCCAGGAGAGGCATCAGAGGGTCTTCAGGGCCGGGCTCAGGGCTTTGGCGAGTGTTGCCATCCGCTTGCCATAGCCCTCGGCGAACAGCCGGTCTGATTCGGGCGGGGTGACGTCGGGGCTGGCATTGTCCGACTGTGCCATGGTGCCGAGCATGGCGCCGAGGCGGTTCGGGCCTTCCTCGCCTGGGCTCGCGGGCATGACGCCTGGGGGCACCCAGAGCATGCTGTGCTGGCTGGCGAAGATCGCGATTGTGGTGAGGGTGTTGAGCTTGTCGCCGCTCGGACTGCCACTGTTGGTGAAGCCGCCAGCGAGTTTGTCCTTCCAGGACTGCCCAAACCAGGCTTTGGCCGAGTTGTCCATGAACACCTTAAAGGGCGCAGACACCGTGCCCATGTAGGTCGGTGAGCCGAACACGATCGCATCGGCCTCGTTGACGTCGCTCCAGGCATCGGAGTACCCCTCGTCCGTTGGTGCGGCGAGATCGGTGACTTTGCAGAGCGAGGCGGTAGCGCCTTCGACCGAGCGGGCGCCCTCCGCAAGGCGGTGCGCGAGAACCTCGGTATGGCCAAAGCCTGAGTGGTATACGACGGCGATTTTCGTCATAAGGGTGTCTCTCCAGGCACCGGCTTCGCCGGGGACGGGATCATTGGCCGAGACGCGGAGCGATGTCGGTTAGCCCCGTACCTGGAGGTCTTCGGCGGGCTGGCGAGCTTCACTGAGCAGATCGCTGAGGGCCGCGAGCCGATCGGCGCCCATGTGCCCGAGTTGCTTGCGGTGGAGCGCTCGGACCGGGTTGTCGAGTTCCTCGAGGAGACCGATTCCTTGCTCGGTGATCCGCACCTGCACGACCCGGCGATCGGTCGTGCTGCGTGCCCGCGCCACGAGGCCCTTGGTCTCCAGGCGATCGACTAGGCGAGTGATGTCGGGCAGCTGAACGACCATGTCACGCGCGATCTGTTGGCTGGGCTTTCCGGTTTCGCCGGCGCCACGCAGGATCCGGAGGACGTTGTAGCTCGACTCGCTCAGGCCCTTAGAGCGGAAGAGAGCGCCGAACTCGGCTGCGAGAATCGAGCTTGTCCGCATGAGGTTGAGATAGGCCTCCTCTTCTGGGAGATCGAAGGGGTTCTTTTTCCCTATCTCTTCTTGAAGGCTTGATGGGCTCATCACAGGATAGTGTACACTGCAGTAATCGTGAAAACAATGGTTGGCTTTTTATACCTAATAAATTACAAACAAACATCCTATCCAATTGGATATTCGTCTAAAGTTTGGTATAATCCGGTCAAAAGATCGCTGCAGATGACAAGCATCTCACGACCAGGGGCGTACATCAGGGTAAGCTAATGCTGGCAGGGAAGCATTTCTCGGCCGCCAACTAAGCCCCAAGTGCAGCCACGGACCCGCAACGCTCTTCCCCTGCGGGTCCGTGGCTTTTTTTGCCCAGATCATCTTGCAGACCCTTCCCAAGACGCGTGGCAGCGCGAGGACGTAGAGCAATCGTTTGCGTGGATTGAAGGTTGTGTTAGCCGATGCAGTTGGTCGGCCCATGGCGATTGCCCTCCAGACCGTTCAAGAGCAGACCGGCGCCCGTGTGGCGGTGTTTGGATCCAGCAGTGCGGTACTGGCGTCGGTTGCCTGTCTGGGACTGCTGGTGCTCTTCCCGCTGCCGCACTGGCTGGTCCGTGAGTATGGGCCGGTGGAGCTCGCGCAGGCCGGGGCTTGGTGGGTCTCGGCGGCGGTCGCACTGTTCTCCGCCGGGCTGGGGCGGCACGGGCTGCGCGGCCGGGCACTTCTGGGCTGGTTGGGTGTGCTGTCCGTGCTGGCGTTCGCGCGAGAGTTCGACATGCACGAGTCACTGAACCCGGAGGTTCTGGGTGACTGGGGCGTGCGCTACAGAGCGGATTGGTGGCTCGACGCCGCGACGCCGGTGGCGGTCAAGCTGCTTTGGGCATCAGCCGCGCTGTTTCTCGTTGTTGGCGTGTTCATGCCACTTCTGATCGCTCGGCCTCACCCACTGCGACAGCTGTTGGTGGGCCATCCGGCGACCGTGGTCTTGGGCCTCGCGGTTGCCGCTATGGCGATGGGCTACGTGATGGACGATCTGCTGGGGCGCGACCAGTTCATTCCCTGGACGATGACCGAGGGCATCGAGGAGAGCTTCGAACTCATCGGAGCGGTGCTCTGGTTCGCCGGGATCCTGCTCGCCGTGCGGTCTCCGATGCTTGTGATCCATCGGCGCAGGGAGGCGTAAATACCGGTGCTGGGCGCTAGTGCCCGAACAGGTTCCGCTCGGCGAACATGCCCTGCTCTTCGAAGTAGCTCAGTGCTTCTTCGGTGCTCGTGAACACCTTGGTCGCGGTTTCGGTGATGAACGGGCTGGGGGCCTTGGCGGGCTTCCAGACCACGTAGACCTCCTTGGTGTGCTCCCAGGCGTGCTGGAGCTCGCGTTCGACGCCAGAGCTCAGCCCAGGGATGCCCTTGGCGCCCTCTCGGCCCGGGAGCTCGGGGATGTAACTGACGATCATGTCGGCCTGGTCGATCAGCTTGAAGTCCCGCATGTAGATCTGGCCGTCCACGTCGCCGGCGATGTCGAGCACCTGGCGGACGGAGACGCGGATGGGCTCTTCGCCGTCCTTGGCGCCACCGAAGCTGTGCGGCGCGTGCTCGATGAACTCCTTGCCATCGCGGGCGGCCTCGATGGCCCGGTCGAGGAGCAGCTTCTCGTCGACGTCACCCGGATCGAATGTGATGAAGTGTTCCGCGAGCGCGGCGCGGAACGCGTCGATCTCCGCGAGCACGTCCGGCATGTCCACGACGTGGCTCATCGGGAAGCTCGGATAGACCTTCTTCATCTCCGGGCGGCAGACGAGGCGGAACAGGCCGCTTGTGGTGTCGGCGTGGCGCCCGCGGGCGACGATGTAGAACTTGCTGCCAGGTACGGCCTGGCTCATGAGTTCGGTCGCGAGGATCTCCTCCTCGCGCCAGACCATGCAGTCCTTGAGGGTGGCGTCGATCTCGTGCTCGTCGTGCAGGCGTTTGTGGACGACCTCGATGTTGTCGACGAGGCAGATGAATAGATCGGGTCTAAGCGCACTGATCTGATCGAAATCGAAGGCGCTGAAGAGCCCGTGACGCCAGCGGAACGTCGCGTGCGTGTTCACGATGCTGTGCTCGTGCCCGGGTACCTGGGCGAGCACGTCCTTGAACGCGGCGCGGCGGAGGCTGTTGAGCCTGCTCAATGGGAGATCGAGGATGCGGCCCGGGCGGATGTCCCGACCCTCGGCGTACATCATGTCGCCGACATGGAACACCTCCACGTGTTCGCCCTGCTCGCCACCGAAGCGGGCGACCCGGTCGAGGTAGGACTTCTTGTTCATGCCGATCTGGCCTGTGACGATGGCGCGCATGGGAACTGCTCCGGTGATCCTCGATTGCTCCTGAGGCGGAACCCCGGGTTGGCCTTCCGTGACGCAGGCCGGGCCTGGAGCCCAGATTCTAGAGGGCGCTGGGGCCTTTGGCGTTAGACTCGGGTTTTGTTCCGGTCGTCCGCGGAGGCACCGGGCGGGTCCAGACGTGAAGGGGTGACAATATGAAACAAGTTCTGACGGCGTGCGCCGCCATCGCGGCTGCTGGGTGTCTTCTCGGATTTGCCGATGGGCACGGCCACGATGGGCACGGCGCTGGCAAGAAGTTCGCCGACAGCTTCCACGGCCAGATCCCCGACATGAATGTCTGGATGGAGGCCGGTCAGCCTGGGCTCGCGCACGAGTTTCTTAAGGTCTTTGTAGGGACCTGGGACACCGAGATGAAGATGCAGATGGCGCCCGACGCACCGCCCGTGGTCACTTCGGGCCGGAGCGTCGTCAGGTCGATCATGGACGGCCGCTTTATCCAAGAGGACTACACAAGCGACTTCATGGGCCAGCCGTTCCAGGGCATGTCGATCACCGGATATGACAACAACAAGAAGCAGTTTGTCGCGACGTGGATCGACAACTTCTCGACGGGCGTGTACACGATGTACGGCAGCATCAACCCCGAGGGAAACATGATGACCATGGTCGGCAACATGGACGAGCCCATGACGGGTGAGGTTGGGAAGGCCGTGCTGAGTACGCACGAGATCATCGACGAAGACACGCACCGGATGCGCTCGTACGACGTGCTCTACGGCGAGAAGAAGCTGCAGTTCGAGATCACCTACCGCCGCGCGGAGGGGTCGAACCGCGGCGAGTGAGTGGCTGGGACTAGGCGCAAGAGCATTTGGACGCCCGCCCCGGGATATCCGGGGCGGGCGTTCTCTTTGGTTGGCGCTGCGTTTCCCGCTGTTTGGCTATCCTCCGGGCCCGGGCGTGCCGCACGCCCTTCCCGCTGCCCCGAGACGGAGTTCCTAGCGATGGCGGTACTGATCGACAAGGACACCAAAGTCATATGCCAGGGCATTACCGGCTCGTTCGGCGCTGTGCACACGAAGGGCTGCCACGAGTACAGCCGTTCGATGGTGGGGGGTGTTACCCCAGGGAAGGGCGGCCAGACGGACGCCAACGGGCTACCGATATTCGATACGGTCAGGGGCGCCGTCGATGCGACCGGGGCTGATGCAACGATGATCTTCGTGCCGCCTGCGTTCAGCGGGGACGCGATCCTTGAGGCCGCCGACGCCGGCATCGGCCTTATCTGCTGCATTACCGAGGGTGTACCTGTCCAGGACATGGTCCGGGTGCGGGCGGTGCTCGACGACATGAATCAAGATCGGCGCGAGCGCGGCGAGAAACCCATCGTGCTCATCGGGCCCAACTGTCCGGGCGTGATCACGCCCGGACCGAAGACTGGTAGGGGGGATCAGGAAACGCCCTACACAAACGCCGGCTGCAAGATCGGCATCATGCCGGGCTATATCCACACCCATCGGAGCGAGGAGCGGTGCACGACGGGCAAGGCGGTTGGAATCGTCAGCCGTTCGGGCACGCTGACCTACGAGGCGGTGTGGCAGACCTCGAACCTGGGCATTGCGCAGACCACGTGTATCGGCATAGGCGGTGATCCCGTCCGTGGTCTCAACCACACCGACAGCCTAGAGCTGCTTAACGAAGATCCCGAGACCGACGGCATCCTGCTGATTGGTGAGATTGGCGGTTCGGACGAAGAGGATGCCGCGGCGTACGTGCGAGAGCACGTCAAGAAGCCGGTTGCGGCATTCATCGCGGGCCGAACGGCGCCCCCGGGCAAACGGATGGGCCATGCTGGTGCGATTATTTCCGGGGGTCAGGGCGGGGCCGAGGAGAAGATCGCGGCTCTAGGGGCCGCTGGGATTCAGGTCGCGATGAGCCCCGCCGATATGGGACGAGCGATGGCCGCGGCTCTCGGGCTCACGTAAGCTCCTTGCTCATCAGTGGTTTGAGTCGGCCCGCCCGTGGGCGCGCCGTGCCCAACCTCGGGCTTCCCGGGGCGGTAGACCCATCGGGATTGGAGCGAGATGGACTCGAAGCTTCGCAGCTTGGCCGGCATCGGCGCATGCCTCGCAGCGCTCTTGATCGCGGCGTGCAGCGATTCCGCGAGTGAGCCAGAACAAGCCGCCGCCAGCTCAGCGCCAGACCCAACGAACGAGGTCCCGAGCCCGGCATCGACACAGGCCGCCGAGCCACAGCCAGTGGTCATCGAGCCAACCCCGATCGATCCACCGGTGAATGTGGCGCAGGTGCCGAACCAGGGGTTAGGCGACGAGCCTGCGACGGTGGGGCAGACTCGCCCTGCGACTCAGCAGACTGCCCAGGGTGACATCAACGAGCTCATCATGCGGGCATACACCTACGCGGGGCTCATCTGGCACAGCCAGTACCAAGATCAGCTCCTCGACCTGGGCCTGCTGCACTGGGAAGGGGGGCTTGCGCCGCCACCCATCCGTGAGCGATCGCAGTTCTTCCCCTACCAGAACCGGGTTGTTAAGGCGTCTCTATCGGCGCGGCAACTGCTGGATAACTGGCGCCAGATCCGTGAGCGGGCCCGGGACTACTTCCTGAGCGAGGGGTACGGCGTGGTCAGGGCTGAGGTCCTGACCGACGCAGTCTGCGAGTTGGCGAACTGGGAGCGGGATCTCGAGCGGTGGGAGCTGCTCGACCAGATCTTCTTCCATCACTACAACCGGATCCGCATCCTCGGCTCCTACGTCGGGCTGTGGCGGATCGATCCGAATACCTTTGATGTTGAGATGGCCGAGAGCATCCCGCTGGAGGTGCAGGAGGTCGTGATCGAGCACACCGAGGCAGTTAAGGAGATGGAGGCTCGGCTCGCGCTCGAGCAGAACTTCCTCCGCCCCGCGGTGGATCCAAACAACCCAGTTGACCGAGTCGATGGACAGCCGAGTCCGCCGGTCCGGTAGGGACCCCTAGGGATATGTCTCTCGCGGCCTTGTGTGGGCAGTTTTTGCTGCTTTTCGCTGAGTCCGGTGGCATGTCAGACACGGCGCTTTATGTTGACTGTGCTTCGGAGGGGCCCGTCCACATCGGACGGATTGGGTTCCCGGTGCCGGGTTTGGTTGCCGGTCTGCAACCCGGAGCCGTGGGGAGTCTGGGCGGTTCTGCTCTGACCAACGCCCGCGCTACATCTCGACGCTTTGGCTGATGTTTAAGGGCCAAGCGGGACACCGCCACTCCGTCCCGCTTGGTTCCTTTTTTGCGTATGCAAGGTATTGCTCGGTAGGCTGAAAGCTTGGTGTTCCGCTCCGGAATAACGGACGGGCGTTCCACTCTGGAGCGCCGGCAGGGGCGGGTGCGATGGGGGTTGATGCAACCATGTCAGCGGATAGACCTGGGCCGGGAGGCCCCGTACGCGAAGAAACCGCCCAGGACTGGGAACGCACATATGCAACGTTCTTGCACCTGACCTATCTGCTGTCGTTCGTTGCACCGGTGCTGGGGCCGCTTATCGGTGCCTTGGTGATGTGGCTCATCAAGAAGGATGAGAGCCAGCTGATCCATGATCACGGCAAGGAAGTGGTGAACTTCCAGATCTCGTTGCTGATCTACACGCTGATCTCGGCGGTCCTCACAGTGGTGCTGATCGGGTTCCCGATGCTCGCCGCGGTCGCGGTGCTGGGCATCGTGGGCATGATCATGGGTGCGATCGCGGGCAACCGGGGTGTGTACTTCCGCTACCCGGTGTGCCTGAGGCTGATCGCCTAGCCCTTACAGGAGCCGCGGGCGCCCGCGCTGGGGGTCGCGTAGACTCTTCTCTATGGCCTTGCTTCAGGCCTCCGAGCTTGTGAAGGCGTATGCCGGGCGCACGGTCGTAGACCGTGTGTCGTATCACGTCGATGCCGAAGAGACCCGGGGGGAGATTGTCGGTTTGCTGGGGCGCAACGGCGCCGGTAAGACGACGAGCTTCCGGATGACGATCGGCATGATCGAGCCTGATGGGGGCGACGTTGTTTTCGATGGCTACCGGGTCACCGGGCTGCCCATGTACCGCCGGGCTCGGCTTGGCATGGGCTACCTGAGTCAAGAGCCCAGCATCTTCGGCCGGCTCAGCTGTGAGCAGAACCTCCTGGCGATCCTGGAGACGCTCAGCCTGAGCCGCCGCCAGCGGAAGGCGCGGTCGATCGAACTGCTCGCCCAGTTCGGGCTGACCCACAAGGCGAAAGACCCGGCGAGGACTTGTTCGGGCGGCGAACGCCGCAAGCTTGAGATCGCTCGGGCGCTGGTGACCAACCCCAAGCTGATCCTGCTCGACGAGCCGTTCAGCGGTGTCGATCCGATTGCGGTGGAGGATCTTCAGGAAGAGATCAGGCGTCTCAGCGACCGCGGAATCGCGATCCTGATTACCGATCACAACGTGCAGCAGACCCTACGCGTGTGCGACCGGGCGTACATCGTCGATTCCGGCAAGGTGTTTGCCCACGGCACGCCGCGGGCGCTCATCAACGATGAGCGGGTGCGGCGGGTCTACCTCGGGAGCCTGTTCAGGGGCGATGAGTTCGACGAGCCCTCCCGGTCTGGGCCCGGGCCCAAGGTCAACGGGAACGGGACTGCGAACGGC
The DNA here is from genome assembly GCA_039186605.1 of Planctomycetota bacterium. Lineage (GTDB taxonomy): Bacteria > Planctomycetota > Phycisphaerae > Phycisphaerales > UBA1924 > JBCCZZ01. Next base: position 27,791 of record JBCCZZ010000009.1, on the reverse strand, counting down.
GATGGGAACGTTGTTCAGAACCCCAAGCCTCGCATTGTCGATCGGGCCTCGGAGCGGAAGCATTGAGCCGTGCGCTGATGATGGTTGGTGTGTTGGTTGCCGGTGTTGTGCTGGGTGGCTGCGTTGAGCGGCGGCTCTCAATCACGACGGAGCCCACCGGTGCGACGGTGTGGGTGAACGACACGCGCGTGGGGCTCAGCCCGGTCGAGACCACGTTTTTGTACCACGGTGAGTACGACGTCCGGGTTGAGCTTGACGGGTACGAGCCGCTCATGGTTGGTGCGGAGGCGGTTGCGCCCTGGTGGGAGTACCCACCGATCGATCTGATCGCCGAGGCGTTGCCCTTCACGGTCCTCAACGAACAGTCCTGGCACTTCGAGCTGGCGCCCAGCCTTGAGAGGCAGCAGGGGCAGAGCGAGTTCGAGGCTGGGCTGCTCGAGCGGGCGACCGAGATGCGCCAGCGTACGGGCTTCGATGAGGACGACGGCGATCCCGGCGGTGATTAGCGAGCCGGAACGCCCATCACCACCGCCTCATCGGGAACATCGCGAACAACAACCGCACCAGCGCCGACGATCGATTCGTGGCCAACCGACACGTGCGGGATCATTCGGGCACCGACGCCGATCAAGGTATCGCGTCCGATGGTGACATCGCCTCCCATGACTGCGCCGGGGGCGATGTGGCTGTTCTCGCCGACGACGCAGTCATGCTCAACGATCGCACCCGTGTTGATGATCGCGTGATCGCCGATCTTGGCGCGGCTGTTCACCACTGCCTGCGGGCCGACGTACACACCCGTGCCGAGCTCAGCGCTGGGGCTGACGAACGCTGTGGGGTGAACGATCGTCAGCGCCGCGTGACTCGAGCCCTCGTGGTTGGCGCCGTCGATCAGGTCGATCACCTCGCGACGGATGTGGATCTTTCCGAGCGCGATGATGTACGCAGACTCGCCGATGCTGTCGAACTCGCGGAGCGGGCCCAGCCAGTTCACCGGACTCCCCACCACGCGGATGCCAGCGCTCGAGTCGTCGTCGAGATAGCCAGAGAGCTCGATGTTCGCGAGCTGTGCGGCCTCTGCAACGATCAGTGCGTGCCGACCCCCCGCGATGATGACCAGGGGGCCGCTGGCTCGAGCTGGACGGCGTTCGGACAAGGGAGGGCCTCTGCGGGGTCGGTGGATCGCCTGGAGGTCTGGGCAAGCGTGACTCGGCATGATGGTCGAACTGAGGAGTCTTGTCCAGTGCGAGCGCTAATCTGGTGCATGGATCCTGTGCGTATCGCGTGCGTCCGCTACCTAAACACGATCCCCTTGATCGCGGGGCTCGACCGGCTGGAGCAAGCTCAGCTTGTGATGGCGGCTCCGGCCCACATCGCGAGGCTTATCGAGGGCGGTGAGGCGGATGTCGGGCTGGTAAGCGTCGCCGATCTCGCCCGGTCCGAGGGCGGGCTTACGGCGGTGCCCGCGGGCATGATCGGGTGCGATGGGCCGACATTTACCGTGAGGCTGTACTCATCTGTTCCGTTCGGCTCGGTCCGTGAGATCCACGTGGACGAGGAGAGCCACACGTCTGGCGTGCTGTGTCGGCTGCTCCTCCGTGAGTTGCACGGCGTGCGCGTTGAGACGGTCCCGTTCGCGGCGCGTGAGCACGCGACCGATGGCGAGGGCGATTGGCCGGACACTGTGCTGCTCATCGGCGACAAGGTTGTCACATCGACTCCCCCCGAAGGCCGGTACCCACACCAGATGGACCTTGGTGACGCATGGCACGGACTCACGGGCCTGCCGTTTGTCTACGCGGTGTGGGCATGCCGTACCGAGGACGCGGAGTCACAGCGTGTCGGCACGGCCTCGGCGGTGCTCGAGCGTCAACGTGCGCACAACCAGACTCGCATCGACTGGGTGGTGACGGAGCACGCGGCTTCCTTCGGGTGGCCGATGGACGCTGCCCGTCGCTACCTGGGTGAGTTGCTTCGGTACGACTTCGACGCGCGGGCACGCGAGGGGATGACGCGGTTCCTGTCGATGGCGTCGTCGGGCGAACCGGCGTTGTTGCCCGCTTGGCGCGAGGTGTACGCGGAGGTTTGACACCTTGCCAGCGCTCCCGAAGATGCGGACATCGGTGCTGGCGCGGCTCGAGGAGCAGCTGCGCTTTGGTTCGCGAACCGCGCTCCGCCGCGCGATCGGAAGGGCGGAGGCCCTTGCGGCGGAGATCGATGGAGACCAGCCCTATCCGGAAGATTGGCTCGTTTATCGCGTGACGGGCTACCGCCCCGCGGAGCCTTCGAGCGAGCTGGTCGTGGGCGGTGATGTTCTCCAGGATCTCTCCCCGCTGGTCGAGCGGCTCTGTGAGCGGGCCCAGCTCTCGCTTGACGAGGTCCCGGGAGCGCTGGGGATCGAGGAGCTCTGCGCACGATGGAACGTGGCACGCAAAAGCGTCGAGCGATACAGGCGCCGCGGGCTGGTTGCGCGGCGTGTGGATGCGGGTGGTGGCGTTCGCCGGCTTGTCTTCACCGATCCGGCGGTCACTGCGTTCGAGCGACGCGCGGGTGCGGGGCTCGAACGGGCCGAGCGGTTCAGTAGGATCGCGCCGGCGATACGCGCCAGGATCAGGAGGCTGGCGGAGGGCTATCGCCGGCGGTTGCGCTGGGAGGACGCTCAGATCGCGGCGAGGCTTGGCGCGCGATTCGGGCGCAGCGCCGACGCGGTACGTCGAGTGATGATGGAGGAAGCCGACGGGGGCTCTGCTGCTCCGCGTATGACCTTGCGCGATCAGGAGGTCGCGTTGAGGGCGACCTTGCGGGGGATCGACCCGGCACGGGTCGCCGAGCGCTGGGTCCGGTCGGTACGGACAGTGCAGCGTGCGATCGAGGCGGCCCGACTCCGCGTGTTGCGGCTGCTGCTCGCTGAATCGGGGCGGGGGGCTGGGTTGGAAGGGGCGGCGTTCGTGAGCGAACTCGCCGAGCCTCTCGCGTGGGTCGAAGCCGATACCGATCCCGTTCGGCTGATCGAAGCTTCCCGGGTGCGGCCCGAGGCCCACCTGGCACGCGAGCGCGAGCTCGCTCAGGCGTACCGATCGCTGGTGGGAGCCGCACGCGGTGCTCTGCTTGGTGATGCGCCGTCGAGCGCGGTGGTCGATCAGGCGCAGGCCCGCTTGAGGTTCGCGTCGCGGATTAACGCCTCCTTGGTCAGGTCGGAGCTGACCGTTGTTGTTGATGCTGCTGAGAGCACGCTTGGGCAGCGGCTGGATCGGCTCCGGACGATGGACACGGCTCGTGTACTCGTCGTGGCGCTGCGCGCAGCGGGTGACGCGGTTGGATCGTTCGATCCCACAGCCGGCGGGCGGCTCGCGGCGCGGGTTGGGCTCGCGGTCAGCCGGGCGGTTACCGCGGAGCGGACCTGGGTGGCGGGGTCTTCGCCAGGTCGGGCGGGGGCGCTCGCGCGCGAGGGGCTGGTGATGGTGGATTGGACTCGTGGGCTGGATCCCTGGCAACGTTGGACGGAGCCCGACGCGCGGTTCGGGTCTGTTCTGGATGAGATCGGCAAGGAAGCCGCAATTGTGCTTCGGGCTCGGTTTGGGCTGGCCGATGCGGATGGGCGTGTTGTGAAGCCCCGGACGCTCGATGAGATCGCGGAGATGCTCGGGACCACACGGCCCTGGGCGGCGGTTGCGGTCCGTCGGGCGATCCGCGAAGCGCTTGATGCGGCGCGGGCGCGGGAGGCGGGTTAGTGTGACGGCGTCATGGACGCAGACGCGAGGCAGAGAGTCGGGATCGAGCGGGTCGAGCTGACCGTCGGGCTTGAGGTCCACATCGAGCTTTCATGTGCCCGCAAAGTATTTGCGCCGAGCGCCAACCCGGCGGCCCTGATTCCGGTTGGCGGTGCCGACGGCGAAGAACGCGGGCCCAATGTGCTGACCGACCCCGTGGTGCTTGGGTTGCCGGGCGCGCTGCCGGTGCTGAACCGCGCGGCCGTGGAGCAGTCGGTTCTTGTTGGACTCGCGCTCGGGTGCGAGATCGCACGCGTGACCAAGTGGGACCGCAAGAGCTACTTCTATCCCGATCTGCCGAAGGCGTACCAGATCTCGCAATACGACGAGCCTGTGTGTGGGGCGGGTGAGGTGCTCGTGCCCAGGCTGACAGACAAGGGAGCGTTTGACTTTGAGTCCGAGCGGAGGCGGGTGAGGATTTGTCGGGCCCATCTCGAGGAAGATGCCGGGAAGCTTGTGCACGAAGGCGTCGGGGCGGGGTCGGGTGTCGATTTGAACCGCGCAGGAGCGCCGCTGCTCGAGATCGTCACGGAGCCCGACTTCGTGGATGCCGAGGGTGTCGTTGCGTTCGGTCAGATGCTCCGCGGGATATGCCGTTGGCTTGGTGTGAGCCTCGGGGTCATGCAGCGCGGGCACATGCGCTTCGAGCCCAACATCAACTGCACGCTCACGCTCGAGAGCGGTAAGACCGTCAGCACGCCCATTGTCGAGATCAAGAACCTCAACTCCTTCCGGTCGGTTCGGGCCGCGGTCGAGTACGAGTTCAGCGAGCAGCCCGAACGGTGGCGCGAAGACGGTCGCGAGTTTGCGCTCGGGACGAAGACAACGCGCGGCTGGGACGATGAGCAGCTCGTCAGCTTCCTTCAGCGGGAGAAGGAAGAGGCGGCGGATTATCGATACTTCCCCGATCCGGATCTCCCGTCGGTTGTGATCGATCCGGCGTGGGTCGAAGCACAGCGTGAGGCGATGCCGGTGTTGCCACTCGAGGCCGCACGGATGCTCGTTGCGGAGCGTGGTCTACGCGTGGAGGAAGCTCTTGCACTGATCGAGGAACGGGGTGTCTATGACCTGTTTGTTCGAGCGAGCGAGGCTTCGGGCGGCGCGGATCGGTCGGTCGCGAACTTGTTGCTGCAGATCGGTTCGAGGCTGGCAAATGAACGCGCTGTCGGGATTCATGAGCTCGGGCTCGATCCGGGCGTGCTCGGCTCGCTTGCGAAGCTGCGCGAGGATGGCGATCTCGATAAGTCCGGCGCTGAGGAGCTGTTCGTCGCGCTAGTCGCGGGCGAGATCGGCGGCGATGTCCGCGCGGCCGCGGAGGCTCGGGGGCTGCTTGCGGTGCGCGACGAGGACGCCCTGCTCGGCTGGTGTGACGAAGCGATCGGGGCGTTGCCCGACATGGCGCAGCAAGTAAGAGACGGGAACGACAAGGCGATCGGCAGGCTGATCGGCGAGGTCCGGAAACGCAGCGGTGGGAGTGCGGATGCCAAGCGGGTCCGTGAACTGTTGATCGAGCGGCTTCGCGGTGGCTAACGCCTTGGTCTGAAAACCATGTCAAACGAGGCTCTCCAGACGGTATAGCTTCACGAACCCCCCGCGCAGGCGTCACACCGGGTGCCCAAGGGAGACGAGTGCGTCCGAGCGGGTGGGGACGGTGCCGGGTGTCTCCGATGATGATCGAGGTCCATCGAGACGCGCGGGCGCCGTTGTAAGGCGCACGCGGGAGGAGCGGGCAGCATGAGCCGTCGCGTGCCGGGAATCGTGAAGCGTGGTTTTACGCTTGTCGAGATCCTGATTGTCGTGGTCATCCTCGGGATACTCGCGGCGATCGTTGTGCCGCAGTTTGCTTCGGCGAGTGATGATGCCCGGGTGTCGGCGTTCGCGACCAGCATCCTGTCGATGGACCGCGCGATCAGGCTCTACCAGGGCAAGTACGCGGAGTACCCCGGCGATCCGAGTTCGGGCGATCTTCCCGCGGGGCTCGATGAGTTCATCGCCGCCGAGGATTACGAGAACGGCACGCCGCTCGGGGGCGTGTGGGATATCGAGGTGGAGTACGGCGGTATCACCGGCACGCGTTGCCTGGTCGGTGCTGCCGAGGGAGCCATCGCGATCGACGATGATCTGATGCTGCGTGTCGATGCCGTGATCGACGACGGGGTCGATAGCACCGGTGCGTTCCAGCAGTCGGGCACCCGGTACTACTGGGTCGTGCGATAATCATTCAGATCCTCTGCGGTCCCGATTCTTGGAATAAGTCCGCCAAATCCGGTGTGGTACCATTCACCGATGCGAGCTGTTTGCATAGCACTGGTCCTGCTGCTTGCTATCCCATCCCACGTGTGGGCTGGGCAGGCTCTGTCGAGATCGGGCGACGAGCGCTGTGAGGCTTGTTGCCCGCTTTGCGGCGTGATTTCTTCGGTATGTGAGTGTGGCTGTCGGGATGTGAGCGACGCGCCGAGCATGCCCGAAGAGGCCCCGGGAGGTGAGCGTTCGGTCGGCGGGAGACCGATTGAACCCGTGCCATTTCGGACATGCGCACCTGTATTTAGGCTCCCGGCTTTCTTCCCCTCCTCGATCTGCTCCGTTGCCTCGCATTCGAACGAGGTTCCCACACTTCTCGTGTGTTCTGTCATGTGTCGGTGGCTGACATAGCGCGCGGTTCTGGTCTTCCCGAACCGATCAGTCGGCCTCTGGGCCGGTCTGAGTACGTGCAATCAAACACCGATTACATCACAGGAAGAAAATGCGATGGCAAAGCGAGTGATTGGTATCGCCACGGCCGCGATGGTCGTGGGCGGATCTGTTCTTTCAGGGTGCGCTGGTCGCAGCGGCACAGTGACCGCGGGTACGGCCGGGGCGTCTTCCACACAAGGGAGCACCGAGGCGGTAGAGGCTTCGTTCGTCAGAGAGGGTGGCGATGTTTTGCTGGTTATCAAGGGCATGAGCTGCCCGATGTGCGCGAGCAACATCGATAACGAGTTGGCCGAGATCCCCGGGGTCAAGCGTGTTGCGGTTGACCTGAACACCGGCACTGTCAGGGTGTCGTTGACCAAAGGCGCAGCTCCGACAGCGGCTCAGTTCGAGCGAGCGGTCTATGACAGCGGATTCACACTTGCCAGGATTGAGCGCCCGTGAGCGCATCAACAACACGGAGCGTGTGTGTCGCGATCGCGACGCTGCTGTTGTGTTGTGAACCGGTATCCGGTCAGCAGGCCACGCGCGTTCAGGCGGTTACTCAGCCCGGCCGCGGCGAGGTGGATGCGACACAGCTGATCAGTTTCGACCGCTATGGCCGGGATCCGACGGGGGCCGGGCGGACCGTGACCGATCTGAGCGTGCATACCGTCCTGCGTTACGGCATCAGCAGAGATTGGTCGGCAGTAGCGCAGCTTCCGATCGTGAGTCGGGTAACGGAGATGCCCGCGGTTGGGCCTGGTGATGACGAAGAGGGGATACAGGGCCTTGGTGATGCCCGCGTTGATCTTCGCTACCGGTTCTATCAGCACGACTTTGGTCCGCTGAACACGATCCGATTGGCGGCACGGTTCGGTGTTGAGGCACCGACCGGTGCCCGGGATGTGGGCAGCCACAGCTGGGATCCGATCATCGGTGCGAGTGCGATGTACATCAACGGCCGATGGGGTCTTAATGCCTCAGCGGAGTACAAGCTTTCGACCAGCACGATCCGCGACAACGCCATCATCGGCTCTGGGGCCGATGATCTGCTCGAGTTCGGCACGGCGGCGGTGTACCGTGTGTTTCCGGAGAGATGGGGGAACGAATCGCATGGAGCGGGATACATCGTGCTCGAGCACGTGTCACGATTCGAGACCGGCGGTGACCGTGAGGTGGTGGCCTACCCGGGATTGCTCTGGGAAGACACACGCTGGGCGGCAGAGCTCAGCGTCGGCGTGCCGATCCACCAGCGTAGCGTGGACAGGCTCGAACGAGACTTTAGCTTGAGTATCGGGTTTCGGGTGTTGTTCTGAGTCCGCGGATCGCTCAGGCGTTGGCGGTCGCGTTTGCGCCGGCCTTTAGCTTGGCGAGCCTTGTGCGCACGTTGTCAAGCACGTTCATGTAGTTGATGTAGCTGTCGTAGGGCGAGTCGTAGGGGCTGAAGTACTTGTGGACGTCTCCGTCGGCCCAGTACTTGGTGCACATGTAATAGAAGTGGTCGCTGGTGGTCAGCTTGCGCCAGTCTTCCAGCAGGAATCGGGCCTCGCTCAATCGCTCGGGGTTGCCCGAGATCTCGGCGGCGGTGAGCTGTGTTTTGAGGCTCTTCTCGATGGCGTAGCACTCTTCGAGCGCGTTGTGCTGCATCGCGTTGCCGCGCCAGGCGGTGAGGTCGCGCTCGGTGTCGGCCCACGAGATGTAGCTCGGGACGTCGTAGTCGCCCACCGGCTCGAACTGGCGGAACGCCTCGGTCGGTGTGATGAAGTGGTTCTCGGTGGTGCCGTCGTGCTTCTTGGCGACGTCGAAGACCGCTTCGGGCAGCTTCTCCATGAAGTCGAAGATGCCGGTGTCTTCCCACTGGTGCTCGCCGAAGGTCTCGTAGTCCATGAAGAGGTTGCAGAGGTAGCCGTCCCCGTTGATCTGGTGGACCCACTCGGCGAACTTCTCCGCGGTCAGCGGCCAGTCTTCCCAGGCCTTGTTCCCGAAGCGGAAGGCGATGTCATCGGACAGGCGGAAGTTCTTGAGCAGCAGACCGAAGGGCTTTCCGTCGGCGTTTGTGAAGGGCGAGCCCTCGAATGCGGGCGGGTTGTACACGTAGTTCGGGCTGCGGTATCCCAGGAGGTGATCGGCACCCTCGCAGATGGTGCCGAGCCAGCGCTTCTGGCCCTTCTCGTCGGTCATCTTCGAGAGGTGGCTGGAGAGCTGGTTGTGGTAGATCAGCTCGGTGTTGCGGAAGACCTTTGGGGTCTGTCCGAACAGCTGCTCGACCCGCTCGGTGTGCTGCTGCACCTGGCTGTCGAACTCGTCGCGGCTGTAAAGGAAGCTCAGCGAGTGGTAGTAGGTCTCACCGATGAACTCACAGCAGCCGGTCTCGGCGAGCTGCACAAACAGATCGAGCACGTCGGGGGCGAAACGCTCCAGTTGATCGAGCACGGTGCCCGTGATCGCATAGCTGACGCGGAAGTTGCCCTCGTGACGCTTGACCAGATCGAGGATGAGCTTGGTGGTCGGCCGGTAGCACTTATCGGCGACCTTTCGGCAGATCTCGGCGTTGGCCTCGTCGTCGAAGTAGAACGGGTCGGTGTGGAAGACGGAGTAGTGCTTGAGCCTGTGAGGCTGATGGACCTGAAAATAGAAGACGACTGATGCCATGTCGCGAAACCCCTCCGGAAAGATTTCGAGCCACTGTAACCGACGCGTCCGCTGGAGATTGTCGCCGGGTTAGACGCCGATGCAAGCGCGGCGCGGAGAGTTTCGGATAAGTGAGTGAAGTAAGCGGTCCGCTCGCGATGCGGCAGCGGCTTTGGCGCACATCGGGGTGGATTTCTTGTCTCGTGGCCGTGTTTAGGTGCGCACGCTTGTGACTGTTGCAACCGCGGCGGGGGCGAGGATCAGCACGGGGATGAACACCCCGACAGCGGCCGGGAGGCCCGGAATGCTGATGCTGGGGCCCGCCGCGGCCGCGATGAGCGCGAGCAGAGCGATCGGGGCGCACTTGAGTGCCTGGAGCGGCGTGTTGGTCGGCAGCCTGGTGATGAAGAAGGGCATGGTGATCACCAGGGCGAGCATGCTGGAGAGGACGGCACTGATGCGACCGAAGCGGGTTCGCTCCAGTTCGGCGAGCCTTCGGCGGGTTTCGGGACTCAGCGGGCCGTCAGGGGCGTTGTCCCGGACCAAGCGGATCATTCGGCCTGTTTGGGACCAACTCAGGCTCTGTCGGTAGCCATCGAAGCTTCGCACGCGGAGGGCACTGGGGTCGAGGGTCGTGACGAACTCGGTGAGCGGCTCGCCCGGGCGTCGCGTCTCGCCGTAGAGCGTGGTGCTGGCGGGTGGGTCGAAGCGCCATGCGGTGCCCGTCCACGTGGCGGTGTCGCCTTCGTGGGTGGCGGTCATGCGGCCCTGGCTATCGCGTTTGATGATGGTGATGCCGCGGAGCGTCGGAGGGCCCTGGGCGGGCGCGGGGTCGAAGCCTTCGGCGAGGAGCAGGCGGCCTGCGCTGTCGGGCGTGAGCGGTATGTCAGTCGAGCCCAGGTCGCGGGTTCCGGCTTGGCCGTGATCACGGAGCAGCAGCGGGGCGATGCGCGGGATGATGAGCTCTTGGTTGAGCACTTGAAGCATGGCGAAACCCAGCGCGACGGCGAGCGCGGGGCGTGCGACACGGAACAGACTCTGGCCGCTGGCGAGGATCGCGACGAGCTCGCGGTGCCGGACCATCTGGAATCCGGTGAATCCCATGCCGGCGATGAGGACCACTCCGAGGAGCGTGTTGTAGAGGTTGAGCAGGCGGGGCCACCACAGATCAAAGACGAGCATGGCGCTGACGACGAGCGTGCGGGTCGGTCCCGGTTCGGCACCGCTCTCACTGTCGCGGGCGATGAGCTCTGCGGCGTTGTCCCAGAAGCGGTCGATGTTGATGCTGACGTCGATCGCGACGACGAAGCTAAAAAGGATGACGAAGAGCACCACGACGTTGGTCGCGTATTGGGCTGCGATGTAGCGATCGAGGAGTTTCATCTGGAGGAAGTGATAAGGGAACCGGTGGACTTGGGCACGAAGAGAAGAGCGCCGAGGATGCCGATGATGGCGCCGGCGTAGACGTCGCTGAGCCAGTGGGCCCCGGTCAGCATACGGGAGAGGCCGCAGCCCGCGGCGAGTGCGAACAGCACCCAGCGGGTGCTCGGGAAGAAGGCGGCGAGTGCGGTCGCGGCGGCAAACGCGGTGGATGTGTGGCTGCTGGGGAAGCCAAGGTTGCCGCCGTGCTCGGAGCCGTTGAGCACGGCGCCGAGGAAGGGCTTATAGACATCACCCTGGAACACGCTGCCCTCGATCGGTCGCTCACGGCCCACGACGAGTTTGAGCAGTTCGGCAGCGAGGCCTGCCACGACGACCGCACCAATCAGGCGGAGCGCTCGGTCGTGGGTTGGGTGCCCGGTCGCGCGATCGTGTAGCGCGAGTAGCACAGCGACGGCGGCCCAGGTGCCGGCGAAGCCCTGGATGCGCAGGAATCGGTACCAGTCGTGAAGCTCATAGCGGGCCTTGTCCACGCGGGGGGCTTCATCGCCGGTGGATTCGATGAGGGGCGTAACGAGCTCGAAGGCGAACTGGTCGAGGAACAGAGTCAGAAGCAGGCCAAAGGCGATGACCGCTGCGGCACGCGTGCCGCGGAGGGCTCGTTGGCGTTTGTCGTGGGGGCTCAGGTAGTTCACGGGGTATCGCCTCGGTCGGGTAGGTCCTGGTTTGGCAATCCTTGGTAGCCATAGCCCAGGAAGGCGGGGCGGCCCTTGTGATCACCTTCGAGTGGACCGAGGGGCTCAACACGCTCAAAGAGCTGGAGCCATTGGGGCTCCGAGCCTCCCAGGATGAGCGCCGGGCGGCCTCTAAGCATCGCTTCGGTCTCTGGGTTTGTGAGGTCTGTTTCGGCCCAGTGGTCATACTGGGTCTGGCGGCCGCCGGTGTGAGCGCTGGACGAGAAGGTAGTCGGGTTGCCTTCGAGGTAGAACGCGAGCAGGCTCGCGCGGCCGTAGTGCTGGGCGAGCACGAACGGTTTGTCGTGCTGGTCGAGCTGAGCCGTGGCGCTCTGTGCGATGGGGCGGGCGCTGGTGAGCCTTCCCAGAGGGACGATTTTGCCAACACCCGGGAGCTGTGCTGCGAGGTCGAGCCTAGACATGAGTGCTGCGCTGAGCAGCCCGAAGCAGAGGGTGATGCGCCACGCCCATCGCCTGTGGAACGCGGCTTTTCCGAGCCCGAGGCCGGCGACAACGCCCCAGCCAGCGGCGGGAAGCAGGCCCAGATAGCCAGCCAGGGGCCAGTTGCCCTCAACGCGTGTGAAGAAGCTCACGAGGAAGTAGAACCCCAAGATCGGTGCGGCGGTCCAGGCGAGGCAGCTTGCGGCGGTTGCTGCAGCGGGGTCTTCCTGGCGTGCGCGGCGGAGGCCGTAGAGGCACGAGAGCAGCGCAGGGCCGATGATGATCGCTTGGACGCCGAAGTACTCGAGTGTCCAGAGCGGGTTGTAGGGGTCGGGGCTTGTGGTCTTGGCGATGTCTCCGCCCGCGACGCCTAGGTGGCCCAGCAGGTGACGCACGGTGACCCAGTCGTGCTGCGCGTTCCATATGACGACGGGGAGCAGGCCCATCATCGCGATGGCTGTCCCGATCGCGATGGCTCGGAGGTGGGCTCGCTTGCGTTCAGGGTTGGTGAAACGGGCTCGGACCGGGAGAGCGGCGAGGATCGCGCCGGGAATGAGCAGGAGGATGGTGTACTTGAAGAGGAATCCGAGCGCCACCGCGGCACCGAGGATCAGCCAGCCTCGGCGGTCGGCTCGGAGCAGCGCAAGCGCGATGCCAGCAATGCCGATGGCCCAGCAGGCGAGGTACGGCCCATCGATGGTCATCGCGATCGCGAGAAACTGGTAGGCCGGGATGAGCAGCGCGATGGCCGCGGCGTACAGGGCTGGGCGCCAGTCGCTGAACGCGGCGCGGGTCGCTGCTGCCGTCGCGAGCGCGAGGACGGCGCCAGCAAACGGGGCGCCGAGTCGGACCCCGGCCTCGGTGTTTCCGAGAATGCTCGTGCCTAGGGCGATGAGCCACGCGATGCCAGGGCCTTTGCTGTAATAGCTGAGATCGAGGCGCCGCGACCATTCCCAGTAGTGGGCCTCGTCTTCGACCAGGGCGTATGGACTCAAGAAGAGGACGTACACGAGCCGCGCGGCGGTGACGCCGGCGATGAGGAGCAGGAGAATGCGGAGGGCTCGGTCGCGGGGCATGCGTGTTTGTTGGTGTGTACGGCTTGTCAGTGTCGCTTGACGGCGCGGTAGACCATCAGGGTGTAGACCGCGAGGCCCAGCACACCTCCCCAGAGCGCGAGGAGACCGATGACCCCTTCGTCGTGGACGAGCCGCTGGCCGCTGGCGATGGAAACGATCGAGCCGAGCGCTGGGAAGAAGCTCCATAAATAAACAGCGAGCGGTGTGGATGCGGTGCCGCTGGCGCCGAGACGGAGCGCGGTCACCGCGCCGCACAGGACCATGACCAGGCAGCTGATGGCCATCGCGGCCCGCTCGTGTTGCTTGCTGGTGATCTCGCGACCGAGGCGCTCGATGCGTCGTTCGAGGTCACGTGCTTCCCGGCTCTGTCCCTCGCCCCGGATCTGGGTGTCGAGTGCAATCAGCTCATCGGGGCTCATCGTGAGCATCTCGGTGTATGGATCGCCTGGGAGGGCGAGGCCCGTCAGGACAACCCGCTTGCGGTCGCCAGCGGCCGAGCCCGGGCCCGTTGATACGTCGGTGAGCTCGAGTTCGAGTGGAAGGCCCGGGATGTTGGCGACGGGTATCGGGCCCGGAGCGCCGGAGCGGGTCGCACCGAGGCGGAGAACCGCGGCGCGTGCCTCGCGGTTGACGACAGGGTCGCGGCCTGTTCCCTCTGGGGCGAGCTCGTCGATCAGGATCGCGCCGTTGCCGCTCGTGGGCTCGATGATGAAGCCCTGGCTGGGTTCGTCGAAGGTGATGTCAGCGGCGCGAAGCACGAGGCGCCCGCCCTCGGGCGTGAGCAGCGCGATGCGCCCGTTATCGCGGAGTTGTGTCTGGATGCGCCGGCTGGTCTGGAGCCGCGCGAGCGACTCGATGAGTGTGCGTCGGCGGGTCTCAACGAAGTGCATCCGCTCTGGATACTCACGGAGAGCGCGGAGCTCGCCGAATGTGAGGAACTTTGGGTCGTCGGAGAACGCGTACGGGATTGCGATCCTCGGGAGGGAGTGCTCGTCGAACCGGGCGTAGCGCCCGTTGGTCTCCGCGACGCCCGAGACCAGAAGGACGACGGCCTCACCGCGTGTGGTTTCGGCGCTCGCGCCAGACGAAACGGTTGTCTCGGTCGGGTAGACGAAGATGTGCGCTTCCTGGGCGCTTGCCATGCCCGTTGTCTCGCCTCGGTCGTTCTCGAGCAAGGCGAAGAAGTTGCTCATTCGGAGCCACTTGATCGCGCCGGTGGCGGCGACCGCCTCGTTGAGCTCGGGGTGCTGCTCGATCGCGCCGTCGGCGAAGACTTTGGTACGCCCAAGGTCCACGGCTTGGCCCGCGTTGATGCCTGCGAGCATGACCTTGGTGAGGTCCTCGGTGACCATTTCTTCCATGTTGCGAAGAAACCGGGGAATGATCTGCTCGTTGAGCACGGCGAGCGCGGTCGCGAGGGTAAGCCCGGCCGCGATCGCGGGGACGAAAACAGTCGAATGGCTCATGCCCCCGGCGTGGGCTGCGGACACTTCGTTGTCCTGCGCCATGCGATGAAACGTGAGCGTTGCGCCGAATCCAGCGGCGAAGGGCAGCGCGTAGGCGAGCATGGGCACGCTCGCGAGTGCGCTGAAACGAAGGAGCTCCAGTGCGCCGAGTTTGCCCTCCGCGACCCAGCGAACGCCCGCGGCAAAGGCGATGATCACGACCAGTGCGATCGCGGTGATCGCGATGAGCTTGAAGAGCTCCCAGAGCGTGTGGCGCCAGAGGGTTACGGGGGTTCGGGGACGCACGTTTGCATGGTAGTAGCCCGGGCTTCTACGCGCCGCTCTGCCGGTCGTCGCTTCCGAGAGCTGAACCGGTAGACCTGCGGGGGAGATCGAGATCTGGGGCATCCCAGATCGACGCGCTTGCTCGTGGGGTGCCGCAGCAACTGCGCATTATGTGAGTGGGCATGCATGAGCGATCCCGCATCGGTTCAGTTATCGATGCTCGGTTGGTCCCGCTGGCCAAGGAACGTCAGTGCAGCGAGACCCAGGTTCCAGACCGCCTGCCCTCCAAGGAAGATCCAGACCTCTGAGACACCGACCGTCGACCAGCGGGCCAGCAGGATTACCAGCGAGAGACATGTCGCGGCGAGGCCGACCGACATCACCCAGGCGTGCGCTCTCGATTGTCTGAGCATCGCGGCGGTCAGGAGCACGACTCCGAGGGTCATGCCGAGCATGCCGAATCGATCCGCGGTCTGGTTCATGCTGTAGACAAGCCGCAGCAGATCAAGGAAACCCTCGGTCGATTCCGCCGACGCGAAGTTCGACGCGACCTCGGGAGCAAGAAATCCGCTGCACATCGCGGCGGCTGACGTGGTTGCGAGGCCGAACCCGTAGCAGAACAGGCCGATGCGTGCGGTCATACCGAGCGAGCCATGAACGCTGAGCAGTGTCCTGACCGAGAGCCACCAGAGGCCGAGGATCACGATGAGCGAACCATGGACAGTCCCGTTCACACCGGCCTCTGCGAGGATCTCAGCGATCGCGCCATCCGGATCTGAGGACGAGATCGTGGGGTGGTGGCTGACGAAGCCCGCAGCGAGCAGTGTGGATGATGCCAGGACGGCTGCGTGGAGCTTCGGGCGTGTGGGTTGAGCGTAATCTTGCATGATGCACCTCCTTGGAGCGGGCCATCTTGGCGCCTCATGGCGTTGCGCTACACGGGGTGCGAGCGGATCGGTCGAGATCCCGGACGATCGGGGTGTGATGTCTGGTGGATCGGGATGACGGGTGATTCGGCGGATACGGATGCACGGGTTCGTGCGACGCGAGAGGCCATCCGGCTCGCGTTCAACGATTTGGTCCTGTCGGGCTCGTTCGATGCAATCCGCATCGGCAACCTCGTCGAGCGGGCGGGGGTCGGCCGCTCGACGTTCTACGAGCACTACCGGAGCAAAGACGATGTGCTGCGCGATGCCGTGCGCGGTGTTCTTGGGATGCTCGGCGGGGGCCTTGCGCTCCGCCCTGATCCGAACGGGATCATCGCGTTCCTCGATCATGTCGCCTCGAACCGGGCGGCATCGCTTGTGATCCTCCGCGGCTCAGCGCGGGCGATCGTTGTGGATGTGCTCACCGATGTGTTGCGCGACGAAGGTGCGACCGAGTTGGGCGGGGCGTTCGTCGCAGAAGCGACGATCGGCCTGGTGCTCAACTGGCTTGAGCGGCCCGGAGAGCTGGAAGAAGGGCAGTTCGCTCGGGCGCTGATCGAGCTCTCACGGCCCGCATTCGAGGGCTAGACCCGCCCGACTTCGACCTTTCCCTCGGGAGCGTCCTTGATGGCGTATCCCATCTCGGTCAGCTCGTCACGGATGCGGTCCGCTTCTGCGAAGTCCTTGGCCTTCTTCGCGGCCCGGCGCTCTTCGAGCATTTGCACAACGCGGTCGTCGGGTTCGAGGCCGCCCGTGAAGATCGCGATGCCTGTGTCTGCCTGTTTCGGGCGTTCGAGCGTGAGGACGCCCAGGACATCGTCGAACGTCCGCATGAGCTTGGCATCGTCGGCGGTGGGCCTGGGAGTGTCGCCAATCCAAGCGTTCAGGGCGCCGAGGGCACCCGCAATGTTCAGATCATCGTTCATGGACTTGGCGAACGCTTGGGTGGCGTGTGTGCGTGCGGCTTCGTCACCGCCCGATTGATCTGTCGCTTTGTCGATGAATGCTCGCCAGCGGTTGACCAGACGTTCTGCGTCCTTGAGTCCCTGCTCGGTGAAGTTTGCGTTCGAACGGTAGTGGGTCTTGATGAGTTCGAGGCGAACGGCCGCGGGCTCGTGGCCTTTCGCGAACAGATCGCGGGCGGTGAGGAAGTTGCCCTTGGACTTGCTCATCTTGTCACCCTCGACCATCAGGAACCGAGGGTGGAACCAGTGTCGGGCGAAGCGTTCGGCACCTGTCGCGCAACACGATTGGGCGTTTTCGCACTCGTGATGTGGGAAGATGTTGTCCTCGCCGCCCGAGTGGAGATCAATGGTGCCGGAGCTCTGCGGGTCGAGCCGGTCGAGTGCCATGACGCTGCACTCGAGGTGCCAGCCCGGGTAGCCCTCACCCCACGGGCTTTCCCATCGCATCGCGTGGCGTGGGTCACGCTTCCACAGGAGGAAATCGGCGGGATGGCGTTTCGACTGCTGGTCGTCGTCGCTAATACGTCCCCCGGCGCCGGCACGAATGTCATCGATCGTGTTGCCGCTGATGACGCCGTAAGCCGGATAGGACTCGACACTGAAATAGACGGCATCACCAGCCTGATAGGCGGCGCCTTGGTCGATGAGCCTTTGGATGAGGGCGATCATTCCCTCGACGTTGTCGGTCGCTCGCGGCATGAGCGAGGGGTCGCTATCTGCTTCGAGTGCCACCTTGAGTCCGAGTTTCCGAGCGTCCTGCATGAAACGATCGGTATAGAAACGAGCGATCGCGAGCTGATCGGTTGGGTCGATTTCGACACCCGCTGGCAGTTTCCCGGACTTCTTGGCGTCGGTGAGGCGCCGCTGGGCGGCCTCCATTTTGTCTTCACCGGCACCATCCGCGTTGTCGTCGTCGGTCATGTGCCCGACGTCGGTAATGTTCATCACGTGGATGACGGTGCGGGGACCTCGGCTGATCTCCCCGTCAAAGTCGAGCTCACAAAGCGGGCTCTCGAGCCAGCGGCGGAGTAGATCGGCGGCGAGGAAGCTCCGGAAGTTTCCGATGTGGGCATCGTCGTAGACCGTTGGTCCGCAGGAATAGAAGGTCACACGGGTTGCGTCGGCAGGGCGGACTGGCTCGCGTTGGTTCGTTTGGGTGTTGTAGAGCTCAAATGGCATGGGCCGAGATGGTACGGGCCAGCGCTCGGTGGGGTATCTGCTTCGATCTGTTGACCCCTTTGGCCGCTCGGGGTTCTGGGATCCCAGCGAGGAGGCTTCATGCTCTGCCCGTGCGCGCGATAATGTGTATTTCACGAGGGGTGTGTTCACCAGATTGCTGAAACTGTACAGTTAACAGATAGTTGCGCGTGGCGAGGGTACGGCATCGGCAGTATCGTTGGAATCATGCGGGGCGAGGCTGGGATGCGGTGTGCATCGAGCCGCTTCGAAGCCGTGGGGGGCTGCACAGGCCGGCGATTCTCGCTCGGGCCTGCGTGACCACGGCGGTAATCCTATTTGGGGGTGACCTTTCGGTCGGAGGCGCGATGTCTGTCGCTCCGGATAGTCGAACATTGCCGAGGGCGTCACGATCATTCGGCGGTGCGTGCGAGGTACCGCCTCGGTCGTTCATGGGTCTGCTGGGTCCGCACCTGAGGTGCGTTGTTGAGGCGCTGACCTCGGCGCCCGGCGTCGGAATGGTGCTCGCGACGGATGAGGGCATCCCGCTCTGGGCGAATCGATCACTCACCGAGATGATCTACGGCGCCGATGCGAAGCCCGAGAACTATTGCGGTCGTCCATGGCACGAGACGATGCCCGAGGCTTGGGTTCGTGAGCGTCTGGGCATGCTTCGCGAGATGCGTCGGACGGGAGAGGCGTGCATGGTCCGAGCGGTGTGGCGCGGCCGTCAGCACCTCGCGTGCTGGCACCCGATTGACCGTCCGGACGACCCCTCGAAGCCTGCGACTTTCTTCGCGTTCCTGCGGCGCATGGATGGTCGGCAGCTGACCGACGAGACGCGTGGAAACGAGCACAGGCTCATTGATTCGAGCATTATTGATCCCGGTGTCCTCGGTGTCCTTAGCAAGCGAGAGCTTGAGGTCTTGGCCCTGATCGGTCAGGGGCTCTCGATGCGAGAGATCGCGAAGGTGCTGTGCCGCTCCGAAAAGACGATCGACGGGCACCGCCAGTCGATCGGCCGGAAGCTGGGAGCGGCGAGCAAGTCGCAACTCGCGACGATCGCAACGCACTCGGGCTTGCGTGTTGAGGACGCGGCCAAGACGAGGGCCGGCGAATACGGTCTTAGCCACCGTTGATTCTGCATAAACAAACGGTTCTCGATGGTTGTGACCTGCAGAAGCGGGGTTTCTCCGTGTGGTGCTTGGTGGGCATCGTGGCGAAAATATCTGCTGATGTGGCGCGCGGTGCCCACGCGTGCACCCGCCGTGAGCCCCCCTCTTCGGTTTGGGTGCGAGCCACAACGCGGCCGGATGCGCACTGCGCATCCGGTCGCGTTTTTGTTTAGGGCTTGCAGAGGGTTTGGTCAGGGGTCCGTCGGTGGCGCCGTTTCTTCGCGCATGATCTCGACGCGGAGCTTTTTGACCCGTGTCGGCTCGGCTTCGAGGACCGTGAGCTTCACGGGGCCGCTCGTGAGGGCTTCGCCGGGTTCAGGGATCTTGCCCAGAGTTACAACGACAAAGCCCCCCAGCGTGTCGTAGTCGTCGGACTCGGGCAGTTCGAGACCGAGCGGCTCGAGCAGTTCGTTAACATCGTCGAGCTCCATTCGCGCATCGAGTTCGGCGGTGCGGTTATCAGCGCCGAATGGAAGCAGCTCGGGCTCGTCTTCTTCGGTGTCGTGCTCGTCTCGTATTTCGCCGAAGACCTCTTCGACGATGTCCTCGATCGTGACCAGGCCGGCGGTGCCGCCGTACTCGTCGGCGACGAGAGCGATATGGACGCGTTCGGCGAGGAGCTCGGAGAGCAGTTCGCGGACGGTCTTGCTTTCGGGGAAAAAGACCGGCTTGCGAAGGAGCGGCTCGAGCTCGAAGCCTCCCCCATTGGCTGGGTCGATGGGATGGTCGGAGAGATAGTTGAGCAGATCCTTGGCGTAGAGGAGGCCGGCGATGTGGTCGAGGTCTTCGCGATAGACGGGGAGGCGGCTGTGGCCGCAGTCCTTGAGGAACGCGAGGATGGCGCGGAGGTCATCGGTGTATGGCAGCGCAACGGTTTCGGTGCGGGGGGTCATGATCTGCTCGACGTTCGTGTCCCGAAGCTCCACGATGCCTTCGATCATGTCGGCTTCGGTCTCGTCGATCTTGCCCTCACGCTCGTGCTCCTCGACTGCCTGGAGAATTTCGGTATCGGCGTCGGTATGGTCAGCGCTATCGCCCGCGAGGCGGCGGACGACCTCATCACCAAAAGCGAATAGCGCTCTCGCTGGAGCGAGCAGGATGAGCGTGAGCCGGAGGAGGGGTGCGCAGAGCACGACGATGCCCGCGGCTAGATGCCGCGCGAGGCTAACCGGTATCACGATCACAGCGATCCAGATCACTGGCGCGGCAATCGAGAGCCCGATCGCGGCGTCGGCCGCCGTCGCGGCGCCGCCGCCTCGGACCGAGGCGGTCCATTCGACCGCGGCGACTGCGGTGATGAGTACGAAGAGCGTGCGTGGGAGCGCGAGCGCGGCGGCGTGGCGCTCCGCGCTATCGAACAGGATATCGAGTTTCTCAGCGGTGGCCTGGCCGTGTCGCGCGGTGGCGATGGATTCGGCGGTCGATCGACCCGCGCGTCGGAGCGCGGTCTGGAGCGTCGCGAAGGGGATCGCGGCGGCCAGAGCGGCGAGTGTGACGATGGCCCAGTCGGTGGCGGTCATGCATCACCGCCTAGCTGATCAACTCGGCGCGCGAAGACCTCGCCGATGCCGATGGCCTTAAGGAGGCGGTCCTCTTCGGCGTGCATTCGTCGGCTGTCGTCGTCGGTGCGGTCGTCGAAGCCAAGACAATGGAGCGAGCCATGAAGGATGTAGAGCAGGAGCTCGTGTGTCAGCGCGTGCCGGCGCGACTTCGCCTGGCGCTCGGCTTCATCGATGCACACGAGCAGGTCGGCGTGCAGCGTGCGCTCTTCGGAGAGATCGAAAGTGAGGACGTCGGTCGTGCCCCCAACCCCGGTGTGGGTCTCGTGGGCGCTGGCCATCTCGGCGTCGGTGACGACGCGCACGCTGACCTCGCCCGATGCGCCGGTCAGCGCGAGCGCGGCGGTCGCGTGCTCGTCGAGCCAAGACAGGTCGGTGGCGCGGAGCCTTGCGGTGGCGTCGAGCAATGAGACGAAGATCGGGGCCCCTTGGCGTGCGCCGGGGGTCCCGCTGATTCGTTGGCCAGGCTCATCGGGACTCGGGGGCTCGTCGGTGTCCTGCTGGACATCGGTGCGTGGCGCTTGGGCCTCACCCGGTCGATTGGAGGTACTCACGAGCGTGGTGCGTCCAGGCGGCGGTCTCCGCCCGAGGACATCCCAACGCGGGTGTCCAGGCTTCGGGCGGGTGCTTGGCCGGGCCGGCTGCTCGTTCGGTGTTTGAGGCCCAACCGCCGCAGTGATTCTACTTCGGGCGGAGGCGGGATCCAAATGAGGTGAGATTGGGCGTTGGGGGCGCTGCGGATAGCCTTCTCGGACGATGACCCGCCGCTTCACACCGTTCTTGGCCCCGCTGCTCGCCCTGCTATTCGTCGGCTGTGGTGGGCTGCCGAGTCTGGCGCAGCCGGTCGATGCTGATCCGATCCCAGGGCGGGTTCCGGCCGGTGGGCTGGCGGCTAAGGCGGGGTTGCCCCCACCCATCTTTGCGGACTGGAACTTCCGCTCGGCGGGGCCCTTTGGGCCTTGGAGCACCTCGTGTGACGAGGTTGGCTCGTTGCGGTTCATGGGGCCGAGTGACTACGTCCCCGTTGCACACCCGGGCGGAACGAGCGGGATGGATGCGGGTCACCGGTACACCAGGTGCCATCTCGAGCGTGTGATCGAGGCAGGAGCGCCGGTTGGTGTCACGCTCGGGCCCTGCACAGTTCCGTTTCCCGAGCCCTGGTGTGGACGGACCTCGCCCAAAACGCTGGAGACCTATCTCGACGCGGTCGCCGACCTTGGTGGTGAGATGGATTACGTCTTCATGACTCTTGAGGGAGAGGTCCCTCAGATCCGGGATCCCGACCACGGTCTGATGGTCAATATGCGGCGCGTTGTAGAGGCGGTCCGGACGCATCCGTCGGATCGTGTGCGTGGGGCTTGGATCGGGAACTACGCCTGGTCGGCGACGCGGTACGACCGCGCGATGAGTTATCCGCAGGGGGCAGAAAAGGGCTGGGCAGCCGACGCGTACCTACAGAGCGGGCTGAACATCTCGATGCCGAGCTGTTACGCGTACAGCTACTTCAGGCTGCATGCCGAGCCGCGTTCGCGTCGGACGATCGAGGGATGGATGGGTGGCTGGGAGCCGCGATACGCGACGTTTACAGAGACCTGCCCGAGTGTGCGTGCGGCACTGTTCTGGGCGCCGCTTGAGCGTCTGAGCGCATCCGCCCGGGAGCTACCCGATGGTCATCTGCTAATCCCGTTTGTGTCGCGACTCATTGCGTGGAGCGGGTATCCGGTGGTGGAGGATGATCTGCCGACAAGGCTGGATTGCGAGGCGCTGATCGTGCATATGAGGCTGCGCGGAGCGCATTCGTACTACCTGTTCCCGGCGTCTTACGAAGCGGCTGGTGAGAAAGGGTTTCGGGTTGACGATGGCGGGTTGAACGCCGCATTGCACAGGCGGGCACTCCTCGACGCGTGGTCAGCGCTCGATGGTGATCTCGTAGGTGCGCAGGCGCCGGAGGTCTTGAACCTGGAGACCGAGAAATCCTCTGGCATCAACGTATCTGGCGTGAGGATCGGTCAGCGTGTCGTGATCGCGGTGTCGAACCTCTCGGATAAGGAAACCGAAGTAGATGTGGATTCCATGCTCGGGATTCGGCAGTCGTGGGGCTCGGTGACGCAGGTGCCCGCGGGGGGGCACGTGCTTCTGCGCCGTGAGATCGACGCTGGTATCCGCGACTTCGACCGGGATGGAGTTATCACGCTCGCGGATCACCGAGAGGGGCTGGCGATGGTCCGGCGAATGATGCAGGGCTTCGAGGCGCCGGCGCGCATAGCGGATATCGACGGGGACGGCGATGTAGATGCGCTTGACGAGCGGGCGGTGCTTAGCGCAGCTGGTAGATACGAGTAGTTCTCTCGCGGTGCTCGCTATCTGTGGATGTGGATCCCGATAACTCGGACCGCTGCTGATTCTTTGCACGGTCTGTGTGATGCTCAGACTTCTCTTCGTGCTGGGTTGCATCCGGGCAAGCTGCATCGGATGTTCTGGTTGGCACCGTCTGGGGGTTTCGGCAACGCGGGCTTGCTGGGAGGAGGCGCCTGATGCGCGTATCGAAGGTCTGCGGCGCCGGGGTGTTGGTTTGCATCGCGGGCGTGGCGCGTGCGGAGCCTCCGCCGCTCTTCGCGGACTGGAGCGTTCGGTTTGCGGGGCCTGACACGAACAAGGGTGAGAAGTTCTGCTCTGACACCCAGCCTTACAAGTACCACGGTCCCAACGTGCTGACAGAGCTGTATCACCCCGGGGGGACGAGCGGGCTGGAAGCGGACCACGTGTTCATCGAGTGCCACTACAAGCGGCTCTACGAGGCGGGGGCGCCGATCGGCGTGGTGGTGAAGAACTGCACATCGCCCCTGCCCTACGGCGAGTGTGCGATCGAGTCGCCCTGGACACTCGATCGGACAATTCAGAGCGTGCGCAAGGCGAACGGGCGGCTCGACTACGTGGTCATGGATGTCGAGGGGACGCACGAGCAGAACATTACGAACATCTTGGAGGTGGTGAGCAGGGTGCGCTCGCACCACGACGATCGAATCGCGGATGCCAACATCGGCAACTACGGGTGGTCGGCGACGAGGTGGGACGCCGCGATGAGCTTCCCGCATGGGTCGGACAAGACGGAGATCGCTGACGACTACCTGGCGAGCGGGATGAACATCTCCATGCCCAGCTGCTACGCGTACAGCTACTACAGGCTCCACGCGGAGGTTCGCACGCGTCGGACGATCGAGGGCTGGATGGGAGGCTGGGATCCGAAGTACGAGCCGTTTGCGCAGACATGCCCGAACATCCGGGCCGCGCTTTTCTGGGCGCCGCTGGAGCGGCTCAGCGCTTCGGCCCGGGAGATGCCAGAAGACCACATGCTGATGCCGTGGTTTGCCCGGCTCATCGCGTGGAAGAACTACCCGATCGAACAGCACGAGATGCCGACGCTGGATGATGGTGCCGCGCTCGCGATGCACGCGCGGCTCCGGGGTGCGAGCGGTTTCTTTA
Organism: Planctomycetota bacterium; assembly: GCA_039186605.1. Classification (GTDB taxonomy): domain Bacteria; phylum Planctomycetota; class Phycisphaerae; order Phycisphaerales; family UBA1924; genus JBCCZZ01. Next base: position 4,072 of record JBCCZZ010000009.1, on the reverse strand, counting down.
CCTTCCCATCGGCGTATGAGGCCGAGTTCGATGGGCACGATCCGATCCGCCTGGACCCCGGGACCGACACGCAGGAGGACTATCAGCGAGCTTTGCTTGGCGGGTGGGACTCGCTCGAGACCGACTTTCAATCGTCCGCGGCCCGCGATGTGATGACGCTCGAGAACCCAAAGACCGACGGGGTGTTCGTGTCCGCTACGAGGTTCGGGGATGAGGCCGTCGTGCTGATCTCGAACATGACCGACGGGCCCATCGATGTGGATATTAATGAGCGTTTGAACGCGCAGTTCGAGGGTGACGGCGTTATCGAGAGCTCGCCCTGGACCCACGAGCTGTACCGCGTCCGCCTCGACGCGGCGATCCGCGACTTCGATGGCGATGGTCAGCTCACGCGCATCGATCGGGCGTACGGCATCAACGCGATCCGACGGACGACCCGGGGCGACAAGCCGCCATCAGACATCGAGGACATCGATGGGGATGGGGATGTCGATGCGCTCGATGAGCGGGCGGTGCTGAATGCCGTGAGGGCGTACGGGCGGTTGCCGGATCCGTCGTGATTCGATCAGTTAGAACAGCGCAAGCAGCGCGGTAACGGTTTTCGTGATCGGGCCGACCATCTTGCCAACGGTCTTCGCGGCTTCCACGAGGCCGTCGCCCGTGAGCTTGAGGAGGTTCTTGTCGGGTTTGGCCGCGTTGGCTTCCTTTGTGAAGGTTTCGAGCTTACGGCCTGCCGCGTCGGCATCGTCCTGGTCATTGATCTCCTCGGCGAGCGCCGCGACTTGTTTGATCAGATCCTCGAGCAGCTTGCGCTTCTCGTCGTCCTCTGGGAGCGAGTTTGTTGTGTTGAAACTGTTCTGGATCTGGCTCTTGATGGGGGAGTTGTTGAATGTGTTCTGACCCACGATGTTGATGACATCACCCACGGTGCTTCCTTCTTTCGCATTGATAATGGTGACGCTGGCGTTCGCGCCTTCGCCGATATGGATGTTTGAAACCCCGCCACCGCTCGGCTGGGGTACGGAATCGATGAGCGCCGAGATGTTCTCGGCAACCTGAAACGTGATCTGCGTGAGTTGGCTCTCGAGCACGGCGAGGTCACCGGGCCTGAATGACTGCTCGTGGACACTCGCTAGGTTTCGGATGAGCGCGAGTGGGATCTCGGACACCTTGTCGCGACGGAACCATGCGGCCGCCTTCGTCAGGTATTTACCCAGCTTTTTGGTGTCAACGTTTGGGTCTGTGATGCGCATCGCGCCGGTCGAGATCGCCCGGAGGACGGCGAGCAAAACCTGGCGTTCGGTGTGGATGCGTGCCAACCCGGTGCGGAGCATCCGCTCCTTCTTCCCTCGGAAGTGCTCGGTCTCGATCTTCCATATGTGGAACTTACGGCGGAAACGCGTGACGAGGCCGTGCTGAAGGTCGTGGCACCCCAACATGGTGACGCTGTCTGGGCCAAGCTCGGCGCTGCGGAATGCGTCGGAGGCCTGAACGTCTTCGTAGGGGTCGTGCTGGATGAAGAGCGCGGGGCTCCCGCAGATGACCTCGGGGCGGCTAGATGCGTCTTCGAGGTGGTCCCCACGTGAGGTCGCGTCGAAGTACAGGTTGTCAAGCTTGAAGGCGAGGCGGTCGAGCGTCAGCCATTCCGGCTCGTGCTTGAAGCGATAGGCAAGCATGGGCTCGCGCAGGAGCCTCGGCAGGTGTTCGTCAATGCTGAATGCGCTACCCGGTGGGACGCGGAGGCGGAACGCCAGCTCGAGGCGTGCGAGTGCGCTGCCGTTGCAATAGAGGCGGCGCAGGACCGGGCGCAGGCGCGGGGTGCCCGGGGCGGGACGGGCCCGCATCAGCTCGGAGTTCGGAGTCGAGAACCGCAGTGCCGCGCGGGCGTTGATGTAGTAGCCCTCGTCGCCCCAGATGCTGGGGAATGGAGCATCCTGCGAGCGCTCGGTGACCTGGCCGAAGCTGCGGACAAACTCTGAGGTCTGTGGTCGGGGCCACGCGGGCGCACCTAAAAGTCCGGATTCGGTCCGAAACCTGCGAAGATCTGCGATCGGATACTGGTAGGTGAGAAACAAAGTGCCCCCGTATTTCTCGAACGATCAGGGGGTGGTCCCCCTCCAAAGGGGACGCTTCGCTAGGATCAACGCCGAGTTGACTCGGCAATGCAACTCGGTCCGAGGCGCACCACGGCCCGACATCGGAATGGTACTGGACCTCACCTTCGTAGGTCAAGGCTCCATCTAAAGTTTTGGCGGCAATACTGCCTTAGCCTTGCGCATTCGCCCCGATACTGATGCCCACGGGCACGAACGTCGGTTGGACCCGCGCCTCGAACTCGTCGCGGAACTTGTTCATGATGGTCCGCAGCGACCAGTTGTTGCCATCGGCCAACCCGCAGATGGTCGTGCCGGGCATGGAGCCCATGCTGGTGCCGATCTCGAGCGCAAGGTCCAGGTCCTTGGTCTTCGCGTCGCCCTCTTCGATGCGGCACATGAGCTGGTAGAGCCAGCCCGATCCTTCTCGACAGGGTGTGCACTGGCCGCAGCTCTCGTGCTTGAAGAAGCGTGCGATGTTGCGGGCGACCATGACCATGTCGGTGTCTTCGTCGAAGACGGTCGGGCACGCCGTGCCCAGGCCCAGCACGTTGTACTTGCGGCCGATATCGAAGTCCATCTCGGCGTCGTACTGATCGGCGTCGAGCACGCCCATGCTGACGCCGCCGGCGATCGCGGCCTTGAACTTCTTGCCGCCCTTCATGCCGCCGCAGTAGTCCTCGACGAGCTGGCGGAGGGTGACGCCCAGCATGGGCTCGTACACGCCGGGTCTCTCGACGTGGCCGCTGACGCCCATGAGCTTGGTGCCGAAGCTCGGGGGCCCGCCGATGGTGGACTCGACGCCTTGGCTCTTGAACCAGTCGGCGCCGTTCTCGATGATCGAGGGCAGGTGGGCGAGGGTCTCGACGTTGTTGATGATGGTCGGCTTGCCGAACAGGCCCTTGATGGCGGGGAACGGCGGCTTGATGCGGGGCCAGCCCCGCTTGCCCTCGAGGGCCTCGAGCAGGCCCGTCTCTTCGCCACAGATGTACGCGCCGGCGCCGCGGTGGACATAGCAGTCCACCTGGAATTTGTCGCCCGCGGTGTTGCTTGCGCTGTTGACGAGGCCCTTGGGGCCGAAGATGTTGTTGGCGTACGCCTCTTCGAGGGCTTTCTCGAGGACGTGGGCCTGGTGGTAGTACTCGCCCCGGATGAAGATGTACGCCTTGGTCAGGCGGCAGGCGTAGCAGCAGATCGCGATGCCTTCGAGTAGCAGATGCGGGTCGAAGTCCATGAGGAGCCGGTCTTTAAAGGTGCCGGGCTCGGACTCATCGGCGTTGATCGCGAGGTAGCGCTCTTTGACCTCGCCACCCTCTTCGATCTTGGGGAGGAAGGTCCACTTGAGGCCCGTCGGGAAGCCGGCGCCGCCGCGACCTCGGAGCACGGAGTCCTTGACGGTGGCGGTGATGTCATCGGGCGCGATGGAGAGGGCCTTGCGGAGTCCCTCGTAGCCGCCTGTCTGGACGTACTCGTCGTAGGAGACGATGTGGCGGTCCTTGGGGTCGGCCCAGGGGTAGGTGGGGATGCGCTTGCAGAGGATGGGCTCTTCGAAAGCGGAGGGAACGTTGGCGGGGTTGGTGGGGGCGACCATGGGGGGTCCTCGGCGAGGGCTAGGGGCGTTCTTCGCGGCCGCAAGGCCTGGGCTGACAGGATAGGGGACGCGTTGGGTGTCTGGGATCGGCCCGGGTAGGGTTTCCCCCTGGTCGATTCGGTCGGTGTAGACTTGTGGGGTTTGGGCGTGGATGTTGGGTTTGGGGGTGGTTGATGGCTGGCGAGCAAGAGATGAGTTTGCCGAGCAAGGAGGAGCTTCGCACGCTCCCGCGCTGGGCGCTTGTGGCGTACGCCGCGCGGTGCGCGCGGCGTGTGCAGCCGCTGTTCAAGGCGAGCTGGCCAGACGCGCCGGCGGAGCATGTCGAGGCGGTTGACAAGGCGATTACGCTCGCTGAGCGGTCCGCCGCCGCCGCCCGCGACGGCGTAGG
>JBCCZZ010000008.1:0-195757 GCA_039186605.1 Planctomycetota bacterium | reverse complement strand
CTTCGTTTGTCGCACTGCCGAGCCCCAATGCACCGGTTGTGGCGAGACCGACACCAACGAGGAGGACGATCCACCATCGGATGGCTGTTCGCTCGAACACTGTCCTTGCTCCGGGCACAGGGGGCGTCGGGTTGTGCCCCTCTCGTTGGGGCCGGTGTCATGCTACGTCCCTGAGTGGTTCTTGCCGTCTATGACGGTGCGCCCCTCGCTCTGCACCGGTTCTGCCCGTTCCCGAGGTTTCCTCGGGGCCGATCACGGTCGATCACATCCGCGTGAGCGATGAACAGGCGACTTTCCAGGCGCGCGGCGATTTCCGCCGCAATCGCGAGGGCCTCACGACCCAGGAGGGCGAGGTCGTGGACATCTCTGCGGGCGGGATGAGGCTCGCGCTGGATGGAAAGCCGCCCTTTGCCGCGGGCGATGTCATGGAGTTCACGCTCGCCGATGGCGGCCCAGGCTTCCGGCTACGCGGACGCATCGCTTGGATCCGGATGCCCAAGGGCATCGGCAAACTCCGGGGCAAGCGGCCCGAGTGCGGCGTCGAGTTCATCGATATGAGCGAGCCCGACAACCGCCTGCTCGACGCGATCGCGAAGGGCGCATCGGTGCCCGAGCGGGAAGAGGCGCCGGAACCGCAGCATGTCCGGATCGAACCGACAAACCTGTACGAGATTCTCGAACTCGAAGACGACTGCGAGATCGACGAGATCCACGAGTCGTACCGCCGACTCGCGAAGGAAACCCACCCCGACCTTACCGACGATCCCAACGCCGGTGAGCGTTTCACGATGATCAGCAAGGCGTACCGCGTGTTGCGGGATAACGAGTCGCGCAAGGCATACGACGCATACCGACGTCAGGCCGGCTGATCGCCAAGCGAATCCAGAAACTCGGCGACCGCGTCGTGCGATTGTGGCCCCGTTCTCTCGTCGGTCCACAGGCTGGTATGGAACCCACCCTTGATTGGGGCGAGTTGCCCATTTGTCGCCGCTTGCGCGATGGCGCGGCCCGAGTCGAACGGGCAGGTTTCGTCCTCGGTGCCGTGGAGCACGAGCAACGGGCATAAAAGCTCCGCGGCGTGGAGCGTGCGGTCGAATCCACGCCAGCCCCAGCCTGCACCACACAAGATTCCGTGGACGCCCATTGCGAGTTCCAGTGTGCCGTGCCGCGGGATGCCCTCGAAGTCGAGGACGTTGCGCGCCGGATCGAGCGGCATCCGGTACGGCGCCTCGGCGATCACGGCGCGGATATCGAACGAACCTGCAAGCATCGCCCCCGCCTGGATCGCGACACCCCCACCGAGTGACCAGCCGAAGAGGATCACCGGCCGTGACGCTGCCTCACGGGCACGGAGCACGCGCGCCACATCCTCGTGCTCCCGGTGACCCATCGTCAGGGGCACGCCGTCGCGGCGGTCGCCCTGAGCCGGCAGATCGAAGACGAGCACGCGAGCACAGCGTGGGAGCAGCGGTGCGAGCCTCGGGAGTGCACCGATCCGGCTGTCGGACCATCCGTGCACCAGCAGCATGTCGGGCCCGTGCGGGTTGTCGCCATTGATATCCCAGACCTCGAAATCGGTCTTGCCCTCGCTGACCCGCCACGCGGTCCACTCGGGCGGCTCGGGCATCTCGCCCGGATCACCCGGGACCGACCTGGCAACCGCCCACGCGTAGGTCCTGCGCGGCGGGCGGGTCAGCCTGTGCCTGATCAAGGCTGATGTCGCGATGAATGCGAACACGAGCCCGAAGCCCAGCAGCGCGACGAGACCGAGTGACCCATCCAGGTTCACTACGAGCCCAGGAGGTTGGTGATGTCGTTGAAGGTCACGACAAGGAAGACGGTCCCGATCAACGCGAGACCTGCGAGCGTGATCGCGTTCTGGAGCACGATCGGCACGGGCTTCCCGCGGATCCACTCGGCGAGCAGCATCAAGAACTGCCCTCCATCGACGATCGGGAGCGGTAAGAAGTTGATAACCGCGAGGTTCACGCTCACGACTGCGCCGAAGAACAGCAGCCAGAGGAAGCCGCGCTGCGCAACGATCGTGCCGGCATGAGCGATGCCGACCGGGCCCTTAAGGTGTTCGACCTTCACCGTGCCCTGGAAGAGCCTGGCAAGCGTCAGGTAGGTGCTTGTCATCAGGATCTGTGTCCTGTCCAGACCCATCCGGAACGCACCGGCAACCCCCTCGGCCCGAACGACCTCGGTCTCCAGCTTGAACAGACCCAGGCTAAACGGCGCGTCCCAGCGGAGCGACATCAGTCGTTCGCGCGCCTGCTGATCCAACTCCCACGCACGCTCGATGGTGGCCCCGGGGCCAGCGGCTGAAGGCAACTCGATGACAAGCACCGGCGCGGTATCGGGCCGTTCGGTGAGCTGTGTTTGCAATACATCGCGGAGTTCGACGAGGCGGCTCGTCTCGATCAAAACGCCCGATGTATCGCGAACGCCTGCGATCCGTGTTCCCGGGACGAGGCCCAACTGGCCGGAGGGATCGTCGGTGATGAGCTCTCCCCCGCGGACGGTCTCGGTGCCGGCGGGCAGGCGTGTGACGAGTGTGCTTGTCGCGGCGGTGCTTCCAGGCAGGAACCCGATCAGCCCATCACCGCTCACCCGTGCACGAACAGTGATCTCTTCACCGCTCCGGCCGAGTGTGAGGGTGATCGTCGATCGGCTCGCCTCGCGAACCTCCGCGATGCCCTCGGGCACGCTCGGGTATTCGACTGTGCCGGCTTGCACAATCAGATCGCCAGATCGCAGACCCTGGTCATAGCCCGCGTCGCCCTCTTCCGCCCGTTCAACCGTCAGGACAGGGGTTAGTCCCAGCAGGTGCCTGAAGCCGAGGAAGGTACCGCCCGGCATCGGAGCACGGGCGACTTCCAACTCGGCAACCGGCTCGGTCGTGACGCTGACCGACTCACCCGCGGGTGTCTTGAAGACAAGTTCCACGGGCGCGCCGCCGCTTTGGGCGTACACGTCTGATAGCTGATTTGCGAGCAAGATCTGCTCACCGTCCGCGCTGACAAGCGTGGAACCAGGAGGGACACCGGTGAGGCCCGCCGCCTCGATCGCACCGGCGATCTGGGCCTTGAGACCCGGGCGGTCGGAGTCCTCAAGCGTCAAAGAGACCGCCGGGGCGACACCGAGCTCAAGCAAGCCGGTGGTCTCGCCGCGCTCGGGCACGATGTCGAATCGCAGGGTTTCGCTGATTCCTTCGCGCTCGATCTCCAGGCGAACCGGATCGCCCGGGCCGGCGAGGCCCGCTGCGGTAACGAGATCCGTGAACGCGTCGGGGGCCCGCCCGTTGATCATCGCGATGCGGTCGCCCGTCATCAGCCCGGCTTCGAGTACGCCCGCTTGCCTTGCATTGGCTGGTACGGCTTTCGCCGCGGGGCTCCCGGGGGTCGCGGCGCCGACGAGCGCGGGCTCCATCCGTAGACCGACGCTGAATACCGCGAGGAAGATCAGTGCGGCTGTGATCAGGTTGACGACAACACCGGCGCTGATGATGACCAAGCGCTTGGGTATGGGGCAGTTCTGGTAGCTGTCGGGCTCGACGCTGGTAGCACCGGGATCGAGGTCGTCCTGGCCCAGCATCTTCACGTAGCCACCGAATGGCAGGCCGTTGAGTCGGTACTCGGTCGGGCTTATCTGGGTGGTTGGGTTTGCGGCGATCGTCTTGCGGTACTCGATATCGCTCGACCCCCTGCGGAACCCGAGGCCCTTGCGGTAGCTGACAATTGCAGGTCCGAACCCAACGGCGAACGCGAGCACACGGACACCTGCCCACTTCGCGGCGAGGAAGTGGCCCAGCTCGTGCAGGAACACGATGGCGCCGAAGCCCGCGCAGACGAGGACGAGGTCGCGGATCGTGAGCAGGGTGTCGATCGCGTGCATGAGGAGGATCCTATCGGCGTGATCGGGCCGCGGGCCCACGAAAAGAGCCCGCCGGCTCGGCAGCCGACGGGCTCGGAAGACTCTCATCACACCCCTCGAGGGCGGTGAGCGAAGCAGCCAGGGGCCTCTGGGCCGGGCTTTTACTTCGCGTACTTGACGCTGCAGCCGTAGGGGCGGGTCGTGGCGGTGGTTACTGTCTCGCCGGCGAAGACCTGCTTCAGGGCGGCCTTCACGTAGTTGACGTCGCCGGCCTTGGTCGGGCTTGAGTTGTTGTCGATCGCGCCGGCATAGACGAGGGTGCCCTCACCGTTGATGATGTACATGTGCGGCGTGGTGCGTGCGGCGTACATCTTGCCGACCTTGCCCGACTCGTCAACAAGGATCGGGTAGGCGAGGTCCCACTTCTCGGCGTAACCCTTGTTCTTCTCGATGCCAGCGCCCTGCTTGCCGGGGGCGCCCGAGTTGATCGCGATCCAGACGAGGTCGTCGCCGCCGTGCTTCTTCGCGAAGTCGTAGGTGTCTTTCATGGTGCTGTTGCGCTCGTGCTGCTTCACGACGAACGGGCACTCGGGGTTGAACCACTCGATGACGACGGTCTTGCCCTCGTCGATCCAGGTCTGCAGGGTGTGCTCGTTGCCATCGAGGTCGGCGAGCGTGAAGTTCGGGGCGGTCGTTCCGACCTCGGCGGTCATCGCGTGCTTGTGGTCGTGGTGACCGTGGCCGTCGACAGCGGTGAAGCCGGCGGTGACCGCGAGGGTGGCCGCGGCGAGGCCGGCGGCGACGAGCTTGGTGGTTTTCTTCATTGGATCCATCCCTTTCATTTGCACTCTGGCGGCCCAACCGGGGCACGCCATCGGTTCGTTCGTGGTCCTGACGCGCAGGTCAGCGCGTCACATCGATCGCGATGATGGTCGCGGTCTCGTCCTTGTTGGTGATTTCGATTATGCCCCGGCAGGGCTCGTCCCCCGGCTTGAGTTCCACGCTCAGGGCGTCGCCCTGAGCAATGCAGCCGCGTAGCACATCCCGGGGTTCGGCGCTGTCACGCTCTGGGTAGAACGCGATCGCGATGGCGTTGGGCGCCGATACAACGAGCCGGTCGCCTTGGAGTTCGATCTGGTGAGCTCGCTCGGGTAGCTCGATAGGCAGCCGGGATTCGGCGGTCTCGAAGAAGTTGTGCTCATCGGATGGCCTGGGATCGTTTCCCACTGGGAGCGTGATCGATGCCGATCCACTTCCGGCGATGCAGGCTTCCTTGCAGACAAGCCATTCGAGTTCGGCACGGATTGTCGCGTCGCCCGAGGCGTCAGGCGGGACCCGGACGGGCACCATCAGCACGACCTCTTCTTCATAGACGTGATCAAGGATGCCGCCCGGGCTGATGTACCGGTGCGGTGCCGGCCACAGCGTCTCGCCGACCTCCCAGCCTTCCGGCAGCTCGAGTTCCCATTGCGGTGCGAAGCCGGTGTCGTTGAGCCCATCCCAATAGATGTGCCAGCCGTCTTGCATCACGAACCGGAAGCCGACGAGCGTGGTGCCGCCTGGGAGGAACGCATCGTGCTCCGCGATCATCGTCACCTCGGCCGGGTGCTGTTTGGCCAGCCAGGACTGCTCGGCATGCGCATGAGACACCCAGAGGGACGCGGCGATGGCAGCGAGATGGATCGTGGAGTTGTGCGTCATGGTGCTTGTTCTGCGTGACGCCTGGCACTTCGGCCCAGGTGGCCCTTTGGGCGCACCTGATGGTGGCAGGCTAACTGGATCGGCCCGCCGGCTATTCTCCCGGCATGGAGACACGTCGTAAACCGCGTTCTGAGGCCCTCCGAGGGGTTGTACCGGCCTGGGGGCTTGCCGCTGCCGCCTTCATGCTGATCTTGGGTGCTTGTAGCAACAGCATCACCGACCGGGATATCCGCTATACCAGCCTTACGTCACTGCGCTCCGGGCTTGGAGGGGTCACTCTGATTGACCCCCGATCCGAAGCCAGATTCGCCCAAGGGCACATCCCGGGCGCGATCAATCTGTCCATCGCAGATGTGCGCACAAGCGGGCCTCAGGACCCTCGGATCCGCGGGGCCGGCAAGATCGTGGTCTACGGCGCGGGACGTGCGAGCGCCCTCGCCCGCGCGATGGCGAAGAAGCTCATGAGTGTGGGGTTCGGCGATGTCGAGGTTTTCGACGGCGGGCTCGCGGAGTGGAGCACGCTCTACGAGGTGGAGACCCGCACCGGTGGCTGACGCCTTCGAACTGCTTGGGCTACCCGCCCGGTTCGATCTTGAGCAATCTGAGATCCGCCGCGCGCACATGACACGCGTTGCCTCAGTGCACCCTGATGCCTCGGGTGGGGGCGAGCAGGAGGCCGCGGCGCTGAACGAAGCTCGGCGAGTGCTGGAGTCTGCGGAGCGCCGAGCGAACCTTTTGCTCGAACGGCTGGGTGGGCCAGGATCCGACGATCACACGCTCCCGGACGGCTTCCTCATGGAGATCATGGAGACGCGTGAGCGGATCGAGGCGGCTCTCGCGAGCGGCGATCCGGACGCGCGGGCCGCATGCGAGACGGAGGCAGACGAGCGCCGGCGAGCACACATCGAGCGTGTCGGTGGGCTCTTCGAGTTCGGGGACGATCCCGGCACACTCGCGGCGATCCGTGTCGAGCTCAACGCCTGGCGGTACGCGGAGCGGCTGATCGAGCAGCTCGATCCGGATTACGATCCGGGGCGTGCCGACTTTGGGTGAGCCGCGACCGCGGCGGGGGTTGTTCAGTGACCGGCGTTGAGCTGGCGATCATCGGGACGCTTGTGATCCTCCTGCTTTGCAGCGGGCTCGCTTCTGGATCGGAGACCGCGCTGTTCGGCGCGAGCCGGAGCGAGTTGGGCGAACTCCGCGCGCGCAACGCGCGGCTGGCTGACATCGTCGAGCGGCTTCGTGCGCACCCGAGGCGGCTGCTGATTGCTGTGCTCGTGGTCAACATGGTTGTGAACACGCTGTACTTCGTCGGAGTCAGCACGCTCGCGCGGGGTGTGGACAGCGCGACATGGTCGGGTCTCGTTGGCGCCGCCGGTGTGCTCGGGATCGTTGTGGTGGGCGAGGTCCTCGCCAAGCTGCTCGCATCTGCGAGGAGGGCGCTTTTCCTCGCTGTGGTTGCGCCTGGTGCTGCGCTCGGGCTACGAGTCTTCGGATTGATCGTGGCGCTTATCGATAAAGGCGTGCTGTCGCCTCTGACGAGGCTCGTGGTGCCGGGTGCGGCTTCTGAGCTTCGGGTGACGCCTGGCGAACTCGTGGGCGTCGTGGACCGCGCCGAGCGGGCGGGCGACATCCACGAAGGCGAGGAGGCGTTGCTGAAGTCAGTAGTCCAACTCGGGGATGTGAAGCTCCGTGAACTGATGACACCGAGGACGCGGCTAGAAGTGATTGATAACTCGTTGCACGATGCCAAGACGTTGATCCGAGATCAGATTGCGTCCTCCGGCCGTCACCGGGTGCTTGTTGGTGATGGGGGTATTGAGGGTGGGCGGCTCGCGATCCATGACGCGCGTATTGCGGATTCCGTTCCTGTCATGCTCCCGGTGCTGCCCGACGTGATCCCTGCGGCGCGCGCGCTCGACTCGCTGGTCAACGCGCCCGCGGTCGTGTGCGTGGACGAGCACGGTGGAGTCACAGGTCTTGTTGATAGGGGGGCGCTGATCGACTGGCTTCTGCGCGCCGAGGATCGCGGTTCACAGGCTGCGCCGAGATTGGTTGGTGTGGGTGAGTGGCTCGTTCCGGGATCGTTCCGTGCACGGGACTGGGCCGAGGCGGTCGGGATCGATCCGACGCAGCTGCCCGCCGGGCCTGCCACTGTGGCCGGTGTGCTGGCGGCGATCGTTGGCCGCACGCCAGAGGCGGGCGAGTCGGGCGAGGTCGCCGGGATGCGGTTTGTCGCCGAGGAGGTTGAGGGCCAAGTCGTGACGGTGGTGCGCGTGATACTCGTCGCGGGTGGGAGTGAAGCGTGACGCCCGAGGCCGAGATCGCGCTGTGGTTGGTGCTCGCGGGGGTCGGGCTCGCGGGCAGCGCCCTCTGTTCGGGGATCGAGACGAGCACATACGCGGTGGACCGAGTGCGGCTCCGCGTGCGGGCCGAAGCCGGCGAGCCCGCGGCGCGGCGGCTCCTCTTGGAGCTCAAGCGGCCTGACCGTGCGCTCACGGCGCTCCTGCTTGGCAACAACGCCGCGAACTATGCCGGAACGCTCGGCGTGACAAGCGCGCTGGCGCTGACCGGGATGAGCGAGGCGCAGGGTGCCGTGGTCGCGACACTCATCATCACGCCCACACTGGTCATCTTTGCCGAGGCGCTTCCCAAAGAACTGTTCCGTGTTGGTGCCGATCGCATCGGAGTAAGGCTCAGTTGGGTCATCCGAGGGCTCAGGCTTCTCGGGACCGCGATCGGTGTGGTCCCGATGCTGACCGCGCTGGGCCGGGTGACGACTGGCAAGCGGGGGGGGGACGCGATGTCGAGGGGGGGACGCGCCGGGCTTGCCGCGTTGCTGCGCGAGGGTGTCGAGGCGAGTGGGGTCGCACCGACGGGGCTCATCGATCGTGCGATGGACATGAGCGGGCGGACGGCGGCGGATCAGATGGTCCCCTGGGACTCGGTCGCGGCTCTGCGCGGGTCGTGGACGCTCGAACGCGCTCGAACCTTCATCGCGAAGCGGCCGCATGGGGCGTACCCGGTTTTGGACGTGCGTGGGAAGTTGCTTGGGTTGGTGACCGCCGCGCAGGTGCTGACTGCAGACGGCGTGAACGCGGGCGACCTCGCGGAGGCGCCGGTTGATGTCGGTCAAGACGCATCGCTGCGGCGCATCGCGATGGAGTTGTCGGCGGCCGGTGCTCGGACCGCCGTGGTTCGCGATGAGGACGGTCATCCGGTCGGGCTCGTGTCGTTTACGGATCTGGTCACGCCGCTGCTCGGCAGGCTCGCGTAGCGGTTTTCGGACTTCGGAATAGCGTCCGGCTTGAGCCCGTTCGAATGATGGGTTCGAGGATCGGAGCCGCGATGGCCGATGGAGGCACCATGGGACGAGGTCGATTTAGCCCGGTGACGTTTCTGTTGATGGTCGCCCTCGGGTTCATCGTGTTCCGCTTGTTCGCGGGTGGCGCCGCCGAGACCCCGGACTACTTTGGCCAGTACTCGACGCTGTCCGCCGGTTTCGAAGAGGCCCAGCGATCGCAGCGGCCGGTGCTCGCGCTGGCGACCGCCGACTGGTGCGGGCCGTGCCAGTCGTTCAAACGCGGTGCGTTGTCCTCACCAGAGGTTGCCGACTTCGTTGGGTCGAACACGATACCCGTGTACATCGATGTCACCGACGGCAACTCGCCCGATGCGCAGTCGCTTGGTGTGCAGTCGATTCCTGCGGTGTACGTGATCACGCCCGAGGGGCAGGTCATCGCCGAGACCGGTGGCGCGATGTCCGAGGGCGCGTTCCTCGCATGGGCGCAGGCCGCGGTCGATTCTGCAAACTGAACCGGCGTCGTTCTCTTTGCGTTAGTCGGCGAGCGGATTGAAGAACAACCCCGTTGCGACTTTCGGGTAAAAGAATGTCGACTTCTGGGGCATGACCTCGTTGGCGAGGCTGATGTCGCGCACCGCGTTGAGTGGTGTTGGGCGTACGAAAACCGCGAGCTGAGCGAAGCCGCTGCCGCCACCCGCGCCGGTCTCGCGTCCGTGGGCGATGTCGAGCACCTCCTCGACGCTGTGCGGAAACGCCCAAGTGATCTCTTCGCCCTCGTTGAGGTCGGGCTTGCAGATCTGATCCACGATCAGGTGTTGGATGATCGCGACATCCAGCTTCCGCCAGGCCTCGGGCTTGTCCTCGAAGTCCAAAGCGAGCGGGTCGGCGTCCGAGGGCTGCGCTGTGAAGCAGAGGCCGGTCGCGACGTCCATGATGCCGAAGACGTTGCGGTCGCTGTTTGCAACCGCCTTGTCCATCTCGTCCTCGATCTTGTGCGGATCGTTCTCGCACGGATCGATCTGGAGGTACGCGGCCGCGACCTGCTCGAACTTCTCGATCGAGTAGTCCTTCATGCCGCCCAGCACACGGTGGGTCGGGCCGATTGCGAGGCCCGGGTCGCTCATACCAACAAGCACCATCATTGTCCGCCGCGCAGGATGGTCTGCGGGGACGGGGCCCTGCGTGTCCTCGAGGTGTTTGAGGTACATCAGAGCGGTGTTGTAGCGGTGGTGTCCGTCGGCGATGAATACGTCTTCACCGGCGAGGGCATCCTTGTAAGCCGCGATGTCGTCGTCGGAGTCCACAGTCCAGATCTCGTGCTTAACCCCATCGCCCAGATCGGCTGTTGCGTGAGCCGGGCCTCGCTCCATGATCTTGCGCACCAGAGCGCTCGCCCTGCCCTCGGTGTCCGGGTGGAGGCTGAACATCGGGCTGAACTGTGTGGCGCTCGCCTTCATGAGGGCGAGGCGATCCTCTTTGGGACCACTGAAGGTCTGCTCATGGGGAAGAATGCCGCCACCATCTCGGGGTCCAAACGCGACGGTCTCGACGGTGCACGCCATGCCGCACCGTTCGAGTGTCTCGCCGTTGAACTCGAATGTCTGCCGATAGGCGAACATCGCTGGCGTCTCGCGCCTGTTCAGTGTGCCCTGCTGGATGAACCGGTTGAAGTCGGTTGCGGCGTTCTCGTAGGCCTTGGGCGGGCCCAGCTTCTTCGCCGGGACGTGGGGCAGGTCGAAGCCTACGGCGTTTGCTTCGTTGTTTGCCAGCAGCGCGTTCTTCTGCTCAAGGCCGAGTACGTCGTACGGGGGGGCGACGAACTCGCTCAGATCACCCGCGCCGTTGTTGTACTGGATGGCGTGGAAGGGGAACACAGCGGGCATGGCGCGGCCCTTTCGGCTCGGCGGGCGTGGCGTGCGAGATCGAGCCCCTGCCACCACGGCCGGGCCCACGCGAGAGTGTATTGACGGCGGGGGGCCCTGGTCGCCTGAGGCGTTACCATTGCCGTATGACGCGAGCCATCGTGATCCGTACAGCTGGGACGAACTGCGACGAGGAACTAATAAGGGCGTTCGATCTCGCCGGTGCGGCCGCGGACCCTGTTCATCTGGAGCGGGTAATTGCGGACCCCGGCGTGCTGGAGAGCGCCGACCTGATCGGCTTCCCCGGCGGGTTCAGCTACGGGGACGACATCGCCAGCGGCCGTGTGTTCGCTGCGAAGGTCCGCGCCTCGCTCTACCCGGCGTTGCGCGGCGCGGTAGATCGTGGAGCCTGCATCATTGGGGTTTGTAACGGCTTCCAGGTGCTGGTTCAGGCGGGGTTGCTTCCAGGGCCAGACGCGGGTGAGGCCTGGCCTGAGACCCCCGCGGAGCCCGTCGTCACGCTGACCGAGAACGAGTCGGCGCGGTTCATTGACCGGTGGATCGGTGTCGAGGTCGATGAGGCCTCGCCGTGCGTCTGGACACGTGGGCTGGGTGGATCGGGCGATGGGATGGTGCTGCCCATTGCGCACGCCGAGGGCCGTTTCGTGGCACCGAACGGTCTTGCAGTCCAGCTCGCTTCAACCGGCCGCGTAGCGCTTCGGTACCGAGAGAACGTGAATGGGTCCGAAGGGGCGATCGCGGGGATCTGCGATACGTCGGGCCGCGTATTTGGGCTTATGCCGCATCCGGAGCGGTACCTGAGTTGGGATCGGCACCCGATCTCGACCCGACTGGAGTCTGAGGCGATAACGGGGGTGACCCCAGGCCTCCGGATGTTCCAGAATGCGGTGGAGGCCGTGAGCGGCGTGGCTTCCGCCTGATCCGTGGCTTGCGAGCGGGGGCGTGAGTGACAGCACAGGAGTCGCAACACCCGCTCGACATGGTCCCGCAGTTGAGGGAGTGCCCGGCGTGCGGATATGAGCTGCGTGGGCTTGCGGGTGCGAAGGTCTGCCCCGAATGCGGTCAGCCAATCCGAGGGGCGCGAGCGAAGACCTCCGCGATGCTCGACAACATGGTGTCGGCAAACGCGGGCTACCTCTCGTTATTGATGGCTGGCGCGTTCGCGTGCGCGATCTCCGGGCTGGCGCTCGCGGCGATCTATGAGTTCGGTCCCATGCTCGGGATTGTGCACCCACTCGTTCCGATGGCTATCGCGTGTGTTTGGGTCGGCTCGGTCTGGGTCGTTACCTGGCCCAGGCCAAAGCGGGACGGGATTCCGGATCGCAACGACAGGCCCTGGATGGCGCTGCGCTACACCGCGAGATTCAGCCAGCTGCTGTGGATCGCAGGCTACGCGGTTGGAGCCGCGACCAACGCGTTCGGCCCGACTGGATCGCTTCTCGATGTGATGCTTGCCTTTGAGAAGTACCTGCTCGTTGCCGCAACGATGTCACTGGCTGCTCCCGCGGCATACGGCGCCTGGCTGGCTGAGTGGGCGGGCGAGAGCGGGCTTGAGACTCGGTTCCTTGCGGCCGCGTGGTGCGCCGTCGCGTTCCCGTTGTACGACCACCTGGTCGTGCCGCTGGCGCTGCTCGCGCCGACGAGCTTCGGGGCAGTGTTCCTGCTGCTTATCCCGTTCGTGTCTCTGCTAAGCCTGATCGCGCTGATCGTGTTCCTTGCCGGATGGGCGCAGATCGCGTCCTCGGCGTCCTGGGCGATCCGGAACGCCGCGACAGCGCGAGCTCGGGACAGGCGGGTTGCAGAGCGCAAGAAGGAGCGATACGCCGAGGTCATCGCAAAGCAAGAAGCCGTCGAAGCCCAGCGTGATGAGGAGTTTGAAGTCCGCTTCGCCAAGATGGACGAGGATCCGCAGGACCACACGACGCAAGGGCTGGACTCCGAATCGGTCCGCAGGGGCAACTACATGGCGCGGCGGGACGATATCGAGACCTACGACCTTGCAGAGCCCGATGAGGGCGAAGAGGATGGCAAGCACTTCTCGTGACGTTTGTTCCCTAGCCTTACGTGTGCCAGGATCCCCAAAGACATCCAAGGGCAAGGTGCTCGTCGCGATGAGCGGGGGGGTGGATTCGTCCGTAGCTGCGGCATTGCTGCGCGACGATGGTTATGAGGTGGTCGGCTGTTTCATGCGCCTGGGCTCGCCAGGTGAAACACTTGATGAACTCCAGCCCTTTGACACGGCTCAGGTCTCGTGTGACCCGGCCAAGATCAAGATCGGTCACCAGGGCTGTTGTTCGATCAATGATGCCGCAGACGCACGGCTGGTGGCGGCTGAACTTGGTATGCCTTTCTACGTGTGCAACTTCAAGAAAGACTTCGGTCGGATCATCGATTACTTTGTTGGCGAGTACGCTGATGGGCGCACGCCCAACCCGTGCGTGCGGTGCAACGACTGGCTGAAGTTCGGAAAGCTCCATGAGTACGCGAAGCAGATCGGCGCGGAATTCGTCGCGAGCGGGCACTATGCGCGGGTAGACCGATCAGGCCAACGGCCGCGTTTACTGCGCGGTGTTGATCACTCGAAGGACCAGTCATACGTGCTCTTCGGTGCGCCGCGCGGCAGGCTCGATGCGATGCTGCTCCCGGTCGGCGGGTTTGAAAAATCGTATGTGCGTGAGCTCGCGGAGCGGTATTCGCTCCCGGTGTTCGATAAGCCCGACAGTCAAGAGATCTGCTTCGTCCCGGACAACGACTACGCCGGGCTTGTCGAGCGGCGCCGGCCAGAGCTGTCCAAGCAAGGCGACATCCTTGACGCCGACGGCAAGAAGGTCGGTACGCATGGCGGCCAGCATCGGTTCACGGTCGGCCAGCGGCGTCGTCTCGGGGTAGCGCTCGGGCACCCGGTGTATGTGGTCGACAAGAATCCGGTCACAAACACCGTGACCGTTGGCACCGAGGAAGCGCTCGCTTCAAGCGGTTGCACGGCGGGTGAGGCGAACTGGCTCGTGGATCCGGCGTCTTTCCGGGATTGGTGCCCGGTGCTCGCGAAGTACCGCTACAACGGAGCGGCCGTACGCGCAGAGGCGCGTGTGCTGGTTGATGGAGATAGCGCGACGCCCTCCGGGCGCCCCGGGCGCTTCGAGGTGCGATTCGCTGAGATGCAGACGGCGGTGGCGCCCGGGCAAGCGGTGGTCTTGTACGGCGTCGACGAGCCCGACCTCGTGCTTGGCGGCGGTTGGATCGCGGCTAGCGGTCTGCCTTCTTAGCGGTCCTGCTTCTTCATGATGAAGAGGTAGTTGAACCCCCTGAGGAAGAAGTTCTGCTCTTCGGCGGCCTTGTGCCAGTTGCCACGCTTGAGTTTCTGGTTGTGCCGCACGACGGCGATGATATCGACCGGCCTGAACCGGCGGCTCAACATACTAAAAAGTTCAAAGCCTATGGGCATGAACTTTCCATTGCCCTCGCCAGGGGCACCCTTGCGTTTGCGCCACGAGTCACTGACGTAGAGAGCCATGTACCTGCGGTTCTTGAGCACTCGGTGAAGCTCTGAGATGACGAGAGCCATCGCCTCGTAGTACGCGACACCGTCGTCATCTCCGCCCGCGTCGAGCTTGCCGATACAGCGAGGGTCGTCGGAGTAATCGATATGTGTCGAATACGGCGGATCGACGAACGCGAAGTCCGCGGCGCCGTCTTCGAGCGGCAGCTCGCGGGCGTCGGCGCGAAAAATATCATCGCGCTGAGGGTTGAGGTCGTACCCCAGTGCTCGTCGATGAAGGTCGCGTGCTACGTCAAGGGTTGTGCCGCTGCCGCACATCGGATCGACAACGAGATCCTTCTCGCGGGTGTACCGCTGGAGGAGTTGCCAGATCACCCAGCTGGGCGTGGCGCCGGCATAGTTCGGATCGCCCTGGGTTTCGCGTGCGGAGCCCTCGCGCGGGGCGTAGTGCTGGCTCGGGTACTCCCAGAGCGTCGTGGTCTGCACGCGGAGCTCTGGCTTGGACGGTGCCCGGCGACCAGTGCGGGGCCTCGCCTTCGGGCCGTGCGGCTGGCGTTCGTCCGGAGGCCTCAAGCGTTGGCCTCCAGGCCCAGCGCTTCGAGCACACGATGGCGCGCATCTGCGATTGTTCCCTCAACACGCGCCCCCGCGGCTTGGCTGTGCCCACCCCCGCCGAGTCTTTGCGCAACCTCGCTGACATCCACGAAGTCGTCTGACACCTTGCTCCGCAAGCTGAGCTTCACGTGGTGGCCCGGATTTGCCGTGTGCTCATCGGCGCCGAGATGGACCTCGGTCATCGCGATCGCGACTTTCACGGTTGCGATTGCGAGTGCCGGATCAGTCAGCCCACCGGTGTCGCCAGGGCCGGCATGGCAGTCGTGCATGTCCTGGATCGAGATCGGGAGCAACGCAACCCGCCCGTTGTCGAGCAGTTCCATGTTGGAAAGTGCACGGCCAAGGAGCTTTGGCCGTGAAGCACGGTCCTGCTGGTAGACGAGCCGATAGAGCGCGTCGGCATCGACCCCAGCCTTCATCAGGTCGGAAGCCATCGAAAACACGCCGGCATCCACGCTTGAATGCCTGAACCATCCGGTGTCGGTGGCGAGCCCGAGGAACAGAGGCTCCGCGATCGACGCTGGAAGCTTCGCACGGTCTTCGGTACCCAGGATCGCGCAGGCGATGTCCGCCGCGGGCTGTGCGGCCGCGGCGGCATGGGTTTCCAGAAGCCTCGTCTCGCCCATGTCCGGGTTGCCCTGCCGGTGGTGATCCACGATCGCGACGTTTGGAGTGAGCGATCGCACGACATCGCCCAGAACATCGACCTGATTCCAAGACCCGGTGTCGCAGACAAGCACGGCATCGAACTTGGCCTGGTGCGGTAGCCCATCGTCCGTGTGCTCGGTCCTGGTGTCCCCGAACACAGAGTCCGCCCAAGTCGGCATCACGCCGCTGTACCAGGGCGTCGCGACCCGGCCCGGCACGCCTGCGTTCTTTGCGCGCAGATTTAGCGCCCTTGTGATCGCGAGGGTCGAGCCCAACGCGTCACCATCGGGCTTGGCGTGTGTGACGATCAGGATGCGTCCGAACCGGTTGAGCCAGTTCGCGATCTGTGGCGCCGTCGCGGTCGGGGTCCATCCCTGGCTGGTGCTCACACGGTTTCTCCGATCCGGCTCGAGGTTTCGGTTGAGAGCGCGAGCACACGGTCGCGGTCGCGCTCGAGCTGAGCAACGAGCGCCTCGATCCCGCTGAACGTTAGGGTGTCGCGGAGCCAAGCCCCGAACGAAACGCGGAGATTCCAGCCGTACTCGGGCAGGCCCGCGATGCGATCGCCGTCCGAGGGGGCGCCGATCAGGTGTGGCTCGCAGGTGAAGGCACCCGGACCAAAGGTTGGGTTGGTACCGATGCTGATCGCCGCGGGAGACTTCCGACCGTCCGGCAGGGTCGCCTCCCCTGCGTACACACCCGGACCTGGCAGCAGCGCCCCATCGGCGCCGAGGTCCAGGTTCGCCGTTGGGAACCCGATCGTGCGGCCTCGGCGGTGGCCCTGGACAACGGTGCCGGTTACGGCGTGGGGCCGGTCCAGCAGGATCGCGGCGTCGGCGACGCGGCCGTTCGCGAGCAGCCAGCGAGTAAGCGTGCTGGAGACCCGCACGACACTCAGATCGTTGAGCGTGGTCTCCACGGAGTCGATCAAATCGAACCGGAAGCCGAGGTCGCGGCCCCGCTTTGCCAACAGCGAGACATCGCCTGTCCGACCCGCGCCGAAGCGGAAGTCCGGCCCTTCAACCCAGCCGACGGCATTGTGAGTGTTTCGGATGTGCTCGACAAACTGGTCAGCTGTGAGCGATAGCAGTGCGTCGGTCGGTTCAAGCCTGACGACGCGTGCGGCGCCAGCTTCGGTCAGCAGGCGGTCGCGTTCGGTCCAGCTTGTGATCCGATCCGGTTCGGTCCCAGGGCGGAGCTCGGCAAGGGGGTGGGGGTCGAAGCTGAGGACGACAACCTCGGCGCCAAGCGGTTCCGCGATCGCGGCCGCACGCCTAATGAGCGCCCGGTGCCCAAGATGCACCGCGTCGAACGCGCCGACGGTCACGATGCTCGGTCCGATTCCCACGGGCCGATGCTAGTTCGTTGACGCAGGAGTGGTGCCGAACCGCTTGGTGATCGCCTTGATGTCCTTGCGGAGGTAGTGCAGAAGGTTCCAATAGAGCACGAGGGCGATCAGCGGTCCGAGCCCGAGCAGCACGATGCCAACGGTGGAGAGCAGCGGCACCTGCCAGAGCCTCTGCTTTGCTAGCTTATAGATCCTCCGGTTTGAAACACGAGGGGCGAGCCGACGGACGTACAAAACCTGGCCGAAGAAGGTAACCGCCAACGCGACCAGCGCCATGAGCCCGAGGCCGAACGACACGAGGTACCAGACGCCGAGACCGTTAGGATCCGATGGATCGACGCCGAGGCCTGCGAGCCCGCTGAAGATGTTGGCAGCGATAAATGCGATGCCCCCGAACCGTGCCGTGGCCCGCGGGATCGAGCCATCGGGGATTGGTGTTCCTGGCTCGGGCTTGGTAAAGCGGTAGACGCCCACACCGATCATGCCGAGCAGGCCGTATGAGACCAGGGAGACCACAATTGTGGCCGCGAGCGGCAACTGGGACTCCGGGTCTAACGCGTTCTGCATCCCATACAAGAGCCCGAAGACGGCGGATCCGATCACAAACCCGACGTACAAGAGGATCCCATTAAGGATGTAGCTCAGCCCAGAGCCGAGTGACTTCAAGAACTCGGGCGGCGCGGCGGCGAGCATATTGGGCTGGGACGCGTAGGCAATCGACGACCCGCACTCCGGGCACGGCGCCGCGGCATCGAGGCCCTGCAGGTCGAAGTCGCAATCTACGCATGCTGCGCCGATTCCGGTGGTCATTTGTACGCCGATGGATTCCTGGCTCATCTTGTCTAGGAGATTACCTTGGTGGGTTTGAGGTTGCAGCTGTGTCATTTGTCGTCCGGGTTGTGGCTGGTGTTCGCTCGCTCCGGGCCTCCCACGGGCGAAGGATCTTGTCCAGGAGGCGACCCGAACGAATGGCGATCTTCGCACGCAAGTCCAAGAACGATGCTTCGGCCAGCAAGCCTGTCGAAGCCCTAGGCCGTATGTCATCAGCCACCGCTCACGATGCTTCTCGCATCCGCGCGATCGGTGGTGAGATCCTCGACCTTGCGCACAAGAACCGCTCGGGCGTCTTGAACGCGCGGTTTTATCAGGACAAGCTGATGGACTGGGCGATGAAGGACCACAACTTCAAGGTCCAGCTCTTCCGCTTCGTCGATGCCTTCCCGATGCTGCGCACGCCCGAGAGCGTGCACGACCATCTGGTCGATTACCTGACACAGCCCGGCGTCTCGCTGCCTGCGGGCATGAGCACGGGTCTCAAGGCGGGCGGCGTTGCCAAGGGCTTGTTCACGAAGACCACCAGTGGTCAGATCAAGAACATGGCCGGCAACTTCATCGCAGGCACCGATGCCAAGGACGCACTGCCCAAGCTCAAGAAGCTCTGGGACTCGGGCATCGCGTTCAGCGTGGACCTGCTGGGCGAGGCATGCGTATCGGACGCCGAAGCGGACATGTACCAGGGCAAGTACATGGACCTCGTGACCAACCTGCCGGGCGAGGTTTCGGGCTGGGCAGAGAAGGCTCTGCTCGAGCGTGATCACCTTGGGGTTGTACCGCGCACCAATGTCAGCGTTAAGATCAGTTCGCTAAGCGCCAAGTGTGACGCGATCGATCTTGAAGGCGCGATCGCGGATCTGATGCCGAGGCTGGAACCGGTGCTCAGGGCCGCGAACGAGCGGGGCGTGCTGATCAACTTCGATATGGAATCGTTCGAGCACAAGGACCTGACGCTCGAGCTCTTCTGGCGGTGTTGCGAGACCTACGACTTCGAGGCCGGTATCGCGATGCAGGCCTACCTCAAGTCGGGCGAGGACGATGCGCGGCGCATGGCCGAGTGGGCCAAGCGGACGGGGCGCCGTGTTACCGTGCGGCTCGTCAAGGGCGCGTATTGGGACTACGAGACCATCCATGCCGAAGAGCAGGGGTGGCCCTGCCCGGTGTGGAACGAGAAGTGGCAGACCGATGCCTGCTTCGAGCGTATGACCGAGATCTTCCTCGACGCGTGTCCGCGCTCCACAGACGAGGGCGGCGTGAAGCTCGCGCTGGGTTCGCACAACGCTCGTTCGATCGCGGCCGCGCTCGAGGGCCTTGAACGTCGCGGTCTGCCGAAGGAAGCAATCGAGCTCCAGATGCTGCACGGCATGGCCGACCAACTCAAGAAGGCTGGCGGCGACATGGGCCTGCGGGTCCGCGAGTACGTGCCGGTTGGCGAGATGATCCCGGGCATGGCCTACCTCGTGCGTCGGCTGCTCGAGAACACGAGCAACGAGAGCTGGCTCAAGAGCGGCTTCCTCGATAACGCCTCACACGACGAACTGCTCAAGGATCCGACCGAGGGCCGGGGCGAACCCAAGGAGGACCTGTACCTCCACGCCGCGGACCGGCACACTCTGAGCCCGTCGGACAGTCGCATCGGTGACGGTAAGCCGTTCTATACCGAGCCCCTCCGCGATTTTGCGGTCAAAGCCGAGCGCGACGCGTTTGGCGATTCGATCGCCAAGGCCGACGTACCGAAGGTCGAAAACAGCTGCACACCCGAGGACGCGGCCCGCATGGTCCGCCTGGCGAGCGAGGCTTTTCCGGCCTGGCGCGACACGGCCCCCGAGGCCCGCGCGGCGGTGCTCACCCGCGCCGCCCAGCTCATGCGCCAACGCCGCGACGAGCTGTCGGGCGTAATTATCCAGGAGAATGGCAAGGACTGGCGCAATGCGGACGCCGATGTCACCGAGGCGATCGACTTCTGCGAGTACTACGCCCGCTGCTCGATCGAGCTCTTTGGTCGCAAGCGGCTAGGCCGGTTCATCGGCGAGCTCGACGAGGCGTGGTATCAGCCGCGAGGAGTTGCGGCGGTCATCAGCCCCTGGAACTTCCCGCTTGCGATCTGCTGTGGCATGACCACCGCGGCACTGGTTACCGGCAATACCGTCATTGTCAAGCCCGCCGAGCAGACCCCTGGCATCGCGAAGATCATGTGCGACATTCTGTGGGAGGCGGGAGCACCGCGCGACGCGTTGCACTTCTGCCCAGCTCCGGGCGAGACCACCGGTGCGGCACTCGTCCGTGATCCGCTGGTGGCGTTGCTCGCGTTCACCGGCTCAAAGGCGGTGGGCCTGAACATCATCGAGGCCGCGGGCGTCACGCCCGAGGAGCAGTCATTCGTCAAGCGGGTCGTCTGTGAGATGGGCGGCAAGAACGCCGTGATCGTTGATGAGTCGGCGGACCTCGACGAGGCGGTGCTCGGTGTGCGTCAGAGCGCGTTCGGTTTCCAGGGCCAGAAGTGCAGCGCGTGCAGCCGCGTCGTGGTAGTTGATCCCGAAGGGCCCGACGGGCAAGCGACCAAGGCGTTCATGGAACGCTTCGTCGAGAGCACGCGGAGCCTGGTCATCGGTGATCCGATGGAGCCCGGCACCGATGTCGGGCCGGTTATCGACCAGGAGGCGTACACCAAGATCACCGGGCTGATCGAGACGGCGAAGCGTGAGGGCTCGCAGGTCGCGCTGGAGATGCCGGTCCCGGATGGCCTGGCCGAACGTGTGGGCAAGCCCTACGTCGGGCCGACGATCTTCGAGCGGGTTGATCCGCACTCGACGATCGCGAATGAAGAGGTCTTCGGGCCAGTCGTCGCGGTGATGGTCGCGCGCGACTTCGAGGGTGCGCTGCACCTCGCGAACTCAAGCCCCTACAAGCTCACCGGCGGTGTCTACACCCGCCGGCCAAGCCACATCGAGAAGGCCAAGCGGGAGTTCCGCGTCGGCAACCTCTACATCAACCGGCCCTGCACGGGCGCACTGGTCGGGCGCCAACCGTTCGGCGGTTTCGGCATGAGCGGCATCGGCTCCAAGGCGGGTGGGTCCGACTACCTGCTGCAGTTTGTCGAGCCGCGGGCGTGCAGCGAGAACACGATGCGGCGTGGGTTCGCGCCGGAGTTGTAGGCTTTGAGGATGAAATGGCCGCTGGAGCGGGCTGATGGCTTTGCGGAAGGGGTAGGCAGATGAATAAGTTGGGCATCGCTCTAATCAGCGGCGCTGTGGTGCTCATAGGTATTGGTTCGTACGTTGCCGTGAGAGGGGACTCATCGATTCGTAAGATCGGCACGCTGTCGCTGACCGGTTTACGTGCTGCGGCTCCACCGGTCACTATCGAGTCCGTCAATGGCTGTCGCCTTGCTATTCCCATGGATGATGGCGAAAGTTATAGAATGACGATCGACTATCAGATGGGCGATCCATTTCGAACTCTCCTCGACAGCCCTGTTGTTTTTAGCGACGATGGGGAGTCATATGGCTACGGCGCTCACGATGGTGAGTCGTGGCGAGTTGTGATAAACGAGGAGATAATGCCGGAACGATTTGAAGGTCTCTTAGAACATAATGCGATTCGGTTTAGCCCTGATGGCGCCCGTGTCATCTACGGGGGGCTTGTCGATGGTACTTGGCGACTGTACGGCGCAGGTGCAGATGGTAGAGGCTACGACGGCATCGGGCTGAGCGGCCCGGTGTTCAGCCCAGACTCTGCGCGGGTCGCGTTTCCAGTGGGGCGTGGTACGCGGCAACGTATGGTGGTTGACGGTGCCGAGGGGTCATCGTACGAAGCTGTCGTGTTTCCGACTTTCTCGCCTGATAGCAAGCGTTTGGCCTATATCGCAAAAACAGATGGCCAGTACTTTGTCGTCTCCGATGGCATCGAGGGGCCGCGTTTCGGCGCTGTGTCTCGCCCAGTCTTTTCGCCCGACAGTTCCAGCCTCGCATATGCAGGCGGAGGACGCGAGGCTGAAAGCTCCCTTCGTGTCTTTATTGATGGAATATCGGGCAGCCCGTACATGACCATCGATGGCCCATATTTTACTTCCGATAGCGCCAAGGTAATCTATGTCGGCGGAACAGAGGATGGCAGATATGCTCTGGTTGAAGATCATGAAGAGGTGGCGATCTTTGATCTCGTAGGCCGGATCGAGCTAAGCGAAGCCGGTGGGCACTATGGCTGTGTGGCGCGACGAGGTGACGTGTTCTACCCGGTGATCGATGGCGAGATTGGTGATCCGGCGAGTGGGCTTGCCGATGAGTTTCCTGTCTTTGATGCGACTGGGCAGCGGACGCTGTTCCTGGAGATCGGGGAGGCAGGTCGTCAGCGCGTCATTGTAGACGGGCGTGCCGGCGAGTGGTTTGATGCAGTTGGGACAGAGGGTCGCCCAGTGTTCAGTCCGGACTCGCAGCGATACGCCTATGCGGCGAGGCGAGGCGAGCGGTGGCATGTTGTTGTCGATACCGATGTCGGTGCGGCTCACGACAGCATCCGTAAGCACACGCCACTCTTCGGCCCGGGAAATACTGTTGTGTATTCAGCTGTGGATGATGGGCGGCATTCGGTGTACATCAACGGTCGGGAGAGTCACTCTTTTCAGAACATTGTTGCTGGACCAGTAATCAGAGCCGACAAACATGTTGAGTACTTGGGAACAGAAGGCGCCGGATCAGATGAGGAGCGTCTTTACAGAGTGACTCAGCCTTTGCGCTGAGTATCTATACTCGGCGATTACAGGACGAGATCGGCAGGTGATGCCACATATCCCCGCGTCAGCGTAGATCGTTACATGTCCCGCGATCCCGGCTTCTGGCCCGGTCCTGTGAGTCGATTCGGATTACGGCAGCGGCTGGTCCTTCACAAACACCTTGACCGGGATCGTCTCAAGCCCGAAGCGGATGTCAAACGCGATGCTGGCGTTGTTGGCGTTGGCCGGGCTATCGAAGAAGAATGTGGCCTGCTGGTCGTTCCACATCGCGCCATTCGATGAGGCTTCGTTGCCGCCGCTGACGATGTAGATCTGCTCGAACAGATCCTTAGCGGTGCCAGGGCGGACCAGGATGGACGGGTTGCCGCCCATCTCGCCTACGCTGAACTCGACCTTCTGGCCGTTAGTCAGGTTCGTGGGGATCGCGGTCCAGGTGCTGTTGAACCCAGCGTTGTGTCGCTTGATCTCGGCGAACACGGTTGCCCCGAAGCTGGTTGCCACGCTGAAGGTCTCGGCGGCTCGTGAAGGGTTGTCGAGATTCACGGTGAAGTTCGATGGTGCATCACCGAAGCTCTGGCCCATCGATACGAACTCTTTGATGTCGCTGAAGTTGGGCTCGATGTTGGTCAGGTCGCGGCCCGTGGAGTCGATCGCGCGGATCCGCTCGGGCTGTTCAAAGTTCAGAACCGTGCTGCCCGCGGGCGCCTCGAAGTTGAACTTCAGGAACAGGCCCGGCTGATCGCTCGGGAAGACCCAGCTGTTCTCATCGGCGTCAACGAGCGCAACGGCGCGGACCTCACGGACGTCGGTCAGCTCGATGGGCAGCTCGGGGCCCATGAAGCTCAGGGCGGCGATGGCGGCGGCGGTGATCGTGGGCATGGCAACGGTCTCCGGTTGGGTGGTTGGATCGCTGATTCAGGGCCCGAGGCCCCCCTCGGATCCTCAGTCGGCGGTCCGAGAAGCGATCTTGAGCCCGGTCCGTAGACTGTTATGACATGATCCAGAATCCACAACAACCGGACACCATCGCCGCCCGCAGCGGTTTCCGTGACGGCACGGGCGCCGTGGTCACACCCATCTATCAGTCGGCGATGTACCGCTTTGGTACGCCCGATGCTCCGGACGAACTCGCGTACGGGCGGTACCAGAACACACCGAACCACATGGAGCTGGAGCGGCGCTTCGCCGGGCTCGAACGGGCCGAGGCGGCGGTTGTCACCGGCAGCGGCATGGGTGCGATCGGGGCGATGTTTTTGAGCGTGCTGAGTGCTGGGGACCACGTTGTTGCGCTCGACTCTCTGTACGGCGGCACGCTCGCGCTCCTCAACGACGAGCTGCCGAGGCTCGGTATCGATGTCACGCTCGTGCCGCTCGATGAGCCGGAGTCATGGGCCGAAGCGTTCCGGTCCAACACGAAACTGTTCCACGCCGAGAGCGTGACAAACCCGCTGCTGCGTGTGCCCGACCACAAGCGGATCGTTTCGTTGTGCCGCGAGCGGGGGGTGACATCATCGGTCGATTCGACGTTTACATCTCCCGTGAACTTCACGCCGATCACGCAGGGCTACAACCTCGTCGTCCACAGCGCGACAAAGTACCTCAACGGGCACGCCGATGTGACCGCGGGCGTGGTTTGCGGCTCAACAGCGTTGATCGAGCCAATACGTGCTCAGGTGAAGCGCTGGGGGCCGACGTTGGATCCGCACGCGTGCTTCCTGCTTGAGCGTGGGATCAAGACGTTGTTTGTGCGTGTGGATCGCCAGAACGCGACGGCCGCGGCGCTCGCGCGTTGGCTCAAGGAATGCCCCGAGGTCTCGCGGGTCATCCAGCCAAGCCTGGAGGATCATGCGGATTATGTCCGGGCTTCCGAGCTGCTGGCTGGTCCGACCGGGATGCTTTCGTTCGAACTCGCCGACGAAGCCGCGGCACTGGGCTTCCTCGAACGCCTCGAGCTCATAATCGCGGCCCCCAGCCTTGGTGGTGTTGAAACCAACGCGACGAGACCGGTCAATACCTCGCACGCTGGGCAGAGCCCCGAGTCACTGGCGCGACAGGGGATCAGCCCGGCGTTGATCCGTGTGAGCTGCGGACTCGAGCACATCGAAGATCTCAAAGCAGACCTTGCTGCTGCCCTTGGTTAGCCAGCGGAAAGTCTCTTTTCTAGCCGTCTTGGTCTGGCGGCCCTTATCTTCTTCCGTATTGCTCGCGTGGCTCAGTTTGGACTCGAGCTTGCATCAGGGATCCTCCCGAACGCGATCTTGTCGTCCATGTGCTGACGGCAGCCGTGCATCGACGCGACATAGAGCGCCGAGATGCCCCAACGCCGCGTGATGTGGTCCATCGCCGACGAGAGCCGCTGAGGTCGCTCGGCTTGTTCGAAAAGGCTGGGCGGCATTTGTGACGCGGGTACAAGGCCCGAGACCGTGACACCGACCTTGAGCGGTGGTCGCACAAGCGGTTGCCGACGGCCCCACATGGTGTACAGCCCTGAGAGCAGACCGGTGGTGTCATGGATCTGCGGCAGGTCGATCGCGTCCGCAAGCCGGCCGGAACGTCCCCTCGGTTGGCCGTAGCCGTAGTTCTGGGTCGAGATGTGGATGCTCAGCGAGGAGGCGAGAAGGTCCGCGTGCCGCAGCCTGACCCCGAGCCGGCAGGTCAGCCTGATCAGCATCTCACGGGCGCCCTCATCGTCTCGGAGCCGGGGTTCGAGCACGTTGCCGTGACTCATCGACCGTCGCGCGGTCGGCTTTTCAGGTTCGTCGCGGCCGTGAAAACCCGACCACCAGTCCGCGCCCGAGACCGATCCCCAGATTGCCACACACTCCTGTCGAGTCAGCCGCCAGAGATCCGCCACCGTGTGTACGCCATTGGCATCCAGGCGCATCAGAATCCCGGGCCCGATGCCGCAGAGATCTCCGAGTGGGGCGTGCCCGATCTGGTCGAGCACGTTGTCCGGGTGCAAGACGGCGAACCCGCCCGGCTTGTTGATGTCGCTGGCGATCTTCGCCAGCAGCCGTGTCGGGGCGATCCCGATCGAGCATGATAAGAAGGGGCTGTGGTCTTCATCGATCGCCGCTCGGATCTGGTGGGCCAACGCGGTCGCAGCCTCAATCGGGCGGTCGGTGCCCCGGAGCCGCGCGGCCCATTCGTCGATGGAGTAGGCCTTGTGGATCGGGCAGCAACGCTCGATCGATCGGCCAACCGCGTGGTGCACATCGACATACGTCGCGGGCCTAGCGCGTACGAGCGCGATACCCGGGCACAGCCTTCGCGCTTCCGGCACACGCGTGCCTGTTTTGACGCCGTGAGCCTTGGCCTCGCGGCTCGCCGCGATCAGACATGTGGATTCGGATTCCGTAGGTATGACGCCCACGGGTCGTTCACGGAGTTCGGGCCTCAGGTGCTGCTCAATGGACGCGAAGAACGAGTCCATATCGATAAACAGCCAGTTGAGGGGTGGGGCGGGCGACACCCAAACAGAATACGAATATCATGCCGCTAGTCAAGCCCCACCCCGATCGGAGGCTCATGATTTTTTCCACCCGCTGGGGACTCGCGGCCAGACACCCCAGAGACATCGGTAATCCCGCCTGACGCGTTGTGCATCCGGCGGCTCGCCAAGTCTCTCGCAGTGGAAAGCCTCACCATGCACACTCGACCACTAGTTGTCTCGGTACTACTCGCCTCGCTCGCATCCGTGGCTCATGGCCAGATCATCGCCAACGGCTCCCTGACCGGAGCTCCCGGCGCAGGGGTTACCCCCCCGGGCTGGATCGCGTTGGAAGGTTCGCCCGACATTGCTGATGCACTGGGCCCGTTCAATAACACCGGCACCGCCTGGATCCTCTCGCCCGATGGCGGCACCTTCGTTCGTGCTATCGGGTCGGTGCCCGGTTCTTCCGAAGGCATTGAGGTCGGCCTCGTTGGGACCGTTTCAGGTCAGGCATACCAGATCGACTTCTACCAGACCAACCTCGGTTTCCTCGAGACCAGTGCCTTCTCGTGGCTCGGCACCGACGGCTACTTCGAGCTCCTTATCGACGGTGTTGTCGTTGACACGAGCTCGGTCTCATCGAAGCCCGTGCTGTTCTCCGACACGATCACCTGGAACGCCGAGAGCGTGACCTTTGTTGCGTCGAGTGGATTCCATGAGATCGGCTTCCGGGCCCGCACCGCCGATCCGCTTGGCCCGGTTGCATACATGGGCATCGACGGCATCCGGCTTAGTCAGATCCCCGCACCGGGCGTGCTCGCTTCGCTCGGTGTTCTCGGGGTGCTCAGCAGGCGTCGCCGAGGGTAAGCACCAGCCACGCCGCGCAATCGTCTCCATTCTCAAAGGCACGGCCTGGAAATCCAGGCCGTGTTTTCAATTGGGAAATCAGCACAGAAAGGCAACGACACAGCGTGACCACGACACCGAGCCGCGCAAGTTTCTTCCTCTCGTTCAGGGATTTCATGCACGGCTTCCCACAGAGAGGGTGTCCGACACCCGCCCGACAGGGTGGGTCAAAGCACGAATACCCACCGAGAAAGGCCATCGCCATGAACATTCGCAACGCCATCGTTTTTGCCGTCCTGTGTGTCGCGGCCGCCGCGAACGCGCAGGTCATCGCCAACGGCTCGCTCACCGGTCCCCCCGGGCCGGGCGTCGTTCCGGGCCCGTGGTACGTCTGGCAGAACACGCCGGACACCGCGGACACCGCTGGGCCGTTCAACTTCACGGGCACACCCTGGACTCCGTCACCCGACGGCGGCACCTTCGTTCGTGGCATCGGCACCAGCAACCCGGCCGGCGCCGAGGGCTTTGCTCAGACCGTCAGCGGCTTCAGCGTCGGAACCGCGTACCAGATCGATATCTTCCAGACCAACCTGGGCTTCTTCGACGTCGCCAGCATGGCCTGGGTCGGTGATCGCGGCTATTGGGATCTGATCATCAACGGTGTCCTCGTTGATAGCAGCAACATCATCGACAAGCAGCTCTCGCCGAGCGATCCGATCGTGTGGAGCAACGACACGCTGACGTTTGTCGCCCCGACCACGACCGTCGAGATCGCGTTCCTCGCACGCTCGACCGTGCCCGGCGGCCCCCCGTCCTACATGGGCATCGACGGCATCAGGCTCAAGCAGGTGCCTGCCCCGGGCGTGCTCGCGGCGCTCGGTGGACTCGCGATGATCACGCGTCGCAGGAGGAACTGACCCCGGCAAGGCACACACGTATCTCTCTCTCCACGACACGGCCTGGTTTCCCAGGCCGTGTTGTTGTGCGCAGGCTGGGCATATGCCAGATTTTGAAGAAAAGAACAACACAAAGCGGGTGATCGTCCGGCGTCTTCCCACAGGGAAATGCGAGACCGATCGACACACAACGCGTCGGTTCGACACATCAACCTCAAGAGGACGGGAACTCAGACATGCACACCAAGACCATTATCGCTTCGACCGCCGCCGCATTGGCTTTCGCCGCGACAGCTCACGGACAGGCATTCGTCAACGGCTCGATGACCGGGCCCATGGCGACCAGCACAGCGCCCGCTGGCTGGACATCGTGGAGCGGCACCGTGGACACCGCGGATGCGACCGGTCCCTTCAACTACACGGGTCTGCCCTGGATGCCCTCTCCGGATGGGGGCACCTTCGTTCGTGCGGGGGCCGGCACCACGTCCGAAGGTCTCTCGCAGGTCGTAAGCGGCTTCACGGTCGGTGTCGCCTATCAGATCGATTTCTTCCAGACCAACCTCGGATTTGTGAACCCGTCGGGCGGCGCCTGGACCGGTGATGACGGCCACTTCGATCTCTACATCGATGGCGTCGCGGTTGCCAGCAGCACCACGATCAGCAAGCCGGTCCTCCCGGACAACTCGATCGTCTGGACCGCCGAGAGCCTGACCTTCGTCGCGACCAGCACGACGCACGACATCGGCTTCCTGGCCGTGCGAGTCCCGACCGGATCCCTTGCGGCCTATATGGGCATCGACGGCGTTCGCGTCTCGCAGGTCCCCGCCCCGGGCGTACTCGCCACGCTTGGCGGACTGGCGCTAACCACGCGGCGGCGGAGGGCTGCCATCTGATTTGACCACGAATGTACCGAATCTCCTCTCTCCTTGACACGGCCTGGTCTTCCAGGCCGTGTCTTCGTGCGCAGCAGAACCCCTCTCTGTGGCAGTGACCATTTCTCAGATCAATGTCATCTCACCGCGGGTGGCGAGCGTTGGCGCGACAACGGGTCAGTGCAACAGAGAGGGGTGATCAGAGCGATCCACTTCTGACGCATCACCCCGATGCATGGGCAAGAAAAAAGGGCTCTGCTCATCGGGGGATGGCTTCGTGTCCACCCACAGAGAGAGGTGAGCCTGGCCCACCACACACTGCGGGTCGGCATGACACATCAAACACAAGAGGACGGGAACCCAGATATGCAGACCAAGACACTCATCGCTTCCGCAGCCGTGCTGATGTTCTCTGCGGGTGTGCAGGCACAGGTCATCGGCAACGGCTCGTTGACCGGGCCGACCGGGAGCAGCATGGTGCCGGGCCCTTGGTACCTTTGGCAGGCAACGCCCGACACAGTGAACGCTTCAGGGCCGCTCAACTTCACCGGCACACCGTGGACGCTCTCACCCGACGGCGGGACATTCGCGCTCACAGCTGGATCGACACTGCCGAACTCCGAGGGATTTGCCCAAATGGTTAGTGGCTTCACCATCGGGCAGACCTACCAGATCGACTTCTACCAGACCAACATGGGCTTCTACGACCCAGTCGCGCTGACATGGAACGGTGAGGACGGGTTCTACAACCTCATTGTCGATGGGGTGCTGACCGACGCCAGCAGTGTCATCTCCAAGCCGGCCAGCCCATCGGATTCAATCGTCTGGACTGCCGACAGCTTCACGTTCACCGCGACGAGTACAACACACGAACTCGCGTTCCTCGGGCGCTCGGTCAATCCAGGCGGGATCGTCGCCGTCATGGGGATCGACGGCATCCGGCTAACACCGATCCCCGCCCCAGGTGTGCTCGCGTCGCTCGGCGGTCTCGCACTTATCACCCGTCGCCGGCGGAACTAACACCGACAAGACACATACGTATCTCTCTCTCCTCGACACGGTCTGGGCAACCAGGCCGTGTCTCGTTTGGGTTGCGTGCACAAACAACTTCAGGTCTGGAGCTCGAGCGTTGGGTGTCCCGCATTCAAGTTCCCAGAGAGAGATGAGTCGTACGCATCCGCTTGTACTGCTATGCGACGCACCACATTCGTTCTAGATGGAAAGGAGACAACCGATGCACACCAAGACAGCCATCGCCTCCACCCTTGCAGCACTGGCGCTCGCCTCGAACTCACACGCGCAAGTGTTGATCAATGGTTCCCTCACAGGCCCACCGACCGTCGGTAGCGTACCCACCGGTTGGTCGGTCTGGACCAATACACCCGACACCGTTGATTTGCCCGGCCCCTTCAACAATACGGGCACGCCGTGGACAGCATCACCCGATGGGGGCACGTTCGTTCGAGGCGGTGCCAGCACGGCTACCTCAGAGAGCTTCTCACAGATCGTCACCGGTTTCAGTGTCGGTCAGACCTACCAGATTGACTTCTTCACCACAAACCTTGGCTTCTACAGCCCGACGAGCGGCGCCTGGATCGGCGCGGACGGCTACTGGGACTTCCACATCGATGGCGCGATGTACGCGAGCAGCACCGTGCTCAGCAAACCCACGGCGTCCACCGACAGCATCGTGTGGAACACCGAGAGCTTCACGTTCGTCGCCGCGAACGCCGTCCTCGAATTAGGCTTCGCCGCGAGACTCTCTGGCAGCGGGAGTGTCATCTCGTACATGGGCATCGACGGAATCCGATTGACGCAGGTCCCCGCCCCGGGGATCTCCGCGTTTCTGGGTGGGCTGGCGATGTTCACGCGGCGTAGGCGTGCCTGACACGAACTGCCGCGCACACATCAGTAGCTATCCGATTCATGGCGTCACCTGAGATGCCCACACCCTGCTGTTACTTTGGGGGCATTTGCCGTGACTTCCCATGTCTACTTGGTTACCGGAGGTGCTGGATGCGATTGGTGTGTGTTAGGAACCGGGGGCGGTATCCCATAGAATGATGTGGTACGAATGAAATGAAGAGAGAGACGGTCCGTGTGTCTGTTCTGTCTACGCTGTGCTGCGCCAGGGAACCGACAGCAACCACGGCCGTGCTCATCGTCGAAGCGATGTGCAAGCGGTACGTACAGACCAATACACAGCTGACGCTGATCCGTCTTTAGAAGCCAGAGGCTCGACCGGATCGAGTCCGAGCGGTAAACCGCCACGAAGAAGGACCACCATGCATAGCACCATCCGCATCCTGATCGCGATCATGACCATCGCAGCGACCGCTTCAGCGTCTGGTGCGCAGCAGATCCAGGCAAACCCAACGCCGTTCACCTACCAAGGCCGGCTGGACTTCAACGGCGCGCCGTTTACTGGTGTCGCCGATTTCGAGTTCCAGTTGTTCCGAGAGATCACCGGGTCGTCTCCGGTCGTACGGATCGACAAGAACGGCGTAGACGTCGTCGATGGACTCTTCTCGGTTGACCTAGCGTTCTCTCCGAGCGCGTACTCCTTCGGCCCGATGTATCTGGAGATCGCCGCGGGCCCCGCCGGTGGCGCCCTCGAAACGCTCAGTCCCAGGCAGTCGCTGTCGGCGGCGCCGTTCACGAACACGTCGAGCGGGCTCCGTGCGGTGCGCGGGGCGGTGTTCGTGCAGGACGTGGACAGGACCGAGGCGATCGCCGAGGCGGACGGGAAGGCTTCGGTCACGCTCGCGAACGGGGCGTGGCAGTCGTTCACGCCTGACCGGTCCATCAACGTCTCCGAGGTTGATTTCGACGTGCTCCCCGGCGCCGCGCCGCTTGTCACGGTGAGCATCCGCGAGGGCGAGGGCCCTGACGGGCCGCAAGTCCTGGGCGGCCTTGCGCCGCCGAGCTTCCAGCCGCCGCTGGACGAGATCAAGACGGTCACGTCCATCATCCAGCCCGGCAACGCGCTGGTGGCGGGCCAGACCTACACACTAGTGCTCGACGGCAACGCGAGCTACGCGACCGTGCCCGACGCGTACTCCGGCGGGCGTTCCGGGTTCTCCCGCAGCACCGATCTGGTCTTCCGAATCCGTGGTGAGACGCTCGGCAGGGCCCGCGCGGAGGTGGACTCCAACGCCCGGTACACGGGCTCGGCGTTCCGGGTGCTCAGCGGCGAGGGCTTCGTGGGTCCGGGCGACATCTCGATATTCAAGACGTTCCCCAGCCTCATCCTGCTCTCCCAAGACGGGACCCCGTCGAGCATCCGCCTCTGGGCCGAGAACGACGCGGGCGAGCGTGCCACGGACTGGCGTGTCACCGCCGATGACCAGACGCTGCGCCTCGAGAGTGACACCACGAACAGCGCGCAGCCCCCGGTGCCGATCGCCACGGTCGGGCCCAACGCGTCCTCCATCGGCTTCGGCATCGGCGGTGGCCTCCCGCTCGTCCCGGTCCACGTCCAGCCTGGGCAACTCGGGGTTGGCAGCGCCTCGCTCTTCCAGGACGATCTTATGGTGGAGGACTCCGACGCCACGATCGGGCTCTACTCGAACTCGAACGGCTCCTTTGGCAGCGGCATCAGCCTCGGCGAGGTCGTCTCCGGGACGCTCGCGAGCAAGTGGGCTATCGTGCGGGAGACCGCGTTCGTCGGGAACGACCTCGACTTCCGCTTCGGCACAAGCCCGCAGCACACCGTGAACCCAGTCAGGATGCAGGTCCGCGATACCGGGGACCTCTGGATCCAGGGCCAGCTGTTCCAGAACTCGAGCGCGGCGCTCAAGGAAGACGTTCACGAGATCCGCGACGCGATCGACACGCTCCTCAAGCTCAGGGGTGTCGAGTACACCTGGAAGCGCGACGGCAGCGCCGACCTCGGCTTCATCGCCGAGGAGATGGCCGAGGTCTTGCCACAGATCGTAGATTTCGGCGAGGACGGCGCGCCCTTGGCGATCGATTACGGCCGCGTCACGGCGCTGATCGTCGAGGCGACGCGCGAGCTGCACGATCGCGTTGAGCGGCAGGACGAGATGATTCAGGTGTTGATGCGACGCCTTGAGACACTCGAGGCAGAGGTCAGCGACGCGTCCCGTAAACAGAAACACTAACGTGATCGGCTTTTTCTGAGATTCCGTGCCCGTGCTCGTACCGAAGCGGCGCTGTCCGTCTTGGCATCGGATAGAGCTTGTTCGGCCGAGCGCCTGTACCGTGGGTTGATTTCGGCGAGGGCGCACAGCGCATCGAGTGCCCACGCTCTCACAAACGGGCGTTCGTGTCCGAGCCGCTTCTTGATCCAAGAGGCGAGTGAACGGGCCACTCCGGGCACGGTATCGATGTACCGAACGCACTGGCAGATATGAAGCTGGGCTTCCCAAGCCCAGTCGTCTCGAAGGGAAGAGATCAGCAGGGTCGATTCGGTCGTGCTGATCTGCTGGCCCCGTTCGAGCGCATGCTTCAGCATCCAACTCACGGAGATGGGGTCCGCAGCACCCTCACGCAGGAGCTCGACGATGACCCCGAGCGCTGGCTGCTCGGTGTCATACAGCCGGGCGAGACTTTGTGCATCTTTGGGATCCAGCGTCAACAAGCTCCCACGAATCCCGTTCATGTCGGAAGGCTAACGGGGAAACCGGTGCCGCTGGTACATCTTTTGGTCGGTGTGCCCTTCGGCACGAAGGTAGCGCAGTTATACCAACGATACATGCGGCCTCTTAGCCCAGTGGTGATAGACGTTTCCGTGTAGCTGAACCCGTGCCATGCTCTTGCGTAGCGAGGCCGTGATGACGAATAACGATGCAGGCCACGGCCTAGCAGAGCTAGATGGTGGCACTGCTCGGTGGGATAGCTGTGCCAAGTGCGATGGACCCGCCCTGCCAACTATATTGAGCCAGTGCTACGGCAAAATGTTCCTTCGCCAGACACTCGCGATGATGGTTCGCACCGGTTCCTATGCGGAGTGCAGAGTATGTGTAACAGGCAGGAACACTTCCGGACGCTCCTCACTCCACCTGCGCTGACGCCTCTTCTCGCTCACCGAACCGGCTGCCATCCACAAACCCCCGCAGCTTGCGGCTGCGCACCGGGTGCTGGAGCTTCTTGATCGCCTTGGCCTCAACCTGGCGGACGCGCTCGCGGGTGACCTTGAAGATCTTGCCGACCTCTTCGAGCGTGTAGGTGTACCCATCGCCGATGCCGTAGCGGAGCTTGATAATCTCGCGCTCTCGGTAGGTCAGGGTCTTGAGCACCTGCTCGATACGCTGCTTGAGCATCTCGTGTGCGGCCGAGTCACCCGGCGCCGCCTGGTTTTCGTCCTCGATGAAATCGCCGAACTGGCTGTCCTCGCCGTCGCCGACCGGGCGGTCGAGGCTGACCGGGTGGCGGCTGATCTTCATCACGCGCCGGGTCTCTTCGAGGCTCATGCCCGCCTTGGCCGCGAGCTCTTCCATGGTCGGCTCGACGCCGGTGGCCTGGAGGATGTCGCGCTGGATGTTCCGCAGTCTGGTCATGGTCTCGATCATGTGGACCGGGATGCGGATGGTGCGGGCGTGGTCCGCGATCGCGCGGGTGATCGCCTGGCGGATCCACCACGTCGCGTAGGTGCTGAACTTGTAGCCCCGCTTGTACTCATATTTATCCACGGCGCGCATCAGGCCCGTGTTGCCCTCCTGGATCACGTCCAGGAAGCTCAGGCCCCGGTTGCGGTACTTCTTCGCGATCGACACGACCAGACGGAGGTTGCCGCCCGAAAGGTCACGCTTGGCCTGCTCGTACTCCCAGAACACCGTGCTGATGCCCTGGACCTTCGCGGCCATGCTCTCCGGGGTCTCCAGCGTGAGCTGGCACAGGCCCTCGAGCTCCTCGGTCATCACCTCGATGTCCTCGGCGTCGAGGCCCTTGGTGTTCTTGAGGCGTGCTGACAGATCTGCGATCTTCTGGCTCACCGCACGCAGCTTGCGCATCAGCGGCACGATGCGGCCCGTTCGCAAGCAGCACTCTTCGCACAAGGTGCCCGCGCGGCGGCGGCGGCCGAGCAGCGTCGCCTCCATCTTCTTCTTGGCCGCATCGCTGAGCCCGTTCTCGCTGAGCTTGGCGTAGTCCTCGCGGTTAAGCTCCAGCAGACGCTCGATGGTGTCGAGGTTCGCGGGCATGCGGGCCGCGATGCGTTCTTTGCTCTTCGGGTCCGCCGTGGACACGCGCATGGTGCGGTCGAACGGCAGCTCACTGCGCTGGACCTGGCGGAGCATGTCGAGCGCCTGGCTCAGCAGGTAGTCCGTCTCGAGGCACCGGCGGCGGAACACC
The DNA here is from genome assembly GCA_039186605.1 of Planctomycetota bacterium. Taxonomy (GTDB): domain Bacteria; phylum Planctomycetota; class Phycisphaerae; order Phycisphaerales; family UBA1924; genus JBCCZZ01. The sequence continues at coordinate 160,955 of JBCCZZ010000008.1, read as the reverse complement.
ATCCGCGTCGTCTCGATCTTCTTCGCGAGGCGGATCTCCTCCTCGCGGGTCAGTAGCGGGATGGTGCCCATCTGCGAGAGGTACATGCGGACCGGGTCGTCGATCCGGCGGCCCCCGTCCTCGGTAGTGGCCTCTTCTAGGTCCTTGCCCAGCTGCTCGGCGTCCATGGCCGCGGCCTCGGCCACATCCTGCTCGGCCTGGCTAAGGCTCGACTGGATCCGCTGCTGGAGCTCGGCGTCCTCAGCGGCCCGCTCGCCACCGGCGACGCTCACGGCGCGCATCGGCTTGCCGGCGCTGGTAAGGCTCCGCGCCATCGCGGTGCCCGCCAGCGGGTTGGGCCCGAGCTCGGCGCCGCTCTCGATGCTCAAGCGATGGAGCCTGGCGCGATACTCCATCTCGTCGATCAGCTCGAGGCCAAGATCGTCAACGACGACGAGCAGCTCGTCGACCTTGTACGGATCGACCATGTCGTCGGGGAGCGTATTGGTTAGCTCCTCGTAGCTGAGCCAGCCGCGAGCCTTGCCGATGCTCAGCAGCTGGTTTACCGCGGGGTGCAGGTCAGGATGGAATGCGCTCTTCATCTTTCTGTCGCTCCGTGCGTGCCCCCCGGAAGAGAGGCGCGTCCCTGCCGACCGGCATTATCGCCGGTCGTTTGGCCCCTCGTCCCCGAGTCCTTGCCCGAAACCGGGCCCATGTGTCGAACTGTCTGGTCCACCAGACCCGCCCGGTGTGCGCGAGCGGCCCGGGAAAGCAGCGCGGGGGCTGCCCGCGGTGTCGGCGTGCGCTCGGCGCAGCCGCGCGAGCTTGTCGCTGATGTCATCACCCGACGCTGGCGTCTCGGCGAGCGTGCGCTCGCGCTCAAGCAGACGCAGCGTCTCTGCCGCGTGCTGACGCACCCGGTCGGGTTTGGACTCACAAACCTGATCCGTTCGGCGCTGGAGCGCGACCGCTGCACTCTTCGCCGGCTGGTCGTCTTCAAGGTCCGCAAGCACCCCGGAGAGTCCAGGTGTATCACCCCCGGCGAGGCGATCGGTCACGGCCTGCGCAACGCGCTGCACCACGGGAGAACTGTACCCCTCAGGTTTGAGCGCGGCCGCACCCTGGGCCTCGACCATCGCGGCAAGCTCTGGTGCGGTAAGAACGCAACCGAGGAGGGTCTCCAGACGCGAGAGGCGGCCGGTTCCCAAACGCCGGATCGTGTCGCCTTCCGGATCCGCTCCGGCCGGTGCGTTCTGCTCCGTGGGAACGAACTCGGCTCGCCGGCTGCCCGACACGCTCTTCGCCGTCGCGACCAGTTCCCGCACCGCCGCCTCCGGCAGCCTCGTCGCACGCGACAGCTCACGGATCACGCCGTTCTGGCTCGCCGGATCCAGCGAGCCCAGGCCCAGGCCCACCAGCCGACCGACTTCGGCACCGACAAGCTGACCGAGCGCCATCGAGCCGGCTTGTTCGTTCGCGCGGCGGAACCTCTCAAAGTGAAACGTCACCAGCGGTATCGCCTCGTCGAGCCGCTCGCGGAAGAGCTCGCGCCCGTCGGGAAGCTTGAAGAGATCATCCGGATCCTTGACGCCATCGATACCGTCGAGCGTCGCGATGCGGATGTCCTTGCGCTCGGTGAACATCACCTCGAACGCGCGGTCCGCTGCGCGGAGGCCGGCTTCATCACCATCGAAGAGCAGCACGATCTCGTGGCAGCGCTGGCGGAGCTTTCGGGCGTGGCCGGCGGTGAAGGCGGTTCCCAGAGTGCCGACGACGTTCTCGAAACCGGCCTGGTGGCAGGCGATCACATCGATGTAACCCTCAACGATGATCGCGCGGTTCTCGCGTCCGATCGCCCGCGTCGCCTGGTGGAGCCCAAACAGCGTGGTGGACTTGTCGAACAGCGGGGTCTCAGGACTGTTGAGGTATTTCGGGCCCTTCTCGTCGGCACCCTCGCCATCTGCCATGCGGCGACCGCCGAACGCGATCGCCTGTCCCGCTTCATCGTGGATCGGGAAGATCATACGATCGCGGAACGCGTCGTAGAGCCCGCCACCGCTCTGGCGGTCCTTGGCGAGGCCGGCGAGTCGGAAGTCCGCGGGGCTCGGGCTGCCCAGCTTCGACGCGGCGGTCTCAAGCAGACCTTCCCAGCGGTCCGGTGCCGCGCCGATTCGGAAACGCTCGATCATCTCGTCGGAGATGCCGCGACGCTCGACGAGTGCGCGGGCCGTATGACCGTGCTGCTCGTGCGCGAGGATCCGACGGAAGAAGGACTCCGCGAACGCCGCCGCGGCCCGGAGCCGCTCGCGCTCGTCCTTCGACTGCTGAGACCGCTGGATCTCATCGGGGGTGCGGTGGCGGGGGGTAAGTTCGATCCCTGACCGGTCGGCGAGGAACTTCATCGCTTCGGGGAAGCTCATCCCGTGGTACTTCTGCACAAAGGTGAACACATCGCCACCGGCGCCGCAGCTAAAGCAATGGAAAATCTGTTTATGCGGAATGACGCACATCGATGGCGTGTGGTCGTCGTGGAAGGGGCAGAGGCCGATGAACTCGCGGCCCTTTGGCTTGAGTGAGAGCTGCTCACCGATGATGCGCACGATGTCCGAGGCCTCGCGGACCTTGTCGCGGTCGCTGTTGTCCTGGAATGCTCCGCTCGGCATCGAACCCCACAGGGTACACCCGACCCGGGCGGAGGCCCGGGTCGGTGTTCGTCTCATGTGTGCCGCGTACGGGGTGTCCGCCTTCGGACCCCCTGGCGCGGGTGTGTCTACGTGTCATCAGGCAGGATGCCACAGCCCGGGGCGTCCGCCATCAAACCCGTGGGTGAGTTGCTCGGTGGCTGACCGCCCGGGCTTGGGCAGGCGGCACGACCCGCGTAGACCGCCCGGGTTGCCGGCGGGTGAAAGGTCGGTGACAATCCGCCCATGAAGCGACTCAGGCTCCGGTTCACCGGGCATGTGCAGGGCGTGGGGTTCAGGGCGAGCACACAGGGCATCGCTCGAGGGTTCGCAGTGACCGGATGGGTTCACAACGACCCCGATGGATCGGTCACGATGGAGATTCAGGGCGAGGCCGCCGTGATTGAGGAGTTCCTCATGGAGATCGATGCACAGCTCGGTGGGTATGTCCACAATACCGATCGAGGCGACACCGCCGTGCTCGAGGGCGAGGCGGGTTTCGAGGTCCGCGCCTGACACTCGCGGGGGGGTAACCTGGTGCTCGTTCTGTTCGATATTGACCACACGCTGCTCGACACGAGCGGCGCGGGGGCGCGGGTGTTCGAGGAAGCAGGCCGCGGCCTGTTCGGCTCGTCGTTCACATTCGAGGGCGTGGATTTCGCGGGCAGACTTGATCCGTTGATCGTGCGCGAGCTGCTCGCCCACAACGGCATCGAGCAGACCCTGGAAAACCAGGACGCGCTCAAGCAGACGTATATCGAGTCGATCACCGGTGCGCTTGAGCAGGGTCCGGCTGCCGCGCTCGCCGGTGCGCACGCGCTTGTTGATGCGGTCGTTCGCGGTTCGATGTTCACGACAGGCCTCCTCACGGGCAACTACGAGACTAGTGGACGCGCAAAGCTCCGTGCCTGCGGGTTCGACGACACGATCTTTGAGATCTGCTGCTGGGGTGACGACAGTCCGCACGAGCCGCCGGCGCGGGATCATCTGCCGCCCGTCGCGCTCGAGCGGTGGGGGCGCCCGGGTGATGCGCACGCCGCGGTCGTGCTGGGCGACACGGTGCACGATGTCCAGTGCGCCAAATCGAACGGGCTGCGGTGTCTCGCTGTCGCCACCGGACGGTACAGCGCCGAGCAACTGGGCGAAGCGGGCGCCGACTTGGTGCTCGGTGATTTGACCGACACAGAACGAATTATGCGGTGGCTCGCGGGGGGTAGATCATGAATACGCTGATTGCACCAGAGAAGCAGCGGATGCTCTCGCTCGATGTCCTCCGCGGCGTCGCGATCCTGGGCATACTGCCGATGAACATTCTTGTGTTCTGCGCACCGTTTGCGGCGTACGGCAATCCGAGCATCTATTTCGAAGGCACGGCGCTCAACTACTGGATCCACGGCGTGATCCATGTGATCTTCGATCTGAAGATGATGGCGCTGTTCAGCATGCTTTTCGGCGCTGGCATCGCGATTTACGACGCCAAGAGCCGCAAAGACGGGGTGGACCAGACGGCGAAGATCCGCTGGCTGTGGATACGCCGCGCGTGCTGGCTTGCGTTTTTCGGCATCCTCCACATGGTTTTCATCTGGGAAGGCGACATCCTTTTCGGCTACGCGATGACCTCGCTGGTCTTCGCGTGGTGGGTTCGGAGGCTTCCCACGCCCTGGCTTGTCGCTGTCATGGGAGCGGTGTTGCTCATCCACATTGTTCTTGCAGCAGGGTTCGGATGGATCATGCATTTCATCCCTGTCCCCGGGGAGGACGCGACGCCCGAACAGATCGCGCAGTACGAAGAGTCGATCGCGTTCATTGACCCGAGCCCCGCGCAGGTCGCGATGCTGGAAGAGGTCTATCGCGGCGGGTACTGGGGTCTCCTGCAACACCGACTCCCGCTGATCGCGATCATCCAGCTCGGCATGTTCCCGGTCTACATGCTCTGGCGCACCGGCGGGCTCATGCTGCTGGGCATCTTGCTGATGCGGAAGGGCGTGCTCACCGGTGATCGGTCGCCCAAGTTCTACGGCCTGATGGCGGCAGCGGGGTACCTGGTTGGCCTTCCGCTTGTCCTGGGCGGGTTGTACCTCAACGCGTCCAACCAGTGGGATCCGATGTACTTTTCGTTCCCTGGTCAGATGCCGAACACAATCGGCTCCATCGCGGTGATGCTCGGTCACGCCGGGCTGCTGCTCTGGATCGTGCGGTCGGGCGTGCTGAGCACCGTGACGGGAGTGCTCGCCAAGGTCGGTCGGATGGCGTTCACCAACTACATCAGCCAGTCGGTGATCTGCGCACTGATCTTCTACGGCTACGGTGCCGGGCTGTACGGCGAGATCGATCGTCTTGGGCTCATCGGTATCGTTGCGGCGATCTGGCTCCTGCAGATCGCCTGGAGCAACGCGTGGCTCAGCGCGTTCCGTATGGGCCCGCTCGAGTGGCTCTGGCGGACGCTGACCTATATGAAGCCCCAACCGCTGAGGCTACAGTCTGGCTCCTCCGAGGGAGCCCCGCCGGCATGACCGACAGCTTCAGAGCACTCTGCAACGACTTCTACGTCAACCAGAAGCTCAGCGTGAAGATGGACCTGCCTGGCGGACGCGAGACCGTGCTCGACCTCTTTGAGCGCGTCCGCAAGGCGTTCCCCAAGATGGATCAGTTCAAGCGTTACAAGGATGAGCTCGCTCTGGAGAGCTCGCCCGATGAGCGGCCCCAGCGCTGGCTGGCGATCCGCTCCAGCAACATCCGTTCGGGCGTCGTCAACCCAGAGAGCGCCGATCCCGCGTACGGGCTGCACCGCAAGACGCTCGAGATCGCGCCCTACTTCCTCTCGATCAGCCCGCTCGATATCGACTATCTGGAGCTGCTCTTCGGTTTCGACCTCGCTGCCTCCGGAAACCACGACCAGATTGTGTACGACGCGGTGCTGGCTGAGACGTCCTTTGCCTCGTTGCTCGATCTCGATACCGCGCACGCCAGCGAAGCGCAGCCTCTGTTTGGTGTGACCTACGGCGCCAAGCACGACCGCGAGGCGCACGTGGAGATAAAGACCCGATCCACGCCGCGGGAGGGTGAACTCGAAGGGGAGAGTTCCGCCGACCCGATCAGCGTGTACCTCACGGTCCGCCGGTACGGACCTTTCCGCGAACTCGACGAACTGCCCGAGGTGCTTGAAAGCCTCGCGCGTGAAGGCGAGGCGTTCGTTGAGTCGAGCCTCGCCCCGAGTTTCCTATCGCCGATCCGCAGCGCCATTGCCGCGAGGGGCGGGTGATAGCCGTGCTTGCTCAGTCGTCGAGTTCGGGGAACACCACCGAACTCCTGTTCTGGGTGGGGGTCTTGGCGGTCGTCGTGATCATCGGAGGCTTTGTCATGATGGCCGTCCGTCGCCGCATGCTGAGCGAGCAGACCGAGGACCGAGTGGGCGTGATGGAGGAACTCCGCCGCGCAGTCCGCGATGGTGACATGACGCCCGAGGAGTTCGAGGCGACCAAGCGTGTGATGGCGGCCCGGTTTCGGGGCGAGCCCGCTTCGTCTCGACAGCCCACCGATAGCGGGGAGGACGTCGCCGTATCGCCGCGCCCCTTGTCCGAGGGGTCTACGGGTGCCGACCAGCCCGATCCTGCGGATCCTGACGATTCGGCTGATCCGCCCCGCTGACGCATGATCCCGACGGGCCTCGGGGTCGAGAGATCGGGCCGATCGGGTCGATACACTGAACGCGCGGGGCCTGCCCAGGCGCCTTTCGTTCCACCAACACCTGAGGTACTGATGTCCAAGAGCCGCAGCCCCGAAGCGACCAACCCATCCCCGCGCGCCGAATCTGGTGACAGCGGATCGGGTTCTGGTCAGACGACCGGGAGCGGCTCGGGCGGCGGCACTGGGCCTGGCGGCTCGGGCTCTGGCTCGGGCGGCGGGGGCTTCCGCGGGCGGAAGGTGACCACGTGCAGCTTCTGCGGCAAGACGAGCCGCGAGGTTGGTCCGATGGTCGAGGGCCCGAACGAGGTCTACATCTGCAACAACTGCGTTGACTTGTGCCGGAACATCTTCCGTCAGGAGCGTCGTCGTGTCAGCGGCGTGGGCAGCAGCCTGGGCGAGGTGCCGAGTCCGCGCGAGATGAAGGACCACCTTGATCAGTACGTGATCGGGCAGGACCAGGCCAAGCGGTCGCTCGCCGTCGCGGTCCACAGCCACTACAAGCGGCTGCTCCACCTCGAGAGCGAGGACTCGGGCAACCTCGAACTCGACAAGAGCAACATTCTGCTCATCGGGCCGACCGGTTCGGGCAAGACCCTGCTCGCCCGCACGCTCGCTCGGATGCTCAAGGTCCCGTTCGCGATCGGCGACGCAACCACGCTCACGGAGGCGGGCTACGTCGGCGAGGACGTTGAAAACCTGATCCTGAAGCTGCTGCAGGCCGCGGACTTCGATATCGAAGCGGCGCAGCGCGGCATCATCTATATCGACGAGGTAGACAAGGTCGGCAAGACCTCGAACAACGTGTCGATCACGCGCGATGTCTCCGGTGAGGGCGTGCAGCAGAGCCTGCTGAAGATGCTCGAGGGGACCGTCGCGAACGTGCCGCCTCAGGGTGGGCGCAAGCACCCCGAGCAGCAATACATCCAGATCGATACGAGAAACATCCTCTTCATCTGCGGCGGCACGTTCGTCGGGCTTGAGGATGTCATCCGCCGGCGAATTGGCCAGAGCCGCATCGGCTTCTCGACCGCGGACAGCGACGAGCGGGCACGCGAGAGAGATTCGGCCGCCCTGTTGGGCCAGGTGACCACCGAGGACGTCGTCCACTTCGGCATGATCCCGGAGTTGGTGGGCCGCCTTCCGGTGATCACGCCACTAATGCCGCTAACGACCGACGCGTTGGTGAAGATCCTGACCGAGCCGCGCAACGCGATCGTGCGTCAGTACCAGCATCTCTTCGGTCTGGAAAACGCCGAACTGACGTTTACCGACGGCGCGCTCGAGATCATCGCGGAGCGCGCCAAAAAGCGCAGCACCGGCGCTCGTGGCCTCCGCTCGGTCATGGAAGAGATCATGCTCGACCTGATGTACGACCTGCCGGATCCGGAGAACAAGGGCGGACAGTTCGTGGTGGATGAGTCCGCACTCGAAGGCAAGCCAACGCTTGATTCGATCCGCGCCCCCCGAGCCGAGGCGGGCTGATTGCCGAGCGATTTGGTCAGTTCGAGGAGCATTTAGCCTAAGCGTTCTGGCTCCGTATCTCTGGTTACGCGCACCGCTACGAAGGCGCGTCTCGCCCCCAGACATGGGAAACCTGGTGAGGCTTGTATTACGGTTTTGCTTTCGGCTCGGCCCATCCAACACCGCACTCTGGACACCTGCTGCGATCGGTGAGACTGCTCAGGTCGTAACCGCATACGCCGCAGTGGCCATGGTCTCCTGCTCGACTCCTACGCGAGAAAGTGGCGAGTAGAACGGTAGGGCCGATCAGTAGAAAACCAAAGAACAACGAGGATGCCATCACATTGGCAGAGGCGGTCGCTGATGCGCAATCGGTCTTTCGGCTCACCATCGCGTAGATAGGGAGTGACGCAATGAACTCAACGATGGTGCCCAACAGCAGCAGGCCGGAGAGTCTATAGAGCGCCCCTTCGCGATCACGGCGTTTCATAAATGCGACGACTAGCGGCGTAAACACGACCCAGGACGCTAGAAGCGCGAGCAGACCCAGCCGTGCGACGATCTTTAATTGAGCTTCCTCGAGTATGTGTACTCCCCAAAGGAAGTCGCCGCTGAGAAGGATCAGGCCAAACGTCAACATGCCGCCGCCGAGTCCCGCGACACTCGCAGAAATCCAGACCTGCCAACCCTGCCCTTTCTGCGGTTTGACCACGGGCTTGGCGATCGGGGCAAGAAACAACCACTGAGCGAGAAATAAACCTGTCAATATGACTATGAGCCCAATTAAGGAGTCCGTGTCGAGTTGAGGATCAGCGATGATCAGGGTGGCCGCGATGAGGAACACCTGTACACCCTGCATCATGATGATCGCGCGGCGTCGGCGGGAAGTCGCGGCTGCGGGGTTCACGTTCTCTTTGTTGCGGGGCTGTTTATCCGCGGCAGCTTCAGGAATGCTGGTGGCTACCTGACTGACTGACTCGACCTTGATACCTCGTTTAGCAGCGGACAAAATCGCTGCCGACGCATCTTTTGCCAGGATAACTTCGCTGATTGCGATACTGTCCTCTGGCCGCTTTCCTGAGACGCGAAACGATACCAAACTGCCTTCGACTTCGGGGTCTTGCGGCAAAGGTGTTGCAGATTCGATGATGATCGCATTCGCCCGGGCCTTCTTGATGGCATTTTCGAGTGTGTCGCTCTCGACAACAGCCTTGACTCTTCGTTCATCGCCCGCCCGTGTGCCTGTGATCTCGAAGCGCACGTTCTCGTCTCCGCCCAGTCAATGTTCAATCGAGAATATGCATTCTAGCCCGCCCAGGAGAACCTGAGCCATCGCTTTGCTTCGCAATGCGCAGACCGTCTTTCGGCGAGAGTAGGGATACGAGCAGATGTCTGGTCTGCAGCGTTGTACTGGTGAGTTCGACAATCAGCGATGCCGGAGTGTGTCGCTGAGCGGTCTTATACTCCGCAGGGTCCGGTTGGGGTCAATTTAGTTCTATACAAACTGAATATCGTTCGCCGCTCGGTGTCGTGGTCTCGTGCAGCAGGTAGAGCCTTGTTGGCCCGCTGAGAAGCCGCCGCACACGCTTCGGCTGATCGGTGAACAGGTGCACCGCCGGCGCCCGATCGGGCCGGAGGCTGCCGAGCCCGGAGGTCAGCATGAGCACGCTGAGATTCTCCGAGGCCCACGTGCGTGCTGACTCGAGCTGCTCTATCCGTGCACTGATCTCATCGCCGGCCGCCGATGCGAGCAGGTGCAGTGTGCCTTCGGCGTCGATTGCGAACTCAACATCGGCCGCGAATGGGCAGCGGACCTCGACGGTCATCACCCCGTCGATGTGCTCGGCAAGAGTTGTCACAGGATCTGGGGTTGGCTCGGGCTGCTCGTCGATGCCAGGCATCGGGTTCGTAAGCAGGTCGTCGAGCGACAGATTGGTCGTGATCGCCGAGGCGTGAATCGGAGCCGATGACGGAGCGACCGGTTCATATTCCGGCCAAGTCCTCGGAGTGGGTTCCAGGGGGGGTGTGGAAATCGGCGCTGGCTCCGTGGGAATGGACTCGGGCTCGATCAATACTCTTTGCTTTGCTGGGACTGGCTTCGCTTCGATCTGCCCGGGGGCGGCTACGCCGTTGGCCCGGATCATCGCAACGACGTCTCGGGTTGTTCCATCGAACACGCTGTCGTACACCACGGAGCGTCTTCCGCCGCCAAGCCGGCCCGCGATCTCCACCGTATCCGCGGGCGCATCAAGGAACGCCACCGCGGCCTGCGCAAGTCGATCGATCTTCGAGCCCTTCCCAGACTTCGTTGGGGTTTCGGGCGTCGCGATCGTGATCGGTATGGGGCCACCACGCTCGGTCCAGGCGGTGCTGATGGCCTTGAGTTCTCGGTATGCGGCGACGATGGCGGCGTCGTCACAGCCCGAGAGCAGCGTCAGGCGATCGATGCCCGCAGCATGGTCATCCTCATCGGTGCGGATGAGCCAGCGGTGGGTGCGTTGCGCACATCGGCGAAGAGCCTCTGGGAGATCCTCGGTCAGCCCCCCGGTCTCGTCGTCGGTTGCGCCGTGCAGTTCTATGGAGATACGCCCGCCTCGCAGGCTTACAAGCGCCGCGGCCCCGGTGGTTGACCCTACCGAGCGGGCGTACTGACCGGCCCACGCCGCGGCGATGCCGGGCAGGTGTCCGAGGACCAGTTCCTCGATCTCGGGAGCCGTGGTCTGTATCGACGGCGCAGGCGTCTGTGTGTCGGGCGCGGCCGGGAGGTCTGGCAACGCCTCAGCGGGGCCTAGGAACAGATCGGCGAGGGCATCGTGGACCCGGTCGTGGTCTTCTGTCAGGCGGAGTTCCGGCGCATGCGAACGCCAGTCCCTCGGTCGATCGGATGAACCGCCCGTCGCCATCGCTTCCCTCCGGCCCCTCGCGATACAGCGTGCATTCACGCCCTGGTTAGGCGCTGACTGCTCTTGGTTCGCTGGCGGTGGCAACCCGGTTCGTCGGGCGGATCGCCAGCGAGTTCGAGTCCCCGAATGGGTTCTGCCGCCGCTCGGGGTTGTACGGGTCCGGCATCCATCGCCCATCGACGATCAGTCGGTACTGATGATCGCCAGGCCCGATCTCGATCGCGAGCTCGTACACGCCCATCGTCTCGTTGCGTTTCATCGGGTGGCTCTCGCCGTTCCAGCCGTTGAAGTCGCCGCAGACGCGGATGTCCATGCCCAGGCCCAGCGGCTGCACGAAGAGCAGACCCGTCGAGGTTGGGCGCACGCCGTAGAGCCGGGCAGCTTGTGCGATGCCGTTGCTCGCGGCGACGGGGGGCGGCGCCTTCGGGGGCTCCGGGGTCAGCACCGTGCGGCCGGCGAGCTCACTCAGGCGTTGCTGGAGATCGCTCGCACGTTTCGCGAGTTCCGCTGCACGGCTGAGGCCCTCTGTGTGGTTCGCGGGCTTTGCTTCGGTCTGCGCAGTCGCACGGATCGCGGCCTGGGCCGCCTCGATCGCGGTGCGTCGGGCCTCGGCGGCAAGACGCTGCCCCTCGGTGGGCGGCGCGGGAGGCGGGGTCAGCATGGTGCGGGGCCGAGCGACAGATTCGGTCGGAGCTGTGGCGGTGGGCTCAGCGTTTCCGGTCGGCTGTGGTGCCGCCGGTATCGGGTCGAGCCCGTTGATGGTTTCGGCGAGCTGTCCGTCTTCGATCGGTTCAGGGACCTCGATCTGACCGTGGTCACGCAGCCACTGCGCGAGCTCGCGGTAGTCGCGGCTGCCGCCGCAGTCTGGCGCGTATTCGACGACCGGCTTCCCGAAGCTGGCGGCCTCCTTGATGCGGATGTCGCGCCTGATCGTGACCGGGAGCACGCGCTTGTTGAATCGCCGCCTCAGCTCGGCGAGCAGGTCGCGGGCCAGCGGGCTTTCGTCGTCGTGGATCGTCGGCAGCAGCCAGGTGCGCGGCGAGCGGCCGAGACGCTTGGCCATTGTCCGCACCGTGGTCATCTGCTTCGTCGCACCCTGCAAGCTGAAGAAGCTGGTCTCGACCGGAACAAGCAGACCATCAGCGGCCGCGATGGCGTTGAAGGTCAGCAGGCCGATCGTGGGCGGGCAGTCGATGAGGCACATGTCATAGCGGTCGGCGAATGGGGCCAAAGCCGCGTTGAGCCTCGTCGCCTTGTCCTGCTGATCGGCGAGCCCGCCCCTGGCGGCCTCGAGCCCCGCGAGCTTGGTCCGGCTCGGCGCAAGGTCGAGGTTCCGGCTGACGCGCCAGAGCAGCCTGGCGGGATCGACGGGCTGCACGGTCGCCGCGAGCATCGCGTCGCCGATATCAAGGTCAATCCGGTCTTCTGGGATTGCGAGCCCCGCAGCGCAGTGGGACTGTGGATCCATGTCCACCAGCAGCGTTCGGAGGCCTTCGCGGGCGAACATGCCGGCGAGGTTGACCGCGGTGGTCGTCTTCCCGCAGCCGCCCTTCTGGTTGATGATCGCGATCGTGCGCACGAGCGGGTCTCCGACTGGCGTGGGTGTCGGGTGATGAGCTGGGCCCTGCGTCCCGCCCCGGCCGCCGAATCGGCGAGGCCCCGCACGACCCAAAACTCTTATCGGGCCCCCTGTTTGACACCCTGCAAGTTTCGGATTCCGCGGGTGCCCAGAGACCCCGGGATCGGCGGTGTCAGGGCTTCGATAGGGGTTGACGCCGGGGGTGTGTCACCAAATTGGTGTGGGCGATTAGGCCCTGATCGCCGCGAATCCCGCATCCACGACCGATCGGGCCGGTGCATCTACGACCCGGCAGACACCTGCCGTTGCGGGAAGCACGAGCCGGAGGGTGCCCGAGTCCGCCTTCTTGTCATGGCTCATTGCGTCGAGCAACGCATCGGTGGGCGGCAGGTCGGCGACGGTCGTCGGCAAACCGAGGCATCCGAGCAGCGCACGCATACGGTCGGTCAGCCCTTTCGGGCCATTTTCGAGTTGCTCTGATGCGGCGCAGGCGCAGATCAGACCAAGCGACACGGCCTCGCCATGTAAAAGAGGTGCATCGCCTGCGTCACCGGTTGGCGAGAGCGTCGGGATCGGCTCGATCGCGTGCCCGAACGTGTGGCCCAGGTTCAGCAACGCGCGTCCGCCCTGTGCTGAACTCGCGAGTTCGCGCTCATCGGCCGCGACAATGGAGGCCTTCACACGGACGTTGCGCTCAACAAGCTCGTCAAGGAGATCAACACGGCGCGACACGAGCGGCTCGGCATTGGCCTCGATCCAGCCGAGCAGTTCCGGGTCCGGCGCGCCTACCGAGTGGGTCGCGGCGATGAGCCCGTGCTTGACACACTCGGCGAGCCCGCACCGATAGTCGCGGTCGGTAAGCGATGAGAGCAGCGAGGTATCGGCGACGACGAGCGCGGGCTGGTAGAACGTGCCGGCCATATTTTTGACGAGCCGGCCCTCGGTGTTCATGAGATTGACCGCGGTCTTCCCGCCGACGGAGGCATCGACCATTGCGAGGAGCGTGGTGGGGCACTGGATCAGTGGGCAACCACGGCGGTATACCGACGCTGCAAAACCGGCGAGATCGCCCGTGACACCGCCTCCAAGGGCGACAACAACGTCGCGCCTTTCGTGGTGCGACAGGAGCAAAGCGCTGAGGAGTTCGGTCAGCGTCTCGATGCTCTTGGTGGTCTCGCTCGGTGTGTAGGCGTGCACGACGACTGGACCGAGTGCTGCCTCTAGGCTGGCCTTTGCGTGGATTCGTGCACCTGCTGGGATCCCGGTGTCAGGCACCAAGAACACCCTGCCCGGCGCTTTGGCGAGCGCGGTGCCGATGAGCTTGCCAAGCCGCTCTGTGAGCCCAGCTCCGATCAGCACGTCGTATGACCCGCCCTGGGTCTCCACACGCACGGTGCGGCATTCACTCACTGCGGGTCCCCGGCGCCGAGGCGCTCGTCGGGGCGGAGCCCCGCGAGGTTGCGCTCGTGCTCGTTGCCGTCACGTGACCAGACGACACGATCGGCGTCGCCCCAGAGCATCTCCAGGTCGTAGTACGTCCTGGTGTTGGGCTCAAACAGATGGACGACGACGTTCACGAAGTCGGCGAGCAGCCAGACCGCGCGTTCATCCTCGCTGGAGCGGTAGGCCCCGTGGCCCATCCGTTCGCCCGCCTCGCGGACATCCTCTATCGCCGAGCGCATCTGCCGGTCGCTGGTGCCGGTGCCGATGACAACGAAGTCGGTGACATCGCTGAGCGCCCGGATGTCGAGCACAACGATGTCCTCGCACTTTGCGTCCTCAAGCGTGCGTGCGGCCTCGATCGCGAAGCCCTGAGCTGATTCATCCCGAGCGGTCATGGACCTCCAGCGTACGCCGCGCCCGGGCCTGAGCCCCGATTCTCGCTGTAGATGGTGCGGATGACGCCTGGTCCCGTGCCGGCCCCGGTAACCGGGCCCCCGAGGGTTTCAGCGAGTCGCTCGGCTTGCTCGGCGAGCGCGTCGTCGGCGAGGTCGGAGGCGATGTGTGCGAAACCTCCGGGCGCGAGCAGCCTGGGCAGCTCCACGAGTCTCGCTCGCACGGCGTCCGGGCGGTCGGTTAGCGAGCCCGGGCTAGCGATCAGGAACACCGCGTCGAACGCCCCGTCGGGCTCGCCTTCCAGGGAGCGTTCCTCGGTGATCTCATAGGCGATGTTTGGAGCGGCGTAGCGGCGTCTCGCGTAGCGGACCGAGGCGCCGTCCTCTTCAAGAGCGACAACGGCGCCGCTGGGGCCAACGCGTTCGGCGAGCCAAGCCGCGCCGGCGCCCGTGCCGGATGCAAGGTCAAGCACTCGGAGGCCCGGCCTGACCGCGTTGCCCGAGGCGCGGTAGAGGTCGAGCCGGCCGGGGCCCAGCAGGTCGGCGAAGTGCCGACGGCGCGTGACACGGATGCGCATCCGTTCGCCCGTCGGGAACTGGGCGTCGTACTCCTTGCTGCCGCGACCCGTCGGGCTGAGCGCGCGGCGCAGAGGCTCGCCCGAACGGGCGTGATAGCGGACGCCATCGACGACAAGTTCGGGCTCGAGACCGACGATGCGGCGGAGCAACGCCGATACTCGCCCGCGCCGGTTCGGATTTTTCGGCTTAGCCCGACCGGCGCGTCCCTGACGACGGATGTACCCGCTCACGGCGCTTGGGCCCCGAACAGCGTGCCCTGGGTCACGGCGGTAGGCACTGGTGCGGAACGCTTCACGGGGATCCATCGCGTCGGTGTATCGTGCGATGCGATCGTGAATCCGTGATCAGCCCCGGCGTAGAGCGAGCCGACCAGTTCGGGGCGGTTGCACTCGCGGCTCAGGTGTAGGAACACCGCATGTTCGCGCGGTGCGATCCGCTCGACCGCGTCCGCGGTCTCCTCGTTCGACAGATGGCCCGACCCGTCCATGATCCTTCGCTTCAGGAAGTCGGGCCGCTCCGAGGCATGCTGCATCGCGGGGCAGTAGTTGCTCTCGATCGCGAGCACATCCACGCCCGAGAGCTCATCGATGAGCTTTGGCGTCACACGTCCGAGGTCGGTCGCGAAGCCCAGGTCACCCGTACCGAAACCGAAACGGAATGCCGCGACGCCGAGCTCATCGTGGGCCAGCGAGATCGTCCGGAACTTGACGCCAGGGCAGAGCTCGATGGCGCCGTCGGACTCGCTGAACGGCTCACACCGCTGGTAAAGCAGCCCCGAGCGCTCGGCGCGCCCCAGCTGACGCCGGTCCATACGAATTGTCGCCTGGAAGTCACGAGGCGGCTTGCGCCAGCCGGCATGGGCGTGGTCGGTGTCCAGGTGTGTGAAGAACACATCAGATACGTCGTGGAGTTTCAGGCCCACCTCGCTGAGCAGCTTGGTGGTCCGTCGAGGACTGAGCCCGGCGTCGATCAGCATCGCGCGGCGTCGCCCACGGTCGTGGTACACGATGACCGAGCAGTTCCCGCCGCTGCTGCTCGCGAGCACGCAGATCGAGGCGGTCCCTTCGGCTGGCTGTGGCGCACGATCCACTACGAATCGCCCTCGGCGTCTTCGATCGCGAACTCGGTCTCGCCCTTGAGCACCGAGCGGAACCAGTGAGCACTTACCCGCGGTGCCCGCATCGGTCCTGGGCAGATTGGCCGTTCCGCGGACTTCACGAACTCGAGCATCTCGGCAACCGCGGGTGACTCCGCGGCCATCGGTTCGAGGACTTCGACCTGTTCCGCACGCTGGAGCACGACGTGGAACGCCTTGCGGAACGCCTTGCGTACAAGCTCGATATCTCGTCTCGTGAACCCGTTTCGGCGAAGGCCGATCAGGTTGACGCCGTTGATCCGATTGCGTTCGGGCGCGACACAGAACGGCGGGATGTCCATCGATACCGCGACGCCACCCGAGATCATCGAGAAGCGGCCGATCCGGGTGAACTGATGGACAGCAGACTGGCCGCCAAAGTTCACACCCTCGCCGATGATCGCGTGCCCGCCGATCGCAGCGTTGTTGACCAGGATGCAGCGATTGCCCATCTGCACGTCGTGCCCGACGTGACTGCCGACCATCATGAACACGGAGTCACCGATGGTCGTCGGGCCGTGCTCATCATCGAGCGCGGCGTGAACGGTGGTGTGCTCGCGCAGGATGCAGTCGGCGCCGATCTTCACCCCGGCGGTCGGGTCACCCTTCTTGAACTTCGCATGCTGGGCCTCAAAGCCCACACAGCTGAACGGGTAGAGCACCGTGTTCGCGCCGATGTCCAGGGGGCCCTGGAGCCAGTTGTTGCCGTAGAGCTTCACGCCCTGGCCCAGTGTCACGCGGCCCTCGACGCGGCAGCCGGGCCCGATCTCGACATCTGAGCCGAGGGTTGCCTCGGGCGAAACTTCGCTGGACGGGTGCACTGTTGCCATTCGACGGCGATCGTATCGGCCGGCTGGGACCGGCGCCGCGAGCGGGTGATCGGGCTCGAGGCGGTGGATCAGGCTTAGAGTCCTGCGTGTCAGATACGGCGTCAGTCATCGTGCGTGATCTCGGACGGATGGGCTATTCCCAGGCCCGCGAGTTGCAGGACCAGACGCACGCCGAGGTAATCGCAGCACGCGCCACGGGGGGGCCAGCGGGCGTCGTCCTCGCTGTCGAGCACGACCCGGTGGTTACTGTCACCAGACGCAAGGAGGCCGCCGACCACGTGATCGCGTCGCCCGAGTTGCTCGCACAGCACGGCGTCGAGCGTGTCGAGACCGATCGGGGCGGCGATGTGACCTATCACGGCCCGGGCCAGCTGGTTGTCTACCCGATCCTCGATCTCCAGCGGCTCGGCATCCGCCTCCATGAGCACCTGCGGCTCATGGAAGAGGCGGTGATTCGCGCGATCGGATCGCTCGGGATCTTGGGCCACCGCGACGACGCCGCGACCGGCGTCTGGGTGGGTTCTCAGCCCGATGCCAAGATCTGTGCGATTGGCGTCCGTGTCCGAAAGTGGGTGACCCTCCACGGGCTTGCACTCAATGTGGATCCGATCATGGAGCACTTCGGTCTGATCGTGCCCTGCGGGCTTGCGGGACGACCGGTCACAAGTCTCCGTGAACAGCTTCACACTGATGCCCCCTCGCTCGACGTGTGCGCTGAACTCGTAACAGACCAACTGATCGCGCTCCTGGACGAGCGTGCGACGGAGAAGACCGGTGCGTGATCCCAGGATTGACAAGCTTGCCGATGTGATTGTGTCGTATGCGTGTCGTGTGAGAAAGGACGACCTGGTCTCCGTGATAAGTGAGCCAGGGGCGATGCCGCTGATCGAGGCGGTCTTCGAGCGTGTCGTCGCGGCGGGTGGAAACCCGTTCTGGGTACCAAAGAGCGAGACGCTTGACGAGATCGTGCTCCAGAACGGTAACGACGAACAACTCGCGTTCTTCAACCCTGTCGATATGGATCGTATCGAGAAGGTCGATGTGACGATCGCGCTATGGGCGGATCAGAACACCAAGTTCCTTGGGTCGATCGAGCCGCGGCGGGTGGCACTCAAACAATCGGCACGGAAGCGGTTCATGAAGCGGTTCCTGGAGCGGGCAGCGGCCGGCGAGCATCGCTGGTGCGGCACGCTCTACCCAACGCTCGCGAGCGCACAGGATGCTGAAATGTCGCTCCGCGACTACAGCGACTTCGTATTCCGCGCGGGGCTGCTACACCTCGATGATCCGGCTGCTGCGTGGCGCGATATCCACGAGCGCCAGCAACTCGTGTGCGAATATCTCAGCACCAAGTCAGAGCTTCGGTTCAAAGCGCCGGCGCGAGACGGCCACGATGGGACCGACCTGGTTGTGAACGTGGATCCAGACAAGAGCGTCTGGATCAACTGCTCTGGCGGGGAGAACTTCCCTGATGGTGAGGTCTTCACGGCGCCGCAGGGCGTGGACGGGCACGTGAACTACTCGTTCCCGGCCGTTTACCAGGGCCGCGAGGTCGAGGGCGTGCGGCTTGAGTTCAGGGACGGCCGCTGTGTGGATGCGAGCGCACGCAAAAATGAGGCTTTCCTCATCGAGATGCTCGAACAAGACCAGGGGGCGCGGAACCTCGGCGAGATCGCGATCGGCACAAACTATGCGATCGAGAACTTCAGCCGCAACACGCTGTTTGATGAGAAGATCGGCGGCACGTTCCACGCCGCGGTTGGCGCGGCTTACCCGGAAAGTGGTGGCACCAACGAGAGCGGGCTGCACTGGGACATGGTGTGTGATCTGCGCCAGGGTGGGACGATTGAGGCCGATGGTGAGGTCTTCCACCGCGATGGTCGGTTCACAGACAGTCGCTTCCCCGCGCCCGCCAGCTAGAGCCGCTTAATTACGAGCGCTGTGAGGTCGTCGGCCTGAGCAGTGCCTCTGGCGTGGCGCGAGACTGCTCGTTCGAGTGACGCGATGGCTTCGGTGGCCGTGAGGTCTCGGCTCGCCCGGAGCGAGTCTGCAAGGCGGAGGTTGCCGAACAGTTCGCCATCGGGCGAGGCCCACTCGGTGAAACCGTCGGTCACGATCGCGAGCCTTTCGCCCGACTTGAGTTTGAAGCGGCGCGGCGCATCGAATCGGAGGTCATCGATGACACCCAAGGGTGGGCCATCGGCGTTGAGGATCTCGATTTCGTCGCCCCGGCATACGCAGATGGGCCCGTGCCCGGCGCTGAGGGCTTCAACTGATCCGTCCGGATGCACGACTGCCGCGAAGAACGTGATGAACCGGCCATCGGGCAGGTCGGCAGCGAGCAGGCTGTTGACGCGTGTGAGCAGCTGGCTCAGGTCTTCGGCGTTGGGCTGCTCGGCCCGGACGTAGGCGCGGCACGACGCGGTCACGAGCGCGGGGCCGATACCGTGCCCGGTCACATCGCCCAGCATGACAAACTGGCGCCCGCCCCCGACGGAGATCCAGTCGTAGAAGTCGCCACCGGTTTGATCCGCGGGTCGGCTCCAGCCGGCGATCTCGAAACCATCGACATTGGGCTCGGCCTGCGGGAGCAGGCTCCGCTGGATCGCGCGGGCGACTTCAAGGTCGTTCGTGAGCCGAGCTTGTTTCTCGTTGGCCGCGCGGCGTTCGGTGAGTGTCGCTACGAGCACCAATGGCAGCACAGCGACCGTCCCGATGAACGCCTGGAGCAAGATGAGCGCCTGGTTCACGCTCTGATCCTGAAACGCTCTCTCACCGAAGATCTCCGACCAGAGCGTGCCGGTGGCCACGACGATCACTACGACCGTGCTGCCGTGTGCCCCCAGCCTGAACGCGGCCCAGACCAGGGGCGGGATCTTCAGGTACTCGACGTCGAGGTCGTTCAGGATCAGCCAGTCCACAGCCCACGTCACGGTGACAACGGCCACCAGCTCGAGCCCCCACAGCAGGAGCGAGCGGTCGGGCCTCGGCATGCGTCGCCACGCGAGGAAGAACGGCGTCACAACAACCACTGCGACGCCTGTGCCGATCGCCCAGGTGATCCATACCGAGAAGAACTCACTCCAGGCCGCTCGCCCGTCGAGGCAGAAGAGGGTCGCGACCAGAGCTCCGTTGATGCTCGGCACAGCGACGGCACCCACGCCGATCAGCGCGATCATGCCCCGCAGGCTGTGGAGCGGATCCTTCCCTCGTGCCGCAACGACGACCGCGTACGCCGCGAGCGACATCTGCGCGACCTCGAGTGTCGCGCCGACGATCGGGCCCCAGAGCCACATCAACGTCTCGCTATCGCGAAGCACGAGCCACCCGTGAAACACCGAGGCGATGAACACGCCGGGCCAGATTCGCAGACCGAAGATCAGCGCAGCACCGAGGGCGATTCCCGCCGGGGTCCATACCGGTGTGAGGCCGTGCTCCTGCGTCGCGAACTGTTCGCTCACAAACGCGCTGTTCAGATAGACAACCGCGACTCCGAGGCGAACCGCTTGGAGCTTCCAGCCCATCAGGCGGGGACGCTTCGGTGCATCGAGACTCATGGCAGCCAGAGGTAGTACGCCCTTCCGGGTTTGACGCCAACCGGCAGGCCTATGGGCCCTAGGTCGACAAGCGGCCTCGCTTCATCAGACGCTGGCATGGCCCCCTCCGACAGCGCGTATGGCGTTGGGAGGCCCTTGCCGCGGCCGTATTTCACAAGGTCCGCGTGCTCAAGCCCGGCGCGTTCCTTCGCGCGGGCAAAGGCGTCGCGAAGTGTGCCGGTTGAATCCACCAAGCCGAGCGTCTCGGCACGCTCACCGCTAAACACAGAACCATCGGTCACGGCGTCGAGGTTCTGGATGCCCGGGCGACGCTCGGCGACGAGCCCCTTGAACCGCTCGAAGAAGTCATCGACCACAGCTTGGAGCACCGCGAGGTTGTCCGGTGTCTGGCCCGAGATCACGTTCGCCAGGTCCTTGTTCGGGCCGCTGACAATCGATGTGGACTCGACCCCCAGGCGATCGAAGCCTCCAGAGGCATCGATCAGCGGGATGATCACGCCGATCGAACCGGTGATGCTCGTGGGTTCGGCGACGATCTCGTCGGCCGCGAGTGCGGCGTAGTACCCGCCGCTGGCCGCGACGCTTCCGAGGCTCGCGATCACGGGCTTCTTGGTATTGGTCGCGAAGCGCCGGATCTCTTCATAGATGATGTCGCTGGTTGTGACCGAGCCGCCCGGTGAGTCGATGCGCAGCACGACCGCCTTCACGCGGCTGTCCCGTTCTGCGAGTCGGAGCCTGGTCATCAGGTCATTGGACAAGTTGGGCACGGCGCCGCCCAGCGGGCCCTCCCCGCCGATCGGCGGTGTGATTAATCCCCGCAGATCGATCAGCGCAACCCGATCGGTGCCTGCGGGCTCATCGATCACCGTGAGGGGCTTGAGGCTTCCCCTTGGCCCTACGGCTACATCGAACTTGATGGGTGAGCAGGCTGACAGCACGGCGAGGGGAACGAGGCACACGAGGAGTCGGGCATTCATGACAACGAGGCTACCAGTTCCAAAGGGTTAGCATCGCGACCTTGGACGACCGCCCTACAGGCCACCTGCCGGTGCTCCCAGCCGAGTGCCTTGAACTCCTTACGCCGTCGGCGGGGGAGACCATCCTCGATTGCACAGCGGGTCTTGGGGGTCACGCCACGATTCTCGCCCGCGAGGTGGGGGTCAAGGGCACGCTCATCTTGAATGATCTCGATCCGGGCAACTTGGCATCGGCCGAGGAGAACGTGCGCGATGTGTTGGGGGACGCGTGTCCCGAGGTCGTCACGATCCACGGGCCGTTCGATAGGGCGAGACTGAGATTGGCGGAGCGGGGGCTTGCGGCGGATTGCGTGCTCGCTGATCTCGGCTTCGCCAGCGTCCAGGTTGACGATCCCGATCGGGGCCTGAGCTTCAAGAACGACGGGCCACTGGATATGCGCCTCGATCCGACCTCGGGGCCCACTGCGGCGGATCTGGTGGCCGAACTGAACGCGCAGGATCTTGCTGATGTTCTGTATCAGTTCGGTGAGGAGCGGCTCAGCCGGCGCATCGCTCGGAAAGTTGTTGAGGAGCGAGCCTCGGGTCCGATCACAACCACGAGCCAACTCGCGGAGATCGTGCGTTCAGCGGTGCCAAAGCCCAGGGGCAAGGTCAGAATCGACCCCGCCACCAGGACATTTCAGGCGCTGCGCATCGCGGTCAACGACGAGATCGGCTGCCTTGAGCGCCTGCTTGGGGCGGTCCGCAGAGAGGCCGAGAGGCACTGTGCGGGCACCGAGTCCGAGGCCGGCGGAGGCTGGCTGCGGGACGGGGCGAGGGTCGCGGTGATCGCGTTCCACTCGCTTGAGGACAGGCCCGTCAAGCTCGCGTTTCGCGAGATGGCGAGCGAAGGGATCGCGACGGCGCTCACGAAGAAGCCCGTGCGTCCCACGGAAAACGAGGTGGCCGCGAACCCGCGGTCGCGCTCGGCAAGGCTCCGAGCGGTCCGGTTGGGCCGAGACGGGGTGTGAGAGAAGGTGACGTCCGCCAGGGATGCGGCGGCGGCACGGGTGAGAGTTTGGAAGCCGACGCCCGTCCGACGAGCGTTGGCACAGCCGCAAGGACGCGGACCCGTGACACGCGAAAGCAAGCTCGCCTTGATCGTTGGCTTCTCGGTCATGCTCCTCGTGGGCGTGCTGATCAGCGACCATCTGTCCCGCGCGCGTCTAGACGGCACCGAGCCCCGGCTCGCGTCGTCGGCGCAGCCTGATGATGGCGGCGTGATCGCCCTACAGCCGCTCACGTTGCGCCAGGAGCGGTCATCGCCCGCTCCTGTGTTGCCCGAACCCCGACGCGAGGTTTCAGCTCCTCGGCAGGCGGCAGCCGATTCGGGACCGGTCGTGCTCGATCAGTCCTGGTGGAGTGAGTCCCCCGCAGTCGCGCAGCGATCATCGGTGTCTGAATCGGCCGGGGAGCATGTTGCCGAGCCGTTGCCCGATCCCGAGGACAGCGCACTCGCCGCGGCACTCCGGGCCGGCGCGAGCATGATCGATCGCGTTCGCAACGCGCAGCTGCCGGTTGCGGCGCACATTGAACGCCCCAGGCGCGAGCCATCTCCTGTTCCCGAAAAACAGCCTGTCGGTTCGTACAAGGTGCAGGCGGGCGACACGCTGTTCAGGCTGGCCGCGCGGTACATGGGTTCTGGCCACCGTTGGCGAGAGATCCAATCACTGAATAGCGAGGTGCTGAAGGGCTCGACGGACCTCTCGCTCGGTATGACGCTCCAGATCCCTGGTGCACCTGGGATCGAGCAGCGCCCCGCGAAGGGCAAGCAGCCACCGCCCACCCGGCAGCGCCGGGAGTACAAGGTTCGCCCTGGTGACACACTGGGCGAGATCTGCCAGCGTGAGCTGGGCACCGTGAAGAAGCTCCAGGCGGTTCTCGCTGCGAACAGCGACCTGATCAGCGATGCGGACGATATCCGCGTCGGCATGGTCTTGGTGCTCCCTGAAGCCTGACGACCGATCCGGGCGGGGGTGCCGACGTGTTCGCGAAGCTCTGTGTGCTGATTGTGGTGGCGGGTGCGACCGCTTCGGGTCTGCTCGCGATGCGTCAGAGCCGGATCCAGGCGCGGAGCGAACTCGCTGCGGCCCATCTTGAGATCGCCCGGATCGAGCGGAAGCTCCAGGACCTTCGCGCCGGAATTGCTTCGGGTGTCACGCCTGATCGCGTGCAAGAGCTGCTCGCGCGCAGCGGTGCGGCGCCGGGTGATGCGATCCTCGAACCGATCATCCGCCAGGGGAACCCGCTCACTGTGCGCGAGACGGGCCCAACGCTCGCCACCAGGGCAGTGGGGCAATCGCAATGAGCAGTCGTGCGGACAAGGTCGCGATGATTACCGCGGGGTTGCTCGTCCTTTTGATGGGGATCGTGCTGGGTCGGGTCGCGCAGTTGCAGCTTGCACCGAGTGAGCGGGTGACCAGGCTCGTGTCGGGTCGGATTGTGGGTGCTGGTGCCGAGGGCGTGCGGGGCGACCTGCTCGACCGGCGGGGGCGGGTCCTGTCGACGACGAGGTTCTCGTACAAGCTTGTGCTCGATCCGACACTGCTTTACAAGGCCGAGGTCGGTGGAAGCGATCTTGGTGAGTTGATTCTCAAGGCCGCGGAGGTCTCCGGGCTTGAGGCTGGCGCGATCGGCCGCGTTGCCGTTGAGAAGATGGCAGAGAACGACCGGAGACGCGCCCTGATTTCGGTCGTAGTCCGCCCGGTAGCCGATGCAACGCCGCGCAGCCCGTGGAGCCGCGTCGGGCGTTCGATCGATCGGTTAGGTGAGGCATTTTTCGCGGCGGAACCGTCAGCCCAAGCCGAACAGCCAGTGGGTAAAAAGCAGATCCGATACGCGCCAGTGCCCGGGCTGATCGAGCTCGAGCGAGCGCAGGCCGTCCTCGCGGCACGTCTGCCGGGCGTTGGCATCGAGCGTGTGCCGGTGCGTGAGTACCCGGGTGGCGAACTCGCGGCGGCGCTGATCGGCAAGGTCGGATGGGATCACTCCGGGGCGCTCGGAGCCGAAGCCGCGTTCGATGCGAAGCTCCGGGCTCAGGGTGATCGGACGCGGTATGTCCGTGATGCTCGTGGCAACCCGCTGTGGGTCGAGGCGGGCAGTGCTGCGAACGTAACCAGGGGTGACGCCGCCCGGCTGACTATCGACCTTGAGCTCCAGCGCATCGCGACCGATGAGGTCTGGCGCGGGATGTCCGAGGCCGACGCCGCCGCGGGACGCGCGGTCGTGATCAACCCGCATACGGGCGGTGTGCTCGCGATGGTGGACCTGATCCGTGAGGTGCCGGACGCGGTCGATATTCCGTGGATCACCGAGGGCGAGCCCGACCCGGTCTACGACTTGGACAACCCGCCGCGCCTGCGCATGGTGCCTGACGATCCGAGGCGCCGCGTGCATCCGTCGCTCGCGCGCAACCGGTGCGTTGAGGATGTCTACGAGCCTGGAAGCACGCTCAAGCCATTCATGTGGGGCGTGATTACCGACCTCGGGCTCGCGGACATCGGCGAGGTGTTCGACACGGAGTGGGGGATCTGGAAGACCGAGTACGGGAGGCCCATCAAGGACGTCACCCGTCGCGAGACCATGACCTGGGCTGAAGTCCTGACAAACAGCTCGAACATCGGGATGATCAAGGCGGGCGAGCGTCTGACACCTGCGCAGATGCACGCCGCGGTCGAACGCTTCGCATTCGGCACGCCCACGGGCATTGAGCTCCAGGGCGAGGCGAACGGGATCGTCACGCCGCTGCGCCGGTGGAGCAAGTACACGCAGACCTCCGTGTCATTTGGTTATGAGCTTGCCGTGACACCCATCCAGATGGCCAGATCGTTCAGCCTCTTCGCGCGGCGAGGCCCAATGCTTGGCACGATCCCCGATGTGACGATCGTCGGCGCAACCGAGCAGCATTCAGAGTACGGCATCGTTCATCGTGCCTTGCCCGAAGAGACGGCACGCCTCGCGATCGCGCCGATGGCCGCAACCGCTGCCAAGATGGAGGGTCAGCTCGCCGAAGATTTTCCCGGTGAGGATCGCTGGGACTATCCCATGTTCGGGAAGAGCGGGACAAGCCGTATGGTGATCGCCAACCCTCCTGCGGGCTATATCAAGCCGCGGTCATTACCAGCGTATTGCCCGGAGCAATACCACGCGAGCTTCATTGCGGCGGGCCCGACGAACGATCCGCAGCTTGTCGTGCTTGTCATCATTGATGACCCCGGACCGGCCTACATCCGTGCAAAGCGGCACTATGGATCGGGCACCGCGGGGCCCGTGGTGCGCCGAATCATGGAACGCAGTCTGCGATACATCGGCGTCCGGCCGGAGCTTGCGCCCACGGGGGCCGCGGTCGCACTTGCCGATTGATCCTCAGTCCAGCGGGTTCTGACCGATCGCGATCTGGGTCTTCGCGCCCGGTGCGGTGATCCGATCAAGAAACCTCTGGAACTCTGCATCGATGCGGCTCAACTCGGGTCCAAAGTAGGCCGCGAACACCGCTGGTCCCGGCGCGTTGAGCACGGGCCGGTTCCCCCAACTGCCGATGCTCCGCCCGACGCGTTCACGCATCCTGCCGGAAGCGGCATCCTGGAGCAGCCGCTCAAGTCCGTCGCGGTATCTGCCGTCCTCCGCTTCGCGAAGAAAATGGATGAGCGCCCACCCCTGCGCGTAATACGTAATCACAGCGTTATCCACACGGCTCACCAGGTCACCCGGTGCTGTCGAGAGCAGCGTCTGCAGGCTCATGAGTGAGTTGGTCTCGGCGGCACGGCGCAGATTGTCGAAACGTTCGACGTTCGCCCAAGGCTGGAAGCTCGGCGTGCGACGCGAGGGCCCGTCCCAGCGGAAGCCCTCCATGTACACCGCGATCGCCTCTTCGAGAACGGTCGGCAGTCGCTCGCGGAACACCGTCTGCGTGTACTGGTGCCATCCTTCGTGTGCAGCGATCGCGAGGGTGTCCTGCACACCGATGTCCCAGAGCATGCCCGTCCCGCCCGTTGCGAACCCGCCGCGCCGTATCTCGAGGAAAGGCCTCGCGCGATCTCCGAGCAGGCCCACGGTTCCGCGGACCCATTCGGGGCGATCGGCAAAGATATAGGTGTCCATCTGGCCCGTGGGTTCGGGTAGGTCGGTGATGGCGGTGCGGTAGTGATCGAGTGCAAGCTCCATGAAGCGAGACGCACGCCCCACGAGAACCGGGTTATTCGCGGTCGTGTGAAGTCGATAGTGTTCGGTCTCAAGCAGCTGACCCGCGCGGCCACGGAACTCCCAGCTCGATCGGTCAATGGAGATCGTGCGCACTGGGGGGGGCGCGGTCGGCGCGGGATCGGACTGAGGGCTGGAGCCCGTCGATACGGTGCATCCAGCGAGCAGAAGCACGACGAGCGGGAGTGCCCTCAACCGAGCGCACCCAGCGCAGCCTGCGCAGCATCGAGATCGGCCTGCGCCGACGCAAGTTGCTGCTTGGTCTGATTCACCAGGTGCTCTGGTGCCTTATTGACGTAGCCCGGGTTGTTGAGTCGACCTTCGAGCGCCTTGACCGATTTCTCGGCCTCGGCGACCTGCCGCGTGAGACGTTCGCGTTCCGCATCGGCATCGACCGCGTCGGCGAGGTCGCTCAGGCTGAGTTCTGTATCTTTGTACCGGAAGGTCACGCCTGCGGCTCTGGGGGCATCGTCGGTCACCTCGCGCAGACCCGCAAGCGTCTCGACCGTGCCGTCACCGAGCGCCACGACCTCGGCCGCCAGCGGGCTCGGGTGGAGCACGATCTTCCGCTTGGGAGGCACGCGGTGCTGGGCGCGGACCTCGCGGATCGCGGTCACAAGCTGCTGCACCCGCTCAAACTCCAAGCCCTGCATCGAGGTGGCGTCCGAGAGACGCCACGCCGAAGCGTCGGGCCAGGACGCAGTGCACAGCAGTCCGCCGTCCGAGGCATCCTCAAGCAGAAGGCCTTCGGTCGCGTCTGCCGGAACGGCTCGGAGGTGCTCGTAGATGACCTCGGTCACGAATGGCATCACCGGGTGGAGCAGCCGCAGGATCCCGTCAAGCACGTTGCGGAGGCACGCACGCTGGGCGGCGTTCGTCCCGACGGTCGGCTTAATGGCCTCGAGGTACCAGTCGCAGAACTCACGCCAGACCAGGTCGTAGATCGTCTCCGCATACGCACTGAACGAGTAGCCGTTGAGTGCCCGTTCGCACTCGGCTGTCGCGTGTGCCAGCCTTCCGAGCATCCACCGGTCGGCGATGCCAAGCCCGCCCGTGGTCTGGTCATCGGTATCGAGCATGCCCATGACGAACCGGCTCGCGTTCCAGAGCTTGTTCGAGAAGTTGCGCCCGATGTCGAACTTCGGGCTGGTATTGCGCCCGGTCGCCTCGTCGCGTTCTACGGGCATCCGCACGTCCTGGGTGTTGGTCGTCATCTGGCACAGCGTGAACCGCATCGCGTCGGCGCCATGCGTATGGATGATGTCCAGCGGGTCAACACCGTTACCCAGGCTCTTGGACATTTTGCGACCTTCGCCGTCCTGGATCATCGCGTGGATGAAGACATCGTCGAAGGGGACGTGGCCCTTGGCTTCAGCACCCAGGAAATAGCGGTTGAACATCACCATTCGGCTAACCCACAGCGTGATGATCTCACGTGCGGTTGTGAGAACGCTCGTTGGGTTGAAGGCGTCCAGCAAGCCCTCGGTGTCGCCTCCGGGTGTGGGCCATCCCAGTGTCGAGAGGGGCCAGAGGGCGCTGCTGAACCACGTATCGAGCACATCCGGATCGCGGTCGAAGCCCTGATTCTCAAGATCGTGCTGGTCGGTTGGTGGGCACACGTGCAGTGTGTGCGTCAGGTGGTCGCGCTGGGTCGCGAAGCCGAGTCCGGCGTAGGCATCCGCCGCGCCGAGCATCATCTCGTTGTCGAGGTAGGTCCGGCTCCAGACCGGGATCCGGTGTCCCCACCAGAGTTGTCGGCTGATGCACCAATCGCGCAGGTTCTCGTGCCAGGTCTCGAACGTGCGGGCGTACCGGTCGGGATAGAACCGCAGCGACCCGTTGCCGTGCTCGGTCGCACCGCTCGCCTTGTGCGTCTCGGTTACCCGCTGATCGGGCACCATCGCGCTCAGTGCCGCGCCGCGCAGCCGATCGTCGGTCACACGCACATACCACTGATCGCTCATGTAGGGCTCGATCGCGGCGTGGCTCCGATAGCTATGCCCGACCGAATGGGGGTGGGGGACGACCTTCTCAAGCAGTGGCACCGAGCCGACGGTGCGCTCCTTGAACAGCTCGAGCACCTTCTCCCGCGCATCCTCGCGGCTCAGCCCGAGGAATACCGCGGCGCCCTCCTGGCGGTCAAAGTCGTTCCACCCGTGATCCTTGCTGATGCTTGCATCGGGAGCCATCACGTTGATGACGACTTCGCCCGCACTGCATCGGAACGTGATGTCCTCGGCGTGACGGTGACCCAGGTCGTAGTCGTTCGGATCGTGCGCGGGCGTGACCTTCAAGAACCCCGTGGCCATCTTCGCCTTGCCATCGCTCGACTCGGGATCGGGCAAAACGACATAATCATCCTCGATGATCGGGATGATGCGTCCGACCAGCGGGAGCTTGCAGCGAAGGCCCTTCAGGCTTTCGGCTCGGGGGTCGGTCGGGTTAATCGCCACCGCGACGTCCCCGAGGTACGTCTCGGGCCGAGTTGTCGCGACGGTAATGAACGCCCGGTCAGCCTGCGGCTGGTCACCAGCATCTGGGTAGCCCCGATCCGAGAGATCGGCCCAGGTGATCGTTGTGGTACCGTCCTCGCCGACCAGCGGGTAACGCATGTAGGCGAAGATCTCCTGGACCTCCTCCATCTCGACCTCATCGTCGGCAAGGGCGGTCTGCGTGACCGGGTCCCAGTTCACCAGCCGCTTGCCCCGGTAAATCAAGCCGTCCTTGAACAGCCTGAAAAATGCCTCCCGGACCGCTTTCGCGCAGACTTCGTCCATGGTGAACCGCTGGCGGTTCCAGTCGCAACTGCAGCCCATCGCCTTGAGCTGGTCGGTGATGCGGGCCTCGTACTCGTCTTTCCAAGCCTGGACCTGCTTGATGAACCGCTCCCGCCCGGGTTCCCCCGCGGCTTCCATCTTCTTGTGCTCGGCAAGCGCCGGCTTGCCCTCGGCTTTGAGCCGCTTGTCCACGACGGTTTGCGTTGCGATGCCGGCGTGGTCGGTCCCGGGCATCCAGAGCGACTCGTAGCCCATCATGCGGTGCGCACGCACCAGGATGTCCTGGATCGTGTTGTTCAGCGCGTGCCCGAGATGCAGTGCGGCTGTGACGTTCGGTGGGGGGATCAGGACGGTGTAGGGTTTCTTGGAGCCCCTGAGGACTGCCTGGGGATCAGCGTGGAACGCCCCGGCCTCATCCCAGCGAGCCCGGATCCGGGCCTCGTGGTCGGCTGGGGTGTAGCTTTTGGGCAGTTCGCCCGGGGGCGAAGCGGGACGTGATGTTGGAGGGGCCTCGGACATGAACCAAGGGTATTCGGCGCGCCCGTGGGCTTCAGCCAACTGGCCACGAGGCCAGCGAGGTACAGTGGAGCGATGACACACAAGCCTGATATGGACAGCGTCCCGCGCGGGATCGGTGGCAAGAAGCCTGGGGGCCAGGGGTCGCCACAGACCGCGATGGTCGTTGTGGCGCTGGTCGCCCTGGTTTCGATCCTGGCGGTCGTAATCGCCTCGCTCTCGGGGGGGGCGAACCCGGCACAGCCAATGGGTGAGGAACTCGCCGAAGCCGAGACCGAGATCGGAGAGACCGGGGTCTCACAGCCGGCACCGCCGGTCATCGAGCCAGCCCCAGGGGCCCAACCAGAAGGGGTGGTCAGTGGGGCTGCGGAGAGTCTGGAGACCCCCGAGCTCGCAGGAACGGCCACGGTCGCGACAGAAGACCAACGCCGCGCCGTGCTGACGAGTGTCCAGACCCTGCGTACGCGCGGGAACATGACGCAAGCGCGGACCGTCCTTGCCGAGGCGGTCGTGGACTACCCGGACGATCCGACACTCCGGCTCGCATTCGCCGAGTTCCTCATCGAGCGTGGCGACGCGGAGGCCGCAGCGGAGCAGTATGAGGCCGCAATCTCTGTTGGGAGCCCGGATCCGGCGGTGAGCTTCGCGGCGGGAGTAGCGTCTCAGGCGTCTGGCGACACCTCGCGTGCACTTGAGCATTACTGGGAGGCGCACCGGCTCGACCCAACGAATCCCGACTACCCGCTCTACCGGGCGCAGGCCGAGATGTCGATGGGCATGCTCGACGAGGCGGTCGCGAGCCTTTCGATGGCGAACCGGCTTGAGCCCGATCGGGCCCAGGTCTGGGGCATGATGGCGGAGGTCGCACTGCGCCAGAACTACGCGGAGATCGCACTCCAGCACGCGGGACGGGCCCGCGATCTTGAGCCGCGCACCAGCGCGTGGTCGGTGCTCCAGGCGCGTGCACTGACGAGAGCCGCACGACCCGGCGAGGCCCTGGCAGTCCTGGAGGAGTTGCCGCGGGCGTCGCGGATGGAGAAGTCGGTCCTCCGCGCGATGGGCGAGTGTCTGGGCATGCTGCGCCGGCCCGCGGATGCCGCGGCCCTGTACGTTGAGGCGTCGGAATCGATGCCGTCGGATCCGGAGTTGGCTCACGATGCGGCGGTCTGGATCGATCGCGCGGGCGATTCTGCTGGGGCAATTATGTTCGCCGAGCGTGCCGAGAGCCTGGGCCACCCGGGTGCCGGGGCGCTGCTCCAGAGGCTCCGTTCCGACGCTGGCTGATATGGCCCGTTGATTTGGGCTAGGTCAGCCAGCGACCACCATCGACTCGGATGATCTGTCCGGTCGTGTAGTGTGCATTGAACGCGAGCCAGCGGACCGTCTCTGCCGCGTCAGTTGGTGTGCCCGGCCGCGCCAGCGGGACGCGCCCGAGGTACGTCTCTTGGGACGCTTCGTCTGACTCATAGCCCTCATCAGGCCACGCGACCACGCCCGGCGCCACCCCGTTGACACGGATCTCCGGCGCGAGTTCCCTTGCGAGCGACCGGACCATCTCGACCAGCGCGGCCTTTGCCATCGCGTACGGCGCGAACCCGGAGCGGGGCCGTCCCATCGCGTGGATGTCCACCATGCTGATCACAGCACCGCGGCCTGGGAGCGGTGACGCAGCCAGTTTCGGCGCGAGGTGCTTGGTGAGGAGCAGCGGGCTCAGCGCGTTGACCTTGTACAGGTCGAGTGCGGGCCCCGGGCTCGCTTCGGTCAGCGGCGTCGGGAAGTAGTTCGAAGCGTTGTGGACGAGGATATCGATCCGATCGAACTCCTTTACGATCGTGTTCGCCGCGACCTCGGTTTGCTCCGGGTCGCCGGGGTCGAGCCTGCGGATCGCCACCGCGGCGCCGTGTTCGGCCGCTTCCTCCACAATGCCCGTTCCGTCTGCGTCGCGACGCGTTGTGACGATGAGGTCACATCCCGCCTGCGCGAGTGTGAGCGCTATCTGCCTACCAACACGCCTCAGGCCACCGGTCACAAGTGCTCGGGGGCGGCTCATACCAGGTCGTCATCCTTGGGGCGTTCCTCATCTTCGAGCGCGGCCGCGCTGGGCGTTGGCATCCGTTCCGCGCTTTCGGTCCAGGCGTCGGCAGGCCCAGGCGTGGCCTCCGGCTTCACGCGCTTGCTGCGTGCTAGCTTCCGCTGTGTGATCCGGCGAAGGCTAAAGGCGAGCAAGGGGAGCATCACCAGCAAAACGCCCACGAGTGCGAGCAGGTAGAGCATCGTCAGCCCACGCCCGAGCTCTTCCTTGTTTGGCTCGGGCTGTGTAGCGGCGGTCAGGAGCGTGGTGGTCAGGAACGCGATCACGCACCGAGGCTAGGGGCTCGATGTGTTCGGCTCAAAGCCGGTCCGCACGAACAGTGGGCGTCCGTCGTGGGGCGCGACGATCGTTCGCCCGGCCTGATGCACGATGCCCGAGGGGCGGCCCATCTCGGCGAGGATCTCCAGCAACTCATCGTCCGAGAGCAGGTAGTCGCTTGGCGCGTCCACAGGGGTCATGTTCGCGGCAATGAACGCGTTTTGAACCAAATCTGGGCCCGCTTCGGAGTCGCCGCCCACTGCGATTGCGATCTCTTCCGCCCGTGCGAGTGCGATTCTTCCAGCGTGGTCTCGATGGGCAGCTGTGGTCTGTTCCGTAGGCCTTGGTATGGCCCGATGCTCGTAGACCGACGGATCACTTGTGAGCACATTGAGATCGGCAGAGGCCACACCGTGACCGGCTGATTCGTCAGCAGCGATCGCGAACCGTTGGGCGTCGAGCGAGGACGCTGTGTCGTGGGTGGGATGCGTCATCACCTGCCATGACACGAGTGCGACCAGTGCCAACGCCACCGGCCCACCGGCTTGCTTCGCCAGTCGTATGCGCCGCTTCCGTCGTGCGGCGTTCAGGACGGCGTCCCTGATGTCATTCCGTGTGGTCATTCGGTGGCCCCCAGTGTGCTGCGGAGCTTGGTCACGAGTCTCCTGAGCCTGCCGTGTGTCTGCCCGATCGTCACCCCGTCGGCATCAGCGATCGAGCGGAGCGTCTGATCACGGCACAGTCGGCGGAGCAGCAGATCGCGGTCGGTCGCAGGCAACTCGTTGATGGCCGCGATGAGCCGCTCCACCTCATCCCGGTCGGGTCCAGAGCTTCCGGGTGCGTCCTGGCGATCACGCTCACGTCGTGCCCGCCGCGACTCCGACCGGTACCGGTCCACGGCCGCAGACTTGACGAGCGATGCGACCCATGCTCCGAGTTGGTTCTCGCTTTCCACCACCCGGATCGTGCGTACGGCACGGATGAGCGCGTCCTGCACCACGTCCATGCACCATGATTCGTCCCGCCCGGTCGCGTTGCGCGCGATCGCGATCGCGTGGTCGGTCCAGCGATCGCAAAACGCGGCCCACGCCGACTCCTCGCCCCTGACCATCGCGGCCGAGAGGGCGCGGGCGTCGGCGTAGGCCGGTCGCACGTGGGGGTGTGCCGGGTTGGCCGGCAATGATGTCACTCAGATGCCACGAGGGACTTGTAGTCCGCGGTAGTCCGGAGCGCGATGAGGGGATCCGCGCCCGGTCGGTCCAGAACGCGGCGATACTCGGCCAGCGTCGAGGCCACGGCTTCGAGTTCGCGAGCGAGCTCGAACAACGCGGTGGATTGTCTTTCCGCAGCAGCTCGCACCGCTTCAGGATGCACCGGGGTGCCCGATTGATCGGTTGCGGCGGACTTGATGTACGCCGACTGGCCCTCGCCGCGTGCCATCTCGATGCGTGCTTCGAGATCCCGACCAAGTGATGCGATCTCAAGGACTCTGGCGACGCGGGCCTGCTCGACATTCTGATCCGCACGCGAGGCGAGATTCCTGATCACTCCCTCCACGAGGTGATCGCTCGGTTCATGTGGGATGAGTGCCACCAGCAAACCGGTGCCCTCGTGGATACGGAAAGTTGGAGATTCGGGCCAGCCCTCGAACACGACGAGGCACGCCGAAACAAGACGCTGAGCGTTGATCTGCGTGTACTCGCTCGTCCCGGGGCCAACGAGCCGGCTCACATCGAACACGAAACGGTGGAGATGGATCGGTTGTGCTTCCTGCTGCCTTGGCTCCTGTGTTTCGATCTCGAACTGGACTACCGGTCGCTCGGCGGCGTTCTCCCAGAAGCGTTTGACGACCTGCGCGACTCCGGTCTCGGCATAAGCCTCCGAACGCAGGGGCACACCGACCTCCAGCGCCGTCTGCACGGTCACATCGCGGAGCGTGAGTGGCAGAACCGGAACCTGCTCGGCGGATCCGATGACCTGGAAGTTCGGGGCTTCGCCGTCGCTCGCCTCGATGATCGCATTGGTGAAGTCTGCGAGAGTGCCTCCGGCGAAGTCGAGGTTGAGTGTGCCTACGGCTGTCGGGTAAGGCGTGTAGAACTCCCAGTCGGTCTGAGCAGTCGCCCGCGGGAGGCCCGAAAGGACACGCTGGTATGCCTCGGGCATTTCGGCTGGATCAACTTGGTCAACGGCGATTGGCTCGTTTGCCTGGCGTGATCGGGCACCCTGTGGTCCGAGGACCCCGATCGGGCGCGAGTTCGCGGTTTCTGCCCTGAGCTCAGCGCGGATCGCGTCTACGAGCCCACGGATATGGAACTCGATCCGGTCGTCGATCGCCTCTGGCGTGGCCTCGGCCTCATCCGTCTGGACGGCGAGCGAGCGGAAGTACTCGAGCACATCTGGCGATGGTCGTTCGGATTGGCCAACCGCGGTCGGCGTTGTGGCCGTGAGTGCAGCGATGGTGGGGATGAGGAGTCGGTGGGCATGACGCATCGGTCTGGTCTCCAGTGGTTCTACCAGCGGTACGCCGCCCGGGGTCGGTCTTGGCGCCCATGTTGACAGATTCCGTATGCCCCTGCCAGCCATCCGACGCCCTAGAATCGCGGCCTTCGAGCCCGATGAGGGCGATTTCAAGGAGCCCCGAATGCACTTCGACGCGCACCAGCCGGTGATCGACGATCTCGAGGCGCGGATTGTAACGATCCGCGACTCTCTTTAACTACGACGCGAAGTCCGAACAACTTGCCGAGCTCGAGGCCAAGATGGGCGCCGCCGACTTCTGGGACGACCAGGAAGCGGCCCAGAAGACGGTCTCAGAGATGAAGACTGTCAAGGCTCAGACCGAGCCCCTTAAGAAAGTCATCGCGGCGTTCGAGGACGCCCAGGTCGCCTACGAAATGGCCAAGGAAGGATCGGACAACGATCTGCTCTCAGAGGCCGATGAGTCGCTCTTCGAACTCCAGACCCAGATGGACAAGGTCGAGCTCCAGAGCCTTCTGAGCGGCAAGCACGACCACCGTGACTGCTTCTTCACGATCAGTGCCGGCGACGGCGGCACCGAGGCCAACGACTGGGCCGAGATGCTGCTCCGTATGTACCTCTATTTCTTCGAGCAGCAGGGGTGGAGCACCGACGAGATCGAGAAGAGCTTTGGCACCGAAGTCGGCATCGACTCGGTCACGATCCACGTTAAGGGTCCGTATGCGTTCGGCAATCTTAACTGTGAGCGAGGCACCCACCGGCTAGCGCGTGTAAGTCCATTCAACGCCCAGGGAAAGCGTCAGACCTCGTTCGCGACGGTGGATGTGACACCCGAGTTCGAGGACACCGGCGCGATCGACATCCCCGACAAGGATCTTGAGGTCCAGGCCTTCGCGCGGTCGAGCGGGCCCGGTGGTCAGAACGTGAACAAGGTCGCGAGCGCCATCCGCGTCGTTCACAAGCCGACCGGAATCATGGTGCTCGCCAGTACCCACCGCGATCAGCTGCAGAACAAGCGGCAGGCGATGTCGATCCTGACGGCAAAGCTCGAGCAACTCGAGGAAGAGAAGCGGCAGGCCGAGATCGATGAGGCCGCGGGTGGCAAGCTCGAGCACAGGGGGTGGGGCGCCCAGATCCGGAGCTACGTGCTCTATGACAACCGGGTGAAGGACCACCGGACCAATCACGAGGCCAACCCGCAGGATGTGCTCAATGGCAAGGTCGGGCCGTTCATCGACGCGGAGCTGAAGCGGCGGCGCAGCGTGAAGGGCTAAGTGCCGATCGGCTTGAAGGTTGCGCTCAGGCCACGACGGCGTGAGGCCAGTCCCGTATTCTGGCGGTATGAAGTACTCCGCTCTCACTCTTGCGATCGTTTGTGCGGCGCCTATCGCGTGCGCGCAGGGCCCCGCCGTTAGTGTGATCGCCTTTGGTTCGTGCGCGTATGACGACAAGCCCCAGCCAATCTGGGACGAGATCATCGCGCGCGATCCCGACCTGTTCCTGTTCATCGGCGACAACACCTATGCCGATGTGCCCGACGTGCCGACGAATGCCGCCGAGATCGCCGACGACTGGGCCGCGCTCGGCGCGAAGCCAGGCTACCAACGCATGAAGGCCCACTGCCCGATCCACGCGATCTGGGACGACCACGACTACGGGCTCAACGACGCGGGCAAGGAGTGGCATCTCAAGGCCGAGGCCCAGGAGCTGTTCCTCGACTTCTTCGATGTGCCGTCGGATGATCCGCGCCGGAGCCGCGAGGGGATCTACTTCTCGGAGACCTTCGGGCCTCCCGGCAAGCGGCTTCAGGTGATTATGCTCGACACACGATACTTCCGTGACGGGCTGAATGAGCGCAAGCTGGAGTTCCGAGCCGCCGATGGACTCGGACCATACTCGCCAAGGCTCTATGGCCAGGGCACGCTGCTCGGCGATGCTCAGTGGGAGTGGCTTGAGGAAGAACTGAGTGAGCCCGCCGATGTCCGCATCATCGCGAGCAGCATCCAAGTCGTCGCACGCGAGCACGGCTGGGAGTGCTGGGGCAACTTCCCGCATGAGCTCGACCGGCTCATGGATCTCATCGACAACACCAAGGCCAGCGGTGTGTTCTTCATCAGCGGTGATCGGCACTTGATGGAGCTCAGCGTCGATGAAGCGATAGGGCCCTACGAGATCTGGGACTTCACGTCGAGCGGTCTCACACAGCCCGTCGAGCCCATCGATGATCCGAACAGCTATAGGCGGGGTGACGTCGTCCGTGATACGAACTACGGCATCCTTCGCATCGAGTGGGAACTCGATGATCCCTGGATCAACTTCGAGGGATATGGCCGGGATGGAAAGGTCCATGTGACAGACCGGGTCAGGCTGAGTTCGCTTCACAACGAGTGACGGCGGGTGCCGGTAAGCCATAGATCCAGCCCTCGGATGCATCTGGTCGATCGGGCATCGCGAGAGTGAGGATCGCATCTCTGGCATCCACGACCTGCCGCGCATCGCGGTACCAGTACGAAGGCGAACGCTCGGGGAAGAGGCTCGGGTAGATCTCGGAGATGGTGATATCGCTCGGTTCTTCGAAGGGCCAGAGCGAAGCCCGTTGTCTTAGCCCCTCGTGCATCAACAAGCGATGCACAACGGGCAACCCGACCAGGCTCTGACTCCCAACGCTTCCAGCACCAGTCAGTTGCCAAGGGCTCTTTGGCTTGGACCTCGTCGCCTTTCGAGCGGCTACCTCGGTGGGGCGGAGCTTTTCGATGCTCGTGTTGCTGGGCCTTGTTGGCGGCAGATCTGGAAGATCCAACTCGCGAGGCCTGCCCCAGAATGGACCGCACGAATCGCCGGTCTTGGCTTTGATTTCGGCGTTGAGTGACTGGGCAACCTGAAACCGGTTGTTATTGCCCGACGCGTCATCGGTGATCCGCTCGGCGAGCATCGCGCACAGCTCGCGGCCAGTGGGCAGAACATGGGATCCATCGGTCGCAGTGGGATAACCGATCGCGAAGTCGAAGCCGACAAGGCTGCGCAGTCCGCGAGCGGGACCGGTGAGTAGCTCGATGATCCGCTGCTCGGCTTCGAGCCGCGTGGGGCAATACATCGGTTCGGAGCGATCGTCGCGCGTGCCCCAAGCGATCCAGCAGCGGTCCTCGCACGGGTTGGGCTTACGACCAATGGCCGCGGACCAGTCGCAGGTGATCACGAACTCGAAGTGGGTGTGTGCCTGCTCAGCCACGCTGTTCGCGGGCACGGCGGGACAACTCGCCGAGCGGGCGGGGACCGCCGCACATCCCGACGGCACATCCGCCGTCGCAGTCGTGGTCATCGGCCGCGCTCGAACGGCTAGGCGTTGGCTTATTCACGTCCTCGGCGCCGGCGAGGAACGCGCCGACACCAATGACCGCCGAGATCAGCATCGGCATCATCGGCGAGACGTATGACGCGAGCACCGTGACGAACACGATCCAGATGACCGCGATGAGCACGAACGCAATGAGCAGGCGCTTCGCGAGACGGGCGCCCGCTTCGCGGTCCTCTTGGCTCTCGAGGTCGTACTCGGGTGCCGCCGGCCCGATCCGGATCGAGTTGTCTCGATCCCGGTCGAAGCCTGGTCCGCTGATCACCGGGCTGGGCTGGTGCCTTTCCATACCGAGAGGCTAACCCACGGATCCCCGCGAGTCTTCTGATCCGGTCGATTCCGTGATGATGATTGGCCCTCAGAGTCCGGGAACGCCCTCTTCCGCGGGCTGCTCGGGCCCGAGGATCAGGCTAAGGACACATCCGATCAGGGACAGCACCGACCCGACCAGCATCACGCCCCCGGCGATCCACAGCGGCATCCAGCGGCCCGCCTCGCGGCTCGCGAGGTCTACCTCGTGCACGAATAGCGCGAAGTCCTCCGTCGCATCCGCATCCACGGTGATCGACATCGGACCTGGCGCCGTGGGGGTCAGCACGGCCGAGCGTTTGAACGAGCGCCCGAACGCCTCTTTCCAGAACTCAAACTCGAAGGGCTCGGCCACCGACTGCCCTGCGGCGTCGGTCGCGCTGACCGTTGCCTCGGGCTTGGGCGTGTCCTTGCTCGGGACGACGGCGAACAGGATGTACCGTATCGGTGGGTCAGGGACCTGGTGCACCACCGTCTGACCCGCGTCGAACTCGACCTCGGGCGTCGCAAGCTGCGGGCCCGCCGCCTCAATGAAGAACCACGCGGGCACACCGAGTGTGGGCACGGCGAGCAGGAGCAGCGCCACGAAGGCGATGAGCAGCTTCCGTCGGAGGCTCTGGGCCTTGCGGTACCGTTCGGCGGGGTCGGTCACGTGAGCGGACTCACACCAGCAGGGTTGCCGGCTGCTCTAGCAACTGCCTGACAGTCGCGAGATACTGTGCGGCCATCGCGCCGTCGATGATCCTGTGATCGCTCGACATGGTCATGCTCATGACGTGGCCGACGACGATCTCGCCGTTCTTGACCACGGGCCGCTCGACGGCCGCGCCCACCGCCAGGATCGCGCTGTTGGGCGGGTTGATGATCGCCGTGAAGTGATCGACGCCGAACATGCCGAGGTTGGAGATCGTGAACGTCGAGCCGTCCATCTCCTGAGGGCTCAGCCCCTTCTCTCGGGCCTTCGTGGCCAGCGCCTTGGTGTCGGCGGAGATCTGGCGGAGTCCGTTGCGATCGGCGCCGCGGATGGTCGCCACGACGAGGCCTCCGCCCTTCTCCTCGGGAAGGCTGACCGCGACACCGATATTGACCTCGCCGTTGATGCGGATGCTGGGCGGGTTGGTCGAGCCATCCCAGGAGCTGTTGACGTAGGGATGTTGGTGCATCGCGAGGCCGCACGCACGGACGAGGAAGTCGTTCACGCTGAGCTTGACGCCCTGGGTCGCGAGCTGTTCGTTGAGCTGCTTGCGGAGGTCGAGCAGCGGGTCCATGTCGACCTCGACCGTCACTTGGTAGTGGGGGACGGTGGTCTTGCTCTCGACCAGGCGGCGGGCGATGACGCCCCGCATGTTCGAGAGTGGCACGGTTCGGGCTTCCAGGCTCGCGCCCGCGGGGGGGAGCGGCGCGGGCGCCGGTGCCGGAGCGCTGCTAGTCGCGACCGACGCCGTGGTGACACCGCCAGCGCTGATCGCCGCTTCGACATCCTTCTTCACGATCCGACCCGAGGGCCCCGTGCCCGACAGGCTCGACAGATCGAGCCCGGCCTCGCCCGCGATCTTGCGAGCCAGCGGGCTGGCGAACACACGGCCGGTCGCCCCGTTGGTGCTCGCGCCGTTCGTCGCCGCGGGCGGCTCGGCGACCGCGGTTGCGGTGGGGGCGGGCGTTGAGGTATCGGAGCCACCGGCTTGCTTGGCCGCGGGCGCGGATGCGCTGCCGCTGGCCGCGGCTTCGTCCACGCTCTCGCCGTCCTCGGCGATGATCAGGATCGTCTCGCCGACGGCGATCTGCTGGCCCTCGTCGATCGCGAGCTTCGCGACGGTGCCGTCGTCGAAACACTCAAGCTCCATGGTGGCCTTGTCGGTCTCGATGTCGGCGAGCACATCGCCCGCGGAGACCTCATCGCCCTGCTTGACGTGCCACTTGACGACGGTGCCCTGCTCCATGGTGTCGGAGAGGCGGGGCATGGTGACGTTGATGGCCATTGGTCAGTGTCCTTCTCGCGCCCCGAAGTCACAGATTCACAATCCTACTGGACCGCGGCGAATGCTCCGAGCTGTCTTCATTTACTCTGGTGAGGTCGGGTTGGGGATGCACTCGTCGGTCTGAGGGTCGAACGCCACGGCACCTTGGATTGCGATAATCTCTAGTACTTCTCGGATGATCGATTGCTCGATACCGCTTCTGAGGTTGAGCTCTATGCAGCCGTGCCCAGCCTCGACTGGGCCGGCCCACGGACTTATCTCAGCCTCATCGTCAGAGAGCTCATCCAATCCAGGGAACCTGTCTAGCAACGCGTTGGCAACACGATCTAGCGCCGGATCCTCAGGTGACTGCTCTTCCGAATCCAGGGCTTCTTCAAGTTCATCCATCGCCTCGTACGCATCGTCGAGCGTGCGTACCCGCGACTTCGGAAAAATGTAGAGGTCGTAGGACATCGCTAAGCCACCACGCCCCGCACGGCTTCCGCGATCCGCGTCGGGTTCGGAAGGTACTCCGCTTCCAGCCCCTTGGCGTAGGGCGTCGGCACGTCCGCGGTGTTGACGCGGGCCGGCTGGGCGTCGAGGTAGTCGAAGCCGTGCTCGACGACCTGCGTGATGACTTCGGTCGCCGGGCTGCCGAAGGGCCAGGACTGATCGACCACGACCAGGCGGTTCGTGCGGCTCACGCTCTCGAGAATGCTGTCGAGATCCAGCGGGCGGATGGTCCGCAGGTCGAGCAGGTCCACGTCGATGCCCTCGCCCGCGAGCACCTCGGCGGCCTCAGCCGCGAAGTTCACCGGGCGGCCCCAGCCGACCACGGTCACGTCGCCACCTTCGCGGACCTTGCGGGCGCGACCGAACGGGATGTAGTACTCCTCCTCGGGCACGTGGGCCTTGTCGCCCAGCATGCGCTCGCTCTCGAGGAAGAACACCGGGTCCGGGTCGGCGATGGCGGTCTTGAGCAGGCCCTTGGCGTCGTAGGGGTTGGCGGGGATCGCCATCTTCATGCCCGGGACGTTGCTGTAGAGCCCTTCGACGCACCAGGAGTGGGTCGAGCCGAGCTGGCCACCGGCGCCGTCGTTGCCCCGGAAGACGATCGGGCAGCCGAACTGGCCGCCCGACATGTAGAGCATCTTCGGGGCGTTGTTCAGGATGGGATCGGCGGCCACGAAGCTGAACGACCAGCTCATGAACTCCACGATCGGGCGGAGCCCGTGCATCGCGGCGCCGATGCACATGCCGGCGAAGCCGTTCTCGCTGATCGGGCTGTCGATGATGCGCTTGGGCCCGAACTCGTCGAGCATGCCCTGGCTGACCTTGTACGCGCCGTTGTACTCGGCGACTTCCTCGCCGATGAGGAACACGCGGTCGTCCTTGCGCATCTCCTCGGACATGGCTTCGCGGAGCGCCTCGCGGTACTGGATGATGCGGTCACCCTCGCGGCTCGGCAGCTGATCTTCCGGTAGGAAGCTCGGGAGCGTCACGGGGCGGTCGAGGGCGGGGTGGTCGATGGTGGTCATGGGCGTCTCTTAAGATTCAATCTCAGATCTGATACGTCGATTGTCTCGCCCTCTCGGAATCGACCTAGGTCAAATTCCTTGAGGAGTACGGATCTCTCGAACTCAAACTCGTCAAAGTCAAAATAGGAGCAACTCCATGCAGGCAGACCTCGACCCTTCAAGAACTCGACGGTTGATTGTTCAATGGCTTTGGCGTGCTCATCTGCTTCGATTCTGCGTGAGTGCTTCTTGATCAGTGGAGTCCGATACTCGGCGCCAATTAGGGCAGTGACACAGAATGGTGCGATGTAGCGCGAAGGGAATTGCTTAGAACCCTTGAGCGCCGCCTCGAGGTTCCAAACCATCGTGTGCCCTGGCTCGCCTTTAGGGACCCTGATTGCTAGCTCAAGTATGGCGTTCGCAACCCAGTCGGCTTCGGACTGCGGAGTCGGGCCATCAGATGCCAGCTTCGAAAGTTCAGTCCTGCAGAATTCGGCGCACACCATCGCCTCTTCCGCAAAGTCCTTATCGATGTAATGCTGCTTGATCTTGTTGAGCATCAGTTCTCGATTAGAGCATCGGGTTCGGAGCGCCGCGGGTGTAGGTCGCGGTGGGGCTCAGGCCCTTCTCCGGGTTGATGTACACGTCGCTGAAGAGCTCGTCGAGCTCCGGGTCGGTCGCGTTCTCGGCGAAGTCGACCGAGTCCTTCACGATCCTGCTGATGTCCTTACGCATCGCCTTCCACTCGTCCTCGGTGATGGCGCTGCGCTCGTTCATCAGGTGGTCGAGCAGGTGGGCGATCGAGTCCTTGTCCTTGAAGCTGTCCACCTCGTCCTTGGTGCGGTACTTCTGCGGGTCACTCATGCTGTGGCCCTGGTACCGGTAGGTCTTCAGATCCACGAACGCCGGCTGCTGAAGATCACGACACTCGTCGGCCAGGGGCTTCATCACGTCGTAGACGTGGCGGACGTCGAACCCGTCGAGTTCGATCGACTTGATGCCGTAGGCCTCGCCCCGGCCGATGAGCCGCTCGGACATCGCACTATGACGATGGATGGCGGTGCCCATCGAGTACCCGTTGTTCTCGATGATGTAGATGCAGGGCAGGCCCATGAGCGCGGACAGGTTAAGGGCCTCGGCGAAGGCGCCCTGGTCCACGGCGCCGTCGCCCAGGTAGCAGAGCGTGACCTTCTTCTCGCCGACCTCGCGGACCTCCCAGTTGTACCGGGTGGCGAAGGCGAGGCCCGCCCCGAGCGGGGTCTGGGCGCCGACGATGCCGTGACCGCCGTAGAGGGCATTGGGCTTGTCGAACATGTGCATCGACCCGCCCTTGCCCTTGGCGCAGCCCTCGAGCTTGCCGTACATCTCGGCCATGCAGGCCTTGGGGTCCATGTGGCGGGCGAGGGCGTGGCCGTGGTCGCGGTACGCGGTGACGACCGGGTCGTCCCAGTTCACGCTTCGGATGGTGCCGACGGCGCAGGCCTCCTGGCCCGAGTAGATGTGGCAGAAGCCGCCGATCTTGGCCGCTTGGTACGACTGCATGGTCCGCGTCTCGAACTCGCGGATCATCTGCATGTCGTAGAGCCACTCCTTGAGCAGGTCATCGGAGAGGCTGTCGGACAGACGGGTGCTGGGGTTGTCGGTGACCTGGGTCATCGGGCGCGGTG
This sequence comes from Planctomycetota bacterium, assembly GCA_039186605.1. Lineage (GTDB taxonomy): Bacteria > Planctomycetota > Phycisphaerae > Phycisphaerales > UBA1924 > JBCCZZ01. Next base: position 117,590 of record JBCCZZ010000008.1, on the reverse strand, counting down.
CCTCGCAAGTGAGGGCCCGCCGCCGAGAGACGAGCTGGACCGCTGGCCCCCGGAAAAAGGGACGGTCACGGTCCGGGCGGGCCGGTTCGCAGATACATCGAGCACGCCCCGTCGGGCGGGCCTGTTTCTCCCGCAGATTGTAGCCCAACAAGGTAAACCCCAATGGGGTGCAAGATTCCGAGCCCCAAGCAGGGGGGCGATCCAGGGGGTCAGGCTCGTCTGTGGGCGCAGGGTGCTTACTGGCCCGTGGGCTCCTCGCCGCGCTGTGCCATGGCCTGCGCCGTGCGCTCGGCCCGCTGGGCCTTGAGCAACGCGACCGCGGTCTGGAGCTGGAGATCGATCGGCTCGTTGAGCAGGCGGTCCGGATCGGGCTCGCCGAACTCCTCGATGTCAGCGGCGTCGAACGGGTCGTTGATCTCCCGAGAGAGATCCGCCCGGCGGCGGAGGCTGTAGGAATCGAGCTGCTGTTCTGGCAACATCTCGACCTCGACATCGGGCTCCACGCCCCATTGGCTCGCGCCGGGGGTGCGGTGGATCAGACGCCCGGCGGGCAGCTTGTAGTACTGGGTCGTGAGCTTCATCGCAGCGCGAGCGCCCTGCAGTGGCCACACGTTCTGGACGCTGCCCTTCCCAAAGCTTCGGCTGCCGACCACGAGTGCATCGATCACGCCCGAGGCCGCGTAGTCCTGGAGCGCACCGGAGACGATCTCGCTGGCCGACGCGCTGTTCTCGTTGACGAGCACGATCACGGGAATGTCGGTGAGGGTCGCGCGGCCACGCCGGGCCCGCTGGCTGTCCTGGAGCACGCCCGCGGCGTCCTCGGTGCGGACGATCTCGCCCTCGGGGATGAAGCGGTTGGAGATCTCGACCGCCTGATCGAGCAGCCCGCCCGGGTTGTAGCGAAGGTCGAGCACGAGCCCGCTGAGCCCGCTCTGCTGCATCACTCGGATCGCGCTGTCGAAGTCACGGGTGGTTGTCTCGCTGAACTGGGTCAGTCGGATGTAGCCCAGGCCCTGGTCCTCGTCGATGAACCAGTCCCAGTCCTGATCATTCGGGCCAGTGCGGCGCCAGCCCTTGACGGTCGGCAGCTCAATGCGGGCACGCTTCATGCGGAACGAGCGTTCCTGGATCTCGGTCTCGCCCTCATCGTTCTCGACCTCACGCTCGACGGTGAGCGTCACGCTTGTGCCCTCTGGCCCCGTGATATTGGTCACGGCCTGGTCGAGCGTGAACCCCGCGGTGGTCTCGCCATCGATCTCTGTGATGATGTCGTTGGCGCGGATCCCCGCGAGATGAGCGGGCTTGCCCTCGATCGGGCTAACCACAACGATGTCGTAGCGCTCGTTCTGGTTGATCTGGATGCCGACGCCCACGAAGCTGCCCTGCGTTTGACGCTGGAACCGGCGGAGCTCGTCGGGCCAGATGATCGCGCTGTATTCGTCCAGCTCGTGCATCGCGCCGTTGCCGAACTCGTGGTAGAGCACTTCCTTGGGGAAGCCGATGGTGCGGTCGTTGAGCGTCGAGACGCGGCGAACGAGGCCGCGCAGCTCGATGTAGCCCAGCGGGCCGGGGGCGTTGCTCACCGCATCGATCTCGGCATTGATTCCACTGAGGAACGCCTTGACCTTCGCATCGTCATTCATGCCCGGGAACGCCGTCGCTAGCTCGGGCGTGGTGACGAGCAGCTCGACACCCTGAAGGCCGCCGGCGAGCAGCTGAGTCATGGTCTGCCGCTCGACGTTGCGCTCGGCGCTGCGTCGGAGAGCGCGGATGACCATGTCGCGTGACACACCGTTGAGCTTCTCCTCGAACGTGTCGCCAAGCGGGTTGTACTCGGGAAGCGGGTCGAGGTCTTCGAGCAGTCGGCGCGCGTTGCGCATCTGCCACAGCGCCTCGGGGGCGTACAGACGGATGATCGACAGCCTGCGGCCCTGGCGTGTGCTGTCGTCCTGGTACGTGCCCTCTTCGAGGAAGAGAACGCTGAGGCGGTAGAACAGCTCGCTCGCGAGCATCCAGTCGCCGCGATCCTCGGCTGCCTTCGCTGCCCACTCGGCGCGCTTGACCAGCTCGGCGGTCTCGGGCTTGCCCAGGAACGGGCCGCGCTCGGGGTAGAGGAGACTGAGTTCTACGGCGGTGGTTAACGCCTCGCTGATGGCGAGCTCGGGCGGGCGCTGAGCGTCCGGGTCGTTGCTCTCGGCGACGAGTTCGGCGAGCTTCTTGCGGGCCTCGGCGATGGCCTCGGTCCGCATGGTCTCACGCTCGGCGAGGTTGTCGATGAGGCTTGAGCCGCTGAGCCGGGCGCGATCGAAGCTGGGCGAGCCTGGGAGGTCGGCGACCAGTTTGGCGATTGCGTCGCCGTCGAGGCCGCGACTCGAGGTCCAGAGGTCGGAGGCGGCCGCGCTCGCGGTGATCACGGCGGACGCGACGAGGGCCGACGCCGCGCTCAGCAAACTCGCGGGCTTTGGGTTGCTGGTTCGGTTCATGGGACGGGGTCGCCTCCTGCGGGGTGGTGCTCCCGGGCACGGCTCCACGCCAATATGCCCGCTTGGGTCCTCGTCACGCTTTCTTCGGCGTGCCGTGACCCGTACGCCCCCCCGCCTACAAGCTACACCAGGTGGGCGATTCGGTTGCGAGGGCGGGGCCCTGAGAGCCGCCCGAACAACCCTCATGATCGTCTTGGACGGGTCATACACGATCAAGAAGGTTTCTGTTAGGTATACACTGGCGGCCTCTTGAAGGCCATCGCAGAGGCCCAGCACAACAGCAATAGGCAGGCTGATATCACGAGCGCCTCTCCGGCCCACGATGTCCCGGTCGCTCCGGTGAGCCATAGCCCGATCAGCATCAGCATGGGCCCGGTCGTATACCCGACACCAACGAGTGCCTCGTGCTTTCCGCCAGCATCGACTTCGGCGTTCCCGACCGACATCGCGTAGTAGATCGCGGCGCTGTACACGAGCCCCAACCCGGCCCCGAACAGTGCGAGGCTGATCCCGAGCACGACGAGTTGCGAGGTCCCACTCAGCAGGTTGGGGACAACCAGGCATCCGGTAAACCCAAGGCCCAGCAATGAGGCCCCTGCGGGAACGACCCAGCGTTTGCCGTGCCAGCCCTTCGTTCGCTCCATCACAACGAACGCGATGACACGAGACGCCATCCATGTGCTCGCGAGCGGAGTTTGCCATTCGACCTTGAGACCGCTGCGGTCGAGCACGATCGCTAGCAGCGGATTCAGCGCTGCGAGGAGAATGTAGCTCGATGTGTGGAGGAATCGTGCAGAGCGCAGCAATGAGACGTAGACCTTCGGGTGCGGCTCGTGTATTTCTTCCACGTGAGCAGCGGGCTCACGGGGATGCCACGCGAGCAGGCCGATACAGACTAGATGCACACCGCTCAGGGCGAGAAGCACACCCAATGGGTCGTCTTCGACTAAGGGCGCCATCAGCCAGAACGACAGCACCACCGCGATCGACCACACGACATTGAATCGCCCAGTCGCAACGCGCAAGAGCGGGCCGTTCCGGCCGCCAGATAAGTAAGCCTCGGTGATTGGCCAGAGCGCACCGGTGAGTGCGCCGTAGACCATTGTCAACGTCCAGATGGTCCAGGGACCACCGAGACCCACGTAATCTGCGAACCACGGGACCGCGTTCACGAGTCCGAGCATCACCATGAGCGTCGCCAGCACACCGCGGCTGGTCAGCCACGCGAGCCGGTGTGCGAGCGCACGGAGGGCGGGCCCGACCGCGATCGCGCCGCTGCTGAAGGTCACCCCGAGGGCGATGCCGAGCGCAAAGCTCATCCCCTCTGAGAATCCGTATGCCTCCCGAGCAAGGAAGAAAATCCCGTTCGTGACGGGTCCTGTCCCGAGGCTGTTCAGGAACACGAATGCGAGCACTGACCAGAGCGGCGCGGGTTCTGCAGTGGACTGGGCTTGCCTTGAAACATCGGGCACGCGTCTGACTCCTCAGGGCGGCTTGCCGCGATGCGGCGGCGATCGTAGCATCACCTCTGCTCTGGGCCGCTTCTCGGACCGGTCCGGGCTGTTCGGGTACCCGTAGCTCAATTGGATAGAGCGCTGGCCTCCGAAGCCAGAGGTTGGAGGTTCGAGCCCTCCCGGGTACGCCTTTTCTTGCCCCCTCTCTGGGCCGATTCCCCGCACGGAGCGTGTGTACGCTTCGTATCAGGATCTCGCAGCCAGCGGACCTTGCCCGGGAGGAAGCCCAATGCTTCAGCGTCTCGTTCGGATCGCCGCGCTCGCGGCCTGTGTCGCACTCCCACCCAGTGCGTGGGCCCAGGATGAGCCGTCATACCCACTCCCGTCACTGAGCGAGGAGGAGCAGGCTTCATACCAGTGGCCCGAGGCGCTGCCGGACCCCGAAGCGGTCTTCGAGCGGCACATGCGAGCCGCTGGCGGTGAGCGTGTATTCCGCAGACGTGAGGGGCGGTTCCTGCGCGGGAGCATGTCGAACAACACCACGGGGTTCCGCGCGATCTTGACCGCGTATCAGCAAGCCCCGAATCGCCTCGTCGTCGATATGAACCAGCCCGGCGCGACCCGCCAGCGGATCACCTTCGACGGGCGATACGCGTGGCTCGAGTTCGACGGTCGCAACCCGACGCTTCTCGGCGGCCCGACACTCCGTGATCTCGCGTTTAGCTCATTCTTCTACCGCATCGCGGATTGGAAGGATCGGTTCGGCCAGGTCCAGACCAGGGACTTCGCGTTCGTGGCAGGCCGGCCCTGTGTCCGCATCGCGTTCATCAGCCCATTCGGGAAACTGGGCTTCGTCTGCTTCGATATCGAGAGCGGCCTCCATCACGCAACCCTGAGCCGAGGGGTCGAGGAGCCCGACGACAGCGCAAACATCACCGAGACGCTCATTCTCAGTTATGAACTCCATGACGGCATGCTCATCCCGATGCAGGTCATGCAGAGCTCCTCGAATGGGGAGGTCAAGACGTCGTACACCAGTGTCGAGCACGACCCTGAGAACATGCCGGGTTTCGAGCGCCCGGAGCCGATCCAAGCGCAGATCGATCAGATCGAGGCGGAGAGAAGCAGCGAGGCCGACGACGGCGCCGGCTGATGGCTGCTCATTTCTCCTTGCAGGGACATCGCTGGCCGAAGCCGGCGCAGACAGGGTGATGACCGTCTCCCCCTCGCGCAGGGCATGACCGGCGTCCGTGCCAGATAATCAGGTGGCTCGCGCGGCCCCACTTGGGCCTCGGAACCAGCGCCATCATCATACGCTCGATCATCGGTACCGTGGTGCCCGGTGCGACGAGCCCATACCGCTCGGCGAACCGCGCCACGTGTGTGTCAACAACGAAGGCATCGAAGATACCGAACGCCTCGCTCAGCACGACGCCCGCGGTCTTGCGCGCCACACCTCGGAGTGTCAGCAGCTCGTCCATCGTGCGCGGCACCTCGCCCCCAAACACATCGATGATCTGCGTCATCGCGGTGTGCACGCTCTTCGCCTTGTTCCGGAACAGCCCGATCGAGCTGATGTAGGGCTCGATGTCCCCCGGTGTCGCGGCGGCATAGTCAGCGGGGGCTTTGAACGCCGCGAAGAGCTTGGGTGTCGCCTTGTTGACGCCAACGTCGGTGGCTTGTGCGCTCAGGATGGTCGCGATCAACAGCTCGTGTGCGTTCGAGAAGTCGAGCTCACAGTGGGCATCTGGGTAGTGCTCTTCGAGCCGTTCGAGCAGCCGCTTTGCGCGGCGTTTCGCGGTGTCGGTTACCTCCGGGAGCGCGAAGGGCAGATCGCGGAGCCCTCTCGGGTTCTCAGGCGTGCGAGACACCGTGCTCACAGGCGGCCCGCTTTCGCGAGAGCGGGCAGGTCATCGTCCGGCGAAGCTTCATGATCATGAGTCCGTCGCGTGGCGCCGAACGCGCCGGCGACGAATGCGCCGAACGCGAAGAGCGCTGTGCCACCCAGCAGGTTCGACGCGACCGGATGCATGCCCCGGAACGCTTCTCTGTGGTTCTGGGCAACCGCTTCATCGCCAGCCTCGGCGGCGACCCGTAGCTGGCGCAGGTGCTCGTTCATCTCGGGGGTGTGCATGAACATGGAGTAGCTGAAGAGCCCGATTGCGGCGCAGAGCAGCGGTACCCGCAGGGCGGTGCTGAGCGAACGCCAGCCCGCGCCGCTGGTGATGAGTGAAATGATCAGCGTGAGCATGGCCCCGGTGGCGCACACGAACTGTGCAACATCGGCGTAGAGGAAGATGCGTTCACCGGCGGCGCCGCCGACCATGAGCCAGTGCTCGCCTGAGTAGGCCTCATACGCGGGCACCCTGGGGTCCAGATCCCGGATCGACGGGAACAGCGCGGCCGCCGCGAGCCCGGCGCCCACGATGACACCGATCCAGACACCCAGGGCGAGCAGGTGGGCCGCCTCCGTAAGCCTGCGGATACCGCGAAAGTTCAGCACACCGGAGCGTACGCGGCGTGAGTGGGGGCGGAACAATCCTTCCATGATCGCTATGCCTTTACCCGCGTTGTCGTTGTCGGGGCTGAGCCGGGAGCCCGGAACGTCCTGGGCAGGCGGTCCGCGCGCGGCGATCGAGTGGGCGGGAGGGATCGGGTACCGCCGGCTCGCGCTCGATCTCACCGCAGCGGGAATTCGGCCCCGCGAGTTGGATCGGTCGGCGAGGCGTGGGATCGCAGCGCTGCTGAGGCGCGCTGAGCTGGCGGTGGTCGGGTGCGACTTGCTCATTCCGGCCGATCATTTCATCAGCCCCGGGCACGTGGACCGCGCGATCGAGGCGTCGATCCATGCCATCGAGTTCGCACGCGAGCTTGCGGCGTTGTGCGAGGCGAGACCGCTGATCACGCTCGAGCTCCCAGGCGAGTCGGAGGCCAGGAGCATCATCGGTGCGAGTGCTGAGCGTGAGGGCGTTCTGGTTGCGCAACTCTCCGCTGAAGAAGTGGGGCGAGAGGGTTGGAGCCGGCTCGCCCTCAACTTGCCGGCTGTCATGGGAGAGGGCGGCGATGGGGCTGGATCGATCGGGAGCCAAGGCGACTCGCTCGCTCAGGTCCGGATCACTGATCTGGTCGATGGCGTCCGCCGCCCGCTAGGGACCGCGGGCGGGAAGCTCGAGCCGCTTGCGCTCGTCGCCGCGATCGCGGCGGCTTCGTATGGAGCGTGCGACCCGGTCATCGAAGTGCGTGGGATAGCTGAGCAACACACCGCGGCGCAGACCTCGCTCTCGGCTTGGCCCGACTCACTGCTGTGAGGCTCAGCCCAGCTTGGCCAACTCATCGTCGGGGATGTCCGCGTTGGAGTGGACCTTCTGGACGTCCTCGTTCTCTTCGATCGCGTCGAGCAGGTTCATGAGTGTCTTGACGTCGTCGCCCCGAACCTCGCTTGTGTTCTGCGGGATCTTGGCGATCTCGGCCTGATCGATCGTGAGCCCGGCGCCCTCGATGGCATCCTTGACCGCCTGGAACTCGCCGACCTCGCTGGTCACGGTCCAGACTCCGTCATCGCCAGCTTCCGCGTCCGGGGCCTCGACATCCTCGGCACCTGCCTCGAGCGCGGCCTCCATGATCGCGTCCTCGGTCACGCCCTGCGCCTTCACGAGCACCCGGCCCTTCGTATCGAACATAAACGCGACGCTGCCGGAGTTGCCCAGCGTGCCGCCGTTCTTCTTGAAGATGGTCCTGAGGTCGCCGACGGTGCGTGTGCGGTTATCCGTCAGGGTCTCAACGATGATCGCAACGCCCGCCGGACCATACCCCTCGTAGACGATGTTCTCGAAGTCCGCTCCGCCCGCGGCGCCGGAGCCCTTGTCGATCGCCCGCTTGATGTTGTCCTTGGGCATGTTCTGATAGCGTGCTTCATCGATCGCGTAGCGGAGCGAGAGGTTCGTGTCGGGGTCGGGCCCACCGGCGCGGGCGGCTGCCATGATCGCCTTGCTGCAACGCGACCAGACACGGCCCTTCGCCGCGTCTTGCCGCGCCTTGCGGTGCTTGATGTTCGCCCACTTGCTATGACCAGCCAACGGCGTACCTCCCGGGGTCAAGGCGCCCCACTTGGCGCCCTTGGATCAGGCCCGATTGTTCGCCGCTTGTCCTGACCGCTCCAGCGCCACGGCTTTGTTAGGGCGCCCGGTCGCCTGTGTTGGCCTCGCGGAGCATCGGGGCGATCTCGGGCTCGTTCCCGAGCCGAACCGCCGAGAGTTTGGCCCGAATCCGGTTGAGTCGGGTCACGACCCGCTGGTATGGGCTGTCCGGGAGCTGACTCGCGTTCTGGCTCAGGTTGTCGCGTGCCTCAGTCGCGTTCTGCATCGCGACGTTCCACGCTCGGATCGCCTGGTCCTTCATGCCCGCGGCCCAGAACGCGTCGCCCGCCTGGTCACGGACGGTGCCATCGACGACTCGGGTCTCCATGAGTCGGATGGCCTCGGATAGGAGAGACACGGCGCCACGGCGGACCAGATTCCCTTCCTCGTCAAACTCGTCGAGGATGACGCCAAGCTTGTACCGGACCCACCCGAGCGAGTCTGTGATGTTGTGGTTGCCGGGCAGCCGATCGAACGCGATCTGGATCATCCGCTCGGCTTCGTCGATGTCTTCGCCGCGGTCCGCAAGCATGTATCCCAGGTTGTTATTCGCCCAGATGTGGTTGGGATCGAACGACAACGCAACGCGATAAAACTCCTCAGACTCGGCTTGCCGCGCAGCGCTCGCCGCGATGTTACCGATGAGGTATGCGACCTCCGCAGCTCGCTCGTTTTCGCCCAGGCGTGGCGCCGGCGGGAGGTCGTTGACATCCCGGACCGATTCGGTAAACGCCGGAGAGTCTGCGATTTGTCTCGCGGTTGCCCGAACCTCCTCACGGTCGCCGGTGATCCCGACCGACCGCATCAACCACCCACCAAGCACGCCTGTCGGTTCTTGTTCAAGGCCGCTGCGTGTCAGCTCAATCGCGACATCGCCTCGGTTGGACCCGAGCAGGGTTCCTGCGGCGCTGCTGTAGAACTCATCGCGGATAGACGCATCGGCCTGGGACGCGAGCTCGATCGCGCGACCAAGAGATTCAGAGTCGATATCTGGGAGTCTGAGCATCGCGCCGAGCCGGATCCGATGAGTCTCAAGTGGCCAAGCCGCGCCGATCGGTTCGAGCAGTTGGCAGATCTCAGCGAACGGGGCCAACAGCTCATCGATGGCCTCTCCGCGACGCTGCGCCGCGCGGACCACGACATTCCGGGCTGTTTCCGATAGGACAATCGAGCGCTGCTGCGATACCGGATCGGTCTGGTTGAGCGGGCGGGCCCGGAGCGCGGTTGCGGCATCGTCAAGGCGACCGAGGTTGCACGCGCGGATGGCGTGCTCGAATACTGCATCCAAAGATGTGCCCTGCTCTCGGAAGCGATCGAGCGCGAGCTGGTAGGCCCATGTCGGATCCTCGAGTCCCTCGCGGATGATCTGTTCGCGCGCTCGACGGAGCTCGACATCAGGCGCTCGATCGGCCTGTTCCGCCATGAACACCTCGGCTTCGTCGGGCCTCCCGTCGGACGCCATGAGCTGGCCCAACGCGAGGGACAGTTCGGGCGATGCGGGTCGGCGCGCCAGGCGCTCACGGAGCCACGCCTCGCCCTGCGCCAGCCGGCCGGTTCTCGACCACAGCGAGACGAGCATCTGGAGCGGCTCGACTGTCAGCGGGGATTGGTCGGCAACGCTCCGCAGTTCAGGCTCAGCGGCGTCGAGCAGCCCGCGCTGAAAGAGCTCCGTCGCGGCCAGTGAGCGCAGCGTCCGGCTCGACGGAACAGATTCGCGAAGCCTCTGGACGGCTCTCGCAAGGGCTTCCTCGTCGGCCAGTGGACCATTCGGCCCGTACAGCTCGATCAGCAGCCGGTGGAGCTTCTCAGAGCGGGGATCCAGATCAAGAGCCTGTTCAACAAGCTGCGCCGAACCGTCCGCATCTCCTGTCGCACGGCGTAGCGTTGCTAGCGCAAAGAGTCGGTCCCGTTCGTCGAAGGCTCCCGCGGGCTCTGGCGCCGACACGAGCGCCTCGGCGGCCCCGGAATAGTCATTCAATGCAGAGAGCAAAGCCGAGACGGCTTCGCTGTATCGTGCGCTCGAACCGTTGGTGGGTGCCGACTGTCGGAGCGAAGCCAGCCTATTGCGGGCCGCCGCTTCGAGGCCCAGCTCCGCTTCGAACTGGCCAGCAAGGCTCGTTGCGGCCCACAGCGTGCCGGACGAGGGCTTGGCGTCGTCGATGGCTGCGCGGGCTCGTTCAAGCGCCGGTTCAAGCAGTTGAAAGTCTTCGTACAGCGCCGCGGCGATGAGGGACGCGCCGGGTTCCCCTAACGCGTCAAGTTGCTTGATGAGGCTTGCGAACTCCGTAGGTCGGAGTCTCAGCGCGGTGGCGATCGCGCGTGCTTGGTCGGGCCTCGACTCCGCGAGACGCGCGGCCTCGCTCGCCCAGCCCTTCTGTGTGTCTGACGCCCGCTCGAGCAGATCCGCGACAAGCTCCGAACTCCCCGCCGATATCTCCGCACGTTCGCGGAGCGCGGTGATCGCGCGACGATCGTCCATCGCCGCCGCAGCTGCACGCACGAGCGCATCTCGGACCGTGGGCCCGGGCTCTTCTGTGAGTGCCGCTTCCATCTCGATCAGTGCATTGCCGAGTTCGGGCACGAGCGGGCGATCGCCTCCCGCGAGATAGGCGATGAGCTGGCCAGAACGCTGATCAACGAGCCCCCCGGCCCGCCAGATCCGTGCCAGCAGCGTCAGCGCCGCGCGTTCGGGGGTTCCCGACCTCACCTCCGCGGCGACCTTCCGAAGCACGAGCTCGAACTCGTCGTTGGAGCCCGCCGTGAGAGCCCGTTCGTACGCGTCGACAGCTCGGGTCGGGTTGTCGAGCCTCATCGCGCGGTCGCCGATCTCGCGCCACTGGCTTGAGGCCCTTCGCACAAGGCTTGTCAGCAGTCCGCGGAACGCGGTTGCTCTCGATGCGCGTCGAACGGTGTCCGGGTCCAGTGCCGAGAGCGCGCCGGCGAGCATCTCGTTGCCCGCGGCCAGGTAGCCCAACTCGATCAACGATTCGCCCAGACCAGCTTTCGCCGCGAGCCCAACCACCGGGTCGCGACCCGGATCCGATTCGAGTACCGCGTTGTAGAGGGCCGCGGCGTCGCGGTGGCGTCTGCTCCGCGCTGCATCAGCGCCAAGGACGAGCAACGCCCGAGCATCACGGGCCCCGAGTTCCACTGCCCGCCGGTACGCGGAGGCGGAAGCCGCTCGCCCGCCGCGGTCGGTGTGGGCGTCGCCAAGTGCGAGCCAGATCTCGATCGCGCCGGGGTCCAGCCTCGCGGCGGCCTGGAGTGAACGGACGGCGGCCTCGGGGTCGCCCGCGGTCGCGGAGGCCCGTCCGGCGGCGTACAGCCTCAGTGCCTCGATCCGTTCGTCTTCCGCCGGTTCGCGGGGCGGGAGTGATGAGGGCAACGCCTGGGCGATGGCATCGAGCGCATCGGCAACCGGACTCTTGGCGACGGCCAGCTCGGCCTCGGTCATTTCCTCGGGGCCCAGATCCGCACCAGCGATCCCGGGCGGCAGAGGCGACGCGGTTGAGTCGAAGCGGGGTCTCGACGAACGCTGAGCATCCACGCGGAGCTTCGCGATTGCCTGTGTGTTCGGGAGCCCGTCCGTGCCCTCGACCGAGATGCTCCGGGTGGCGCCGTTGCTTGAGCCGGCGCTGGCGTTTTCAGTGATCGGGGGTGCCGCGGCACAGCCTGCCATAGCCGCGATGAGCGCCGCGATCGGTGCTGATCGCCGAGCCTGGTTGTGGTAGCGGGTTCGGGACATCCGTTGTCCTCCTCGGAGGGCGGGCGTTGTGGGACTTCGCATCGGTCGCCCGGTCGGATCTGGTCTACCGCCCCGTCACCGGTGCGCGGCGGGCTAACGCCCGCTCTTGCTCGCCGTCTTCCGTGGCTTCGACCGCTTCGCAGGCTTCGGGCTCTCGGTCCACGCTTCCAGCTTGAGGTACGCGTCGAGTGCTTCGCCGGCTCTGACCTGCCGCTCAAGCCTGGCCGCGGCCTGGGCCGGCTCTACACCCGCAGGGAGAGCTCCGGACAGTTCGAGCAGCCCACCGATCCGTTCATCCACCGGGAACGCGTGCGCCCCGACTCCGATGAGCGCGACCCTTGCTGCGACAAACGGCGGGCATCCATCGAGTCCGTCGAGGTAGGCCTTGGCCTCTCGCTTGGTCATCGAGACGGTGCTGGCGACGCTCGTCACGTGCTCGCGTTGGTACACGTCGTTGAGGGTCAGCCGGATCCGCCCGGCTCGCTCGGCACTGTCCGGGAAGCGGGCGCCGAGGGCTTCCGAGATCTCCTCTGGAAGACAGACGCGCAGCTCGTTGAAGTCGACCACCGCCGCAGCGAGCTTCTTTGCGGCCTTTTGGGCGTGTTCGGGCGTCGTGCGCCAGAGCAAGAAGGACTCGACGAGCAGGACGGTTGCCTCGTCCCCGTGGGCGTCAAGGCAGCCCGATGTCCAGTGACTCGTACCCTCGGCGTGCGCCGGAAGGTCCGCGAGCAACGATGCGAATGCGGTTTCGTGATCGTCTGCCGTCACGTGTCGGATCTCTCCTCGCTGTCAATCGGTTCGATCGAAGCTTCATCGAGGGTAGGTTCCGAATCGTCCGCGCGGGCGCGCGCGATCGCGTCGAGCACCTTGGCCTGTTTCCGGAAGCCCTCGTCGGGCATGAAGACGAACTCGGGAAGCCGGCGGGCTCGCACCCGATCACCGACCTTGCGCCGCAGGTGCCGCGCGGCCGCCTTCAGCCCGTGCATTGTCAGCTCGGTGTGCTCATCCGGCATGACACTGACCTTGATCCGAGCCTCGGTGAGATCTTCGAGGACCTCGACGTCCGTGATAGTGATCATGCCTCGGACGCGCGGGTCATTTAGTCCCCTCGCGAGCGCCGCTTGCAGCTCGCGTTGGATAGTTGAGGCCATCTGGTCCTGTTTTCGGGAGGGGCCTGTCACGCGGGCTCCTCCTCGTACGGTTCATCAGCGCCGATGCCGTCACCCCAGGCGTCCTCATCGGGGACACCGTGAAGGATCTGTCGCTCGTTGGCAACGAGCTCGGCCTCGGTCATCTTGTGGAGCTTGTCAAGCACCTTGTCCAGCACCTCTCCCGCACGCTTGCCCTCGGACGCGACCACCGATGCACCGAGCACCGCGACCGTCGGGTTGTCCTGGGCCGCGACCTCGGCGACCGAGACCAGCAGCTCGCGGTGGAGCCTGTCTTTCAGCGACTTCACGACGCGCCGCTTGTCCTTGAGGCTCACCGCACCGGGCAGCGCGAGCTCGAACTGGAGAACGCCGAGTACCACGGTGGTTTACGGAAGCGTCCGTGCAACCTCGACCTGCTTGTAGCACTCGAGGACGTCGCCAGGCTTGATGTCGTCGTAGCCGACGATCTTCATGCCGCACTCCATGCCGCTCCGGACTTCCTTCGCATCATCCTTGAAGCGTTTGAGCTGCTCAAGGACACGGTCGTTCTCGATGACCACATCGTCGCGGGTGACGCGGATGAAGGCGTCTCGCTGGACAACACCGTCGGTGACGTAGCAGCCGGCGACCATGCCCACCTTCGACACACGGAAGACCTGGCGCACCTCCGCGTGACCCAGGACCTCCTGACGGAGCTCGGGCTCGAGCAGGCCCTCGGCGGCCTTGCGGATGTCGTCGGTGATGTCATAGATAACCTGGTAGTTTCGGACCTCGACGTTCTTGTTATCGGCCAGCTTGCGTGCTTTAGCGCTCGCGATGACGTTGAAGCCGATGATGACGGCGCCGGAGGCGTCCGCAAGAAGGACGTCGGACTCGGTGATACCGCCGACCGCGGAGTGCAGCGCCCGGACCTTTACCTCGTCGTTGCTGACCTTCTCGATCTCGTGCTTGAGCACATCGACCGAGCCCTGCACATCGGCCTTGATAACGACGAGGATCTCCTTGAGCTCCGCGTCCGCCATCCGGCTGAACATGGTGTCGAGTGTGACCTTGGGCTGGGCGAGCTGGGCCTCGCGCTCGCGCTCGCGCCGCTCCTCGGCGGCTTCCTGGGCCTTCTTCAGCGTCTTGACGCAGAAGAAGTGATCCCCCGCGTCGGGCAGCTCATCAAGGCCCGAGATCTGCACCGGGTTGGGCGGGAGCGACTGCTTGATCTTCTCGCCTCGGTCATTGGTGATGTCACGCACGCGGCCGAACCCGCGGCCCGCGACGATGAAGTCACCGACGTTGAGCTCACCGTCCTGGACGAGCATGTTCGCGACCACGCCTCGCCCGTCCTCGTGGCGGCTCTCAACGACCACACCGCGGGCGCTGCCGCCAAAGTCCGCCTTGAGCTCGAGCAGCTCGGACTGGTATTGGAGAACCTCGAGCAGGTTGTCGATGCCCTCACCCTTGATGGCGCTGACGCGGCATACCTCGGTATCGCCGCCCCATTCCACCGGGTTGAGGTCGTTCTCGGCGAGCTCACCCAGGATCTTCTGGATGTTCGCGTCGGTCGCCTCGGGCTTATCGATCTTGTTGAGGGCGACAACGATGGGCACGCCCGCCGCTTTCGCGTGACTGATCGACTCCTTTGTCTGGGGCATGACGCCGTCATCGGCCGCGACCACGAGCACGACGATGTCGGTCATGTTCGCGCCACGGGCGCGCATCGCGGTGAACGCCTCGTGGCCCGGCGTGTCGAGGAACACGATCTTGTGATCGTCGCCCCCGACATTGATGTTCACGCGGAACGCACTGGTGGCCTGCGTGATCCCGCCCGCTTCGCCCTCTGCAACATTGGCGTTGCGGATCCGGTCGAGCAGGCTGGTCTTGCCGTGATCCACGTGACCGAGGATCGTGATGACCGGACCACGCGAGCGTTCATCGACCATGTCGCGGTCGCTGAACTCCTCCTTGACCACATCCTCGGCGGTCTTCGCCTCGGTCACCTCAAGCTCGATCTCCCAGTCCATCATGATTTCCTGGGCCTGCTCGGTGTCGATGCCGGAGTTGATGGTCGCCATCACGCCCTTGCTCATGAAGAGCTTCTTCACGATGTCGGCGCCCTTCACGCCGGTCGCGGCGCTGAGGTCCTTGATCGTGAATGGGGCGGCGATGGTCACCTTGCCACCGATGTCTGCGGGCGTCGGCGCCGCGGAGCCGCCGGGGCCCCCCTGACGCTTGGCCTGCTGGCGGCGTTGCTTCATGAACCCGCCAGAGCGCTGGAGGCGTGCCTCCCGCTCGGCAAGGTCCGCCTCCGAGAAGCTGCTCGCGCCGCCGCGCTCGCGCTCGTCGCCCCGCGTCCGACGCTTGTTGCCGCGTCGGGGCTTGTCGTCGCCGGGACCACCTGGGCCACCGCGGCCCATCGGGCCAGCGCCGCCTCCACCGGGAACGCCTCTTCCGCCGACCGACGGGGGACCGCCGTAGCCCGGGCCGCCGCCCATGCCGCCGCCTCCGCCCGGCGAGCGGCGTGGCCTCGGTGGCTCGACCGGGTCCGCGGCCTCAACGCGGACGACCTTCGGCCCGCTCAGCTTGACGGGCGTCTTCACCTCAAGCTTGCGACCCGCGGGGGTGACCACCTTCGGACGCGTCGGAACGTTGGGTTTGACAGGCGCGGGTGCGGGCGGTTTCGGCGCAGCCTTCGGAGCCTCTGGGGCTTCGCCGCCGTCATCCTGCTTTGGATCTGTCGGTGCTTCGGGCGCTGCTGGGCTGCTAGCGGCTGGTGCCACTGGCTCAGCGGGCGTCACCGGTGCAGCAGCCGGCGGAGCGGACGGCGTGGGAGCCGGTACCGCAGCCGGCGGAGCAGCAGGGGTGGCAGTTCCTGCAGCGGGAGCCGCAGGGGCCGCCGGTTTAGCCGCGGGTGGTCTGGCCGGCGCGGCCGGGCGTGCGCTCGGCAGCGGGGCGGCCGACGGCCTCAGGCTCGGTGGCTTCGGGCGGGCACCGGGCGTTGGCCTTGCCGTGGGAAGGGCCTGGCCGTTGCCGCCCTCGGCGTCATCACCGCCTGCGGGCGCTGCTTTTACCGCGGTCTTTGGCTTGGCCCGGACCTTGGTCACATCGACCTTCTCGGCGGTCTCGACCGCGGTGCCGCCGCCCGTGTCCTCGCTCGCGCCGCTGAACCAGTCACGGATGGTCGCCTCGAGTCCTGCGGACACCGACGACATGTGGTTCTTCACGATGTCCTGTGGGACACCCTCGGCGTGACACTTGGTCACGATGGCTTTGCTGGCGATGCCAAGCTCTTTGGCGATCTCGAAGACTCTCTTGGCCAATTCGTGCCTTCCCGGTCGGGATCCTGCTCACTCGATGCCGGCTTTATCCGCGCCGGCCCTCGCGTCTGCCATTCGATGAAAATCAGGAGCCGCTGCCGCCGAGGATGTCGGCGGCCCGCTCGTCTCCTGCCTGTTCTTGCTCCGCGGTCGCTGGAGCCTCTTCGCCCTCTGCGGGCGCTGGTGCCTCCTCCGCAGGTGCGGCACCGGCGCCGAGGATCGCGGCGGCGGCGATGTCCGGGCTCGCGCCCTCGATCGACTCGCCCGACTCCAGCATCCGCTGGGCGGCCTCCGCCTCCTCTTTGCGCCGGGCTTCGGCCTCGGCCTTCTCCTTCTCCTGCTGCTCCTGCACTTCCTTGGCACGGAGGCTGACGATCTCGATGGTCTGAGCCGCGAGTTCCTCGTCGATCTCGAGCTCGGCAGCGATGACCTCGGCCCCGACCTCTTCGACGTCGAACACACTGACCATGCCGAGCGCCGCGAGGCGGTCGACCTGCTCCTCGCCGATGCCCTCGACGCTGAGCAGTGTCTGCGCCATGATCTCCAGGCCCTTGTTGAACTCGTCGGGCGTGAGGATGTCGATGTCCCAGCCCGTTAATCGGGCCGCGAGGCGAACGTTCTGACCCCGCTTGCCGATCGCGAGGCTCAGCTGATCGTCGCGCACAACAACGGTCGCGCGGCCCAACTCGAAGCACAGGCTGATCTCGGCCACCTCGGCTGGCTTCAGCGCGTTCTGAATTAGGATCTGGCTCGATTCATTCCAGCGGACGATGTCGATCTTCTCGCCGTTGAGTTCATCGACGATGTTTTTGATGCGGCTGCCGCGGACGCCAACGCAGGCACCAACCGCGTCGACCTTGCTGTCGATACTGCTTACCGCGAGCTTCGTGCGGAAGCCCGCTTCGCGGGCCATCGCCTTGATCTCAATGATCCGCTCGGCGACCTCGGGGACCTCGACCTCGAAGAGACGCTTGATGAGATCGGTGTGCCCGCGGCTCAGCACGATCTTGATCTGGCTGCCCGCGTCGCGGACATCGAGGATGAGGCACCGCACGCGGTCGCCGGCCTCGAACTGCTCGCCCGGGATCTGCTCCGAGCGGGGCATGAACGCCTCGGCGCGGTCGATCGTCACGACTAGGGCGCCGCCCTCGTACCGCTGCGCGGTGCCCGTGACGATCTCGCCGACTCGCTTGGAAAACTCGTCGTAGATGCTGTTCCGCTCGTCATCACGGAACCGCTGGATCATGACCTGCTTGAAGGTTTGAGCCGCGATCCGACCGAACGCCTCGGGCGGCATGTCCATGGGCTCGCCGTGACGGAACAGCGTCATCTCGCCCGTGATCGGGTCGAGCTGGCAGGTGAACTCCTCGGCGTCGAGGGTGTTGTAGTGCTTCTTGGCGGCACTGACCATCGCCTGCTCGAGGTCGGCGACGAGCAGGGCCTTCTCGATGTTCCGCTCGCGCGCAATCGAGTCGAGGATCCGCATCATCTCTTGGGTGTTCACGCTGTCCGCTCCGTCTCTGAGTTGTTTGGCTGTCTGGTTGTTCGGCTGGCTCTTGAGTTGTCTGGCTGTCGAGTTGTCGCCGGGCGCTCCCGGCTGAAATCCAAAAACGAACACAGGTCACTCCGGCATCGGAACCCGATGCCCGGGGTGACCCGCGGCACGCCGGATGGGGCTTGTTGCGCCCAGTCCGCCGACACGATGACGGTACCCGTCAGTTCATGCCTGACGCTCCGCCGCTCGCGGGGCAGCCCGCTACCACCTGGGACCGCTCAGTCCGCATGGATGGTTGTGTCGTTCATGCCGAGGCCTTCCTCGCTTACCACGCACGGATTGCCGCCACAGGCTGACAAGCCGTGCACCAATGATCTAACAGTAGGTATCGGCCCCCGTGGGGGTCAATCAGGGGCTTACTCAGGCCTTGCTCGAATCGAACCCAGCATCCCTCAGCCCGCCAGGTGTCAGAGGCGGTCGTCTTGGGTGAAGGTTCGCTCGACCCTGAGCGCCCTGCGGCCGCGATGCTGGCCCACCTGTGCGATGAACTTCTTTTCGCGGCCGACGGTCACGACCGACGGCAGCGATGCATCCTTCTCGGTGAGTATCACATCGCCCGGTCCCAGCCGCCCGAGGTCCTTGAGCGTGATCGTGGTCTCGGCGAGCACCCCGCTCACATCAACCATCGCCCGGCCCAAACCGCCGGCGATCCGGTTCTTCGCGGCGTCGCAGGCATCGGCCGAGGCGACGCTGAACCAGCTCTGGGACGTGATCTCCTCAACCACCGGCTCGATGACGTTGTACGGGATGCAGAGATTCATCGTGCCCGCTCGGTTCGAGAGCTTCAGCTCAAAGCCGACGACGACCACCACCTCGTTAGGGGGGACGATCTGGACGAGCTGCGGGTTGCTCTCGGTCGCGGTGATCTCGAAGGTCAGCTCGCGGACACTCGCCCAGGCCTCGCTGAGGGTTGCTAGGCCACGGTTTGTCACATTGCCGATCAGCCTGCTCTCGATGAGTGTCATCGGACGCTGCGGGATGAACAGGTCCTGGCTCGTACCGCCCAAGAGCCGGTCGATTATTGGATAGATGATCAGCGGGCTGATCTCAAGGCACATCTGGCCTTCGAGCTGGTCGGCCTCCACCAGGTTGAAGCTCGTCGGGTTGGGAAGGCCCCCGATGAACTCCGAATAGGTCATCTGCTCGCAGCTTGCGACCTTGACCTCGACGATCGTCCGGAGAAAGCCTGACAGACTCGCACCGAAGTTCCGTGCGAAAGCCTCGTGCAGGGTCTGCAGGGCGTTCATCTGGTCCTTGGAAACCCGCTCGGGACGCTTGAAGTCGTATGCCCGGACCTCGACTGAATCCGTGTCCTTGCGGTTCCGGCTGAAGATCCTGGCCTGTTGCTCCTCCTCCTCGACCTCGCCAGAGATCGCGGCCGCGAGCAGCGCATCAACCTCTGATTGGTCGAGGACGTCGTTCACGGACCCAGGCCTCCCTCAAGCCGGAGCGAACCAACTCCGGGCGTACCCAAGCCCCGCGCGCGCGATAACCCGGGCAGACCCAGAATCGGTTCAGTTGGGCTCCGTGCTTGAGACTCGGGAAGCCGAAACAATCCCTCTGCCCGACGGGTTAAATGGTGAAGAGCGACGAGGGGGCCTCGTGAGGAGCTTTGCAGGCATGATTCGGACTGTTATCGCCGCCATCGCGGTTGTCGCCTTGGGCTTGGCCCCGGCGGCCGCCCAGGACTCGGACGCACTCGGCGGGCTATTCGGCGGGAGCAGCAAGTCCTCGAGCCAGACACCCTCATTCGGTGGATTCGGTCAGGATGCTCCCAAGGTGAGCTTCGCCGCTGAGGCGTCTCAGACCACCGTTGCGCCGGGCGGCACATTTGTCATCGCGGCGACGCTGACTCACATCGATGGGTTCCACAGCTGGCCCAGCGCTGACCAGGATGTTCTGCCCGATGGCTTTGACTTCGCGGTCCGCACCGAGGCCTCGTTGTCATGGGACGATGCCGTTCCGTTTGAGACTCGGGCCACCCAGTGGCCGGAGCCCCATGCGGCTCTCGTCGCCGATCCAAACGGGGGGAGCGCGCCCGTCGAAGTGATGGCATACGACGGCGCAGCAACCATTTTCTTGCCCGTTGTTGTTGCTGAAGATGCGTCTGCGGGCAGCTACGGAGTGTCGGTATCAGTTCTCTACCAGGCGTGCGATGACAAAGTCTGCCTGATCCCCGAGCAGGTGGATGAGACGATTACGATCGAGGTCGCGGCGGGGGCGGAGCAGGCCGTCCTTGCGGGCGTGTTTGAAGGCTTTGATGAAGCGACATTCTCTGCGGAGCCCTCGCCCGAGCAGGCCAGCCCTAACTCAGAACCGGCTACACAGGCTGGCTCCAGGACGTTCTTCGGTTTCGACCTCGGCGGTGGTTTTCTGGTTGTTCTCCTAGCGGCGGGCTTGGGTGGCTTCATACTGAACCTGACCCCATGTGTGCTTCCCGTCATCCCGATCAAGGTGATGACCATCACTCACCATGCCGGAACACCCGGCAAGGCGTTGCTTCTTGGGATCTGGACGGCGGTCGGTGTGACCTCGTTCTGGATCGCGTTGGGCATACCTGTTGCTCTCGTCAGCGGCTTCGGGGATCCATCGAGGGTCTTCGGCCTCTGGTGGTTCTCTGGTGGACTCGGGCTGTTCATGGCCGTGATGTCACTCGGCCTGATGGGGCTGTTCACGATCGCGCTTCCGCAGGCCGTGTACAAGGTCAATCCAAAAGCAGACTCGCTCCATGGGTCTTTCCTCTTTGGAGTCATGACGGCAGTTTTCGGCCTCCCATGCTTTGGTTTCGTCATCGGGCCGCTCCTCGGAGGCTCGGCGACCCAGCCGCCGCTCCAAGTTTTGGGGATCTTCGGGGCGCTCGGCGCAGGCATGGCCCTGCCGTACCTCGTGCTGAGCGCGAAGCCGAGCTGGGTCGAGAGAATTCCTCGCACTGGTCCGGCGAGCGAGCTCGTTAAGCAGGTCATGGGCTTGCTGATGTTTGGTGCTGGAGCTTTCTTCCTTGGAGCCGGTTTGCTGACGTTGGTTGCGGAGCGGCCGTACGTGGGTAGCTTGTTGCACTTCTGGGCTGTCGTGTTCTTTGTTTCTTTGGCGAGCATCTGGCTCGTGTACAGGACATTCCAGATCAGTCGTAAGCCATTGCCGCGTGTCGTATTCTCGTTGATCGGCGTCGCGCTAATCGGTGGGAGTATCTGGTTTGTTGCGGGCGAGACGGCGATCGCCCGCGCCGCATTCGACGAGAAGCAGGCCGCACTCGAGGCGGCCGAGGCCGACGGTGGCGGCGTACTCCTCACGACAGTTTGGAACGATTACTCCCCCGCGTTGCATGAGCAGGCGCTCGAAGAGGGCTACACCGTCGTGCTCGACTTCACGGCATCGTGGTGTGTGAACTGCAAGGCGCTCAAAGCGGCCGTCCTCAATAAGGAGCCGGTGAAGGGAACACTTAGGGCGGACGACATCGTCACCTTCACGGTTGATCTGTCCAGCACGAAGGCGCCGGGCTGGGATCTCTTGTCGGAACTCGGCCAAACCGGGATCCCGCTGCTCGTCGTGGAACGTGACGGCGGTGGACGCTGGATGAGCAACGCCTACACCTCTGGCGATGTGCTGTCGGCGATCGAGGACGTCCAGGGGGAGCAGACCGCGTCCCGCTAGAGGTCCTACAGCCTGACCTGCGGGCCCTTCGGGTCTCCCAGTTCTGTTGACGGTTGCCGGGGTTGGGTCTACCGTTGGGGCCGCCCGGGCCCCGGCCCGTGGCGACCTGCCGACGCGGGTGTAGCTCAGTGGTAGAGCGTCACGTTGCCAACGTGAATGTCGTCGGTTCGAATCCGATCACCCGCTTTGAAGAAGGCCGCCCCGAGGCGGCTTTTTTCGTGCCCGCACCCGGTGGTTGCCCCTGGATTGGGGCCGGTAATCTGGATACGGAAGCAAGAAAATCCTGAGCATGGAATACATTTTCATACAGAGTTGGTATACTCATGCGAAATGTCCGCCAGAGCCAAGCGCCACAATCTGATCGCCGTGCTGCTCGCCAAGGCACCAATCGCCAGCCAGGACGCGTTGCAGCGGGTTCTTGCGTCGGAGGGGATCACGACCACACAGGCCACGCTGTCGCGTGATCTTCGCGAGCTCGGCGTCGTCAAAGGGCCAACCGGGTACATCCTCCCAGGTGCGATGTCACCAGAGTCGTGGGGCGCGTTCAGTGGGCAGAGCGCCGAACTGCTGCCCGACCCGGTCCGGCGTGCGGTGCGCGACTACGTGATCAGTGTTCAGCCAGGCGTCGGCCTCGTTGTGCTCAAGACTGGTCCCGGTCACGCGCAGGTCGTGGCGCTCGAGATGGACCGCTTCCCACCGCCAGGCGTCGCTGGCACGATCGCAGGCGACGACACCATTTTCGTCGCGTTGACGTCTGCGGAGTCCGTTGAGCCTTTGTTGTGTGCCTTTGCTGGCGCGAAGGCTGAGGCCGAGACACAGCATGAGGTCGGCGTATGACCCGTGTCGCGGTGATCGGTGGCGCCGGCTACACCGGTGGCGAGTTGCTCCGGTTGCTCGCTCAGCACCCGGAGTGCAGCCTGACTGGCGTATTCGGGAGCGCCGGTGGCGATGCTTCGCGAACTGTGGGCTCGGTGCATCCGAACCTCCGGGATGTAACGCCGGGGGTTGTGGATGTCCCGATCGAGCCCTTGGACGATCCCGCGGTGCTCGCGGGTCTCGATGCCGTATTCCTCGCGACGCCCCATGAGGCGAGCGCCGAGCTGGCGCCGACCCTGCTCGATCTTGGTCTCGTTGTGTTCGATCTATCGGGAGGATTCCGCCTCCCGGCAGGCGACTACCCGCGTTGGTACGGCTTCGAGCATCCCGCCCCTATGACACTCGCGAAGGCCGTGTACGGCATGCCCGAACTGTCTAGGGATGGATTCGATGCTGCCTCGCTGTTCGCCGTGCCTGGGTGCTATCCGACGGCATCGATCCTGCCGGTGGCACCGCTGGTCAGAGACGGTCATGTCTCAGACGGGGCGACGGTCATCGTCGATGCAGTGAGCGGTGTGAGTGGCGCAGGCCGAACCGCCGATCCGTCGTTCAGCTTTGCCGAGGTGAGCCTGCGGCCTTACAAGGTGCTGGCTCACCGGCACCAGCCCGAGATCGCGCACCACGCCGGCGTGCGGACGGTTTTCACGCCTCACCTTGGCGCGTTTGCACGCGGCATTGTCGCGACGGCGCACGTCCCCCTGAAACCCGGCGTGACCGCGGATGCGGTCCATGCTTCGATCCGCAATGCATACGCCGAAGAACCCCTCGTGCGCGTGCTGCCAGAAGGTGTGTGGCCAAGCGTTGGTGCCGTCGAGCGGACGCCGTTCTGCGATGTTCAGGTCGCTGTTGACGAGGGGCTGGGGCACGTGGTTGCCGTCGGTGCGATCGACAACCTGCTCAAAGGCGCCGCGAGCCAGGCGGTCCAGTGCTTCAACGCGCGCTTCGGGCACGTGGAAACCGCCGGTCTTCTGCCGGCCGCGACGCAGGGAGTGCGTGCATGATGGCCGCTGGTTCCATTGTTGTGAAGATCGGCGGTTCGGCCCTCGAGGACGGTGGTGCCGAGGCGGGGCTCGCGCTCGCACGCTTGGTCTGCGAGATTGAGGCGCCGGTGGTCGTGGTGCACGGTGGTGGCGCCGAAATCACACGCCGGCTCGATGCGATCGGTGCAGAAACCAGGCGCGTCGATGGCCTCCGCGTTACGCCCGATGAACACATTGAGGAGGTCGTCGCGGCGGTCGCGGGTGTGGTGAACACCAAGCTCGTAGGAACACTCCGCGCCGCGGGCGTGCAGGCAGCTGGGCTCACGCTTCAGAGCGCGGGCTTCGCCTGCCAGAAGCTCCAGCATCCCAGCGGCGATCTCGGCCGTGTGGGCGAGGTCGTGGGCGGCGCTGGCGCGGTCACAAACGGCCTGCTCGATGCCGGCGCGACGCCTGTGCTCTCGTGCATTGGTGCCGATGCCGCGGGCGGGCCCCTGAACATCAATGGTGACGACGCGGCTGCGGGAGTGGCATCGGTGCTGGGCGCATCGACACTGCTGCTGCTGAGCGATGTCGCGGGCGTGCTCAACGCGAATGGTCAGCCGATCGGGGAGCTTGACGAGTCAGCGGTCGAAGCACTGGTCACCTCGGGCGTGATCTCTGGCGGGATGGGTCCGAAGGTCCGCGCGGCGCTCGCTGTGTCCGGATCGGCAGGGTGCCCGGTTGTCATCGCCCACTGGCGCGAGGCGGACGCCGCTGGCCGCGGCCTTGCGGGTACGAGGGTTCGAGCGAGGCGGAGTGCGGAAGGACCGCACCATGTATCTGTCGCCTGAACCCACAACTGCCGAACCCCAGAAACCCAAAACGAACGACACACACGGAGCGCGAGCCATGAGTGCCATCGCGAGTCAGACGAACGTGACCGGAACCACCACACTGCAGGACGCTTTGGCGCCCCTGGCGGGCACCGATTTCCTGAGCATCCTCGACGTCACCACACCGCAACTGCTCGCCTTGCTCGAGTTGGCGGAGGCGGTGAAGGCCGAACCAGCCTTGCTACGCGGCACGCTGGCCGGCAAAACCGTGGTGATGCTCTTCGAAAAGCCCAGCCTGCGGACGCGGGTGAGCTTCGAGGTTGGACTGGTCAAGGCCGGCGCTCATGCGTTGTACTTTGACCACAAGGGCTCGAAGATCGGCGACCGCGAGCCGGTGCTCGACTATGCGAAGAACATGGAGCGCTGGTGTGATGCGATCGTCGCGCGGACGTTCAGCCATGAGACGCTGGAGGGTCTCGCTTCGCACGGCTCGATCCCCGTTGTCAATGCGCTGAGCGACCTCTATCACCCCTGCCAGGCGCTGGCCGACCTTCTTACGCTCAAGGAGCATCTGGGCACACTCGAGGGCAAGAAGCTCGCGTACCTGGGTGATGGAAACAACGTGTGTCATTCGCTGATGATCGCGTGTGCGAAGTCGGGCGTGGACTTCACCGCGGTGACGCCCAAGGGCTTCGAGCCGAGCTTCGGGGTTATCAAAAGAGCAACGGCGGCGGCCGTCGTGAGCGGCGCCAAGATCACCGTGACCCACGACCCGCAGGCCGTCGAGGCCCACCACGCGGTGTACACCGACACCTGGGTCAGCATGGGCCAGGATCACCAGCACGCGGTCCGCGAGGGGCAGTTCGCGCACCTGAGCGTGGGCGATGGGCTGATGGAGAAGGCGAGCACCGGGATCAATGGGACCGCCAAGTTCATGCATTGCCTCCCCGCCCATCGCGGACAGGAAGTGAGCGATACCGTCATCGACGGGCCCGACTCGGTCGTGTATGACCAGGCGGAGAACCGCATGCACACCCAGGTCGCGCTGCTCCTGGCGCTCTTCGGCGCTGTTCCGGGGGTTTCGGGCGTCGCGAAGGAGATGACTTGATGGATCTGCCCAAAGCGAAGAAGGTCGTGCTCGCATACTCGGGCGGGCTGGACACCTCCGCGATTGTGCCCTGGCTCGTCGAGAACCTGGGCTGCGAGGTGTACGCATATGTTGCGGATGTCGGCCAGGGCTCCGACGAACTGGCGGGGGTCGAGGAGAAGGCGCTCGCATCAGGGGCCAAGGCGTGCAAGGTCTACGACCTGCGCGAAGAGCTCGTGACCGACTATATCTGGCCCACGATCCAGGCCGGCGCGATCTACGAGGGACGGTACCTGCTGGGCACGGCGATCGCACGACCGCTGATCAGCAAGTACCAGGTCGAGTACGCCCGCGAGGTTGGTGCCGACGCGGTCAGCCACGGCTGCACGGGCAAGGGCAACGATCAGGTGAGGTTCGAGGCGGGGTTCGCGGCCCTGGCACCGGACCTCGCCGTCATCGCCCCCTGGCGCCACTGGGATATGTCGGGCAGGAGTGAGCTGCTCGCGTATCTCTCCGAGCGGAACATCCCGTGCTCGGCGTCGGTCGAGAAGATCTACAGCCGCGACCGGAACCTCTGGCACATCAGCCACGAGGGTGGCTCGATCGAGGATCCCTGGAGCCCGCCGCCCCAGGACGCTTGGCAGCTCAGCGAGGACCCGGCAAGCGCCCCGGACAACCCGGAGCACGTCACGCTCACCTTCGATAAGGGCGTGCCCGTCAAGCTCAACGGCGAGCCCATCGGCGGGGTTGAGCTGATCGAACAGCTCAACGAGATTGCCGGCGCCCACGGTGTGGGCCGGATCGATCTGGTTGAGAGCCGCACGGTCGGGATGAAGAGCCGGGGCCTGTACGAGACACCGGGTGGCACCGTGATCGTCGAGGCGATGCGTGGGCTTGAGGAGGTGACGCTCGATCGCGAGACCCTCCGTTTCCGTCAGGAACTCGGGCTTCGCTTTGCGGACCTCGTGTACGGTGGACGCTGGTTTACGCCGCTCCGCGAGGCACTGAGCGTGTGCGCTACCTCGATTGCATCGCGGGTGACGGGCGAGGTCGTCGTCAGACTGTTTAAGGGAACGGCGCTGACCGTCCAGCGTTCGGCGCCAAAGAGCTATTACAGCGAGGCGCTCGCGAGCTTTGAGGCCAACAACACCTACGACCAGAAGGACGCCGCGGGGTTCATCAAGCTGCTCACACTTCCCGAGCGCGTCGCGGCGCTCCAGGACCTGCCCGCTTCCTCGGAGGCGGAGCTGATCGAGGTGCGCGACGCGGTTCACCAAGGCGATAAGTCGGAGGCGGCGGTCGGGTGAGCAACGTGGCCGGCGGGCAGGAAGCGATGTGGGGCGGGCGGTTCGAGACCGGGCCGGCCGAGTTGTTCCGTGCCGCGAATGACTCGTTGCCCTTCGATTGGGTACTGGTACACGATGACATCAAGGGCTCGAAGGCGTGGGCCAGAGCGATCGCCGCGATTGGGGTGATTAACGGCGACGAACGCGATCGGTTGCTTGCGGGCCTCGATGAGGTTGCCCAGCACGCGGCTTCGCTCGATTCCCCGCCGACCGAGTCTGGTGCCGAGGATGTCCATACGTGGGTGGAGTGGCAGCTTGTCGAGCGGGTGGGCGACCTCGGCAAGAAGCTCCACAGCGGCCGGAGCCGGAACGACCAGGTCGCGACGGATCTGCGTTTGTGGTTCAAGCGAGCTGTAGTCATCCGGATTGAAGAGCTCGTGGCGCTGCGCCGGGCGCTAGCTGAGCGAGCTATCGAGCACGCCGAGACACTCTTCCCGGCATACACCCACCTCCAGCCCGCCCAGCCCATCACATTCGGGCACTGGTGTCTGGCCTATGCCGCGATGTTGGAGCGCGACACGAAGCGGTTGTTTGACCTGCGGACGAGGGCAGACGAGTGTCCGCTCGGTTCAGGGGCTCTGACGGGCAGTGGCTTCCCGGTCGATCGAGAAGCGATCGCATCCGAGCTCGGATTCCGCGAGCCAACACACAACAGCCTGGACGCGGTCAGCGATCGGGACTTTGTTTTGGAGTTCCTGTCGTCCGCAGCTCTGACTGCGGCGCATCTGTCCCGGTACGCCGAAGACCTTATCGCGTACGTCTCGCCCTCATTCGGCCTGGTGACCTTGAGCGACGCGGTGACCAGCGGCTCGTCGCTGATGCCCCAGAAGAAGAACCCCGACAGTCTCGAGATCATCCGGGGCAAGGCGGGGCGCATCGCAGCGCATCACAGCGGGCTGCTTATGACTGTCAAGGGGCTTCCGCTCGCGTACAACAAGGACCTTCAGGAAGATAAGGAGCCTCTGTTCGATGCGATGGCTCAGCTGTCGATTGTGCTCAGGCTGGCCGATCTGACGATGCGCGAGCTGTCAGTCAACACCGACGCGGCGGCGGCCGCCTGCCGTGTTGGCTACCAGAACGCGACCGAGCTCGCGGACCACCTCGTCGTGCGAGGGGTCCCGTTTCGTGAGGCACACCACCAGGCCGGGCGTGCGGTCCGTTTGGCGGTTGATCGTGGCGTCGCGCTGGAGGCGATGTCGCTCGATGAGATCCGCGATATCGCGCCGGACGCGGGCGAGTCGTTGCTGGACATGCTTGAGCCTGAGGCAGGGGTCGCGCGGCGTGATCTCATCGGAGGGACGGCGCCTGACCGAGTGCGTGAGGAGGCGGGTCGGGTACTCGCCCGTGTCGAGGCCGATCTGCAATCGCTGGGCGGTCCTGTCGGATGACGGCCGCTCGGCCCCATATCAGCCCGAGCCCGACGCCGACGCAGGTGATGGCCGAGGCGCCGCCGCAAGTGCTCACCATCCGCCCAGCCCTGCTCGCGGATGTGACCGAGGTCGTTCGCGTGCTCAACGAGTCTGCGGAGGGCGGTTTCACGCTGCCTCGCACGTCCTCAGAGGTTGAGTTCCACCTCGGGGGCTTCGTCGTCGCGACGCTCGACGACCGGGTGGAGGGCTGTGCCGCTCTTGAGACCATCAACCCGACCCTGGCGGAGGTCCGCTCGGTGGCGGTGGGGCGGGCGGCGGCCGGGACAGGCGTCGGCCGCGCGATGATGACCTGGCTGGTCGATGAAGCCAGAGCCCTTGAGTTCGAGATGCTGTGCCTGTTGACCAGGGTGCCCGGTTTCTTTGCGCGCTTTGGGTTTATCGATGTCGAGCCCCTAGAGCTGCCTGGGGTGTACATGGACCGGGCGATCCGCGCCCGTGGGCGTTCGCTGGATGGCAGGGTGGGCATGATCCTCACGCTCTAAGCCGAGAAGCGGACATCGCGATCTGTTGTGCGTGGGTTTGGTGCTGGATACCATCGCGGCTAAACCGCCTCGGATGCGGGCCTGTGCGGGAAACCGTGCAGCAGTTCAACCCCGTTGCCGGTAACCGGTTACGACAAGCGCCCCGAGATGCCGTTCAGCGGTCGCCAGGCCGGCGGTGTCAGGACGCGGGGCAGTTGTTCCCGCGGAGCCCATCGAAGGAGACCACGCGCATGCCCGGTCACACCCGTCCACGAGCCGCCTCGCTCTTTGCCGCTGCGTCCGTCCTTGTCGCGGGGC
This sequence comes from Planctomycetota bacterium, assembly GCA_039186605.1. Lineage (GTDB taxonomy): Bacteria > Planctomycetota > Phycisphaerae > Phycisphaerales > UBA1924 > JBCCZZ01. The sequence goes on along the minus strand of JBCCZZ010000008.1, from coordinate 88,800 downwards.
TGACCGCCTCGACGGCGCTCGCCGAGAAGGTCCTCCGCCTGCCGGTCCGGACTGACGGACCCAAGAGCCTGGACCCGGTCGAGGGCTCAACGACATACGACAACATGGCTTGCGTTCAGATCTACGAGACCCTGCTGGTCAACAAGTACTCGAACCCGCTTGAGTACGAGCCACTGCTGCTGGCAGAGCTTCCGGTGAGTCCGGACAACGGTAGAACCTGGCGTTTCCGCCTCAAGGACGGCGTGACCTTCCACGACAACGAGTGCTTCCCGGGCGGCGAGGGACGCGAGATCACGACCGATGACGTGTTCTACTCACTCAAACGCATCGCTGATGACAAGTACAAGCTCGAGAACTGGTGGCTGGTCAAGGAGACCATCCTGGGTTTCGACAAGTTCCAGGTGGAGCAGAACGCCGCCGATGAGTTTGACTACGACGCGCCGGTCGAGGGCTTCCGGAAGATCGACGACAAGAACTTCGAGATCGTGCTGGCCCAGCCTGTGACGCGTTTCCTGTGGATCCTGACCATGTTCCAGACCTCGGTCGTCGCCAGAGAGGCGGTCGACTATTACGGGGAGGACTTCGCGTTCAACGCGGTGGGCACGGGCCCGTTCATCCTTGAGGAGCCCAGCGACTGGGTGCCAAAGCAGAGCCTTGAACTCGTTCGCAACCCCGAGTATCACGAGGTGCTCTACCCGGAGCGCAGTGAGTGGAGCCGTGCGGACATCCGTAAGCGCCTGCACCGCCCCGCGGGTCAGCGGGTGCCGTTCGTGGATCGGCTCGAGTTCACGATGTACCCCGAGGACCAGCCGATGTGGCTGCAGTTCAGGGCGGGCAAGCTGGGCTACACCCAGGTCCCCGATGCGTACTACCCCGAGGGCTTTGACGAGCAGACCAAAGAGATCCTCCCTTCGCTTGAGGCCGAGGGGATCACCTGGCACGCCGACCGTCTGCTCGATTTTATCTTCCGCGGTTTCAACATGGAGGATGAACTGCTCGGTGCGCCCAACGGCGAGACCGGCGCCCTGCTCCGCCAGGCGATTAGCCTCGCAGTGGACCTCGATGAGTTCAACGACCGCTTCTACAGCGGGCTGAATGTCGTGTACGACGGGCCGATCCCCCCGGGCCTCGATGGCTACCCGAACGACACCGACGGCCGCGGCGTGAACCCCTATGCCGGCCCGAATATCGAGCTGGCCAAACAGAAGCTTGCCGAGGCGGGCTACCCCGATGGCCAGGGTCTGCCTGCGATTGACTACTACACGCGTCGAGGCAGCGAGGCGCAGCAGCAGGCGGAGTTGATCCAGCGCCAGCTCGGGCGCATTGGCGTGAACCTGGACGTGAAGCAGGTGGACTTCTCGACGTTGATCGAGACGGTCAACAAGAAGAACGCGTCAATGTTCACGTTCGCCTGGAGCAGCGACTATCCGGATGCGGAGAACAACCTTGCGCTCTTTTATGGTCCCAACGAGTCCCCTGGGGCCAACCACTACAACTACAAGGACGCCGAGTTCGATCGTCTCTACGAGTGGGCCCTGACCATGCTTCCGGGTGAGGAGCGGACGGCGGTTTACGAGCGGATGCGGGATATCTTGCTCCGCGATGTGCCCTACATCGGGTCGATGGCCCGCAAGCGGCACTACCTGATTAATCCCTGGCTTCTCAACTGCCGCCCGACCGAGCGTTTCTACAGCTGGTACAAGTTCCTGGACGTCGATGAGGCCAAGCAGGCGGAGTACGACTAAAAATCCGGCCGTGCGTGAGACCGGCGGACGCCCCGGGTAGCCCGGGCGTCTCCCGAACGGAAGCTTCGCGAAGGGGACGCCCGGTATGTGGGCCTACATCGTCCGCCGACTGCTCTACTACATCCCGCTCTATTTGTGCATCCTCGCGGTTGTCCTGCTGCTGCTCCGCATCAACCAGAACGAAGCCGTTGCGATGCAGCTCGGCAAGCAGCCCAGCCAAGAGCAGATCGATCTGGTCACCGAGAGTCTCGGGCTAAACAAGTCGAAGGTCGAGCAGTACTGGGACTACATCACCGATGTGCTCACACTTGAGTTCAGCGCCCGCAGCTGGGATCAGCAGCGGCCTGTGGGCGAGATGCTGCGCGCGGCGATCGTTCCGACGCTGATGATCACCGTTCCCTCGCTGCTCACAACGGCGGTCATCTCGATTGGCATTGGTCTCGTGTGCGCGTTCAACAGAGGCCGCTGGCTCGATCGGGGCCTGATGTTCGGCGCGGTGCTGGGCATGAGCGTCAGCTACCTTGTCTACATCATCCTGGGCCAGTATTTCGGCGCGTACGTGCTGGGCGACCGCATGCATATCACGCCGTTCGCGATCGAGGGCTACGAGTCGATATTCCCGCGGCTTGAGGGTGGCGATGGCCTGTTTTATCCCATGAACTGGGTTAGGTTCGCCATGCTCCCGGTGATCATCGGTGTCATCGTTGCGATGGGCTACGACACGCGGTTCTACCGGGCCGTGATGGTTGAAGAATCGGGCCGTGATCACATCACCACGGCCCGGGCAAAGGGCGCGGGCGACGCCCGGATCATGAGCGTTCACATGCTCAAGAACGCGATGATCCCGATCATCAGCCGGATTACCATCACGCTGCCCTTCCTGATCACCGGGTCGATCCTGGTGGAGCAGTACTTCAACATCCCGGGCATGGGGAGGATGCTGATCAACGGCATCGTGGCGCGTGACTTCCCGGTGGTCCAGGCGACGGTGGCGGTACTGGCCGCGGCGGTCATCCTCACGGTGATCCTTACCGACGTGGCCTACGCCCTCGTCGATCCGCGGGTGAGGCTCAAGTGATCAGGCGTCTGCTCAACAGCCGGGGCGCGGGCAAGTTCCGCCGCAACAAGACCGCGATGCTGAGTCTGCTGATCATCCTCGGCTACACCGCTCTTGCGGTGTTCGTCTTTGCGACGAACACTGCTCAGGCCCTTGGGCAGCGGACGGGCTGGTTCGATCTCAACGACAACCCGGTGATCGGCATCCTCATCCGCGAGCGGATCATGGAAGAGGTCGCGCCCGCCGAGATCCCTGGCTTCGGTATCACGCCCGACACCGAGCCACTGCTCGATACCTACATCGAGAAGCTCACGGCCGCGAATCGGGCGATCACCGCGGCGAACCGGCTGACCGAGGAGAGCGGGCGGACGCTCCGCGATGTGCTCGACGAGAACTCTCCAAGATCGAGGCCGTTTGGCGATCTCACGCTCAACCAGCTGGTCGAATACACCGCTGAGGCCGACGCGGAGCGCGAGGCAATCATCGCACTCCGGACGGGTGCCGCAAGACTCCAGGTGCTGCCCCAGCAGGCGGACGCGATCTTGGAACTCCGCGAGCGTTTCATCGCGATGCGCGACGATCCAAACGCGGACCCTGATGAGCTGCTTAATACGCAAGAGGACTTGGCGTTCGACCTCGCCGATTTTGCCGCCGACGCGGTCCAGTACGCTGAGACCGCTCCCGAGGACGATCCGATCCGGCGGTTGAACCCCGCGGCGCTCGAGGATATCGCCTTTGAACTGGAGGTCGCTGAGCCCGCGGAGGCCGAGCTTTTTGACCCTACGGCGATTCGAGCGATAGCCGACGCGTCCGATGCGGCATTCGCTGGCGTCGAAGAAATTGTTGAGCAACGCGTCGAGGCGATGGGCCCGATGATCGATCGGCTCTACCCGTTCCCTGAAGGGATCAAGGGCATCATTTACCGCTTCAAGCTGATGCTGGGCACTGACCGCCAGGGCCGCTCGATCCTGCTTCGTGCGCTCTACTCGTCGTATGTTGCGGTGCAGGTCGGGCTTGTCGTGGCGTTGGCTGCGGTGATCTTTGGTGGCATCTTTGGTGCCGCGGCGGCTTACTACGGAGGCTGGGTCGATCACGTCTTCAACTGGACGTACTCGATGATCACGTCCATTCCGTACCTGGTGTTGCTCGCGGTGCTCAGTTTCCTTTTCCTCGGTTCTCCTGTCGAGGGTACATTGATCCCGCTCTACGTCGCGTTCGGCGTGACGTATTGGGCGGGCCCCGGGCGTGTCATCCGGGGTGAGGCGCTCAAGATCCGCGAGCTTGAGTACGTGCAGGCCGCAACAGCCATCGGCTTTGGCAGGATGTACATCTTGCTCAAGCATGTGCTGCCCAACACGGCTCACCTGCTGTTCATCAACTTCAGCCTTCTGTTCATCGCCGCGATCAAGGGTGAGGTGATCCTGACCTTCCTGGGCCTGGGGCTGAAAGAGGGGGCCAGCTGGGGGATCATGATCGATCATTCGAAGGAGCAGGTCGTCAACGACTTCTTCTGGCAGATCGGCGGCGCGACGTTCTTCATGTTTGTGCTGGTGCTCGCGTTCAACATTTTTACCGACGCGCTCCAGGACGCGTTCGATCCGAAGCACGTGTCGTGATATGAGTGAAGCCGTCCTCCGAGTCAAGAACCTGCGGACCAGCTTCCGCACCGACCGCGGGCCGGTCACCGCGGTCGATGACGTGACCTTCCAGGTTGATGGTGGGGAGACCCTCGGCATCGTCGGTGAGTCGGGCTGCGGCAAGACCGTGACGAGCAAGTCGGTGATGCGTCTTTTGCCCGAGCACATCACCAGCTATAGCGGTGAGGTCCTATTTGAGGGGACGAACCTGCTCAATGCGACGCCTGCGACGATGCGTGATGTCCGGGGCAACGGCATTGCGATGATCTTCCAGGAGCCGATGACCAGCCTGAACCCAGTGTTCACCATTGGCTGGCAGCTTGATGAAGCGTTGCGGTTTCATACGAAGTTGAGCAAACGCGAGCGCCGCGATCGGTGCATCGAGATGCTCAAGCTGGTGGAGATCCCGAATCCGGAGCAGCGGATCAAGGAGTTCCCGCACCAGCTCTCGGGTGGCATGCGTCAGCGTGTGATGATCGCGATGGCGTTGGTATGTGAGCCCAAGGTGCTCATCGCCGATGAGCCGACCACGGCGCTTGATGTGACGATCCAGGCCCAGATCCTGGATCTGATGCAGGCCCTCAAGGAGAAGACCAACACCGCGATCATGCTCATCACGCACGACCTGGGTGTTGTGGCACAGGTTTGTGATCGCGTGATGGTCATGTATGCCGGGCGTGTGATCGAGGAAGCGCCGGTCCACGATCTGTTCCGCTCGCCACGGCACCCATACACGAAAGCGTTGCTCGAGTCGATCCCGAAGCGCGGCAAACGCCGCACGGATGGGCGTCTCCCCGCCATCCCCGGCATCGTGCCCAGTCTCTTCGAACTCCCGGATGGATGCCGCTTCGCTGACCGGTGCGATCACAAGCAGGAGAAATGTGTCGCGCATGAGCCTGAACTCGTGACCGCTGACGACGGTCGCCGTGTGCGGTGCCATTTTCCAGTCGAGACGCCGGCTGCGTTGACGGTGGGGGCTTCCGGGGGGGATACCTGATGGGTCTGCTTGAGGTCCGCAACCTGGTCAAGCACTTCCCTGTCCAGGGAGGCATTCTCAATCGCGAGATCGGTCGTGTGCACGCTGTCAACGGTGTGTCCTTCGATATCGAGAAGGGCGAGATCGTTGGCATCGTCGGTGAGTCGGGATGCGGCAAGAGCACGCTCGGCAAAGCTGTGATGCGGCTTCATGAGCCCACGAGCGGCAGCGTTCGCTTTGACGGCAAGGAGCTGATTGGTCTCGATCACAGCGCGATGATGCCGTATCGCAGGCGGATGCAGATCATCTTCCAGGACCCGTACTCCAGCCTGAACCCGAGGCTGACGATCCGGGCTCTCTTGAAGGAAGCCATCCGATTCCACAACATCAAGCAGCCCGACGAGACCGAGGACTACATCCAAGAGCTGATCAAGACGGTCGGGCTCCGACCGGACGCCGCGGGGAAGTTCCCACACGAGTTCTCCGGAGGCCAGCGCCAGCGGATCGGAATCGCGCGGGCCCTGTGTGTACAGCCCGAGCTGATCGTTGCTGATGAACCCGTCAGCGCGCTCGACGTGTCGATCCAGGCGCAGGTGCTGAACCTGATGCGCGACCTGAAGGATGAGTTCGGGCTCACGATGCTTTTCGTGAGCCACGACCTGAAGGTCATCGAGCACTTCTGTGACCGCGTGCTCGTGATGTACCTGGGCCACATTGTCGAGGAGCTCCCAACCGAGAACCTCCACGAGCGGGCCAAGCACCCATACACGCGGGCGTTGTTGGGCGCGAACCCGATCGATTCTCCTGACGACCGACGCCCGCTGACGGTCCTCAAGGGTGATGTTCCAAGCCCGTTCAGCCCGCCGACGGGCTGCCCGTTCCAGACGCGTTGTCCCGAGGTGTTTGACCGCTGCCGCAAGGAGATGCCGTTGATCGAGGACTTCGGGGAGAAACAGCGCGGGGCGTGCTGGGCGGTAAGCGAGCCGGTCGAGGTGTGATGAGCCGAGGCCCGTTTATGCAACAGGTTCTCCGACGTGCGTGTTGTTGAGGATTGGACAATGCTCATCGGCAGTCCAGAGGGCAAAGCGCTCTCGGCTTTCGCCTTTGTCGAGCGGGAGCGCGAACTGGTCCCGGGCATGTAACATCATCCTGTGGAGCTTCGAGTTGGCATCGTTGGTTGCGGCACCGCCGGACAGGCGGCAGGCATCCTGCTCGCACGGCAAGGCCATGAGGTCACGGTGCTCGAGCGAACCCCCGAGATCCGTCCCATCGGCGCCGGGCTGCTGGTCCAGCCGACCGGCCTCGGCGTCCTTCGGCGGCTGGGCGTAGCCGATGAACTGCTCGGGCTTGGGACAAAGGTCGATCGTCTCTTCGGGACCACCGATCGCGGGCGTGTTGTTCTTGACATTTCGTACACCGATCTGAGACACGATCTATTTGGGTTGGGCGTTCAACGCGCTGCGCTTACAGCCGTGCTAATGCGGGAGCTCACCGCACACGCCATCGAGCCGATCCTCGGTGTTCAGATCGAGTCCGCTGATCCAGACGTTGGGACGCTGTTTTCTGCCGATGGACGCTCCTTCGGGCCGTTTGATCTCGTGATCGCGGCAGACGGTGCACGGTCGGGCCTCCGCGCGACTGTCCCGTCTCTTGTCCGGCGCGACCGCCCGTATGCCTGGGGAGCGTTGTGGTTCATTGGATCAGATTCCGAGCGTCGTTACGGGGCAGAACTCCGGCAGATCTATCGGGGTACGAGGCGTATGCTCGGTTTCTTGCCATCGGGCAAAGCCGCTCCAGACGCGCCCGCATCAGTCAGTCTCTTCTGGAGTTGCCGTACCAGCGAGTGGGCTCGTGCCGCCTCGTTCGACCTCGTGGGGTGGAAGAATGAGGTCCGAGCGCTTACAGATCTCGCCGATCCGCTCCTGGACCAGATCAACGATCCGAGCCAGGTGGTGTTCGCGCCATACCGCGACGCGATCCTCTCAAGGCCTCACCACCGGAGGCTGGTGTTCTTGGGCGATGCCGCGCACGCGATGAGTCCCCAGCTCGGCCAGGGTGTGAATCTCGCGCTCCTCGACGCGGCGGCCCTTGTGGATGCGATCGAAGACGCAGAGTCGCTTGAGCAAGCCCTCCGTGACTTCAGACTGATCCGGCGGAGGAATATCGCGTTCTACCAATCTGCCTCGCGATGGCTCACACCGCTGTTTCAGTCGGGCATCAGCCCTCTCGCGATCCCGCGCGACCTACTCATGGCATCGCTTTGTCGGTTCCCCTGGACGAGGCGGCAGGCACTGCTCTCGCTTGCCGGCGTCAAGACAGGGATGCTGAGCGCTTCGCCGATTCCAGTGGGGTAGACGGCCACCACGCTTGCAACCGGTCAGCAAATCTGGATCTGTCCACAGAGTGTCAAGCAGCGCGGCCGCCCTCGTGTCTGTTGGTGAGCAGCCGGCAGCACTCAGCGCGCAGGATTTCGAAGTCGATCGGCTTGCTGATGAACGCATCGCATCCCGCTTCAAGACACGTCCTGCTCGCGCCGCTGACTGCATAGGCGGTCAACGCAATGATCGGCGTACGCACGCCCATAGCCCGGAGTTGTCTCGTCGCCTCTTGCCCGTCGAGCACCGGCATCTGGACGTCCATCAGGATGAGATCGAAGCCCGGATCCTCGTTGTCGAAGAGGCGGACACACTCGGCACCGTTCTCTACCTCCGTGAGATTCGCCCCGAGACGCTTTCCCAGATGAAGCCGCAGCAATCGCCGGTTATCAAGCATGTCCTCGACAACGAGGATATTCCGACCACTCAGTGATGAGGCCTGGTTGGGTGTGCGAAGCCCACAGTCTTGTTGTTCACTTTCAAGCCGAGTGTTCAGATCGGCGACCCATGCGGAAAAGCAGCTGCCCTCCCCCAAAGTCGACTGGGCAATCACGTCCCCGCCCAACTCCTGAGCAAGCGACCGGCTGATACTGAGCCCTAAGCCGCTGCCGCCGAATCGCTTCGACATCGAGTCATCCGCCTGGCTGAAAGGCTCAAAGAGCTTCCCGAGTCCTTCTTCGCTGATCCCGATGCCCGTGTCCTTGACATCGATGCGGACACCGCCACCTGCGGGCCGACTCAGGCGCAGCGCTATCTTTCCTGACTCGGTGAACTTGAGGGCGTTGTCCATCAGGTTTGTCACGATCTGCTTTAGTCGAACCGGATCGGTGGCAATCTTGCCATCGAGTCCGGACACGGGCTCAATAGCGATCGAGACCGGCTTTTCTCCTGCCGCGGGCTTCGAGAGCCTCACAACTTCCTCGACAATCTGGGTAGGGTCGCACAGGCTCACCGAAACAGCCAGCGTGCCCGCCTCGATCTTCGAGTGATCGAGTAAGTCCTCGATGAGCTTCAGTAGATGTGTGCCGCTGGTCTGGATTGTGTAGATACAGTCGCGCCTGATCTCGGGATCGAGTCCGGTGTCCTCGAGCATGTGCGCGAACCCAAGAATCGCGGTTAGCGGTGTTCGGATTTCATGGCTCATGTTCGCAAGGAAAGCGCTCTTCGCTCGGCTCGATGCCTCGGCCTCGACCTTCGCGGCAGAAAGTTCCTGTATGAGCAGCTTGGTTGCAGTGATGTCACGCGTGAACGCGCCCATCATTGTCGGTGTTTCTGACCCGTCGGGCGGCGGCAAGGCGGCCGCGACTTGTTCCATCCAACGCTCAGAGCCCTGAAGGCCCCGGATCTGAAACTGCTGCACGATGCGTTCGCCAGCTAGGGAGCGGCGGAGCCCGTCAAGATACTCCTCCTTGTGCTCAGGCATGACAAGATCAAGCACGCTGGCACCGCGCAGACTGTCGAGATCATCGGTCTGCACGATGGAGAGCCCGGCGTGGTTCATGTCTACCAGACGGGCATCCTGATCGACGATTTTGAAGCACTCGGGCACGGCTGAAAGCAGTGCTGAGAGCAGATCAACCCGTGAGGCAAGGTGATCGAGGTCGGCGCTGTTGCCCTCGACCGGTTGGAGCGTGCCCGAGACCGTGCCATCTCCGGCCGCGCAGAGCCCCACGCGGAACCATGTGTATCCCGGGCTTATCTGGGTGCCGGATGTCCGCAGGCGAGCAACGAGCTCGCGTGAGCACTGTGGGCTCAGCCCCGCGCAGGCGCGATGTAACTCAGTTCGCACCGTAACGGCATCGCATGGGTGGAGCAGCGGCAGCCAGCATGAGTCTCCGAGATCAGCGAGAAGTCCATCCCAGAGTTCCGCGGGCACCGTCGCGCCGCTCGCTGCCGAGAAGATCCAGCCGAACCGCCGTTGGTCAGAGTCGTGCTCCATCGCAACCCCCACGCTGCGTCACAGCCAGCACTTTTCCCCACCTCTGGTGGGGATGCCCGGCCTGGGCCCGTCGACGATCGGGCACTTGCATTCCGCCACTGGGTGATTCTGCCCATGTGGACCACGATCGGGGGAGGGGGCATGGGTCACCCAGTCTGGGAGGCCAGAACACCCGTGTTTATGGGGGCGTCCACCTGGGGGTAGGCCACCCCTCAAGCAGGGACGGAGAGATCTTGGACCCTGGTATCCCCAAAATGAAAAACTCGGCCGCAAGATTTTCGGCTTGCGGCCGAGTCGTAGGAGGAGAGAGACAAGACAGTTTGAATGTGCGCCAAGATCGAGCGAATGCCAGGAAAACACGACCGAAAAACGCCCCAGCCGGTTGGCTGAGGCGCTAAAGGGTTTCTAGAGCATCGTTTGTGGAAGTATTAAAGACGATTCAACTGGCCGCAGATCCGAACCGCCTGCTGATCTCGTCCCAGTTGATGACTCGCTCGAACGCCTGGAGGTAATCCGCCCGTCGATTTTGGTAGTTTAGGTAATACGCGTGCTCCCAAACATCGACGCCCAGCAGGGGTATCGCCCCGGCAAACATCATCTGCTGCTGATTATGCATCTGCAGCACCATCAGACGGCCGCTAGCCGGTTCGAGCACAAGCCAGCCCCAGCCCGAGCCTTCAACCGAAGCGGAGGCCGCTCGGAAGTGGCTCAGGAACCCGGTGATGCTGCCAAAGTCTCGCGTGAGCGCATCGGCTAGCTCGCCTTGGGGGCGATTGTCTTGCCTCGGGGCCCGCATGCTGGACCAGAAGAGGGCGTGGTTGACGTGACCTCCCGCGTTAAAGCTCAGCTCGCGTTGCCAGTGCTCAAGGGTGGCTGGGTCCCCCTCGCCGCTGCGGATCTGAGCGAGCTTGTTGAGGGCATTGTTTAGTCCCCGCACGTAACCCGCGTGGTGGCGGCTGTGGTGGATCCGCATGGTTTGTTCGTCGATCACAGGCTCCAACGCGTTGTACGCGTAGGGCAAGGGTGGGACGGTGTACTCACCCCGTTGCGAATCCCAGCCCAGGGCGTGGTCATCGATGAACGGCACCGCGGCGTGTGCGCTGCTCGCCATGCTGATGGCTGTGCCGGCGCCGAGCATGCCGAGTGCCGCACGTCGTGAAATCTGGTTCGACTGGTTCTGCATGGGCGTGTCTCCTTCGGATGCATGGTCGAGGCTACCGCGCAACAAAAAACCCCGCGGTCGTGTACCCGCGGGGGCTGTGGGGTGATGCAGTCGGGAGTGTAAGGCTTGCTTACTCGCCGGTCTCGCCAACGGTCCAGCGGTGGAAAGCCTTGACGGTGCCGCCAGAGCCGACGACATCCTTGATCTTCTTACTGGGATCCATGACAAAGTCTTGCTCGAGCAGCGCGACCTCGGCGAAGAACTTTCGCATGCCGCCCTCGACCATCTTCTCGGCGATCTCCTGAGGCTTGCCGCTCTCCATCGCCTGGTCGATGCGGAACTTCCGCTCCTTCTCGGCCAGTTCGGCGGGAATGTCGTCTGCAGTAACACCCAGCGGGCGCGGGACGACCGCGGTGACGTGCATGCCAAGCTGGCGGAGCACTTCGTCGGTGACATCACCCTCGGCTTCGAGCAGCACGCCGGTCTTGCCGTCGTGATGGAGGTACTTGCCGACAGTCCCGCCCTCGACCTTGACCCCCCGGGCGTAGCTGATGTTTTCGCCCGTTGAGATGCGGAGGTCGTCGATCAGCGCCTTCATTTCGTCGGTCTCGGCGACATCGCCGGCGCCAGAGCCAAGCGCCATAGTGGCGATCTTGTCTGTTACTTCAACGAACTTGTCGTTCTTTGCCGTGAAGTCGGTCTCGGCACGAATCTCGACGATCGCCGCGGCTCCGTCTCCGATCGCGATGCCGATGCGGCCCTCGCCCGCGGCGCGGTCCGTGCGTGTGTCCATCTTGCCTTTGAGCTTCTTGCGCAGCAGCTCTTCGGCTTTCTCTGGATCTCCACCGGCTTCGGCGAGGGCCTTCTTGCACTCCATCATGGCGAGCCCGGTCTTGTTCCGGAGGGCCATCACGTCTTTGGCGCTGATGTCTGCCATGTCGCGGGTCTCCTGCTCATCTGGGGCGGCACGGATAGCTGGCCGCACGCATCGGTCTCTCTTCTGTCGGTCTCTTTGATCCGGGCATCGCGCCCGGAGACGTTGCTAGTCGGCTTTGGCTGCGACGGCGTCGTTCTGGCCCGCCGTCGCGCCGGGGGTAGAACCCGCATCTTCGTCAGACGGGGCGCCGGCAGAGCTGTCGTTGGCCCGGTACTGCGCCCGGCGGCTCCGGCGTGGGCGCTCGCTGTCGCCACCTCCGCCTTCGCCCTTGGACTCGTCGGCGGCCTGCTGGATGCTCCGGCCCTGCTTGCCCTCGCTGATCGCGAGACACAGCTCGCGGATAATCACGTCGATCGAACGCATGCTGTCGTCGTTGCCCGGGATCGCGATGTCCACGCTCTCGGGATCGCCGTCGGTGTCGATCAGTGCGATGGTTGGGATGCCCAGCTTGCGGGCCTCGCGCAGCGCGTTGGTCTCCCGGCGGACATCGATGACAACAACCGCGCCGGGGAGCTTCTCCATCTTGCGGATGCCCGAGAGGTTGCGGCTGATCTTCCTCTTCTCGCGGCGGAGCTGGCTCTCCATCTTCTTGGAGTAGCTCGCAAAGTTGTCGTTCTCCTCGATCGTCTCGAGCTCTTCAAGCCTCTTGAGACGCTCGCGGATGGTGCGGAAGTTGGTGAGCGTGCCGCCCAGCCACCGCTCGGTCACCCAGTGCATATTCACGTCGCCGACGCGTTGATGGATGACCTCTTTGGCCTGACGCTTGGTGCCGACGAAGCAGATGTCCTTGCCACCAGCAACGGTGCGCTCGATGTATTTCTTGGCGAGCAGGAGGCCCTTGACGGTCTCCTTGATGTCGATGATGTGGATGCCGTTGCGCTTCCCATAGATGAAGCGCTCCATTCTCGGGTTCCAGCCGCTTGATCGCTGGCCGAAGTGGATGCCGGCCTCGATGAGGTCCTGGACGAGGCTGTTGGTTTCCTGGGGCGACATGCTCGATATTCCTTCGTTGCGTTCGTTCAGCGACACCGGCGGTATCCGATCGGACCGCCGCGGCCTCGGGGCTTCATACCCCGACCCGCGACCGACACCGCCCTGAGGGCGCTTCCGGTTGCCCGTGCATGCACGAGCTGGGGTTAAATCCGTGATCCAGGCCCCCGCGACGACTTGCCACGCCCGGGCCTCACCCGCCCGGCTCCGATCGAAGCCAGACGGGCCACTTTAGGCAGCCGGACCGCCTGAGGCCCTTCCGGGGAGTGAACCCGATTCCGGGTGTGCCGAGAACAACTCCTGGTTTTCGGATCCTGGACAGGGCTTGAACTTCATTCCGGGCTCGGCGGCGCCGACGCATGTTTTGTGCCAGGTGGGCAGCCCAAGAGTTTCCCCTATTTAGGGTAGTGTCGTCATGGCGACAGACCGAGATCTGGTAGCACGTCGCACGCAGAGGTCCGACCTTGCGCTGCCCCTGCGCTTCAAGGTGTTCGAGACCGACGTTGCGCAGGTGCGGTTTACGAGCATGGTTGATTTGAAGGACGGCCAGGTCCGTGGTGATCTCGTTGATCTGAGCCAGGGCGGGCTGGGCATCCTGACCACGGTTTTCGTGCCACGGAAGGCCGCGATGACGGTCGAACTGCTAGGCAACGCTGAGGATGGAGCTCCGGTCCTGCTCGAATGCCGGGTTCGTATCCAGACGGTGGTTATGACGGATCGACGCCCCGCGTACATGCTCGGGACTTCGTTCTGGCCGGTCGATGAGAGCCAGAAGGCTGCGATCGAGGCCTTCGTTGCTCAGGTCGAGGGCGGGGGGCTCGTCTAGATGCTCAACGCCTCGGATTTCTTGATTCGGACGCTGGTGGAGGAGGGCTCGCTGCAGTCCGATGACGCCGCGCGCAACGCTGAGCGTGCGGCCGAAGCTGGTGCCGATCGTATCGATCTTCTGATCGACGACGGCCTCGTCCACCCTGGCGTGATCGCTCGGACCCGCGCGAAGATCTGTGAGTATCCCTTCTGCGATCTTGATGCGTTCGACATCGAGACCAGGAACGCGATGCTCATTCCGAAAGCGGTCGCCGAACGGTTCGACATATTCCCGCTCTTTGAGACGGAGGGCGTTGTCACGCTCGGCATGATCGATCCGCTTGATTTGGAGGCGATCGATCGCGCCCGCTCGACACTCCATCACGATGTCGATCCGGTCGTCTGTGATCAGATAGCGCTTCGCAAGCTGATCGATCGCGCATATGGCCTTGTGAGCACGGGCGAGGGCCGGAGTTCGATCGATAGTGACGAGGATCTCACAACCGGATCCGAGCCCATCGTCGCTGCGGTGAACCAGATCATCGCGGGTGGTATCGAAGCTGGCGCGAGCGACGTGCACATCAACCCCGATGAATCGGAGGTCCATCTCCGCTACCGCGTTGATGGAATGCTTGTGCCTCAGCCCGGTCCGGCGAAGGATGGGCACGCCGGCATCGTGCAGCGGTTGAAGGTGCTCGCAAGGCTCGATCTCGCCCAGACACGTCGGCCCCAAGACGGCAAGTTCCGCTTCGTCCACCAGGGCTCACCCGTGGACATTCGTCTCAGCCTCATCCCGACCATTCACGGCGAGAACGTCGTGATGCGGCTTCTTAGGCCGGCGGGAGAGATCGGGACGATCGAAGATCTGGGCATGCCGATCGAGGTTGCGTCCACCTTCGGGAGGCTGGTATCGAGTCCGCACGGCATGCTTCTTGTGACGGGTCCTACCGGAAGCGGGAAGACGACAACGCTCTACACCGCGCTGAACCATCTGAACGATCCGGCGCGCAACATCATCACGATCGAGGATCCGGTCGAGATCCGATTGCCCCTCGTGCGACAGGTTCAGGTTAACAGCGAGGTCGGCCTGACCTTCCTGGCCGCCCTGCGTTCGATTCTCCGTCAGGACCCGGACGTGATCCTGCTAGGTGAGATCCGCGACGACGAGACGGCGCGGATATCAACGCAGGCAGCGCTCACCGGCCACGTGGTGCTTAGCACGCTGCACACGAACGATGCCCCGGGGGCGGTGGCGCGCCTACGCGACTTTGGTTTGCCGGGCTTTGCACTGACAAGCGCTGTGCTGGGTGTGGTCGCGCAGCGGCTGGTACGGCGCGTCTGCTCTGGATGCTGTGAGGCCCACGAGGTGGATCCCCAAGCGTTGCTGCATGCCGGACATTCGGTCGATGAAGTGCACGGATTCGCTCACGGCGCTGGCTGTCCGGCCTGCCTCGGGACTGGCTACAAGGGCCGTGCGGGTGTGTACGAGATGTTCGAGATTACTCCGGCGATCAAGACGCTCATCGAGAAGGACGAGCCTGTGGCTCGGATCCGTGAGGCTGCAACCGCGGAGGGGTACGTTCCGTTGTGGCATCACGCGCTTGAACTCGCGAAAGCTGGGATCACATCGTTCGATGAATATGCTCGGCTTCGGACTGCTGCTGGATCGATCTCGGCATCGACGGGTTCTGCGCGGGGAGCCGCGGCATGAGCCCGACCACGTTCTTGTACAAGGCAACGGATCGCTCGGGCCGAGAGCGCAAGGGAAAGATCGGAGCGCCGAACGAGGCCGAGGCTGTCAGGCGGCTTCATCGCGCCGGGTTCGAAGTCGCGGAGCTGCGCGTAGAGGGTGGCAAGTCGTTGGCGGGGCGGGGCCGTGCCGGGGGTCGGATCAGCAGCGAGCAGATCGCTGGGCTCGCGCGCGAACTGAGCGTGCTGCTGGAGGCCGGCATCCCGCTGGGTCGAGGGCTCGCGGCGATCGCGGACAACGAGCCGAATGAGGCGCTTCGCACCGTCGTCCGCCAGGTCGCGGCGTCTGTCGAGGCGGGTCAGCCTCTCACAGATGCACTCGGGGCTCACCGGCACGCGTTCAGCGATGTGTTCATCGAGACCGTCCGGTCTGCCGAACGCAGCGGTGAGCTCCGTGCTTCAATGCTTCATCTCGCCGATCTGCTCGAGCGTCAGATCGTCGTGCAGCAGCAGCTCCGAAAGGCGCTGACCTATCCGGTGATTGTGCTGGCGGTCGTCGCGATTGCGATGGCGGTGATCATCGTGTTTGTCGTGCCGAGATTCGCGCAGACGTTTGCTTCGCAGGGGATCGACCTGCCGCTCGCGACCGTGATCTTGCGAGACTTTGGAGCCTCGGTCCGGGCCCACTGGTGGGCATATGCGACGGGGCTTTTCCTGTGCGTGCTCGGCTTCAGGACATGGGTCGGCTCCTCGGGTGGGCGGCTGACCTTCGAGCGGATCATGCTGCGCACGCCTTACCTTCGGGCGATCATCGAGGCCACGACCGCGGCTCGGTTTGTTCGTGTCCTCGGTGTGGCGCTCGGTGCTGGGGTTGAGATCGTTGATGCGGTGGAGATGGCGGGTCGTGCCACGGGAAGGCCTTTGTTCGTGGCAGAGACACGACGGATGGCCTCGGGCCTACGCACCGGCAAGTCGATCGGAGAGATCCTCCAGGGCAACCCGCTGCTCCCGGGGTTCGCACGGCGCATGCTCGGTGCGGGAAAGGACTCCGCAGAACTGAGCAAGACCTGCGCAGTGATTGCCCGACACTACGACCGGCAGAGCGACCACCTTACCAGCAACGTCACGACAATCATCGAACCGGTACTGACCGTCCTGATGGCTGCGGTTGTACTCGTTATCGCGCTGAGTGTGTTCTTACCAATGTGGTCCGTCATCGGAAGCCAGGGGGGATGATCGAGATGAACATGCGCAGAGCGTTCAGCCTCGTCGAGGTCACGGTGGTGGTACTCATCCTGGCGATTCTCGCGGCGTTGGTGGTTCCCCGTTTCGCGTCGGCGACTGATGACGCGAGGTCGGCCGCGCTCGAGAGCTCTGTCGAGGGTGTCCGCGCGAGCATCGCGGCGTTTCGGACCGAGCGTGTCTTGTCCGGTGCTGACCCATTCCCGACTCTGGCAGAACTGACTGCGGCTGGGACCGTGCTCCAGGCAGGGATCCCTGAAAATCCATACAGCGGACTCGCGTCGGTGCAGGCGGTTTCAGAGAGCCAGGCCGATGCGAGGACGGTTGCGAGCTCGGGCAGCTTCGGATGGAACTACTTCGTGGATAACAGCTCGAACCCGCCGAGGGCTGTCTTCTATGCCAACAGCAGCGAGCCGACGAAGGTCTCCGATGGAGCAGGTGGGACGCGCAACGCCAACGAGGTCTGATCCATGAGGCGCTGTAGAGAGCAACGCGCTCGCGGTTTCACGCTGCTTGAGGTCACAGTCGTGGTCCTTGTTATCACGTTGCTCACAATAACCGTCACTCCGGCAATTCGCGGGCTGGACTCGGCCCGCGCCGCAGCGGCCTCCGAGGAAGTCGCGCGGCGACTCGTGCTCGCGCGGTCATCATCCATGGCCAGCGGCAAACCGACGGGGCTATCTGTCGCGCCGTCTTCTGGACAGTTTTTACTGCTTGAGATCCCGACCTCGGGTGGGATGCCATCGGCTCGGACAGATGTACTGGGAGCGGTCGAAGAAGCGTTCGAGATTGAAGCGCTCTATGGGATTGAGCTCGCCGGATTTACTGCTCCCGACGGGACGACCGGCGACGGGGTCATCTGGTTCGGTTACGACGGGACACCACAGTCACGGGACGCGAACGGGACGCTCGTTGGCCCGGCTACCGGGGACACACTGATCGAACTTGGGACCCCCACGGCGTGGAGCATCATCGTCCGCCGAGGCTCGGGGCATATCTCACGGGAGAT
The DNA here is from genome assembly GCA_039186605.1 of Planctomycetota bacterium. GTDB lineage: Bacteria > Planctomycetota > Phycisphaerae > Phycisphaerales > UBA1924 > JBCCZZ01. Next base: position 71,235 of record JBCCZZ010000008.1, on the reverse strand, counting down.
CCCGTGATGCGAAAGAGTCACATCTGCTTCGAGCAGCGGGCGTATTCGCTTGTCGAGGCCGTGATCGTTGTTGCGGTGCTTGCGATCGCGATACCGCCCGGGCTTATTAGCCTGCGGGAGACGACCACGCAACGCGCTGAGTCGGTCGGAGTAACAAGGGCGACCTCGCTCGCCTCGGCAGTCATGGAGCAGGTGATTGCCGATGTCACGAGCGATGATGCCTCGCTTGGCTTCGCGGCGCTGTCCGACATGAGCGTGTATGTGGATGCTGCCGGCGTTGGGCTCAGAGACCGAGTTGATGGTGTTGCCAGCGGCGCCGAGTCGGTCGGCCTGTCGTACACCGTCTCCGCGTCGGCTTTGGTCTCGATTGACGGGGCCGCGACGGGGAATCCCGCTGAGGATCTCTTTCGCATCGTGACCGTGTCCGTCGTTTACCCATCACCGGATGGTGATCGCACGCTCGAACTCCAGGCATTGCTGGGAGACGACTGATGGTGCGTCGAGGCGCGACATTCATCGAGCTTACCGTCACGATTTCGGTGCTCGCAGTGATTGGCGCATCATTGGCCCCGGTTGTGAACGCCGCTGTTGACGCGTTCGCCTCGGCACGCGACGCCGGAGACGCTGCTGACGAGGCCTCGTTTGCGCTTGATCGCATCGTTCGGATGCTCCGGGAAGCGCCGGAGGGTGCGACGACAGGCACCGCGGGAGTCTCGGTCGCAGGAAGCGATCGTGTCGCACTGTCGGATGGCTCGGAGATCGAACTGGTCGGCACAACGCTCGAAATCACAGAGGGCGGTCAGACCGCGATCCTTGCTGAGGATGTATCGGTGTTCGAGCTGTCGTTTCTCGGGGATGACGGCATCACCGATACCTCGGCGACTCCGGAGGACACCCACACCATCCAGATCCGGCTGGTCGTGGCGGGGCTCGATCTCCGGGGCATCGCGATGCCCCGGGTCAGGATGGCGGGATGATCTCGCACGATCAGAATCGATTTCGAACGCGCCGTGGTGCAGCGGTTGCTGCGATCGTGCTCGTGGTCGCGTTGATGAATCTTCTTGTGCTCGCCTCTGCGCGGGGTGGTGTTGATGCGTCGGAAAGCGATGCGCTCCGCGTCGAGACGGTTCGTGCGTTCTTCGCCGCCGAGAGTGGTGCGGACGCCGTGCTCGTTCTGCTGAATGCCGGCTCTTCACTGCCGGATGCGGGCACTGTGACTTCCCTCGGGCTGAGTGAGATCGAGTTCATCGAGTTGCCGGCGGGTGCGTCCGGGGACGTGGTTATCGAGGGCCGGAGCGGATTTGCTGCACGCCGGGTTGGTGTCACACTCAACTGAACGGGTGTGCAGTGCTGGCGCATGCGGCATTCGGTATGACCTCCAGATTCCCCCGAAGTCGGGCCCTGGCTCGACCGATATCTCCGATGCGCGTGCTCCCTTGTCCGTGGCACCGAATAGACCATCCGGCGTTGTTGTGGAGTGAGACGCCTTGGCCAGACCCACGCTCTATATCTCGCTCAGCCGATCGCGGATAGAGGCGGTGTTGCAGCGCAGCGGCAGGGTTGCGCATGCTTCTGCGGAGCTCGATCCCGACAGATACGCCGAGGCGTTCGGGCTCGATCTCACACCACTGGATGGAGCGCTTGGAGATCTACTCGCCGACCTCGGGCTCCCGAGCGGGGCTCGTGTCCGTCTTGCGTACCAGACACTTGATGGGGTGTCGGATCTGTTTACGCCGAGCGGTGCCGGAGGCGTAACGCACGAGTCGATGGCGCTCGCGATCGCAGACCGAGTGTCCTATGTCCCAGACGCGAATCCGCTGGCGTTCCGCGAGGTGACTGCCGGTGGTTCGGCCCACGTGCTGGTCGCATCGGACAAGGACCACGTGGTTGCGGGGCTCGATGGATGGCTGGAGCGGGCGGGGCTTAGGGCCGCTGAGATCGCACCGTTCCAGTCCTGGGCCTTGGCGCAGAGCATCGAAACTCCACCGGAAACAGATGGCCCATATCTTGTCGTTAATCTCGGGGCATCCACGATGGTGCTGACGGGATACAGCGATGGTGCGCTGGTGTTCAGCCGGGTGATCGCCGCCGGATACGACACGATCATCGATGCCATCGCTCAACTCGCGGCCAAAGATGCGCAAGCCGCGCCGGATCGCGATGAAAAGGTTGAATCAGCCCAGGCGACACGTGAGTCATTCCGGGCCGCCGCGACCGATGCGTTGTTCGGGTCGGGGATTCCGAGCCGGGAAGACACGCTTCGCGTCGGGAGCTTGCTGGCCGGCCAGCGCGTGCTCGCGGCGATCCAGCCCTCGCTTCAGAGGTTTGGTGTCGAGCTGAGACAGACATTGCGATTCGGCTTTGGCGATTCGGCGTTGCTGCGTGTGCGTCTCCGTCTAGACGGGCCCGGCGCCCACATTGCTGGTCTCGAGCGGGTGCTCGTCAATCAGCTCGAGCTGGAGCCCCTGCCCGAGCGCGAGCTGTCCGAGGCGACCGCGAATGTGCTGAGCGCTGAGTACATGGCCCGCACACGAACTACGGGCGTGGGGTTGATTTCATCCGAAGAACTCGAGCAGGATCGCGCGAGGGGATTCTCTCGGGCTTTGTTTGTTGGCGGGACCGCCGCGTTGCTCTTGCTCGGGGGTGAGGCCGGGTTCAACTGGAACCGCTCTTCGGCGGCCGCAGAAGAGCTCAATCGCGTGCAAGCACAGATCGAAGACATCCGCGCAGAGGACGAGCGGTGGGTGGACGCCACGGAGCTGGCTGAGCGGATCACACGGGTCGAGGATCAGATCGGCTCGAAAGTCGGGGTGATCGTTGATTGGCGGTCGACGCTTGCCGAGATCGGGGCTGCGGCGAAGGGGCGAGTAAGTCTCTCAGAGCTTGTGGGTCGATCGGACGACGGCATGCCGAGGATCGAACTCGGTGGCGTTGCGTTCGCATTCGAGCCCGGAGCCAGACCCTCGGAGTCCCTTGCGGGTTTCATCGCGAGCCTGCGGGAGGCTGCCCCATTCGCGGGTGTCACACTGGGCGAGACCAGTGCCGAGTTGCACGAGGGAGAACCGGCGCTCCAGTTCCGGGTCACGCTTGAGCTGCGGATCACTCCTGGTGTGGAGGTCGCGTCGTGGGACTGACCCAAGAGCAACGGGCCATCGGCGCACAATCGGTGGCATCGATCGCGCTGGTGTTTGCGGCCTGGAACTTCGTTGTGAAGCCCACAGGTGGCGGGCTCCGCGAGGCACAGGGAAAGATCGAAGAGGCAAGTCGTGAGTACGCGGCACGCGCAGATCGCGCCGAGGCACGGCCTGTATCGGGCGGCGAACTCCTAGGGGATCTCGGGCGTCGCGCGGAACAGATCGACCTCTTCCTCGGCACCGATGGGGACGACGCGGCGCGGTTCGATGCATACCGCGCGATCGCTGAAGAGGTCGGCGTCAGGATCCAGCGGTCTGAGCCGATCCGCGAGCGGGGTGGGCGCCGCGGCGCTGAAGGTCCCGTGCTGAATCAAGGTGGACACCGGATGCGTCTCCGCGGTGACTACGCCTCGATTGCAGCGTTCATCTCGGGTGTCCAGGCGGTCGGGGGGCTCTGCAAGGTCAACGCGATCAAGCTGAGTCCGGTTCCGGGTGGTGACCCAGGCGCTGTTGACGCGACCATCGAGACCAGAGTGTTCTGGCTGAGCGAGCCGGTCCGGCTTGAGGCGTCGGCATCTGACGGGGGTGGCTCATGAGCATCGTGGACACGCTATGGGAGCGTCTCGTCTCGGCTGGGCCGCTTGCGAAGGCGGGTATCGCCTGCGTCCCGGTGGTGGCTGCGCTTGGGGTGCGCTTCGTTGCACCGATCGGTCCTCGATCAAGTGAAGGCGCGGAGATGCAGATCGAGGCGACGCCCAACCTCACGGCGACGCTCAACACCGCGGTCCGTATTCGCGGCGCAAGCGCGACCGTGGGATCCGATCGTCCGGTCGATGTCTCGCCGATGCTCGACTTGGGTGTCAGCTCTGTCGAACCGACCAGAACTGAGCGCTGGGATAATGATCCCGAGGAGCTCTTCGAGGTGAGCTCGGTGATCACGGGACCGAGACCTGTTGCCGTCATTAACGGTAAGCCCTTCGTCGCGGGCCAGATGATCGGTGATGGCTGGGTCCTCATGTCGATCGATGCTGAGCAGTTTGAGGTGCGTCTGCGTCACAAACACCGTGGTGATGCGACACTGAACTGGTCTCCTTCCGACTGACCCTCGGGCGAGACCGCTCCCTAACTCAATCCGTTGGCTGGTGGTCTGAGGCGGCCCGTGTTACGCTTTCGCGCTGAGTCCGGCGGGGGGATTGCAGCGGTGTCAGAAGCCGCTGGTCCGGAAGGAACGCGATGTCCATCTCAGCCTCTGATCTGCACCCCGCAGGTGTTGGTCTACCCGAGGACCCCGGCGCTGCGCTCACCGAGGCCTGGCGACGGAGCCACTTTGCCGCCCAGGCCGCGGCTGAGGTCGGCAAGTCGTGGGGCGAGCCGAAGGACGACGACAGTCATAGTTCGAGCGCATGGGACGACGCGGCTTCGGCGCTTGTATGGCGCACGCCTCGGATTGCGTGCCGGCTATCACTCGGCGATCTGACGATCGACCTGGCGGGTGATGGTGGGGAGCGGGAGATACCGGCATCCGGACTCCGCCTTTCGCAGCTGACGGATCAGGTGCGGAACGCAGCCACGGAGATCGGTGGTCCTCCGGCTCAAGAGGCCTTGCCGGCTCCGGATCTGCCCGCGCACCCGCTGGCGACCGGAGCCATGTTCGAATCTCCGAGCGAGGCGGACGCGGCGCTCGAGGCGATGTACCGGTTCACGGGGCTGTTGCTCGATCGTGCGGCGGGAGCGATGCCCGGGTGCGAGCCCGTTCGTTGCTGGCCTCATCATTTCGACATCGCGATGCTCGGTGTTCTCGCGCGGAACGGTTCGGGAGCAATGACCCGGACCGTTGGTCTCGGGCTCACGCCGCCCGACGCGTTGAGTGAGCGCGGCTACTGGTATGTCTCACCATGGAGCGCTGCCCCGCTCAACGCTCAGTCGATCGCCGAACTCCCCCTTGGGCGTTGGGTCGAGCGCGGTGGGGCGCTCCCGATGGCTGTGCTGGACGTAGATATCTGTCTGGCCGCGTCGGATCCCGCAGCAGCAGCTGCCGACTTCCTTTCCAACGCCACCAACATCATGCTTGGAGGGCTTGCGCAATGAACGAGAAGCGGGTGAGCCTGAAGTGGGTAAAGGTCGCCGACACCGGCGAGTTGCCCGATGGGCGGGCCAAGGTGTGCAGCATCGACCGAGGCGACTCGGTATTGCAGGTGTGCCTGACGCATCATGAAGGTCGTTACGGTGCGCTCGACAACGTGTGCCCGCACCAGGGCGGGCCGTTGGGTGAGGGCACGATCGAGAATGGGTGCCTGCGTTGCCCGTGGCACGGCTGGGACTTTGATCCGATCACCGGAAAGCCACCCGGAGGCTACGACGACGGGGTTGCGACCTATCCGGTCGAAGCGCGTGATGATGGCGTCTATATCGCCATCGAGGAAGAGGGGCCCCACAAGCGCACCGTGACGGATGTCATGGCGGAAACCATGGTCAACTGGGGTGTGACGCACGTCTTCGGTATGGTGGGCCACTCGAACCTGGGCGTTGCCGACGCGATCCGGCGCCGGTGCCTCGATGGAGAGATGGAGTACATCGGTATCCGTCACGAGGGCGCCGCGGCATTCGCTGCAAGCGCATTCGGGAAGCTCACCGGCGACCCCGCCGCGTGCTTTGCGATCGCAGGCCCAGGCTCGACCAACATGCTTACCGGGTGCTGGGATGCGCACGTCGATCGTGCGCCGATGCTCGCGCTGTGCGGGCAGGTCAACCAGCAGGTATTCGGGCCCGGCGCGTTTCAGGAGCTGCCGCTCACCGACGCGTTCGCCGCAGTCAGCAGGTTCAACCACACGGCTTTGCCGGCCAGCAACCACGCTGAGTTGATGAGTCTTGCGCTCAAGACCGCGAAGATCGAACGGGATGTCGCGAATATCGTCTTTCCCGATGATGTGCAGACCCAGGCGGCCGCGGAGGGGACTGAGGCGGGATCGCCGGACGGTCGGATCGCGGACAACACCATTGCGCCGCCGCCCGAAGCGCTGGCCCGTGCGGTGGAGTTACTACGCGAAGCCAAGCGGCCCGTCATCATCGTTGGGCATGGCGCCCGTTTCGAGATGGATTCTGTACGTGCGCTCGCTGAAGAGCTCAAGTGCCCAGTGCTCACGACCTTCAAGGGCAAGGGACTGATTGGGGACTCTGGTGGCCCGGCTGGAGGGCACCCGCTGGGCGGGGGTGTGCTCGGACGTTCAGGTACCCCGATCGCAAGCTGGTTCATGAACGAGAGCGAGGTGCTCTTGGTCTTCGGTGCGAGTTTCAGCAACCACACCGGGATTACGCCGAAGAAGGCGACGATCCAAGTCGATTCAGACCGATTCCAGCTTGGCAGGTTCCACGCCGTCGATGTCCCGCTGCTGGGCGATGTTGGCGTCACGGCTCACGCTCTGCTCGATGCTCTCAAGGGTCAGCACAAGAGCATTGATCACACAGGCGAGGTCGCCGAACGGTGGGCTCTGTGGCGTGCAGAGAAAGCCAGCCGTCTCGCGGACGATCGAGGCGAGGGGGTCAGCTCGATCGCGGTCTTCGACAGCCTCAATCGCGTCGCGCCAACAAACGCGATCTACGCGGTGGATGTCGGCAACAACACGTACAGCTTCGGACGCTACCTGGAGGCCTCGGGTGAGCAGGCGGTCCTCATGAGTGGCTATCTCGGCTCGATCGGTTTCGGTTACCCGGCGGCGCTCGGGGCGTGGGCCGCGACGCGCGTGAAGGGACGGTGGGGCGGTCGCTTCGAGGGTCGGCCCGTGATCGCGGTCACCGGCGACGGCGGGTTCGGTCAGTACCCGTTTGAGGTGACGACCGCGGTCAAGTATGGCATGAACATCACACACATCCTGCTTCGCAACGACGAGCTGGGTAAGATCAGTAAGGAGCAGCGTGCCGGGCACTGGGAGGTCTGGCAGACCGGCCTCGTAAACCCGAACATCGCGGAGTTCGTCAGCAGCTGCGGCGGGCTCGGCATTCGGGTCGATAAGGCCTCCGAACTCGACGAGGCGATGAGGCGGGCGCTTACGCATGATGGTCCGGCCACGGTTGAGGTGCTGACCGATGCGGAACTGATCTGACGCTACGCTGGTGCGATGCTTGCCAGGCTCGGACTCCGGATCAGCGCTGTCTTCCGTGCCACGGCGCCGGACCCGTTCGTGATCGCGGTGCTGCTCACCGCGGCAGTAATCGTGGCGTCGGTTGTGTTCACCGATTACTCCGTCAGCGAGTCTGCGGCTGCATGGAGCGCCGATGGCGGAGTCTGGCGTTTCCTTTCGTTCGGGATGCAGATGTGCCTGATCCTCGTGACGGGTCACACGCTCGCGGCGAGCAGGCCGGTACGGGCGCTCATCACGACGATGGCGAAGCTTCCCCAATCGGGCCGTTCGGCTGCGGCATTGGTTCTTGTTGCAGCGGCTGGGCTGAGTCTTATTAACTGGGGACTTGGCTTGATCGGCGGGGCGTTGCTCGCACGAGACACCGCGCGGTCGCTTCGTGCAAGAGGCGTCCCGTTCCATTATCCGCTGCTCGCCGCGGCCGGGTACGCCGGTTTCATCGTGTGGCACGGCGGATTCAGCGGGACGGCACCGCTCAAGGTCTCGACCGTGGGTGAGATCGCAGACGTGCTGCCGATTGGGGTCGAGCTCGACCCAATCCCGATCACCGAAACAATCCTCAGCCCGCTCAACCTCGTCGTGACGCTCGGTGTGATCGGGATCGCTGCGGGCTTGCTCACATTGATGAGCCCGGACGATCCGGACTGCGTTCCAGCACCCGATCTTGAGGACAAGCCCATCTCCGAACGAGGCGAAGATCGATCGTTGTTCGTGCGTCTGCTCGAGGACACCCCGATCGTGAACTGGTTACTCGCGGCAATCATCGCGAGCTGGGCGTGGGGCTTCTATTTCCCGGCAGTTGGTCCGAGCGGACTTCGCTCCCTGACACCCAACAGCGTCAACCTGACGATGCTTCTGCTCGGCCTGCTTCTCCACGGGTCGCCAAGGAGCTACGTGCGCGCCGTGGAAGACGCGGCCAGCGGTTGCTCAGGGATCATCCTCCAGTTCCCCCTCTACGCCGGGATTATGGGCGTCATGCATTCAAGCGGGCTGACCGGGAAGCTCGCCGGCGCCATCGCATCCGTCGCTAGTGTCGACACGCTCCCGGTCTTCACGTGCCTCAGCGCTGGGGTCGTAAATCTGTTCGTGCCCTCGGGCGGCGGGCAGTGGGGCGTGCAGGGGCCGATCGCGATTCAGAGTGCGCTTGATGCAGGGGTTGATCCGGCCAAGATCGTCATGGCGGTCGCGTACGGCGATCAGCTCACCAACATGCTCCAGCCATTCTGGGCGTTGCCACTGCTCGCGATCACACGCATCCGAGCCAGAGATATCGTCGGCTACACCGCGGTTGTGATGGTCGCGGCCACCGTCTGGACGTGCCTCTGCCTGCTGATCCTCTGAGCCGCTACGCTCCGAGTGATGCTCGAACTCCGCGGTGTCATCAAGCGGTACGGCACAACCGCCGCCCTCGGACCAATCGATCTGCGGGTCGATGAAGCGAACACCACGGTACTGCTCGGGCCCAGCGGGTGCGGCAAGAGCACCGCCTTGCGGGCGATGCTCGGGCTGATCAAGCCTAGCGAGGGTGAGGTGCTGTTCGAGGGCGAACCGATCTCGCGCGAGGCGCGACGCCGCGCTGGCTATGTGATCCAGGACGGCGGGCTCTTCCCGCATCTGACTGCCCGCGCAAACCTGATCATCCAGCCCTTGGAGTTTGGTATCGCGCGAGCGGAGGCCGAGGCGAGGGTGTCCGAGCTCTCGGAACTCACGTCCTTCCCGAGGGATGGGCTCGACCGGTACCCGGCCGAACTTTCGGGTGGGCAGCGTCAGCGTGTGGCGCTGATGCGGAGCCTCATGCTCGACCCCGACGTGCTGCTGATGGATGAACCGCTCGGCGCGCTCGACCCGGTGACACGGGCGGACCTGCAGTCTGATCTACGCGACATCTTCCGGAGTCTTGGGAAGACCGTGGTGCTGGTGACGCATGACCTCGCGGAGGCCGCGTACCTGGGCGACCGGATCGTGTTGATGGAGAGGGGAGAGATCGCACAAGCTGGGCGATTCGAGGATCTGCGCGATGCTCCTGCAAGCGACTTCGTCAGGCGGTTTGTATCGGCTCATCGGTCGGTGCCAATGGGGGCCGGGTCTTGAGGTGTATCGCATGCTTGGTTGTGGTGCTGCTCGTATGCGGCATGAGCGCAGCTCAGGAAGCCTTGCGCATCGGTTCCAAGAAGTTCACAGAAAGCGTAATTCTTGGAGAGATTGTCAGGCTTGTGTTCGAGTCTGAGGGGATCAGCGCGGAGCACCAGCGTGAGCTTGGTGGCACGCGCATCCTCTTTAGTGGTACGGAAACGGGTCAGCTCGATGTGTATCCCGAGTACACAGGGACTATCCGTTTCGAGATTCTCGCCACGGATTCGCCGGCAAGCGATGACGCATCGCGAGCGTTGCTCGCGCAACGCGGGCTCTCGGTCAGCACGCCGCTGGGATTCTCAAACAACTACGGGATCGCTGTGCCTCGGTCGCTCGCCGACGAGCTCAAGCTTGAAACGATCAGCGATCTCCAGGAGCATCCACAACTCCGGATCGGATTCAATCACGAGTTTCTGGAGCGTGCCGACGGTTGGCCAGGCCTTCGCGATCTCTACGGTCTCCCGCAGCATAGGGTGGTCGGCATCGACCACGACCTGGCGTACCGCGCACTCGGGGCGGGCGATCTCGATGTGATGGAGGTCTATACCACTGATGCGGAGATCAGCTACTACGACCTCCGCGTGCTCCTCGATGACCGGGGGTACTTCAATCAGTATGAAGCTGTGCTGCTCTACCGGGCCGCGCTCGAGGAGCAGCCGGCGTTTCGGGCGGCACTCGCGCGGCTCGCTGGATCTATCGATGAAGCGACCATCGGCGAGCTCAACGCGTCGGTCAAGTTCGGTGATGAGACCGAGACTTCCGCCGCTGCCCGGTTCGTCGCGACGCTCGGCATCGAGGCCGCCGCCGAATCCGAAGACACTCGCTTGGGGCGCATCGCCCGTTACACGCTCCAGCATCTGACTCTGGTCGGTCTCTCGATGGCGGCCGCGATCATTGTCGCGATTCCGGTGGGTGTGGTCGCCTCGAAGTTGCCCGGACTTGGCTGGTTGGTGATCGGTGGCACTGGCGTCATCCAGACGATCCCATCGCTTGCTCTGCTTGTGCTCATGCTTCCACTGCTTGGGATCGGCGATGCCCCGGCGATAAGCGCTCTGTTTCTTTACAGCCTGCTCCCTATCGTGCGCAATACCCACGCGGGCCTCGCGGCAATCCCGCCATCGACTGAAGAGGTTGCCGATGCGCTCGATCTGGGATTCTGGACTAGGCTGCTTCGGATCGAACTCCCGCTTGCATCACGCTCGATCGCGGCGGGTGTCAAGACCGCGGCAGTGCTGAACATCGGGTTTGCTACCCTGGGAGCGATCGTCGGTTCGGGTGGTTACGGCGCCCCGATCCTGACCGGCATCCGCCTGAACCGCATCGACCTGATCCTGGAGGGGGCGATACCCGCAGCTCTCCTCGCTCTGGCAGCACAGGGGCTGCTCGGGCTGGCCGAGCGGGCCGTCGTGCCTCGCGGGCTCCGCCTTCGACGCGACGGTTGATCTACCCTGCGGGGTTCGAGACCGACGCGGAGCACGATGGTGGATCAGAGCAGCAATCCGGTTGTGATCGTTGGCGCGGGGCTGTCGGGTCTTGCGGCCGCGGTAACGCTCCGCCGCGCAGATGTGCCGGTAGTTGTGCTCGAAGCGAGCGACGTTATCGGGGGACGCGTTCGGACCGACACAGTCGAGTCAACGCACGGGACGTATCTGATCGATCGAGGGTTCCAGGTCTACCTCGATGCGTACCCGGAGGGTCGCAGATTCTTCGATCATGACGATCTCCGGCTCGGTGGCTTCGAGCCCGGAGCGATCGTGGTCACCGATGGCAACCGCCGCCGCGTTGCCGACCCACGCCGGAGGCCGACGCGATCGCTTGAGACCGCCGTGTCGGGGGTCGCGACAGTGGGCGATGTGATTGCGCTCGCACGACTCGAAGACGGCCTGAAGAGCGGTGCGCCGTTCGAGCAAGTGGAACGACCAACGATCGAGGCGTTGCGGGACGCGGGCCTGAGCGACAGGGTGATCGACAGGTTTTTCCGTCCTTTTTTCGGTGGTGTGTTCTTCGACAGAGACCTCCGCACCTCGGCTCGGATGCTTGCGTTCACTTATGGCATGTTCTCGTCGGGCCGCGCGTGCTTGCCAGATGGTGGGATGGGCAGGCTTGCATCGCAGCTTGCGGCTCAGCTTTCGGCTGACGAACTCCGGGTCGGTGTGCGTGTTGAAGGCGTGGATCCGGCGATGGTGACGGTCGAAAGCGGCGAGACCATCGAGGCTCGAGCGGTGATCGTTGCGACAGACGCGGGGTCGGCCAGTCGCTTGGTGCCGAACGCTGAGCCTCCAATCCATGACGAATGGGTCGCGACAACGATGCTGGCATTCGATGCTCCCGAACTCGACGAGCCAGGCCACTGGCTCATGCTCGATGGCGATGGTGCTGGGCCCGTCAACCATCTCGCAGTGCCTTCAGCAATCCAGCCCTGCTATGCGCCGGTTGGACGGAGCTTGGTCTACGCCAACACGGTGGGGCTGCCCAACGCGTCTGATGATGCGCTCGAAGCGGCAGTCCGCGACCAGCTCGGTGGATGGTTCCCGGCAGGCACCGGGGACTGGACACTCCTGAGGACACTGCAGATCCCGAATGCACTCCCGCGAGCGGCCAACTGGACCGTCTCGCCCGCACCAAGACGCTCGGGCGGGATCTACATCTGCGGTGACCACACTCATGACCCCTCGATCAACGGTGCCCTGGCCTCAGGCCGGATCGCGGCAGAAGCAGTGATCACCGATGGCTAGGCGAACCGGACGAGGCCCGCTGCGTCGCATGAGCGACTCCGAGGCGCACGCTGCGGAGTCGGATCACGGCGAGATCCCCGTCCACCCGCGGATCCCGGCGGGCGAGCCCGAGTTGATCGACACACAGTCTGGGTTTATCAACCTCATCGAACGCCTGCGGGAAGCGGGTGAGTTCGCGTACGACACGGAGTTCATCGGCGAGCATACGTATTACCCGCAGGTGTGCCTGATCCAGGTCGCGACCATGGGCTTCGTGGCGCTCATCGATCCGCTCGCGGGCTTCGATGTGGGACCTCTCTGGGAGCTTCTCGCGGATCCCGATGTCACAAAGCTCGTTCACGCTGGGCTCCAAGACTTGGAACCGGTGCACCGCCTCACTGGCAAGCACCCGGCGGCGGTCTTCGACACGCAGATCGCCGCCGCGCTCGTTGGCAGTCGGTATCCGGTGTCGCTGGCCGAGCTTGCGAGTGTGTATTGCGGGGCCGAAATGGGGCGGGGGCTAAAGTTCAGCCAGTGGGACCGGCGTCCGCTTACGCCGAAGCAGCGGCGATACGCGGCCGACGATGTACGGTACCTCCCGCTGCTGGTTGAGAGGCTCCGTGCCCGGCTCGATGAGATGGGTCGCACAAGCTGGGCCGACGCGGAGTTCGAGCACTTCGCCGACCTCAGCATCTACCGAACGGATCCGGCGACGCGGAAGCTCAAGGCCAAGGGTGTGAGCAAGATGAAGCTCAGGCCGAAAGCGGCGCTTCGAGCGCTCGTCGTCTGGCGCGAGGGTGTCGCGCGCGAGCGAGATATCTCGCCCCGAGAACTGATCAACGATGAGCTGCTGTTCGAGATCGCGACGGAGCGTGTTGTCGAGGCGGATCAGCTCAAGAGAATCGCTGGGGTTCCGAAGGTGGTCCGACGCGAGCTGGCGCAGGACATTGCCGCGGTGGTCCGCGACGTATTCGAGGGGCCGAGACCCCCGGCACCGCTGAGGCGACCAAGGCCCACCGAGCGTGAGGAGGAGGCCATGGCGCACGCCTGGGCCGGTCTGGGCGAGCGGTGCGAGGCGCTCGCGGTGGCGCAGTCTCTGGTGATGAGCCGGAAGTCGATCTCGGATATCGCCCTGAGGGCGGTCCGAACCGGAGCTGCGACTTCGGTCGAGGGCTGGCGGGCCGAGCTTGTCGATCCCGTGATCCTGAGTGTGCTACGGCGGTTCGGTTCCCGTCCGCCTGCCCAAGACGATGCCTAAACGAGTTCACCCGTGCTGCCGGCCTGTGTACCCTTGTCGGTCCGGGATCACCCGCCGGCGGGGGCGTGTGCGTCTTGGTCTTTGGTCGGGGAATTCACAGATATGAGTGAGAAGAGCAAGCATCGCCATCACGGCACTCGGACGGTTATCGATCGCGCATTCGGCGCGATTGGCATGAGCAAGGCCGAGCGGTATGTGCCGGCGGGCGAGAGCCAGTTAATCGGTGACGGCATCGCGCGATTCTTCCCGCAGACGCTCAAGCCCGAAGATGCCGAGCCATCACTCGCGGTGGTCGCCGAACTCGAGTCCAAAGGCCCGGCACCAGCAGCCTTCGGCGCCCGCCCGGAGTTTGCGGTCCGCCGCAATGGCCAACGCATCGCTCATGTGTGGGTGGCACCGGGGACGGATCTGTATGGGACGGGCGAGACCGCGGGCCCGCTGCGTCGGAACGGGCGCAAGATCGTCAACTGGAACAGCGACTGCGCGTGCTACACCGACCGCAACCCGTCGCTGTATCAGAGCCACCCGTGGGTCCTCGCGGTGCGGGCCGATGGTTCGGCGTTCGGTGTGCTCGCCGACACAACATGGCGATGCGAGATCGATCTTGGCGAAGGGATCACGTTCCGCTCGAGCGGCCCTGACTTCCCTGTTTACGTCATCGATCGCGACAGCCCGCAGGAGGTTCTCAAGGGACTCGCCGAGCTGACTGGGACGATGCAGATGCCGCCCCTCTGGAGCCTTGGGTATCAGCAGTGCCGGTGGAGCTATGAGCCGGACAGCCGCGTGAAGGAGATCGCAGACGGCTTCCGCGATCGGTCCATCCCTTGCGATGTCATCTGGATGGATATCGACTACATGAATCGGTATCAGATCTTCACCTTCGACGAGGAGAAGTTCCCGGATCCGAAAGGCCTGAGCGGCTACCTCCACGAGCGGAAGTTCAAGGGTGTCTGGATGATCGATCCGGCGCCGGAGGCGAAGGCTGGATACTTCATCTACGACCAGGGCACCGAGAAGGACTATTGGGTCAAGGACCACAGCGGGAAGCCCTTCGTGGGCAAGGTCTGGCCACCCGAGTGTGTCTGGCCGGACTTCACTCGTGGTGATGTGTGCGAGTGGTGGGCCGGGCTTTACAAGGACTTTCTCGCGCAGGGTGTCGATGGTGTCTGGAATGACATGAACGAGCCCGCGGTCATCGACAGCGACATGCCAGAGACCAACAGGCATGCCGGCGGGTCATGGCAGGGCCTCGATCTGCCCGCGGACCTGCACGCTCGATATCACAACGTGTACGGCATGCTCATGGTCCGCGCGAGCCGCGAAGGGCTCGAGCGCGCTGCGCCCGATAAGCGGCCTTTTATCCTGACGCGATCAAACTTCCTAGGCGGGCACCGGTATGCCGCGACCTGGACCGGGGACAACAACAGCACGTGGAATGACGTGCAGTGGTCGATCTCTATGGTGCTGAACATGGGGCTCTCGGGCCAGCCGTTCGTTGGGCCGGATCTCGGAGGTTTCTTCGGCGAGGGCACGCCCGAGATGTTCGCGCAGTGGTACGGCTTCGGGACCCTGCTCCCGTTCGCTCGTGGTCACGCGACCAAGGAGAACATCGATAAGGAGCCCTGGGTATTCGGTGATGCCGTCGAGACCACCTGCCGACGAGCGATCGAGCGGCGCTACCGCCTCCTTCCTTATCTCTACACGCTGTTCCGCGAGGCTCACGAGACGGGCTTGCCGGTGTGCAGGCCTGTGTTCTTCGCCGATCCGAAGGACCCCGGCCTGCGGAGCGAGGATCACGCGTTTTTGTTGGGTGACGCAGTCCTCGTTGAAGCGAAAGCGACCGCCGGGATGGATCATGCGCCCGCTCGGCCAAAGGGTATCTGGCGTCGTTTCGACCCGATTGAGCACGACGGAGATCGCCGGCTTGCGGATTTGTCCATCCGAGGCGGGGCGATCGTCCCCATGGGGCCTGTCGTTCAGAGCACCGAGGACTACGAACTGGCCGAACTCACGCTTGTCTGCTCACCCGATGAGCGAGGGCGCGCGACCGGGACGCTCTACGAGGATTCGGGCGATGGGCATGACCACCAAGACGGCGCTTTCCGCCTGACCAGGTTCGATCTCGAGCGCGAAGAAGATGGGACGTGGGTACTTCGCGCTTCGATCCAGCGCGGTGATTGGCCCTCACCAGCGTACCGCCACATCCGTGTCGTGGTCCTTGGTGAGAGGCATCTTTCGACGGAGCCCGTCCCCCATGCTGACGAGATTCGGCTTGGTGAACTCGCCCGGATGTGAGCCGCGCTTGGCATCATTAAAGTTCCGCTAAGCGAAACGCGCGAGGCATCAGTAACACCCCATACCGCTTTGGTTTGCACGCGCTCCATCAGGTACGGGTGTTTGCACAACGTTTAGAGGTAATCGCACAGCCCCAGGCTGTGCATGCTTCGGCTTACGATTTCAACTCATCAAGACAGCGGGCTAGTACGGCCCGAGGTCTGTTGGCACACACACACACGGAACCGGCGCCTGGCGCCACACGGGAGCGAGCGTTGAATCGGACCCTTTCCCGAAGGTCATACACCCGGCATCGAGCGATCACCGGGTTCACACTCATCGAACTTCTAGTCGTCATCGCGATTATCGCAATTCTTATCGGAATTCTGTTGCCGGCACTGGGCGCTGCACGGACCCAAGCGCAGCAGATTGGTGAGGCGTCGAACCAGCGTTCGGTTGCCCAGGCACTGATCATTTACGAGACAAACTTTGGCTACTTCCCGCCTTCCTACGTTTATGTGGATCGCGACGAGGACCGGGCTGTCTGGAAAATCCGTGATCAGCGGAACGAGATCCCCGCAGACCAGAAGTATCTGCACTGGACATATCTGCTCTACTCGGGCGGGAACACGCCGCAAGACGCTTTCGAATCACCGGCCGTGACCAGAGGTGGTGCGCCCCGGACATGGCCCGGCACGAACCCCGATCATTTCGAGGATGAGCAAGTCACTCCCAACGGTTCTGTGCCTTCGTCTTCTGATCCGATCGATCTCCAGGTGCCCCGCACCGCCTTTGCTCTGAACGACTCGGTAATTCCGAGGAACAAGTTCGAGGGGGGCGCCGGCATCGAGACGACAAAGGCTACTTACCGACTTGTCCGGTCCGGTGAACTCCAGGACGCTCAGAATCTGATCCTTGGGGTGACATTTTTCGACAATCGTGACCGTTGGCAGACCATCGCACAGAACGTTGGTGGCAGTGAAAACTTGGGCAGCGGTGATTTCATTGCGAAGTCGCACCGCTCGATCTCTGGTTGGTATAGCAACCTCGGCATTGGTGGCAACTTTGACCCCCAGGACTTCCCGGCTGCACTCCCCGATGGAACGGTTGGTGGTCCAGGTATCTTTAGCTACCCGAGTCCACAACAACTCGAAGTTGATGCCGATCTAGATGAGATCCGCCCCTGGTTTATCGAGAGTAGGCCGACGCTGCTCTCTGTCGGCTACCAGTTCAACGGCAAGGGCAACCACGTCTTCTTTGATGGCAGTAGCCGGACTGTAACGCTCGAAGAGACTATCACAGAGACTCTATGGGGACGCTACATCTACTCGATGAGCGGGAATCGCCGAGCCAATCAGCTCAACACCGAGCAGTTCAAGAGGGACTGGGGTGTTGAGTTCTGACGAGTCATATCCGCCCGGTCCGCGTTGGGCCGGGCGTTTTTCTTCTGAGGATCCATTCGAAGAGAGAACCACATGAAGAGCCTGCAGAAGGCGGCCCTCTTGGCCGCGTGCGGTGCCACCGCCGGCATCGCTTCCGCCCAGCCGTTCGTAATCAACATCTTTGGCGCCACCCTTCAGGAGCAGTTTTTCATCGCTCCGGCCTCGACCAATGACTTCATCGATGTCGATGGCGATAGCTTCACCACAGGCGGTGGTCTGGTCGATCAGCTCGCGCTCGACGGCGTGAACTCCTCCAGCTGGTGGCAGGTCCACTACCGCGCGGTCGGTTCGGGTAACGGCATCGCCGAGCTCGTCGCTCTCGGTGGTCGCGGCGTCTACGACACCGCCGACGAGGCAAACGGCGTTCTGGGGACCGCCTCGGATGCCTATGTCAACCGTGAGTTCTACATGGCTGGCGGCTCGGCGGTCGGTTCGGCCGACGCGGCAAACTCGGGCTTCACCCCAAACCGCTCGACCACCGACGGCACCTTCGCCCTGACCAACTCGACCGATCCGGCCGATTCGGGTGTCCACACCGACCTCGCCCCGTCGGACGTTCCGACCTTCTGGTTCGCCCGCGTCGGCGACGAGTCCACCGCGGACTTCAGCCGCAACCCGGGTGACCTCGGGTACGGCTTCAACCCGAAGCGCTCGGTTGACCTGAATGGCCTCAGCGCTGACATCGACGGCGACATGGTTGTCGATCCGGACACCGAGGCGGTCGTTCTGGGCGGTCGCAACTCGCAGCTCCGCAGTCTCGGCGCCCTCAACAACCAGACCCAGTTCCCCGACGAGAACACGGTCTTCGACAACTCGATCGCCTACACCCCGGTTGCCGGCATCACCAACTTTGGCCACGGCATGACCTCGATCCTGTTCACCGAGCAGCAGCACAGCCTGCTGTCGGGCCGCCTGCCCAACGGTTGGAACATCATCCAGGTCACCCGTGATAGCGGTTCGGGTACCCACAACGCCTACATCAGCTCGTTCGACATCGACCCGGCCCACGGCCTGGGTGAGAACGTTGGCCAGCGTGCCAACAGCTCGACGAACGACAACGCTGGTCCGTTCTTCACGCCGGGTAACGCCGGTGGTTCGAGCCGTATGGAGGGCAAGACCAAGGCCGCTCGTATCGGTATCGGTTACACCGGTGCGGGTCGTCTCATCGGTGACGACCTCGGTGCTGGCCGCCTCGAGACCCTCCTCATCATCCACGACAACGAGGTCGGCACCGATGCCGGCGGCACCGCTTTCGCCACCCACACCGGCGCCCGCCCGTTCATCGACAACGTCGTTGACAACGAGCCCAGCAACCCCAACCGCTGGCGCGTCGGCGGCCCGGCCGTGCTCGCCTCGGTCGGTGACTACACCCTCCCGGCCAGCGATCCGGTTGCCATCGAGAACCAGAACGCTGCGGACTACCTCGACAACTTCTTCAGCTCGCTCGCCGCGCTGAACGCCGCCCCCGGTGGCGCCGCGACCCTGTTCACCCCGGGTGAGGCCATGGCGGTGTTCTTCATCGCTCCGGCCGCGGCTAACTACTCTCAGGACCTCTTCGAGCCGGCGAGCTGGCTGCCGAACCCGCTCCTGAACACCACCGTTCAGAGCTTCACCCGTGCAACCAACACCCTCGCCGATCCGGCCTACAACACCTTCGGCACCTTCTCGACCTTCGGCGCCAACCCGGTCCGCACCGATGGCTTCAGCTACACCGACGGCGGCATGGGCAGCGGCTACACCGCTCAGGATGGCTCCAACCTGGCCGACGGTGTCCAGACCCTCGCGGTCAACGGCCTCTCGTTCGACTTCGACCAGAACGGTTCGGTCACCACCGCCGACTTCGTCGACGCCTGGACCGCACTCACCAACCGCGCCGCTTACGCCCCGGGCACCCAGATCTCGATCGAGATCATCGGTGACCTGAACGTGGACGGCAACTACGACCTCCTCGACCTTCGCTACGCCGCGGACGGCTACGTCCTGACCGGTGGTGCGCTCGACCGCGCCGCCAACTTCCTGGCCCTGGACAACGCCGCCGGCGGCAACGCCTTCGGCACCACCCTGGCCAACGGCAGCTACAGCGCCGGCGACGCCCGCGCCGATGTCACCAACAGCAGCCTCGACGCCGCTCCGGGCTGGCAGCCCTGGGCCGCTGACGGTGTGGTCGACTGCTTCGACATCACCTACATCACCCGCCAGCTCCAGATCGACACGATCACCAACTCGGTCGAGTGGGCCGATCCCTTCGAGGCTCAGTTCGCCGACCTCAGCGCGGACCTCACCGGTGACCTCGTCATCGACCAGGCCGACGTCGATGCGATCTTCGCGATCCTCGGTACCAGCCAGGGCGACATCAACCTTGACGGTGTCATCGACGCGGCTGACGAGGCCATCGTCACCGGCAACCTGGGCCTCAGCCCCGCCACCTACTGCCAGGGTGACATCGACGGCGACGGCAGCGTCGGCGCGAACGACGCCGCCTTCTTCGGTGGCTGCGTCGCCGACCTCACCACCACCGGTGCGACCCTCCAGGGTCAGCCCGGCTTCGGCATCCCCGATGGCACTGCCGACCTCGATGACCTCGGCTACTTCCTCGGCTTCTTCCTGACCAACGATGCCTCGGTTGCTGACGTGACCACCTCGGGTGCGACCCTCCAGGGTCAGCCCGGCTTTGGTGTCGCGGACGGTGTCGTCGATCTCGACGACCTCGGCTACTACCTGAACTTCTGGCTGCAGGGCTGCAACTGACCCTCAGCCCCGGCCGGTCTAACCGGTCGGCTCTCTGCTGAACATCAACAGTGAGCCGCGTCCCTTGTGGGGCGCGGCTCGCTGTCTTTTGCGATCCCCTGCAACAGATGAAGCCCTCGTGTACAATTTCACCCTCAGAGGGCTCGGGTTTCAGGCTGCACATTCGTGAGCCGGGAGGGCACCCCGTTGGTAGATTCGCTTAAGTCGTGGGTGACGGCGTCGATGGCCGCCGGGGCGATCGGTGTTGCTCTCATTGCGAGCGGCTGCGCTGGTGACAAACCTGTGCCCGACCTGGCCGCGATCTACGGGCAAGCTGCGCGGGAGATCGGTGACGAACGTGTGCCCGTTGTCGTGTTGCCCGGCATTCTCGGGAGCAAGCTCGAACGGGCCAGCAGCGGCAAGAAGGTGTGGGGTTCCTTCACATTCGGCGCATCGGACGCCGATCGCCCCGAGGGCGCCCGTGAGCTGGCTCTGCCGATGGCGATGGGAGTCCCGCTCTCCAAGCTCCGGGACGACACGGTCGCGACAGACGTGCTCGACGTGGTCGTTGCTGATGTCGCGATTTTCCGAGGCCTCGAGATCGGCGCCTATGTGGACATCCTCCGGACCCTTGCCGCGGGCCGATACCGAGATCAGATGCTCGGGGAGTCAGGTGCGATCGACTACGGGGGGGCGCATTACACCTGCTTCCAATACGCCTATGACTGGCGCCGGGATATCGCCGAGCAGGCGGTATATCTGAACCAGCTCATTCTCACGGCGCGGGAGACCGTCCGGCAGGCCAAGGGGCTGCCGCCCTCCGCCGATGTCAAGGTCGACGTTGTGGCGCACTCGATGGGCGGGATGGTCCTGCGCTACTACCTCCGGTACGGCACCCAACCGCTGCCCGAGGATGGGTCGCTGCCCGAACTGACCTGGGCCGGGGCACGCCACATCGACAAGGCCATACTCATTGGCACCCCCAGCGGCGGCTCGGTGCTCAGCCTCCAGCAGCTCGTTCGGGGGTGGGATCTCAATCCCCTGTTCCCGAACTACCGAGCGTCGCTGCTCGGCACGATGCCCGCGATCTATCAGCTGCTCCCGCGTGAGCGGCACGCTCGCGTAGTGCACGCCGAGACGGGCGAGCCAATCGCGCTCTATGACCCGCAGACGTGGATCGATCTGGAGTGGGGTCTCGCTGATCCGGACGAGGCCAGGATTCTTGAGTGGCTGATCCCCGACGTGGACGATCCTGAGGAGCGTCGGCGCATCGCGATCGACCACCTCACCAAGTGCCTGGCCAAGGCTGAGCAGCTCCATCGCGCGCTCGATGTGCCAGCCCAGCTGCCCGATGGTCTTGAGCTGATGCTTTTTGCTGGTGATGCCGAAGACACCCCGAGTGCGGTCACTGTCGAGTCTGATGGCTCGTTTGAGATCGCTGAGTTTGCACCGGGTGACAACACGGTGACCAGAGCGAGCGCCCTGATGGACGAGCGGCTCGGCAGCGCGTTCACCCCCAAGCTACGCACGCCGGTTCCCTGGTCGAGAGTCCAGTTCATCTCCGCGGATCACCTGGGACTTACGAAGGTGCCCGAGTTTGCGGACAACCTTCTCTATGAGCTGCTCGAAGACCCAAGAACGAGGTGACCACGATGGAGGCGATGATCACCGTATTCCTCACGGTCCTAGTGGCATACATCGCGATTGGAGTTGTATTCGCGTTGGCCTTTGTCACCAAGGGCATCGCTGTGATCGATGAGGTGGCGCGTTCTGCGCCGCTCCGTGTCCGGATCCTATTGCTTCCGGGCTCGGTCGCGCTGTGGCCCATTTTGCTCATGCGTTGGCTGAAGGGCAGGCGGGCATGACACGGAATCAGCGGCGGATGCACCTCGGTATTTGGCTACTCCTCGCGCCGGCCGCCGCGGCCTCGCTTGTGCTTGCGGTGCTGACCCGCGCCGAGCCGCCCGCCGTTGATCAGGTGCCGGATCAGCCCACGGAGCCGACGCCATGAGCGTCGAGTACAAGCTCGTCCAGTGGAACCGCCACAAGCGGCTGTATGACCTTGTCATCGCGTCGGCGATCGCGCTGTACCTTGTGCTATTCGTGGGCGTGGGGATGGCACAGCGGCAATCTCCTGGAGACATCACGCCGCCGATCCTCGTGATGCGCGCTCTGGGTACGTGTGCTGTCGTATTGCTCCACGTGATCCTTCTCATCGGGCCCGCGGCTCGCCTCGACGATCGGCTCGCACCGCTTCTCTACAACCGCCGGCATCTCGGTGTGAGCTTCTTCATCGTCGCGTTCCTCCACGCTCTCATCGCGATCGGCTTCTACGGGCTCTTCGGGCCGGACGACCCGTTTACCAGTCTCCTTGTGGCGCCCGCGGGGACCGATCGTCACGGCGTTCCGTTCGAGCTTTTCGGTTTTTTTGCGTTGCTCATCTTCTTCGTCATGGCATCAACGAGCCACGACTTCTGGCTCAAAAACCTGTCGCCGCGGGTCTGGAAGTCGCTGCACATGCTTGTGTATGTCGCGTACGGGTGCGTCGTACTCCATGTCGCGCTCGGGGCACTCCAGGCCGAACGCTCTCCGCTCTATCCCGCGCTCCTAGGCGTGGGTGTAGTGCTCGTCTCCGCGGCGCACATCATGGCCGCATTCAAGGAGCGGGCTGCCGATGCAAAGGTTGATACCGAAGCCGATGACGGCTGGATCGACGCCGGCGCGGCCGCCGACATCCAGGACAAGCGAGCGCGGACAGTGTGCATTGGTGGGGGGACCAAGATCGCGGTATTCCGTGATGGTGATCGCTTCAGTGCGATAAGCAACATCTGCCGGCACCAGGGCGGTCCGCTTGGGGAAGGCCAGATCATCGATGGCTGTGTCACCTGCCCCTGGCACGGTTACCAGTACCGCGCCGAGTCGGGCCAGTCGCCGCCACCCTATACCGAGAAGGTCGAGACCTACGAGCTCCGCATCCAGGGCGGACGCGTCTTCGTGAACCCGGAGCCCAACGCGCCGGGAACACCCGTCGAGCCCGCCAGGTTCGGGCCCGCCGGTATGCGGGGAGATGCCGAGGATGGATGAGCCACGCAACGGGCCGATTTATGTTGGTTACCTGCCGACACCGCGCCGCTATTTACTGTTCGTGCGCATCGCGGTGCCCGCGATACTCTGGATCGCTGCGCTTTCGGCGGGTGTGATTTCGGTCAGCCAAGGAGACCCAGGCGAAGCGACCTGGGACACGTCGATCGTGCAGACGTGGTCAGGCACTGTGGTGGATGCGGGCTACCCCATGCTGCTGACCGATGAGCCGCGCCAGCTCCTGCCGCTCGTCGAGCAGGGCAAGTTCGGCGCCCGTGAGCTGATTGCCGAGCTGATCGGATCGCGTGTGGTACTCAGCGGATGGCGCCTTGAGCGTGATGGGCGCACCATGATCGAGCTCGAACCGGGCGATGGCGCGATCACACCGGATGCGGGAAGCCCCTCCCGACTGTCTTGGATCGAGTACGGCGAGCACACGCTCGAGGGTGAGATCGTGGACTTCAAGTGCTACCTCGGCGCGATGAAGCCCGGCGATGGACGCACGCACAAGGCCTGCGCCGCGTTGTGCATAAGGGGTGGTATCCCGCCCGTTCTTGTGACGCGCACGAGCAGCGGGGCACAGAGGTATTACATCGTGACAGATAGCGATGGTGGAGCACTCAGCACAGATGCTGCGGCATTCGCTGGTGAGCCTGTGCGTGTGACAGGTCTCGTTGCGCGACCAGATGGCGCGAGCGAACTCGCACGTGTAAGAGTCGCACTCGATCGGATCGAACTGCGCTGACCGCTTGGTGGGGATTGCGTTGGGTGTGCTTAGGCGCCGACGCCCTGCTCAAGCGGCGGATGCTCTGCGGATGCAAGGACCGGCACGAGCGGTTCTTCTATGCTGCGCTCCACGATGATCTGAGGGCGAGCCACTGCATTGGCGCTGAACTCTGCTTCGTCGGAATGTATTGAGAGCGCTTCAGCCTCTGTGGTAGGTGCTTTGCCGAGTCCCCATACATACCACGATCCAACAAGTGCGAGGAGCACGGTGAACGCCGCAGCAAACCATGGAGCGCCGGCGAGTGTCATCCAGACGCAGCTCGCGAGCACAAAAAGCCACATGACCCCGAGTGTCCCGAGCCGAGCCCGGAGCGGCATCGCCTCTTTGCGATCGATGTACCGCAGGTAGGGGCGGAACAGCGGGATCCGCACGAGACGATCCTCGAGCTGCGGGAAGCTGCGAGAGAAGCACCAGAGCGCCACGATCAGCGGGAAGGTTGTCGGCACACCGGGAAGCACAACCCCCGCGGCCCCGATGATGACGCTGAGCACCCCGCACGCGGCATAGATCAGACGCTTCGGCATGGGTCGTGTTGTACCCATTTCCGGGGCCGTCTCTGGTGTGTGTGTGGGTACTTCGGTCATGGGGCGAGTCTAGGCAGAATTGGGTCGTGGATGCGACTCAGTCGCAACAGACAGTCCCCGAACAGCCCTATATGGCCTGTTTCAGCTCGCTGAGCCGTTCTTGTGGGCAATCAGATCCGCGCCGATTGCTGGGGCTTCGCGGACCGAGGGTGCATATCCATCGGCCCCGATCCGCTCCCAGAGGCCCGGGGCATGGTCGAAGACGCGGCCACCCACCATGACGGGCACGGCTGAGCCCTGCTCCAGCCCGCGGACACGCTGGATGGTTCGGCTCGTCGCTTCGACTTGGGTGCTGAGTGTCGCGGAGAGCGCGAGGAGATCGGCATCGAAGGCGCTGATCGCGCCGATGACGTCCTCGACCGGAAGGTCGGCGCCGATGGCAACCGCACGCCAGCCTCGGTGTTCGAAGAGATCGCCCAACGCGCGGACAGCGATGTCGTGCACGTTGCCCTCAACCGAAGCGACGATGACGGTGTGGCCGTTGGGCGGAGAAGCTGGATCGCGCTGGCTGATCACCGCCATGGTCGTACGCGCGGTGTCGGTAACAAAGTGCTCCTCGGCAACACTCACTTCGCCCGCGTGCCACATTCGACCGATCTCGCGCTGCGCGACGAGCAGCACCTCGCTGTAAGCGTCTTCGAGCGAGAGGCCTGCATCGACGGCATCGACAACGCCCCGGATCGCGGCGCGGCGGTCGCTCTCAAGGACGCACGTGATGAACTGGATCGCGAGCGCCCCGGCCTCGGTCGATGCATCGACGTGAGACTCGGGGGAAGACGCCGCGAGGTCGAACGCCCTGATTGCCTCTTCCAGGTAACCGGCGACCACATCGCGGCTGGCAGGCGGCAACGCCTCGGTAATGCTGATATGGAGCGTCGTCAGCGCATCGCGGAGATCCTCAGGTTGAACACCTCGGATTTCCATGCCATACCTGCTCCACGTCGCGTAGCGGCTGAAGAGATTGGGCTCTCCGGCGCGGACCGAGGCGGCGAGTTCGAGCACGACATGGGCCAGGTGGTCTTGCCAGCGGCTGAACGCGAAAGGCTGGAAACGCTCGACCAGCCGGGGCTTCGCGTCCAACAGCTCCGTCGCGGCGCGCGACGCGATACCTCGCGCGCTGGATTGGAGGAGTTCGGCCGTGAACTCGTCTGACAAATCTGTGCTCCCGGAACCACGCGCGGGCCTGCTGAGGCATGCGTGAGAAGTCATCATATTGCGTGCGAACAGCGAGCGGCAACCCGAATAGCATGCCCCATGGGATCCCGGAGCCTCCGTCGCTGGCTGAATATCTACGGACGAAAGACACACCGGTGGCTCGCGCTCATCGCGTTCCTCCCGCTACTCGTGATCACTTCGACCGGCCTGCTGCTCCAGATGAAGAAGCAGTGGAGTTGGGTCCAGCCACCGACCGAACGAGCAGCAGAACCGGACCTCTTGATCGGCTTCGATCAGATCCTCGCCGCGGCCGCGAGCGTGCCCGAGGCTGAGGTTTCGACCTGGGATCATGTGGATCGGCTCGACGTTCGCCCCGGGCGAGGGGTTGTGAAGGTCAGAGCGAACAACCGATGGGAGGTCCAGGTCGATACCCGCACAGGCGAGGTCATCTCGACGGCCTACCGGCGGAGCGACCTGATCGAAGCGATCCATGATGGCTCGTTCTTCGCAGGTGATTGGACCAAACTAGGGCTGTTTTTGCCCGCCGCGGCCGCCCTCTTGATTCTGCTCATAACGGGTGGCTGGCTCTGGTACATGCCGATCCGGGCGCGGAAAAAAACACGCCTCGCGTACAACGCGAGGCGTGCGGAGAAACCGGTTGATCAGCCCATCAGTTCCTAGGGCCGGTCTTTCGGCGGCCAGTTCGGGAGCACCCCGACCTCGAAGCGGGTCGGGTGAGACGCCGAACGATGGATGCGGTGTGTTGCCTTCACGAAGTCCTCCTCGTCGGCGAGGAAGATGTTGTCAACCCATGACTGCGGGTTGCGGTCCACCATCGGGAACCACGATGACTGGATCTGGATCATGATCCGATGGCCCGGCTTGAAGGTGTGCAGCACATCCTGGAGCGGGAGCCGAACACTTGTCGGCTCGTTCGCAATGAATGGCTCGGGGTTGGCGGGGTCGTTGCGGAAACGACCCCGGATGATCTCGCTGCGAACCATCATCTGGTAGCCGCCGGTGCGCATCCCGGTGCGGATGCCTTCGTAGTCCTCGTGCAGCCCCGGGTGGACGTCGATCAGCTTGACGACCCAATCCGCGTCGGCCTGGCTCGTTGAGACCCAGAGGTCAGCAAGCAGCTCACCGGCGAGCGTTACGGGCTCGGTCAGCGGCTCGGTCTGGTACACGATCACATCGGGACGTCGCCCGGCGAACCGCTGGTCGTCGGTCATGTACTCGCGTGTCATGCGGATCGAAACGTCTTCGGAGTAAGGGACCGGCTTTGCAGGATCGCTCACGAACTCCTCGAAGGCGTCTTCGTCGATCGGCGGCTCCTCGAAAACGAGCGCATTGCCCTCCCGGGCGTACAGCTCGGTCGTCTCCATATCCGCCGGGGGCCATTCGTCGAAACGGCGCCATTGGTTGGAGCCTGTCTCGAAGACCAACGCTTCGGGGATGTCTGCGGTTCCGATGCCCTTGAGGTGCTGATCCCAGAAGGGCTTCTCGACGTACCGCTGGTAGAACACACTTGGTCGCTGTCCGAAGTTCACGTTGCCGATGCGCGAGCCGTCGCCTCGTGCCCAGCCGCCATGGACCCACGGGCCCATGACGAGCGTGTTGTTAATGCCAGGGTTCTTGGCCTCGATGCTCGAATACGTCTTGAGCGGGCCGTACAAGTCCTCGGCATCAAACCAGCCTCCAACGGTCATGACGTTCGGGGCGACGTTATTCAGATGAGGGATGATGTCGCGGGCTTCCCAGAACTCATCACGGTTCGGGTGTTCGACAAGTTTGTTCCAGAAGTCCACGCGGCCGTTGGCGTAGTCGGGTCCGTTGAGGTTCTTGAGCGGTCCGATCTCCATGTAGAAGTCGTAGCCGTCCACGGTGGGATACTCAAACTCGCGGGGCGACCAGTCCTCGGTCGGCCCGGGGCGTGGGAGTCCGAAGGTGGTAAGGAAGTTGAAGCCGTGGGGCAAGAACACGGCGCCGTGGTGGTGGAAGTCGTCGTACCACCAGTCGGCGATCGGCGCCTGCGGGCTCACGGCGACCAGGTTAGGGTGCGCATCGATCATGCTCGCTGAGCTATAGAAACCCGGGTAGCTGATGCCCCACATGCCGACGCGTCCGTTGTGGTTGGGCACAGTGTCGAGCAGGAACTCGATGGAGTCGTAGGCGTCGGTCGATTCGTCGATATCCCGATCACTCCGCTTGTTCGCGACATGGGGCGTCATGTTGACGAACTCGCCCTCGCTCATGAACTTCCCGCGGACGTCCTGGAACACGAAGATGAATCCCTCGCGAATCATCGGCTCGTTGGGATGAAAACGCCGCGGCGTGCGGTACTCGCCGGGGCCGTAGGGGCCCGCGGAGTACGGCGTGCGGTGCATCAGCATCGGATAGGCCTGGCTGTCGTCGCGAGGGGCGTACACCACCGTGTGTAGGCGCACACCGTCGCGCATCGGGACTAGGTACTCGGTCTTGGAGTAGTGAGCCTTGAGCCAGGCATCGTTGATCGGATCGGCGTGGGCGACGTGAGCCGCGATGCCGGGGGTAAGCCCAGGCTCCACGGCGAGAAAAGCCGCGTTGCCATCACCGACCTGAACTTCGTCTTCGTCAACGATGATGCAGCCCTGCAAGAACACGAGAGAAGCCGACAAGGTGACGAGCGTGATGTTCTTGTTCATCGAGCACCTCCGATGCTGGTCGGGGCTTCCTCGGCCCCTTCGGGGTCCTCTGATTCAAGGATGACCGCCGGCACCGAAGCCGCGGCGACAGCCTCGTTGAACGCCGGGATGTCCTGGGCCTTGATCCTGTTGATCGCGGCAAAGTGGGGCGCGAGCCGCTGTTCGAGGTCGTCCATGACATCGAAGTAGGCCTGGCTCGGGCGACCATCCGTGTCAGCCCCGAACATAAGGGCCTTGAGCTTGTCGTTGATCATGACAGGAAAGTTCAGGGGGTCCTGCGCCGACTTGCTCTTGGTCTGGATCAACGCGTTCTCGATCTCGTCGATCTTCTCGTTCAGCGCCTTCGCGGCCTCCATGACTGAGTCATCGCCTCCAGCTTTTTGGACACGCGCGGTCGTGCCGCTGATCTGGCCGCGGATATCACGGATCAGATTGACGGTCTCGTGCGTCTGGTCAAGCGTTCGGTA
Organism: Planctomycetota bacterium; assembly: GCA_039186605.1. GTDB lineage: Bacteria > Planctomycetota > Phycisphaerae > Phycisphaerales > UBA1924 > JBCCZZ01. The sequence continues at coordinate 42,659 of JBCCZZ010000008.1, read as the reverse complement.
GATCCGATCGAGCAGGATGTCCTGTGCTGACCAGTCGGCGTCGGAGATATCCAGCCTCGGGTCACCCTCGATCAGCAGCGGCTGCTCGATGACGGTTTCACCGATGGTGAGCCGCACGGTGTAGTCCCCCGGGATCACACGGACGCCCGGGCTGAGGTTGGGCCAACCAACGGCGCCGGGCACGACCGCAGGAGCCTCGCGGCGGAAGTTCCAGCTGTGCTTGTTCATCCCTGGTTCGGCCTCGATGCGGGCGTCACGCCCCGGGCCGGGAGCGCTGGGAGGCCCGCCCATGCCGGCGCCGCCTCCGCCCCTGCGGGCGCCACGGCCTCGGCGAGCAGTCGCGCGTTCTTCGGCTTCGCCTCCGCTATCGTCCGACGCTTCGGCTTCCGCCTCGGACCCTCCCTCGGGTTCCTCGCCCTCCTCTGGCTCGGGATCCTCGATCTTCAGGTCGATGGCGAACTCACGCATCACCTCGCCCTCATCATCGAGGTACGCGAGCTTGGCCTCGCCTTCGATGGTGCTGGGAAGATTGAAGTGAACCGTTGCGGGGCTCCAGTTCTCGCGGTACGCACGGTGCGGTGCCATGAGCGCGATCGACTCGGTGGCACTGTTCAGGTCCATCTGGCGGAGCACCTCAAGGCCATCGAGGATCCAGAAGCTCCGTCCCTGGGTCGCGATCACGAGATCGTTGTCCTTGACCTCCATGTCGGTGATCGGCACACGAGGCAGTTCGAGCTGCAGGCTCTCCCAGGTATCACCGTTGTCGAAGGAAACGTAAACACCCGTTTCTGTGCCCGCGTAGAGCAGACCTTCACGCCCCGGATCGTCACGGACGACGCGGACGAAGTCACCATCGGGGATGCCCTCGGTCACGATGTCCCAGCTCACGCCTCGGTCTGTCGTCCGGTAGATCAATGGTGTGAAGTCGTTGTGCTTGAAGCGGGTCACCGCGGCATAGCACGTATCCGCGTCATGCCTGCTCGCGTGGATTGTGTTGACCAGCGAGTCGACCTCGAGCGCGGGAGGCGTGACATCGGTCCAACTCGCACCGGCGTTGCCGGTCACGTGGATCTTGCCGTCGTCGGTGCCGACCCATATCAGACCAGGAAGCAGCACGCTCTCATCGATCCCGAAGACCGTGCAGTAGTACTCCACGCTCGTGTTGTCCTGGGTGATGGGTCCACCCGAGGACTGCTGCTTCGACTTGTCGTTCGTGGTGAGGTCGGGGCTGATCGCGGTCCAGCTGTCGCCACGGTTGGTCGAGCGGAAAACTCGCTCGCCACCCGCGTAGATGGTCTCCGGATCGTGCGGGCTGATGACGATCGGGAACGTCCACTGGAACCGGTGCCTGAGTTCTGCAGGCCCGGCGCCGATCGAGTTCTCAGGCCAGATGTGGATGCTTTTGGTCTTACCCAGGTCGTGATGATAGCGGGTGAAGAAGCCCAAGTAGCTCCCGGCGTACACCAGGTTCGGGTCCTCGGGGTGCACCGCGATGTACCCGCTCTCGCCGCCGCCGACGGGGTACCAATCCCGCTCCCAGCGGCCGAGCCGGTTGGTGCTCGAGATGCTAATGGTCGAGTTGTCCTGCTGGGCGCCATAGACGCGGTACGGGTAACTGTTGTCGGTGGTGACACGGTAGTACTGCGCTGTTGGCTGGTTGCTCTGGCGCGACCAGGTTGCGCCGCCATTGAAGCTGATGTTCGCGCCGCCGTCGTTGGCATTTATGATGCGTTGATTGTCCTCTGGGTCGATCCAGATATCGTGGTTGTCCACGTGGGGCACGCGGATCCGTTCGAAGCTCTTCCCCCCATCGGTTGATTTGTGGAACTGCACGTTCATGACGTACACCGTGTCCACATCCTGCGGGTCCGCCTGGATAACGCTGTAGTACCACGCCCGCTGGCGTAGGTCGCGTTGCTCGTTGGTCTTGGTCCAGGTCGCGCCGGCGTCGTCCGAACGGAACACACCTCCATCATCGGCCTCCACGATCGCGTACACCACATCACGCTTCGCGGCGCTTGCGCTTACACCGACCTTGCCTTTGACACCCTCCGGCAAGCCCTCTGTGAGTTCTTCCCAGCTCTCTCCGCCGTCGGTGCTTTTGTAGAGCCCGCTCCCGTCACCACCAGATGACATGCTCCATGGCGTGCGCTGGATCGTCCAGAAGCCGGCATAAAGCACGTTGCTGTTGTGTGGGTCCATGGATAGCGACGACACACCCGTCGTATCGTCCACGTACTTGATCAGATCCCAGGTCTCACCGCCGTCCGTCGTGCGGTACACGCCGCGGTTCTCGTCGGCGCCGTAGATGTGTCCGAGCGCGCCGACATACACGACATCCGGATCATCCGGGTGGACCACGACCGACGAGATCTGGCGGGTGTCTTCCAGGCCCAGATGGGTCCAGGTCTTGCCTGCATCGGAGGACTTGTACACACCGTCACCGTGGCTGAAGTTGCCACGCGGGGCGTGTTCGCCCATGCCCACGTAGAGGATGTTTGGGTTGCTCGGGGCGACCTTGATCGAGCCGACACTGCCGGTCTTGAAGAACCCGTCAGAGATGTTCTCCCAACGCTCGCCTGAGTCGGTGGTCTTCCAGACACCGCCGCCGGTGCCGCCCATGTAGTACGTGTGCCGGTCGCCCACAACGCCCGCGATGGCGACGCTTCGCCCGCCTCGGCTGGGCCCGATGTTGCGCCACTCCAGGCTGCCGAACCAGTGGTTGTGTTCCGCCTCATCCTCGCTGTGGTGGCCCGAGGCGTACGCCGAGGCGCAGCCGGTGATCGCGACACTCGTCACCAGGAGCGTCAACGAGGTCCAACGCATGCTCTTCATCAGGGGTCTCTTTTCGTAGGTCGTCGCCGACACACATCGCGGGGCGAACGCCCGCATCGCCAGCACCAGCCCGCACGGATACCGGTCACGGTCCTCACCGGTCCGGTAAGGAACCTACAGCCTACTCGATCGCGGGATGCGATTCACCGGGTTGACACCCGGCACGTGAGCCCTACAGCTCCGCTTCGCCCTGTCCGCGTTCGATCTCGATCCGGACGTTGACGAACTCGAAGTCGTCGATATCTGTGCCCGGGGCGTTGACACTTCGGATCCGGAGCGTGTTCCGTCCGGGTCGGAGCCAAGCCGATGGGACATCCGCGGACCACTCCTCGTACCGACCGCTCTCGGGCGAATCGGTGAGCGTGTCATCGAGGCGCCTGCCGTTTATCCAGATCGGGTTTTCGGTCTGAGCACCCTTGAGAAGCATGACGATGCGTGCCGATCCTACATTCGGGGGCGCGGCGTCAGCCGGCAGGAAGAACTCCGCTTCGTAGACCTCTCCCTCGCTCTGGCGCTGGAACTGGCTGTTCACGCGTCCGCTGAACGAGTCGTTGCCAAGGTGATGCACGCGAGGCTCTTCCTCGAGTGCCACCGTGAACCGTGATTCAGGTGTGAGGAAGATCTCAATTGGAGCGCCTCGGCGGACGCCGCGCAGTGTGCCTTCGCTCGCGCCAGGCTCATAGCCAGCACGAACAGCGGTGAGCGCGAACACGTCGGGCAGCTCGAGCGTCGTGAGCTCGAAGGTCCCGTCCTCCCCCGTGCGGAACCGGAGCTGATCACCACCGTCAGCGTCGTAGCGCACGATCGCACCGGCAACGGGCAGCATGGTCTCGGCGTCGATAACGCTACCTGCTATGAGTAGCGATTCGGGGGCCGGGGCCTGGGTTGGCAGCGGCGCAGCGCTCCTGAACGCGAGGCTCGGGACAGGAGCCGAGGGAAGCTCGAGCGGACTCGACAAAGAAGGAACCGGCGCGGCGAGGTCGGGCACCGGACCCCTGAGACGGCTCGCGAGGAGGTCCGCGGAGTCCGGGTCGGGTGGCGCCGCGAGCGGTGCACTCAGATCACCCTCGAAGAGCGCGAGGTCGGGCGCTCGCTCCGAGGCTCCGAGCAGTTCTAGGGTCGGCCCGACCTCAAGGTCTGCCGGATCCGCGGGCGCCCCGGGAAGTGCGGCCGCGAACGCGGTGGGTGGGCCGCCGAGTGTGGGCAAGTCAAGCGTTGAGCCCCTTGTCGAACTCGGGATATCTGCGGCGACCGTCGTTGCTGTGACCGCTGCGCGGCGTGCATCGAGCGATGCCGCGGCGATATCGGGTGCCGCCATTCCCGAGGGTTCAACACCGGAGATCGATGGCGCGGGGCTAACCGCGACCTGCGTGGGGCGGGGGGTGTTGAGTGCCTCGGCTTCGTCAATAGCATCGGTAGCGGGCGAGGGAAGCGCCGCGGCGAACGCGGCGGATGGGCCACCGAGGGAGGGCGGGCTGACATCCCGTGTGGGTGTCGCGAGCGGGACAGTTTCCGCGGCGTTGGCCGCCGACACGGTACCACGATCGGCGCTCAGCGACGCGGCGTTCACGTCAGGCACCGCCATGCTCGAAGGCTCAACACCTGAGATCACTGGTGCCGGGTTGACAGCAACCTGTGATGGGCGCGGTGCATCGAGGATCGCGGTCTCATCGACCGCTTCAAGACCCGTCGCCGGGAGTGCGGCGGTCGGGCTCGCCTCACTCACGTTGCTCGCGAGCGTTGGGAGCGAAGAGACAGAACTCGTCGGGATGTCCGTTGCCGTGGACGCGGAGCCAGAGGCCTCTCCGCGGCTCGCGGTCGTGACCATCGGTGCAGCGGTCGGTTCTGGTGTCCCGCTCGCGTCCGCCGTAAAATCAGGAACCTGAGCAGCTGCGGGCGAATCGGGCGCGGTCACAGTAACCCGCACCGATGCCTCCGCGGCGCTCTGGGCCTCTCTCGCTTCGGGGCCGCGCAACGAACGGGCGTCGATGGCTGGTGTGCTCGCCACCATCGCGGCTGACGCCGACGCGGCGGTCGAGGCCGCGGGCGCTTCGGCGCTGCTTTCGGCGCGGCTCGCCGCGAGCCGGCCCGTTGCTTGCACCGGTGCTGACGACGTGTCCGTCGGGATCGCCTGTGTCGCCGCGGGCGCTGCTGGCGACGCGGCTTCGGGCATCGAGGTGGAAGCAACGGGTCGTGCTTCTGATGCGGCCTCGGTAACCCTCGTTGCAACGCGGACCGCGGGTGTTGCCGAAGGCGAGGCCGATGGCGCAGCCTCCGGCTCGCTCGCGGTCGGTGTCACGGCCGGTGCCGATGGTGTGGCGCTCGCGAACTCAAGCGGAGACAGCTCCGACCTCGATGCGGCGAGCGGGGTCGAAGCGCCAGCCGATGGGGTAGCGACTGCGTCCGATGGCTCAGGCGCGACGATCTCTGAGGTCGGTGCGGGCTCGGATTCTGATGGCGTCACCTCGACCTCGGTGAACGCGCCGCGCACCTGGGCCGCGATCCCTGAGGCGCCGGACCCCGCGGCGCGGGAGACCAACGCGATCCGTGTGCCACCGTCGGAGTCGAGCAGGCCCTCGAGCCTCGTCTTCACGTGCCACGCTGTGAACAATGCCGCGAGCATGGCGTGGAGCAATACAGAGAGGATGAGGCACTGCATCAGCAGGCTGAGTGTTGCCCATCGTTTCTTGAACGCTGAGTCACGCAGCAATGCGAGGGCGATACCCATCAGCGTCAACAGGATCGCCAGGAGCAGCAGCCAGGGCCACAACTCTTTGAGCAGCGCCAGCCAGTCGAGCGATGCGCCCTCGGTGATGATCGTGCGGTAGACCTCGCGCGATCGGGCAACATAGACGTCGTATTCCGGAACGCCGCCATCGAGGGCCGCGCCACCGCGATCGGACGAGAAGTGGAGAACGAACCCGTCAAAGCTCGGCGCCGGATCAAGCTCGTTCCCGGGTGTGTTCACGGGCCTGCCCAGCGGCTCGATCACACCGATGCCCGCATCGGTCAGGCGGGCGCGGTACAGGTCGTACCCGCCAGCGCCGCCAGGTCGATCGGACGAGAAGTAAAGGAAGTCGCCGACGGGGCTGACCGCGGGAGCGCCCTCATTGAACTCGGTAGAGGCTGGGCCCAGTAACGCAGGCTCGGACCAGCCCTTGTCGGTCATCACCGAGCGGTAGAGGTCGTAGTGGCGCCGAAAGGGCTCGGCGTGGGGCTCTTCGTCGGGACCCGCGCGATTGCTCGCGAAGTAGATGGTGTTGCCAGACGGGGTCGGTGCAGCGCCGTAGTCGTTCACAGGGCTGTTGATGGTCGGGCCGAGATTGACCGGTTCGGACCAGCCTTCGGTGGTCCTTTGGGTGATCCACAGGTCGTACCCGCCCAGGGTGCCGGCGCGATCGCTGTAAAAATACAGACCCCGACCGTCGGCGGTGGGCACGGGGCCCAGCTCATCGGCGCCGGTGTTGATGCCTTCCAGTGGGACGGGGTCAGACCAAACGCCATCGGTGTTCGTTGAGGTGTAGATGTCGGCGTTGTCGCCGGCTCGACCTCGAACGAGGAACATCGACTTGCCGTCGGCGGTCAGCCTGGGCTCGTAGTCGTCCCCGCTCAGATTGATCGGCGCGGGCAAACGCTCGGGCTCGGTCCAGAGCACATCGCGAACCGGTGCATCAGCGGCGCGTTCTTTGATGCCGCCGCCATCGGTGAGGTAGCTGGTCTTGTTGGAGCCCAGCGTCCACGCGGCAGTAGCGATCACACCCGCCATGAGCAGGCAGATGACACCGACGACCGCCTTGCGCGCGAACCGCTTCAAACGCTCACCTCATTGGGACCGTATCGAGGAATGGCTCCTGGATGCCCGCTGCCTTGCATATGTCCAATGCCCGTGCGACCGCTTCGTAGCTCGCTGCGCGATCGCCTCGGACCGTGACTTTCTGCTCGGGGTTCTGCTCGACCGCTTCCGTGACGATCGCACGGAAGTCTTCGATCGAGACAGGCCGACCGCCCACGACGAGCGACCCATCGGCCAGAACATTGACCACCAACTCGCGGAGCGACAGCGTGACGGGCCCGCCGCTCTCGGTCTCTGGCAACGCGATCTGCATCTCGCGTTCTGTCTGGTGGAATGTTGTCGCGACAAGGAAGAAGATCAGCAGCAGGAACACCATGTCGATGATGGGTGTCATCTCGACGACGGGTGTGGTGTCCTTGGCGGTGCTTTTGAGCAGCATTGGCGTCCGGTCTCCCGCTTAGCCGATCGCGTCCGCCGCCGGGCGGGCCGGGGTGTCGCTTGACTCGTCGCTCGTGAGTGACAGCCGCCCGGGGTTGCTCCCTGGGCCTGCGAGCTGCTCGGCCATCGCGACGCAGATCCGGTCGAGTTCGCGTGTGAGCCGCTCGATCTTGCCGCTGAGCCAGTGGTAGAGCATCATCGCGGGGATCGCGACGAGCAGGCCGGCCGCGGTGGTGATCATCGCTTCGTAGATTCCCTCCGCGAGGAGTTCGGTCTTGCCCAGCGCCTCGCCCGACTCTGCGACCGTCTGGAACGCCTTGATCATGCCGAAGATCGTGCCGACGAGGCCCAACAGCGGGGCGGCGGCCGCGATCACGCTCAGGACGCGCATCCGTTTGCGAAGGTCGAAGAGCTCGTGCTCCCCGGCGTTTGCGAGCCTGCGCTCGACCGCCTCGATTGGGCGACCCGCGACCGATACACCCGCCGTCAGGATGCGTCCGAGAGGTGAGTTCGAGTTCTTGCACGCCTTGAGCGCCGCGGTCTTTGCGCCGGTCTCTTGGTTCAGTGCTTTGTTCACCGCGTTCTCAAGACCCTTGGGCATCACCGCGCTCTTGCGGAGAACCATGAGCCGCTCGATGGTCACCGTCATCACGATGAGCGAGCACAGCCCGATCGGGATCATCATGACCCCGCCCTTGACAAGGAAGTCCCACACCGATTGCACCGCGACCGCACTGTCGGCGTTCGGTGCCGAAGCGGCCGCCGTCGCGATGTAGTCCGTCAGTTCCATCATGCCGCTTGCTCCCGTCTGTGTCGTCCTTGCACCTTGCCCCGTTCAGCGTCGATCAGCGGCCTCGCCCCGGGGGCGCGGTCTCCACCATCTGATCCAGACGGCGCTGCGCCTGGTTCGACCACTCGGTCTCATCGAACCGGTCGGTGACCGCTCGGAACTGCTCGCGAGCCTCGGCGAGCCGGCCGAGCTGTTCGAAGCAGCGCCCCGCCTCGTAGAGCGCCGCGGCGCTCCACTCCGGGTAGGCGTGCAGGATGTCCACCTTCAGCAGTTCGCGGGTCGCTTCCTCGAGCCTGTTCTCGGCGAACAGGCACTGGCCGATCTGGAACTGTGCTCGCGCCGCGGTTTCCCCGCGGTGCCGGCTGGCGACGGTCTGGTACTGGGGGATCGCACCGCCCGTATCTCCGGAGTTCTCGAGCGCCCAGCCAACACCGAAGCGTGACTGGAACCAAAGGTCGCTGTCCGGGAACCGCTGGAGGTGAGCGTTGAAGGCTTCGCTGCTCCGGTCCCAGTACTGGAGGGTCGCGAGAGATTCTCCGAGTCGGAGTAGCGCCGGTTCAGCGATCCCGTCCGGAGCATCGGTCGAGGCCGCACGCTCGAGATGCTCGACAGCTTCGCTCGGCCTATTCAGTGCCATCAGCGACTCGCCGCACATGAGGTCCGCCGAGGAGCCGACCTCAGCGTTCGGGAAGTCGTCGTAGAAGCTCGCAAGCAGGCCAACGACGCGGCCGTGATCCCCGAGCTCGAACGCGCAGACACCCGCCCGGTACCGGGCGGGTTCCTCAAGAGCATCGGGCGCATCACTGAGGAGCGGTTCGATCGTTGAACTCGCGAGCGCGAAGTCGCCCTCATCCATCTGCGCTGCCCCGAGCTCAAGCCTTGCGTAAGCCGCAAGCGTCACGTCGGGCCCGGCGATCACAGACCGGAAAAGCGTTTCGGCGCGTTCAGCTTCGCCAGATGCCCCGAGCACGCGGGCCAGCTCATAGTCCATCGCGACGAGCACCGAGGGTTCGACTTGGTCTCTCTCGGTCAGTTCGTCTGCGAGCGAGAGCGCAGCATCGCCGCTCCCGTCGCGAGCGAGCGCGATCACAAGCGACGCAACGGCACGGGGCGCAACGTCCGAGCCTGAACCAAGCCGTCTCGCCTCGCGGAGCCGGCCAGCGGCCTGGGTGTACGAACCTGTTGCGAGCAGCGTCCGGCCGGCATCGAGCGCCGATTCAGCGGCGACCTCGCCGGTGCCCGCCGCCGCAGCCCTGGTGAACCACACCTCGGCGGCACGCGAGTCGCCCCGTGCTCGGGCCAGCAGCCCGAGCTCGCGGCAGGCAAAGGCCTCGAATCTGCCCGAGTTGCCGGATTCGACCAAGGACTCAAGCGTCCGCGACGCCTCCGCTTGATCCCCGGCGCCGGCGTGTGCGCGGCCCAACGCGTAGCTCGCGTGTGCGCGCCGGTCCGACGAGCCCTCGGCCTCCGCCGCCTGACGCAGCGGCGCGATCACCTCGTCAGGCCGGCCCAGCCGCATCCGAGCAAGACCCAGCTTGAGCGATGCGTCCGCGGTTGCCTCGCCCTGCTCGGCAAGATCCGTGAAGAGCAGCAGGGGGCGCTCCGCATCGGCGTAACGCCCCGCGCTAAAGCGGCCGTCACCCAGAGCCAGCAGCGCCGGTCGGTAGAACGCTTCGGTCTGGCCGGACTCGGCAGACTCGATCAGCAGCGGCTCGGCCTCCTGGAACCGCCCGAGTCGCGCCAGCGTGAGCCCGAGCCTGAACCGGCCCGCTTCTTCTCGCTCGTGCCCGCTGTTGGCGGCGAGCCATGCGCTGTACGCGTCAGCCGCTTCGGTGTCGCGCGACAGCATGAACAGGCTCTCTGCGGCGAGGAACTCGGTCTCGACGCCGTGCGGATGATCTGGGAAGACCTCGGCGAAGGCGAGGGCGGCCTCGAGAGCACCCTCGTCATCGCCGATCTCGTGACGCACTTGAACAAGCGCGTGTGCGGCGTCTGGTGCGAGCGCGTGCCCGCCGTGGTTGTTCCCAAACGCGTCAAAGAGTGGCTCGGCACTCTCGGCGTCGCCAGAGGCCCAGACCGCCGAAGCGCGTTCGTAGTCTGCGAACGGCACGAGCTCGCTGTCCTCGAAGAACCGGCTGAAGTCGCCTAGTGCTTCCGCTGCGGCGGCATCAGCACCTCGCGCCCGAGCGGCTCGCGCGGCCCAGTACACACCATCGTCACGCAGCTCGTTCGCGTCCGATTGAATTACGAACGTGAAGAGCTCGCTCGCCTGGTCGGGCTCGCCTGACTCGAGCGCGATGCGGCCCCGCAGCAGAGCCGCCTCCGGTGCCGAGGTGCTGTCCGGATAACGGCGCAGCACCTGGTCGAGGCGGCTAGCAGCGAGCGCGTCGTTGCCCGCCCGGCGATGAATGCGGGCCGCGCCCAGCAACGCGTCGGGCGTGCGGCCGTCCTCTGTGCCGTTGAGCACCGCGTCGTAGGCCGCCGCCGCATCTTCATCGTTGCCGGTCCGCTCGAGGCTCTGTGCGAGCAGGAGCAGAGCCTGCTCACGCACGGGGCCCGGTGTGTCGATCTCGTAGGCCGCGCTAAACCGCGATGCAGCGTTGTTGTCGTCACCAAGCCGGACGAGCGCGATGCCCCAGATCAGCTCAAGCCGCTGCCTCACGCTCGGCGATTGTGGGCGCTCAGCCGCGGCCTGGGCCGCGCGGGCGGTGGCCCGGGCATCCCCGGTGCCAAGCAACGCTTCGGCGTACAGCGCGGCGGCCTCGGGGGCGACCGCGTGATCGCCGTGCAGTTCGAGCACTCCGCCAAGGGTCGCCGCGGCGCCAGCGGCATCGCCCAGGCGCAAGAGGGACCGTCCGCGGAGGAGCCCTGCGTCGGCCGCGAACTCGAAACGGACCGGATCGCTCAACTGATTCAGGGCTGCGATGGCCTCGCGGTCCTGCCCGAGGGCCGCGTGCGAGGCGGCGAGCCCGTAGCGGGCGGTGTCCGCATGCTCGCTGTCCTCATTGGCCTGCAGAAAGCCCCGATACTCATCGATCGCGAGGTCATAGAGGCCCCGCTCAAGTAAGCCGTTTGCGGCGTAGAACGCGGCATCGTTCGAACCCTGCTGAGCCAATGCCGCAGGTGAAGCGATCGCGAGCCCAGCGGCAAGCGCTAGAGCATGGTGCCACCTCGTGCGGCGCACGAAGGCCGTCCCGTGACCAGAACCCATCTTCAAGTCCCTCCGCTCGGGCGCCCGGTGGGCGGCTGTCCCGCCCGCGGGCCGTGCCGCGGCTCTCTGGCCCACACCACTCCCTCGGCGCGGGCCACCTCCCACCGGATGCGCCAGATGGCTCCACCCGGCCCGGGATCGTAGCCGTTTTGCCCTTCTCGGCGAAGGCCACTAAGCCGTTATATGGCAGTTGTTTGAGTTCTTAGCCGAGCGCGACGTCGAGGTCGGCGATCAGATCTTGCGCATCCTCGATGCCCACGCTGAGCCGTACGAGGCTGTCGCTGATCCCAAGTTTCTCGCGTTGCTCAGGTGGCACCGAGGCATGAGTCATAATGCCAGGGTGCTCAATCAGGGATTCAACCCCGCCCAGGCTCTCGGCGAGACTGAACAGGTCCGTCCGCTCGAGCATGCGGCGAGAGGCCTCAAGCCCTCCCTTCAAGAAGATGGTCACCATGCCGCCGAACCGCTTCATCTGCCTGCTCGCCAGGGCGTGCTGTGGGTGATTCTCAAGGCCCGGGTAAACGACGCGCTCGACCGCGGCGTGCTTGGTCAGATAATCCACGATCGTCTCGGCGTTGTTGCAGTGCTGTTCCATCCGCACATGCAGCGTCTTCGTTGAGCGGAGCAGCAGGAAGCAGTCCATGATGCCCGGGACCGCACCGGCGGAGAGCTGGACAAACTTCAGCTTGTCGTACCACTCGTCGCTGTTGGTCAGCAACACTCCCCCGACGACATCGGAGTGACCGCCAATGTACTTGGTAGTCGAGTGGCACACGATGTCAGCACCAAGCTTCAGTGGGTTCTGGAGATAGGGCGTCGCGAAAGTGTTATCGACCGCCAGGGTGACCCCGGCGCTCTTACAGATCTCCGCGACCAGTGCGATATCCACGATCTTGAGCGTCGGGTTGGTGGGGGTCTCGAGCCAGACCAGCTTCGTCTTAGGTGTGATCGCGGCCTTGAGCGCATCAGCATCGGTCATATCCACCATGCGGGTGGTGAGGCCGGCTCGGTTGAAGATCCGGTTGAACAGCCTGTTCGTTCCCCCATACACGTCGTCGCACAGCAGGACCTCGTCGCCCGACTCCATGCAGTGGAGCACTGCACTGGTCGCCGCGACGCCCGAGGCGAAGCAGAGCCCGTGCTTGGCGTGCTCAAGGCTCGCGAGGTTTCGCTCCAACGCCTTCCGCGTTGGGTTGGCGGCGCGGCTGTAGTCGTAGTCTTCTTTGAACTCGCCCGGCGCATCCTGGACGAAGGTCGCGGTCTGATAGACCGGGGTCATGATCGCGCCGGTGGTGGGATCGGGCCGCTGGCCGGCATGGATCGCGCGGGTCCCGAAGCCTTGGTCGCTGGAAGCCATGGTTGTTCCTCGGTCTGGTGTCTCGGTTCTCGGATCAGGCGGTTGCCGTTGCGGCAGCACCACGCCCCGCGAGATGGTCGATCAGGTCGATCTGGCTCAGCACCGCAACGGCGCGGCCCGAATCAACCACCACCGCGACCTGATCGCGGTCGAAGATCGGGAAAAGCTCTTCAATTCGAGCCTTCGGATGGACCACGCCTGCGAGTTCGGTCGCGACGCTCTTGATGGGCGCCGCGGGGTCTACACCCCCGCCGTGCATCCCGCGGAGCACGTCGATCTCGTGAACCATCCCCGTCGGCGTGCCTGTAGCACCGGTCACGGGCAACTGGCTCACGCCGTTCTCGCGCATCAACTCGATCGCGCGGCCCAGCGCTTCGTCTTCGCTGACCGTGATGGGCGTTGCTCGGTTGGTTGTGATGAGCTCCTCAACGAGGCCTTCGCTCCTGGTATCGTCGCCGAAACCGTATAGCTTCATCCAGTCGTCGGATAGGTACTTGCTCAGGTATCGCCCGCCGCTGTCGGGCAGCACTGCGACCACGGTCTTGCCGGGGCCCAGTTCCTTGGCGACTCGCATCGCGCCGTGGACGATTCCGCCCGAGGAGCCACCGCAGAAGAGCCCTTCCTCCTTGACCAGCCGCCGAGCGGTGTAGAAGCACTCGGCGTCCGAAACCTGCATCATTTCATCGACCACGCTCGGGTCGAACGCGCGGCAGACGATGTCCTCTCCCAGACCCTCGACTTTGTAGACGTAGGGTGTGCTGGGCACGCCCGTCTTGAACACGTGGTAGTGGACGCTGCCGAGAGGATCCACGCCCACGATCTTGGCGCGGGCGTTGTTCTCCTTGAAGTACCGTCCGATGCCGCTGATCGTGCCCCCGGTCCCTGTGCCGGCGACCACCGCGTCCACGTCGCCCCCGTCGGTCTCTTCGAAGATCTCAGGGCCAGTGAGCTTATAGTGTGCCTCGATGTTCCACTGGCTGTGGTACTGGTCCATGTAGAACGCGCCGGGTGTCTCCTGGGCGACTCGCTTGGCGACGTTCACGTAGTGATCGGGTGAGTCGCCCGGGACATCGGTCGGTGTGATGATCACCTCCGCGCCGAAAGCGCGGAGCCCGTCGATCTTCTCGCGGCTCATCTTGTCGGGCATGGTGAACACAGCGCGGTATCCGTTCGCAGCCGCGGCCATCGCGGCTCCCATGCCGGTGTTCCCGCTCGTATTCTCGACGATGGTCCCGCCGGGCTTGAGCAGGCCCTCTTCCTCGGCGCGCTTGAGGATCCAGAACGCCATCCGGTCCTTAATGGACCCCGCGGGGTTCATGTACTCGCACTTGACGAGTACATCCGCCATATCCGGCGTCGTGACGCGGTTCAGCTTGACCAGCGGAGTTCCACCGATCGCCTCGAGAATGCTGTTCTTGAACTTCATCTGTGGGCCCTGCGCTCCATCAAATCCAGGCCCGTGATCGTCCCTCCGCCGGCCTCCCTGCCGGCCCCGGGTGGGCCCCGAGGCATGATACGCTCAGCGCCACCCCGACCCCTGTTGAGCGGCAAGTTGAGCCGCAACCGCCGGGCCTCGGGCTGCGAAGACCGGCCCGGATGGCTGACCCGATCTCCCAGAGCGCCCCCCCTGACACCGTGCACGTGGTCCTGGTCAATGAGCAGGACGATGCGATCGGTACGATGCCGAAACTTGAAGCCCATAAACCGCCCGGGCATCTCCACCGGGCATTCAGCGTCTTCGTCTTCGACTCGCGCGGGCGTGCCCTGCTCCATCGTCGTGCGGCCAGCAAATACCACTTCGGAGGGCTCTGGACGAATGCTTGCTGCAGCCATCCACGCGCGAACGAGGCCGTAGCCGACGCGGCTCGCCGGCGGTTGCGCGAGGAGATGGGGCTCCACGCCGATTGCACGCCACGGTTCAGCTTCCTCTATGAGGCAAGCGACCCCGTTGGTGGCCTCATCGAACGCGAGCTTGACCATGTCTGCACCGCGGTCTGCGATGAAGACCCAGCCCCGGATCCATCGGAGGCCGATGACTGGCGCTGGATCTCACCCGCTGATCTCGACGCCGAGATCCGTGAGGCGCCAGAGCGATTCACCCCTTGGTTTCGGATCGCATGGCCGACCGTCCGTGATCTCTAGCCGGTTGATTCAGTCGGCGAACAGATGATCCAAGATGAGATCATGCACCTCGGTGTCCGCGATCGGTCCATCACCGCTCGGCACGCGCGGCCCGATGATCAGCGGCCTCGGCGCGTCCGGTCCGACGCGACCGTGTGTGCCCTTGACAAGCGAAGCATCGAGCGGGATGACATCCATAAGCGTTCGCATCCCCAGCTTCTTCCGGATCAGGCGCGAACCAATCGCGAGCTTCGGGGATCGGATCGCGGGATCAATGAACAGCTCGCATGGGTCGTATCCGGGTTTTCGGTGGATATCGACGGTCCGAGCGTAATCCGGTGCACGATCATGATCCAGCCAGAACGGGTATGCGAACCACGCACCTGGCTTCGCGGCTAGGACGAGATCTCCCGCCCTTGCATGGGAGAGATCGCCCCGGTCTTCGTCGCAGAGGATGCGCTCAACACCAGCGAGCGATGCGCACGCTCGCGTCGCGGCCTCGATGTCAGCTTTGTCGCTGACATAGACATGCGCGATCTGGTGATCGCACACCGCAAATGCGCGGCTGCCGCCCGGGTCGAGCTGCTCGCCCGCCTCTTCATCACGGACGCGTAGCAGTCCGGCTTCCCGAAGCGCACGGTTCGGGAAAACCGGCATGCTCGCCTGCTCGATCGCGTACTCGCCCGAGATGATCACGCGGATGCCCGATGTCTCGGCTTCCGCGAGGAGTGGCCCGAGCACGCCATCGAGTTCGATGACCGCATCCCGCGCCTCGGGTGATCCGGGCCCGAACTTCTGGAACGCGTAGTCGAGGTGGGGAAGGTAGATCAGTTGCAGGGTTGGGCTGTACTTCTCCGCGACGTGGGCTGTCGCATCTGTGATCCATTGGCTCGAAGCGATGCTGGCTGCTGGCCCCCAGAACCGGAAGAGCGGGAATTGACCCAGCCGTTCCTGCAGGTTGTTCCGCAGCCCGGGCGGCTCGGTGTAGATATCAGGGATCTTGCGTCCATCGGCGGGATACTGGGGCCGAGGCGTCGCGCTGTAGTCGGCGGTGCCGTGCATGTTGAACCACCAGAACATCTTCGCGCAGGTGACCGACGGATCTCGCTCTCTCGCCGCCTCCCACACCGGGCGTGCACCGACGAGACGCTCGGATTGCTTCCAGAATCGAATCTCAGCTTGGTCGCGCTCGTACCAGCCGTTGCCGACGATGCCGTGGCTGCGCGGCGCGACACCGGTCAGCATGTTGGACTGCACCGTGCAGGTGACTGCGGGGAAGCCAGGTGCGAGTTGACGCGCGACCGAGTGACTCTTGAACGCAAGCAGGTTCGGCGTGTCCTCGCCGATCAGGTCCTCGGCCAAGGCGACCGCAAGTATGACGATGGTTCGGTGCGGCATGGAGTGGTTCTAGGTCGAGGGCAATACACGCTGCAGCGCAATCGTGAGAAGGAAGCACGCGGCACAGACCAAACCCGACCACCCCGGCGCGAGAGTGAAGATTATCGATGCGTCGAGCAAGCAGAATCCGGCGATCAGCCACGGGATCAGCTTCCGGGTTCCGGGCCTCCCTGCCTCGTCTCGTGCGAGCAGAGTAATGAACGCCGTGTGCCCAGCCGCGAGCCCAGCGGCGGTGAGCACAAGTGGATCCGACCACTCTTCGCCCGCGGCCTGCGCCCCGAGCGCATAGAGGAGTGCCCTGCAGAGCGCCATGAAGACCGCGGCGGCGGCTGTTCGCTGATGCAACACGGTGTATGCCAAGATCGATCCAGCGAGCGCACAGGCGATCCAACCAGCACCTGCCATGCCCGCGAGACCAACGCCGGATACAAGGAGAAACACGCTGAGCATCAGGGTTGACGACCTCGTGATCTCGTCGCGCGGAATAGGCCGTTCGGGTCGTTCCCAGCGGTCTCGCTCTGCATCCCATGCATCGTTAAACGCCATGCCGCCGACATACAGCAGCGATCCTGCAACAAGCGAGGAAACTAGCCCGAGTGTTGAGCCACCAGCGATTGTCACACCGGCGATCACATTCGTCCAGACAGTCGGCAGGTTCGCGATCCGGAAGACCCTCGCGAGGGTGGCAAGGATGCTTCGCCGCTTGGCCACCAACGGAACTGCCAGAAACTCGTCACTGATGCCACGCGCGGTGTTGGGTTCGTGTGGCCAGGTGTACGTTTCGATCTCGAAGTGCTCACATCCGGCTTTGCGGGCGGCGTGGATCGCCCCAGAGATCGTTTCGCGTGTTGTCGGCAAAGTTCCGAATCGAGCTAGGCTGATAGGAACGTGATAGTGGATTCGCCAAGCTCCGGACCTTCCGTCATCCGAGGCCTTACCGATGTCTTCATACGCGATAACACCACCGTGCCTGCGAACATACGTCTGGTGGAGATAGCGGCTCGAATCCAGAGGCTCGAGCGTCGAAGACGTAACCGCTGGGTCGCTCGTCCAGAGATCGGGTGTCACGAGTGGCGATGAAGAAAGATGTAGCTTAGTGATCGGTATACCGAGATCGGCGTACAGCTCGATCGCGTCCCATTGCGACTCCGCCATCACCGCGGCGTGGCACACGTCATGGCATATCCCGAGCGTCGGTGGCCACTCGCCGAAGTCGTGCGCAAGCATCTCAACATCTGCCGAACGCTCGAGCGCGCAGCCCGGCTCTGGCTCAAGCCCAACCGAGCACCTCCTGCCGGTTGATTCGGCGAGATCCGCGATGTCGGATGCCAGCAAGCGCAGCCGCTCCATGCATCCCGCACGCCGATCCGCTGTCATTTCTGCTGCCCAGCCGAGCGGCAAAGTCGAAACGGTGCAAAGGCCACCCTCTGGCACGAGGCGAGCCATCAGCCTCGCGGCATGGAGGGTGAACTCCGCCCGCCGCGGATCGTCCCATGCCGGCTCATATACACGTTTCTTGACGAGATGCCCATGAAAATCGCCGTACGGGAACGCGTTGAATGTGTACGGCACCAGCCCGCTCTCACCCATCGCGTCACGGAGTCGATCCGTGTCATCGTCAGTGATCTGCATTAGCAGATCCGCCGGCATCCACAGCCCGTAGCCGATGTTGGAGCCAACCCGATCGCGGACCTCGCGCGCTGGCCCGCGGACCACCGCGAGCAGATCCTCAAACGTGCGCACCGGATGGACGTTGCCGCAATAGCCCAGGACAGTGCCTCTGCCCAACGCCTCAATCATCGCCGGCATCGAACCGCCCGCTCATCGAAAGGAACGCGCAGGGGTTGTCGAATGTGACCTTCGCGATCAGCCCGGCGTTGTGACCTCGCCCCAGCATCTCCCGCTGGAACTTCGGTACGGCCAGCGGGTCGCTCGGGCCCCAGTCCCCGGCGCTGTTCACCCAGAGCCTCTCGGAACCGAAACACTCGATGATGTCCGCGGCCCGCTGTGGGGTGCACTTGGTTTCCGGGTAGAGCGTCATGCCCGCCCAGAAACCACGCTCGAGGACCTCGCCGACCGTGTGCTCCTCGACATGATCGATCAGCACGCGACCGGGATTGATGTTCGCGTTGGCCTTCACCGCGTCCATGATCAGCCGCGTGCCCTTCAGCTTGTCCTCCAGGTGTGGTGTGTGGACAAGGATGAGCGTTTCGTGTGCTGCTGCGATCGCGATCTGCTCTTCGAGGATTGCAAGCTCGTTTCGTGTGTTCTTGTTGAGCCCAATCTCGCCGACGCCCAGGACGTTCGGCTTGTCAAGGAACTCGGGGACCAGCTTGAGGACATCCCTGGCGAAACCCGGGTCCTCGGCTTCCTTCGGATTGATGCAGATCCACGCGTGGTGGTTGATGCCGTATTTCGCGGCTCGCTTCGGCTCGGTGTCCGTAAGCTGCCGGAAGTAGTCGCGGAATCCCTCGGGGCTCGAACGGTCGTACCCCGCCCAGAACGCGGGCTCGGTGATCGCGACACACCCCGCGAGCGACATCCGCTCGTAATCGTCGGTCGTGCGGCTGACCATGTGGATGTGCGGGTCGATATACCGCATCAAGAGTCGCCCAGATCGTGCGCGCCAGATGCCCCCTGCGTCGTTGCTTGGTCGATCGGCTCTGTTGACGGGTCGCTCAGGACAGTCAGGATCTCCCGGGCACGGTTCGCGCCGGCGAGCTTCGCGAGGGCATCACGGAAGGCCGCAGCACGGAAGTCCTCGGCTCCCTCGGCGCGATCGAGTCGATCCAGAAAGGCAGCGATGTCAATGAGCTTCGCTCGGTGTTCAAGGAAGTACCGGTCGAGCACCTCATGTTTCGATATCTGTGGGGACGTGGGTTTCATCGCGCCCGCTCCCGGAGCGCATCGATCGCTCGTATGAGCAGACGCTCATCGATACGCCCGAGGTCGCGTGTTCGGCCTAGCCCATCGGGCATTGGGATCGAGAGCGTTCCGCCAAGGTGTTCGGCGAACTCGTCGAGCCCGCGCGTGAGCACGCGTGTGTCATTCATTTCCTCCACCCAAAGGCCGAAGCCGAGCAGTTCCAGCACGCCGACAACCCGCAGGGCGTCGGCCTGCTCGATGAGCCCGGCCTGAGCCGCGTACAAGCAATCCACTGCGACACCGATCGCGACCGCCTCGCCGTGCCTGAGCTGGTGGGAAGTCATGCTCTCGAGCTTGTGCGCAGACCAGTGACCGAAGTCCAGCGGACGGCCCGTGCCGGTCTCAAAGGGATCACCACCCTCGGCAATGTGCCGCGCATGTAACTCGGCCGATCGGGTTAGTGCGGCGATCGATGCCCGCGCGTCCCGAGCAGCGATCGCCTCCGCGTCCCGCTCAAGTGTCTCGAAGAACCCGATGTCCTGGATCACGGCGACCTTGACAGCCTCCGCGAAGCCGCACCGCCAGTCGCGTTCCCCCAACGAATCGAGCAGCGCCGTATCGTTGATCACGAGATGAGGAGCCGCGAACGAGCCGAGGAGGTTTTTGACCCCGGCATGGTTCACGCCGTTCTTGACACCTACGCCCGAGTCGCACTGGCTGAGCGTGGTCGATGGCAGCCTGGTGAGCCGCACGCCCCGATGAAACACGGCGGCCGCGTACCCGACCACATCGAGCACGGCGCCACCCCCAATGACGAGCGCGTGCGAACGCCGGCAAAGCCCCGCCCAACGCATACGCTCGAGCACTGCCGCCAGCACCGCTGGATCGTTCTTTGCTTGTTCTCCGCCAGTGACAATCCAAGGCCCGCCAACCAGTTCGGTCGTGCCCCAGTCCCGCGCTGCCTGAATGATCTGTTGGTCGAGCGAAGGGTGTGCCTCTGCCACACCGGAGTCAACGAACACGGCGACCCGTGCGATGTCGTTCGACGTCTCGGCCAGCGCGTTCGGAAGAACACGGTTGCTCGGATTGAACACGTCGCTCGTCCACCGGAGCCGGAGGCCGAAATCCGGCGCAACCCGGAGGTCAAGATCTCGCGTCGTTGCTGTTGTGTCAGGCCGGCGCATGGACGACACAGTATCGCCCTCGTCGGCCGCCTTGTATGCTCATTCTCCGCGGGGGCGACACCCCGGAGACTGGAGAAAAGCTGTGAGTGATCAGAGCAGGCGTGCGTTCCTTGCCGCCGCGGGCGCCACGGTGGCCGCCGGCGGCCTCGCCCGGTCGGCCTCGGCCCAGCAAGAGATCCCGGTCGTCCGCCGGCGGATGGGCGCTTTCGAGGGCGACAACCACCGAGGGCGTTGCGTGATCAGCTCGGGCAACGGGCTCCCAGCCACCCAGCGTGCGATGCAGCTCATCGCGGCGGGGGCCGATCCGGCGGACGCCGTGGTCGCGGGGGTCACACTGGTTGAGAACGACCCCAATGACGTGACCGTCGGCTTCGGTGGGCTCCCCAATGAGCATGGTGTGGTCCAGCTCGACGCCTCTGTGATGCACGGGCCGACACACAAGGCCGGCGCCGTTGCAGCCATCGAAAACATCAAGAACCCCGCCGCGGTCGCCCTGCTTGTCCTGAAGACGACCGATCACGTGCTCATCGTCGGTGAGGGCGCGAAGACATTCGCACGGCAGCACGGCTTCCGCGAGCAGGAGCTCATGACACCCAAGGCCCGCGAGTTCTTCCTGCAGTGGAAGCGGAACAATGGACCAAACGATGACTGGCTCGATGACGATCAACGCGATCTTCCTATTGCCGGGGACGGACGCACTTCGGCGGTCGAAGCGCTCGGGGCAGATATCGAGTTCATCAACGGCGTGCCTCACACCTACGGAACCATCAACTGCTCCGCGGTCACGGATGACGGTGATGTCGCCAGCTGCACGACCACCAGCGGGCTGAGCTGGAAGATCCCGGGCCGCGTGGGCGATTCCCCGATCGTCGGCGCGGGCATGTTCTGCGACAACGAGGTCGGTGCCGCGGGTGGAACTGGGCGGGGCGAGGCGGTCATCCAGAACTGCGGTGCCTTCAGCATCGTCCGCGAGATGGAGAACGGCGCCACGCCCACCGAGGCGTGTCTTACCGTGCTCAAGCGGATCGCGGATCGCACCAAGCAGAAGCGGCTGCTCGATGACAAGGGCCGGCCCAACTTCAACGTGGTCTTCTACGCCGTGCGCAAGGATGGGGCGTTTGGCTCGGCGTGCATGCTGGGCCCGGGCCGCCAGTTCGCGGTCCACGATGGGGAGGAGAACCGTTTGCTCGACTGTGCCGTGCTGTTTCCCAAGGACGACTAGCCGCCCAAGCGATCGATGCTTGGCGGGTCCCGGTCCGTCCCATCCCCGCCGAAGTAGCGGTTCGTCGCGGTGGGGCCCTCGGTCAGCACCCGGCCTTCCTCGTCAAGCTCGTATCCCAGCTCGAACAGCGTCCGCGACTTGACGTGGCCGTCACAGAACGCAACGTTCGCTTCACCGTTGTGACGTGCGTGGGGCGCCGAGCGGTGCTCGGGCGCCCTGTTCCGACGATCTGCGAAGTCCGAGCCCTCGGGCACCCGGGGCGGATCGATGGCATACCCATGCCCACCCTCGGCGAGCAACTCGCTGTGGCGGCCACCCTCGGTGTCGTTCTCGACCCGCTGGGCTTCGGGCTTGCCCGCGGCGGTTCCAAGGCTGTCCGCGATCAGCACCGTCATCGAGGCGTTCACCGTGCTTGTGCGCACAGGGAAGTTGATGAACCCCGACATCCCCGATGAGTCGTCGTTCGCGAAGCGGGCGTTGCCAAGGAACTGGTGGTTGTACCCATACGGGCTGTTCCGTGTGCTCGTCCAAGTGTCTGCCTCAGGGCAGAGGAAGATCTCGTTGGTCACTTGGTAGCTGTGCTCATCGGATCGGTCCTCGCTTGGCTCGGCATACGCAAAGAACCCCGCGGCGGCACCCATCATCGCGAACCAACGGGGCCTGTAGTGCAGCCCGTTACCGATCTGGTACAGGTTGTCGTTATCGCCATCGAAGCGTCCGGGCTGTGCCGGGACCGAGATGTCGTCGAAGTCGTTCGCGTAAAGCTGCCAGCCCGTGGCAATCTGGCGGAGCTGGTTCGAGCAAGACACCGCCCTCGCCCGGTCCCGCGCGGCTCCCAGCGCTGGCAGCAGCAGCCCGATCAGAACAGCGATGACTGAGATCGAGACGAGCAGCTCGATCAGCGTGAATGCTCGGTGACTTGTCGGGCTCTCTCCGCTCACGATGAGAGCTTACGGACAGAAGGCTCTCGCGTTTCCTGTTTTTGGTGCAACCCCCGGTAAGCTGGCTCACCTTGTCCGCTTCTACCCCGCCAGACACGGCCGATCGCCCATCTCCACAGGGCACGCCTCCCCTGGTCCCGTCCCTGGGCCAGGTGATCGGGCCCGGGCTTCTCTTTGCTGGTGCCGCGATCGGCGTCTCCCACCTGGTCCAATCCACCCGCGCCGGAGCCCTTTACGGTCTCGCCCTGATCCCGGTGGTGCTGCTCGCCAACCTGATGAAGTACCCGGCTCTCGCGGCTGGTCCTCGTTTCAGCCTCGCGACGGGACGCTCACTCATCGAGGCATACCGCGTCCAGGGCTGGCACGCGATCGGTGCGTTCGCGATCATCCAACTCGGGACCGCGTTCGCCATCCATGCCGCGATCAGCGCAGTTACCGGGTCGGTCTTGATCGCCGCACTCGCGCTCGCTGGCGTCGAGCTCAGTCTGCTCTGGGCCGTCGTGCTGATCAACGTCCTGGCCACAGCGCTCCTCGCCACAGGTGGTTTCGCGTTGCTCGACGCGTGCATCAAGGTTCTTATGACGGTCCTCGCGCTGGCGACGCTTGTCGTGACCTCGGTCGAGGTCCGAGCCCTCGACCTCGGCACTCTCACGATGCCGGTCGAGCTCTGGCTTGCGCCCACGACAATCGCGTTTGCCGTCGCGCTCGCTGGGTGGATGCCGGCGCCGCTCGACATCGCGGCCTGGAACTCGCTCTGGTGCGTCGAGAAGCATCGCAAGCACGGCACGCCCTCGTCCCGGCACGCGATGCTCGACTTCAACATCGGCATGGCAGCCTGCGTCCTGCTCGCGGTCTGTTTCGTCGTTCTGGGTACCGCGCGGCTCAACGCCGAAGGAATCGAGCCCGCAGCAAGCGGTGGGGCGTTCGCGGCGCAGATTATCACGCTGTACACCGGGGCACTAGGCAACTGGTCGGGACCGTTGGTCGCTCTTGGCGCGCTCGCGGTCATGGGTTCAACACTGCTCACCGTCGCCGATGCGATCCCGAGAACCGCGGTGGCAACGGTATCAACGCTCCGGGGTGGTCACCGAACAAAACCTGATAGGGATGCCGCACGCACCCCGGGATACTGGGTGCTCTTTGCCGTCATGCAGGCCGGTGGGCTCGGTCTCCTATTCGTTGTCGGCGGACTTTCGGAGATGGTCGATCTCGCCACCACACTGTCGTTCATTGCGACCCCGTTGCTCGCATGGTTCAATCATCGCGCGATGCGGTCCCACGATGTGCCCGAAGAGCACCGTCAGGGCCGGCTGCTGACCGCTCTGAGCTGGCTTGGCATCGTGTTCTGGTTCGGGTTCGCCGGGCTGTTCCTATGGACCAGGTTCGGCGGTACCCCTTGAGTCCGAAGATTCCGAGAGGGTCGAATCCCCTCAAGAATCAGCGATCAGGGAAGTGGAGCGGACGTGATTCGAACACGCGACCTCATCATTGCGAACGATGCGCTCTACCAACTGAGCTACCGCCCCTGATAGGGATCCTCTGGTTTGGAGGGGCTGTTGGCCGCTCCATCGGGAGGAAGCGGAGTGTATGCATGCACCCCGCTGCGGGGCCAAACAGTGAGGGCTTCCGAGCGTACTATTGATAATGGATTCTCAAAAACGGTCATCGAGGCGGATCTGGCTCCCTCCCCTGTTGAGCTTCATCGTGGCGGGGGCTGTGACATTCACGCTGGTCACGTCTCTCGTCGGACCGGCGACGAGCCAGCGCGCCGAGGGGCCACTGCGCGTGGTCGTCAGCGTGCCGCCGCTCGAAGGCATCATCGAGGGGTTGTTGCCAGATGACGCGGAAGTCCGCATCGTTGTGCGGCCCGGCGCTTCAGCACACGGGTATGTGCCGACGCCAGAGGACGCCGTGGCGATCGCACGCGCTGACCTCGTCTTCCTTGTCGGGCTCGGTATCGACACGGCCGTCGAGCGTGCAGCAGGTACCGCCAGGGTCAACGTGGTCCGCATGGCAGACCTTGCTGGCATCGATCCGGGGCGCGGTGCCCAGACGGTGAGTCATGACCATTCGCACGACCACGACCACAGCCACGACCACAGAGCCGATACGCTCGATCCACATCTCTGGCTCGATCCCGTGCTCGTTGGCCAGATTGTCGAGCCGCTGAGTACCGAGGTTGCCAGCGCAGCAGAGGCCGCGGGCTTCCGGATCGATTCCATGCGCCTCGAGTCTGACCGCCACATCCTCGTCGGTCGCATCGATGCGATCGCGGAGAGCATGATCTCGTCGCTCGGCCCTCACGCTGGCGCCGAGGTCATCACGGTGCACTCGGCATTCGGGCGGATCTTCGATCGCGTCGGGATTATCGAGGCAGCGGTCGTTCAGCCCGCCGCCACCAGCGAGCCAACACCGGGTGAGATCGAGGCCGCGACCACCGCCGCAGCCAGCGCCGATGGCATCTTCGTCGAGCCTCAGCTCGAGTCCGGCTTCGCGAGGCGGCTCAGCGAGCTCACCGGCGTGCCGCTCGGTACGCTGGATCCCCTGGGTTCGGGCGACTGGTTTACGATGATGGAAGCGAACCGGAACGAACTGGTCCGCGTCCTATCGGCAAGGGATCCGAGCGGGGGTTGAGTTGCACGAGGGCCGAGACCACGCCGGGCCACCGACCAGTGGCGATGACGCGGTGGTGGTCCGAGGCGTCTCGAAGTCCTTCGGAGATATCAACGCCCTCGAGGGCATCACGCTGGGCGTCACGACCGGCGAGCGTCTCGGCGTCCTCGGCCCGAACGGCGGCGGCAAGACCACACTGATCCGACTGATCCAGGGCGACCTCCGGCCAGAACAAGGCGAAGTCGAAGTGCTCGGCCGTACACCCATCGAGGCGCGGCGCGCGGGGCTGGTTGGGGTGGTTGGTCAGAAGAACAGCGTCGAGACTTCATACCCAGCAACGGCACGCGACCTGATCGGCATGCCACTTCTGCTGCGCCGATCGGCCGCGGATTGCCGCGAGCAAATCGAGTCGGCGGTGCGGCTCGTAGATGCGAGCGACTTCGCGGACAGGCCTGTCCGGGGGCTCAGCGGCGGCCAGCTCCAGCGTGCACTCATCGCCCGCGCGATCGCCAGCGGCGCCGAACTCTTGCTCCTCGATGAGCCCACCGTTGGCGTGGACGCACCGGGGCAAAGGCTCTTTAACGACCTTCTAGATCAGCTCCAATCCATGACCGGCGTGACGATCATCCTCGTGAGCCACCAGCTCCGGACGATTGCCGCAACTTGCGATCGCATCGCATGCCTCAACCGTACCTTGCACCTTCACGGAGACCCCAGCGGGCTCACGCCCGAGGTGTTGCGTGAGGTCTTCGAGCATGATGTCGCGGATCTTTTCGTCGCGGGAAGCCCCGGCGGCGGGGCCGACGCGGGGAGCGAGGCGCCTTCTTGAAGCTCGTTGAGTACCTGCTCGACAGCGGAACTCGCTCGGTGTTCTTGCCCGCGACACTCGTGGCGCTTGCGCTCGTTGTGCTCATGCCCGCCTTGAGCGTCTTTGTCGCGATCAAGCGCATGGCGTTCCTCGGCCAGGGTGTGAGTCACGCGGCCTTTGGTGGCGTTGGTATCGCGCTCTCGTTGGGGCTTGTTTTCCCTCTGCTCGCGACCGGCTGGGGCGTTCAGGCGGTCGTCATGGCCTTCTGCCTCGCTGCCGCCTTCGGCATCTCAAGGCTCAGCCGAGTCGGTGGGACCGACACGGCGATCGGCATCGTGCTCGCGGTCTCGATGGCGTTGGGCTTCCTGCTCTACCGCGTCGCCGCGAACGGAACGCCACCCGGGGAGCCGCCGCCCCCGCCGATCGAGGCGGTTCTGTTCGGGTCGGTGCTCGCTGTGACCGGCGCAGATGCGGTCGTCGCCTGGCTCGCGGCGGTCGGCATCGGGCTGACGATCTGGCTCAGGCGTCACTCGCTGAGCTTCTGGGCGTTCGACGAATCCGGCGCCGAAGCATTCGGCGTGAACTCCGAGGCGATGCGCACGATGTTGGTTGTGCTTATCGCGGTTGCAGTGGTGATTACGACACGCCTCGCCGGTGTCGTGCTCGCCACCGCACTGCTGATCATTCCTGGAGCCTCCGCGCTGCGCCTCGCGACGAGGATGCCCGCGGCGATCATGTGGTCATCATTGGTTTCATTGATCGGTGTGCTGGGCGGGTTGATCATCTCGGTAGAGTTTGATCTCGAACCCGCGCCGGCGATTGTCTTGGTTCTTGCGCTCGCCTATTCGCTCGCACGCATGTTCGGACATCGGGCGTAGCATCAGACACGACCCCGCACGATCAGGGAGATCCCATGAAGGCAGAGACGATCCTGGCCGAGCTGAACCGCCTGCGCAAGGACCTCGACGAGGACAAGACCGACATCGAGTGGCTCACGCTCCATCATGCGTTCTGCTTTCTGAGCTATAAGACCGGTGATCTGCAGGCTTACCTCGACGAACAGTCCGAGAAGGGCGCATTCAACGAGTTCGAGGGCTAGCAGGCCGATCTGGGGTTCGCCTCTTGCGGGACCACCCTTCGAGCCGATATATTGCTTCATCCGCGGATGGCCGGGGCTTGCTGGGCTGGTGAGAACCACCGGATCCGGAGGTCCCAGGGCCGCGGCGACCGCAGGTGTTCACCATGCCTGTGGGCGATGAGCCTCGGGAGACGCACCCGGGGGGAAGGAGACCGGCGGCGGGGAACAGCACCTCGTGGCGGCCGGGATGGCTCTTTCAGAAGGAGGTGGTCCAGTGTCGAGTTGTAGCTGTACGAGAGGGTCGCACGCCTGACGCGATCCGACGGGCTCGCCGTCGGTGCGACCCATCAAACGCAGGAGATTTGAAACTCCTACGGCCCTGGTCCAGACGGACCGGGGCCGCTTTTTCTTTCAACCCACACCGATCAACGGAAACACCCCGCGGCCGAGAGCCACGGGGCGTTGAGGGAGGAGCAACTGTCGGGCCGCACGGGGCGGCACGCGGTCAGTGGTGGTCGCGAGTCGCCATGCGACGCATCGTCATCCGATTGTCGATGATCTCATACGCGTTATCGAGCCCACGGCGGTACGCCCAGGCGCGATCGGTGTCGTTGTGGGCATCGAGTCCACGGGAGAGCGCGGTGTTGATCGTGGACTTTGTGCTGCTCTTGAGATCGTTACGCCCGAGCAGTGAGACCAGAGCGACTTCGTAGATGTCAGCGCACGCACCGGGCTGGTGGTGGTTGAAGAGCGGAGCGCCCTTCTCGATAGCGAGACGAATCACGAAACGGGGGTCTTCGAAGTCGGGGTTCATCTGCGGAGCGACCGAGAGGAAGCGATCGGGCGGGAGGATGACGCTGTCGATCACGTGGATCACGCCGTTCGAGGCTTCGATGTCCGCGCTTGTGATGCGAGCATCGTTGACCTGGCGATTGCGGCCGCGCCCGCTGAAGTCAACGGTCGGCCCGAGGATCGTCGCGAAGCGGCGGGCTTGGAATAGCTCGTCGGCGTACCGCTTGCCGGGGATGATGTGGTACTTCAGGATGTTGCCCAGCTTGGTCTTGTTCTCGGGCTTGAGCAGGTCAGCGATCGCCTCATCGCCCAGCTTTGCGAAGGCATCGTCCGTCGGCGCCAGGACGGTGTACTCACCCTCGCCAACGAGAGCGGGAACGAGCCCCGCGGCATCCGCAGCGGCGACCAGCGTGTTGAACACGCCCGCACCCGTTGCAACCTCGGCGAGGTTGTCGGTCACCGGCATCATGACCGTATCGATGACGTGGATGATGCCGTTGGTCGTGCGAAGGTCACGGCCGATCACCTTCGCGCCGTCGACGGTCAGCGCTCCGTCCGACACACCGATCTCGAGCCTCTGGCCCTGTACCGTTGTAAGGAATGTGGACCCGCCGATGGCCGCAAAGTCGAGCTCGCCCGCAACGACGTGATAGGTAAGGACGCTGGTGAGCGTGTCCTTGGCCTCCGGCTCAAGCAGAGACTGGATCGTGTCATTGCCCAGCGCGCTGAACGCCTCGTTGTTAGGTGCAAACACCGTGAAGGGCCCTGGGCCCGAGAGGACCCCGACGAGATCCGCCGCCGAGACCGCGGCGACGAGCGTGCTGAACTGGTCATTGCTCGCGGCGGCTTGAACGATGTTCTGCGTTGGCTGCGCCGCATGCCCGTGATGGGCCGCACGGGCATCATTGCTAGGGATGAAGCTGATCGCGAGCGCCGCGGCGCCAGCAAGCGAAAGAGCGGTGATGGTATTGCGTGTCAAGGCACGTTCTCCGTTGTGCTCAGGTGTGCTTTGTCATCGGAGATGACTGGACTAGTTTCCCCGGAATCCAGGCAACGTGCCCGGCGGGATGCGGCAAACCGGAAGGTCTGCCGCGGTCCGCGACATGAGGCGTGCGCAACGCTCGGCTCGGATTTCGGGTCTCTGATCGATGTGGATTCGTTCATCAGAACGCTCAACCAGCGATCTGCTCGAGCAGGTCCACAAGACGGTTGTTGAGCGTCCCAGCATCGAACACACGCGCGACGCGTTTACGCCCTGCGACACCGAATCGGTCAAGTTTGTCCGGATCGGTCGAGAGCCCATCGAGGGCTTCAGCGATTGCGCTTGGATCACGCTCAGGCAACAACAGGCCGGTCACGCCGCCCTCGATCACCTCGGGAAGCCCGCCTGTCTGTGTCGCGATTACAGCACGCCCACACGCCATCGCTTCCATCGGCGCCACGCCCAGAGCCTCCGCTTCGCCGTTCGGAAGCGTGACACCGGGACACATCAGCAGATCACTCTTCTGAATTTCTTCGATCACACCGGGCCGTGTCAGGCTCCCGCGGAACACGACTTGGTGAGACACACCGAGATCATCAGCGAGCAAGGCAAGATCCTTGCGACAAGGTCCATCGCCCACGATGATCAGTTCAACGGGATGTGCGCATGCGCTGATCGCTCGAATCCCGAACTCAAGGCCCTTCACGGGGACAAGCCTCGCGACGCACAAGACACGCAGCGGGCGATTTACAAGGGGTTTCCGTGGTTCGACGGGAAACTCATCGGCGCGGATGCCCATCGGGATAACACAGAGCCGCGACTCCGGGCAGCCGGCGGCGAGCAGCTTGGACCTTGTGAACTCACTGTTCGCAACGAACGATTCGCCCGAAGCGAAGAGTTCTCGGTACTTGCCGGGGTCCGATGCAGTTGAAATGTCCGAGCCATGAAAAACCGTCACCATCGGCTTGGTTGCGATGCCGGCGCGGCGGAGGCGGGCCGCGATTTGCCCCTCGTGCCCGTGCTGCGCGAGGATCACATCGTGCGCATCAACATCGAGCCAAGGCTCCGCCCAGCTGAGGATCTTCCGGCTCAAGGCACGTCGTCCGAAACGCGTTGGATCAAGGCACCGCAACGCTCGAGTGTCGGACAGAGCCCGTCGCAGGAGCCTTGGCACGTTCTGGAGCGAGTGGCCCCGGACAAAGAGTGGTCGGACGACGTGCTCGAGTTCAGTCGCCAACGGATGTACAGGTCCCTCGACGCGCTGTCGCGCAACCACACGCAGCTCATGACCTCGATCCATGATCCCACGGATGTGTTCGAGCACGAAGGTCTCGCTCATTGCGGGGTAGCGATCGTTGAAGCAGACGACCCTCATCGAGAGCCCCCAAGACGGAGCGATCGCCGGAGCCTCGCTTTCAGCGGGATCGAGAGCCCATGTCGCGCAGCAGACTCGGTGAGCACCCGCCAAGTCTCACGATCGCACCCAGTTCGAGCGAGCTGGTTGGCCAGCCAGGCTGTGCGCTCCTGCCAGTGGGGGTGATTTTCAGCGTTGACATGCCGGTCGGCGAGGACCGCATGATCCCGTGCGCGTCGGGCGAGGTGGGCGGCAGACGACAGCGAGTCCGGCGCATCCTTTCGGTAACGGACCCCGAGCGAATCGGCGATGAACACGGGTCCGAAGCGGGCGGTGCGAACAAAGAAGTCGCGGTCCTCACCGATGCGGATCTCGGGATCGAAGCGGATACCGGCATCGATGACGCGCCTCGCCACCACGGCGCCGGGAGTCCCGAAAATCCACAGTGGACGCCAGATATCCTCGGCCGAGCGGAGCGATCGGCCCGCCCACTCCGGGGACGCTCGCCGTTCGGACTCTCGGCCATCTTCATCGACCTCGACTCTGCCGCACAGAGTCAGCGCCGCACCGTGGCGCTCCGCTAAATCAACTGAAGATTGGATCCCATCGAGGAGTGTGTCGTCGGCATCAAGAAAAATCACCCAGGGCGCCCGACTCTCATCGAGCCCTAGGTTCCGCGCTGCTGAGGGACCCATGTTCTCGGTGCGGAAGAGCGTCAGGCGTGGATCAGGCTCAACGGATGCGGGCGGTTCTGAACCGTCGTCGATCACGATGACACGTTGTACGAACGACAACGCGAGCGCTGAAGCCACCGCGCACGACAGCTCGGCGCCGTTATTGAAAGTCGGGATGACAACATCGGCGTCGGTCAAGGCCTTCAGGCCCAGATACGCCAGCGGTCGAGCAGCCGGCGAGCCTCTTCGATCAGCGGTCCCTGGTCGCGCCGCACGTACAGCGCGTTATCGAAGTATTCGCCGCACCGGACGTACCCGCGGGCCTCAAGAATCTCCCGCGTGCCGGGGCCTTCCCCAGTGGTACCGACGATCTCTTCAATCAGAAACGCCCTGACGGGATGGCGGTCGGTGTCCCAACCCATCAGTAGCTGCGGTTCATAGCCCTCGACATCCACGACCGCGAAATCGATTTCACCTGGCGATGCTTCGTCGAGGATGTCGGTCATGGTCCGCGCGGGTACCTCGACCGCACGCGTTGGCACCGACAGCTTCCGTGCCCGCTCGACCTCTCCCTCGGCGCCCTCCACATACGACAGGACGCGCGGGTCATCAATGTGTGGTGCCAACTCCGGCACCCGCAGCGTGATCGTCCCCTCGGCGCCGGGCTCGACCGCCGCGGCATGGAAGACCCGGCTTCCGGGCCTCGCCCGATCACAATGCGCGGCAGGGCCCGGTGCGGGCTCGATCAGCACACCGCGCCAGCCAACCGCCTCGAACGCGTAGCTGACCGAGTAGCTGAGCCCGTCGTTGGCCCCGACCTCAAGGAACACACCCTCGGGCTTTGCGCCGAAGAGCTCCCAGAGCAGCAGATCCTCGCCGTGGTCGGCACGGAACACGGGGTCGAGCGTGCCCGCAACCCCCCGTTGGGCCCTGAGCGCAACGAGGTCATGCCGACGCGCCGCTCGCATTGTGTCCAAGGCGAACTCGCGAACATTCCGGGCCAGCCCGAACGCCCGAGCCGTTCGCGCTCTGGCACGCTTGAGCCCGCGGGCAAGGACGATGACCAGGGCGAACATCGCCACGGTGATGAGGATGAGCCAAGCGGTGGAAGAATCGATCGCGGGGCTCCGTGGTGTCGGCGAGAGCCAGGTTTCGGATCAGCCCAGGCCGATCCAGCCGCCGATGATCGTGCCGTACTTTACGACAACGCCAGCGAACACAACCGCCACCGAGCTGAGAAGTTTGATGAGAATGTTGAGCGATGGGCCCGAGGTGTCCTTGAACGGATCGCCGACGGTGTCGCCGACCACTGTCGCCTTGTGATCCTCACTGCCCTTGCCGTAGACGTACTCGCCACCGTTGCCGTTCTGGCGCATCTCCTCGGCGCGGGCGAGGATCGCGTCGCGGATCTCGGCGGGGATCTTCTCCCGTACCTTGGCATCGTCAAGCGCCGCGTCAGCGGTGATCCGGCCGTAGCTCTCAAGCAGCTTTTTGGCGTTGTCCCAGGCACCGCCGGCGTTGGCCATGAAGACCGCGACTGCGAAGCCGGTAATCAGACCACCGGCGAGCAATCCGGTCACCCCCGCGACACCGAGGATCAAGCCCGTCGCTACGGGCACAGCGATCGCAAGGAGCGATGGGACGACCATCTCACGCAGTGCGCCGTTGGTCGCGATCGTCACGCAATCGGCGTACGCCGGGTACTCCTTGCCCTCGTGCGTGACCTGGAGGGGCCACTTCTCGGGGTTCTTGATGTCGTCCTCACTCATGCCGCTCGCGCGGAACGCCTCGCGCATCTTGCCGAACTGACGACGGCACTCCTGCATCATCAGGTTCGCGGCGTTGCCGACCGCGTCCATCGTGAGGGCACAGAACAGGAACGTCAGCATCACACCGATGAACAGTCCACCCAGCACCTGGGGGTTGGTCAGCGTGACGTTGTAGAACTCAAGAATGTCGGCGATGGTCGTCCGGGTCGTCCCGTGGATCTCAAGCGTGCCAGCGCCGTCGGCAAGCTGGATCGTCAGATCGGTCTCGCCCTCGATGCCGAACTCCCCGAGCTGGGTCAGCACCGGGAACGTGTCACCCCGGGTGAACTCGACACCCTCGGGCTTCTCTTTCATCAGCAACGCACCACCGAACTCGGCCTCTTCTTCTAGTGAGTTGACGACACCAAAGAGCCCGTAGCCCTCGTAGACGGCATAGACCGGGCTCTCACCAACGGCCTCGGCGTAATGCGACTCGGCGTACTTCGTGCCCTGGCTGTCCAGCTTCGTCTGCACCACCTGCACATACGCCGCGAGCAAGGCGAGAGCTGTGAGCGCCGCCGAACCGATCGCGAAACCCTTCCCGGTTGCGGCCGTCGTGTTGCCGATCGCATCGAGAAGGTCGGTGCGCTCACGAACCTCAGGAGGCTGACCCGACATCTCCGCGTTTCCGCCCGCGTTGTCCGCGATCGGGCCGTAGGCGTCGGTCGCGAGCGTGATGCCCAGCGTCGCGAGCATGCCGACCGCGGCGATGCCGACGCCGTAGAGACCCATCAAGAAGTTCTCGCCGCCTCCGCTGAAGGCGTAGGCCGCGATGATCGCGATCACGACCGAGACGAGGCACAGCCAGGTGGACTTCATGCCCTCGGCGATGCCCGTGATGATGACGGTCGCTGGGCCGGTGATGGCCTGCCGGGCGATCTTCTGTGTAGGCTTGTACTCGTAGCTGGTGCAGTACTCGGTCCAGCGCGCGATCACGAGACCGGCGAGCAGGCCCGAGATGATCGAGAGGCTCAGGCCCCACCAGACCGGAACGCCCGGCTCGGCGTTCTCTCCACCCAGCAGGAGGTAAGGGACGCCGAAGGCCGCGAGGATGATGCCGCCGGAGGCGAGCCATACGCCGCCCTCGAGGGCCTTGAGCAGGTCCTTGAACCCCGCGCCGTCCTTGGTCTTGACACTGAACACCGCGGCGATGCTGAAGAGCACACCGAACGCGGCAAGCGCAATCGGGATCGTCGCCATCTTGGTCGCGACCGCGACCCGAGCGTCGCCGAACAGCTCCAGGCTGAATGCGGCCGCAACACCGAGGCTGATCGCCGCGATGATCGACGAGTAGTAGCTCTCGTACAGGTCGGCGCCCATGCCCGCGACATCGCCAACGTTGTCACCGACATTGTCCGCGATGGTCGCCGGGTTGCGAGCGTCATCCTCGGGGATGCCTGCCTCCACCTTGCCGACCAGATCGGCGCCGACATCCGCGGCCTTCGTGAAGATGCCGCCACCCACGCGGGCAAAGAGCGCCTGGAGCGACGCGCCCATCTTGAATGAGATCAGGATCGCAACGATCTCCTTGAGACCGCCCTCGATGCCGAGGCTCTCGCCGTGCTGCGTGAAGATGTAGAACCAGAAGCTCACGTCGAGCAGTGCGAGGCCGACGACAGTCAGGCCCATCACGGCGCCCGAGCGGAACGCGACCTGTAGCCCGCTGTTGAGGCTCTCCTTCGCGGCGGCCGCTGTTCGGGCGCTCGCGTCGGTCGCCATCTTCATGCCGAACCAGCCGCACAGGCCCGAGAGGAAGCCAGCTAGCGGGACACCGACCATCGCCCACGCGGGTTCGAGGTCGAGCTGCCACATGATCGCGAGCAGCACGACAAGGCCGGCGAACACCGCCGCAACCACCTTGCCCTGGCTGCCCAGATATGCCCGGGCGCCCTGGCGGACCGCTTCTGCGATCCGGACCATCTCGGGGTCACCCTCGCTCTTCTTGCGGACGCTCGCGGCGATGCGGTTCGCCGTGATCAGCGAGAGGATCGCGGCGATCGGCGCGAGGTAGTACACCAAGTGCACGTCAAGGCTCACCTGAGGGGCGGCGTCGACGACGGGTGCGATGGCAGCCGCAATGGGCGCCTCAGCAAGGAGCGAGGTCACGCTGTCGATCATCTGGTCGGATCTCCGCGCCGGGCCGAGCCCTCTGAAGCCTGTGACGGGCGCCGGCGTCGATCAGGTCGCCGGAGAACCAAAGCCGCACAACGGCCCCCGGCGTCGATCACGAAATGTTTCCCTGCCCTCCCCGGGCGAAGAAAGGCAGGAGGATAGCCTTCATCCCGCGAAAGGTCGCGGATGAGAGGTGTTGGAAACCGTGTTTCGTACCGGTACGGACGCTGGCTTGAACAAGCGAGCAACGCCCGGGAGTTCTCAGCGGCCCGATTCGGTCCGCAGGCGGCGGTTCACACCCTTACGCTGGGCTCGGCGGCGACGCTCGGATGGCTTCTCGAAGAACTCCTTCTTCTTGATGTCCTTCGTCAGGCCCTCTTTCTCGCACAGCTTCTTGAAGCGACGCATCATTTGCTCGACGCTCTCGCCGTTGCGGGCCTTGATCCTGATCGCCATCTGGGTCCTCTACGTTCTCTAAGAGTCTGTCTGGATGCCAACAAGCCGGGCCGCACTAGGCGTCCCGCGGGGGCGAAGTAAAGGATCCAACCTCACCAGATTCAAGTCCGCTCGCCCATGCTCCTCATCGACACCTACAACGTGCTCCAGACCACCGGCGTGCTCCCGCCGGAACTCGCTGGCCCCGAGCCCGAGGACCTGGCACTCCTGCTGGCCCAAAGCCGCTACCGAGACTGGGAGATCCGGTTGATCTGTGACGGGACACGTCCTCGGGGCGCCAAGACGCCCAAGAAGGGCCGTCTCAGAGCGATCTACGCAGGGCCCGGCGTAGAGGCCGATTCCCGGATCGAAGAGATGATCACAAAGAGCACTGCTCCGAAGCGGCTCCTGATCGTCTCGAGCGATCACCGGATCCGCAAGGCCGCGAGCAAGCGCCGGTGCCGCTGGCTCGACAGTATGGGATTTCTGGATCAACTTGCTGCTGACGCGAAAGCCGGCCCAGAGCGGCCGACGGGCAAACCTGGTTTCACGAGGAAGGTCCCGCTTGACCCAGCGGAGGTCCGTCGCTGGGCCGATGAGTTTGGGCCGGAGGCCGAGCGTCTGGTCCGAGCCGCGGGTTCCGCGAAGCCGACCCCTCCGCCAGCGGCCCCCACGCCGACGAGGCCTGGTACCCCGCGAACACCGATAAAGGCCCCAGATCCAACCCCGGTGCTGCCCGATCCCGAGGACCCGATCTGGCGTGCCGCGCGGCAAGAGTGGGGCGAGCGGTTCAGCTTGGCCGATCTCGATATGAGCCGATGGATCGACCCGCCCGACGCATCTCGCTGAGCCCCGACGCCCGCACGTTGCGGCACCTCGTTGCGATGGTCACCCTCGTCGCCGCGTCTGTTGCGATGGCCATGCTCGCGGGCGGCTGCGAGTCCGCACCGCAGCGCCCTGTGCGTGACTACGGCCCGACCCCGCCACCCCAGCGAGCACCGCGCGAAGTGCGGGCCATGTACGACGGTGGGCGCCTGCAGGCTGCGCTACCCGAGACACTCCGCGTCCCGGCCGTCCTCGCCGCAGCTCGAACCACCCTCTCGGACCGGGGCTTTACGATCGTCGAGCACAGCTCGACCGCCGGCCTCGGCAAGCTGAGCGCCGAGCCGCCCGCGGGGAGCCGCGAACTGCTCTGGCCGCGCAACGTCACCGTGACCGCTGCGCAGACCCCGCGCGGTCACCGGCTGGACATCGATCTCGACCCAGGCAACTCGGTGCTGGCGTACGCGATCCTGGATGACATGCTTCGGCGGCTCGGCCGCTAACTAACGCTCGTTCACCGGCACATACGGCGCATCGTGAGGACCGACGTAGGCGGCCTTCGGCCTGAACAACCTGTTCCCATCAAGCTGCTCGAGGATGTGGCCCGCCCAGCCGCTGATTCGGGAGAGGGCGAACATCGGAGTGAACAGGTCGAGCTTCAGCCCGATCGAGTGGTACGTGGTCGCGCTGTAGAAATCGACATTCGGGTAGATCCCCTTCGCCCCGACCTCGCGCTCCATGACCTCTTCGATCTTGTGGCTCTTCGTGTAGAGATCCTCGTTGCCGGTGTCTCTGGCCAACTGCTCGGCCAGGCCCTGCAGCGCAAATGCCCGTGGGTCTTTGGTCTTGTAGACCCGGTGACCGAAGCCCATGATCTTCTTCTTGGTCGCCAGGGCATCCATCACGAACCCCTCGGCGTCGTCCACGCTCGGGATCTCGTTGAGCATGTGCATCACGCCCTCATTGGCCCCGCCGTGCAGCGGGCCACGGAGGCTGCCGACCGCCGCGGTCAGCGCCGAGTACACATCGCTGAGCGTCGAGATCACGACGCGTGCGGTGAACGTCGAGTTGTTCAGCCCGTGGTCCGCGTGCAGGATCATGCAGATATCGAACGCACGCTCCATCGTCTCGGTGGGGCGTTCGCCGTTGAGCATGTACATGAAGTTCGCCGCGAAACTGAGGCTCGAATCTGGCTTCACGGGATCGAGCCCACGGCGGTACCGATCGAAGTACGCGACGATCGTGGGGGCCTGAGCGAGGATGTTCAGGCTCTTCGCCTGCGCGCCCTCGAGGCTGTTGTCATTGGGGTTGTCGTCGTGCAGGGCCAGGGCGCTGATCATCGTCCGGAGCACGTGCATGGGCTCGGCCGTCTTCGGGAGGCTGGCGATCCGCTCGGCGATACCCGCCGGGAGCTCGTACCGCTCGCGGATTTGCGCCGTGAACTGCGCGAGCTCGGGCTCGGTCGGCAGCCGGCGGTTCCAAAGCAAGAACACCGTCTCCTCGAATGTCGAGTGCGCTGTCAGCTCGTTAATCGGGATGCCGACATATTCAAGGATGCCCTGCTCACCATCGATGAATGACATCTCGGTCTCGGCGGCAACGACCCCTTCGAGGCCCTTCGCGAAGTCTGTGGCGGTCGGCATGGCGGCTCCCTGCTCGCTGGAGTTGAAGGCTCTGGCAGCGGCGGGTCCCCCCCTGGACACCGCCTCGTCTCACTGTTCAACGCTCGTGGGCAGATCGGTCAGATCTCGGGCCGGCCTGAGCGGCCTTCCAGAGCTCCGCCTCACAACGCGGCCATGCGTTGCTTCTTCATCCCGCGAAACTCCCTGACTATAGGGGCGAGCCCCTCGCTGGTCGCCCCGATACACCCTCCCATAGCAAGGTGGGGTCGCCTTACGATCCCCTCGGATGATCTTCCCGCTAGGTACCGACCGCGCCAACCGACGACCGACGATCGTGACCTACGCGCTGGTCGCGGTGTGCATTGTCTGTTATGCCGTCCAGGTAGCGACCGGTTGGGGTACGGGAGATGGTGGTCCTCTTGCGGACTTCATGGTCCGGAGAGCTGGGCCATGGTACACCTACATCACATCTGTGTTTCTCCACGGGGATGTGCTGCACCTGCTCATGAACATGCTGTTTCTCTGGGTCTTTGGCCCCAACGTGGAGGACAGGCTCGGACGGTTCGGTTTCCTCGCGTTCTATCTCGCTGGAGGTATCGCGGCGTCGTTTGCTCACGTCCTGAGCAGCACAAACCCCGCGCTCGGCGCTTCTGGTGCGATCTCCGCGGTCACGGGTGCGTTCCTCGTCCTGTTCCCTCTCACACGGACTCGCGTGCTCTCGCTGCTGTTCTTGGGTGTGTTCATGATCCCGTCATGGTGGCTGATCGTGTTCCAGATCGCGGCCAATCTCTTCATGCTCGGCAGCGTTACCAGGACTGCGGTCGAGGCCCACCTCGGGGGCTACGCCTTCGGCTTCGTGATCGCATTCATTCTTCTGGCGACCGGCGTGCTCAAGCGTGAGCCATACGACCTGTTCAGCATTGCGAAGCAACGGAGCCGCAAGAGGCAGTTCGCCGAAGCCGCACGCATGAGGGAAAAGGCCGACAAGGTCCGCGCCGAACAGCGTGATGATCCCGCTTCCGACGCCGTTCTCGAAGCCCGTGCCGAGGTATCGAGACTCGTCGCCGAAGGCGACACTGAGGCCGCGACTCGCGCGTACCTCGCGCTCGTTGGCGAGCACGGTCATTCGCCCACGGCTGCCACTCTCAGCCGAGGGCCGCTCTACGCCGTCGCGAACCAGCTCTTCCAGGACGCGGACCACGTCAACGCCGCCGCCACATACGAGCGATTCCTCAATGCCTATCCGCGCGATCGAGAGGCCGAAGGCGTCCGCCTCATCTTGGCCTTGATCAACGCTCGCTACCTCAATGATCCGACGCGGGCCCAGGTGTTGCTCGGCGAGCTTCCCAGCACGCTTGACCCCGACTCTGCAAGGCTCGCCGCCACCCTTCGAGAAGAGCTCGGGCTCAGCCCCGCAGGAGACTCCTGATGCCAAGAACCCGAGTGAAGGTCTGCGGCGTCCGCGACATCGACGCCGCACTCGCGGCCGCGGACGCCGGGGCAGACGCCGTGGGCCTGATGTTCGTTGAGGGGTCGCCACGATGCATCTCACCCGAGCAGGGCTTCGAGATTCTCGCAAACCTTCCGCCGCTTGTGACGGGTGTGGGTGTCGTTCAGGATCTCTCAGTCGATGACTTCAGCGATCTCGAGCAGGTCTGCCCTGCCCCGGTCTTCCAGTTCCACGGGAGCGAGCCCGAGAAGACCGTTCGCGCCTGCGGGCCGGGCGTGATTAAGGCATTCAAGTTCGAATCCGAGACCATCGCCGCCGATCTCGCCCGCTGGGAGGCGGTTGACGAAGTCGATCTGGTTCTCATCGACGGTTCGGCAGGTGGTGAGGGCAAGGCGTTCGACTGGACGGCACTGGGCGAGGCCAGCCAGGCGACCAGCAAGCTGATCATGCTTGCCGGCGGGCTCACGCCGGACAACGTGGGTGATGCGATCAGAGCCGTCCGACCATTCGCGGTGGATGTTTCGAGCGGGGTCGAGTCCGCCCCGGGCATCAAGGACCAGGCACGGATCGAAGCGTTCTGTGCGGCGGTCCGTGATGCCGACGCGGGCTAGCGCCAGACCTCGCCCAACGCCTCGCACATGGCCTCTTCGTCGGCCTCGTCGGCATTGATCTCGACCTCGGCGAGCTCGCGGTAGAGCGGGTCGCGTTCGTCGAAGATCGCCGGGATCTCCTTGATGTTGTCTTTGCCCTTGAGCGCCGGGCGGTGACCCTTGTCGTTTGCGAGCCGCTCAGCGAGTGTGTCGGGCTCAAGCCGGATGTACACCAGCGTCGCTTCGTTGTTCTCGGCGGCTTCGCGGAGCAGTTCCTCAGCACCGGGGGCAGTGGGTGTGCCGCCTCCCAGCGCGAGCACGCCCGGAAGCGGCTCGTTCATCGCCTGCTTAAGTGCTTCGAACTCCGTCTCGCGGAACTTCTTCTCGCCCGCATCCCGGAGCGCGATCCCAGCCGTTGGGCGGCCGAACCGGGCCGCGATCCGGTCATCGAGGTCGACGAATGGCACCCCAGCCTCGCGAGCCATGAGCTTGCCCAGGGTGGTCTTACCCGACGCCCTTAGGCCCAGCAGGACCAGACGTGTGATAACCGGTTTGCGCTTCTGGGCCAACAGGGGCCTCCATCGGGCCTCCGGCGGGCTTCGCCGGGGGCGAAAATATGCGAAGGGAATCGTAGGTCGCACCCTCGCGGGCGGCTTATTCGGCCGCCCGAGTGGCTCCAGGAGAGCTGGTCTCTTGCGGGTTGGTCTCGGAATCGGCCGCGTCGGAGCGGAAAGGCTCAAGGCTCTCGTTCCCGCCCTGCCATCTCGCGACTGTCGCGATGAGCGAACCGAGCACAATCACGCCCACAAGGAGCGCTGCGACCAGCTTCCCACTCAAACGCTTGTTCGGATCGGCCACGCCGAACTCCGCTGGCCTGTTAGTCGCCCTTGGCGCGCGACTGGTACGAGCCGTCCTTGGTCGAAATCCTCACGAGTTCGCCCGTCTCGATAAAAGGTGGCACGCGTGTCTTGAGACCGGTCTCGCACTCGGCCTCCTTCAGCTGGTTGGTCTGGGTTGCGCCCTTCACCTGAGGCGTCGTTTCGGTGATCTCAAGCTCGACCGTCGCCGGGAGCTCGATCGTGATCGGGTTGCCCTCATAGCACAGCGCGGTGATCTCGGTG
Organism: Planctomycetota bacterium; assembly: GCA_039186605.1. Lineage (GTDB taxonomy): Bacteria > Planctomycetota > Phycisphaerae > Phycisphaerales > UBA1924 > JBCCZZ01. The sequence continues at coordinate 2,243 of JBCCZZ010000008.1, read as the reverse complement.
TTGGGCTTCACGTACAGCAACGCGTCGCCAAGGATCTCAGCGTCGATCACCGACTGGTCGTAGGACTCGAGGTCCATGAAGGTTGCGCCGGACGGATCCGAGAAGAGGAACTCCATCTGGCGGCGATCCACATTGATCTGGTCCACCGTATCAGAGGAGTTGAAGCGCCGCTCGATGACGCCGGTGCCCTTGATGTCCTTCATCTTCGCCTGGACATAGGCCGGGCCCTTGCCGGGCTTGACGTGGTCGGTGTTGACCACGACGACGATCTTGCCGTCCATATTGAGGGCCATGCCGGGGCGGAGATCGTTGACCTTGGTCGCCATTGCTCGGGTTCCTACTCTTCGTGCCCAGGGGGCAAACCGGGTAACCCGCGAACAAATCGCGGGCCCGCATCGTAGGCCTCTGGCCAGGTTCGGCGTCCGATTCATCGGTCCTGACGAAGGTCTTAGAGCCACCGGAGGGGCATGGGGAGACCGGAGACCCAGAACACGATGACAACCGCAACAACGCAAACCGAGACTGCCATCTTTGCAGCGGGCTGCTTCTGGGGGGTTGAAGAGACCTTCCGGCGCACCAACGGTGTTATCGACACAGCAGTTGGCTATACGGGGGGCCACACTGACGATCCGACCTACGAGCAGGTCTGCGGGAAAGGCACCGGTCACGCGGAGGCTGTTCGTGTCGTATTCGACCCGACCAAGGTCACCTTCGATCAGCTCACGACCCTGTTCTTTCAGATGCACAACCCGACCACCAAGGATCGTCAGGGCGTGGACATCGGGAGCCAGTACCGCTCAGCGATCTTCGCCACAAGCGATGCTCAACTCGAAGCCGCGATTGCGTTCCGTGCCCGGCTCGCCGCGTCTGGTGAGTACAAGGGCGCTCCGAGTCCGATCGTCACCGAGATCGAGCCCGCCTCAACCTTCTGGCGAGCCGAGGACTACCACCAGCAGTACCTCGCAAAGCGCGGCCGTGCGAGCTGCCGGATCTGAACACCATGCCGGACAAGGTCATCCTTACCGAACAACAATGGCGCGAGCGGCTGTCGCCCGAGCAGTACCGCGTTGCTCGCGAGGCTGGCACCGAGCGACCGTTCACCAGCGATCTACTCCAGGAAAAACGCCTCGGGACGTTCTGCTGTGCTGCGTGCAAGACCCCGCTGTTCAAGAGCGACGCCAAGTTCGAATCGGGCTGCGGCTGGCCCAGCTTCTTCGAACCGCTCGACGGCGCGAACATCACCGAGCACAACGACACGAGCCATGGCATGATCCGAACCGAGGTCCGATGCGCCACCTGCAACGCTCACCTTGGCCATGTTTTCCCAGATGGGCCGCCGCCAAGCGGGATCCGGTACTGCATCAATGGGGTGATACTCGATTTCAACCCCGATTCACCAGCGTCCGAGGGGGCCTGAGCCATGCCGCGGGAGTTCTCTGCTGGCCAGAAGCGGATCGTCGATCGCTACTACGACAACCGGGACACGATCGCCCTGACAAAGCTCATGGAGATCGTGAGCGATCTGGCGCTCGCTGAAACCCCCGCAAAGCAGGGGAGATTGTGGACCAGAGCCGAGGCCCATCTCAAGGCTCTCAAGGCGAACCCCGCGCGGGTCGAGAAACTGCTGGCTGAACGCGATCCAGCCCAGCTCGCGGCCTTTGCGGCCGAGCTCAGCAGGCGCTGAACTGGCATCGTCGTGGCCAGTCTCGGTGAAGAAATCGTCAGTATCTGATCCCAAGGCCTTGATAGAGAGGGTTTTCCGTATCCCGGTCGGGTAGGCTGTGTGATTGCAGTACCGGGTCACCGAAGGTCCCGGCCCGCCCGAAGCGGACGGCCAGAGCCGCCGACGGCATACATCACGACACGCTCTGGCGTATACGGACAGTGACAGGTGAAGAAGCTTTACGTCGGGAACCTCCCTTATCAGATGGCAGACGATGAACTCCGCGGCCTCTTCGAGGATCACGGGCAGGTTCTCAGCGCGACTGTCGTGATGGATCGTGAGACCGGTCGCAGCCGCGGCTTTGGCTTCGTCGAGCTCGATGCCGAGAACGTCGAAGAGGTCATCGAGAAGATGCATGGCGCCGACTGCGGCGGCCGTCCGCTCGTCGTCAACGAGGCCCGCCCGCGCGAACCGCGTGGACCGGGCGGCGGTGGTGGTGGCGGCTGGGGCGGCGGCGGCGGCGGTGGTCGCGGCGGCTACGGCGGTGGCGGCGGCGGCGGTGGTCGCGGCGGCTATGGCG
>JBCCZZ010000007.1:0-225503 GCA_039186605.1 Planctomycetota bacterium | reverse complement strand
GGCGTCGTCGCCCTCGGCCTCCTCGACCTTGCTCGCGATGACCGAACCATCCAACCCGCAGTTCTTGGCGAGCTGCTTGATCGGCGCGGCGACCGCACGGTCGATGATGTCGATGCCGGTGCGCTCATCGCCGCTGGCCTTCTTGCGGATGTTGGCAAGCGCCCGGCGGGCACGCAGGATGGCGACGCCGCCGCCTGGGAGGATGCCCTCTTCGACGGCCGCGCGGCTGGCGTGCAGCGCATCCTCGACGCGGGCCTTCTTCTCCTTCATCTCGACCTCGGTCGCGGCGCCGACGTTGATCTGGGCAACGCCACCGCTGAGCTTGGCGAGGCGCTCCTCGAGCTTCTCGCGGTCGTAGTCGCTCGAGGTGTTCTCGATCTGGGCGCGGATCATCTCGATGCGGCCACGGATCGCGTCGGTCGTGCCGGCGCCCTCGACGATGGTGGTGTTGTCCTTGTCGATGGTGACCTTCTTGGCGCGGCCAAGCTGGTTGAGCTCGAGCTTCTCCAGGTCGATGCCCAGCTCCTCCATGACGGCCTCGCCCCCGGTGAGGGTGGCGATGTCCTGGAGCATCTCCTTGCGGCGGTCGCCGAAGCCCGGGGCCTTGACGGCCGCGATCTTGAGCACGCCGCGGAGCTTGTTGACCACGAGGGTCGCGAGGGCTTCACCGTCGATGTCCTCGGCGATGAGCAGGACGCTGGCGCCCGCGTCGGCGATCTTGCCCAGGATCGGGAGCAGGTCCTTGGCGGAGCTGATCTTCTTCTCGTGGACGAGGATGTAGGGCTTGTCGAGCTCGCAGGTCATGTCGGCCTGGTCGGTGACGAAGTGAGGCGACAGGTAGCCCTTGTCGAACTGCATGCCCTCGACGAGCTCGACCTCGGTGTCGAGGCTCTTGCCTTCTTCGACGGTGATGACGCCGTCCTTGCCGACCTTCTCCATGGCCTCGGCGATGATCTTGCCGATGCTCTCGTCCTGGTTGGCGCTACAGGTGCCGACCTGGGCGATCTCCTGGGAGCCGCTGACGGGCTTGGACATGGTGTGCAGCTCGTCGATGATCGAGGAGACCGCCATGTCGATGCCGCGCTTGATCTGGTTGGGGTTGGCGCCGGCGGTGATGTTCTTCAGGCCCTCGGCGAAGATGCTCTCGGCGTACACGGTCGCGGTGGTCGTGCCGTCGCCGGCCTCCTTGGAGGCCTTGCTGGCGACCTCCTTGACCATCTGGGCGCCCATGTTCTCGTAGGCGTCGTCGAGGGTGATCTCCTTGGCAACCGTGACGCCGTCCTTGGTGACGGTCGGGGCGCCGAAGCTCTTCTCAAGCACGACCACGCGGCCTGACGGGCCCAGCGTGACCTTCACGGCGTTGGCGAGCTTCTGCACGCCTTTGAGGATGCGCTCGCGCGCGTCGGTGTTGAATGCGATCTCTTTCGCGGCCATGTGTTGGCTCCTTGCTTTCTTTCAATCAGCCCCGCCCGAATCGCTCGTCTGAGCTCGCGGCGGGCGAGGGTGTTAGGTCAAACCGGTTCCGGCGAGCCCGATGCGGGCCCAGCAGACGCGCTCGGCGTCGATGATGAAGATGCTCTGCCCATCGGTGAGCTTGACCAGGTGGTCATCCTCCTCCGGTACGAGCATCGCGTTGCGGACGACGAGGCGCGAAGCGACCTCGTCGGTGTGGTGGAAGGCGAACGTCACGTCGCGTTCGCCGGTGCACTCTGCCAGGGCTTTGCGGAGCTCGCCGTGCTTCATCGGGTTAGTCGATGACGGCCAGGATGTCGTCCTCGTTCATGATGAGGACCTCGTCGTCGCCCAGCTTGACCTCGGTGCCGGCGTAGCTGGTGAAGATGACACGGTCGCCCTTCTTGACGGTCAGAGGGATGCGCTCGCCGGTCTCGGTGTTGAGGGCGCCGTCACCGACGGCCTCGATGGTGCCGGTCTTCGGGCGGTCTTTGCTGCCCTCGGGCAGGAAGATACCGCTCTCGGTCTGCGACTCGGCCTCATCACGACGGACGAGGATCTTGTCGTGCAGGGGGCGGATCTCGACGGCGGACTTGCTCTTGGTAGCGGGCATTCGTCTGACTCCTGCGTCTCTTGGTGAGCCGTTGACTCGGCTCTGGTGTTGGTCTCTTTCTCACCCCGCGTGGTTCGAATGAGGCCGCGGGGAAACCTCGGTTGGTCTTTCAATGCGTCGGGCTATGTCAGCCCGGGCCAGCGGCCGCCGTAATGCCTAGTCAGACACCGGCGGAGGACTTCGAGCAGCAGCTCCAGATCGCGCTGGGCACGTGGGCGATCGACCACGGCGAACGCGCCCATCCGGAGCGCCGCGGCCATCTCGCGCTGAAGTTGACGGGCAGTTGGGTCGTTGCGGATCACGACGGTTGGCGGGGGCTGCTCTAGACGCCTGAGGACCTCGAGCAGCTTCGGACCGGCCGACGGGGATGGCTTTTCGGCGTCGAGCGGCAGGCCCAGATCGACGACGGCGATGTGGACCTCGTGCTCCTCAATCACCTGCCCAGCCTCAACGCCGCTGCGGGCGTGGATGCTTCGGACACCCATAGGTTCGAGCATCTTCGGGAGGCGATCGACCCAGGGGTCGGGCTCCCAGCCGGCATTGGTCAGGAGGAGGTTCAGGCGGCCGTGACCAGAGGCACCCCCGACCCGGCGCGCGGCGCCGCCACCGGACTCACCGCCGGAGGAGAAGCCGCCAGGATGCCGACGCACGGACATCATCCATTCACGCGATGGCAAAGCCGGTGCCTAGACCGGAGGGCCCATTCCAGGCCGATTTCGCGGCTCCCGGGCCCAGGAGGGCTGCCAGGTGGCTCGCTGGCGGCTGGCGGGCCGTGCCAAACTGGCAGGCGTTTGAATGCATCTGGGATGGGCGATTGGGCAGTCCCACGGCGCGGGTGCTCTTCCCTACACTGGCCGGCTCATGGATCCACTGATTCTCCTGTTTGCCGTCGTTTCGCTGAGTGCGGGCGGTGTTGCTGTTTGGGCCCTGCTGGGGCACGCGAAACTCGCGGCACAAGCGTCGGCGAACGCCGCGGAGCGCGACGAGGCCCGCGAGCGGGTCAGGACCCTGGAAGCCACCCTCCAGACGGAGAGCGAGCGAGGGGTCGATCTGCGGCTGAAGGCTCAGAAGCTCGAGCAGGAACTCGAGGCGGCCGAGGCCCTGCACGCCACCCAGGTCGAGGGCCTTCGGGAGCGCGAGCGGGACCTCGCGAAGCAGGCCGAAGAGATGGCCAAGAAGAGCGAGCAAACCTTCGAGAGCCTCGCGGGCCGGGCGCTGAGCAAGTCCACCGATGAGTTCTTGAAGCTGGCAAAGCAATCACTCGCGACCGAGAGCCAGGCGGGCAAGGCCGAGCTGGAGCAGCGGCGCAAGGCGGTCGAGGAAATGGTCAAGCCGATCCGCGAGGTGCTGACCAAGACCGAGGAACGACTCACGCGGCTCGATCAACGCATCACGAGCGATGGTGAGGCACGCGAGCAGCTTGCCACTGAGACCGCGCGTCTTGCCAAGGCACTGAGTCGCCCGGAAGTCCGGGGCCGCTACGGTGAGATCCAGCTGCGCCGTGTCGCAGAACTCGCGGGGCTGACAAGCTACTGCGACTTCGACGAGCAGAGCTCGACACGCGACGACGAAGGCAACCTGCAGCGTCCCGATATGATCGTGACGTTGCCGGCCGGCCGCTCCGTAGCGGTTGATGCAAAGACCAACACGTTCGCGTACCTCGAAGCGGTTAACGCCGAGAGCGAAGATGAACGCGAGAGTCACCTCGACGACTTCGCAAGGCACGTCGCCGATCAGATCAAAAAACTGAGCGACAAGAAGTACTGGTCCAACTACGACGGCTCACCCGAGTTCGTCGTGATGTTCGTTCCGGGCGATCACTTTATCGATGCAGCGCTCGCGCGGAAGCCCGATCTGATCGAGAAAGCCGCGGAGCAGAACGTGATCCTGGCGAGCCCGAGCACGCTGATCGGCCTGCTCCGTGCGGTCGCGGTGGGCTGGCGCGAGCACTCGCTCGCGGAGCATGCACACGAGCTCTATCAGCTCGGTCGCGAGCTTCACGAGCGTTCGGCCACCGCCTTCGAGCATGCCTCGAGGCTCGGCGAATCCATCAAGCGGACAGTCGATCAGTACAACAAGCTGGCCGGCTCGATCGATACGCGGTTCACGCCCACACTCAAGAAGTTCGAGGAGCACGGCGTGAAGAGCGCCAAGGAACTCCCCGAGCCACCAGAGATCACTGTTCAGCCGCGATCGCTCGTCTCCGGCGAAGAGCCCGAGAAACCGGCGCCCCGCACGACGCGACGCAAGGCCGCGAGCCAGAGCTAGCACGGGCTTAGTCGATCAGCCTGACAATGTGCGTGTTGTCTTCTGGGTACGCGCTGAGCATCACCGCATAGCCATCGTCGAGCAGGCCGAATCCTTCAAGCTCATCGGTTGGGCGGTCGAGATCGATCGGCTCGAAGCCGGTGAGCGTCTCGAGTTCCGGTCGCAACTCAACACAAGTGACGCGGTAGAGCAGGCCTGGCCTTTGATTCTGAACAAGCACGAGCTGCTCGGCATCGTCAATCCAGTGCAGTCTCTGAACAAACGAGCCGCACGGCCACCGGTGAATAAGCACACCCTCCATGCTCGTGCGGCTGACATTCGCCAGACGCGAGGGGTCGTAGAGGCGCAGGCTGTTGCTGTCGTTCCCGTAGTCGCTGGTCGCGATGAGCCAGCGGCCCTGGTAGCGGACCCACTCAGGGCGTGTGCCGTTGACCGCGATGTCATCGATCGTCTGATTCAGGATCGCGTTATCAAGCGTGCCATCGGCCCAGGCGCGGTACCAGTCGATGTGCCAGATCACACCCTTCTGGCGGACGGTGTCTCCGATGAAGCAGCCGAGTCGAGGGTGGACAGTCAGCCCCGTCGGGTGGGGCAGGACGTCCTCCCCGTCGCGCGTCAGGCGCACCTCGCGGCCTGTCGGGACGAGGCGCTCGTTCACAAAGTCGAACTCGCGTATCAGGCCCGGGTTGGCATCGCCGTAGAGATAGACCTTGCCGTCGAAGATACACACTCCCTGGCCCGCGAGAGAAATCCCGGGCTGAGTGCCGTGGTGTGTTTCGGTCCGGATGATTTCGATCGAGGCCGGCCCGAGACGCTGGCTGAAAGACGATGCGCATCCAGAAAAGATGATCATAACGAACAGCAGAAATCGGTGCATGTACCGAGGCTACCGCTCAGGCATCGAGCACACCCCGTACAACCAGCAACGACAACCAGAACTTCATCATCGGCGCGAGAAGCTCATCGGGGAAGTCGTAGTCGTTGGCGTGGAGCGGGCGCTGATTCTCGCCCGAACCCATTAGCACCAATGCCCCACGGCCCGCACGGTTGATAAGCAGGCCGAAGTCCTCGCTCCAACCGGTCGGTGCGAAACCCGAGATCACAGACAGGCCCGCACGATGCGCAGCTTGACGAACCGTAACCGCTTCATTGGCGGTGTTGACCGTCGCAGCGAAAGAGTCAACCCGTTCAATCTCAACAGCGAATGCCTCACCGAGACATGTGCACAATGATTCAGCGCGGCCCAATAGCGTGTCTAAAGCCTTGTCGGTCTGAGCTCGGAGAGCAACACCCAACTCACCACAGCCCGGGCTAAGTCCGAACGCCGGCTCGCCGCACCGCAGGTATGTGACAGTCGCGAGCGCCGATGGTCGCGAACCCGATTCAGGCGTTAGTGCCGCGAGGTTGGCCGCGAGTGCGCCAAGCCTGGGCGCCACGGCGCAACCCCGATCAGGTTCCGAAGCATGCGAGGACGACCCGATCACTGTAACCCGAAGCCCGACCGACCCGTACGCAGCGATGCCCGACGCGACATCAACGGCGCCCAGCGGCGCGCCCGGCAGATTGTGAATCGCGTAGGCCTCATCAGAAGGGATCCCGTCAAACGCGGGATCGGCTGCCACGGCGCGTGCGCCAGTGCCCGTCTCTTCGGCGGGCTGAAACAGCAATCCGACGGAACCTGCTGTCGGCGAGCGATCTCGGAGTGTTCGCGCCACACCGATCAGCGCCGCCATGTGGCCATCATGACCGCACGCGTGCATGACGCCAGCAACCTGCGAGCTATGGATTTCCGCGGTGCACTCAGCGATCGGTAAGGCATCAAGTTCAGCGCGAAGCAAGATGTTCGGGCCGTCGTGCCCCGACTCATAGACTGCACACACGCCCATCCCACCAAGATCAGTGATCAGTCTGGATGGGTTGCAGGCAGCCAGCTCGCGCCGGATCCGCTCGGATGTGCGTTCCTCACGGCCCGAGACCTCCGGCCAAGCGTGAAGCGAGCGGCGGAGCGCAACGATCTCCGCGTCCATGAGCACTCCGAGTGGGCGTGAGAACTACGCCGGACTGGGCATGGCGCCAGGAGGCAGATCGGGCTCGCCATCATCGGCGGGCTCGATCTTGGGCGCGGATTCAATAGGCTTCTCAGCTTCCATAGCCAGCAGTTCGCTCACAGTCGGGCGACCGAGGTCGTTCCCATCCATGATCTTCGCCACTTCGTCGGCGCTGAGCGTCTCGTAGCGGAGCAACGCCTCGGCGACCCGGACCACTTCGTCCCAGTGCTGCTCGAGAATGCGCTTCGCGTCGCCGTACGCGTCATCAACCAGGCGCCGCACCTCGGAGTCGATCTTCTCGGCGGTCTCATCCGAGAACTCCCGGTCCGGCATGTATGACTCCTGCGTGTCCATGCCCGCATAGCGCACAAAGCCGAGGCTGTCGCTCATGCCCCACTCGGTAATCATCGTGCGCGAGAGCTGTGTCACCTGCGCGATGTCTTGGGACGCGCCGCTGGAAACATCCTCCATCGCCTTCTCCTCGGCGATGCGGCCACCACAGAGCACTCGCATGGTGTCGTTGATCCACTTGAGGCTGTACCCCATCCGGTCCTTCTCGGGAAGGCTGAAGGTCGCACCGCCCGCAGCGCCGCGTGGGATAATCGTGACCTTGTGGAGCGGATCGGTGTGGGTCAGCAGGTGCTGGAGCACCGCGTGGCCCGCCTCGTGATACGCGACGAGCTTGTTCTCTTCCTTCTCGCGGACGCGGCTCTTCTTGGCGCGACCGAACTTCACCTTGTCGCGTGCCTCCTCGAGATCTTCGTGCTCAACAAAGTCCTTGTTGAGGAGTGTCGCGCTGATCGCGGCCTCGTTGATGATCGCCGCGAGGTCGGCGCCGCTGAACATCGGTGTGCCGCGTGCGAGCTTCTCGATATCCACGTCGGGGCCGAGCTTCACCTTGGTCGCGTGGACCTTCAGGATCTCCATGCGGCCGACGACATCGGGGAGCGGAACAGCGATCTGGCGATCGAACCGCCCCGGGCGCGTCAGCGCCGGATCGAGCACGTCGGGGCGGTTGGTTGCCGCAACGACAATCACGCCCTCGGTGCTGCTAAAACCATCCATTTCGACGAGGATCGCGTTGAGTGTTTGCTCACGCTCATCGTGCCCACCCGTCGAGAAACCGCCGCCGCGCCGCCGGCCGACAGCGTCGATCTCGTCGAGGAAGATGATGCAGGGTGCATTGTCCTTGGCCTGCTTGAAGAGGTCCCGGACGCGGCTCGCACCTACACCGACGAACATCTCGACAAAGTCGGAGCCGCTGATCGAGAAGAACGGCACATCCGCTTCACCCGCGATGGCCTTGGCGAGCAGCGTCTTGCCGCAGCCCGGCGCACCACTGAGTAGCACGCCGCGCGGGATGCGACCGCCGATGCGGGTGAACTTCTTCGGGTTCTTAAGGAACTCGATGATCTCGGAGACCTCTTCCTTGGCCTCCTCGACACCAGCGACATCTTTGAATGTGATGCCGGTCATCTCTTTGGTCAGCGTGCGGTGCTTGCTCTTGCCGAAGCTACCGAGCATCCCCCCACCGCCACCAACGTTGCGGAGGCCCCGGCTGATCAGGAACCACATCACCAGGAGCAGCAGGATCATCGGCCCGAAGAACCAGATGATGTTCGTGAACGGGCTCTCGGGCTTCGCAGTGACTTGGCCACCGGTCAGCTCATACACCTGCTCGGCAATCACGCGTCGGCTGGTCTCGTTAATCGCGACGCTGACACGGTCGCCGGGTGTGCCGTCTTGCGTGTCCACGCGGCGCGCGACGAGCGCCGAGTTCTCGAGTACGACGCTCGAGCGGTCGAGTTCGTTGTTCTTGTAGAGCGTCTCGAACTCTTGGAACGCGATCTTCTGACCCCGGCCAGGATTCGATGCAAAGATCACGAGAAGCAACAGGATGAGCAGGATGCTGACGAGCCCGAACATGCCGCGGCTAGGCTGCACGCCCTTCGAGCCCTGCCCATCTTGCCCGTTGGGATCGCCCCCCTGATTCGGCCCCTCGCCCTCGGGCCGCTTGCCATCGCCATCGGGACCGCCCGAGGCAAACGCAGAACGCAGCCGTGCGAAGAGGCCTCGTGGGGCGGTGTCTTGCAGGGTGTCGTGGCGCAAAGGACTTATCTGGGTGGGATTGGTCATCGGGCTCCGTCTGTGATCACGATGCAGGATCCTACGGGCGTGGCCCTCGAAAGTTCTTCGGATCGCCCGGGCCCCGGATGCAGCCCAAACCTGCGCCGCGGCACCAGGAGTTGTTCTAGGAACGGCTCTGAGGGTCCCCGGAGCGGTTACCAGCCCTCTCTGAGCTCATCGACCAGCGACCGCGCGAGCGACTGAACCGCGGCCCTTCGGCCCACCTCGGTCCGCTCGCCGGCGCCACGATCCGGTACGAATGTCCCCGCCGCAGACAAGCCACGCCGAGCCGCAATCACCTCGCCCGAAGTTAGGTCCGTCAGCCTGAAGTCCATCGTGACAACGATCGCCTGTTCGCTGACCAGGCCCGTGTCCCGGCCTGTGCTCAGGTTCTGACGCTGCACGTTCGTAATGGTTCCAGCGAGGCGGGTCTGCGCGACCCCCGCGCGAGTCACTGCCCAGGGCGTGCGGGTGTTGAGCTCGCGGATCACCGCGTCAGTGAGCTGGACACCCAGGCCCGGCTCGAGCGTTTGGTTCTCGAAGACGGGCACAGCAACCGTCCTTGAGTCCTCCCACACCTCCGCGGAGGTGTACCCGAATGACGGATCGAATGAGCACCCACTCAGCACCAAGATCAGCAGCGGGACAAGCGATACCCACTTCATCGCCCCAGCTCCCAGCCCCGTGCCTGGGCCATCTCAAGCACCTCAGACGCGGCGACGCTAGCGGGGTAACGCCGCAAGAGCCGCTTCGCTTTGAAGCGAGCGGACGGCTCGTCGTCCTGGCGGAGGTACCAGCGGACGGTCTCGAGCATCTGCAGCGCGGCAGACTCGTCGAGGCGAACCTTGAGACCAGCATCCACTCCCAGCCGCTCGGCGTCGGCCGGAAACCGCGCCGTGAACTCGTCGATCAGCAGCCTTGCCTCAAGCAGGCCCGAGGAGTCGTAGGCGGGGCCCTTGTAGCGGGCGATGTTGGCGAAGATGCGGCGGCTCATCGCGTGCGACGCGTGCTCGGATCTCGGGAAGTTCGCGAGAAAAATCTCATACGCTGTCGCGGCTTCGCGCAGCTCGCGCCTGCGGTAGTAAAAGTCTGCCAGCTCGAGCGTTGCCCGCTCCGCGAGCCGGCTGCCCGGTGCCCGCTCAGCAACCCGCACAAAGAGCGTCTCGGCGTCTCGCTCCGCGTCCGCGTAGCGCATGCCGAACTGCTTGCGCTTGAGCCCGTTTGCGTATCGGATCGCGATCTCGAGTTCGCGCTCAAGCGCAACGAAGAACGCATCGGATTCCGGGAAGTTCCGGGCGATGTATTCGTAGTTGTCCAGCAGCGCTTTGTATTCATCACCCCGCGCGGTAAGGGCATCGCCCCGGATCAGGAACGCCTCGGGCAACCACGGGTTCTCGGTAAACTCGTTGGCCTTGATCCACTTGTCGAGCAGGCGACGGGCCTTGCTGGGCCTGCCCGCGGCGATGAGCTGGCGGCACTCGGCAAGAAACGCCTCATCGGGATCGGTCTGTCCCAGTTCGACCCTCTCCCAGCCTTCATCACCCAGGCGGAACTCCGCGGGCTGGCCCACAGAAGGGCCGGCAAGGAGCGCAAGCCCACAGGCCGCGATAGTCCAGGGGCGGAGTCGCCGTCGATTGGGTCTGGTCTCGGTCACTTGTCAGCGAGCGTAGCGGGCACACACGTCCGGCGCTCAACCCAGCCCCGGCCTGGCCGATACACACTCAGATAGCCAAAGGGGGGACCGGATGAAACTGCTTCGAACCCTGCTTGCCACGGTGCTGGTTACTGCACCGCCCGTTTGGGCACAGACCACACCGGGCAGCCGCCCGCAGGACAGGCCCCAGGTCGCACCGATCTCCGGCAGGCTCCCCATTGCAGGAGGCTACCGGGCCGAGAGCGGTGATCTGGATGTCGAGATCATCGATCGCGAGATCCCAGGGGGAATATCGGGAAAGTCGCTCCCGATCCGGTGCTACCTCCCGGTTGGCGTGGGCGTGTCAAAGGTTCCGCTGGTTGTGGTCAGTCCCGGCACGGGCGCGACAAGGACGGCGTTTTCAGGACTCGCGTCGCACCTAGCGAGTCATGGCGTCGCGGTAGTCGTCGTGACCCACGATGATGCACCGGAGCGGCGTCAACGACGACCAGAGCACCAGCGGCTGCACCAAGAGCACCTGGGCGCCGTTCGCACATCGCTCGATCCATTTGGGCGCATCGCGGATCTCTCAGCAGTGCTGGACGCGGGGGAGAGCCTCGCCCCGGTCACGACAACCGGTAGAACCACCACCTCGGCCTGCGGCCCTTACCCGAGCATCGATGTCGAGAACGCGGTTGTGCTTGGTCACGGTGACGGAGCCCGCGCCGCGATGATCGCAGTCGGCGCTGCGATGACGACCGATCTCAGTGACGAACCGGTCTCTTTCCGAGACGAGCGTTTCGGGGCCGCGATCCTGCTCTCGCCCCCCGGCGCAGTACGGCCTGAGTTCGATCGCACTTCTTGGCGTGACATCTCGTCGCCAATGCTGGTGATCACCGGCACCGATGACTTTGGATCACGCGAGGGCGACACGCCCGCTTCGAGCTGCCACCCGTTCGAGTTCGGCCCAAGCGGGAACGGCAACATGCTCGTGATCGTCGAGGGAGGCACGCACGCGTCGTACCTTGCCCCCGGCCCCGACGCTGGTCCGAGGCGTGGCAGTGGCGGTTCTGGCCCTCACTGGTTCACACGAGGCGTGACCCGCTCGATGGCTGGTGCGTTCATCGACAGCCAGCTGCGCGGAAGTGGACTCGCGAGCTACTACATCGCCTCGGACGGCATCACTCGACTCGAGGGCGGTCGCGTCCAGGTGATCAAGAAGTAGTAACGGTTCACTCGACGCCGATGGTCGCCCTCAGGAACTCCGCTGCTCGTCCGTAGAACTCGAGCCGGTTCTCGAGCTTTGCGAAGCCGTGGCCCTCGTCATCAAAGATGAGCAGGTCATTATCGATGCCGCGTGCTTCGAGCGCCGCAGCCATCTGCTGCGCCTCACCGACCGGGACGCGCGGGTCGTTTGCACCGTGCGCGATCAGCATCGGGACATTGATCTGGTCGGTGTAGTTGATGGGGCTGATCTCAGCGAGCAGCGCCTCGTTGCTGAGCTGGCCGTACTCCGCCTCGCGGAGTTCGCGGCGGTAGGCGCCTGTCTGTTCGAGGAAAGTCTTGAAGTTCACTATGCCGACGATGTTGACCGACGCACCGAAGAGGGCCCGCTCGACCTCGCCCGAGTCGACGCGGCGGGTGTCTTCGATGACCACGGCGCACGCCATAAACCCGCCGTAGCTGCCCCCGTAGGCCGCGATCCGGCCGGGCTCGGCGTATCCCTCGCTCACGAGCCACCGGGCGGCGGCCCAGCCGTCACGCACCGAGTCCCAGCGTTTCTCGGCGTTGTCGAGCTGGTGGTACTCGGTGCCGTACCCCGTCGAGCCGCGAACGTTGGGCACCAGAACACCGAAGCCTTCATCGACAAAGCCCTGGCGGACGGCACTGAACGAAGGCCTCGCCTGGCTCTCTGGGCCACCGTGGTACATCACGATGAAGGGCACAGGGTCACCCTTTGCCGCGCCTTCCGGCAGGTAGAGGTACGCGGGGATGCCGCGATCGAAGCTCGGGTAGTACACCAGCTCGGGCTGGCGGTACACCGAGAGATCGACACCGGCGTTGTACGCTGATGTGAGCCGCTCGGGTTCCTCTTGCGAGCCGACCGCGACGCGGAAGGACACGCCAGGCGTCGTCGGGTTGCTCAGCGTATATACGAGGTCATCACCGATGAACTGCCCCATCGACATGACCCCCCTGCCGAGATCCGGCATGCGCACCGTCGCGTTGCGCCGCGTGCGAAAGCCAAAGATCCGCGAGTATCCATCGCGCGATGCGAGGACAGCCAACTTTGTGCGCTCTCGGTTCAGCGCGGCGCCCGCGAGCTCGACACCTTGGCCACCGATCGGGAGCATCCGGGCCGAACGCCGTCTGAAGTCAAACTGATAAATGCGACGCTCACCCGTGATATCACTGAAGTAGTACGCGCTCACCGCGCCTGGACCGAATCCGATCGGAAGGTTCGAGTACAGCGCCCGGCTCGTCGGGTGACGCTGAGAAAAATCGAGCATGTTGCCAGACAGCTTGTCCGGATCTACCTCAGCCTCGAGGTCGAGCATGTGCACCTCACTCGCGGAGGCCGACTCGTAACGCCCGAGCAGAATCTTTGAGAAGTCGTCGGTGACGTCCGACACGAACCAATATCCATCCCGCTGGAGCAATGGGAATCCGTCGTTGCTCTGCAGGTTGTGGTAATAGACGTGGAAGCTCGTCGGGTCCTGATCATTCGCGGTGTAGATGAAGCCCTCACCAGTGCTCAGCCACACCTGAGGCGTGAAGACCACACCCGGATCGCTGTAGAGCGTGGCGATCTCACCGCTCTCCGCGTTGTAGCGATAGATGTCGTTCTGCTCGCTCCCACCGATCGAGGCGGTGAACAGCACGTCCTGCCCCGTCGGACTCACCCAAAACGAGGAGATGCCATCTTCGAGGTCCGTGATCTGCTCTCCGGGCTCGTCGATCGGTGCATCAGGCCCCCTGCGGAAGAGCTGGAAAACACCGTCTGGCCAATCGCGCAAGTAGGCCGTCCCATCAGGCGCGAACTGTGGCGCCGAGGGCGCTCGCACGTTCAAGAGCTTGGCGATGCCGGCCTTGGCCTCGAGGGGCGTGAGCCCGGTCTCCGAGGCCGCTGCTGTGCTCGGGGCCCCGACAAGCAATGCGATGCTAAAGACCCAACCGAACGTACCGCTGCGCATGAGATGACTCCGACTGGCGCAACCTCTGCGCCCGCCCGAGGATACCCCGCGCCCGGGCCCTGGTTGCCCCAAGGCCGACATCGGCTGCTCAGGCCTCGACCGTGACCCCTCGCCAGAAGGCAACGCGGTCCTTGATCTCTTTCGCCGCGTCCTTGGGGTCCGGGTAGTACCACGCCGCATAGTCCGCGGTTTTCCCGTCAACCACGACGTCGTAGTAGCTTGCCTGGCCCTTCCATGGGCACGCGGTCGTGACCGTGCTGTCCTTGAAGTAGTCGCGGTTGAGCGACTCAAGCGGGAAGTAGTGGTTGCTCTCGACCACGACGGTGTCATCGCTCTCGGCGATTACGGTCCCGTTGAAGATTGCTTTGGCCATCGGTGCACTCCTTATGAGCCCCATGCCGGGTGCCCTCGGGAGAACCGTTCGCCAAGACGGGCTGTTCCGATGCCAGCTGTGATCGTAATGCTTACCCGCCGCCCAGCAGGCTCAGCACGGTCGCCTGATTCGACTGCGCCACAGCGAGCACCGAGGCCGAGCTCTGGATCAGCGCCTCGTCCCGGGCCGCAGCCGACGCGGTCTTCGCATAGTCAGCATCGCGGATCATGCTTTCAGCGCTCGCGATCTGCTCGAAGGCCTGCTCGGTTGCGCGGATCGTGGGTTCGATCACGTTCCTCTGGAACGCACCAAGCTCCCCACGCAGCGATGAGACCTGCTCACGAGCCGCCCGGATCACTGAGGAAGCGATACCAGATCCTTCGCTCGCCCGGCCCGATGGCACATCGGCAAGCGTGTAGCTCTCCCCACCCGATTGGAAGCTACCAAGCGAGTTCAGATCCATCTCGGCGAGCGACAGTTCGCCGCCGCCAGCATTGAGGGTGACATCGCCAGAGAACAAACGGGTCCCACCGAACGAGGCCATCGAGAGCACGCGTTCCGAGGCTTGAATCGAGCTGTCCCGCTGGAACGCGATCGCCTTACGCTCGGCTTCTGAAAGGAAGCCGTCGGCGAGTTGCACCTCCGCAGCACTCGCGTCAACGAGCAGCTCCGCGGCTTCGCCCAGGGCCGCGTCGGCAACATTCGCCACCGCGTCGGCGCGGGACGCAGCGCGGGTCTCGGCTTCGAGCACGGCGAGTTCAGCCCGCAACGCTTCGGAAGAAATAAGTCCCGCAGGATCATCGGCGCCGCGGTTGATCCGCTGCGCCGTCGCGAGCTTGATCGCGTTATCGGTCAAGCTGCGCAGGTTGGACTCGAATGCCTGCTGCGCTGATTGGGTCGCTCCGCCGAGATTGAAGGTCATCCGTGGCTCCGTCCCCGCCGCGTTTCATCCGTGCGGCGTGCCTCAAAGCCTTCGATTCACCGGACGTGTGCGCAGCGACAAGACCCCAGATCCGAGCCGCTGGATCCGAGAACCGCCTGCAGACCCGCGCGGGTCAACCCAGTTGCACGGGCCGAGAACGGCGCTAGGTCCGAGTCGCCTCGAACGACACCAAACCGGCTTTGACTCGGACCAAAGTCGCCCTCTCGCCATCGATGGTGAACCGTAAACGCACACCAGGGGCCCCCACGGTCCGGTACACAGCACCGCCGAGGGGTACGAGCACATTCCCCCCGCTCTCGTTGACCTTGATTGTCGCGAAGTCGCCATCCGCGATGACCTCGACCCTGTATCCGGGCGCCGAATACACGCCAACGAGCTTTGCCGCCTCCGCCTCGGTCATCGTGTGCTCGGACCTCGGCGGGTTGGCATCACCTCGCTCCGTGAGGTACGCCAGTGTGGCGCTCGCGCGTTCCCCTCCCTTCCGGGCGTGATGGAGGAGTGTGAACCCGTGCGGACCTCGCGAGGCTGCAAGCTCGGGGTTGGCTTCGAGCGTCGCACGAACGACCTCGGTGTGCCCAAGCATCGCATGGGTCAGCAATGTGGGCCTCGCGCCGGACTGAATGAGAAGCTCGGCAATCTCCCGCGCACCGATGTGGCTCGCAGCATCGATTGCCGATTCCCAGTCGCCAAAGCCCCAGTCGTAGCTGGCCTTTGCAAGAGCCGGATCCAGTTCAAGCAGCTCGCGCACACGCTCGAGGTTTCCGTGCGAGACACGGACCATCTCAAAGACTATCGATGGGCTCTGGGCGGGAAAAAGGTCTGGAACGCTCGCCGGTGATTCCTCAGCGTGTGCTCGCGATGCGATTGAGACACCCATCGCCGCACCCACCGCGACGAAGCTCCGTCGATCAATACCGCTCATGGTGACGCCCTTCCGCGGCCCCGCTCCGCGCAGCGCGGCTATTCCATAAGCGTACCACCGGCCCGCCGCACCGTTTCACGGACCAGTGACTCCTGAGTCCAAGGAATCAGGTGCCCCTCTCCCTGAACTACGACCGATTCGACCGACCTTGCGTTCACGAACATCCGCTCCATGTACGTCACGTTCTCTACGGGCACGAGGCTGTCTCGGTCGCCATGGACGATGTACACCGGGCAGGTCACGCGACTGAGCACAGCGTCGAGCATCTGCGTCTCATCCGGCGCGGCCATGATCTCGTCGTTGCTGGTTCGCAACGCCGAGCCAACGATGAATCTCACCGGCCAGGACCCCGCAAGGTGGTTGTACCAGCGGGGCTCCTCGAGCGCCGGGTCGAGACTCCCAGCCAGAATCACGATCGCACCCACACGGCCCGGATAGTCAGCGGCCGCCCGCGCCACGATGGGCCCACCAAGCGAGTGTCCAACCAACACGGGCCATCGTCCCGCTCGTTCGATAAGAAACGGCTCGATCGCCGCGGCCTGCTTCTCAAAGCTGGGCTCCGGCCCACCACCGGTCGCGCCGAAACCCGGGCGATCGATCGCTATCGCCTCGAATCCAGGCACGGGGTTATTGATGTAACGCGCCATGTTCCCGGAGCTTCCCGGTGTTCCGTGCACGTAGATCAGTCTCGGCTCATCGGGATCGCCGCCGCGCAGGTACGACACCTCGCGGCTCATGTTGTCGATGAGGCTCAGCCGCTCGGCTTCGAGCGCCTCGTCAGCGGTGGGAAGCGCTGCTGGCATGCAGCCGCTCATCGCTGAACCAACGATCACGCCGGGCGGAGCGCCCTTGCGGATGAGCCTCAGAACCAGCATCGTGCGGCGTGTCATGCGACGGCGAACCCGGCGACCCACGGGCTCTATTCCCCGCCCATGAGCGCCGTGGTCATGACGCTATTACCCGTGACAACCTTGCTGACCGGGCACTTGTCAGCGATGTCAAGGATGCGATTTCGCTGGGCGTCGTCGAGATCACCCGTGAGCGTCATCTCGATCTCGATGTGCGGGATCAACGGGCCAGTCTCGATCCCCTCGGGTCGGCGGTCCTCCCAGCCGAGCTGGATCTCCACACCCTCGAGCGACCAGCCCTTTCGCTCCGCGTACATCCGCATGGTCATCGCCTTGCAGGCGCCCAGGCTCATCAGGAACATCTGCACCGGGCTCGGCCCGCTGTCCTCGCCACCGAGCGTCCCGGGTTCATCGGCAACAAGCCTGTGCGAACCCGCGGTGCACTCCGTCCGAAAACCAGAGGCACCGAGTACAACCGAGACACGTCTTGCTTGAGGATCTGCAGTCATAGGCGGATCCTACCGGGTCTCGCATAGGCTCTCGGATCGCAATCGCGGTGTGGGCTGATCACGATGCCGCAGCCACGGCACAACCATTGTTCGACCAGCAGGTCACGATCAGCTACCAGGGTCAGCTCAGGTTCAACGATGAACCGTTCTCGGCACAGTCGAGATCCTGCTAGACGTCTTCGACGCCGAGCAGAACGGCACACGGTTCAGCAACAGCTCGTTCGAGAGGCCGAAGGTCACCTGCACAGTTGCCGAACCCGACTGAGCGTCTGGCCCGCGCTATACCCACCGGGACCTGTAGCCACATAGCCGACCGTGGCCTGCGCGCAATCCGGGTTGACCAGGCCGTCGCGCGACCGGACGAAGCACTATCCGAGCGGAAATGCCGGCGAAGCCAGAGGGCGGAGCGCCAGACCCAGCAGCGCCCGCTCATCATCATCGCCCGCGATCCGGTTGATGCGGATCTTCCCGCAACCTGTGCACCTGTGCACCACGCACCATTCGCCGGCGCTGCGCACCGCAACCGCGATCGGCTCCATCGGCGCGCGGCATGCCGAGCGGCGGTCACCGATCTCATCATCGACGTGCCGCGACCAGAGGCAGTAGGGGCAGTGATTACGGTTCTTGGTCCCGGTGCCCCAACCTCCGGCTTGAACCTGCCGCTTGCAATGGATGCACGTAAAGCCGGCCCGATCGCGACGGCCTTCTTTATTCTGCTGCATGTGTCTCTTCGCTTGCCGGCGCATGGGGACGCCCCACCGCCGCTCGTCCGACATCGGTCACCAACCGGGATTTGAGAGTGCAATCGGACCGATCTCACGCACTCATGCGGCCACCGCCCGGTCAGGGCAGCTCACCACAAGCACAACGAAGCGAGCATGTGCTCACATCCGCGTCGGTCCGATTGTCAAGCAGAGACAGTCGTCATCAGCCCAGAGCATAGCGATGGAGGACTTCGATGCAACAGAACCGATGAGTTTCTGAGCAAGGATCGATCATGACGCGGGGGCCACATCCGGATCCGCGTTCGCATCCTCCTGCCATTCAGGTGAAGGCCTGTAGCCAGTCACGTCACGATCCACCGTGAAGTCCTCGACCGCGACGCTCCAACCCGGGAGCGACAGGCCCAGCCGGTCATCACCGCCGCGTGCGGCTCCGTCCCAATCCTGCTTCTCAAGAAACACGAGCCCGCCCTTGAGGTCGTACAGCGTGGTGGTACGCTCGCGCGGGTTCGGACCCGACTCGATATGGACTGTGTAGTGACCCATCACTGTGCCCGGAATGTACTGGTAACTCGAGTAGTCGGGTCGCCCGTACGCCTCGCCGAGACGTACAACGGGATCGGCGGGTGCGTAGAAGACAGTCAGATCGGACAGGTAGCTCTCATAGGCCTCGAAAAGCGTGATGCGCCCGATGTCGGGATTGGGCCCATACTCCGGACGAAAGAACGGGAACTGGCGGTCGTAGTCGTCGCGATATGCCGCGGTTGCGATCGCAATCTGGCTGAGGTTTGACCGGCTCTGGACCTTCCACGCCGCATCGCGAGCCCCACCGAGGCTGGGCAACACGAGAGCCAGCAGCATCGCGATGATCGCGAGGCCAACAAGCATCTCGACCAAGGTGAATCCGCGGATTCGTCTCAACGGTCAACCCATCCCTTGCTGGTCATCAGCCTCGAAGGCTCCACTTCACCAAGACTCAGGCGCGCAAGGCTCGTCGCAGGCCCGTGGCCAAGAGACTGGAGCACCTGCTGCTCAACCTCAATCGTCGCGAGCGCCCAGTCGTCGGCAAGCGGCACGAGCACCATGTGCAGCATTGCATCGCGACCGTCCACCAGCACCGTCGGCAACCGCACTGCGCAGACCGGAAGACTCGCTTCGGCGCCCTCGCCGTCCGGAGCAAGCTCGGGCGCGGCCGCGAACCCAGCCTCGACCAACGCCTCTACGCGCATCCGCCGGATCGTTACCGAAGGCATGAGAAACGGTGACGAGTTCGACATCCGCAGCGACCTGACCAGCGGTCGCGAGGCGTCCGAACCAGCGCCCAGAATCCATCCAGAATCGAGCGTGCCCTCCTGCGCGGCAAGCCTCACGCCCCGCCCGATCGCACCCGACAACGCGAGCACGAGACGCCTGCCCGGGACATTCGCCTCGCTCGAAACGAAAGCCGACATAAAGGGCAAGAGCATGGACCCACGGAACCGCTCCGCTGGGACGACGCCATCGATCATCGGGGTGCTCTGCCTGCGATCGACGGGCAGGACCGAGAGGCCGGGGTAGTTCGATGCGAGCGCCTCCCGCGTCGGCGTACCTAGAGCCGCACGGATGAAGGGCAGCGGCATGGGACCGGAGGTCTGCTCCAGCCGCTCGCCAACCCCGTTCCCAAGAGGCACCCATCCCTCTCGCAACGCGCGCGGGGTCGTATCAGGCTCATACTGTCTTGAGATCGCGAACAACCCGTCGAGCTGACGGGAGGTTTCGCTGTCGAGAATGACTTGGCCACGCTCGATCCGAGGGCCCGACTCGCGGGACGAAATCGCTCCATAACCGCCGAGAAGGGACCCATACTTCACAATGAGCAGCGTCAACAGGACGGACGCAGCAACCGAACTTGCGATCGCAAGGCTCCGACGCATCAGTCGGAGCTTAGGCGCAGCCGTTGTCGATATAGGCAAGTCTCCAGTCACCCAGCAGGCCCTCAACATGCGCCTCGCAAGAGGTATCGCCGTTGCAGTTTTCCTGCTCGCCCTCGAGGTAATCGATGATGTCCGACACGTCCGAGCAGTAGTTAGGGTCGAAGAGTGGCACCATGCAGGGAATACACGGCAAACCGCTGGCCGAGGTGGTCAGGCCCAGGGCGATCGCCGCGGCGGCCAGCCCGAGCATCCTTTTGGTCCTCTGCTTCATGATGTAAACTCCCTATAGAATTGGTCGAAGGCCGACTGTAACCGGGGAAAACGCCCTTGACAAGGGCGATCTGACCCAAAGCGGACCTTCGCCAACCGAGATTCTGGTGGGTGGTCCGAGAACTCGACCACCGCGGGAGATGTACATCCGCGAGGCGGATGGCCAGGCACAATCGCCCCCCGGATCAGGCATAGAGCGCAGCGCACAGCCAGTCACAGCACACGAACATCTCAGCCGAGTCGCACGAAATGTGAGCGCGGCGATTGCGCATAGATATGCGCTACGCGGTTCTCACCTCTTCGTGCTCAATGCCATCATGCCCACGACCTGACATGTATCCGTAAATGTCAGGCCGAACCGGCATCAGAACAATGACCCTGCTCTGGTCCCAGAACGGAGCGTGAATATGTCCTCGAGCCAAATGAGCTTGGCGTGACCGGCGGACTCAACATCACATGACCAAGGATTGTGTGTTTTGTACTTCGTAGATCGGCTTCACCCGCGATCCGCCTGCCGCTCGAAGTGCCGGGTTAGCACCGAGCGGATCTTGTCCGACGCCTGACCGATCGCCTTGTACAGGTCCTCATCGTGTGCCTCGGCGACCAGCGGGTCGGCGCCCGCCGGGCGGGCCTCGATCATGCAGCGCTTGTCGTCGGGCCCCTTCTTGTGGGCGTTGTGATCGCCCAGATGGACCTCGATGCGCGTGACGCGCTCGCTGAACCGCCCCACCGCCTTCTCAACCGATTCATGGACCCGCGCCTCGATGGCGTCGCTCTTGTCAATGTCTCGATAGCTGATCTCGATCTGCATGTGCCGATCCCCTTTGACTGTGTCACGCACGCTCGCCCAGCGTACGTTGTACCGCTCTCCGGGTTCACGGCGTCAGATCAGACCGTGGCTGCGGTCCATTGCAGCGGCGCCATGCCGCGTAGCACCTCGGGCGCCGGCCTGACATGGTGCAGACAGCCCTTGATACTCCAAGGCCCAAAGCCTTCGACTTCATGCCGTTCGGCCACGGTGATTGTTGTGTCCCGGTGCCAGGGCACGGCCCAGCTCTGATCGAGCGTCTTGTCGAAGACCAACATCCGGACGGGCAGCCAGGCCCGGTCCTACCCGAGCGCGCTGCGCACCGACTCTGATCTGATCCAAGCGTTGAGTCGCGGGTCCGTCGGGACATCACGCCCGCCGGCACGCCCGGCAGATCGCGCAAGCACCCTGTCGGCGAGATCGCGCAGACCCTCGACTGTGTCGGTATCGGCGATCCCGCACACAACCTCGAAACCGGCCGCCAGCATCAGATCAGGCTGTCTTCCTTGCTGATCCCGTGCGCAGGCGCCGTGTTGAGCTGCACCAGCTTGTCCCCCTGCAGCTTCTTCGCCTCGTCAGGATCCACATAGTCAGAGTGGCACGCAGCCTTGCCCTCCTCGGCGCCTACGACCTTCTTGGTCTTGCTCGCGAGCTTGTGGATCTCGTCTGGGTTGAGATACCCACGCTGCTCGAGGATCTTCTGCTGCTCCTCGGTGAGCGCATCGCTCTTGACCGGCGCCCCGGCCTTTCCGCCAGCACCGATCCGCTCGAACCCGTCGGCCTTGCCCGACGCGAACTCCTGGATCTCCTTGCTGATGCGCACGCTGCACCAATCGTGCCCGCACATCGCGCAGAAGTCGGTATCGACATCCAGATCCTCGTCGTGGTACGCCCGAGCGACATCGGGATCGAAGCTCAGATCGAAGTGCTTCTCCCAGTTGAGCGCTGCACGCGCCTTGGTCAAGTCATCGTCCTGCACCCGCGTTTCGGGGATACCCAACGCGATGTCCGCGGCGTGAGCCGCGATCTTGTACGCGACGCATCCCTGCTTCACGTCGTCTTTCTTGGGAAGGCCAAGATGCTCCTTGGGCGTCACATAACACAGCATGCTGGCGCCGTGGTAGGCCGCGTTGGTCGCGCCGATGCAACTGGTGATGTGGTCGTATCCCGGGAACATGTCGGTCACCAGCGGGCCCAGCACGTAGAACGGCGCACCGTGGCACAGCCGCCGCTGGAGCTTCATGTTGAACTCGATCTGATCGAGTGGCACGTGCCCGGGGCCCTCGACCATGACCTGAACACCGTGGCGCCAGGCACGCTCGGTCAGCTCGCCGATGGTCTCGAGCTCGGCGAGCTGAGCGTCATCGGTCGCGTCTGCGAGGCCGCCAGGACGCAGCCCGTCGCCGATGCTGAAGGTCACGTCGTGCTCACGCATGACCTCGCAGATGTCGTCCCACAGGGTGTACATCGGGTTCTCTTCGTTGTGGATGAGCATCCACTTTGCCAGCAGCGACCCGCCGCGGCTCACGATCCCGATCAGCCGGTTCTTGACGAGCTTTATGTGGCTCTTGCGGAGTCCGGCGTGGATCGTGAAGTAGTCCACGCCCTGCTGCGCCTGGTGCTTGACCGTTCCCAGAATTGCCTCGGCGTCGAGATCCTCAAGCCTGCGTCCGATGATCATGCTGTAGATGGGGACGGTGCCGATCGGCACAGTGCTGTTTGTGATGATCGCCTCGCGACAGGCGTCGAGATCACCGCCGGTGGACAGATCCATCACCGTATCGGCGCCCCACTTCTCGGCCCACTGCAGCTTCTCGACCTCCTCGTCGGTGCCGCTGGAGACGGGGCTCGCACCCATGTTGGCGTTGATCTTGGTTTTCGTCGCGCGACCGATGGCCATCGGGTCGAGCCTGTGGGTCAGGTGTGTCTTGTTCGCCGGGATCACCAAGCGCCCGGCGGCAACCTCGTCACGAACCTGGGCGGGAGTCAGATGACCTTCACGATCCGCGACACGCTCCATCTCGGGCGTGATGCACCCAAGCCGCGCGTGCTCAAGCTGCGTCATGGGCTCGAAACCCTCGGGCGCAACAACCCATCGCGTCGAGCCGTCGGCCTGCGCGAACACAACCGCACCCACGCGCTCACCGAGCCCTGTCTCCCAGCCATCGGGCAGGAAGTCCCACGCGGTGTAGGGGCTGGGCTGGGGCATGCCCGGCGTGTCGGGGCTGCTGAACGTGCGTGCTCCCCCGATTTCGGCCTTGTTGGCGAAGCTGCCGGGTGTCGGCGCTGTGGGCTCAAGGCCAGGGTCATGCGCACCGTTGAGGGGCACGGCGAAGCGCTCGGTCGGGCGTTCGGCACCCGCGTTAGCCGCGAGCGTGTACGCCTTTGCGCCATCGCCGGTCGTCGGCTGGCGCGCGGCGCTGGTGACCTTGAGCGTGCCCCCGTTGGTGCCGTTGGGTGTGATGGTGGTCATGGAGCTTCCTCCCGCATCAAGACTCAGACCCGCGGCGGCGCACGCCGAACGGGCCCAACGCGGGCGCTCAGGCGTCGCATTCCCTCCGCCGGTTCGAACCGGTTCAGGTTCAACGGGTGCATCTCAGCCCTTCGGAAGACACTCCGGGGCGCCCCGTGCGATCGCACGAGTGTAGCGGCCCCGCCCGCCGCCCTAGCCCACGAGCTTCGGCATCCCCAAGGCCCGGCGGAGATCGATGATCTGCCCGGCGTGCGTCGCGTTGTGCAATGCCATGCGGACAAGGAGATCGCCCTTGGTGGTCTCGGAACCGCCCCAGGTCGTCAGATCGCCCAGGAGTGTCTCGTCGGCGTGCTCGGCGACCGCTGCCGCCCGCTCGGCCGCGGCCTCAAAGATTGTGACGCACCGATCGAACGTCGGGTACCGGACAGCCTCCGAGCTGGGTGTCGAGCCGTAGCAGACGCTCTCAGAGTCGAACCGATCGGGCCCGCCAGAAGATCCGTCGCCGACGACGAAATCCGCCTGAGGGAGATCCGTCTTGCCGTCCACCCGTTCCGCGGCGCGGTGCATCGTGAGTGCCAGGTGGCCAAGCGTCCAGGCTACGTGATTGTGGATCCCGGGGGCCTGCACCGCACGGTTCGAGTCATCAAACCCGGGCAAAAACCTGGTGATGTACGGCACACTCATGCGGACAGCTGCCGCGATAGTGACTGGGTCGGTCATGGCCGAGAGTGTACCGTTCGATATGGCGGCTCCGACCCCAAAGGATCTCTACAGCCTCCCCGATCTGTACGACATCCTGCACACCCCGGAGACAGCCTCCGAAGTGGATGGGCTCGAACGCTTGTTCGCGCTCCACGGCCCGCGGCCGCGCGGCAAACCGCGGTGGCTTGAGCCCGCCTGCGGGACAGCTCGCTATCTCCGCGTCGCCGCAGGGCGAGGCATCCGGGTCACGGGAGTCGATGTCAGCGCCGAGATGATCGACTATGCGCGCGACGTCTTCGCGAAGCGGAAACTCCAGGGCGACCTGATCCTCGGCGACATTACCGCCCTCGATGACCTCGTCGAGTCAGAGCACTTCGACTTCGCGTTCTGCCCCATCAACAGCATCCGCCATATTGAGACCGATGCAGGCCTGGTGCGACACCTCAAGGGCATCGCCAACGCGCTCAAGCCGGGCGGTGTGTACGCCGTGGGTATGAACTTTGGCGGATTCGATGACGATGCGAACGCGTTGGAGACTCCGAGCGAAGATATTTGGGAAGCAACGCGGGGCTCTACGCACCTGCACCAGCTCATCAGCTACGACCCGCCCACCGACCCAGCGGACCGCTTCGAGCAGGTGCGGAGCGTGCTCACCGTCACACGCGGGATGCGAGAGCCCGAGCAGCACATCTCCCATTACCGTCTGCGCACGTATAACGAAAACCAGTGGTACAAGCTTGTCGCGAAGAGCCCACTCGAGCCAGCCGGTGTCGTTGATGAACAGGGTGATGCGCTCAAGTGCCCGGGGATCGGGTACGCGATCAGGCTGCTGCGCAGGCCCACCGAGAGCTGAACTCACTCAACGACGATGGACTTGCTCAGCCTCGCACCGGTGTCCGGATCTGTGACACGCACCGATGCTCGCTTGCCGCGCAGCGCCTCAGCACCGCCTTGAAGAACAAAGCGTCGGATCGCCTGTTCGCCCGGTCCGAGGCTCGTAACGGACGCGGTCTGCCGGCTGTAGCCGTCAGCAAACATTGTCAACTGCACCGTCGAGGCCTCGGTCCCGGTGTTCACCACCCGCGTCGTGACCAAGACATCGGGCCCCGCAAGCGACGGCACAAAGTCGTAGCTCACATCCATCTTCAGCTCTTCGAGACCGATCTCGACGGGCGCAATCAGCCTCACCCATCCGTAGTCACGATCTCCGGTCAGCGACAGATCGATCACGAAGTCGTGAAGACCCGCCTCTTGCGCCGCATCGAAGCTTACATCGAAGGGAATCCGTGTCTCACCACCGGCGGCGATCGCAAAGCGCTGTCGACGGGGCCTGATCTGCCAGCTCCGGTCGGGCGGGCCACCTGGTGAAAGCCTCCCTCCAGGCTCGACAATCACGATCGTCCCACTAACCGGCCTGTCAAACGGGTTCTCGATCACAATCTCGCGCTCATGGATGCGGCGTGTCGAGCGAAGAAATGCGTCCTCGATCCGTACAAGGCTCAGCATCCGCACAAGCCTCGTGTCAATGCCCTCGACGAACACGGGGCTACGCCCCGCATACACACGGTGGATCCGGCGTTGCGCAGTTGGCGCATCGGCGCCTGCCGCCATTAGCCCCGGCTCGAGATCGGCCCGGTTCCCGAATGCATCACTCGTCACGACCGTGCCGGGCCCCAAATACATCTCGAGCGCCGGCGCCGAGCCTGGCTTGACGCCCCCGTCGTCGTCGCGCCACAGCACCACCAGGCCGCCGCGGGGCGAACGGGCATCCACGGGCGCGAAGAGCAACGCCGTAACCCCCTCTGCGGCAGGCAGCGTGCCGACCGGCACCCGCCCGGACAGCATCCTGGACAGCTCGCGCCACGCGATGAGTTCGGGCATGGGCATCAGCCTGGGCCGACGCTCTACGGTGAACCACCAGGGCTGGCGCAGCGCCGCGACGTGGCGGTGGCCCCGGATCGGATCGGGCACGGCGGCGACATGCCGCCAGTACTGGATCACACGCTTGGTGAGCTCGTCAAGCCGATCGCGTGACGAAAAACCCGGTGTCTCGATCGGCGCAAGCAGCAGCGACTTCTCTGGCAGGCTGGTGTCCGAGCCGCGCGCCAGAAGTGTGGGGGCACGGGCGAGTAACGGCAGCACCCCGCGCTCGGTCTCGCGCTCATAGCCCTCGTCCGACGCGAGCGCAGCCACGAAGTCCTCGACGCCCCGATGGCTCAGCCACTCGGGCCACGGGATCTCGACCCCACGCAAGGCCTGCGCACCACCAGACATCTCCGGCACCGGGCTCGTCGCGGGCCAGGGCACGACCAGTTCGGGCCCCGGGACCAGTGTCGCAAAGCTCCGTCTCGCTCGATCGGCCAGCTCGCCATCGATCGGCTCGGCCTCGCCATTGGCGCGCAGTTCTCCGAGTCTCCATCGGGCGACACGCTGGCCGAAACGGTCTAAGAACTCGGTAAGGTAAGGTCGCCACTCGTCGCCACCGAACACGCTCAAGACGTCATGGACATCGAGCCGCGTGATTCCCGCGAGCATGTCGGGGAGCACGGCCATCCGGAACCCGAACCGTACGCCCTGGCTCCGGAGGCGATCGACCACCGGGATCAGGTTGGTGATGAGATCGGCAGCATCTTCGGGAGCAAAGCCCGCGCTCCACAAAGGCAGCTCGAAAGACCCGGCGCCGCTCCGCTCTGCGAGTTCAGCCGCCAGTGGAATGAGCCCGGGATGGAGCTCGTCGGCGACAAGCCCGAACCGCTGACGATCCGCCAGCGTCCTCACGTCACGAACGGGACCGTCGCTCGGGCTCAGCCATGCGAAGTCGAGCATCGCCGATCCGACCTCGCTCGCACCGGTCCTCACGCTCAGCACCGCGCGGTACCAGCCGAACCGATCGAGTTTCGGCGCCCAGCTGACGCTCGTGCGCCCGCTTCCGACACGCTGCGTCCAGGTATCAACCAGCCGCCCATCGACATCGAATACACGGATCTCGGTCGCGAGCCGATCCCCCGTCAGATCCCTGATCAGGATGTCGATCGTTGGGGTGCGCCCCGCGGGGATCAGGTTCGAGGGTTCACCCGTCGAGAGCTCCAGCCTCGGGAGCTGCGTGACCTGTATGTCATCGAACCAGACAGCGCCACCCACGTCCTGCAGGAATACGTGATCGTCGCCGAGCAACGCCTGCTCGAACAGCTCGGGCTGGAGCAGTTCCAACTCGATCCTCAGGCTCGAAGCCTCAGGAAAATCACCCCACACCGGGATCGAGAGCTCTTCCCAGCCACCACCGGTCTCCGCAAGCCGGCTGACCGAAATGCTCGCCTCGATCGGTTGCAGTTCCTGGTCGAGCATGACCGCCGAAAGAAGCGCCCGCGCGTGCCGCAGCCCAGCGGTCCGCACCTGCGCGGTGACCATGTAGTCAGCGTTGGGGAAGACCGGAACAACGCCTGCCTCAAGCATGAGGCTCGTCGAGCCGCCGTTGGTGGGAAGCTTCATCGACGCCACACCACTCAGGCCGGAGGTCCTATCGAGCGCGGCAAGGTTTGTAAGCGGGTACCCGGGCCTAATGCGGGGCACGAGCGGGTCGTGCTGCGCCCGAACCCACCCTTCTGGCAATCCCTCGGCAATTGTGAACACGTTCTCGAAATCGAACTCGGCGACCAGCCGACGCGCCGTTGAAGGCCTTGTATCGGGCAAGCCCGCTGCGACCTGCGCGGGCTCGGGACGTTCCACCAGCTGACCCGCTGCTTCCGACGTAACCCACGGCTGCACCGCCGCAACGGCACCCAGGAGACTAAGACACAGCGATCGCGCTCGAGAAGCCGCCGGCATATCCGATCCATCGGTCGATTCGGCTGCCGATCTGGACGATCCGACCGCCAAGCAGTGCAGTTCAGCGAGCGCCGCCGAGACCCCGGAGCATCTCCTCCAGATCGGTTCGCCCCCCGACTCGGATGGTCGCGCTACCAGACGGCATCGACCGCGCCTCGGGAACGCGGCCCGCCAGGCGCCAGGCCCCAGGGTCGGCAAGGATCTCATCGAGCAGATCAATCCTTCTGGGTGTGCTGATCAGATGCGGATCGTTGATCGCGACCACTGGATGCTCCCCGGTGTCATCCGGGCCGGGCGAAACCGACTCCGCACCGAACCAGATCGCCGCCGAGATGAACAAGCCCAGGGCCAGCGTCAGCCCGGCTCGCTTGGCCGCAACGGATACCCGGCGGTGCGCGAGTTCGCGTCTGACATCTGTCGGCATGGGCCCAATAGATCCGGATGCGCCGGAACGCCTTGCGGCCTTCTCGAGTCGGTCGGTCAGCCCCGCATCGGTGTTGTGCTCAGACATGAGCCTTCCTCCTTTCAGGCTCGCCCCCTGGGGCCCGTTCGGACACCCGCAGCGACTCGATCGCTGACTTGTAGCGTCCCGCGATCGTCGAACGCGGGATCTCGAGGACAATCGACGCCTGGTCAAACGTCAGCCCCGCGACATGCTTGAGCACCACCGCCTCGCGCTGGTCGTCGGGCAGATCGGCGACCAAACACCACAGCTGGTCAGTGGTAGAGCCTTGCTCCTGAGCCGGTTCGGGCACCGGCGACGCGGCCTCCCTTGCTCGCAGCCTCGTTTCGCTCCGAAGCTGGTTCATTGCCGCATTGCGCACCAATCGGTACATCCAAGCCCTCACGTCTCGGACCTTCTTCAGCTCACGCCTCTGCATGCGTAGCGCTGAGAGGAACGCCTCTTGCACCGCATCTTCGGCGCTCGCACCGGGCCGACTCGCGCGCACGTAGGCAACAAGCGCCGGGCCGAGGCTGTCCCACAGCGCCCGCGCCGCCCCCTCGTCACCCCGGTGCATGCGGAGCAGCAGGTTGGTGCTCGACAAGCTCACTCGCCAGACACAATGCGCTCGAGCTTGCCCCGCACGTCGACGAGTGTGGACTCGATGGTCTCACGGGAATCGAGTATGCGCGAGAAGCTCGGCCAGAAGACCGATGACACGACACCGAAATGCCCATCCGCCACCAGTGACTCGAGGTTTTCTAGCTTGGCGCGAGGGTCGTTGCTGCCCCACGCCGCGCGCAGGATTTCGTAGGCTTCTTCGTACCGACGGAGTTCGTCCCGAAGCCCTTCGCGGTCGAGCGCGGCCAGCCCCTCGTATACACCGACCGTGGAACTTGTTGCGGACGCATAGTCCTCGGCGAGCGCGAGTCCAGGCTTATCAAGATCGATGACCGCATCGATCGATGCAACCACAAACGCTCGCTCACGCTCGATAGACGCGGCGTACCCGAAAGGATCGGACGGGTCGTAGTCGGCGAGTTTTGCAAGAAGGGCCCGCGCCTCATCCGGTGTTATTTTGTCGTTGGAATCGAGGTCTGAGACAGCCCCAGCTGCAGCGCTGAAAACCGCGCTCCCGACAAGCGTCTCGATCAGCACGCCCCCACCATCTGAAGATGCACAGACGTGCCGTGCCAACGCGAAGACCGCGCCGAGCCGCCGGAAGGCACTCGGACGATCCGATTCCAGCAACCGGTTTGTGTCGAGAATCAGGGCCCGCGCAGACCTTCGCAGGTGCCCGAGGTGGGGTAACAGCGTGTTCCAACCCATATCGAGGCGGATGCCGAAGTCGCAATACGGCAGTTCGGTCGCTATCAGCAGTTCGGTGATCCAGGCCTGGACATCGTCGCTGGCGAACTTCTCAACCAACTCGTCCGAGAGCACGGCGGTCGGGGTGATCTCTTGGTCCCCGAAGTCCTCCATGAAGCCTGGCTGGACCATGAACAGCCTCAAGTACGTCAGGGCCGCGTTGTCCTTGGGCGCGAGCCAGGCACGGGGCAAGGGAGCTTCCGCGAAGCCCTGCCCCTCATTGCCCTGGTTGACCAGTGGCTGGGCCGCCGCCCCCCCCGCCGCCAAGATCACCGCTGCCGCCGCCGCTCGTGCCCTTGTCATCACTCGATCTCCCAAACCGGCGTCACACCGCCCGGCAAGTGGTTCACCCGAATTCGACGCCCGGTTCCCGTCCGCCGAGCCTTCGAAAGACAAGACACCGCCGATCCCGGCCTGTCCGAGTCCTGAGGGGGAAAATCCCATCATGACACAGCCAGCCCCTCCGGAGTTCATCCCTTTCCACCGTTACGACCCGGGAGTCAGCCCGGAGAATGGCGCAAAGGCCTTCTACGAGACGATGGACCGCCGCCGCACGGTCCGCATGTTCTCCGACAAGCCCGTTAGTCGCGAGACCATCGAGTGGGCCATCCGCGCCGCGGGGACGGCCCCCAACGGTGCCCACAAGCAGCCCTGGCGGTTTATCGCGGTCGCGAACCAGGACATCAAGTCGAAGATCAGAGCTGCTGCAGAGGAAGAAGAACGCGCTTTCTACGGGGGACGCGCGAGCGACCGCTGGCTTCAGGATCTCGTCCCGTTCGGCACGGATGAGCACAAGCCCTTTCTTGAGACGGCACCATGGCTCATCGCGGTGTTCAAGCTGACCAAAACTGACGATGGCGGGCAGGTGTACTACCTCAATGAGTCGGTCGGAATCGCGGTCGGGATGCTGCTCACGGCGCTGCACCACGCCGGGCTCGCGACGCTCACGCACACGCCCAGCCCGATGAAGTTCCTGTGCGATGTGCTCGGGCGCCCAGAGCACGAGCGGCCCTTCCTGCTTATCCCCGTGGGCTACCCATCCGACGACTGTGTGGTACCCGCAATCACACGCAAACCGCTCGACGAGATCATGGTCACAATCGAGTAGGCATCACAAACGAACGCGACGGTTGTACACCCACCACTCGAAGAGCAGCACAACCAGACACGCGAGCACAAGCCAGCGCCAACCCACGATCGCCCCTGCCACCGTCGATGGATCGCGCCCCTCGACCTCCACCGATGCCAGACCGAGCCCAGCCTCGGAACCGATGTCCGACTCCTCGGGGCTCAAGAGGTTCACCGCGAACGCTTGCGAGCTATCACCCGTCTCGACCTCGTAGACCCCGGCTCGCGCGAGCGGCCCGAACGCGAATGAGCCGTCATCGCTTGGGATCAGATCCGTGCGTCCCCCGGCAGGTGGGACGATCGAGGCGCTCGAAACCCCAGCCGCAACGCGACCACGCAGCACGTCACCGGGCCTCAACTCGGCCTCAACGCTCGCCTCGGGCCCAGCGAGATCCCCCACGGCCGACGCGAGGAACACGACGAAGCTCACGTCGAAGGGCCAGTTGCTCGCCGCCGGGTCGAACGCGGTCACGATCGACCGCGAGGAGGGCCCGACGAGCTCGAATATCGCTGGTCCTCGGTCGGACTCAGCGAGCACGGTCATTGCCCACCCCTCGGCGGGCGCCGCCTCTTCGGACACCGCTGGCAGGCCCGCCATCACCAGCGAGGTGAGACGGACATCGCGCATCGCGGCGTGGCCCGCGGTCCAATCGAGAATGACCGCTGTGCCCTCACCACCCGCATCGAACTCCACGGGAGCAGGCACACCACCCAGCACAAGGTGACGCCCGGGAGGCAGGTCGCGTCCGATGCCCTCAAGCCCGTCGAACACCACGACGTCATAGTCCCGCGCCATCCCAGGCTCGAAGTCACCCGGCGCGATCACGGCAAGCTCTTCGAGTGGGAGGCCATTAAGAGCAGCCTCCAAGAACACGTTGCCGGTGGTCACAAAAACGACACGCGCACTTCTTGCCGCGGGGACAACGAGCCATCCCTCATCATCACTCGCGAGTGCATCGGGCTCCGGCGCGACGATCGTCGCTGTCACGCGCGACGCCTGGCCTCGCTCAAGCTCGAATACCACCCCCGCGCCACCCGGCTCGGCGCGCTGAGCTCCGGGCACGGATATCGCGCCAGGGACGGTCACACGGCGCACGAGTGATGGACCGTCGAGAATCGACAACTCGATATCGACCTCACGGATTCCAGCAAAGGTGCTCTGAAGCCCCACAAAGATGGTTAGCTCGGCGGGGGCTTCGAAGCCCCGCTCGGCGCGGAGCGCCGTGATCCCGATGTTTCCCGTATCCGCGTCGCCGATCTGGTAATAGACGACCTCGTCACCAGCACGGGGGAGGGCTTCAGCCGCGCCCGTCAGCCGACCATCACTGAACAGATGGACCGTTGCCGGCTCGCCCGCGGTCAGGCCCTCGAGCTCAATGTTTCGCCCGCTGTTCTCATCGAAGTAGATCCGCCTTGGCGCATGAGCCTGGGCGAGGCGGAAGGCGTCCTCAACATCGCCCGGCGAATCGGTGGGCGTGATCCGTTCGAGTGCCGCGAGCAACACCGCCCTGTTCGTTGTGAACTGCTCGCGAACTTCTGCGGATGCATCGAACACGATGAGCATGGCTTCATCGGCGCGCGATGTCCCGAGCGGCCCCGGATCACGGAATCCCTCAACGAGGCGCCTCGCCTCGCCGATCGCTCGCGACAGCCTGGTCGAGCCTTGCTCATCACCATCGGTCGCGTTCATGCTCGCCGACCGGTCGATCATGATGATGTGGCGTCGGGACTCGCCGCCTCCGGCGTCCCAAACCGGCTGTGCGAGCGCGAGACACAGGACCGCGAGCGCGAGCAGCTGGAGCAGCAGCAGGATGTTCCTCCGCAGCTTCTGAAAGGGCGCATCGGCCCGCATGTCCTCGATCGCCTTCTTCCACAGCAACGTGCTCGACACCGTGACATCGCGCCGGCGCAGCTTCAGGAAGTACAGAATGACCAGCGTCGGTACGGCGATCACCGCCACCAGTCCACCGAGCGCCGCCGTGAGGAAGCTCATCCGAGCACCCCCCGCGCACGCAGATAATCCAGGATCAGGGTGGACATCTCAAGGCTGCTGGGCACGCTCAGGAAGGTCGCGTCACGCCGCGCGCAATACGTCCGGAGCCGCTCCTGATACGCACGGAGTGTTTTCTGGTAGCGCTCAAGCAGCGGGGCTGACACCGTGACCTCGGCGCTCAGTCCGTCTTCCACGTCTTTGAGCCGGAGATCGCCACCGACCGCTTCGGTCCCGGCAGGGTCGATTTCTTGCGGGCTGAGCACCTGGATGCAAACCACGTCGTAGCCACGTCCGACGAGCATGCGGAGCCCGTCTTCATAGCCCTCGCGCATCAGGAAGTCGCTGAGGACAACCATCACGCCGCGACCACGCCGCGAAAGGGCGATCCGTTTGCACGCTGCGCCGAAGCTCAGGCCGCTCTCGCCCTCCGGTGCCGACAGATCGCCCAGGAAACGAGCCGCGTCGTGCACACGCCGGCGTCCCCGCAGGTCGCGGACGCTCCGCATCCCGCCCTCGTCGTCGGTGCCGACAGCGGTCACCGCGACGCGATTGAGATTGACGAGTCCAACGTACGCCAGCGCCATCGCTGCGCGCTGGCTGAACGCGAGCTTCCCGGGCTCGCCACACCCCATGCTCGCCGAGCAGTCCACGACGAGATGGAGCGACAGATCCTCTTCCTCCATAAACAGCTTCATGAAGAGACGATCAAGTCGCCCATAGATGTTCCAGTCGATGCGTCGGAGATCATCACCGATCGCGTACGGCCTGTGGTCGGCAAACTCGACGCTCTGGCCCCGCTTCTTGCTCCGCCGCTCGCCCTGGAGCTTGCCAGCGAATACACGCCGTGTTCGGATGTCGATCTTGTGCAGGCGCGCAGCGAGCCTGCCGTCGAGCAGGTCGTCGGCTGTGCGAAACTCTTGTGTCGACTCGGTGGGCAGCATCAGGCGTGGGCGAGTTGAGGGTCGGTCGGGGTGAGCTCGAGGATCTGTGCGACAACATCATCGGGGCGGACCTGATCCGCCTCGGCCTCGAAGTTGAGCAGCACGCGGTGGCGCAGTGCCAGCGCCGCAACCGAGCGGACATCGTTGAAACTCGCGGCGTAGCGGCCCTCGGTGACTGCCCGCACCTTCGCGCCCAGGATCAAGGCCTGAGCCGCGCGGGGGCTGGCTCCGCAGCGGACGTACTTGTTTGTTACGCCCGCGGAACCACCCGCCGCGAACTTGCCCTCTGGGTGCGTAGCGAGCACGAGCCTGGCCGCGTATTCCTTGACACTGGGCTCAATAACCACACCACGGATCAGTGCCTGCGCATCGAGGATCTTCTGTGCATCCATGATCTCCAAAGGCTCGGGTGTCTCGGCGCCGGTCGTCCGGTCGAGGATTGTCATGAGATCTTCGAGATCGCTGTAGCCCACATCGACCTTGAAGATGAACCGGTCGAGCTGCGCCTCGGGCAAGGGATACGTGCCCTCTTGCTCGATCGGGTTCTGTGTCGCGAGCACGAGGAATGGCCTCGTAAGTTCCCGCGTCACACCGCCGACCGTCACCGACTTCTCCTGCATCGCCTCGAGCAACGCCGACTGTGTCTTTGGTGTCGCGCGGTTGATCTCATCCGCAAGGACAACCTGCGCAAAGATCGGCCCCTCCTGGAACTCGAATACGCGCCGGCCGGATTCCGGATCCTCGTTCACGATCGTTGTGCCCACCACATCCGCCGGCATCAAATCGGGCGTGAACTGGATGCGGCTGAACGGCAAGCCCAGCGTGGTCGCAAGCGTCCGCACCAGCAGTGTCTTGCCCAGCCCCGGCACACCCTCAAGGAGCACGTTCCCGCCGGTGAACAAGGCAGACAGAACGGCATCCACCACCGCCTGCTGGCCCACCATGACCTTCCCGATCTCATCACGCAGCCGCTGGTGGGTCTCCCGGAACTGCGTACACGCGGCACGCACCTCTTCCGGCGTCCTGTCCTGGAAGCTCTGGTCACTCACGACGCGTCTCCATCCGGGTCATCATCCCGGCGTTCTTCCATGGCCCGCCGCTTGGCGCGCATCAGGCGGGACATCCCGCCCTCCTCTTCCTCGGTGTCCTGTTGGACCGCCTTCGCCTGCGCGCGCTCGATCGGCGCCGCCGATCCGTCACCCGCTGCGGCAAGCTCTTCCGCGGTCGGCTCGAACGTTGTCGGCGCGGGAGCCGGCCCTGCCGGCTTCGAACGCCGGCCCCTGACCTGCTTGAGCGCATCGACCCCGGCCGACTGCGTCTCCTTCGAACGCCCGAACGCCCGCCCGAAACCGCCAAAGATCACGCGTAGATCGATCCTGACGCGCCGCACAGCCACGTCGAGCAGGAACACGATCACCGCCGCGAGCATCGCCTGCAGCCACACCGGCTGCGTGCTCACGGGCATCTCCAGCCCATCGCGAGACCACAGCCCCGCGGCCTGAGGCGCCCCCGTGATCACCCGCCCGCCCGTGAGCGCGGCGACCTGCGCGAGCAACGCTTCGTTATCCTCCAGCGCCCGAAACTCATCGGCGAAGGGCTTCGATACCGCCGCTTGCGCCACGCCTCGCGAGGCCGCCCGACCATCGCCCGCCGGCACCTCGTACTGGAGGCTCAGCAGGTACGACCCGGCATCCTCAGTATCGACCTCCGCCTCGAAACGCCCCGGACCCACCTGACGCATCGCCGAGCGCGCCAGATCACCATCTGGCTCGGCACTGAACACCTCGAACATCGCGAAGGGCACACGTTCACCCTCGGAATCGAACGCTTCCGCGATTACCAGTGTCTTATCGCCGCGCTGCTCGGTGCGCACACGAACATCCGCAGCGCCGCTGGGGCGCATCGCCCAGCGGACGTGCTGCTCCCAGAACCGGCCGTAGTCGGGCCACACGACCCAATCGGGGCTCCAACGCGATGCAGCATCACTCGTAAACGCAACGACCTTGCCCAGCCCGTGCTGCCAGATCGCTGAGATCGGGTCGTTTTCAGGACCGCGCAGAGTTGTCTGCGCAAGCCCCGCCCGCTCGTGCGTCACCACGTAGCCCGACAATGGTGGAACAGACCGGATCCCACGCATCGGATCGGCGCCCGTCGGTTCAACCAGCGGTGCGAACGGATCGCCCTCCCATATCAATGCACGACGGACGGTTTGCGCTTCCTTGATGAAGATCTGCGGAAGCTGCGCGATCTGCGCGTTCGAAACGTCGTAGTAACGCCCGCCCGTCGCCTCTGCGATCAGGCGCATCCGCCGCTTATCGATCCCACCGTGGCTTGCAAACGAGATCGTTGTGACGCTGATATTCGCGTCACGAAACTCCTGGAGCAGGCTTGCGCTCGGACTTGACGGATCACCATCGGAAATGATAATCATGTGCTTCTGGCCAGCATTCGCCTCACGCAGCCCCTGAAGCCCAAGCCTGAAACTCGGCGCAAAGTCGGGCATGTCCCCGAACTGGAGCCGGTTGATCGATCTCCGCACCGCCTGCCGGTCCCCCACCTCCGCCATCGGGTGGACCCACACCGTGCCGCGCAGAGCCTCGAACTCGATGATGCCCACCAGATCGCGCGTGCTCAGCGCATCCACCGCGGCATTCGCCGTGAGTTTGCCGTAGAACACACCCTGGGCGAGTTCGACTGAGTGAACCACGATCGCGAGCGCCCCCCGCGGCATGTTCTGGCGTTGAGGCGGGTCGAGCTGCACCGGCAACGCCTCTTCCAGCGGAGATCCAATCCAGCCCCCGGCTCCATAACTTTCGGGCCCACCGATCATGACCAATCCACCGCCCGTGTCGTGGACGTACCGCCTGAGCTGCTCCTGCTGCGCCTCGGAGTAGTCGTACGCGGCTTGGTTGATCATCACGACGGCGTCATACGCGCTCCACCCGGTGAGCGCCGTGGGGGCCTGCTCGAACGAGCGGACCTCAGTCGCGATGCCGGACTCGGCCATCGCGTCCAGGAAGGGCCCCGCAGACTCTGTATCCGATGCAAGGACAAGCACAGCGCCCCGCCCCGTAACAAATGTCACGGCTTCCGCTCGGTTGTTCTCCAACACCGCATCACCCGAGCCCTCGAGCGGCTCGAAGACGACCTCGAATCGCTTCGGGCCAGCCGTGCCGAGCGTGACAGGCACATTGAACGCGTTCTGGCCGGTGTCGAGCTCGACCTCGATGCTCGCCTCGCCATCGGCACCGACCGCGGCGGGCGCGCCGTCAACAAGCACCGCGAGCCGGCCGCGCGTCGGACGCGTCGCGGTAAGCACCGCGCGAGCTGTAACGGTCTGCCCGAGCCTCGCGGTGGCGGGGACAACCATTCGGTCTGCCCGAACCTCACCAACGATCTGGTACTTGAGCGGGAACACGTCGATCGGTACACCCGCCGCGAGTGCAGCCTGCGCCGCGGCGAGCAGGCTCCCCGCGGTCTCGTTCCCGTCGCTCGCGAGAACGATCCGCGCCGCGGCATCTGCCGGTGACACCGCGAGCGCCAGTCGCACCGCCCCCGCAAGGTCAGTCCCGTTCACACCGCCGACATACCGGCGCTCCACGGTCTGCACGAGCTTGCTCGGCAGGCTCTGGACGTATGCGTCCTCGGCCGCCGTAAGCACCCCGAGACGATCACCATCGGGCTTGCCGTCGAGCGACCCCTCGACCCAGCTGTCCATCGCCTGCTGCTTGTCGAGCGGGACGCTGCGCGACGCGTCGAGCACGAAAGTCACCGCGAGGTCTTCCGACTCATCGCGCAGCTGAGGCTCCGCGAGCGCACCGACGAGGAGCAGCATGACAAGCACACGCACAAAGATCGCGAACCGCCGCGCGACGCGCCCCCCACCCGCGATCGTCTTCGACACCAGCAAGAAAATGAGCGGCAGCACAATCACGAGCAGCAGCAACGCCAAGGGGCGATCGAGCTGGAAGGCGCCGAAGATCACCGGCCGGCCCCCAACCTCATCCCGGGGGCATCCACCGCGAGCACACGGTTGTTGCCGCTGTCGAGCACGAACAGCTCACCACCAAAGGCGGCGACACCCCAGGGCGTCGCGAGCTGGCCGGGCCCGCGCCCCGGTTCGCCCATGATCCGCCGCGTGCCGGACCCGTCGAGTTCAACTTCACGGATACGCCCACCGCCGTACTCGCTGATGAGCCAGCGATCCCTCCCGATCGGAGCCAATCCATAGGGGTAATTCAGCCGCTCTTCGCCACCCTCGTACCACGCGATCAGATCGCCATCCTCGGAGAACATCCCGACCCGATGGTTCGCAGCATCGCCCACCAGCACCCGGCGCGACCTCTGGTCCACCTCGACCGCTTGGGGCCGGTCGAACACGACTTCGCCAACCGCCGCCTCAGCCTTGGTCCCGAAGCGACCGAACGTGCGCACGAAGTTCATTGAGCCGTCAAAGATGCTCACGCGGTCGTTGCCGCCGTACTCGCCAACAAAGATCCGATCGACGCGTGCGCCATCGGATGAGGTCAGCACCGCAACATCCGTTAGATAAATGAACTGACCGCCCTCGCGACCCAGCGACCCGAACGACGCGAGCAGCTCCGGAGCCCTGTCACTCGGGCCCGCAATCTCCGGCAGGCGATACACCAACACGCGGTGATAGTGTGTGTCCGCGACATAGAGCGCTGGCACGCCGGGATCCGCGGAGCCCTCCGGTGCCGGCCCGAATCCCAATCCGGTCGGCTTGCCAAGTTCGCTCTCCGGCGTCCGCCAGACATGCGCAGCCTCACCCGTCTCCGGGTCGAGCAACTGGATCCGAGCGCTCTTATCCACAACCGCGAGCCACGGACCCGCGACGCAGATCGCCCGCGGATAGCTGAACTGGCCTGGCTGCGTCCCACCCTCGCCCAAAACACGATCGACGCGCAGCGGCCCGGCGTCCCGCTCAGCGCAGGCACAGAGACCGGCCGCCGCGACGAGTACCCACGCCAATCTCACGCGATCACCAGACCCATCTGACCGGAATGTACCCCGCGGGATAGGAGCGGGTTCAACATCAGCGCCACGGCTTCAGAACATGACCCACGCCCACGAGCAGCCCGAGCAGAGCCCCACCGAGCCCAATCAGCGTGATCGATGCCGCGGAGAGCATGGAGACCCGTTGGTAATGCAGGTCCGCAAGCAGCTTCGCAGCCAGATTCCCGCTCCCCGGGGGCCTCAGCAGTACGGACGACTCGATCTCATGGAGCCCGAGGAAGAGGATCGCGATGAGGCCGGATGTGATCAGCGGGAGCTGCATCGGCAATGTCGCACGAAACCAGAGCCCGAGCCGGCCGGGGATTGATCTCGGTGACTCAAGCGAACGCAGATCGCGCAAAGCCGAGGCATCAGCACGAAAGAGCATCACCCCGAGCAACGCCGCGAGTCCCGCGTGTCGCGCCGCCAGCCCGAGCGCCCCGGGCAGCGGACCGAAAGCGAACCGTTGCCCGAGCACGGACTCCACCTCAGCGCGGAGCTCGACCAACGCCGAGCCGATGAGCACACCGGGCATCAACGACATCAACACGAGCAAAGCAACACAAGCCCGACCCTGCATCGGCGATCGGGCGAGTGTCGCTCCCACGAGAGATGGGACCGGCGCGAGCATCGCCGCTCCCAGGGCGGAGACGCCCAAGCTCGAACCGAGCGCAGAACCCGATTCGGTCCAGAACCGGCCGAGCGGAGCGAGCGAACCGAGATCCCAGGCGAAGAGCCCGAACGGCACCAACACTCCAAGCGTGAGCATGACCGCCGTCGCGATGAAACCGCCACCGCGCGGCGTCTCGGGTGCCAAACGCTCAGACGCAG
This sequence comes from Planctomycetota bacterium, assembly GCA_039186605.1. Lineage (GTDB taxonomy): Bacteria > Planctomycetota > Phycisphaerae > Phycisphaerales > UBA1924 > JBCCZZ01. The sequence goes on along the minus strand of JBCCZZ010000007.1, from coordinate 186,141 downwards.
CAGGCTGCGCCGTGAGCTGCCCCGAGACCAGCCAGGCCGCGAGGCAAGCCGCGAGGATCACGGGCCACGCCGTTACCCACGCGCCCGCTTGATCGCCCGGGGCTCGCTGCGCGAGCTCGAGCCACACACCGTTCGCGATCGTCGGCATCTGCGCGACGTGCAAAGGCACCGCGGAGCCCAGCATGAGCACGACAACCAAAGCAAACGCGAGCACTATCGATCCACGAACAATGCTCAGCGTCTCGAGCCACCGCCTTATGGGGCCGGCATCCGACGCGAGCGAGTCGAACACATCTCGCCCAACCGAGTTCGCCCCGAACGCGACGATCAACGCAGCGATCGGCGATGCCCATACCCCGAGCCCGAGGACAGCCAGCACCTCGCCCGCTCGCTGCGGCGCCCAACGCTCACCGTCGGCCGCCATCCGCAGCAACCCATCGCCGATGGGTGTCCCTGGCGCCCGCGCGAGGTTCCAACCCGCGTATACAAGGAAGGATGGAAGGAGCGTGGGCATGAGCAACAAGCCCAACCGCACACCGCGCCAACCCCTAGCCGCGAGACCCGCCGGCGCCCCGATCAGCACCGAAAACGATCCGATCACGACCGCCGCGAGCAGGCTGGAGCCCAGGCGGCCGATCCCAACCTGCGCAAACACACCGGGATCGGTGGCAAGCGAGGCAAGCAACGAGGCCACGAGCCGCCCCAGCACGGGCCCGGTGACCAACGCCGTGACCATTACAAGCGCCACCGTCTCCGCAGCCCAGGGGCCTCGCTTCATACCCCGACTCTACATGGATCCCGCACCGAAGCCCCGCGCCGGGTGAACGGATACCATCCCTACTCGCGCCTCCGAGGACGTATTCGGATCGCCAAGAGGGAGCCACCGCGCCCATGATCGATATCCGCAAGCTCAAGGAGCTCGTGCGGTTGATGGTCGAGAACGACCTCACCGAGATCGACCTCCGCGACCAGGAAGAGAACGTCACCGTCAAGCGCGGGAACGTCGGCACCACAATCAACCACCAGCCGACCATCTACGGGGGCGGTGGTGGAGCCGCACCGAGCCCGGCGGCACCGGCGACAGCAGCGCCCCCCGCGCCCGCAGCTGTCCCCGCTACTTCCTCGACTGCACCGGCCGAGGCCGCGCCGAGTGAGGACAGCGATGAAGGACTTGTTGCGATCGAGAGCCCGATGGTCGGCAGCTTCTACGCCTCACCCAACCCAGACGCCGACGCCTTCGTGAAGGTGGGCGACAGTGTCAGCCCAACGAGCACCGTCTGCCTCGTTGAGGCGATGAAGGTCTTCAACGAGATCAAGGCCGAGACATCGGGCACGATCGAGAAGATCCTGGTCTCGAACGGCGATGCCGTGGAGTTCGGGCAGAAGCTGTTCCTCATCCGCCCAAACTGAGCAGGGGCACAACACACACATGTTCAAGCGAGTACTGATCGCCAACCGGGGTGAGATCGCCCTCCGGATCATCCGTGCCTGCCGCGAGCTGGGCGTCGAGCCCGTCTGCGTCTACTCGACCGCCGACGCCGACGCGCCCTACCTGAAACTTGCCGAGCGCGCCATCTGCATCGGAGAAGGCCCGGCGAAGGACAGCTACCTCAACATCCCGCGCCTCATTGCGGCCGCCGAGGTCGCAGACGTGGACGCGATCCACCCTGGCTACGGCTTCCTCTCCGAACGCGCCGACTTCAGCCAGATTTGCCGTGACTGCAAGATCGAGTTCATCGGTCCGAGCCCCGAAGCCATGGGCAAGCTGGGCGACAAGGTAGAGGCCAAGAAGCACGCCCGCCAGGCCAAGGTCCCCGTCTTCGAGGGTTCGAAGGAAGCGATCGACGACGAAGAGGAAGCCGTCAAGATCGCCGAAGATGTCGGCTACCCCGTGATCATCAAGGCCGCCGCGGGCGGCGGTGGACGCGGCATGCGGGTCTGCCACAACGAGGCCAGCCTGCGGAGCAACCTCAAAGCCGCGAGCCAGGAGGCTCAGGCGGCCTTCGGCAACGGCGCCGTCTTCATCGAGAAGTTCCTCGAGCACGCGCGGCACGTGGAGGTCCAGTGCCTGGGCGACAAGCACGGCACCGCCGTTCACCTCTGGGAACGTGATTGCTCGATGCAACGCCGCCACCAGAAGGTGATCGAAGAAGCCCCTGGCCCCAACATCGAGCGGAGCAAAATCCAGAAGGTCTGCGAGAGCGCAGCGCGGCTTATCAAAAACGCCGAATACGCCGGAGCCGCGACCGTCGAGTTCCTCATGGACTCGGACCAGAACTTCTACATGCTCGAGGTCAACACGCGTGTCCAGGTCGAGCACCCGGTCACCGAGATGATTACGGGCGTTGACATCGTCAAGAAGTCCATCCAGATCGCCGCGGGCGAGAAGCTGGGCCTAAAGCAGAAGGACATCTCGATCAACGGCCACGCCATCGAGTGCCGCATCAACGCCGAAGACCCGGACCGCAACTTCATGCCCAGCCCGGGGCAGGTCGCCGACTGGATCCCGCCCGGCGGGCCCGGCGTGCGCATCGATACCCACGTCATCACCGGCTACAAGGTCCCGCCCAACTACGACAGCATGATCGGCAAGCTGATCGTCCACGACAGCACCCGCGCCGGCGCCCTGGACCGCATGCACCGGGCCCTGAGCGAGTTCACCGTCGGCCCGATCAAAACCACCATCCCGCTCCAGGCCCGCCTGATGCGCGACGAGGGGTTTGCCAAGGGCGGCGTGGATATTCACTACCTCGAGCGGTTGCTTCGGGACTAAACGCCGCTAGAGCGACGGCAGCCGCTCATCCATTCGGGCATCTGCTTTCTCAACCCGCGCCCGCTCTGCGCGTCGTTCCTTTTCTGCCCGCTTCTGCGCCATGTTCACCAGGGCATCGGCGCGAGTGCCAGCAACCGCACCGCGCCCGGTCGTCAAGCGTCGAATCAGCCCGGTCAGCCCCGGCGCGTGCAGCCGAAAGAGTTCATCGGTCAGGCACGCGAACTTCTCCGTGCTCCCGGGATCACCCCGCCGCCCGCTCCGCCCCTCAAGCTGTCGGTCGAGCCGCGCGGACGCATGGGGCTCGGTCAGCACAACGTGCAACCCCCCCGCTTCCCGTGCGGCATCGTCGAGCTTAATGTCGGTCCCGCGCCCCGCCATGTTCGTCGCGACAGTCACGACACCAGAACGACCGGCCCCACCGATCAGCTCCGCCTCCTCGGTATCGAAGTGTGCATTGAGCACGCGGCAGTCGATCCCCCGTGCGCCGAGCCTTGCACTGAACCGTTCGCTCGCCTCGATCGAGCGCGTGCCCACGAGCACTGGCCTCCCCTGCTTCCGCTCGCGCACCACCGACAACACCGCGGCCTCCAGCTTGTCCGCCTCGTGCCTGTAGATCCGGGTCGCGCGCCGCTCACGGATCAGAGGGCGGTCACGCGGGATGCGATCAACGCCCACGCCGTACACGCGACGAAGCTCACCCGCCGCTTCGCCAGCCGTGCCCGTCATTCCACACAAAAACCTGTAGCCCTTGAAGAACCGCTGGAAACTGAGGCTTGCCAGCGTCGTGCGGTCGGCCGTGATCGTCACCTCTTCCGCGGCTTCGACCGCCTGATGCAAGCCCATGGGCCACACCCGGTCGTGCAGGAACCGACCCGTATGCTCATCGACGATCACGACGCGGCCATCAACCAGCCCGTACTCTCGCCCCCGCGCGTACAGGTGCTGCGCGACCAGAGCCGTGCACACCAACTCCGCCGCACGGCGCGGCGCGTGCCAAACCGGGTGCTCTCGGACCCCACGCAGATGCTCGCAGGCAGCCTGCAGCCGCTCGAAGCCCTCTTCGGTCAGCACCGCCCGCCTCGGCGACCGCTCGATCTCGAAGTCATCCTCCGCATCGAGTGCGGCCGCGATATCAGCCGCATCCCGATACACGTCTGAGTCGGGATCCACGCCGCGTCCGTCGGCGATGATCAGCGGTACCGCGGCCTCGTCGATCAGCACCGCGTCCGCCTCGTCGATGATCGCCGCGGTCAGCCCGGGCACAACCGGCTTTGCCCCGTATCGCCGCGCAGCCCAAGCCGAACGCGCACCCCTGAGAGCAATCAGATCGCGCAAGCGGTCCGCCGCCGCCTGCTTTGGCGTGGTGTAGATCACCGCCGCCGAGTGACGCAATGCTCGCTCACCGGGTGGGGTCGCACCGACAATCGCCGAAGAAACCAGGCCGCACCGACGAAGCAGCGGTTCGGTCCATGCCCGATCACGCTCGGCGAGATAGTCGTTCGCCGTCACCACATGGACCCGCCCGAAGCGCCAGGCGACAAGAACCGCCGCGATCGCCCCCACAAGCGTCTTGCCCTCGCCCGTCGCCATCTCCGCGATCCGCCCCAGCAACATCGCATCGACCGCACGGCGTTGGACCTCGACCGCCTCGAGCCCCAGCTCACGCCGCGCGATCTCAGCAACGAGATCGATCGGCAATGCGCCATCATGCGCGCACGCGACGCGAGCTCGCGCGATCGCGTCGGCCATCGCACCATCGTCGAGATCCCGAAACTCCGAAGACACCCCGTGATCGCGAACACGCGTTCTCTCGCGCGACGCCCGCTCTGCTGGCATCGCCGCGGCGCGCAGCGTCTCATACGCCGTTAGCGGACCCGCACTACTCACCGCGGAACCCCCGCGTGCGCGACCTCGGTCACACCGGGCGTGAGCCGCCCCTGAAGTGCGCGGCGGATTCCATCGGTCCATTGTGCAAGCAGAGGCCGATGCGGCAGATCGAACCGCACCGCAACCCGCTCACCCGGCAGCCCAACAGGACCATCAAGCGATACACCGTCCCGCTCGAACCCGCCGATCCGCATCATGAAGGCCCGCCGCGCCTCGCCCGACGCTTGCAACACCGCCGCGGCTTCGGTGACCTCGATCGCCGACCCAATGAGTTCAACCGACGGCGATCCGAACGCACGGAGGCGCACGCCGTATCCGCCCCGCCCGAGTGCAAAGTGCCAGTCCGCCTCGCCCTGCTCAAGCTCAACAGCGACGCGGAGCGACGCGGGATCGACAACATCCCCGAGATAGCCACCCGCGGGCACGTGCCGACCCTCCAACTCCGTTGGATCGCGGCCGACCAGAACACCGCCGTGTGGCGCCACCACGCTGAGCGACGCCTCCCGCTCCGCAAGCCGATCGGCCGCCGACGCCAACGCCGCAAGCCTCCGCCGCGCGACGATCGCCTCCGACTCGCTCTTTGTCGAGGCCTCGCGTTCGTCCGCCTCGGCACGCATGCGGCGTGCTTCCGCCTCAGCACGCTCCGCGACGAGGTCCGGGCTCCGCAGCGCAAGCACCAACTCTCCAGCCTCGACACGTTCACCTGACCGAACCGGTGCGGCCTCCACAAAGCCCGGTTCTGCGACGTAAAGGGGTGTCCTCGCGACCGACTCGATCATCCCAACCGCGCGACGCGTGTCGGGAACAGGCACCAAGCCGACAACACCCAAGACGATCGCCGCGACACCGAGTGTCGCAAGCCAAGCACCACCCCGCTTGCCGCGTAGAGCCTGAGAGCCGGACAGGTACTTTAGAAGTTTCCATAGCGGAACGAGCAAGAACAACGCCACCGCCCAGATGGCCAGCACGATCCCGATCCCGTGGAGCCGGCCGGCAACCAGCAACGCGAGCACACCAACGATCATGACTCGGTAGACCGCGGCCGCGAGCCCATAAGCAAGCAAGAATGCACGCTCTACCCTCGACTCCCCACCCTGACGCACCGGCACGCCGTACAACAGCCTCGCGGCGATGCCCCCGAGCAGGTCCGCCGATCGCTTGGCGAGATTCGGGGTCTCGGCAAGATCGCTCAAGATGTAGTACCCATCGAACTTGACCAGCGGGTTCGCGTTAAACACCAGGGTCGTCACGCCTGCGACGAGCACCATCGATGCACACGCGAGTGACAGAACCGATCCGGGTTCCGCGATGAGCCACAGGTTCACGGCAATCGCCGCGAGAACGAGCTCAAAGAGCATCCCTCCGGCGCCGACCGCCGCCCGCGCCCACTTCCCGGGCAACGCCCATGAGGAGCTGGTATCGACATATGGCGCGGGGAACAACGCGATCAGCACCACCCCGAACTGCGAGACCCGACCCAACTCACCATCCGGATCCGTCCGCGCCCCCAGGCTCTTGCAGATAACGCCATGACCAAGCTCATGCCACGCCTTGCTGACGACGAACGACAGCACCGCGATGCCCCAGTGCTCGGGCCTGAGCACGGCCTGAACATCCGCCCACAGTGCCGCGCCCTCGGGCCATGCACGCCACGCTGTGATCGAAAGCAAGACGAGCCAGAGCACAAGCCCGATCCTCGAAAGCACCGGACGCAGCAGTGGCTCCACCGCCGTGATCACCGCGTCCGGGTTGAAGATCGGGATCCGCACCGCCAGCGGCATCGCCACGCGGCCAATCGCGGAACGCACACGCGTTTCCCGCGCCCGCTCGATCACCGCCTCGGCCTCCCGCCCCGGGCCCGCGGCGAGCAGCCCCGCGGCGTGGAGGCCCGCGATCACTGCTAGCGCCTCGGCCTGCGTCGGTGCAGCATCGCCGCGCAGCGCGACCACCGCGCGCCATGCTTCATCGACGGACCGTGAGCCATCGAGCCGCGCGACCATGTCGTAGCCCGCAGCATCGAGTCGATAGAACCTTGCCCCCGCTGGATCCGTCAGAATGTGCCAACGACGACCACGGAAGCGATCCCGCCGCACGCCGACGTGCGGAAGCAGCCTGGGCCTGAGCTGACCCACCCGATGCCACTGTGGGCTGAACGTCTGAAGCGGTTGCTCGGTGACCACCGCGGTCACCACCACAGCCAGAGACGGGCGGCATCGACAAGCCGCCGGCTCAACCCCGCCGCGATCGTGCGCTTGCCCCCGTCGAACTGTGCAATGCCCTCCTGGCCAGGACGCATCCACTCAGCCGGTTCATCAAGACGCACACGCACACGGAACACACCCGCGCCCACGCTCTCACCAGACACCGGCTCGATCCGCTCGACCACGAACCCGAACCGCTCACCGGGCCGTGATCTGGTCGCGAGTTCGCCGGTCGTTCCGGGCTCGATCAGCGCCAGGTCGTGGTCGGATACCTCGGCGTACGCGACCAGTTCATCGACCGCCGCGATGCGGCACAGCGCATCCCCCAGCGAGAGACTCGCGCCCGCGAGCCGCTGTGGCTCACCCTCGACAATGATGCCACCCAGCGGCGCAACCACACTCGACCGGGCGATCCGATCCTCAAGGAGTTGAACACGTGCTTCGAGCCGGCTCGCCTCCGCCTCGGCGCGGCGGACATCGGTCAGCCGATTCGCCCGCCTTGCATCGTCGGCGTCCGTCCGAGCCTTCGCGAGCTCTGCCCTTGCCTCGACCGCCGAAAGTCTCAACTCCGCATCGTCCATCCGAACCAGCGTCGCGCCCGCAGCTATTTCCGCTCCGGCCTCGACTCCTGCGCCGACCTCCGCAACCAACCCGCTAAACGGTGCACTCACCGTGCGGCTCGCTCCGGCCTCGATCGCGACCGGGGCCCGCACGTGGTGCTCTGTCGTCACGGTTAGCGAAGCCGCAATGAGCCCTGCAGCCGCGATCCCCGAGAGCTTGAGCCCGATCCTGTCAGCGCCGACCGCCCACCGAGCACCGCGGAGCGCATCATCCCGGAGCCGCGCAACCGGCCCACGATCGTCACGTCGCTTGAGCGCAAGCACAGGGCCCAACAGGTCGAGTGCAGGCTGGAGCCTTGCAACCATCATCGCGCTGAGCAACGCCGGGTCATCAACAGACACGGTTGACTCGATCGTCACAACGCCCAACACACGGTCGCCCTTCCGGAGCGGCAAAGACGCAACCCTGGCGCGGGGCCTGCCCCCCGCCATCTCCCGATGGGCCGCCGTGACTGCGCCGCCCAGCAACCTGTCCTCTGACTCGTCCGGAGCGGGAGCGAGCACCGCGTGCCCCTGGTCCAGGCACTCGTCCATCGCGGCCTCAGCGCGGCGGACCACACCACTCCTCCGATCGACCCGCTCGGTGTCGCTCGCCGCGACCACTCTGCACCGACCATCGGGCGACTTCGAGGACGAGTTCCACCCCAGACAAACCCGGTCCGCGTGCAGCTCACGCACCAAAGACTCACACACCGCGATCGACGCCGATACGAACCCAGACGCATCGTTAACGACCGAAAGCAGCGCCCCGGCGAGATCGAGCGTCGCAGAAGCCGAGGCGGTCTCACGCGCCCGACGCTCGCGATCGTCCCCCGCGGCGTACCCGCTGAGCAGCTCGAGCAACGCGACCGTCGTCTGCAGCGCCTGCGCCGAACGGGGCTCAAGCTCAAACACCAGCACTCGCCGCGCCCCCCCCGGCATCCGCAAGGGCGTCGCGACCATCGGCCCCGCCCGGCCCGGCTGGGCTTCATACATGCCGCCATCGCCCGGAGCATCGACCACCGTCCGGTCGTGCGCCAGCGCCGAATGGGCTACCTCCGACGCACGCTCGCCCTCATCGAGCCGATCCCCCGCAACCAGCTCGACACCCTCACCCCGAGCCTCGTAAAGCCCCCCCGCCCGAGCACCACACACCCGCCGCGCGATGCCCACGAGCCGCTCGCTGAACACCTGCGCATCCTGCGCCGGCGCCATCAGCTCGCGGACCACCGCCGCCCACGCTGGCGCATTCAGCCGCTCGGCTTGGTCCTTCATCGCCCTGGATCGCTCCCCGTGGGTGTTCCGCCCGAGCTCGTCCCCGTGCCGAACCTCGACCATTCATCGGCCCAACCCTCGGAAGGGGTGTCGAATCGGGTCCAGCAACGCAAACCCGGTGGCAAACGTCCGGGGTTCGGTAGCTCAACACGCACACGACGGGTGCCGCTCGCAAAGTCTGCAACCGGACTGACCTCGATGATCTTCCCGCTGCCCAGGAACCCGCCATCGGGCGTGTCGATCAGCACCCAGGCCTCGTCGCCGTCCGAAAGCCCTCGGGCGATTGTCTCTTCCGTCGGCACGGGCACATCGATCCACACCGGATCCACACGAACGACACGAATCACGGCCTCGGTCCGATCGACCGAGCTGCCCGGCACCCGATAGACCTCCTCGACAACCCCGTCGAATGGCGCCGTGATCCGGTACTGATCCAGCAACGCCCGCGCCTGCACGAGACGGCTCCGCTCGAGCTGGGTGTTGAACTTCGCGGTCTCAACCCCGATCTCCGCGGTCTCCCAAGTCAGCCGGGCCCGATCCAGCTCGCGGGTGCTCACGCCCTGCCGCTCGAAACCCTCCTGCGCTCGCTCGAACTCGACCTTGGCGAGCGCCTCTTCCTTTGTCGCGCGGCGGAGTGTGAGGTCGCTCTCTACACGCATCCTGGTCTGATCCAGGATCGCGAGCTGTTCTCCGTCGTCGCCTCGGATGAGGACTTGGCCCTCGTCTACAAGCTCGCCACCCTTCACAAGGGTCTGCGTCACGCGAGTCGCGACAGTGAACCCCATGACCGCGTCAGCGCTGGGCTTGGTGAAGCTTGGCGCACCGTCGAATCCCTCTGCCCATTCCGAGGCCGACCGCGTCACAGGGCGATCGGTCCCTGTCTGCGCAGTGCCGGTTGGGACGAGCACGGCCGCGACACCGACGGAGAACGTGGCCAAGAGTAAAAATCGCTTCATACTGGCACTTTACGCGGCGGCGGGCGAGCCCGTTCCCGGGAATCAGCGGCTCGGCAGCCTCGCAACAACTGCCCCGGAAGACGCCGTAAGCTCGAAACCGTCTGCGATGCATGCCGGGATGAGAGCCGTCGAGCCCCGAGCCAGATCGAGCCCAGCGCCCCGGACGGCCCCCCCGGTCGCGACCACAGCCACCGGCGACATCCCCCGGAGCATCACCGAGCCCCGCGCCAGCGAGACTTCGTAGAACGCGTTCGAGACGAGCGGATGCAGCCCTAGCTCGTCCGGTGCGGCCGTCGGGGCAGGCGGAGCGTCCTCCAGCGTGCAGGCCAATGCCTCAGACACGTGGAGCGCCCGACCCTCACGCCCGTATTCCTTCGCCCAGTCATACACCCGGTAGGTGGTATCGCTCGGCGTCTGGACCTCGCATACAAGCACACCCGCCCCGAGCGCATGGACCGTCCCGCTGGGCAGGTCATGCATCTCACCCGATACCGCTGGTATCGCGTTCAGCACTTCCGGAACCGTCCCCGCCTCGATCGCTTCAGCAAGCCGGCGCCCATCTACGCCCGGTGCAAGGCCTTTGTAGATCACCGCCCCGGGCTCAGCGTCCAGCACGAACCAACACTCGGCTTTGAGAGCCGCGCCGGGATTCGCCTGCGCAAACTCAGGGCTCGGGTGAACCTGCACGCTCAGGTGCTCACGAGCGTCCAAGAACTTCACGAGCAGCGGGAAGCCGCCGCTAACCAGAGCGGCACCGCCCAACAAATCCGTGCCCAACTCCCGCACGGCATCGGCGAGCGTGCACCCATCCCACGAACCACCCAAGATTGCCGAGTGCGCCGACTCACCGCCCCCACCCGATGGACTGGTGCTCGCGAGATCCGCGAGCTCCCAGCTCTCGCCAACCATCGCGCCGGGGGCCAGCAGCTTGCCGTAGGTCTCAAGACGGCGACCGCCCCAGACCTTCTCCTTGAGGATGGGCTTGAGATGGAGCGGCTCGGCGTGCGGCATGGCCCGGACGCACGGCTCAGGGGTCGAGCAGCACGCCGCTCACGCGTGACTCGAAGCACAGCTTGTCGGCGACGACGCCCTGACAATCGCAAACGAAGCGGCGCCGGCCACGCTTCACCTCGCGGCTAAGTATGAACAGGTCATCACCCGGCTCAACCGCCGCGCGGAAGCTGGTGTCCTCGATCCGTGTAAACGCTGCTGTGCCGGGTTCCCCGCGGCCCTTGAGGAACAGGTAACAGCACAGCTGCGCCGCAGTCTCGACCATCAGCACGCCCGGGAAGAGCGGCCTTCCCGGGAAATGACCATCAACCCAGAACTCATCATTGCGCACCGACCTGAGCGCCACGCCCTCGGTGAAGTCGTCCGAGTGCCAAACGATCGCGTCGAGCAACGCCATGTCCCCTCGATGGGGGTTCCACTTCGCGATGTCGTGGCGCCCGACCATCTGTGCACCGAAGTCCACTCGAGACACATCGAAGATCGGTGTGACCGAGGAGAAGTCGGGCCCCGAGGGCGGGGTCGAACCTGTGAGATCGGAATGCACCTGCTGTTGTGTCATCGGTGCTTCGCGGCCGGCCCGGGGCATCCGGGTCGCGGTCAGCCGGCGTGTTGAGCGTTGCGCTCAGTCACCGGCCTTGTCACGGAGATCAAGGATCTCCTTGCGGATGTCCTGCGCGCGGTTCTTGATGTCCTGCATCGCCTGGCGAACCCGGGTCCCTGCTGCCTTGTTGCCACCCTCGGCCTTAGCCACATCGTCCTCAATTGATTCAACCAGCTTGCGGAGATCCTCGTAGCTCTGCATCGCGCGTCGATCCCTTCTGGCCCTGAACCTAATCGGGCCTGGTTCCCATCCCCCCCGCGGCGTGCCCGCTTCAGAAGGGGTCCCGAGCCGAACCCGGAGGGACGAGAATAGCACCCGATCAGGAGCAACCCGAGCCCGCAAGCCCCCGCGGGCCTCAGAAAAGCCCCGGTTCCAGCCTCCAGGGGCCGAAAACCCTAACGTCAACCAATCATATGGAGCTGTTTCTCGATGATATCGAGTGCTCCTGCTGCATATGCACCGTCACCCTCAGCGGGCCAGTTATCGGGGACACACGCTGCGGACAGCACCCGCCGAACCCGTGCCAGATCGGCATAGCCATCCTCGCACACCAGCCCGATCGCGCGCCGTGACTTCGCGAGCATCGAGACAGGCTTGCTCTTCCGAATCCGCTCGGGTCTGCCCCAGAACTGACGTTCCAAGTAGAGCGCATCCTCGCACCAATGACCCGCGTGGACCTGCGCCAGATCGATGAGCCGCACGGGCGGGTTTGCCCCGTTGCGGATCGCGTTACCCGGATGCAGGTCGCCGTGACACCATGCATTGACAGGACGCAGCGCCCAAAGCCGCTCAAGATGATCGACCTTCTTCTGCACCTTGCGCAGCGCCTCGTTCCAACGCTGGGGTTCGGCGATCCCACAATCAGCAAGACGCGAACGCCCGCGATCCACGGCGGCCCCATAATCGGGTGAAGGTGGGCGAACGCCCGGAGGCTCCGACGCCTCGGCGCATGCCTGGAAGCTTGCGGCCGCCTCAAGGATGGCGGCAAGCCCATCGTCGCCGGGGTCGTGCGGCATCGCCTCGCCGTGGATGGCCTCGATGATCATCCATCCGAGGTCGTACCCGTTCAACTCAGCGCCCGACGCGAGCACGCGCGGCGTCGGGCCCGGTACCGACGGGCACCCACCGAGCGCTCGGCTCCACCGCAACTCGCGAGGCCCCACCGGGAGCTTCACGATGGCATCGACTTCACCCTGTTCTGGGCAAGTGAATACCGCGCGGCCCGTGGAGGCACCGCCTCGCTGCAACACCGTTGTGAACCATTCGATGGTGCCGAGTCTGCCGTCCGTTTCCTTTCGGAGAACGGGTTCCAGCGACACGGCGAGGCCGTGTGAGTCGGCGCCTTCCGGCGAACGCTCGGGCATCAACCCTCCGTCGAGTTGAACTCAGTTTACCTTTCACCCACCGCCTCGCACAAGGCCCGAAAATCAGCGGGTTTGAGGGACTCCACACGGGTCTCGGGCGCGATGTGCTCCGGGACCGCCTCAAGGGATAGACCAATGCGGGGGCCCAGACGTTTCAGTGCCGCGCGGAGGTGCTTTCGGCGTTGTGTGAACAGGGTCTGCGCGAGATCCGCGATCCGCGGAAGGTCGCCGGCGGCTGTGCCGGTCCGGCGCCACACGAGCATCGCGCTCGTGACTTTCGGACGCGGCCAGAAGCACTCGGGCCCCAGAACCGCGACCCGTTCGAGCGTGCCAGCGAGTTGGAGCGTGACCGACACCGCCCCGTAGTCGGGTGTCCCGGGCATCGCCATCAAACGGTTCGCGACTTCCGCCTGGATCGTGACAGCCATCGCAGTGCAGTTCGTATGTCGGGCAGCCAGCGCGAGCATGAGGGGAGTCCCCGCGCCATACGGCAGGTTCGCGACGAGACTGAACTCGCCCTCTGGCAAGATCTCTGTGTTCACCTCTCGCTTGCTTGCAAGGCAATCGCCATGCACAAGACGGAAGGCCCCACCGTCGGTCTGCGCCGCGAACTGATCGCGCAGCAGGTCGGCGAGCCCATCATCGAGTTCGCACGCCGTGACGCAACAACCGCGAGCAAGCAACGACTCGGTGAGCGTCCCCGTACCGGGGCCGACCTCGAGCACGGTGTCACCCTGTCCAACACCGCTCGTATCGACCAGCCGCTCGATCAGGTTGTGATCGATGAGGAAGTTCTGGCCCAGTGCGTGCTTGGGCCGCAGACCGCGTGAAGACAAGAGTTCTCGGATCTGTGCGAGCGTTTGCGGCACGCTACCACTCGCCGTCAAGCACGCGATCGATGGTGCGCGCCACCCCCCGCTCGTGGTTTGGTTCACACAACCGATCGGCTACCAATCTCAGCTCATCGATCGCGTTGCCCATCGCGACGCCCATGCCAGCGTGCTGCAGCATGGTCAGATCGTTGATCTCGTCGCCGATGGCGCATACTCGCTCAGCGCTGATGCCTTCCCGATCGAGTACCCACTCGAGCGCTCCCCACTTGTGCGCACGCGCATCGAAGATCTCCAGGATGTGGACCTCCTCGCCACCGTCTGCCTCGTGTTCGGCCTGCACCACGGCCTTGAACTGTTGCATCAGCGCACGGTCGCCGAGCAAGGCCCGGAGCATGCTCTGAACGGGCTCCAGCGTCTGCGCTCGTGCGCACGCACCGACACGGACGGTGAACTCTGGATGCTCGTCCTTCTCTGTATCTCTGGCGAAACGGACGAGGACATCGAGCTGTGCGAACCACCACTCGGTGACAGGGTCAAGACTCAGACCATCGCCCTGCACAACGAGGTAGTCATACCCCGCAGCCGCGCGATCCTTCAGCACCATCGCCGGATGCCCCAGCCTGTTCAGCTTCACACACGCCTCATCGACGAGCGACTTGGACATCTCGAAGCGGTGGAGTGTGGCACCGTCGCGGGGATCGGATACCAAGGCACCACCCGCAACCACCACCGGGTCTGCGTGCTCAAGCCCGCACGCCTCGAACGCGAACCCGCTCTCGGCCAGCCCCCGGCCGGTGCAAAAGACAACCTTCAGCCCGGCCTCTCGCGCACGCCGGACCGCAGCAACGTTCTCATCGAGAACACTGGATCCGGGACCGAGGAATGTCCCGTCAAGGTCGATCGCGAGCAGGTCGTAGTTGTGGGCTGAGCGGTCGGCCATTGCGCCGCTAGCGTACGTCGAAACACTCGGGTCAGACTTCGCCCAACGCCCGGGTCGCGCCCGGACCGAACGTGATCGCGTTCTTCCCGCGCCGCTTGCTCTCGATCGCGAGGAGATCCGCCCGCTCGACAAGCGTCACAGCTTCCCCCGCGTCCCAGGGGAAGGTCGCGAGCCCGGCGCTGACCGCCAACGCACCCGGCGCGTCCGAACCGAGTTTGCTGAATCTGCTCTCGGCCACCAGCCGCTGGAAACGCCGCGCGATCTTGCCCACGTTCTCCGGGTGGCGGCTCGACGGATCGCGCGGCCCCTCGGGCTCGTCGAACACCACGGCGAACTCATCGCCACCGATGCGGCACACACGGTCGCTCGGACGAACCGCAGTCCGCAACAGCCTCACGGTCTCCTGCAAGATCTCATCACCCGCGGCGTGGCCGTACCTGTCGTTGAAGCCCTTGAAGTCGTCGATGTCGAAGACCATCAGAGTCAGACTGCCCCGACGCTGGCGGGTGCGTTCGATCGCCGCGGGCAGGAACTTGTCGAAGTAACGCCGGTTCCATGCCCCGGTGAGCGGGTCGGTGAAAGCCGCGTCGGTCAGCTCCGCGTGCTGCTCGCTCAGGCGGAGCCAACGTGCCAACCAGCGGGCGTCGTCGGAACTGAGCAGTACGCGTCGGCCCTCGGTGTCGTCGCTGGTCAGCACGCCATAGAGGCGCTCTTTCCAGGTCACGGGCACACCGGGGTCGCTCGCGGTGCCCAGGCGGAGCGTCGGTTCTCCTACACGCTCGCGAAGCAACGCGAGCGCCTCGGTCATCACCGGCCGGCCGGCGAGGATCGCTTCGAGCAGTGGCGACTCATCGCCCCGGCCTGCACCGCGGCCCGCGCCTTCGGCAGACTGCGGCACAGCATCGGGGTCAGCATGAGCCTCCGCGCGGGGCGCCGGTGTCTCGACCACGGGAAGGTCCGACTCGATCACACGCCGCAGATCACCAATCCCATCGGGCTCGATCGATCCGTCGTACCCGGAACCAGCGGGCGCCGCGCCAGCGAGGCGCAGCACCTTCACGCCGGGACCCGCGATGCGGAGGCCTTCGATAAACCGAGCCAGTTCGCCGTTCCCCGTTGGGGGTTCTGCCTCGGGATCAACCAGAACAAGCGACTGTGCGGGCGAGTCGTCCCCGATCGGATCGGCCAACTCGCCGACAGCGTCGAGCGCCGTGCGTGCACGGACCAACTCGATCGACGAATCCCGACGGAGCCGCTGGGCAACAGCGCCACCGCCGAGGATCACAACCCGCAGGCTCGGATCGCAGCTCATGTCCAGGCGTTCCGCGGTGCTCATGCGCTGCCCGATCCACCCGTCGCACCATGACCCATCGTGTCGCCTCCAAGAAGCATGTCGAGTTCCTCGTCGGTCAGTGTCCCGGACTCCTGGGCGGCCGGCGATTGCTCGGGGGCCTCCGCCTGCGCTTCGGTGTGGGCCTGATGATCCGGCGCCGGGCGCTCGACTGGTACGGGGTTCGACGGCTGCCCGTTCACCGGATCCGCAGTGTCCTCGGTGAGCCGAAGATTCGGTCCGGGTAAGCGGTCGAGCGCATCTGGCGCGGATGGGCGGGACGCGGCACGGTGACCGCCCGCGCCGAGACCGGCTTTTGGCCGCACCACAACCTCCGGCTTTGCCGGGGGCGCAGCCTGCGCGGGCTTCCGCTCCGAATAAGCCCGGAGCGTGGGGCCGCTGTCGCTCTCTTCGAACGTCCAGATCACCGCGTTCGGTGCATGGAGCCCGAGCCCTGCCAATACGCCATCGAGCGCGGGCAAAAGCGAGGGCTCAACCAGCACAAGCGCGACCGGGCGCCGGCTGCCGCTCCTGCTCGATGCAGGCCCGTGTGTGACGCACACCTGCGCGACCGCGGCGTACTGGTCGGTCACACGGACCACATCGAGCCCACGCGCGGCCAGCGATTCCGCAAGTCTCGGAGATTCCGGGCGGCCGTGAGGGTGCCACAGCACGACGCGGGCGCGCGCCAATGCCGCTTGCATTCCATGCTCGACCGTCCCCGCCATCATGCCAGTGTACCACGCGCCCACGCGGCAACCGCGAGGAGCACGGGCTCAACGTCCCACCACGCTCGCCGCGACGGCATCAGCACCGTCCGCCGGGCTGAGCCCCCCGAATGACGCGGCATTCTCGGACGGGGTTTTCCCAATCAGCCAGGAATCGAGCCTGTCTCGGTACTGGACGAGGTTCCTCGCGCCGTCCTTCGTGTCATCGAGCACCTCGCACGCCCCCGCCTCGACAAGGGGTCTCGCGTTCAACCGCTGATGGTCATCGGCGTGGTAGGGGTAGGGGAAGAACAGGGTCGGAACGGCATTCGCCCATACCTCGCCAACGGTGCCTGCGCCGGCTCGCCCGATCGCCGCGTCGGCCGCGCCCCAGCACAAGCCGACCTCGTGGAAGACCGGCCGGACAATCGCATGGACCCCCGCACGCTCGTACAGCGCACGGAGGCCCTCATCCGCCTCATCGCCGCTCTGGTGAAGCACCGACCAGCCGCGACCCGTGAGCAGTCCCGGAGCCTGGGTAAGAATCGCCGACATCAGCTCGTTGATGCTCCGAGCTCCCTGGCTGCCCCCACTGACAAAGAGGACGGGCGCATCGTGTGGCAAGCCAAGCGCCTCCCTTGACTCAGTCCGGCCGCTCCCGATCGACGCGGACCGCACAACGGGTCTGATCCGCTCCCAGCTGCTCGGCGCCGAGCCCTCTGCAGTGAACACCGTGTCCGCCCAGCGTGACGCGAACCGCCCGGCCTTCCCGGGCACCGCGTCGAGGCTCACGAGCGTGGTCGTGCAGCTCTCGGCTCTGGCAGCACGGAGCACCGGAGCACTGACATACCCACCGGTCGAAACGACCTTGACTGACCCATGCTCGTCGCTGAGCGTGCGGATGAGCCGGCGTGCTGCGCCGACGCTCTTCTGCCAGGAAAGCATGAATCGCAGCAGTGTGCCCGGGCTCGCACCGAACGGCCGCGCGGGGATCGAGTGACCGATGGGTGCCGCGCCCCGCAAGCGAGCGTCTCGCAGCAGACGCGCATCGAGGGGTTTTTCGCTGATCACGAACACACACGCAGGGGGCATGTCACTCAGGAGATCGATGATGCGCTCCGCGACCGCGAGCGCAGGGAAGATGTGGCCGCCCGAGCCACCGCCAGCGAACAGCACCGCGCCGTTGGTTGGGCCCTCGCTCATGCCGCCTCGCGGGCGCGGCGGAGCGGCTTGACCTCGCGGATCGAAGGTTCGTTGGACTCGATCTCTGCCTCGGCCTCAGCGTCATTCCCGTCTTGGTCCGCAGCCTGGCCAACCCCAGATCGGTCGATCGACACGACCAGCCCAAGGCTGATCGCGGTCAGGACCCACCCGGTGCCACCAGCGCTGACCAGCGGGAGCGCGATGCCCTTGGTCGGACCCAGCCCCGTCACCACCATCAGGTTCATCACTGCCTGCATGCCGATCGTCGCAAGCACGCCCAGAGCGTAGAGCTTCAGCATCGGCGACCGCTCGCGCTGCACAATCGACCAGAGCGCGATTACCATCGTCGAGAACAAGAAGACGACCAACGCCGCACCGGCGATCCCCAGTTCCTCCGCGACCACCGCGAACAAGAAGTCAGTCGTGTCCTCGGGCAGGTACCCGAACTTCTGAAGCCCGTGGCCCAGGCCTCTCCCGAAGCCGCCCCCACCGGCGACCGTGGTCAGGCTCTGGATCATGTGATACCCGCTGCCCTGTGGGTCCGCATAAGGATCCAGAAACGTGATCACACGCTCGACGCGGTAGGGACTCGTCAGCACCGCAAGCGCGAGCGCCCCAGCCGCGGGCGGCGCCCAGACAGCGATGTGTTTCAGTGGCGTCCCCGCAGCCAGCAGCACAAGCACACCAGCAACCCCGATCAGCAACCCGGTCCCGAGGTCCTCCAGGACCACAGCCCCTGCGATCAAACCAATCCCAAGGAGCGCGGGAAGCGTCCCGATCCAAAAGCGTTTCGCGACATGAGCGCGCCGGACGCCGTACCAGGCGATCAGTACGGGAACCGCCCACTTCGCGATCTCGCTGGGCTGGACGCTCCCGAGCCCAGGCACGCTGATCCATCGCGTCGCGCCGTTCACGGTGCGGCTCAGACCAGGCACATACACAAGTAAAACTACCGACAGAAGCACGAAGATGCCCAAGCCGAAGGGCCAGAGCCCTGACAACGGGTGCAGCCCGAGATGCTTCTCGCGGCTCGACACAACCTCCGCGAGCTTGCGGACGGGCATCACACTCGCGAACGCCATCATCCCGACCGCCGCGAGCATGTAGACCGCAGCACGGCTCGTCAGGATCGACTCCGCCGTGATCCCCGGGCTGGGAGGCGGCGCTTCGGCGCCCGGCTTCACAGCACCCGTGGGCAATGGGGTCACGCTCATGCCCGCGCTATTGACCATGACCACGCCCAGCGTCAGCAGGGCGAGCGCGCACAGCAGGACCACCTGTCCGGGACGGAGCATCCCGGGTAAATCGGTCCGATCCGATCCGTCTCTGCAAACACGGACCCTCCGCTAGTCTGCTCGGCATGAAGACCATCGCTTCCGCCGTCGCTGGGCTCGCACTCAGCTTCTCAGCTTCGCTCGGCTTTGCCACAAACCCGGCGGATCTCCGGGGCGACATCGCCGACGATTATGAGTACCTCTACAACCTCTACACCCACCTCCACCAGAACCCCGAGCTGAGCTTCCAAGAGCGAGAGACGATGGAGCGGCTCAAGGCCGAGATGCTGGGCCTGGGCTTCGATGTCACCGACAACGTGGGCGGGTACGGGCTCGTATGCGTCATGGAGAACGGCGCCGGGCCCACACTCATGATCCGCGCCGATACCGACGCCCTCCCGGTCGAGGAGCAGACAGGTCTTCCGTACGCCAGCACCAAGAAGATGACCGAGCAGACCGTCGATGGCTCCGGAACCGAGGTCAGCGTGATGCACGCGTGCGGGCACGATGTCCATATGACCGTCTGGGTCGGGACCGCGCGGCGGCTGGTCGATCTCAAGGACCACTGGTCGGGCACGCTCGTCATGATCGCGCAGCCCGCTGAGGAACGCGGCGCAGGCGCCAAAGCGATGCTCGAAGAGGGCCTTTTCACCCGATGGCCGCGACCGGACTACAACCTGGCGCTGCACGTCAGCGCAAGGATCCCAGCGGGAACTGTCGGCTTTGTGCCCGAGTGGGCGATGGCAAACGTGGACAGCGTGGACATCACCGTCCACGGCATCGGCGGGCACGGCTCGACGCCCCATGTCACCAAGGATCCGGTCGTCATCGCCGCACAGATCGTGACAGCGCTCCAGACCATCGTTGCCCGCGAGGTCAACCCACAGCGCCCAGCGGTGGTCACGGTCGGCAGCATCCACGGGGGCGCGAAGCACAACATCATCAGCGAGCGGTGCGATCTTCAGCTCACCGTTCGGAGCTACGACGACGAGACCCGGAACCTGCTGCTGTCATCCATAGAGCGCATCGCGGTGAATATGGGCCGCGTCGCCGGGCTACCGGAGGACAGGCTGCCCGAGGTCTACGTCAAGGACGAGTTCACACCCAGCCTCTACAACGACCCCAACCTCACCGAGCGAGTGAAGCGGATCGCCGAGACCGCACTCGGTGCCGACCGCGTGCGTCCCGAGGTCCCGGTGATGGGCGGTGAGGACTTCGGGCGATACGGACGCGAAGAGCCCCGGATCCCGAGCCTGCTCTACTGGCTCGGCGCCCCGGACCCAGCGTTCTTCGAGAACTCACAGCGACGCGGCGTGATCATCCCCGGGCCGCACACGCCCTACTTCGCACCGAATCCAGAACTGACGTTGCCGACGGGGGTTGAGGTCATGACCGCGGCAGCGCTTGATCTACTCAGCCAAAGGTGAGTGCTGATCCGCGGATCTCAAAGCAACATTGTTGCTTAGTCGCACGCCCCGAGCCAAAGCGTAATGTAGTACCCAAGGTCGTCGAGGTCGGCCTTTCCATCGCTGCGCGCATATCGGGGCGTGCCGGGCTGCGTGCCTGTAGTGGTCAGGTCTGCATGCCCAAGGTCCAACGCGAACCAGCGATTCAAGAAGAAGCCCAGATCATCCAGATCGGTCTCACCATCGGGCACGCCGAATGTCACCGAACCGGGCAGCGTTCCGCCAGGTCCCGTCAGATCGGCGGCGCAAACCTGCTCGGTCGCGGCAACCGCGGCGGCGGCGTTCAGGAAGCCTCCGGTCAGCACAACACCGCTATACGCCTCAACAGTTCGAGCCGTTGAGAGGATCCGGTCCTTGACATCCTGCGCGCTCATCCGCGGATCCATCGACCAGAGCAACGCGGCAACGCCCGACACGTGGGGTGCCGCCATTGAGGTGCCGCTGGAGTAGACATACGTTCCGGCTGCGTATGTGCTTGCAATCAGTGAGCCCGGGGCCGCCAGATCGACAGCTGCCGCCCCATAGCTCGATGAAGATGCCAGAACATCAGCGGAAGTGGCGTTCGCGACTGATATGATGTTCTGGTGCAACAGAGAAGCGGGGAATGTCGGGGACACATCATTGTTGACGCCATCGTTGCCCGCGGCACAGACCATGAGGTGATCGGCCGTCTGCTGCGCATTGAGAAACGCGTTGTCCATCGAGCTGCTGTAGAAGTCGGCCAGCCATGAGTGGTTGCTCAGCCGCACCCCATTGGCCACCGCGTAGTTCAAGCACGCAAGCGCATCACTGACGAACCCCCGGTTGTCCGGGCCGAGCCAGCGCAGCGCCATGACTTGGCACGCCGGCGCGACACCCACCACACCAATCATGTTATCGATCTCGGCCGCAACGGTTCCTGCCACGTGTGTGCCGTGGCCGTGCAGGTCGTCCGGATCGTTATCGTTTGAGTAAAAATCCCAGCCGTATACGTCATCGATAAAACCGTTCAGATCGTCATCGACCCCGTTCCCCGGGACCTCATCGACGTTGATCCAGATATTCGCGTCGAGGTCGGGGTGGTCAAGATCGATGCCCGAATCGACGATCGCGATCACAAAGTTCGGGTCGCCGAACGTGGTATCCCATGCTTGTGTCACTCGTGCATCGGCACCGGCGACCGAGGCTACAGCGGTCCCATCGTTCAGCAGACCCCACTGCAGAAAGAAGAACTCGTCATTCGGGATGTGTGCGCCACGACCCACAACATCCTGCTCCACAAACTCAACCCAGGGGAGCGCCGCGATCGCTTCGATCGATCGATCAGCATCCTCAACCCACAGGTGCTCAAACGGACCGATCGCGTCGAAATGACGTCGAGCCCGGCTCCCCGCGAGCGCGGCTGTCACGTCACGCTCCGCGGCGGTGACATCATCTGAGAACATCACAAGCAGGGAACCCGGAACGCGCTGCATCGCCGGATCACCGGCGAGGGCATCACGGGCACGCTCCCGAGGCGACTGATCGAACCCCGGCCCGAGCTCGGCGGGCGCCTGCCCGAACGCCGACGTCACACAACCACAGACGACCGCCGTCGCACTCCCCACACCGAAGTTCGCCATTCGTGCCTCACCCTCGTCATGCCTGATAAGAACAGACCGGCCTAAGCGGAGAGACTAATGATCATTTGGATCCGGATCAATACTCAGATAGCAGCCAAACAGACGGGCGAGTCCGTGGAACACCCCAATAAGCGAGGGGCGACCGGCTTTCGCCGATCGCCCCTCGCGTGTATGCACAGCCTCTCGGTTGGCTCGCCGACCGAAGGGCTCGGATCTGGTGGATCTCCGCCACCACCGGATCCGAATCAAACTCGGCGCGATGAGGTCAGTTGAGCGTCACGGTATCCCAGCCCGTCCACGAGCTGTTGCCATCGCTGTTGAACGCGCGGATCCTAAAGCGGTAGGTGCCGCTGCCCAGGCTGACCGTGGCCGCAGTCGCGTCGGCGCCGACCGTGCCGCTGCCACCCGAGCCCCACCAGAACCAGATCTGCTGCTGCCATTCCACTTCGAAGCCCGACTCGTTATTCGAGTTGTCGTTCCAGGTGAGCAGCGCGACGCCCCCGCCGTTGTTACTCGCGTTGAGTCCGCTCGGCGCGTTCGGGGGGCCACCAGCGGGCGGGGGTGGAGGCGGCGGACTCCCACCGCCTGCCGCGGCGGCGAGGGCATCGTTGGCGTTGAGGAACCCGCCGGTTGTGCTGATCCCTGTGAGCGAGCCCAGGGGTGTCGCCGAGTTGAGGATCGCGTCGCGAACCTCGTCGTGGGTAAGACTTGGGAACTCGCTCCAGATCAGCGCGGCGACACCGGTCACATGCGGTGAAGCCATCGATGTACCACGCAGCCAGACATAACTGCTGCCCGTGTAGGTGCTCGCGATACTGTCGCCCGGTGCGCCGATGTCCACGGTGGTTGCACCGTAGTTGGAGTCGAACTCGAGCCCACCTTGGTTGTTAATGTTCGCGACACTGATGATGTTGGGGTTGTTGTAGCTCGCCGGGTACGCCGGCTGGCTATCCGTGTTGCGCCCGTCATTGCCCGCGGCTGCGACGAACAAGTGACCATTCGCGTCGGCGTTCGAGATCGCGTTCCGGAGCGCGGTGGAGAACCCCCCGCCGCCCCAGCTGTTGTTGCTGAGCTTGCAGCCCTCGGCGACGGCGTAGTTGATCGCCGCGATTGCATCGCTCGTCGAGCCCCCATTCGGCCCAATGAAACGGAGCGGCATGATCTTGCACTGCCAAACGACACCCGCGACGCCCTGGCTGTTGTTGCCCTCGGCACCGATCGTGCCGGCAACGTGCGTGCCGTGACCATCGGGGTCCGTTGGGTTGTTGTCGTTGTTGTAGAAGTCCCAGCCTCGGATGTCATCGACGTAGCCGTTTCCGTCGTCGTCGATACCGTTGCCGGCGATCTCACCAGGGTTTGACCAGATGTTGCCGTTCAGATCGGGGTGGTCCCACTGAACACCGGAGTCGATCACCGCGATCACGAGGTTGCTATCACCAGTTGTCGTGTCCCACGCCTCGAAGGCATCGATGTCGAGGTCGTTTAGACCAGATGTGCCCTGGATGCTCTGGCCCGTGTTGTTCAGGCCCCACTGAAGACCGATGAACTGATCGTTCGCCGACAGCGTCGAACGAATGACATAATCCGGCTCGACCGATTCGACCCACGGGAGCATCTCGAGGAACGAGATCGCGGCGTCGGTGTCCGGGACGACCATGTGCTCCATGCCGCCAACAAGCTCGAATCTGCGGCTGTCTCGCATCTCCGCAAGGATCTCGGTCACGGTGCGCTCGGGACCGCCTGTCCCTTTGCGATAGGTCACGATCAGCGATCCCGGGATGGTCTCAAGCGTCGCATCGGCTTCGAGCGCTTGCTTTCCAACGAGGTCGATCGGGAACTCGACTTCCAACCGGGCCTCGATCCCTGGAGGGGCCGCGACCGCGAATCCGGCGGTCATCGCAACCGAAAGTGCGCTTAGACGTATGTGCTGCATGTGGCAGAGTCTCCGCTGCTCGTGCCCGATCAAGACACAACGATCGCGCCACCCGCCCCGTGCCCGACCCGGCACGCGATGAGCGCCGCACACCTAAGGTGATGCGCGTTCGTCAGATCTGACCGGCACAACTCGAAAGAGAAGAACCGGGCGTTTATGAGGCTGAAACGAATGCCCCGCCCACGATGCATCAGGTGTACCAAGGCACTGCATTGTCCGCAAGCAAAAACGCACTCCTGGGTGCGCTGGGCTTGCGCGATCGCTCTCTAGTTCAAGATGGGCAAGAGACTTACCGAGGGTAAAACCTCGCAAGAAATACCCAAGATTCCGTGATAACTCAGAGCGTGATCGAAGCGCAAATCACAAAATCAACAATCTCCCCTGTTTCGGGAAGCCGTATTGATTCAGGGGCAGCCGGCTCGCCAAATGTTCAGGTAAAACCCGAGATCATCGATCGTTATCGAGCCATCGGGCACACCAAACCCAGGCTGCCCCTCGAGTGTTGCACCACCCGTGGTAAGGTCTGCGAGCGCCGTGTTTCCGCTGATCCAGGCATCAACGATGTAACCCAGATCGTCGAGATCGACGACGCCGTCCGGGTTGCCGTACCCGGGCGATCCCGGGATCGTGCCACCTGTCGAAGTCACATCGGCGTTGCACTCCGGCTCAGCCAGCGCAGCGGTCAAGGCATCGAACGCGTTAACCATCCCGCCCGTCGCCGTGAGCCCCACGGTCTCGGGCGCGGGCCGCACCGTCGCGAGGATCGTGTCCTTTACCTGAGCGACCGTGAGGCCGGGGCGCACCGACCACATCAGGGCCGCGACGGCGGACACGTGCGGCGCCGCCATCGATGTCCCGCTGAAGTACACGTAGTCGCTGTTAATCCAGGTGCTCGCGACGTCGTTTCCGGGCGCCCCGAGATCGACCGTTGTCGCGCCCCGATTCGAGGCGACCGCGATGCGGTTGTACGCCGTCATGTTCGCGACGCTGATGATGTTGGCCGAGTCATAGCTCGCCGGATACAGCGGCATCGCGTCGTTGTCGATGCCGTCGTTGCCGGCGGCCGCGACGAACAGGTGTCCAGCGAGGGCCGCGTCCTCGATCGCCGCGTTCAGCGCGTCGGAGTACTCGTACTCACCCCACGAGTTGTTGCTCACACGTGCGCCGTTTGCGATCGCATACTCGAGCGCGAGGATCGCATCGCTGATGAACCCGCCATCAAGGCCGATGAATCGGAGCGGCATCACCTTGCAGTCCCAAGCGACGCCGGCGACGCCGATGGTGTTGTTCCCCTTCGCCGCGACGATGCCCGAGACGTGCGTCCCGTGGCCTGTCAGGTCGTCCGGGTCGTTGTCGTTGTCGTAGAAATCCCAGCCGTTCACGTCGTCGATATAGCCGTTGTTGTCGTCGTCGATCCCGTTGCCAGGGATCTCGTCGGCGTTCACCCAGATCGATCCCTGCAGGTCCGGGTGATCGAGCTGGATGCCCTCGTCGATCACCGCAACCACGAACGTCGGGTCGCCGGTCGTGATGTCCCAGGCTTCGGGCGCATCGATGTCAACACCCGCGGTCACAGGGAACGAACGGATCACCTGCCCCGTGTTGTTCATGCCCCACTGCAACCCGAAGAACTGGTCGTTCGGCACCGCGAGCGAGCGAACACGCCGGTCGGGCTCGGCCGAGGCAACCCACGGCAAGGCCTCCAGCTCGCGGATCGCCCGAGCGGTGTCCTCCACCTCCAGCAGCTCGATCCGGGAAGCTGCGCCGAGTCGATGACCCGCCGCTGCGGCCACAATCGACCGGGATACCCCTCGCTCGATCGAATCCGCACCCCGGTGATAGGTCACCAGGACGGCACCTGGCCGGGCATCCGGTGCGGGCAATCCCTGAGCAAAAGCACTTGGCGCAATGATCGCCAGAGCAGCAGAAGACGCACAGCACGGAAGCTTCGGCATCATCGTCACGCCCCCCACGAGGGCCCAACCGGGCTCACCGCGGGACAACGCCCTCTCTCTTCTCCGCCAAGGGCAACCCTCGACTCCCCTACTCATGGTACGCGAGAGCCCGATCTGTCACAAGAGATAAGGCGCGCATGGTGGCTTCCACGGCGCTAAAGAACCGCGAGGCTAACCCGTCTTTCCAGGTCTGCCAGAGGTCGGGCGATCAGGTCGTATCCGGTTGTCCCGATCACCACACTCGGGACCAGCTCACCCGGACTGAGCGGCTCGCGGCTGAGCAGGTAGGTGCAGGCGTCGATCTGCGGTGCCTGAAAGTATGTCCGTCCTTGATGGAGCTGGCCCGCGGACTCAAACCCTTCGAGCTGTGCGTCGGGCAGCGGACGATCGATGAGCACGTCAAACCGAACGCCTGTCTTCAGGGGGTCATCAGGATCCCACTGGTCAGCGAGGAACTCGGCCTGCTCAAAGGCGATGACCTGCTGAAGCTCCATCAGCTCTGCGCGGCGCTCGGCCATCAGCTCCGCGGGCACACGCAGGTCTTCATCATCGTACATCCGTGCGGCCGGTGTGCCTGGCTCGGGCGAGTAATCGAATACACCAACGGCATCGAACGCCGCGTCGTCGATGAACGCGAGCAGCTTGGCGTGGTCCTCGTCGGTCTCCCCCGGGAATCCCGTGATGAACGTCGTCCGGATCGCCATCCCTGGGATCTGCTCGCGGAGCTTGTGAATCAGCTCCGACTGCTGAGTCGCCGAGACGTGCCGTCTCATCAGCGTGAGCATGCGATCCGAACCGTGCTGGAGCGGGATATCAAGATAAGGAACAAGAGGCCCACGAGCCGCGAGCTCCGCGAACGCGTCGATGATCTCGTCCGTGAAGTTGCTCGGGTAGGCGTACATGAGACGGAGCCAACCCGCAGCCCGTCCGCGCGACCCCGCGGCCGACTCCATCGCCTCAGACACCGATCGCAGCAGCTTCGGGAGCCCCGCACGGAACGGATCGTCACCCTCCGCTTGCCCGAGACCCAACCCCACGTCATCGCCGTAGCTCGTGGTGTCCTGCCCGATCATCATGATCTCGAACGCCCCGTCGCGCACTAGCTCGCCCGCCTCGCCCGCGACTGCCTCAAGATTCTTCGACCTCATCTTCCCGCGGATCGACGGGATCGTACAAAACGCGCACGCCTGGTTGCAGCCCTCGCTCATGCGCAGATAGGCGTAATGGCGCGGCGTAAGGCGCAGACGAGATGCGTCGGACTCGAAGTAGCCTGTGCCCTTCCCGTCCTTCCCATTCACGGTCAGACCGACCGTGTCCACGCCCCTGTCGCGAGCCGCTTGCATCGCGCTTCCCGCGATCCAGTATCGCGGCTTGTCGCCGTCCTCAAGCGACTCACGCTTCGCGGGCGCCCCTCGAACGGCGTCAACGATCTTGTCACGATCGAACACGCCAACCATCGCGTCAACGCCCGGTACCCAATCGAGGATCTTCGCCCGGTGCCGTTGGACCAGACATCCCGCAACGACGACTCGCTTTACCTCGCCCCGCTCCTTCGCGGCCACCGCCGCGCGGACCGCGTCGAGCGACTCGTTCTTGCTCGCCTCCAGGAAGCCGCAGGTGTTAATGACAACCGCGTCGGCGGGGTCAACGCCGTGCCCGCCGTCCGTTCCCGCCTGCTCGGAGCCCGACTCGGAGATATCGCCCGCGCCCGCCGCGCCGGCGCCGTCCGAGTCGCTCTGCGGGTCGTAGCTGACAGCGGTCAGCCCGTCCTCCGCGAGCAGCCCGAGCATCTTCTCGCTATCAACGAGATTCTTCGGACAGCCGAGACTTACGAACGAAACGGTCCGGATTTCGCCGGACTCATGCCCGGATTCAGACTTATTCGTGGCGACCCTTGGCACGTAGAAAGATACTACGGCCAGCAATCACAGAAGACTCAACCGGCTTCGGCGTTCTCGAACACCTCGGCCCCGCCCGTACGCACAACCGAGGGGCCCATCCCCTCCAGGGGAAACCAGCGCATCAATGCGTCGGCGAGTTCGTCCTGGTCCGCAACAGCGAGCTCACAAGGACCATCGATCCGCCACATCGCGAACCGCAACGCTCTTGGCAAATGAGCACGCGTTGTGCACATCTGGAGCATGTTCTCGGAATAGGCGAACGGAACCACCCTGAACTGCCAAGCCTGTCGACGCTCGATGGACTCGACCGCTCCGAGCTCGAACTCGACCGAACTCAGATCAACCCGTGGCGCAAGATCAGCGAGTTGCGTTGCCCACGCCCGCTCGACATCCGCCGGCTTCACCCCGAAGCGTTCCTCGGCGATCACGCCGAAAGGCCTCGGATGAGCCTCCTGCAAGCGCAGCACCTCATCACGCTCCGACGCGGTGAGCAGGGACTGCTCGACCAAGTAATCCCCAATCCGACGATGCTGCATCATTGACTCCCTCCCCTTGCTCGGGCCTTCTTCGGGCGGCACAGGTTCGGCATGGAGCCACTGGTTCAGATCACAGGGCTGGGGGGACCGGCGCTGCGCGACGCGCGGGGTACACCGAGTCACACGCGCACTTTCGGGCCGCCGATCCGCCAGATCGCTTGCCAAGCGCCGGAGGTATGCTCAGAGGCCTTGGTTCTCGGAAGCAACCCACGACCGGCCCAGGAAGATACGAGCGCCCCCGTCCTGATCGTCGTCGGAGCCCACCCGCGGGCCGAGCGGCTTGACCGCCCCGTCGCGTACGACCTCGCCCGAGAACCTCGCTGGGCGGGATCGCCCCTCATCCTCACCGACCTCTGGTATCTCAACCACCCTCAGCTGACCGAGACCCCCACCGTCAGCGTTGGACCGCCCGACCGCAACGCGCTGACCGCGAGCCTCGCCGATCGCCTCCCGGCGGTCTGGGCCATCGATGGCCGCGAACTCGTACAAATGGACACACAGACAGGCGTACCTCTCGCGGCATGCTGGGGCGAGGGCGAGAAAGCGACCGAGACGGCCGTTGACGCCTTCGTCCGCCGTCACCTCGCGGCCTTCCTCGACGCGGTCGTCCCGGCCCGCTAGACCCGGATGCTTCGGGCTCTCTTGGCTTGAGTTCGGGTCTTTGAGTCGGGTCACTTCCCGACGCAGAACGACGCGAACACGCGCCCGATGACCTCATCGGGTGTCACACGTCCCGTGACCTCACCGAGGCGATCCAGCGCGAGCCTAAGTTCCGCTGCAACCAGTTCGGGCTCGTCCAGTGAGCGTGCAGTCGCGTCCACGAGCAAACCCGCGGCCTGCAACGCCTCCACCGCCTCCCCAAACGCACGCCGATGACGGGGAACCACAGATAACTCAGCCTGAGCTTCGGTACTCGCTGGGCCCCCGATCGCCTCGTCGGCGATTGCTCGCCGCAACGCTGCGAGCCCTGCACCATCACGTGCACACACCGCGAGCGGCGCATCAGTGGCACCATGCAGATCGAGCTTCGTACGCACACGAAGCGCTGGCCTTGTCGTGTCAACGAACCACCACCGCCCGTCGGGGTCACACGCGATCACGAGATCCGCCGCTGCAATAGCGCGCTCCGCAGCAGCCTGCGCCGCCTTCCCGGCGACCCCCATCGGCTCCGCGTCGAGTCCCGGGAGATCACACAACTCGACATCAACACCATCGAGCTCGAGCCGCTCGGTGATCACATCACGCGTCGTGCCGGGCTCAGAGTCCGTCACGCTCCGCTCGAACCCGAGCAACGCGTTGAACAGTGTGCTCTTACCCGCACTCGGCGGCCCCACCAAAACCGCGCGAAACAACCCCGTTCGAACCTGCCGGTCCACTGCACCACCAAGCGCGTGCGCCAGTTTCCCGATCGCCTCGACGAGTTCGCGCGGCGAGATCGGCACCACATCTTCTTGATCAGTGAAATCGATCCCCGCCTCGACCAACGCCAGCAGCCTCGCGACGCCTTCGGCGCAGAGACGAGCCCGCTCACCCGCTTCGCCCGAGAGCACCCTCCTCGCGGCTTCCAACTCCAACTCGTTCGAAGCACCGATGAGCCGCGCGATTCCCTCGGCCTCGTCTAGCCCGAGCCGCCCGTTGAGGTAAGCGCGTGCTGAGAACTCGCCTGGACCCGCAAGCCGCACTCCGTCGTTCTCACACAAGAGAGCAACGAGCGCCTCGACAAGCCGGCCGTTGGCTGTAAGAAAAACCTCAGCCGAGTCTTCACCCGTAAAGCTCCCCGGTCCGACGAAGCTTGCAACGAGGATGGGGATCGGCACCCCCAACAGCACGATCTCGCGGCGAGCCGTACCGCGTCGAGGCTCGAACACGTCGCCAAACACGCGGCCTAGCAGCCCGAAGGTCCCGGCGCCACTCAGGCGGACAACTGCGCGCGCGCCGGACACATCGTGCGGTGTCGCGTTGGCGACGATGATGTCGCGCTGTAGCTCCACGCCCGGAGCCTACTTCTTCTTCTTGAACCGGTTGGGCGGCGGCTCGGAGCCCGGCGTGCTGGGCTTGCCGTACTTCGCCTGACTCCGCTTGCCCGTGCCCGGGGCGGGCTGGTTCGGGTTGCGCTGGATCGCCTCGCGGCGGCGTTGCTGCTCCTCGGCGACCTGCTGAAGCCTCGCCATGAACCCGCCGCCTGGCTTGCCCGCTTTCCTCGCCTGGGCCTTTGCCCGGATCTGATCAAGATCCAGCAGGCCCTTCTTCTCGGCGCTCGAGCGGATCCAGCGGCTCTCGACGATGCCGAGTAGCGAGTTGGTGATGAAGTAGAGCGCCAGCCCGCTCGGTGCGTTGTACATGATGACCGGGAAGAGGAACACGGTCATGACGCGCATGATCTTCTGCTGCTGCTCCTGCTCGGGTGTCAGCGCGACGCTCGAGGTCGGTGTCAGATACTTCTGATGCGCATAAAACACCACACCCAACAGCACCGGGAGGAAGTTGACCCCGGTGATCGGGCCCATGAAGCTCGAGAGCAGCGGTATGTCGAACCTCGGAACCGGAATCGCACGGTCGGGCTCGCTCAGGTCACCCATGAACGTCCAGCCGCCGATCTGCTGGAAGACACCGAAGAACGCGGGCTCCTGGCGCAGCTCGATCGAGAAGTACAGCGTCGCGTACAGCGCAATCCACACGGGACTTTGCAGGAACATCGGAAGGCAGCCAAGCAGGCCCGCCGGGTTGATGCCCTCTTCGCGCCAGAGCTTGGCCATCTCGGCCTGCATCTGCTTGGGATCGTCGCCGTACTTTTCCTTGATCTTCGCCTGCTTGGGCGCGAGGCCCTGCATCTGCTTGCCGAAGATCTGGATCTTGATCTGGCTCCATCGAGTGATCGGGTGCAGACAGCTCCGAACCACGACCACCAGCAGGATGATGGACAGCGCCCAGTCGAACGTAACGGAGTGCAGGTTCAGCAGGATCCAGAGCAGCAGGTTCGTCAGCACCGGGAAGGTGCAGAATCCGCAAGGCCCACCGAAGTTGTAAACGACCAACCCGTCCAGACCAAACGCCCGGCCACCCGGCTCGGTTCGGATCGAGCGTTTGCTCAGAGGGCCCGCGTAGATCGCCGCCGACAGATCCGCCGAGGAGTTCGCGGCAACCAGCACGCGGGGCGACACCAGGCGCAGCGCCATCGGCTCGCCAGTCGAACGATTCAGTAACACACGGTCCACGGTCTCGGCAACCGGCGCGATCGATTTCTGCGTCGCATCGTCGCCGCCAGCGGGCCGCACGACAACGCCGTGATACCGCGTTGTCAGCCCCGCCCAGACCAGCTCGCGGTCACGCCTGAGCGACTCCCGGTTGGGCCAGATATCGCTCTGGACGGCATACAGACCGCTCGCATCTTCGCGATCTCCCAGCGCCTTGTTGCGAGGCCAAAGGTAGTCATCGCTGAGCACATACTCACGGCCCGGGTCCTGCGCCGTGTTGGCAAGGTATCCAAACCGCACCCGCCGACGATCGCCCCCGTAGCCCTCGGCTTCGCGGGTCATCTCGACGGGGCCAAGCATGTACAGCCTGACCGCATACGGCACATCGGTCAGATTCTCGACGCTCTGGGCCAGTTCGATCGTGTGCGAACCGGTTGGCACGCTGAAGCGCCGCTCAACACGGACGGCGCGCTGACCATCAATGGTCACGTATGCCTCGAACGTCCCCGGTCCGGTAGAGCGCCATACCGGCGCGGTGCCGTCCTCGCCTCCGCTCACTAGGCCAACGAATCGCCCCCCCACCTCAATACCTTGCACCACGAAAGGCGTCAGCAGGAAGTTGTTGACCGGATCAACCCGTTCGGTCTGGACCTGGACCAGGTTCTCTGCAAGCACCGGGGCGCCAGAGGCGGCCGCGGCTTGCGCCTCGACACTCACGAACTCGTCGGTGAGGCGGATCGATTCGATGCCCCCGCCGTAGCGGCTGAACTCGATGAACAGCATGCTCTCGCCCGCGGGCGTGCCCAGCGGGGCAGGGACCGGCTCATCCGGATACGTCTCGGCGGCCAGCACCGCATCCAGCGGCACCGTAGCTGGCTGCGCCGACGCACCGGCGCTCGCCGGCCCGGCCTGTGGCAATGCTGGCGCATCTTGCGCAGATGCTGTGGTGAGTTCAGACTCAGGTTCCGCAGCCAGAGGCGGCTGGCCTTGCGCCTGGGGCGTGGCCTGACCCCCCTGCAGACCCCCCGGTTGCTGGACCGGCGTCTGCGGAGAGCTCTGCTTGAACACGCTGTACGCAATGAACACGGCGATCAGCGTGCCGATGGCCGGAACGATCAGCCTGAGGACGGTGTTGGGCTTCTTTGCCATGGAGTCCGGTTGGAGGGCGAGTCCGGTTTGAGTGGATGCTCACTCGCCGGTCAAGAGCCGGTCGGCGAGCCGGTCGTGCAGCTCGGGAATCTGGCGGATCTGATTGGCGGTGGTCTGCGCGTCGTACTCGACACGCACAAACTCAACGCGGTCTTCATGAAACACCGCGTATGACGCGCGGGGGTCATGATCCCGCGGCTGACCCACCGAGCCAACATTGATAATCGCCTTCTCGTTGGTCTGAAACTTGTACTGAAAATCTCCCAGCTCATCGGGCGGGTAGAAGTCCGGTTCATCGGTGAACACACCGGGCACGTGGGTATGCCCCACCATCGCCCGCGCCTCGATCCGGCGGAACAGGGAGTCCATCTTGTCCTTGTTCCCGTTCGCGTCGTCAGGGAAAATGTACTCGTTGATCGGGCGACGCGGAGAGCCGTGCACGGCTAGCAC
Organism: Planctomycetota bacterium; assembly: GCA_039186605.1. Lineage (GTDB taxonomy): Bacteria > Planctomycetota > Phycisphaerae > Phycisphaerales > UBA1924 > JBCCZZ01. The sequence continues at coordinate 153,002 of JBCCZZ010000007.1, read as the reverse complement.
GCAGTTGTCCGCACTGGCGCCCTCGGGCTGACCCGGGAGCGGCTCGAGAACCCGCACACGCAGGTGACCCAGGAACTCGTAGCGCTCGGCACGCTTCGCTTCGTCGGGTTCGGCGTCGAACTGGTCGCGCGTCCAATATGCCGCGCTCTCGGCCATCGCGTTGAAGTTGGTCGGCTCGTAGAGCACCCCGAAGTCGTGGTTGCCCATGAGGGCCCAGCGGCACTTCTGCGCGACGAGGTCCACGCATTCGAGGGGCTGAGGCCCGTACCCGATGATGTCGCCCAGGCAGACGATGTCGCTCAGGCCTCGCCCATCGATATCTTCCAGCACCCGCTTCAGTGCCTCGGCATTGCCGTGGATGTCGCTGATCGCGGCGAAGGACACGCGCCGAACTCCTAGCCCCGCAAGGCTTTACATCTATCGTCGACCCAACCCCGTCCGCGAGGTCGGACAGGGAGTGTAGGAATGCCCCGCCCTGCCTGCCATTCCGGCGGGCTGCTGGCGGATTTCACCGGCTCATGCCGGGACGACCCCGTGCCGATGACAGGCCTGGCCCCATCTAGGGCGGGGCCAGGATGGCACGGCTCTCGCTACATTCTGAGCCGGGCCCGCCCTCCAAGGGCCTTGAAACAGCAGAGGAGCCGCCCATGCCGGCCGCAGGAAGCGTGTCCTATCAGCGAACCCGAGAGATGACGATCGACGAGCTTCTGCTCGAGAATCGGATCGTCTTTCTGATCGGTGAGATCAACCAGGCGTCTGCCGCTCGCGTGATGATGCAGATGCTGTACCTCGACAACCAGAAGCGTGGACAGGACATCAGCCTGTACATCAACTCGCCGGGCGGCGCCGTGGATGACACGCTCGCGCTCTACGACACGATGAAGTTCATGAGCTCGGACGTCGCGACCTATTGCCTGGGCCGCGCGTACTCGGGTGGGGCGATCCTGCTCACCGCAGGCACCAAGGGCAAGCGGTACATCCTGCCGCACGCCAAGGTCATGATCCATCAGCCCTACGGCGGCGTGACGGGCCAGGCCGAGGACATCAAGCTCCAAGCCGAGCAGATTATCAAGACCAAGAGCCTGCTCACCGAGATCCTCGCACGCCACACGGGCCAGAGCACCGACAAGATCCACGAGGACGCCGAGCGCGACAAGTACTTCGACGCCAAGGAGGCCGTCGAATACGGTCTCGTCGACGAAGTCCTCGAGCACGTCCCGAACCAGCCCGCCAGCTAACCACGACGCGAGAAGGAGACCACAGATGGCAACCCTCGTCCCCATCGTCGTGGAGCAGACCGCCCGAGGCGAGCGCTCATACGACATCTACAGCCGACTGCTCAAGGACCGAATCGTGTTCCTTGGAGGCCAGGTAGACGACGACAGCATGAACCTCTGCATCGCCCAGATGCTCTTCCTCGCCAATGAGGACCCTGAGGCCGATGTCCACTTCTACATCAACTCGCCCGGTGGCTCGGTCACCGCGGGCCTGGGCCTGCTCGACACCATGCGGTTCATCAAGCCCGACATTTGCACCTATATCATCGGCCAGGCCGCCAGCATGGGCAGCCTGCTCGCGTGCAGCGGCACCAAGGGCAAGCGTTTCGCCCTGCCCAACGCCCGGAACCTGATGCACCAGCCGCTCATCGGCGGGGTGATGGAGGGCCAGGCGACCGACCTCGAGATCGAGGCGCGGGAGATGCTCCGCCTCCGCGACCGGCTCTACAAGATCTACTCGGACGCCACCGGCAAGGGCGTTGACCAGATCGAGAAAGACTGCGACCGAAACAAGTGGCTCGACGACAAAGAGATGCTTGAGTACGGGCTGATCGACAAGGTCCTGGAGCACATGCCCGCCGGCAGCACCAACGCTTAGCCCGAGCACCTAGCCTTCGCTTGCCGTGGGCATGCACAGATGCACATCCCTGACCGCCGCGGCCGCCCTCTCGGCCGCGGCGGTTTTCTTCTGCGCGTGCGCCCCGCACGCGGTGGTCGGAGCCAAGACGGATAAAGACGATCTCCGCCGTGAACGGGCAGAGGCGATCGCCCGTGCCGAGCGGGCGGAAGCCGAGCGCGACGAACTCGCGGCAAAGCTCGCCGAAGCCGAGCGAGCAAGAGATGTCACACTTGACCGAGAAATCCTCGCGGCAATCCCCCGCGTCGCCGAGATCAAGCTCACGGATCCGGTGATCATCGAACAGCGAGACGGCACCCTCACGATCCTCGCACAAGTCCGCCCCGCCGACGGCAGGCGTCGGTTTGTGCAGGCCGTGGGCAACCTCAGCATCGAACTGATCGCGGTCGCGGAATCGCTGACCGCAGGCTCGCCCGAGCCCGCCCGGCTCGGGCTGATTCAACTCTCGCCAACCGAACTCCGAGACGCGTACCGCTCGGGTGTTGGCGGGACCGGCTACGAAGTCAGGTTCACCGGAATCGACCCGGCGAGAACCCGAGGTCGGTCACTGCTGCTGCGCGCCGAGCTACTCGATCTCGTGACCGGCAAAGTGCATCGGACGAACTCGCCCGACGAGTAACCTGCCCATGATCGGCTCAGGCCCGGCTTGCAGCCTCACGCTCTACAAAGAGCCGGATCACGTCACCCATCTGAGGCAGCCTGACCTCGTCCGGCGCGTCGATCAGCGGCACCCATCGCCGCTCACGCTGGTCTTGTTCCGCCCACGCATCGAGCACGCGATCGACTTCCATGACAAAGACCTGCACGCGGCAGGTCTTGTCCCACTTCTCGTACTCAAACTCGCCGATCGGCTCGTCCTCGGCTCGCCCGATGACACCCGCCTCCTCGAGGCTCTCGATCTCAGCCATCTGGCGAGGGGTCATGCCCGGATCGATCAACCCCTTCGGGATCGTCCAGCCACCACTCGACGCCGTGACGAGGACGACCTCGACCGCACCATCGGATGTCCGACGGAATGCGATCGCGGCTGCCTGCGGGATCGTCTCAGGGTCTGGCATGACGCAGCTGATTGTTGTCGGTTCCGAACCAATTGGCGCGTAGATGACGACAAGACCAAGTAAAATCAGGGCTTAGACGTGATCCGCCGGGACAGTTTCAGGCGCTTTTCCGCACCAGAAGGTGCCTCAGGCTGTCGCGACACCACCCCAGATCGGGTAGGCCTCGCAGAGGGCTCGCACCCCGTCCTTCACCCGGCCCAGAACCGCGGGATCACCCTTGCTCGCGAGGACCTCGTCGATCCAGGCCGCGGTCCTGCGGATCTCGTCGGGCCCGAAGCCGCGCGTTGTCACTGCCGGCGTTCCGAGCCGAACGCCGCTGGTGACCCTCGGCGGGCGGGGGTCATTGGGCACACCGTTCTTGTTGCAGATGATCCCCGCCGCTTCGAGCCACTGCTCAGCGTCCGCACCCGTCAACTCAGCATCGCGCGTCCGGAGATCCACGAGCATGACGTGATTCTCTGTGCCGCCGCTGGTGATGCGGTAGCCGTGCTCAGCCAGCGACCCCGCGAGCGTGCTCGCGTTCTCTACGACGCGATCGATGTACGCCTTGAAATCGGGCCTCAGCGCCTCGCCGAAGGCGGCGGCCTTCGCCGCGATGATGTGCATAAGCGGACCGCCCTGCATGCCCGGGAACACCGCGCGGTCGTACTTTTTCGCGATCTCTTCGTCGTTGGTAAGGAAAAGCCCACCGCGCGGACCGCGCAGCGTCTTGTGCGTCGTGGTCGTTACAACGTGACAATACGGGAACGGCGAAGGGTGCGCTCCGGTCGCGACGAGGCCGGCGATGTGCGCCATGTCGCAGTGCAGGATGCACCCGTGCTTGTCCGCGATCTCGCGGAAGCGGGCGAAGTCGATCACACGCGGATACGCGCTGTACCCACACATCAGCAGCTTCGGCTTGTGCTCCGCGACCACCGCTTCGACAGCGTCATAGTCGATCCGCTCAAAGTCAGCCGACGATTCATCGCGCACCAGCGGGTAGTGGACCGGCTTGAACCACTTGCCGCTCATGTTGACCTTCAGCCCGTGCGACAGGTGACCACCATCGGAAAGCTCCAGGCTCGCGAAGGTGTCGCCCGGCTCGAGCAAAGCCAGGAAAAGAGCCGCGTTGGCCTGCGCGCCGGAGTGCGGCTGCACGTTGGCGAACCCACAGCCGAAGAGCTGCTTGGCCCGCTCGCGGGCGAGGGTCTCGACCTCATCGTGGATGGCGCACCCGCCGTAGTACCGCTTGCCGGGGTAGCCCTCGGCGTACTTATTTGTCAGGCACGTGCCCCCGGCAGCGACCACCGCCGGGCTGGCGTGGTTCTCGCTCGCGATCAGCTCGATCGTCGTGTGCTGACGCTCATGCTCGCGGGCGATCATGTCGGCCAGATCCGGGTCTTGATGGCGGATCAACTCGACACCTTGGTCGTGGGGGGTAGTCATGTGAGGATGCTAGCGGGTCACGCTAAGGCGTTATCAGGCACCGACTCGCGTAATCCACAGAAGTACCGACGCGGTTGCCACGGCGAGCCCGCTCGCAAGAAGGGTCAGAACCGTGGTCAGGATCGGATTCGGCAATCGCAGGTAAAAGGCTGTCACGGCCCACCAGAAGACTGAGAGACCCACAATGAATACGAACATACGGGCGTAGTAGAACGCCTGTGCCACTGCAAAAGGCCAGTCAGCAAACCAATAAGGATTGTCGCCGGTGTAGATCTCGATTCCTACCCAGACCCACTCGCCAACCAGCGCGAGGACAACACCAAACAACGGAAACCAGCCGCTGTACATCGCAGCGCGCAGGAGGTGGCCCCTTCGGACACCAACCCGCCCGAGCGACTGGCCCAACAGTGCAAAGGCAACCGGTATCAGCACCCACCAAGCGAGTGATTCGAGCAGGTACTCCACACTCCATGACCACCTAGTGGCCCAGTCCTCTAACAGCTCGCTTAGCGATACTCCCGAAACCCAGCGGACACTGAGCAGTTCGAGCTCCACGCCGTATCGCTCGCTCGCGTAACCCTCAAAACGAAGAGGGATTTCGATCGCCTCACCCACGACAATCCCGGGACCGATCGTCGCTCGATAGGTCGCAACGCGCTCAAGACCACCCGGCCAGATCGCGAGTGCGGGCAAACCCACTCCGAGAACGATCGCGGCTAGAAGCGGAGCAATCAGGCCCACCACTGCGGCCCGATGCCAGCGCCGTGAATCCGAAAGACGAAGCCGTCGCCACAACACCCACGGCCGCAAACACCTCGATACTGTGATGATCAGTGCAGCCACACCCGCCCTAGGCGCGGACTCGAAGTTCTGGCGATCGACAAACTGCTCGGGCCTGAGCAGCTCGCCCCAATGAAACGCCAGCCCACACTCGCTGCATGTGCCATCGAGTGGACAGGCCCCATCCCAGGTGTCCAACTGACCTTGGAGGTCATAGCCGCAGCGTGGACATGCTGGCTTCGAGTCACCCATCTCAACAAATATATGCCAAAAACTTAGATCGGGATCCCGACTACCTCAGCCGCGCAGAGGCCGAACCGCCAAGGACGCCTCATGAATGCTCGGCGGATCATCGAGGTCGATCGGCAGGTACACGCCGCGCTCGTGGTCGCTGTTCAGGACCACCGCGCACGGCTCGACCACGTTGATGCCGCTCGGCGCGTGCTCATGGCCCAGCACGAACAGGCTGACCCCCCACCGCTCAACCAGATCCTCGATCTGTTCAGCGTCGTAGCCGCGCCCCCACACCATCAGGTGAGCCGAACCCTCGCGAGGGATGTAGTCGTCCTCGGTCAGCTCGCGTGACAGGATGCCTGGGTCAAACCGCTGCATCATGCCCGGCGCCGGCAGGCTATGGGCGCAGAGCACATCACCGCGATCGCTCTCGACCCGCATCGCCAGCGGCATCGAGCGGATGAAGTCCGCGACCGCCTCATGAACAACCACTGCGTCCTCATCGAACGTGTAATCGATCGCCTGATTGAAAGCCTCGGTGCAACGCACGCCGTTCTTGATGACACCCGCGCCGATGATCTGGCTCAGCTCGTGATTCGCGAGCAGCACGTGTACCCGCTCGGGCGCAAAGGTCTTGAGAGCAGCGATCCGCGTCAGCACTCGGTAGCTGAAGTCCATGCCATCGACGAGCCTGTCGGAGTGGATCAGCTCATGAAGTGTCAGGTGGCATCCGATCCCGCTATGGCAAAGGCCTTCCCCGGGCGCTTCTTCACTGTCCGGCACACCCGCCAGGTTCAGCGGCAACTCAGCAAGCTCCGCCAGCCTCGCGAGGTGCAGCGGGTTGTCGTGCAGATCGCCCGTCGCGATGAGCCGCCCCGGGCCACGGATCACATCGATCGACCCCTGGCGGCACGAGGCATCCCGGTTCGCCTCGGCGCCCCGGCGGAGCGTGTCGATGACCGATCGGGGATCCCGAAGGTCAAGCGAACCAGGGCTGTGGTCCTGTCCGATCACGGCACTGACCCCAGGGAGACACGCAGACGCGCGTCAACATCTCATCGGCGTCCGTGGCCCGGCGCCGCTAGTCGTCGTCCTCTGCCATCGCCGCGGCGCGGGTCTTCGACTTGTTCTTCATCGCGAGCAGAATGCCGTGCACTAGGTTGAGCTGGTCGGCGACATCGCCCATCTCGGGCCGCTTGTCGGGATCAACCTCGACGGACTCCATGATGACATGGTTGAGCTTCGGGTGGACCTTCTTGTTCAGCTCGATCAGCGGCGTCGCCTTCTCCATCAGCGAGTCGTCCACAGAACCCACCAGCTTGTCCTCCTTGGCGAGCGCCGTGGGGATGTGCTTGCGGCTCAGCGTCCAGTACATGGTCGCGCCGAGGTTGTAGACGTCGGTCTTACCCGTGATCTCTCGGCGATGCACCTGCTCGGGCGCGATGTAGTCGGGCGTGCCCTGGATGCGTTCCTTGACCGTCCCAACCTTGCAGCTCTGACCCAGATCGATGATCTTGACTCGGTTCTGGTCGTCCACCACCACGTTGTTCGGCTTCATGTCGGCGTGGACATAGCCCGCCTCGTGCATGTGCGCGAGCCCACTCGCAACCTGATGGAACACATCCACGGCGTTCTCGAACGTCTTTGGCGGGTGGACATCCATCGCCGCACCGTCCACAAGCTCCATCAGCAGGATCAGCCCCTTCGTGTTCAGGAGCTTGCCCACCTTCTGCATCTTGGGAATCTTGCGGAACGCCGCGTGGTCCAGGTGCTGGCTGACCTTGTACTCCGCCTCGGCCTGGTCCAAGAACCGCTGGTCCTTGTCGCCCAGCTTCTGGACGTGCTTGAGCGCGTAGATCTGCTTGCTCTTCGGGTCCTGAACAGCGTAGATGATCGATGCTGCACCACGGCCCAGCTCATCGAGGACCTTGTAGCCCTCGATCTTGTCACCCGACTTGTACACCACAGTTTCGGACACGATCCCGCTTCCCCTACCTCACCAAGCACATACACCCTAACCCCGGTGGGGCCCGCCGGAACTCCGATGATGAAGGGTATCCCCGGCTCGTAGACCGGGCCTCAGAGCGAGGCGCGGCACCCACTCACAGGACACCTCGCTCAGCGGGCGCTGGCAATCCGTTCGCGGAAACGGCTCTCGGGGAAGAAACGCCCCGGGCTGGACACGCCAGCAATGTCTCGGTGCAGGCGGACATCGCCCGATGCGAGACTGAGTTCGCCCCCAAGGGCACCCACGAGCTGCTCAAGCCTGGCGAGCTGACGCTCGGTGAACTGGCCACGATCGCCGTCGCCCACCAGACAGATCGCGATGCTGTGGCGGTTGTGCCAGTCAGCCTCGGGCCCCGTCGCGTGAGCGCCGGGGAGCTGTTCGAGCCAGCGGCGGCCGATGTGCAACTCGCCGTCGCCCATGCCCTTGCCATTACCGATAACGAAGTGATAGCCCAGGCCCCGAAGGTTCATCGCGCGGTGGCGAGCATCGAGCCGCTCCGGGTCGTCGTAGCTGAACCCGCTGTGGTGGATCGTGATGCCACGCCAACGCTCACGGTCGAGTTCGGCCTCGGGATTGAGCACGATCTCCGATGCACCGCTCGCGACCCCTTGAGCGACCAGCGGCGTCAGGCTGACGCCGGATGCACCCGCGGCACGAGGCCCCTGCTGCAACAGACCCATCAGCCCAGCGCTGAGCGTCATTGCACCGATCAGCGACGCCCACACGGTCACCGTGCGGCGGTTCGGGGTTGCGGGTTGGAACCGGCTTCGTGCCATCGTGCTCGTCGTCTCAGCGTCGCCCGTCGGGGTGCTTCCAATGCCGGAAGCGGGATGCATTGCGGTCGATTGCGCCAAGGCGGGCCTCCCGATCGGGCCGGGAATCACGCTCCCGCCCAACGTACCAATCGATCGGGACGTCTGCCTGTCAGCCTTGCCATTTCCCCCGGTTTTCCACCCCTCCAGACAGCTTTTTCCGCCATCCTGGGCAGAGTCTAGCGGTTCCGCAGGAGCCGGCCCCGCAGGTTCGGGCGGCGGGTGCCGTACTCGTCCACAACATATTGCGGAGGCCGCTCGCCCCGCAACGCGTCGTAGCGGTCGTACTGAGTGATGTAATCCTCGTTCCGCTTCAGCGAACGCTGACAACCAGCTAACGCAAGTCCAGACCCCACGATAAGCAGAATCGCGGCATAGCTGGTTACCGGACGGAATACTCGGTGGTTATCGGACACATTCTCGCCCACGACAAGATTCTACACCAACCGAGCCCGGGACCAAATCACGGCTGATTGGGCAAAAAAGGAACGGGCCACGCTGGCGTCAACCACCGTGGCCTCGGGTCGGGAGAGAGTACCTGCGGGTGAGAGTCTCGACTTCGTCGGGTGGGTCACACACCCACGATCGAGCCGTGTGCGGGTCGGCTCGACCATCCCGGCGAAGTCAGCGACTACCGCCCGGAACCAAGTTAGCCACCCACAGAGCTAGGGTCGAGCCTTGGAGAGGAAAATCAGGAAAGTTTTCTAAATCAAGGCTCTTTCGTCCGCTATCGCCCCGGAACGCGTTACGAGAGCTCCAGCCGCCCGCTGGCATTTACGGCGACCACGCCCTTGGTGAGCTGCTGCCGGAGCGACTCGTAAACCACTGCACAGGCGACATTCGCAACGTTCATCGATCGTTCGCCGGGCAGCATCGGGAGTCCGACCGCCTGATCCGGTGCAGAATCCAACAGATCAGGGGGGAGGCCGGAGCCCTCTGGTCCGAACACAAGGTGATCCCCAGAGCGGAGTTCTGCGTCAAACACCGTTCGGGTCGCGTGAGCCGTCAGCAACCAGCGTCGGGCACCCGGCGTCGCGGCTAGATATGCATCCCAATCGGTGTGCTGGCAGAGATCGATCCGCGGCCAGTAGTCGAGCCCGGCTCGCCGCCGGGCCTTCTCATCAAGATCGAAGCCGAGCGGATGAATCAGATGCAGGCGCGCGCCAACCCCTACACAGAGCCGACCGATCGCGCCGGTGTTGTTCGGGATCTCTGGCTTATACAGGACAACATGGATCGGAGGGCTTCGCACGCCCGACCCTACGCGGCAACCCTCATTCTCCGGCGGCGGAGTCTGACTCCACTGCGAGCGACTTCTCGGCCTCTTGGCGGGCCTTGACACCAGGGTCGGCCTGGGCGATTTGCTTCACGATGTCCCTGAAATTCGGGTCCTGGAGCGGGTTCCCCTGCCAGCGGATAACGCCATCGGTGCTGAGAATGACGAGGTGTGGGATGCCCTTGACCTTCAGCGAACGGACGACGCTGTTGTCAGGATCAAACGCATGGGCGTAGTTCGCACCGTTGTCATCAACGTACTTGCGGATGGTCTCGATGGACTCGTTCTGGCCGCTGACCGCGACCACCTGCACGTCAGCGCCCCAGTCCTTCTGAACCTCGGTCAGGATCGGCGCAATCCTGCGGCATGGGCCGCACCAGGTTGCCCAGAAGTCGAGGACGACAACCTTGCCGTTGGTCTGCGGCCGATCGGTAACCCACTGCCAGCGGCGGATGGTGCTTCGTGAGGGCAGGGTTTGGCCCTGGAAGTCCCCGGCGCTGAACTCCGTGTTGTGCTCGGGCCAGGCTGCAGACTGATAGGCCTCAACCGGGGGACGATCGAACTGGAGCGGCTGGCTCGGGGCCTGCTGCATGGCGGTTGTGGCGGTGAAGATGGCGATGGCGGCTGCAGTCGCGAGCATGACGGTCTCCTAAGGCTGGGTCGTCGGCGGTCGTCCCCCGCCTAGGTCGTCTATCGGCCCGATTCGTACCCCTCGGGCCTCCCGAAGTCGTACCAGTGAGGTCACATCGCGCGGCTTGTGCGCCTGACAACCCCACCACAAACAGGCCGAAAACGCCCCATGACCGGTAGCTATTCCACCTTCTCTGGTGCTCGGAGCAGCCAAGACAACGCGACGGCGGCACTCACCGCGATGTTCAGGGAGTCTGCTCGGGGATCGATCGGGATCCTGACTCGGCGGCATCGGTTCAGAACTTGTTCGGTGAGGCCGGGCCCCTCAGCACCAAGAAAGAGGGCAGGAGGGCGCTTGAGCCCCATCCGCACCGCTTCGATCGGCTCCGCATCCGCTGCTGGGGTCAAAGCAATCGGCTCGAAGCCAGAGGCCTGAATCCGCTCGATTGTGCTCATCCAATCGATGGCCCGTGTCCACGGCACGTGCAGCACCTGACCCATCGAGACGCGGATCGACTTGCGGTAGAGCGGGTCGCATGAGTCGGGGCTCAGGATCACCGGGGTATCTCGGCCTCCGAGGGCGGCGACCGAGCGGAACACGCTGCCGACATTGTCGTGGTTACTCGTCCCTTCAAGGACCACCACGCCCCGAGCTGCCCCGAGCAGGGCCTCGAGCGGCGGCTCCTGCTCACGGAGCCCCACCGCGAGCAAGCCCCGGTGGAGGTCGAAGCCCGTGATGTCCTCGATCACCGAGCGGCTGGCTTCATAGACCGGCACCTGAGGTCCGAACCGATGCAGCGTCTCATCGATCGCGTCAAGGCGACCCGACACGCCCAGGACAGATTCGGCCCCGAAGCGGCTGAGCGAAAGCTGTTCGACCACGAGCGAGCCCTCGGCGATGAACCGCCCCGAGGTGTCCGCCGCGCCTGCCTTGGCGCGAAGCCAGGCATCCTTCAGATTCATGTAAGCGGCAATCCGAGAGTCTTCGGGATCGGTGATCGGAATCCGACGCGGTTTACCGCTCGACATAGCCGATGCTACGGTCCCGCCCTCGCTCCCCTGGCCGCGCTTCGAGAGGATGTCCCGTAGTCATGGAATGGTGGCACGCTGTCATCCTGGGCCTTGTCGAGGGCATCACCGAGTACCTGCCGATCAGCTCAACGGGTCACCTGATCCTCGCGTCGGCGGCGCTGGGACTCGACGACCCTGAGGTGAAAGACGCGGTGGACGCGTTCAACATCGTGATCCAGGGCGGCGCGATCCTGGCCGTCTTGGGCCTGTATCGCGAACGCGTGATCCAAATGTGCAAGGGCCTGCTTGGCGTGGTCAAGCTCGGTCCGGGCGATCCCGTTGGGCTGAAACTCGCGACGAACATCATTGTCGCGTTCCTCCCGGCCGCGGTGTTGGGCGTGCTCTTCAACGACTGGATCGAAGAGAAGCTGTTCGCACCGGGACCCGTGCTGCTGGCACTGGGGCTTGGTGGTGTGTACATGATCGCGCTCGACCGCTGGAGGATGAAGAGGCTCCGGACGGAGGGCGATGATCAGGCTGCGGATCTCGCGTCGCTCACACCGCTTCGGGCGCTTGTGATCGGTCTGCTCCAGTGCATCGCGATGTGGCCCGGGACGAGCCGGAGCATGATGACGATCACCGGGGGAGTGCTCGTTGGTCTCAAGCCAAAGGACGCGGCGGAGTTCAGCTTCCTGCTGGGCTTGCCGACGCTGGGCGGCGCGTGCGTGTACAGCCTGTACAAAAACCTGAGTGAATCGGCCGAGGCAGGTACTCCAAACCTGTTCGATCAGCTGGGCTGGACGGCGGTGTTGCTCGGAGTTGCGGTGGCAACCGCGAGCGCCGTCGTCGCGGTCAGATGGCTCGTGAGCTTCCTGAACAAGCACGGGCTGGAAGGGTTTGGGTGGTACCGTTTGGCGTTGTGCGTCGTCGTTGGCGCGGCCGTCTGGATGGGCTGGATCGAGATCGGTGACGTCCCGGGAACCGGATCGGATGCGGGAGCGATCGAGTGAGCGAGACAAGCTTCCCGAGAGACCGGATCAGCGTGGTGTTCGTCGAGGGCGTGCACGGGCGCGCGGGCGAGATGTTCCACCAGGGCGGGTACACGCACGTGCGCTCAGAGCCGAAGGCGCTCACCGGCGCAGACCTGTCTGCCGCTGTTGAGCGGGCCCACGTCGTGGGCCTTCGGAGCAAAACGAAGCTGACCGATGGGTTGATTGAGGCCGCAGACCGGCTGCTCGCGGTGGGCTGCTTCTGCATCGGGACCGACCAGGTCGCGCTGGAGGCCGCTCGCTCGAAGGGCGTGCCCGTATTCAACGCGCCGTTCAGCAATACCCGAAGCGTCGCCGAGCTCACGATCGCGGAGATCGTGATGCTCCAGCGTCGGCTCACCGAGAAGTCGAGGCTGATGCACGACGGGCTGTGGGACAAGTCGGCTACAGGCGCCCATGAAGTCCGGGGCCTCACGGTGGGCATCGTGGGGTACGGGCACATCGGCACCCAGGTCAGCGTGCTGGCCGAGGCGATGGGCATGCGTGTGCTCTTCTACGACGTCGTGCCCAAGCTCGCGCTCGGCAACGCCCGATCCTGCGAGTCGATCGAGGAGCTGCTCTCGGCTTCGGATATCGTCACTGTGCACGTGCCGGCGTCGCCCAGCACCGAGTCGCTGATCGGCGCAGAGCAGATCGCGCACATGCGGAGCGGCACCCACCTGATCAACAACGCGCGGGGGAAAGTCGTTGATATCGAGGCCGCGGCCGACGCGATCAGGACCGGTAAGCTTGGTGGCGGCGCTTTCGATGTGTTCCCGAGCGAACCGAAGGGTCGCGGCGAGGCGTTCGAGAGCCCGCTGCGCGGCGTTGAGAACGTGATCCTGACACCGCACATCGGCGGATCGACAGAGGAGGCACAGGAGGCGATCGCGCAAGATGTCGCGACCAAGCTGCTGCGCTTCATTGAGACGGGCTCAACGACCGGCGCCGTGAACGTGCCAGAGGTGGACCTGCCTCCCACAGCTCGCGGCGCTGAAAGCGAAACGCATCGGATCCTGCACTTCCACCGCAACGTGCCGGGCGTGCTCGGGAAGCTCAACGCGCTGGTGAGCGAGTTGAACGCCAACGTGAACGCGCAGCATCTCCAGACCGACGGGGATCTGGGATACGTCGTGCTCGATGTTGATGCATCGGACGGCGAGGCGCTGCGCACCGGGCTCGAGTCCATCCCGGAGACGATCCGCACCCGCGTGCTGTGGTAACCGTTAGGGCCTGACGACGAAGCCGATCGAGCCGGCGGACTCGACCTCATCCAACGCGGCGGGCACCCGCTCGAGCGGCAAGGGGTGAGACATGATCAGCCCATCGGCGTCGATCCGCCCGGTGCTGACCAGTTCGAGCGCATCGTCGATTGCGAAGCCCCGCGCCCCGATGAGCCGGACGCCTCCAGACACCACCGATGCGAGGGAGACTCCTGCGCCGTACTCGGCGGTCGGCTCGAGAAGCGCCACCGCGCCGCGAGGGCGAACGAGCCCGAGCGCAAGCTCGAGGCCCTCGGGCTTGCCGCTCGCTTCGAGGACGGCGTCCTGATCGCCGCGTCTTCCAACCTCGGAGGCGAGGCGGTGCCGAACGCCCCACTTCTCGCATAGCTCGGCGCGCCCCGGCCCGCTGCCCAGCACCCGGACCGACGCGTTCTGGAGTGTCAGCGTGCGACCAGCGACGAGACCCAACGCGGTGTCGCCGATCACGGTCACGTACTGCATCCGTTCCATGCGGAGCAGGTGCGCCGCGTGCGCGGCTGTCGCGGCGAGCAGCGTGAGGCACGCGGCCTCATCGGATACGTGCTTCGGTACGAGGCGGAGGTTGCTCGCCGGCAACGCGAAGAGATCGGCGAGGCACCCACCGAGTCCGACACCGAGCGTGCGCATGTTGCGGCAGTGGTCGCGTAGGCCGCGTGTGCAGAGATCGCAGTCGCCGCACGAGACGTCCGGCGTACCAACGACACGGGCGCCCTCGAGCTGATCGGGTACACCCTCGCCCAGACGTTCAACGCGCCCGACAAAGCGGTGACCCAGGGCGGGGCCATCGCTGCGTTTGCGCTGCGCATCAAAGGGGTCGAGGCCAATGAGCAACGGCCGGATCAGCGCCCAGCCCGGACGGAGCTCGGGCTCCGGGGCGTTGGCGATGAGTGTTGGGCCGCTCGGTGTGGGCACGATCGCGCGCATGCGAACGCGTCATCGGGCGTCTGCAGCGCGGGACTGGAGGGGCAGCCGATACGGAAACGACACCGGTCCGAGAACCGGTTGTTCAACCCTCGCTGTCTTCCTCTTCTGGCGCGAGCGCGGGGGGACGCTCGCGCCCGATCGGGGGCATGCCAATGGGGGTCGTGCTCGCCTCGTTGGGCGGTGGCGGGAAGATCGGGATGTACTCAAGAAGCCGACGGTCGCGGCTAAACGCCGGGAACGTGTAGGCGGTGCGGCCCTCGAACGGGTTTGTCACGGTGCGTTCCCACTCGAGCCAGCCCCTCGGGTCCATACCGAAGTCCTGACCGGTAAGCGTCCGAAGTGACGAAAGCGCATTGCGGTTCACGATGAGATCGGCGTCGTTGAGTGCGGTGGCGAGCGAGCTGATCACGCGGCGGTCGGCGTATTGACCCAGAGCATCGGCAGCTGCGGCGCGAATCTCGGCGTTGGGCTCGACCAGCAGTTGGACTCGGGTGACCTCGTCGGTCTCCTGCTCAAGCAACGCGATGAGTGGTTCGATCGCAATCGGGTTGTGGAGCCGCTGGAGGCCTCGGGCGGCTTCGAGCCGAACGAGTTCGGTCTCATCGTCGAGCCGCTCAATCAGGATTGCGACGTGCTCTGGTCGCCCGTGATTGGCGAGACCTCGAACACCGGCACTGCGCACGTTGGCGCTTACATCATCCGAGGCATCGACGAATAGGTCGATGTAGGGCCCCTCACCACCGAAGGGCTCATTGGCGAGTATCAGTGTGCCCCGGTACCTGTTATCGGGGTTGTAAGGATCGAGGGCCCATTCGGCCGCGCGGGTGGGGCTGGGACCCTGAAAGACCGCGAGCAGGCTGTCGTTGCCCCGGGCGGCCTCAAGGTCCATGTACCCGCACCCGGCGCCCAGACCGCCAATCGCGGCCGAGGCGAGAAGAAACCCCACAAACGAGATGGATCGCTGCGTCCGGTGCATCACGTCAGCGAACAGGATACCGGTGCTGCGCGACCCGCAGTTCGCAGAGGGAGGAGAACGTTGATCCGAATCCTCAGAGAGCACTGGCGGTTGTCTTCCGTGACCGGGCTGGCCGCAGCGGCGATTGTCGGTGGGTGCCTCGCACCACCCACACCGATCACCCGAGCAGAGGTCTCTGCGGGGGCCCAGCCTGTCGCGCTCCAGGATATCGCTGGGCTCTCCGCGCCGGACGTGCATTCGCCCGGACCTCGCTCGGCGGACTTCAGCGACCCCGAGGGGGAGGGCATAACCCGGCGCGTCACATCTACCGCGAGCGCTGACGGCCGCTGGAATGTCGAGCTTTTTCGGGTCGCTCCCGATGGGGAACTGACCGCGATCGAGCGGGTGGTGTTCCGAGCGAGGCCGCCCCTGGGAGATGGTGAGCGATACGGGACGGTCATGCTCGAAGAAGTCTGGGACTTCGTGGAAAACCGCGTGACGCGGTTCGACCCGCCGCTGGAGTTCTTCCCGGGCGAGCTTGCCGCGGGCACGACCCACACGCACGAGACACGGATCGCGATCGCCGGGCTTGATGATCCCTCGGATATTGATCAGACGGGCTCGGGCTCGATCGAGGCGACGTTTGTCGGTGTCACACCCATCGAGCTGGATGGAGGCGTCGAGGAAGCGCTCGAGCTGCGCTCGGTGCTTCGGTTCGGGATCGGCCCGGCACGTGTCACACGAACGACCGAATCGTGGTTTCTCGCGCCGCCCGACCTTCACGCTGAGCGGTCGAACCTGAAGGTCAAGGTCGGGCCACTGACCATCAAAAACGAGTGGACCGCATCGGTCGCGATGGATTGATCGGGGCCCCGCTAGCGGGCGTTGTCGTCCCAAGGCGAACCACCCGAGCTGTCCCGCATCGATAAGGGCGGCCTGAGAACCTCCGACATGATGATTGCGCGACGGAGGTCACCGCGCGAGGTCAACAACCCTCGGCTCTCGGTCTCTGCGTTCTGCGTCACCCGAACCGGCTCGACCGATCGCTGGCGCTGCTGCTCAGGTTCACGACGCGTGGGCGTCTGGCGTTGCTGCTGCTGTTGCTGTTGCCTTGCCTTCTGCTCGCGAGCCCGCCTCGCACGCTCGGCGGCCCGACGGAGGGCAGCGGCCTCGGCAGAGTTTCTCGGGGGCTGTACTGCCCGCTGGCGAGAGCCCTGCGGCGCAGGCTGGGTCTGCTGCGGATTGCGCGTGGGTATCGGACGCTGGCTCTGTGGTGCCCGCTGGGGCGTTGACCGGGCTTGTGGTTGGCGCTGGCCTTGCGGCTGGGGCTGCGATCGGGCTTGGGGTTGCGGTTGGCGCTGAGCCGGGGCTTGGGGCTGCCCGGTGCGTTGGGCCTCGAGCTGGCGTCGGCGGGCCTCTGCGGCCTGGGCCTGTTGCTGGCGGATCCGTTCCATCTGCGCCTGCCGTTGGGCGGCGATCTGGCGGAGCCGCTCGCGAGGATCCGAGGACCGATCGGCAACGGGTCCCGCCTCAGAGGACACGCCTCGCGCAGGAGATGTACCGGTTTCCGCGGTCCGCTGGGGGGCGGCCCTGGTCGGATCGGGGCGGCCAGTACGAAGGGCCTCGGTACGTCGCCGCTCCTGCTCCTGCTTCAGCTTTCGTACCTGCTGCTGCTCGCTGAGCTTGCGGAACAGCCACTGGAGGAAGCTCATCCCCACCAGGATCGCGATGACAATGTACTGGACGTTATTCACGCGGGGTTCGGCCCTTCCTGCTATGCCACAGGGTATCGGCCAACACTGGGCGCGTCCGACAGGGCCCCCGCGTACACTCGCGTCCCATGACCGATGATGCCCATCAGGAAAGCCCCATGCTCGTCGCCGTGACCGGCGCTACCGGCTTCGTGGGCCGCTCGGTCGTCCGCAGCTTGCTCGATCGCGGGCACCGGGTCAGGGCCCTGGTGAGGAACGCGGTGAAAGCGGCGCGGGTGTTGCCCGATCATGAAGCGCTCGAGATCGGCGAGGACGACGCCGTATTCCGCCCGGAGCGGCTCGCGGGTGTCGATCGCGTGACCGGCACGATGAGGCTCGGGCAGACGGAAGAAGATGCGAGGCTTCCGACGCGTGATGAGCTGCTCGACGGGGTCGATGCGGTGGTTCATCTGGTCGGGATCATCCGCGAGGCGCGGGGCGCACAGACCTTCCGCCGTGTGCATGTCGAGCTGACCAAGCGTCTCATCGAGGCGTGCCAGGCTGCGGGCGTGACCCGCTACATCCACATGTCGGCGCTTGGCACGTGCACCACAGCGCCAACGAGGTACTGGACGAGCAAGGCCGAGTCAGAGGAGTTGGTTCGTCGCAGTGGCCTCGACTGGACGATCTTTCGGCCTGGAGTCATTCACGGCGTCGGTGGAGAACTCACCAACATGATGGCCGGCTGGGTGCGCGGCGAGCAGGCGCCTTGGCTGTTCGTGCCCTACTTCTCCAAGCTAGAGAACCCGGGCGGCGCGCCGCTGCCGCCGCCTCAACCCGAACCGCCGGTGATCCAGCCCGTCTCGGTCGATGATGTCGCGGCGGCTTTCGCTGAAGCGCTCGAGCGTGACGAGGCGGTCGGCGAGATCTACAACCTCGTCGGGCCCGAGAAGCTGACATTTGAGCAGATGCTTGAGGAGCACCGCGATCGCGTGCCCGGCGCGAAGAAGACGATCCCCATCGTCGGGCTGCCCGGCCCGATCATGGCAATCAAGGCCAAGGCGATGTCACTCGTGGGGCTGGGCGACCTGCTGCCATTCGACGAGGGCATGGCGCTCATGGGCTCGCGCGACGCGATCGCCGAGGGCGAGAAGGCGCGGGCGGATCTCGGTATCGAACCCGCCCCGTTCCGCGCGGCGTTCGCTCGGTACGCGAGCCGGCTCTGATCTCCCTTGCGGCCCGAACTCACCTACCGCGACCGGCTGATCCGCCATCTGTCGGGAGGCTCGTACGAGCCGGTGCCCATCGTCCAGTTGATCGAAGACCTGCGTATCGATGATCCCGAGGGATTCCGCGGTGCGCTACGCGCATTCAAAGACAGCGGGCTGATCGAGATCGATGACGACGGTCGGGTCACGCTGCCCAGCCTTCCCACCGAGGGCGAGATCGAGGGCGTGTTCCGCGCGAACCCGAAGGGCTTCGGCTTTGTGCAAACCGAACTCAAAACCTCAACGGGTGACCTGTTCGTGCCTCCCAACGCAACGATGGGCGCACTGACAGGCGACCGCGTCCGAGTCGAGTTCTGGATGGAGAGCCGCGGACGCCGGGGTGGATGGGGCGCCGGTGCCGACGAAGGCCCCCGCTTTGCAGCGGAGGTCGTCGAGATCGTCAAGCGCCGGCGGACGACGTTCAGCGGCGAGGCGTTCAAGCAGGGCAGCCAGTGGCTGGCCGAGCCCGACGGCAAGGGCTTCGACAAACCCATCGTGCTGCGCGATGCCGACGCGAAGAATGTCAAGATCGGCGACAAGGTCACGATCGAGATCATTGATTATCCCGACGGCAATGCGCTCGCCGAGGGCGTTGTGACCAAGGTGCTAGGCGAGTCGGGGGATCCGAGCGTCGAGACGCAGTCGGTCATCGCGGCCTACGACCTGCCGAGCAACGACTTCCCGGATACGTGCGTCGATCAGGCCCGTGAGATCACGCGCCAGTTCGATGAGCAGGTCGCACGGTTCGAGCGTGAGGGACCAAGCGCGTGCACGGACCGCATGGACCTGACCGGGATGTTTCCTGATGAGTCGGGTGAGGGCGAGCTCATCTGCACGATCGACCCGCCCGACGCGAAGGACTACGACGACGCGATCCATATCAAGAGGACCGACAACGGCTGGGAGCTGGGCGTCCACATCGCCGACGTTGGGCACTTTATCGATAAGGCGACCGACCTCGACGAAGAGGCTTACGACCGCGGCAACAGCGTGTATCTGCCTCGCCTCGTCATACCGATGTTGCCCGAGATCCTGTCCAACGGCATCTGCTCGCTGCAGGAAGGCGTAACCCGTTTCAGCAAGAGCGTGATCGCGCGGTACGACAAGGACGGGAACTGCCGCGCCGAGGGCGTGGCGAGCACGATCATAAAGAGCAAACGCCGCCTGACCTATCTCGAAGCGCAGGCTCTGATTGATGGCGATATCGAAGAAGCCAAGAAGCACTGCAAGACCGAGCCCGTCTACGACGATGAGCTGATCTCGGCACTGCGCGAGATGGATGCGCTTGCGAAGGCGATCCGCGGGCGGCGGATGCGACAGGGAATGATCAGCCTTGATCTCAAGGAAGTCGAGCTGGTCTACGACGAAGAGGGCCGCGTCGTGGATGCCGTCGAAGAGGACGATGCGTTCACGCACACGCTCATCGAGATGTTCATGGTTGAGGCGAACGAGGTGCTCGGGCGCCTGTTCGAGCGGCTGGGTGTGCCGCTGCTCCGCCGCGTGCACCCCGACCCAACGCCCGGCGATTCCGAGCACGTCGAACGGGCCGCCAACGTTGCTGGATACAAGATCCCGAGCAATCCGACGCGCGAGGAGATCCAGGGCCTGCTCGAAGCCACTCGTGGCAAGCCCGCGGCGCGCGCGGTGCATATGGCGGTGCTGCGCACGCTAACCAAAGCCGAGTACTCGCCCGGGCTCATCGGCCATTTCGCGCTTGCGAGCACGGCCTATGCACACTTCACGAGCCCGATCCGTCGCTACCCGGACCTGACCGTTCACCGGGCGCTCAAGGCGTACCTGGAACAGACCAATAACGGCCAGGACCGACCGAAGATGGATGACGACAAAGCCTGGCGTGCGCTCGGCAAGCGGCTGCACGACGACGACCGATGCCTGGGAGAGGCGGATCTGGTCACGGTCGGTCGGCACTGCACGGAGACAGAGCAGAACGCGACGGACGCGGAGCGTGAGCTGCGCCAGTTCCTCGTGCTGCAGCTGCTCGAGGACAAGGTGGGCGAGGACTACGGCGCGGTAGTCACAGGCGTAACGAGCCGGGGCGTGTTCGTGCAGATCGACAAGTTCCTCGCGGATGGGCTGATCAAGGTCGAAGATCTGCCGGGTGACACCACACGGAGCAACAAGCCGCCCAGGTGGAAGGTTGACCGGCGCTCGGGTGCGCTCGTTGATGTCAACAGCGGACGGTCGTTCGCGATGGGACACATGCTCAAGGTGCGCATCGCGGAAGTGGACCTCGCGAAACGGACGCTCAACGTCACGGTCGCCGACGCCGATGGTCGCGCGGGGGGCAAGGCGAAAGGCGTGCCGGAGCTCACGCTGGGCGGTGGGAGCGGCGGGCTGGGCTTCTCAGAAGGCGCAGGATTCAAGCAGCGCACAGGCTCTCAGAAGCGTTCGCAGCGGAGCCGTAGCAGAGACAAAAACAAAACCGACTACCGGCGCGACAAGAAGAACAAGCGGCGCTAGGTCCGCACAGACTCAAAGGGCTCCCACGGGAAGCCGTCCGGGATCAGCTCAAGGCGGTCATTGAGCCAACCAACGAGCCACTCGAACGCATCGACGAGCCGGGGGCCGGGCCGGTTGAACATCTGGTTTCCATCGACGAGTGCGACGCGATCTTCACGAACCGCGGGCAAGTTTCGGAACCAGTCTTGGCTTGCGAGCTTCTGTGCCTCGTCTCGGGTCTGATCGAGCGTGAGCCCGCAAGGAGCGATGACGAGTGCTTCGGGCTTGAGGGATGTGAACAGTTCGATAGGGATGCGTCGGCTTTTCGGCGCAACGCGTTCGGCCTGCATCGGCCCGGCCGCCGCACCGGAGCCGGGCTTCATCTCGGTTGGCTGCGCCGGGTGGGTGGCGCCAGCACGTTCGATCATCTGCACGGTCCAGTGACCGGCGACGAAGATCGGGTCGGTCCACTCCATGAAGCCAACTCTGGGGCCTTCGAGGAACTGGTTGACGTGCTCCTGGGCGCGGAACAAGCGGCCCCGCAGATCAACCATAACCCGGCGCGCCTCGGGCTCGCGTCCGACCGCATGGCCCACCTTCAGCAGATCATCGAGTACCGCCTCAAGCGTGGTCGGGTTGAGGCTGACGACGGTGGGCACCGGGTCCATCGAGGCCGCGACGCGTTGGACACGCGCGAGGTCAATCGAGCAGACATCGCAGAGATCTTGGGTCAGGATGACATCAGGCTGAAGTTGTCGGAGCGCTTGCTCGTCGAGTTCGTACAGACTCCGATCAGCGGCCCGCTCGGCGCGGACGACGCGATCGACCTCAGCCGCATTCATGCCGGCGCCCGGGTCGTACTCGGCTCTCGGTGCGGTCAGGACGGGGAGCGAACCGCGCAGATCTGGCTCGTCGCACTCGTGGCTGACGCCCACGAGCAAGCCCGCGCCGCCGACCGCGGCAATGGTCTCGGTGGCGCTGGGGAGCAGGCTCACGACACGGGGCTCTGGCAAGGCGGATCCTTCGCTGGAGCTGGCGGGCCCCGCATCTCACGGGGGGCCAGGTTGGTATAGCCTACGGGCCCTCGGGCCCCGCTCCTTTTTCGCGCAGGCCGAGCGCCTCCGTGGAATGGTGCTCGGGGATAACAGCGGATAGGAAAGGGACTTGCTACGGCCCGGGCGCTGCGGCCGCGCGGTCGCGTTGCTGGTTCGAGCGGGAGGATGTGGTGGTGAACACCAGCCGGACAAGAACACTGGTTCTCGCAACCGGCCTGGCGCTGAGCGTCGGCGGTCCCGTGCTTGCGCAGCGAGAACTCGAGCAGGTCGATCGTCGGGCCGCGCTCCAGCAGCTTGCGGAGCAGCGGGCTCAGGCTCAGAACGAAGGTGCGGCTCCGGACGGTGTCGTACCGGACGTGAATAACCCTGACCCGGATCGGCTGATCGATCTCACCGCTTTCCCGGAAGAGGTCGCGCTGGACCTCCTGGTCGAATATGTCGCGGACTACTTCCAGCTCAACATCCAGGTGCAGGTTCCGGTCAGCGCCACATTCACGCTGAAGAAGGGACGCGAGGTCCGCGAGGACGAGCTGTTGCCCTTGCTCCAGGAGTTCCTGGACGCGAGTGACTTTGCCATCTCGTACAACCCGCGGACCGATATCTATGTCATCGAGCCGGCGGGTGTCGTCCGCGCTCGTACAGGTGAAGAGCTCGCGACGTTCGAGTTCATCCCGACGCCCGGCATCCGTCCCAACGCGCTCAGTCCGTTTATCGATCAGGCGATCGGCCAGAACGGCGGCAACGTCAACTACATGGACGAGATGGGCGGGATCCTGATCACCGCGAGCCCGCTGCGTATTGAGATGGTCAAGCAAGCGATCGAGCTGGCGCTCGAGCAGATCAACGCTCGAACCTGGGAGAAGTTCGACCTGCGGTATGTCTCGGCGTCGTATGCGCGGGACAACCTTCCGGCGTTCTTGAGCGGTGGCTCGGCCTCCGCGGGGGGCCGCACCGCTGCGGCCCCCAACCGGAACAACCCAGCTGCCACAGGGGGTGGGGCAGCGGCAGCCGCGAGCGGCGGTGCCTACGACTCGATCGCGGCGCGGCTCCGCGTGAGCCCCGACGGGAACGCGTTGCTCGTGCACGGGGTGGCCGAGGAGTTCGAGCGGATCCGCAATGTGCTGCGCCTGGTGGACACGCCGAACACGCTGGAGAGCCGCGTGTACTTCGCCGGTTCTTCGGCGCAGCAGATCGCGCAGATCGCAAGCGCTAGGGGATTAGGTGAGGTCCAGGACTTCGGCTCTGTGAGCAGCACTGCGCGGCTCGGCGTGCGTCAGCCCGGTGATCCGGCGGGCAACAACCCGCTCAGCGCACAGCTCCAGCAGGCGGGCAGCGGTGGCTCGGTGATGGTCGTCGATTCCGAGCGCGGGCAGATCGTGTACTACGCGACGCCCGAGCAGCACGCGGAACTCGCGAAGCTCGTCGATGAACTCGAGGCGGATCTCGAACGGGTCGTGATCCGCGAATACAAGCTCGAGCACATCGACGCGGCGACCGTCTCCGATCTCATCAACCAGCTCATCGGCCAGCAGTCCGACGAGGACGGGTCGTTGCTGCCCAACCAGCAGCCCGATCCGAACCGCCAGATCGTCCAGCTCGGGGGAGGCGACGGTGAACTGAGCCTTATGGGCATCGAGGACGTGACCGTCGTTGCGGATGAACAGAACAACCAACTCATCGTCCAGGCCCCCGCGGGCAAGCAGGCGGATTTTGAGCGGCTGATCGGAAAGATCGATCAGCGCCGCCCGCAGGTCTGGCTCGAGGTTCAGATCGTCAGCGTGAGCGAGACCGAAGACTTCGAGCTCGCGTTCGACACGCAGATCATCAACTCGGGTGGTTCGGGCGGCGCGTTCCAGACGGGCAACAACGTGATCGCTGGTGGTCTGCTCACCCCCGCGACACTGGGCGCCCCGGCGGCCGGCGTCACCGCGGGCGTTGTGCTCAGCGAGTATGTCCCGTTCGCACTCAGTGCGGCCGCGAGTGCGACAGGCGCAACGATTCTGAGCACCCCCAAGCTGCTGGTGGACGACAACGAGGAAGCGACGATTAACAACGTCGAGCAGCAGCCCACGACCGAAACCACCCTCGACGGCAATGGCAACCAGCAGACCTCGTTCTCGGGCTTCGAGGACGCGGGTACGCAGCTGACCATCACGCCGCGCATCAGCGCAGGCGGCTATCTCCAGCTCGACTACCAGATCGTGCTGTCGAGCTTCCTGGGCGAGTCGAGCAACGGCATCCCGAGCCCCCGGCTCGAGACCGAACTGGCCAGCGGCGGCGTTACGATCCCTAGCGACTCCACCATCGTTGTCGGTGGGATCGTGAACCAGACCAGCACCACGGGCGAGAGCGGCATCCCCTGGCTCAAGGACCTGCCGGTCTTCGGAAGCCTTTTCAAGACACAATCCGAGGGCAGCAGCAACACCAAGCTGTATGTGTTTATTACGCCGCGGGTGATGCGCGATCCGGACTTCCGCGACCTGAGGCTCAACAGTCTCGGGCCCCAGGCGGAGGTCAACGTCGAGCCCGATGTGCCGACCATCGAGCCGGCGATCATCAGCGTCACCCGATTCGCGGCCGAGTCCGGGTTGGGCCCGGTGATTCAGGACCGGCGCGGTGTCGCGCCAGTGCCGGTTTCGACGCCCGAGATAACCGAGCAAGCCCCAGAACCGATCGTGCCGCTTATCGAGGACGAAGAACCGGAGCCGGAGCCCGAACCCGGCGTCATACGCCGGCGCCGCGTAGGTGGCGATGGCTGAGCATCGCGGACGCGGCGAGAAGAATGCACAGACGATGGGACGCTTTTCCAGCCTGATCAAGCGCGGCTCGGGGCCAGAGACCAACGGCGCCGAGCCAACAAGCGAGCTCGCGCCGACTCCGGCGTCGCTCGCGGGTGTCGCGCAGCGTCTGGGAGCGCTCTCGATCACGCCGGAAGATCTCGCACGTTTCGGAACCGCGCCGGGTTCGGACGAGGAGCCCTGGGACGCTTTCCTTCAAACACTCGCGGTCGATGAGCGGACCGGGCTCCGCCGTCTCGCTGAGCGCACTGGGCTCCGCTACATCGAGGAGCCCAGGCTCCAGGAGAGCGCGAGCCTGTTCTATGAACGGATCAACCCAAACTTTGCGCGTCAGCACCAGCTCGCCGGGCTTGAGACCGAGGGCGGACTGTTGACCGTGGTCACGAGCCAACCCTTCCAGCCTGCCGCGTTTACGCGGTGCGAGGGCCTGCTCGGTGTGCCCCTCAGGCTTGCGCTCGCACCCCGGAGCGCTGTTGCCGACTTGACCAACCGCGGGTACGAACAGCAGGGCGATCTGGTCACCGACATTATCGAGGAGATGCCCCTCGACGCGGGCATGATTGAAAGCGCTGCAGCCGGGCTCGGTCAGTCCACGGACCTGCTCGCTCTCGCACGCCAGGGACCGGTGATCCGGCTCGTGAACATGATCCTCTTCGAGGCTCTTCGTCGACGTGCGAGCGATGTTCACGTCCATCCGCAGGAAGAGAAGCTCGCGATCCGATACCGCATCGACGGCATGCTCGTGGACGCTTTCAGCCCTCCCTTGAGCCTCGCACCCGCGATCGCGAGCCGTCTGAAGGTGATGACAGAGCTCGACATCGCGAACCGCCACAGCCCGCAGGATGGCCAGACGAGCGTGCGCATCGGCGATCAGAAGGTTGACATCCGCCTCAGCGTGATCCCGACGATCTACGGCGAACGCATCGTGCTGCGTCTGCTCGATCAATCGACGACTCAGCTCAGCCTCGACGCAATCGGCATGAGCCAGTCGATGCAGACCGACTTGATGGACATTGTCGATCGACCCACCGGCATGGTGCTCGTCACCGGTCCGACCGGCTCGGGCAAAACGACCACGCTCTACGCCGCGATGGGTCAGCTTGATCGGGCGACCCGGAATGTCATGACCATCGAGGATCCGGTCGAGTACCACCTCGAGGGCATCAGCCAGATGCAGGTGAACCCGAAGCGGAACGTGACGTTCGCGACCGGGCTCCGCGCGTTGCTGCGGCAGGATCCCGATGTGATTCTGGTCGGCGAGATCCGCGATCCGGAAACCGCAACGCTTGCGATCCAGGCATCGCTAACGGGCCACCTTGTGCTCGGAACTCTTCACACCAACGACGCCCCCGGTGCGATCCCGCGTCTGATCGATATCGGGATCGAGCCCTATCTGATCACATCAAGCCTGCTCGCGGTGCTTGCTCAGCGATTGGTACGGAGAATCTGTCCGGTTTGCGGGGGCACTGGCCGTGGCGATGGGCCAGACGGCAAGTGTGAGCACTGCCTCGGCTCCGGCTACCGGGGCCGGCTCGCGGTGTATGAGCTCATGCGCATGAACGACAATCTCCGCAGGCTCACGGCGACTCAGGCCGATGGCGTCACGCTGTTCGAGGCCGCGGTGGAGGACGGTTTCGAGCCGATGCGGGTTGACGCGGAGCGCAAGGCACAGGAGGGCCTGACCGATGAGGCCGAGGTTTATCGCGTGCTGCATTAGCCTCAGTGCGGCGTGTATCACTGGCTGCACCGAGCGCTCGACCGATGACCGCGCGGCGCTTACCGAGGCCGAGATACGGCTCGCCGTCCCCCCGGGCTGGGCGGTTCAGCAACTGACGCTTGAGGCTTTCCAGGACACACCGATCGCGGGCCGGAGCGACGCGAGCTTCGAGGTGGTCGCCGCGCCCAGCGCGGCGCTCGGGGCGTTGATTGAAACGATCGATGGAACGAACATCGTGCGGGTTGCACTTGATCCCACGAGCGACGCCCAAGCCGGCACCGTGACCTTCACTGGGGACGCGACGCACATTGCCCCGCCGCCCGGCACCGATCGCCAAGCAGCGGTCCGCGTCAGCATCGACCGTGGCGTATGGAGCGTGTTCGAGGGCAATGCCGCGACGTTGCTCCCGCTGCCCACGCTCTCGCCCTATGTGCTTGAAGGCTCTGTCGAAGCAAACAGCCTTCGCGAAGCACGCGCCGCGAGACTCGTGGCGGAAGCGGAGGCCGAAGAAGCGGCAAAGGTCGCGCGGGCGGAAGCCGCATCGAGTGCTCGCTTGGAGCGAGAGCGGATCGATGCAGAGGAGCGCCTGGAACGCCAGAGGCTCCGGAGGCTGGATCTGAATACCTCTGACGGGCGGCGATGGATTGATCGTGATTCGTTCGTCGTTCCTGGCCAATCCATGCTCGACCCGATCGAGATCGAGACGTTCGTGGCGCTTCAACCGTCCGAGGTCTTTGATCTCTGGACAACCGAAGCGGGAGTCGAAGCGTTCCTTGGGGTGGGAGCAATGATCGACCTGAAGATCGGCGGTGCATACGAGTGGTACCTCGCGCCGGATAACCCGGAAGGCGAACGGGGCAACGAGGGAGGCCGCGTCCTCGCGTATGACCCCGGCCGCTCGTTGGTGTTCAGCTGGATCGCCCCGCCCAACTTCCCTGATGAGCGAGGGCCCAAAACCTGGGTGTTTGTCACCTTCGAAGAGGCCGAGGGCGGAACGAACGTCACACTCAGACATACGGGCTTCCCGAACCGCGGGGAGTGGCCCGGGGTGCGAGCGTATTTCGAGCCCGCGTGGGGCTACGTGCTCAGCAAGCTCGCCGAATCGGGCTCACAAGAGTGAACCCCGGTATCCCCGTCGGGGTTATCGAAGAAGACCTGCTGAGGCTCGAGCCTCTCCGTGCTGATCATGCGCCGGCGCTCTTTGAAGCGAGCGACGAAAGCTGCTTCCGCTGGTGGGGTGATCGACCCGTCACGCCCGACGAAGCGGGCATGCTCGACATGGTCGAGCGGCATATCGAGCACGCGGCGACTCTGCACTACGCCGTGTTCGAGCGAGCAACCGGCGCGTGCCTGGGAACAAGCAGTTACCTCGATATCCGGCCGATGCACCGGGGTCTGGAGATCGGCTGGACCTGGATCACCAGGGCTCGCCGTGGAACTTGGGTGAACCCTGCGATGAAGCTGCTGATGCTTCGCCACGCGTTCGAGACCAAGCTGTTCACACCGCTCGGTGCGTCACCGGGCGGGCCGGCGATCCGTGTGCAGCTCAAGACGCACGCGAGCAACGCCCAGAGCCGCGCAGCGATCGGCAAGATCGGCGCTCGATTCGAAGGCGTGCTTCGGAATCACTACGTGATGCCTGACGGATCGCTGCGCGACACCGCGGTGTACAGCATCACAAGTAGCGAGTGGGCGTTCGTAAGCGAGCGGCTACGGGCGCGTCTTGCTCGGGCGATCGACGATACAAGATGAGAACCCGCTGATTCTTCTTGGGACCAGCGATGACCCACCGTGCGACAACGAACTTCGGACGGACCCGCACGTTCAGGTCGTACCAGTCATGGTTGCATCGATAGGGTCGCTCGAGTTCCCAAGTCACTTCGTCCAACCGTCGCATCAACCCGAAGTCGTTGAAAGCGTTTGGCTCAAGGCTCTGCCGTACGACTCGAACGCGGAGCCCTTCTTGGATCCATAGGGTGGTGTCTCGAGTTCCACTTCCGTGAGCGCCGAGCGCCACTGCGTTCATCGTCTCATCGTCGATGCGGGTTGCACGAACGAGCATTTCCCTGGTGATGAGGTGAGGCGCAACACCCTTGGCTCTCAGCAAACCGGAAGAGACCTGGGCGAGGGCCGGAAGCAGCTTCACGCGATCGACTCATCCGGCGGATCGAGCGGCAAGGAACGCGCGGCCTCCAGATATGCCTCGTGCTGGAGCGCGACCTCGGTCATCGAGTCGCCACCGAACTTCTGACGGAACGCCCGGGCGATCTCGAAGGAGACCACGTTCTCCATCACGACGCTTGCGGCGCTCACGGCGCTGACATCACTCCGCTCGTACTGGCTGTCCTCGGCCTGCTTCGTGTCAAGGTTGACGCTGGGGAGACCCTTGAGGAGTGTCGCGATGGGCTTCATCGTCCCGCGGACGACGACTGGCATGCCGTTGGTCATCCCGCCCTCAAGCCCCCCCGCGTTGTTGCGATCGCGCTCGAACCCGAGCGTGCTGGTGTCCAACTTGGTCGCGTCGAAGCGGATCGGGTCATGGACGTCGCTGCCGACTCGCTCGGCGCATTCTTTGCCCAGACCGATCTCGACTGCTTTGAAAGCCTGGATGCCGAGCACTGCCCAGCCGATCCGGGCGTCGAGCTTGTCGCGCCAGTCCATGCTCGAGCCAAGCCCCGGAGGACAACCGAAGACATGGGCCTCGACGAGCCCACCTGCGGTGTCCTTGTCGATCTTCGCTTGGCGGATGAAGGCGACCTGCCGCTCGGTGATCGTTTCATCGGGGCAGTAGGTGCTCGACTCGTCGCGGCGCGCGAGCAGCTCAGCCCTATTGCCGCCAGATGGGGTCACATCGGTCTCGGCATCCCCGATGCGGCGCACGAAGCCCAGAGCCTCGATCCCGAACGAGCGGAGCATGCACCGCGCCACGGCACCCGCGGCGGTCCGCGCCGCGGTCTCGCGTGCACTCGCACGCTCCAGTGTCTCGCGACAGTCAGTCGTCAGCCATTTCAGGCTCCCCGCGAGGTCGGCATGACCCGGCCGGGGCCGACGGACTGGCGGTGTGCGCTCCAAATCGTCGAGCCGGCTGTCCTTGTTCTTGATAAACAGTGTGAGTGGGGCGCCAATCGTGAGCCCTCGGCGCACCCCCGACAGGATCTCGATGACATCGGTCTCGATCTTCTGCCGGCCGCCGCGCCCGTAGCCGCCCTGGCGGCGGCGCAGCTCGTTGTTGATGAAATCGAGATCGAGCTCGACGCCTGCGGGCAGGCCCGTGATCACGGTGGTGAGGCCGGGCCCGTGGCTCTCGCCCGCGGTTTGGTAGTCCAGGTTTGCCATAGCGCGGGGATCGTAGCTGGCCCTGCACTGGCTCGGTCTGGCACACCACCCAGTGGGCGGGCGTGGATTACGGACGGCGCCGGCGAACCGCGAAGATTCCCGCCGCTGTGAGGACACCGATCCCCGCGGGAGCTGGGATTACACGTGCGACATAGTTGTGCTGCGAAAGCGTGGACAGAGACGCCCCTTCAGGGAGCTCGACATAGACCTGATAGAACGCGGTCAGCCCGATCTCGTTGCTGAGGATGTCGTCCGCGGGATTGTCGCTGTTGGCGCGAACAAACCCACCGAGATCAAGATCGAGGCTCGAGGTCAGATCAACCGTACCACCATCCCGAACCATGACATCAAGGGTCTCCGTGCGGCTCCCCGGAGTGAAGTTCGACTGATTCTGGTTGATATTGATCGTGTTGAATGATGGGGTGATGACGCTCGATGAGCCGGTCACCCGCAGCGAGGACTCGACCGAGAAGCTCGTCCCAGCATCGAGCACGATTGATGGGTTTGTTGGGTCCGCGGAGGGGATCAGTACCTCCAGAACAAATCGGACAGGGATCTGATCGGAACTCTCGAATCCGGGATTCCACGAGAAAGTCAGATCGTCAGAAAAGATCGCGAGCGCGTTCGTGGTCGTTCCCCCGGACTGCCGCAACAAGCCGACCGGGTTCAATCGGAGACTGTTGAAGGCCGACACACGGCCAAAGCCGTACTCGCTTCGCGCCATGGCGTTCGTGTTGATGTCAAGCGGCGATGTCGTTCCGGTCAGGTTCACAGTATCAAGGAAGCCCGCACCGGCCGTCGCGGCGAGATCCGGGGGCCGGACTCCCATCATCGAGTTGGAGTCCATGAACACAGTTGCACTCGCGCCGAGCGTTGCCGACTGCGCATATGCAGAAGGCACCGCAAGGAGCAGACAACACAGAGCAAACCTGATCGCGATAGACATCAACAAGCCATCCCCACAGCGGCCGCAACAAAGGGTCGATGCGACCGCAAGTCGGGGTCGCCGGTCGCCCGAGACCGCGTGGCGATAAGGGTGCGCCATACTCGTGCTTTGATCTACTGATCTCCAAGAATACCTCGGAAGGCTTGCGATGCGCCCGAGACCCGGTGGTTTCGATGACCGCAAACGCCCGATCTCGCAGCTCTCTCGCTGAGGTAAGCAAGCGACTGAACAGCGCAGCGGGCGTGATGGAACATGGCTTGATTCTCGTCAGCTTGACATCCGACTGCCCTAGCCTCCCGCGCCATGACTCTTGACGAACAGAGTGCCCGCTTCGATGCGGTGATCTGCGATGTGGACGGGTGCCTCAGCCCCGAGACCGCGGACCCGTTCGATCTCCCAAACCTCGCGCTCATCGCGGCTCACAACACCCGTGCGATCGAGACCGGTGAGTTTCCCCCGGTCACGCTGTGTACCGGACGACCCGTCCCGTTCGCCGAATCGATGGCCCGAGCGATCCGATGCCCGCTACCGATCATGGCCGAGAACGGCGCCTGGATCTGGGACCCGAGTGACAACAGCCACGAGTTGGACCCTTCGATCACCATCGAGCACCTCGACGCGATCGGCGAGCTCACACGGTGGGTCGAGTCCGAACTCGGACCCCGGGGCGTCACCGTTCAGCCGGGCAAGCGGGCTGCCGTCAGCCTGTACCACCCCGACACGGAGTTACTCGGGACCGAGGTCTTGCGTTCGGCAGAGGCACGCGTCGTTGAGGCCGGCTGGCCCATCCGTGTCAGCATGACCTGGCTGTACATCAACCTCGACCTGGAACACGTAAGCAAGGCCAGCGCGATCGAGCGATGGATCGCCAAGACAGGAATCCAGCGTGAACGCCTCGCGGGGATTGGCGACACCACGAGCGACCGCAAGATCCGTGAGAAGGTCTCGTTCTTTGCGTGCCCCGGGAACGCCCAGGACGAGTTGAAGGCCGAGGCGGATCTGGTGGTCGAGAGCCGTGAGGCGGCGGGCGTCGTGGAGATCCTTGATCGGATCAGCGGCGCCGACGGCTGAAAGCGAGGGCACCGGCCGCGAGCAACGCGACCGAACCCGGCGCCGGGATGCCGAACGCGCCGTTAATGGCGATCAGGTCGTAGTCACCGTTACCCAACGGACCAGCGGCTAGATCCGAAGCTCGCGCGGTGACCAGCAAGATCTCAACATCGGGCGATGTTTGTGCGGCCGGCGAAAACGCGTCACCGTCGAGGTTGGTGTTGTACTGCAGGGCCCAGAACGTCTCGCCGAACTCCACCGCATCGTCGGGATTGAAGAAGAAGGGCGTGCCGAATGGATCGCCGTTCCCGTACCCAAGCACATAGGCGCTGAGCGTCTGCCCCTCATCTGGCGCGACATCGGTCCACTCAAGCCCGAAAAACTGCTCCAGCGACGGCGTGTACGAATCGACGAAGAACTGATCTTCCCACTCATTGCTTGAGTCGAAGCCACCCGCAAAGCCGAATGCGGCCCATGCAGGAGGTGGGCCATCGCCCTGGATAGGCGAGTCCGAGCCGACCAGGGCATCGACGTTCCCCGGACGGCGGACAAGCAGGCCGACGACAACGATGTCAGCCGGGCCCCCGTGCTGGATCCGATACTGATCCGGTGCGCCTTGGCGGTCGATGTCGGACACGGTGATTTGACCGGCCGCGCTCGCGATGCCGAGCACCAAAGCCGCGGCCGCGGCACATACCTGAACAGCTCTCATGTGTGGACCCCCCAAGCAACTGGTCCGTCACGGGCCGAACAGCCCGACCCCGAAACGTACACCAAGTTCTCGGAAGTGCCAGAAAATCTGGGAGAATGATGGCCAGAGCAGAACCTGTATGCTCGCGGCATGGACCAGGATGACAACGTCTGCCTCTGCTTCCATGTGAGTCTGCGGAAGATACGTACTTTCCTGCGGAACGAAGATCCCCCCGTCGCATCGCTGATCAGCGAGTGCCTCAGCGCGGGGACCGGTTGCCAGTGGTGCGTGCCGTTCCTGAAGCACCTGCACGCGGAGCACAAGGCGGGCCGTGAGCCCGATCTGAAGATCAGCCCCGAGCGATACAGCCAGGCTCGCCAGGGGTACGCAAAGAGCGGCGCACGCGACGAGTCGGTGCTCGCCGAGGACGGAGTCGCCGACATCCCGAAAGACCGATGACGTACCAACGACAGAGGGCCCCCGCCGCAGCAGGGGCCCTCTAAAAGTCGCAAATCGAACCGAGCTGGCGACGCTTAGAGCGGCGCATCCTCCAGCGTGCGGAGGCCCAGACCAAGCTCTGTGAGCTTCTCGCGGATCTCGGTCAGGCTTGTCGCGCCGAAGTTCTTCACGCCCATGAGCTCGGCCTCGGTGTGGCTCACCAGGTCGCCGATGGTGTGGATATTGAGCAGCTGGAGCGCCTTGCGAGCACGGACGCTCAGGCTGAGCTCGTTGACACTCTTGTTGAGCACCGCCTCTTTACCCGAGCCTTTGAGCTGATCCATGATCTGACGGCGAGCCGCTCTATGGGCGTCTTCAAGGCCCTGGCCAAGGCGAAGGTTCCGGTTGGCGAGCATCTTCTTGATCTCGATGAGGCTCGACTCACCGAAGTTCTTGTAGCTCATCAGCTCCGCTTCGGTGATCCGGAGCAGATCGCCCAGCGTACGAATGTTCATCTTCTTGAGACACGTGCGGGCACGCACCGACAGCTCGAAATCGGTGACAGGCGTGTCCATCAGCGCGCGTCGCTTGAGCAGGTCCTTGTCCTGATCCTCCTCGATGACCATCTCGCGGCTGGCCTTCACGTCGAGGATGAACAGGCGGGCTCGCTCGTGGTCCGGCCGGGTGTCGAGCACCTGGCGCAGCGACCGCTCGGCGCGGGCGTAGTCACCTCGGTCCTCGTAGAGCACCGCGAGGTTCATCAGGGCGTTGATCGGCGCGGGCTGGGCCTCGCAGATCCGCTCATACAGCGCGAGCGCTTCGTCCTCTTCGCCCACGAGGTCGAGGGCGTACGCGAGGCGGAACATCAGATCGAGATCGGTCGGGTCGGCTGTCACCGCGCGCCGCAGCGCCGAGAGTTCGCCATCCTTATCGCCAGCCTCGAGGGCCGCGTCCGCCTCGGCAATCAGCCCCTGAGCGGCCTTGCTGTCGACCGAGGCCTCCGCCGCCCCGATCACCACATCCATCGGATCCGTGCTCATACGTGCTCCGGAAGGTTCGTTCCCGTGCGTACGGGGCCGGTGCCCCGCGACAAAAAGCCCGCTGGCGGTGTTCCGCCCGGGCCGAAGGCAACTCTAGGCGCGACTTTCACACGCCTTCACGACGAGGCAGATGTCTCTTGATCGGGTTTCGTCAGGGTCGTATCGGTTGAGCCATCAACCAGCGACATCGTCTTCCACTTACCGCCCACGTAGCGAAAGCCCAGCGCCAGACCAAGCACGATGATGTACAGCGCCGCCCCGCTCCAGGGCCCAACAGATCCCCATCCCGGAAACAGCGCGATCGCGAGGTGACCCGCTCCGACGATGCACGTCCAGCTCGCGATGATCGTGACCATGCCCGGGAAGAAGGTGTCGCCCGCTCCACGGAGCACACCGGTGAGGCTGATCGCCGTGGCGTCGAAGACCTGAAACACCGCCGCGATGATCATGACCTTCGCACCGATCGCGACCAGCAACGCCACTTGATCCGGGTCGGTCTCGCGAGTGTTCGCGAACAGCTCGATGAGTGGCTCGCGGAACATCACGAACAATGCCGCGCACACCAGCATGTAGCCGACAGTGATCAGCAGACCAAGCTGCGCGGTCGCCGCGGCAAGGTCGGGCCGCTTGGCGCCGAGGCGTTTTCCGACCATCGCGGTCAGTGCGATCGATAGCCCCACAGCTGGCATGAAGCTCAGGTGCATGTAGCGCAGCGCGATCCAGCCCGCGGTGTTGTGGAGATCGCCGTCCTCGCCCGCGGCGACGCCCGCCATCGGCACGAGCGTGGCCATCAGGTAGCTCCAGCACACGATCTCATTGGTAAACATCGCGCCCGCTGGCCAGCCGATGCGGGCGATGTCCTTGTAGTACTTGGCCTCGGGCTTCCAGGCGCTGCGGGTGCCGAACTCCCGGTTGTACCGGGGACTCAGGAACAGCACCAGCGGGATCACGAACTCGACGATGGCACCGATGACGGTGCCGACCGCGGCGCCCGCAACGCCCATCGTCGGCGCACCGGTCACCTGAGCGATCTCGCGGAACACATCAGCGAAAGGCGTGCCCTCGGGTGGGCCTGCCTCACCGAAGATCAGTATTGCGTTCATCAAGACATTGACGAGGTTGGCGACCAGAGCCGCCACCATGACGACGATCGGGCGATGGAGCCCGTAGAAGAAGTGGCTCAGTGCACGCGACGCCATGGTCAGCCCGATACCGCCCAGCATGATCTGGGCATAGACGGTCTCGAGCTTGATCAGTTCCTCGGAGTGGCCGGAGTAGCCTCCGAAGAAGCCAAAGAGCATCGGCGCGAGCGGGATGAGCATGGCGAGCACCAGCCCGCTCGCGATCGACATCCATAGCCCAGCCCAGGCGTAGAAGCTGCCCTTCCGAGGGGTTCCCGCGCCGAGGTTCTGGCTCACGAACGAGTTGATCACCCCGGTCACGCCCAGCGCAAACGAGACGAGCAGCCAGACAACGATTCCGCCGTTCCCCTGCGCGGCAACATAGGGCCCATCGCCCGGGATGCGGCTGACCATCAGCCCGTCAACGAACTGCATAACTGTGTAGCTGGTCATGGTCACGACCGATGGGGCGGCGATCGAGAACATCTCCACCAGGCGCGCGCGCGTCGTGGGCGTGAACTCGGGCTGGGGCGCGACCTGACTCATCCGTGATCCCCACACACGTCCCGGCAGGCGAGGACTGCTTCCCTGCGGCGCGGTCGGGATGTTACGCAGTCATGAGGATGGAGGATCCGCCCGGCTCATCAATCCGGCGCTCAGAGTTGCCCGCCGCGCGGTGCGTCTCCCCGCGCCTTCGCAAGGCGGACCGCAAGCTTCAACGCCTCGGTCGCGCTGCCTGGATCGGCCTTGTTCCGACCGGCGATGTCGTAGGCCGTCCCGTGATCAGGGCTTGTTCGAGGGGTGCCCAGCCCGACCGTCATGTTCACCGCGGTATCGCGGTGCAGCAGCTTTACCGGGATAAGGCCTTGGTCGTGATACATCGCGACGACAACATCGAACTTCCCCGCAGTCGCGGCGTTGTAAACCGTGTCCGCGGGGTGGGGCCCGGACGCGTTGTGACCGGCGTTTTCCGCGAGCTCGATCGCCGGACGGATGATCCGCTCATCCTCATCCCCGAGCAGCCCGCCCTCGCCTGCGTGTGGATTGAGCCCGCAGACGGCGATCCGGGGGTGAACAATCCCTAGTTGCTCGCAACCCTCTCCCGCGAGCTCGATCGCATCGAACACCGATCCGATCGTCAGGACATTCCTGACCTCCATGAGCGGGAGATGCGCTGTCGCAAGCATCACACGAAGCGTGGGTGACTCGAACATCATCCCGACGCGTTTCGCACCGAATCGCACTGCGAGCAACTCCGTGTGGCCAGGGAATCGGCCGTGGCCCGCGAGGTTCCAGCTCGCCTTGCTGATCGGCATCGTCACGATGGCTTGGGCGTGCAATGGATGGCTCGGCGGGAGCTTCGCGGCCGCGATCGCATCGTCCACGAACGAGAAGCTGAGTCTGCCCGAGAGCTTGCTGTCATCTGGCGCCCAGCGGGCACCGACGCTCGGGTCTGCAAGCGTCGGCTCGGTATCGATCAGCAACACGTCGTGCTCGCTGCCGGCAGGCTCGATGCCGCTACCACGCTCGACGCGCCACCAGAATGGCTCGATGCCGGCCCGCTCCGCCGCGCGATGGATCACCGAGCGAAGACCGTGGATCCTGAACCGAGCACTCTTGCGGAGCGTGTCATCGGCGAGCGCTTTGACGAGCACCTCCGGCCCGATGCCGCCCGGCTCGCCCATGCTGACGCTGATGGTGGGACGCGAGTCCAACCCGATTACCCCACCGCCGCCGGAACCGCCGCGGGTGGCTTGAGCTCGCTGGGCCCGAGCGTCTGGATGGTCACACGACCGAGTTCGCGCTGCGCGAGATATTCATTTACCTGCTCAAGCGTGACCGCGTCGATCTCCGCTGCACGCTCATCGAGCGTCCTGGGTTTCCCCAACTTGAACAGATCGCCGGCGGCGGCGGCCGTACGCGCCGAGGTGCTCTCACCCGCGAACACGAGCCGGCTCTTCAGGCCCACGATTGCGCGATCGAACTCCTCCTGCGTCAATCGGCCCGCGGGGGTGTTGATGCGCTCGAGCTCGGACGCCAAGACATCCAGCGACTCCTGCGCACGCTCGGGCGTGGTGCCCACATACGCGGTCGTCGTTCCGCTGTCGCGATCCGCGTGATAGCTCGAACTCACCGCGTAGCACAAGGCCCGTTTCTCGCGGACTTCCGTGAACAAACGCCCCGACATGCCACCGGACAGCACCGAGGAGACCACGCGTTCCAGCACAGAGTCGGGATCTCCGGCCCGTGGCCCGTCATGAACGAGCACGATCTGGACCTGGTTCGATTCGTCCGGCTCATGCCCAAAGCCACGAGGAGGCGTGCCTCCCGACTCCGCAACAGGGGTTCCGCCCTTCCAAGAACCAAACAAACGCTCCGCCTCGGCCCGGACCATCTCTGGCTCAATGGCCCCACCTATAGAAAGGATGGCGTGGGCCGAACCGGTCTGCTCGGCCCAGTCACCCGCGAGCGAATCCCGATCGAGGGCCTCAAGCCCTTCGGACGTGCCAAGCCCTGTTCGGTTAAGCGGCTCGGGGTGGTGGCGATTGCGTGCGGCGTAGATCGCTCGTTGCTGTGGATCGTCGCGCAGTGATTCGATCGCCTGGATGCATAGTCGCCTGACCGGATCGATCGAATCGCCCTCCATCGCGGGATTTTGGACCATATCGCTGATGAGTGACATGGCACCCAGCATCTGATCGCCGGTGGTGGTCGCGGCGATCGTCATAAAACGCGACCCCGCATCGACACCACGGGTTGCGCCGATCGCATCGAATGCATCGGCCTGCTGCTTGCTGTCGAGGCCAGCGGCACCTCGGAAGAGCAACTCGGACCACATCGCGGCGCGACCTAAGCGATCTGTTGGGTCAGAAGCGCTCCCAACAGGAATAAGCAATGACAAACCGGCGGAACGAACCCCGCCGATGCGCTGCGTGATCAGCGTCATTCCCGAATCGATGCGATGGGTGTGGATATCCGACAAGCGAGACCTCCGTGAACTCTACCGGAGTGTACGACGAGAGCCGCCGCAGCCGCTCAGCGGATGGGTGCTCAAGACGCGTACTGACGCGAAAAAGAGGTGAACATGCACGATCACGCGTCGTTCTCGCGGGCATCTCGCTTGTTTCTGCTTTGCACAGAGATGGCAGTCTGGTTGCGTGCGAGCAGTATTTCATGACCGTGCGGACATGTCATGGACCGATGAACACACGGTGTTCGAAGCGCGTGATCACGCGTTGGTTGACACGCTCAATGTCGTGCGAAGAGACGCGGACACGATGACTTGCGCGCACAAGCGCCGAGTTTCCATTAGAGTCTTCTCTGAAGTACGCGTCGCGATGACTCCGATACAGGAACTGAGCAGCGGCGCATCCATACACGCGAGCGTTGGCGCCGCGTGAGTCAAGGCGACGACGCAGCAGGAGAATCTGCCATGGCCAAGAAGAAGGCACGGAAGAAGACAGCGAAACGGACCGCCAAGAAGAAAGTGACGCGCAAGAAGACCAAGAAGAAGGCTTCGAAGAAGACCGCGCGCAAGAAGGCGACCCGCAAGAAGGCCTCAAAGAAGAAGGCAACACGCAAGAAGACCAAGAAGAAGGCCACTCGCAAGAAGGCCTCAAAGAAGAAGGCAACACGCAAGAAGGCCAAGAAGAAGGCCACTCGCAAGAAGGCCTCCAAGAAGAAGGCCACTCGCAAGAAGGCCAAAAAGAAGGCCCGCCGCGCCGTCCGCCGCCTCTGAGCCGGACGTACTCCAGCGCTCGTACCCGTGACTTTTCGCGGGCCCGGGAACTCCGGGCCCGCGTTTTTTGTTGCGCAGAGCCCGGTCTGACGCCGGCCCCTGGCGATCTAGGCCGACGTACGGCACAATGGGTCTGTGACCGAGACCGAACCCTCTCCGGAACTCGAACAGGACCGCGCGGCGTTCCGCGCGCTCCGGACGGGCGTGCTCGTCACTGAGCAAGCCGCGCGAGCCGTCAAGTTCGTGTTCGACCCTCGCACCGGGCACCTCGTGTTGACGCTGCCGGCGGCTGCGCTGCGCGAAGGCCAGGCGGTGCTCAGCGCCCCAGACGAAGCCGACGACGCCTTCCAAGCGCTCGTCCGCCTCGACGAGACCGATGAATCGGGTCACGGACCCGCAATTGACCGCTGGCGCGCCGCCCATGGAGAGCCCCGCGGTGAGCTCTTCATCAGCGCCGAGGTCGAAGCCGTGAAGCGTCCCGGCGAAGTGCATGATGGTGAGCGATTCTGCGAGGCGAACATGCTCTTGGACGACGAGCCTCGCCTGCTGCGAGAACTCAACGCCGATCGCGAGGCACTCGCCCGCGCGACGGGCGACGAGGCGCTCGCGGTGGGTGTCGATCAGTTCGGGCTTGACATCCGGCTCGCATTCGGTGTCAAGCGGCTGCAGTTTCCGGAGCGGGCCTCGGACGCGTCCCATGCGCGACAGATGATCACCGACGCGCTCTCGGGGGCCGAGGCGTGAGGAACCTCCGCGAGGCGCACGCACACGTCGCGAATCTTGGCCGGCAGATGGCCTATGCCGATCTCTCCGCCTGTACAAGCTCGGCCCAGGCGCTCGAGCGAATGGCGGAACACGCTTCAGGCCTGGGCCCGCTCGACTGGGCCATCGGCGTCGGTGCACGGCCTGAGGGCTGGCGAGAGTCCGCTTGGCCGGGATTGGCCGAACTTGACGCCGCGATCGGGGGACGCCCCGCCGCTGTGTGGTGTTTCGACAACCACACCCTGATGGCATCCACCGCGGCCCTCGCGGCCGCCGGCATCGGCGACGACAGCCCAGCACCCGAGGGCGGTGCGTTCGGACGCGATGGCGGAGCGCTCGACGGTGTGATGTACGAGGCCGCGGCGCTTCAGCTCTGGGCAGCGGTCCCCGAGCCAACAGACGCCCAGCACCGCGCGCACCTCCGCGCCGGGCTCGCACACCTCAGAGGCCTGGGCTTCGTCGAGGTCCACGACATGCTGAGCCACGACTGGACGGTCGAACATCTGCTCGCGCTCGACGCAGACGGCGAGCTCGACGAGATCGGCATCCGCGTCGAGCTCTACTGCCCGGTCGCCGAGCTCGACGACATCGCCGCCAGGTTCGGCACGGGCGCTCTGAGCAACAACATCACGATCGCCGGTGGGAAGATATTCGCTGACGGAACGCTTAACAGCCGGACGGCTTACATGCTCGGACCCTACGCCGACGGCGATCCGTCGCGGCCCCGAGGGATGCCGCTTCTGACTGATGCCCAGATCCGCAACGCGGTGGCGAAGTGCGACGCGCTTGGCATCGGGCTCGCCACCCACGCGATAGGCGATGGCGCCGTGCGCGATGTGCTCGACGCGATCGAGGAGGTTGGGCCCAATGGCCCGGGTGTCTTCCGGATCGAACACGCAGAAGTCGTGGACGAAGATGACATCCCACGGTTCGCGGCCCTTGGTGTGCCCGCAAGCGTGCAGCCTTGCCATCTGTTGCCCGACATCGAGGTGCTGCGCCGGGCACTTCCGGACCGGCTTGGCCGCGTGCTCCCGCTCCGCGAGTTGATCGATTCCGGCGCCGAGGTGTGGTTCGGGTCGGATGTGCCGATCGTCCGCGCCGATGCGGAAGACAGCGTGCGGGCCGCGACGGAGCGTCGCCGCGAGGGCATGGCCCCGTCCCTTGCGATCGCCTCCGAGCAGGCCATCACCGAAGCCGAGGCCTGGCGGGCGTTTGCGCCTTCATAACAAACGCACCCGAGCGGGGGTCACCCCCGTACAATCTCTGTGTGCGGCATTGGGGGACGGCTCGGCGACCGGCCGGCGGCCAGAAGGAGCGCGCCCGTGCGTAATGACATCAACTACAACAACATCATCGACGGCGCCGAGTTCGAGAAGGCACAGGCCGCAGCCGACGCATCAGCCGATCTCCCCGCGGAGCAGATCGAGACAGAGTCTTTCTATGTCACGCAGCAGTACGACAAGTACAGCGACGAGAACCACGAAGTCTGGTCCACCCTCTACATGCGCCGCTGGACGGTGCTTGAGCAGCAGGCCAGCAACGTGTTCCTCGCGGGGCTCCGGGCGATCAATCTTGTGTCCGATCGTGTCCCACTTCTCTTTGGCGAGACCAAAGATCCGTATGACAGCCAGCGGACCGTCAAGGGGATCAACGAGTACCTCCGCCCGCTGACGGGCTGGCAGAGCCGCGCGGTGCCCGGGTACCTGCCGGCCAAGGCCTTCTTCAGCTGCCTCGCGCGGCGTGAGTTCCCGACAACGATCGTGATCCGTCCAAAGGACAAGCTCGACTATCTGCCCGAGCCCGACATCTTCCACGACATCTTCGGACACGTTCCGCTGCACGCCGACCCGGTGTTCGCGGAGTTCCTGCAGACGTATGGCAAGGCCGCGCTCGCGGCGGGACCCGAGCACACCGAGCCACTGGCGAGGCTGTTCTGGTTCACCGTTGAGTTCGGACTCATCCGCGAGGACGATCGCCTGAAGATCTACGGCTCGGGCCTCATCAGCAGCCACGGCGAGAGCAAGCATGCGCTCGAGGCACCCGAGGGCGCTGGAGAAGGCAAGGTCGAGCGGCGCCCGTTCGACCTGGAACGCGTGATCAACACCAGCTTCGAGATCGATCACTACCAGCCGATCCTGTACGTGCTCGAGAGCTTCGAGCAGCTTCGTGACGCGATGAATGAGTATGCGGATCGGGTAATGAGCGAGGCGAAAGCCGGCGCGGGTGTGTAATCCCAGGGTCGTGGGATCCTCGGGCACGGGGGAGCCGGATCAGTACTCGGCATGCCCAGACAGCGCCAGCGCAGTCTACCGGTTCTAATCCCAGCCGCCGTCATGCTCGGCGCTGCAAGTGTTTCGTACACGGTCCATATTGCGCACTCTAATCTGCGTCCAGTGGACCTATCGGCACCACTTCACTACATCGATTTACAGTCCGATCCTTACTTCGTAGCCTGGCGACGAAGCGTGCACCCTTGGTGCGACGTGTGGCAAGTCTTCGCCCAGCGAAAGGGCCTGCATGATCCTGAAATAGAGCTTGAGACCATACAGACGCTACCGCTACCGGAGGATGTTGCGCGGCCCGAACCGGGGCGTCGGGAGGCTCGCCAGTTTGCGATCACCATCTTCTCTGGCTGGCCGCTGCACCACTCGCTCGACAGACGGACTATTTCGACCGATCGATCGGGGCGACTGATCGCGAGCGGGCGGGACGTGACAAAGCGGTCCGTCAAGCACAAACAGGGCCCGTATGCGATCAACCTCGCGGTCTTTGCACTCGCGTGGTGCCTTGTGCTTCACATCGGGCACGTGATCCTCGCAATCCTTGTCGAGTGGATCATCGCGGATCGGAAGCGTCGAGCCGAGGCAGCGAGACTCAAACGCGAACTGGCAGCCGACAGACGCGGGCGATGCCTGCACTGCAATTATGACCTGTCTGGGCTGTCAGAAGGTACCTGCCCGGAGTGCGGCCATAGCTTCTCGACAGGGATGACGAACCAAGTTGGGCCCTCAGACTGAGCAAGTAGCCCCGCGACAGTTCTGCGGAAGTCAATGCCTCGGCTTACGCGGGTGGAAGAGTGTAACTCAGCGACTCGACGCCTCGCACAGCAGACTCGCCCCAGATCTCTTGCTCCTTTGCTTATTCTGCTTCTCCTTGATCACCTGTCGCCATTTCCTTTGTCCTAGTGGCTTCGTAGAACGGTCCAACCGACCAGTCTCTTCTCTGTACACCCCTTCATGACGAGGGGGCTCATCCCATCTAGGCGTGCCTTCGGCGTGTCGCTTCTTCTTGGTGGACTCGCGGCATACATCGCAGGCTTAGCCGGGGTCGCGCTCGAATATGCCCCCTGGGAGTTGCCACACGAACAGACCGACATGCAATGGAACACGCTTGCCGACGACGGTGTCGTACGTGCCTCGAACTACCGCAAGGTCGGATCCGAGAGCTGGATCCTGATCCAGATGGGCTGGTACGGCACGGCGCCGAATCCGCCTTATTCAGAGTTTATCGATCGTGTGCCGGGCTGGATGCATCCAACCCCAGGCATGATCTCAGAGTCCGAGGGATTGATGGTGAGCACACGGATAACGATGATCGCTGGATTGCCTTTCCGGTCGATCATCGGCTCGTATGGGAACACGC
Source organism: Planctomycetota bacterium (assembly GCA_039186605.1). Classification (GTDB taxonomy): domain Bacteria; phylum Planctomycetota; class Phycisphaerae; order Phycisphaerales; family UBA1924; genus JBCCZZ01. Next base: position 109,931 of record JBCCZZ010000007.1, on the reverse strand, counting down.
CAAACGTGGGTGGTGCGGTGTCCAAAGATTACCGAACGTTGCTTCACCTCCGCCAAGGGAAGCTGATGATCCCCTATGGGATCAAGCCCGATGGCTTCGCCGCGAACACCGTGTTCTACGGTTCGCTGTTTCTGACTGCACCGTTCATTCGTCGATGGCATCGTCTACGCCATCGGCGGTGCATGACGTGCGCCTACGACCTCCGCGATGCTGACCCGTCGGGCCCGTGTCCTGAGTGCGGGGCGGTGCCCAGCATCAGTGCGGATGGCACCCACACCCAGGGCCACAACCTCCGCCGCCGGCACCGGAACTCCCGCTCGCCGTCTTCGCGAAGCTCAGACTGATCAGCCGCTCGATAGGCTCCGAGGCACGGGTGTCGCCAATCGGCTCACCCGTCCGCTCGGCCAGCTCGCCCCAGGTCTTTAGCTTCTCGCTCATGCCGTGCTCGACCTCGAGGGTGCGGCCGTTCGCGTCGCAGTGGTATTCGTATCGCGGCATCGTGGTCTCCAAGGCTCGGGTACTCGCCCCGAGAGCAACTGGATCGGCCCTCTGGCCCCTAATCTTTGGCCGTGACAAGCCTCGATGAGCAACCAACCAGCACCGAATGGACGCCCGCGAAGGCCGAGGCGCTCTACGGCGTCGGAGGCTGGTCGGGCGGCTACGCCCGGGTATCCGGTTCCGGCACCGTCTGCATGAGGCCCCGCGGGCCTGGGAGCCCCGAAATCGATCTGGACGAGTTGGTCCGCGGGCTGAGTGAGCGAGGCCTCGAGACACCCCTGCTGCTCCGCTTTGATGATGTGCTTCATCACCGCCTGGGCGAGATCGCCCGAGCGTTCCGCGATGCCATCGAGGAGGAGGCGTACGACGGTCACTTTGCCGGTGTATTCCCGATCAAGGTGAACCAGCAGCGGCATGTGTGCGAGGAGATTCTTGAGGCCGGCGCGCCTCTTGGGTTCGGGCTGGAGGCGGGCAGCAAGCCGGAACTGCTGGCCGTGCTCGCGCTGACGGCACGCGAGCTCCAGGCGAACATCCCGATCGTTTGTAATGGCTTTAAGGACAAGACATACGCGGACCTCGTCGCGCTCTGCGCCAAGCTTGGGCGCGACATCGTGCCAGTCGTGGAACGCTTCGCGGAACTCGAGCTGCTGCTTGAAGCCTCGGAGCGCTGGGACGCGGATCTTCCCATTGGCGTGCGAACGAGGCCGACGACTAAAGGAAGCGGTCGATGGCAAGAGTCCGCTGGGCCGGGCAGCAAGTTCGGTCTGCAGGCCGCGGGGCTGCTCCGTGCCGTCGAGACGCTGAGGGCGCGAGGCAAGCTCGACCGCCTGCGGCTTGTGCATTGCCACATCGGCAGCCAGGTGGCCGACATCTCCGCAATCAGCCCCGCCATCGACGAACTGACTCGGGTGTATTGCGAGCTCCGCAAGCTCGGCGCGCCGATTGACCGGATCGATATCGGTGGCGGCATGGGTGTGGACTATGAGGGCACGCGAAGCCCCTCGGGCTCGAGCGTGAACTACAGCCTGCGCGAGTACGCCCTCGATGTGATCCACAGAATCAAGGCAGTCTGCGACGAGGCGGGCGAGCCACACCCCGGTGTGATCGCCGAGTGCGGGAGAGCAATGACAGCGCATGCGAGCGTGCTGGTGTTCGACCTGCTCGAACCGGCGCGGCCTCAACCCGGGCTCGACACCACCGACGCAGAGATTGAGGCGTTCGTTCAGACGAGCACGCCCTCGCGTCCACTTAGGGACCTGATCGACGCGTTCAAGGACTCGCACGCCCCTTCGGACCTTGATGCCGCGGCCTCGCTTTGGCACGACGCGGAACGTGCGGGCGAGGAGTGCGAGAGCCTGTTCAGGCTCGGCCACCTCTCGTTGGCACACCGAGCGGCGGCCAACGCGATGGTCAGGATCGTCGGGCTCCGTGCGCTCGATGCCGTCGGTGATCAGCCGATGCCGCCGGCGCTCGAGGGGCTCGCCGACCGGCTCGCCGATCAGTTCCACGCGAACTGCTCGGTCTTCCAGTCGTTGCCCGACCACTGGGCGATTGGGCAGCTATTCCCGGTGATGCCCATCCACCGGCTCAGCGAGAAACCGCCGCGCCTCGCCGTGCTAGGCGATATGACGTGCGACTCCGACGGGCGGATCGACCGGTTCCCGGGGATCGGGGGGAACCCTGAACCGGCCAAGACCCTGCCGCTGCACGACCCCGCCGAGGGTGGGCCTGGCGGTGAGGGTGGGTACCACCTCGGGGCGTTCTTGGTCGGCGCCTATCAGGAGGTGCTGGGCGATCTGCACAACCTGTTCGGTGACACCCACGCCGTACACATCCGGCTCACGGGCGACAACAGCAAGCCCTGGGCGATCGACGAGGTTGTCGAGGGCGACCGATGCCGCGAGGTGCTCGGGTATGTGCAGTACGAATCAGAGGCGATCCGGCGCGCGATGAGGGCCGATGTCGAGCGGGCGACCCGCAATGGAACTATCACTCCAACAACGGGTCGTGCGTTGCTTGCGCGGTACGACGCGGCGCTTGACGGCACGACGTATATGGAGCGATGACCTTGCGCGAGTTGGAGCTACTCGGGCATATCTACCAGCGGTCGAAGGGCCTCTCCGGTCTCGGCGATATCGTGGTAGGCCCGGGCGACGACTGCGCTGTGGTCCACACTGGGTCGGGCCTGCTCGCGATCGGCGTTGACCAGCTCGTCGAGGGCCGTCACTTCACCTCTGACACATCGATCGACCTGATCGCACGGAAGGCGATCGCTCGCTCGATCAGCGATCTCGCGGCCATGGGTGCGACGCCCGCGTGGGGACTCGCGACCGCGACACTGCCGGAGAGCTACACCCAGGCCGATGAGCTGTTCGACCGCATGGCGCACTGGGCGAAGCACTGGGGCGCACCGCTGATCGGTGGCGATATCGCGGCCTCACACGGGCCGGTTGTGTTGAGCGTGACCGCCGCGGGTTCGATCTCTGGGCGACCGGTGCTCCGGTCCGGAGCTCAAGCGGGTGATAGCGTGTTTGTCACCGGCGCGATCGGTGGGTCCTTCGAGTCCGGACGCCACCTGACGTTCGAGCCAAGGCTCGATGAGGGACGCGAGGCGGCTGACCGCGCTAACGCGATGATCGATATCTCGGATGGCTTGGGCCTGGACGCGACACGGATGGCGGAAGCCTCGGGGGTGATGCTCGAGATCGACATCGCGAGCGTGCCGCTCCACCCAAGCGCAGGCACGTGGCGCGAAGCAGTGGCGGCGGGCGAGGATCACGAGCTACTGATCTGTGGCCCTAAAGACCTCGGCATCGGGGCCCAAATCGGAGGCGTGCGCACGGTGGAGCCCGGCGAATCTCCCGGGGCGTGGTTCATCGATGGCGCCACGCGCCTCAACGCGAAGAGCATGGGCTGGGAGCACGGCTCGCCCGAGGTATCGGGGTAGCATCGCTCTATGTCGGTCACGATCGAACTGCTCGGCCTGGACGCGACGCGAGATCTCTCGCGGCGGCTGTCGAGCGTGCTCACGGGCGGCGATGTCGTCGCGATTTCGGGCGACCTGGGGGCCGGCAAAACGACACTGGTTCGCGAGCTCGGGCGGTCGCTGGGGGTAGAGGACGGCATCATCTCAAGCCCCACCTATGTGATCGCAAACGAATACCCAACGGATCGTTTGGAACCGGCGCTCGTCACACACATCGACGCGTACAGGGTTGGCGAAGAAGACGAGCTTGCCGCGATCGGTTGGGATCGGCTCACAGCGAGTGACCGCGTGGTGCTGATCGAATGGCCGGAGCGGATCGCCGGCGCCGTTACCGCGCTGGGCGACCGCGTCGCTCGGCTTCTGCTCGAAGCAACAGGTGAGAAGAACCGGATCGCCACGCTCACCCCTGGAGCAGGATGGACGACGAGGCGGGGCTGGGGCGAGATCGCCAGCCTCGACGGGCGCGTGGGGGCCGGGTCAACGACCTGCCCGGTGACCGGCGAACTGGTGACGCCGGATAATCCCAGCTGGCCCTTTTCGAGCGATCGCGCCCGGCTGGCGGATCTGCAGGGCTGGTTCAGCGAGGGGTACGTGATCAGCCGGGATATGAACGAGCGCGATCTTGAGGAGGGCGAGTAATGGCAGCCGCGACGCCGACGCCCGTACCAACAGTGACCGAAACCGAACTCGGGCTTTGGGATCTGTTCAGCGAGTCCTTCGATGTGTTCACCGTGGTGCTCGTCCTCGGCTCGTTCGCGGCGGTAGCACTGATGGTGCGCGTGGTCACCGAGGCGAGAGCGTCCAAGCTCGCCCCAGAGGAGACCGCCGAAGGAATGAGCAAGCTGGCGAAGGACGCCGATCTGAAGGGGCTTCGGAAGGCGGCCGAGTCGGATCCGTCGCCACTGGGCTCCATCGTGATCGCGGCGCTCGATGCCGGTGACGACGAATCGAAGCGGCAGGAGGCTGCGGAGCTCGCGGCCGCGGACCGCATCGCGGGCGCGTTCCGGCTTGTCGATCCGCTCGCGGTCATAGGGAACCTCGCGCCGCTGATCGGACTCGCGGGGACCGTGTGGGGGATGATCATCGCGTTCGCGACGCTCGGGGAGACGGGAGGGCAGGCCGGGCCCGGAGCGTTGAGCTCGGGCATCAGCAAGGCGCTCTTCCACACACTGCTTGGGCTCGTGCTCGCGGCCCCGAGCCTGGCGTTCTACGGGTTCTACCGGGCCAAGATCGACAAGCTGTGCAACCGGGTGCTCGTGCTCGGTGCGCGGATCGTCGAGCAGCTCCCGGCCGAGAAGTAACGGTGCGCGGCGCGCTTGGCATGGTGAGACGGGACGCGGGCGGAGTCGGTGACGCCGTTCGTGTGAACGTCACACCAATGATCGACGTGGTGATGGTGCTAATCATCTTCTTCCTGCTTGTTGGCAGGCTCGCGGGTGAACGCCTCTCGCCGGTAGATCTGGCATCCGCGGCGGGCGGCGCCCCGGCGGATGGTGCCGGCGATGAGGTCACCCTCACGGCTGTCATGGAGCAACCGGGAGTCTTGAGCGTCAGAGTTGACGGGCGTGCCACCGACACCGATTCCATCGCTGCGGAGATCATCCGGGCGCGCGGTACCGACGGGGCACCCTTCGCTGTCAGGCTCCGAGCCGAGTGGAGTGTGCCCTACGAACGCCTCAGGCCATTGGTGGCGGCCTGTCGCCAGGCGGGTGCTGCGGAAATCCACCTCGCCTCGCTCGATCTCCCTGGAGTGCCTCGATGAGAGCGTTGCGCAGGCGTGACGCCGCATTCATCCGGGAGCAGGTCACCGGGCCATCGATGACTCCCATGGTGGATGTCACGCTCGTGATCCTGATCTTCTTCATGGCAACCGCGACCGTGGCCGGGCGCGAATGGCTTTTCCCTGTGACGCCTGAAGCACCAACCGAAGCGGCACCGGAACCCGCACCCAGCGGCTTGGGAGTGCCGTCACCCATCATCGAGCTGTCGCTCTCCGTGGTGGATGGACAAACCGTGTGCAGCGGTGCGCAGCTCCGTGCGATCACAATCGAGAATCTCGCGGGCGCGCTGGGCCGAGTGCTCGCCGGGGTCGATACGTCGTCGCTGACGTTCGTGATCGTGCCGGAGGACGGTGTGCCCTATGAGGCTGTTGTCCGTGCGCGGGCCGCGGTGAAGACCGCGGGCGTCGAGACCGTTGGCCTCCGTTAGGAGCGGTCTATTCCTGTGCCTTCGCGAAGATGTGCAGGCGATGGCCCTGGGGGGCGAGGCCGTACTTCGCGCAGATCTTGTCTCGCAGCTCGATCAACTCGGGGATGTCCAGCTCGATCACCTCGTCCGAATCGAGGCGAACGAGGAGGTCTTGTGGCCGCGCACCGTAGACGAGCTGGAACCTCGCCTGATCCCCGTCTGCGATAACGCGCTGGACGATCCCCGCCTCCTGCAACAGCTTGATCGTCCGGTACACCGTCGCCTTGCTGACACGATGCCCCTGGTCTTTCAGCTCGTCGAGCAGGCGCTCGGCCTCGAAGAGCCCGTCGAGACGGATAATCGTGTCGAGCACGGCCGCACGCTCAGGCGTGTACTTCAGTCCTTCGTTCTTCAAGCTCCGCCGGAAGACGGCGCACAGCGGTTCATCGATGGCCAGATCGATATCCGCAGCATCGGGCGGGGTGTTGGGCTCGAGTTCCATAGCGCCATGCTACCTCTCCCGGGCCTTACACTCCCGGCTCGATGGCGAGCGACGCACACAGAGGCAAGCGATCGGACCTCCAACGCCGCCTGATCGCCCTCGGATTTGGGGCCGGATCCCTCGGGCTGTCCGGTGCCGGAACCGGGACTGCACTCGACCCCGCGATGCTCGTCCTGGCCTTTCTGGCCTCCGCGACCGGATGGGGCATCCTCGCCGGCCTGGCGCTGCCGACCCGGACGAGGCTCGTGGTGCCTCATGCGCCGCTCATCGGTTCGGCTCTTCTTATGACATTGCTGCTCACGATGGGCCTGCTCGGCGTGATGGGCCGGTGGCCCGTGCTCGTGGTCTTCGCGGTTGGCATATCGGGCTGGTTGTTTCTGCCAGAGCGCCGAGAATCCCCGCGCAGAAGTCGATGGGACCCAAGTCGGACACTCGCTCGACTCTCGCTTGTACTCGGAGGGCTCACGCTCCTGGCAAGCGCGCTCGTCGCGCCCCCTGGCTACCTCTGGCCGAGCGAGTTCGGGGGCTACGACTCACTGAGCTATCACCTCGAGCTCCCCAATACCTGGCTTGAAACTGGCCGCATCGCGACCTCAGAGCAAAACATCTATTCGTTCCTGCCCGGCCTGATGGAAGCGAGCTTCGCGCAGCTCAGCCGCGTTTCCGGCGCTGCGAGCCTCGTCGCGAACGACGGAAAGGGTCTGTTCGTGGCGCAAGCGCTGCACGTGGTGATCACGCTGCTCGGCGCCGGCGCGTTGTTCCACGCGGTACGCAGGGCAATGCCTGGAGATGGGCCTGGCCCACTCATCTCAAGCGCGATCTTTGTTGTTACGCCCTGGATTGTGGTGACGGGCTCGCTTGCATACAACGACGCGGCCGCCGCCGCTTTCTTCGCGGGCGCATGCGCCGTCGCGCTTGATCGCAGGATCAGTGGGCCTGCAAGAGGGCTGCTTGTCGGGCTGCTCATGGGCGCTGCATGCAGTTGCAAACCGACCGCGATCTTCATGTCTGCACCCATTTCAGGCGCCCTGCTGCTCTACGCGTTGCCGAGACGCGCATGGGCGGGAGCAACGCTTGCCTGCCTGATAGCCGGAACCGCGATGATCGCTCCCTGGCTGATCCGAAACGGAGTTTCGGTAGGAAACCCGGTCTTCCCTGCGCTCACCGGCGTCTTCGGCAATGGCCATTGGACCGACGAGCAGATCGCACGCTTTGCGAGCGGCCACCGCTTCGATGGATCGATACTCGATCGCCTGAGGCTCGCGATCTTCCCCGACCCTACCGATCCAGCGGGCACGAGGCACCGAGGGCTCATGCATCCACAATGGTTCGGGTTCTTCCCGATCGTGCTCGCCGCGGCGGTACTTGCAATCCGCCGTTGCGCGACGCGCCCAATCGCAACGCTACTTGCGAGCGGGCTCGCGCTCCAGTTGCTCGCCTGGGCGTTCCTGACTCATGTTCAGAGCCGGTTTCTGATCCCATGCGTTGTACCCGGGGCGATCCTCGTTGGCCTTGCGACCCGAGGAAAGGCAGGCCAAGTAGCGGGGTTCGTCGCGATCATGATCCAGTCGGCTGGGCTGGTGCTGCTTCTTGCAAGCGAGCGAGCGTTGTTCGTGAGCGCCCCGCTCATCGAGGTCTACACAGGGAACGGGTGGGTTGAGCGTGAGTTTCTTGCTGCCAGCCCCCCTGAGCGCATGACGATCATCGATCGCCTGCCGGCGAGCGCCGCGGTGAACCTGCTCACACCCGAAAATGCGGTGGTCTGCCTGATCGGCGATGCGAAGCCGCTCTACTACATGCGCGATGTCATCTATGCGACGACTTGGGACGCGCACCCGCTCGGGGATGCCATCCGGGACGCCCCGAGGAATCCTGCGGCCTGGGTTGCGAGGCTCAGAGATCTAGGTGTCACACATCTCTTCGTAGATCTGAGCGAGATCGCGAGACTCAGTCGGTCGGGCTGGGCCGACCCTGCGCTGAGCGAAGATGCTGTCCGAGAGCTCCTGGAATCGGATGAGGTAGGCTTCGTCCACGTCTGGACCGACCGCCCCTGGGTCCTTTGTGAGATCCAGACCAGTACAGGAGCGATGCGCCGGTGAAGCCAAAGAACCGCGCAGCAAAGATCGCTGTCCAGCTTGTCGGCTTTCTCATCGCCATCGCGCTTTTCGGCTGGGCCGTATCGATGGGCTTTAGCGAGGAGAACCGCGGTGGGCTCGAGCGGCTGCGCGACGCCGGCCCATTGCCGATTGCGCAGCTCATCGGGCTCTCACTGGTGGTGGTCGCAACCAATGGTTTCGTCTTCTGGCTAACGATGATCCCCGTCAGGCGGCTCCGGCTCCGCGATATCCAGGCGGCCAACGGGCTCTGCACCCTGCTCGCGTTCTTGCCCTTCAAGCTCGGTGCGATCACGCGCGTCGCGATCCATCGTCAGCGCGACGGCGTGCCCGTCATGCTCGTCGGCGCGTGGTGGGCCGCGATACTCGTCGTATTCGCGGGCGGGGTCGCGCCGGTGCTGCTCGCGACGATCGTGGCCGATTCGATGGGGCTGATGTGGTGGGCAACAGTTGCGGCGTCGATGGTCGCAACCACACTCATCATCTGGCGATTGAGCGGCGTCTTCGAGGGGCCCAAGGGCATGGCGCGTCTCAGAGCGCTCATGCTCGCCGAACGGTTCTCGCTCATCGGAAAGCTGCTCCACTCTGACGCCGCCCACCATCTGCACAGCGCGTTTCGCATGACAGACCACCTGAAGGTAGTCACCGGCTGCCACGTACTCCGGCTTGTCGACATCGGCGCACAAGCCGGCCGCATCGCGATCGCGGCGGGCGTGGTCGGCCTCACAATTTCACCTCACGAGGCCGTGGCGCTCGCGCTCGGGTCGGTGCTGATCATGATGGCCAGCCCCGTTGGGCTTGTCGGCACGCGAGAAGCGGGCGTGGTTGCGCTTGCGGCCTGGATGGGCCTGACCGATGGCATCGGCGAAGAGACCTCTGACCAGCTCGCGCTCGCCTTGCTGGTCGTGACTGGATCGGACCTGATCGCGGTATTGGTCGCCGCTGGCGTCGGCGTCGGCTGGTTGGGGCCCCACCGACTGTTCGAAAAGGGAGCTGGGTCCCCACCACCCGCACCTACGATGAGATCCGATGAAGACCGCCCTATGCCCGATCAACCCGACGATCGGTGATCTCGAAGGCAACGCGAGACTGATCCGCGACGCGGTGGAACGTTCCAGGGCCGCGGACGTCGATCTCTGCGTCTTGCCCGAGTTATGCGTCTGCGGGTACCCACCGCGGGATCTGCTGCTATTAGACGGGTTCGTCGAGGCGTGCGAGGAGACGCTAGCCACACTCGCCGGTAGCTTGCCGCGAGGTATGGCGGTGATTGTCGGGCTGCCGCTCCGTGGGCAGACGGACCGGCTCCGGAACAGCCTCGTCGTCCTGCGCGATGGTAAGCGGATCGCCCGCTACGACAAGCGCCTGCTGCCGACATACGACGTCTTCGACGAAGACAGGTACTTCGAATCAGCGGACGAGCCGGTCATCTTCGAGCACAAGGGTGTACGCATCGGGCTCAGCGTGTGTGAGGACCTCTGGAAGGGCAAGGACGCGGGGTTCAACAGCCGGTACGCGCGCCGTGCTGATCCGATTTGTGAGCTCGGAGACGCCGGTGCCCAGCTCATCATCAACCCAAGTGCCAGCCCGTTCGTACTCGGAAAGCATCGCACGCACGCCCAACAAATCGCGGCCCACACCCGCTCAACCGGCGTCCCGATCGCATCGATCAATCAGCTGGGTGGCAACGATGAGCTGATCTTCCACGGCCAAGCCCGGGTAACCAACCCCGACGGGTCATCATGCGCAACGCGCCCGTTCTCCGAACAAGACCTCATCTTCGACTTCACCTCCGGGGATGTCTTGTGCCGGTCCGCGGGTGGCGATGACGAGGGCTCGATGGCAATGCTCTTCGACGCGCTCGTCCTGGGGGTGCGCGACTATGTACGAAAGACAGGCTTCTCAGAGACACTGCTCGGACTCAGCGGGGGCATCGACTCAGCGCTGACGGCCGTCATCGCGGCCGCCGCGCTCGGGCCCGAGAAAGTACTGGGCATCTCGATGCCGGGCAAGTACTCAAGCGAGCACAGCAAAACCGACGCGATCGATCTCGCACAGCGGCTCAGCATGCGGATCGAGACGGCGCCGATCGCCGAACCGTTTGAGGGCCTACGCAACGTGTCCGACTCGGTCTTCGACTCTCTCGGCGAGCGACGCCTGGGCGAGACCCTCCCCGACCTGACCGAAGAGAATCTGCAATCCCGCGTTCGCGGCACGCTGATGATGACGATCAGCAACCGCACCGGCGCCTTGCTTCTGACCACAGGCAACAAGAGCGAGGTCGCGGTCGGCTACAGCACCCTCTATGGCGACATGAACGGTGGGCTCGCCGTCCTCAGCGATGTCCCCAAAACCAAGGTCTATGAGCTCAGCCGCTGGATCAACGCGAACCACAGCCGCTGCGGTTTTGCACACGCACCCATCCCCGAGTCCACCATCACTAAGCCACCGAGCGCCGAGCTGGCGCCGGAACAGAAAGACTCGGACTCGTTACCCGATTACGACACCCTCGACGCGATCATCGAGGGCTACGTCGAGCAGCGGCGCTCGGCGGACCAGATCGAAGCATCAACCGGCGCCCCACCCGAGACCATCGCCCGCGTGCTCCGCATGATCGACCGCAACGAGTACAAGCGCAAGCAGCTCGCGACGGGGCTGAAAGTGACGCACGTCGCGTTCGGCGTGGGCCGGCGGATGCCGATCGCTCAGCGCTGGCGCTGAGCCCGCTCGCGGCGGAGGTCATCGAGCCACGCACCCACCAACTCGATTTGAGGCCTGGCGCCGACCTGCGTGAAGAGGTCGAGCGACTTCTCCCACGCTTCCTCCGCACGATCAAGATCACCACGCGTCCGGTAGATCAGACCGAGGTTCCCGTACTGGAGCGCCATCCCCTCCTTCCGACCAAGCTCCTTGTTCAACGCGAGCGCCCTCTCGTGCGCTTCCTCCGCACGATCAAGATCACCACGCGTCCGGTAGATCAACCCAAGGTTCCCATAGTCCGCCGCCATCCCCTCCTTCCGACCAAGCTCCTTCTCGATCGCAAGCGACTTCTCGTGCGCTTCCTCCGCACGATCAAGATCTCCACGCGTCCGGTAGATCAACCCAAGGTTCCCGTAGGCCGCCGCGATCCCCTCCTTCCGACCAAGCTCCTCGTTCAACGCGAGCGCCCTCTCGTGCGCTTCCTCCGCACGATCAAGATCTCCACGCGTCCGGTAGATCAACCCAAGGTTCCCATAGTCCGCCGCCATCCCCTCCTTCCGACCAAGCTCCTTGTTCAACGCGAGCGCCCTCTCGTGCGCTTCCTTCGCACGATCAAGATCTCCACGCGTCAGGTAGATCAACCCAAGGTTCCCATAGTTCGCCGCCATCCCCTCCTTCCGACCAAGCTCCTCGTTCAACGCAAGCGACTTCTCGTGCGCTTCCTCCGCACGATCAAGATCACCACGCGTCTCGTAGATCAACCCAAGGTTCCCGAGTGCGGCGGCCCGCACAGACGGGCTTGGATCCCGCTCCAGCAACTCGCGGTACTGCGCTTCCGCTAGACTCAGCTCGCCCTTTCGGCGGTAGACATGCCCAAGCTTGTTGACTGCGTCGAGATCCCCCGGTCTCGCCGCGAGGATCCGCCCTAGCGCCGCCTCGGCGACATCGGTTTGCCCCACGAGGAACGCCGTCGCCGCGATCTCGCGGTCGATCTCGATGAGTTCGGACGCCTGGCGCTGCGCGATCTCCTCGCGCCGCCTCACGAGGTAGCCAGGCACGGCCTCGACCTCGCCCGACTCGATCAACTCGCGGGCGCCCACGATCGCGTTCCGCGCATCGTCCGCGATCCGGTCCACGGCTCGGTCGGCCGCATCCCCGGTGCTGGGGTCGGGGGGCTGGGCGTCCGCCGAGCCTCGTCGCGCCCGGAGTTCCGCCTTGAGTGCCCTGACCTCTTCGGTCAGTTCCAGGATGACCGTGGTCTGCTGCTGGCCCTGCCTCGCATCGGCGTCAGACCACCGCACCGCGGCGACAAAGCCCGACACAACCGCGCCGCACAACAAAAGACCGCCCAGCAAGCGGACCCGCTGCGCGACCGCGGACATCCGCCCATCGCGTGCGATGCACCACCACCCAATAAGCCCGAGCGCCGCAGCGCTGATCGCCCAAACAAACTGCTCACGGAACAGCGCCACAGCGAGCAATGCCGCGCCGGCTACACCGCCGATGGTGGCGATCCCACCCGCCACGCTCGAGACGGGCCTGGTCTTCCGAACTGCGCGCATCGCCGGCACCTCCCGGGGCGAGTGATCCGGAAGACATGCTATCGGCACAGTTTCTGAGATTCCCCTACCGAGAACTCCTACAGAACATTGCCAAGGTACCACACCGGCAAGATCTAAAACTCTTTCCCGAGCTCTCCAAGCCACAATATAGCTTGTCCTCGCAAGTCATCGAGCCCATCGGTCTCGGCCAGCACCGCAGCGCTCTCGAGCAGCGACTGTGCCTCGTCACGCTTCCCCTGAGTCACCAGCGCATCGGCGAGGGCGATCTGGATCCGGGCGATGTGTCGGGCGTCATCCATCTCCGAAGCGATCCGGAGCCCATCGCGCAGAGCGCGCTCCGTGAACTCAAGCTCGCCCGCGGCGGTGTAGACACCAGCGATCTGCTCGTGGACCCGCAAGACCGCTTCTTGATCTTCGGATGCCGCGTGGATATCGCGTGCCTGGATCAACCAGTGCGCGGCACGGGAGAACTCGTCTCGCGCCACGTACAAGGCCGACAGGGTCGCGTACAGATCCGCGACTCTTTCGGTTCGGCGCATGGTGTTGTATGCCGTGACGGCAGCAAGGATTGTGCCCTCGGCGGCGCGGAGATCGCCTCGTTCGAGTTGCAAGACCCCCAACGCCTCCTGCTCGCGTGCACGCCCGGCACGGTCGTCCAACGCGCTGAAGATCTCGATCGCGGTCTCGTGCGATGACACAGCCTCATCAAGGAGGCCCCTCTGACGTTCTACGCGCCCAATCGCGCCGCAGATCTGTGCGAACAACGCGGTACGGCCCTGACGCCTCGCGATCTCAAATGCACGCTCAAGCTCCAACCGGGCCTCGTCCAGCTCGCCTCGCGCCGCGAAGACACCCGCGAGATCAACATGCGCGAGCGCGACCCACGAGTCGCCGCCGAGCCGCTGCCGGTCTTCAAGCGATTCGCGAACGACCCGCTCGGCCTCGCCGAGATCGCCCCGCACCACATGCACGGCTGCGAGATGGCCCATCCCGATCGCCCAGGCCTCGGGCGATGCCGCCGGCCCGAGCAGCGCGAGATAGCGAGACTCGGCGGCCTCGAGCTCACTCGTCCGCAAGCTCAGGTGACCGAGATTCGCAAGTGCCCCTGCGTCTCGCGGTGACGCGGCCAGGATGCGCCGCAGCGCTGTCTCCGCCCGATCTTCGTCGCCGCGTGCCGTCGCGATCGCCGCGATATCACGGTCGAGACGAGCCCGTTCGTCCGATGCGTTCGCCCGATCGCGCCTGGTCTCCAGGTACGCCACGAGCCCATCGGTATCGGCGCCGACGATCACCGAGCGGGCCGCGTCGTCACCATCACGCGCGAGCGCGGCGACACGATCGAGCGCTCCGCGCAGCACACGACGCTCGGCCTGCCAGGCCGGAAAACCTACCTCGACGCGCGGCTCACCCGACGGCACTCCACGTGCTTGGGAATCAAGCAACTCGGCGAGCGTCGCGAGCCCGACCGCGAGTTCTTGCTCCGGACTGAGTTGGCCCGACTCATCGGAGGACTCTGCAGACTCTTCCGCCGTACGCGCTCGCTCATTGTGGCGGGTCTCAACAGCGCGAAGGGTGCCCATGCCAACGCCAGCGAGCCCCGAGATCAGGAGCCCCGCGCCGATCAGATTGATCCAGACCCTTGGTGGGCTGCTGCCGGAGTTGACCGTAAGCACGACGCCGCCAGCACACCCAACGCCGACCGCCGCCACGATCGGCAACCACTCAGCGCGGAGCGTCGCCCAGCCGAACTGGAAGCCGAGTGCGACACCGGCCAGACCAACAAGCCAGAGGAGCACGGCCCAGGGACCCGCGGCTGAGCGTGGTGACTCCATATGGGCACTCCCATCGGGATCTAGTTCGGCGCTTGAGCGCTGGCCCGATCAGCGACCGCCCTCGCCCTCCGACTCAAGCTCATCGAAGAACTGCTGGAGCTCACCGCTCCCGATGCTTGAATAGCCCTCGACGTCGTCCATCGTGCCGGCGACACCGTCCTCGCCGCTGCTCATGAACATGAAACCCTCGCCATCGGGCTCAACACGATACGGGTTCCCCCAAGGATCCAGCCACTCGTCCTGCTGCAGGTAACCGGGCAGGCTTGTGATGTCGGGCGGCAGCTGACCACTGTTCGCTGTGCGGTATGTTTCAACGATCGGAGCCAGATCCGTGGTCTCTCCGAGCACCTCAAGGTGTTGGCCCGCGGCGATGCCGGCGATCGCCAGGAGACCTCCCAGACCACCGAGGAACATGAAGAGTACAACGATCCATAGCGAGCCAAAGATTCCGATGATGAGACCCGCGATCGCGAAGCCCTTCGGCTGCTTGTTGAGCGCGATCGCCGACATGATCGCGCCGATCGGGGCGATCAGTCCGCAGCTCAGGAGCCCCACGAGCGAGACCACGAACCCGGCGATGCCCAAACCGTTCGACTGATGCTGTTCTGTCGCTTGCTGCACGGCTACCCCCACACCAACAAAGCCATCCCGCTCCGCAGTCAGGACTGACAGGCGAAATAAGCCTACCGCAATGCTGCGTGACTCGGTCCCTTACCAGCTGCCGGCATAGTCCGATCCATAACCCCCGTCCCTAGACGCAAGCTCGAAGAGCCGCTTGCTGATCTGCCTCAGATGCAGGGCATCGTGGGCCGCCCACGACGTCATCAGATCCCCCACCCTGAGCGGACCGTGGGTCGGGTGCTGGTACGCCAGTTCCCAATCGGCGCCAGACGCAGCAGCTCGAAGCTGCTCAAGCGAATCGGCACGGGCCACGGCAAATCGCGCCAGTTCCGATTCCAGATCACGTTCGCGGTACGACCTATGTGTAGCCGTGCCTTCGGGATCCCACGGAGACCAGGGTGTGGATGGATCGGCCAATGTCGAGAGCACGCGGGCGCGGAAGTCCTCCAACTCCTCATCAACAAGGTGGGCAACGATTTCAGTGATCGACCAGGTCCGCTCATCCGGACGCCACAGCGCGTCGTTCGCGGGCAAACCCGAGACCAACGCCGAGAGCGCCGCGGGAAAGCGTTCCATCCGTGCCGCAAGAGCTTCGAGATTCATGCTCAACGCTAGCTGCTTCCCTCGCGCATCCGCGCAACCCCCTCCGGGAACGGGTAGCGCGAGAACACACCGATGCCGCCGAGCTCCCACATGCGAAGCGCCGGGTAGACATCACCACGGAACCCGGCTTCATGCATGGTACGGAGGACGGTCTCGAAGCTTGGCTCCGACCCATCGGGACCGGCCAGCCTGTTCGATCTTGCGCCGAGGAAGCTGACCGCCGCAACCGGAAGCCGGTCTGCGCGGCCCTTGAGCATCTTCGTGATGGTCTGAAGCCCATGAGAGAGCTGCTCAAGTGTCAGCGACTGCGCCCCGCGAGGCCTGAGCATCGCGAGAACAAGCACACCATCGAGATCGAACTTCAGGATGTACGGCTCTCGGTCGCCCGAAGCATGCACCGCTACCGCCTCGTGGAACATCCGGGCGTAGCTCGTCACGCTGTTGGCCGACCATTGGCTCGTAGGCACCCGCTCGACGAGCTGCGCGATGATGCCGTGGCTGTTGTCCTCGTCGTTCACAGCACAGACGACAGCTCGGTACCTGCCCTGCACGACATCACGAAGCAAATCCTGCCCCCACATGATGCGGATGCCACCGTCAGTGGAATCAACGCGATCAGCGCGGAGAAGGCTGACTCGATCGGGGAACTGCTCGGACCCCATCAGGTCGTCGGCGCCGCCGTCGTAGATCCGGATCTGCTGCTCACTGGTGGTCATGCCCGGCTCCTTCACACGTGGGTATGAAGTCTACCGGACAAACCAGATGGTTCCGGTGGTGCGGAGCCTGGCTACCGAGGTGAGCAAAATGAAAAAGAGCCCCCTCGGATTTCCCCGAGAGGGCTCAAGATCGGCGACAACCTACTTTCCCGCGAAGCAGTATCATCGGCAGACAAGGCTTAACTGCTGTGTTCGGAATGGGAACAGGTGTGACCCTTGCCTCATAATCACCGAAAGAGACGGGTCGGGTGTTAGCCCGATCCGCCGCGATTGGCGGCAGCGTGTTGCGAGTTGTCTTGCAACTCAAGCATCAAGAGGCAGCTCGTGTGACTATCCGTTGAGGAAAGTCATGTGCACGGCGGCCGGCAGGTGCGATCAAACGTTCGACCGTTAGTATCACTTAGCTGAAGGGTTCTCGCCCCTTACACTTGTGACCTATCAACCGGGTGGTCTACCCGGGGTCTCACGCAAAGCAACCAGATCTCATCTCGAGGGGGGCTTCCCGCTTAGATGCTTTCAGCGGTTATCCCTGCCCGACGTAGCTACCCTGCGATGCGCCTTTAGGCACAACAGGAACACCAGGGGTCGGTCCAACCCAGTCCTCTCGTACTAAGGTTGACTCCTCTCAAATCTGGAACGCCCACAACAGATAGGGACCGACCTGGCTCGCGCCGGTCTGAACCCAGCTCGCGTACCGCTTTAATAGGCGAACAGCCTAACCCTTGGGACCGCCTTCAGCCCCAGGATGCGATGAGCCGACATCGAGGTGCCAAACCGCTCCGCCGCTATGGACGCTCGGGAGCGATAAGCCTGTTATCCCCGGAGTACCTTTTATCCGTTGAGCTACGGCCCTTCCACACGGGACCGCAGGATCACTAGAGCCCTGTTTCCAGACTGTTCGTCCCGTCGGACTCACAGTAAAGCCGGCTTGTGCTCTTACACTCTAATACACGGTTTCCATCCGTGCTGAGCCGACCTTTGCGCTCCTCCGTTACTCTTTGGGAGGAGACCGCCCCAGTCAAACTGCCCGGCAGCCACTGTCCCCCGCCCTGTTTCAAGGGAATCGGGGTTAGGCCGCACGCGTGCAAAGGGTGGTATTTCACCAGTGGCTCCACCTTGGCCGAAACCAAAGCTTCAAAGCCTCCCACCTATCCTACGCATTACATGCACGCGACCAATAACAGCCTGCAGTAAAGGTTCACGGGGTCTTTCCGTCTTGCTGCGGGTAGGCGGCATCTTCACCGCCACTACTATTTCACCGAGCCGGTCGTGGAGACAGTGTCCCAGTCATTACACTATTCATGCGCGTCGGAACTTACCCGACAAGGAACTTCGCTACCTTAGGACCGTCATAGTTACGGCCGCCATTGACCGGTGCTTAGGTCACGAGCTTCGCCGAAGCTAACCCGCTTCCGTGACATTCCGGCATTGGGCAAGCGTCACACTGTATACATCCTCTTGCGAGTTAGCACAGTGCTGTGTTTTTGGTAAACAGTTGCCAGGACCTTTTCTCTGCGCCCTTCCCGAAGGTGAGGGCCCCCTTCTTGCGAACGTACGGGGTGAGTTTGCCTAATTCCTTCACGACCGTTCTCTCGAGCGCCTTAGGATATTCTCCTCGCCCACCTGTGTCAGTTTTGGTACGGGCACACAGCTTTTTCTAGGAACTGCCTTCTTCCCTTACGGCCAAGGGCCTCCCCATATAGGATATAGGGCTTCCAGCAATCCGTTCACCTGTGCAGGTGCAGGAATATTAACCTGCTGTCCATCGACTACGCCTTTCGGCCTCGCCTTAGGTCCCGACTAACCCTGGGCGGATGTACCTTCCCCAGGAAACCTTGGGCTTACGGCGACAGGGATTCTCACCCTGTTTATCGTTACTCAAGCCTGCATATGCACTTCCTGACGCTCCACGAGCCGTTACCGACACGCTTCAACGCCGACAGGAACGCTCGCCTACCACTCTTACGAGTCCGCGGCTTCGGCTCCAAGCTTATTCCCGATTATTATCGGCGCCAGACTCCTCGACCGGTGAGCTATTACGCACTCTTTAAATGATGGCTGCTTCTAAGCCAACATCCCGGCTGTCTCAGCAATCTGACTTCCTTAAGAACTTAGCTTGGATTAGGGGCCTTAGCCGGCGGTGTGGATTTTTCTCCTTTTGACCGCGGATATTATCACTCGCGGTCTACCTCCCGGGCCTTGGCTTGCGGTATTCGGAGTTTGGTTCGATGGGGTACCCTATGTGGGCCCACCACCGATCCAGTAGCTCTACCCCCGCAAGTTGCCACCCGAGGCTAACCCTAAAGTTATTTCGGCGAGAACGAGCTATCTCCCGGTTTGATTGGACTTTAACCCCTCCCCACAGGTCATCCGATGTCTTTTCAACGACAACCGGTTCGGGCCTCCAGCTGGTTTTACCCAGCCTTCACCCTGCCCATGGGTAGATCACACGGGTTTCGCGTCTAGCCCCAGCGACTGAACGCCCTGTTCAGACTCGCTTTCGCTCCGCCTCCGGACCGGTAGTCCTTAGGCTCGCCGCTGAGGCTAACTCGCAGGCTCATTATGCAAAAAGCACGCCGTCACCCCGGAGGGCTCCGACCGCTTGTAAGCGCACGGTTTCAGGTACTATTTCACCCCGCTCATCGCGGTGCTTGTCAACGTTCAGTCACCTTACTGATTCGCTATCGGTCGTCGAGGAGTACTTAGCCTTGGAGGGTGGACCCCCCATGTTCAGACCGGGTTCCACGAGCCCGGCCCTACTCTAGGGCTCCCCTGATCCCGCGCTACAGGACTATCACCTTCTTCGGTGGGCCTTCCCAGACCCTTCACGCTTCACAGGTTCATCCGCTTTCGCTCGCCGCTACTTACGGAGTCGCGGTTGCTTTCCTTTCCTGTGGGTACTTAGATGTTTCAGTTTCCCACGTTTGCCTCACTGCCCTATGCATTCAGACAGTGATACCTCGTAAGAGGTGGGTTTCCCCATTCGGACATCCCAGGATCAATGCTTGGTTACCAACTCCCCTGGGCTTATCGCAGGTTCCAACGTCCTTCATCGCCTCTCGACGCCAAGTCATCCGCCGTGCGCTCTTGGTCGCTTGATCACACCTGCCCACCGCCGTGCCTCCCCACATAACAAACCGGGGACCATCACGAAGACAGACAAGCCGAATCAACCGACCCGCCGTGCACGCACGCCACTGAACTGGGCCGATGCCCACTGGTTCAGATGCGTCGTGCTGCGCTCTCGGTGCTTAGCACAACCCCATAGGGAAGAGAACTTATCCCTTGGGATCGCCTCCAGAAGTCCAAAGGGCTTCTGAACACGGGTGTCCCGGGGCTCATGGGCTTGGCGTCCCAAGGCCGGGGTTGTGCCGCAACACGCTGCTACGCCGGTTGTCAAAGAGCGTCCGAGGCACCACCGGAATCCACCGGCATCGGCCCCGATCGGGTTCCGACGGGTCTCCCCGCCGGGTCGCCACCAAAAAAAGTGGCGAGGCGACTGTAGCCGAGCACTTCACGGGGTCAAGCTGGCGGGCATTTCTGAGCGTGCTTTTTCACGCCATCTCCGCCGCCTGAGTCCCTAACGACGTCGCGTCGCGATCGTGGGCGTCTCCTGATCTGCCGCAGCGTCGGCGGATCGGTCGAGCCAGCGACGGAGCGTGGACACCTGCTCCTCTTCTGGTCGCCGAATCATAATTCTCCCTTGCGCATCGCGGATAAACACGATCCTGGGCGATCCATCGCCTCCTGTTGTCGTGACATCCAGCAGGATGGTCCCGGTGGCTACGGGCAGATCCTCGCGGCCGGGCTCGGCGGTGAACTCGACATCAACCGAGGGGCCCCGATCGTTGTTCCTCCCACCACCACGCCCATCTCGGCCTCCACCTTGACCCCCACCGTCTCCGCCGCCCGCACCGCCGCTGTCCGGTGTCGAGCTGCGGAAGATCGGCAGGCTGTCGGGAGAGGGGAGCGGGATGACCGTGGCGATCTCATCCCCGGGCTGCACGTCCTGAGTCTCATGACGCCAAAAGCCGTAGTAATAGCGGTAGATTTCGGCGGTCGCCCCCGGCTGCGCCGTTCCCAGCGGATCGGATTCTCGAGCCGCGGTGAGAAAGACGTACTCGTTGCTTGGCGCCTCAACCGGCTCGCTCCAAGGCGACCAGAGACCCTCCAGATCGGCCGCAGCGGCCCTTGATCGGTCCTGATCCGACAACGCCCTGCCCTGACCCCGTAGCGGGTTCTTCACAACGACACGAAGGCGGTAGCTGTACTCACGCCCTGGCTCGACCCGAAGGTCGTGAGCCCAAATACGGACCGCCTCCTCGTCGAGGAGGCTCCGCGCGAGCTCGCGGCCTCCAGCGTCCTGCGGCTGCCCACCCTCGGCGACCCAACCGAGTTCTTCGAGTTCGTTTTCGGCCCGTACGATCTGGACGCGCAGGTCGTCGATCCGAGCCTCAAGACGCGCGGTGTTGGCATCCTCCGCGGCATCGTCTTGATCGTCGTCGCGATCTCGTCCGCCGCGACGGTCATCATCACGGCCTTGGCCACCGCCATCTCCGCCACCGCCACGTCCCAGTTGCTCCTCGACCGCCGTGATCTGTTCTTCGAGATCAGCGATCCGACCCAGCAGCCTGTCAACCGAAACCCGGTTGCTCTCGAGGCGGGCGAGACGGGCAACTTCCGACGGGCTCTGCCAGCCTGGGCCGGCGATCGTCGGGTAAAACGGAGCGCGCGCGATCTCCGCTCTGAACTCCTCGGCGGCTGCAAAGAGGCTCGCCTCATCGGGCAGATCTCCATTCTGGAAGCGCCCGAGCAGATCGACCTGACCCGGGAGCAACTCCACCGGGGCCGGATCTGACCACTCGCCACCGGGCACACGCTCTCGGCGCTCGGCCTGGACCGCGAGGAGCGGCATCGCACCGAACCACCAGTCCTGAGGCACCGCCGACAACTCGCCTGTTGGTCCATCAGGGTCAACCTGCAGCAGCTCGCGGAACTCGGTCCCGGCGAATGTGCTCTCGAAGCTAATCCCCGCAACATCGAAGGGCTGCTCGACCGGCAGATACTCGCGGAGGTCCGGGTATTGGACCTGCATCGTCGGATCGATGGTCGTGTGATACGCGCCAGTCAGCGGCGCGGTCGGGGCCGGGGGCGAGAGATCGGCAATGCGCAAGCCCGTCCGATCGGTCCCGCTCGACCTGACCGGCTCATCACCAAGCGATCCACTCAGGCCCATCGGCCCGCCAAGCACGATCGAGCGGCCCGCTGGGGGTGTACCAGCATCGGCGAGCAGTGCATCGACCTGCTGACCGATGGTCGGGGCCGTGTACTCCGGGATCGGGGGAGCGCCGTCAAGCAGACTGCCTCGCAAACGCTCGGCCCGCTGTTCGACCGGTTCAAACGCGCGATCGACCGGATAGGACTGACCCCCCACCTCGACCTCATTAACGGTGACCATCTGGAACGCGATGACGCCGACCAAGAGGACGACACCGAGACCAAAGACGATGATCTCGGCGTTGCGCTCGATCGGGTTGATGCCCTT
This sequence comes from Planctomycetota bacterium, assembly GCA_039186605.1. GTDB lineage: Bacteria > Planctomycetota > Phycisphaerae > Phycisphaerales > UBA1924 > JBCCZZ01. Next base: position 88,068 of record JBCCZZ010000007.1, on the reverse strand, counting down.
GAGCTTCATCAGCTGACCTCCAGCGCACAGGGGCGGCGGGTTTGGATCGGATGCGGGAACAGGTGCATCAGGCGTCGTCCTCGTCGCTGCTCGGACGCACGACACCGAGTGCATCAGCGATGGAGTCTGGCATGAACTCGGCGGTCCACGTCCGCAGCCAGAGCGTCTCGACAGACATCGAAACGCGAACGACATGGCTGTCGCCCCAGAAATAGCCCTGCGCCAGTTCGGCCCAGGCATCGACCGACGAGACGTCCATCTCGACGATGGTCATCAGATTTGTGCGCTCGAACGCCTTGATCAGCGCGTCGATCCTCGACGCGTCTACGACCAGGTCGAGCTGAACGGTGCGCAAGTCGTAGAGCCCGGACGGATCCGAACCGCTGCGCCCGGTTAGCGTCGCGGCTCCCGCGCTCTCCCCGCCGCCGAAAGAGCCCCGACCCCTTCGCCCGGTCGCGCCTCGGTCGTCCCCGCCCGAAACCTCAAACGGAGCAAGCGTTACCGCATTAATACGCTTGACGACAGATCTTGTGACAGGGGTCGGTGTGCCAACATCGCTGGTGTTCGCGAGAGCGATGGCCTCGAATACGTCGCTCAGCACCCAATAGTCGAACATCCAGCCGAAGGCGACATCCGTGCCGGGGGGTGTTGCCGGTCGCGAAGTAGGGCGGAGCGGCGGGGTCTGGTTCAACCCGAGAGCCATGTCCTCGGCGTAGACCGAGATAGCACCGGCTCGGCCACGGTACTCGTCCAGCCGCACCCCGCTGAGATGTGCCGCGAGCTCCGCCGATTCGTCCTCGTCCAGCTCACCGGGACCCCGATCAGCGATCAGACGCTCGACAAACTCGTCTCGCGCCTCGTTGAGCTTCGCGGCGACCTGTTCGGCGTTCGCGGGCGAACCCGCGCGGATCCTGCGGAAGAGCGCGTCGTACGCGGTCGGCTCCCCATCGGCACCGATGAGCCGGTCGATGAGCTCAAACATCAGCAAGCGGCCCGCGCGATCGTCAGTCGGCTCTGGGAGCAAGCCCTCGACGAGCACTCCGTGCTCGCGCCTATTGAACTGGATAATCTCGCTGCTCGCCCGTTCGACCTCTGCGGCAACCTCTTTGCGACGCGCCGCGAACCACTCGGTCAACACCGAGTTCGGCGCCGCCGAGAGCTCAACACCCTCGTCATCGGCACCAATGCCCGGGACCGAGTAGCTGACCCTCGACCCGTCCACACGGCGCATCTCGTTCTGCGCTTCATCACCCCGCTCCTCTTTGAGCGATGCGTTCATGGACATGCCGAAAAACAGCCCCGCGGCCGGCGCAACGAATAGGACAACAGTCGAAGCGACGATCAGGCCGTACGACTTCAGGAACGCGATGACCTTACCCATGCCGGTGTCCTCCTCGGTTCCGCCAGAACCCAATCAAGACCCTGCTCACGAGGACACCCCGCTGTCATCTCCAGAGCCCTCTGGAGCGGGCGGGGCTTCGAGAACCATGTAGTACCTGACCGTCAGTGGCGTGGGCTCTGGGCCACCGATCGAGGGCGGGTTCAGCGGGGCCTGCTCATCGAGGCCCGAAGCACGACCCGACGGTGGCGGAGGATTGCGGTCGCCGTCCCGACCCTGGCCGCGGCGGTCGCCCTCTCGCCCACCGGGGCCACCTTGCTCGGCGCCACCACCCAGACGGTAGAGCTGCTCAGGCGTCGGGCTATACACGATGTAGTGATCCAGACCCTGACGCACGGCGTGCTGCGCGAAGAACGGTTCGATCGCCTCCACCACAAAGCGGGCCGGGTCGGGATGACGCGCGGTCAGGCTCACCTCGACCAACATGCGGGGTTTGTCGGTTGCGAGACTCTCCAGTGTGACCACGGCGTTTGCTGGAGCCTCCTCGTCGCCACCGCGCCGACTGCGTCCACGCCGTGCCGGCGCCCTCGATGCACCGCCGCCGGCGGACTCGGCGAGATAGGCCGTATCGACCCGGTCGAGTGAGAACACTGGAACTGCCGGGTCGCCTGCTCGTTCCTGGGCAAACGCGATGAGTGCACCGACATCGTCGAGCAGCGGCACGAACACATCGGGCTTGTCGGCCGCAAGTGAGATCATCGACGCAACGCTCTGATCGATGTCCGCGTCGCCGATCGCTCCCGCCTCTTCTGCCTCGTTACGGAGCGTGTTGAACTGGTTAACCGCCTGAGCGATCGCCGCGGGTTTTCTTGCCGAGTCGATCGCGGCCTGGTCCATGATCGGGCGGACAAACGCCGCGCCGCACGCGAGTAGCCCGAGAGCCGCCGCACCCGCGAACCACGGGGTCTTCTTCTTCCACATCGCCTGACGGGTCACGCCGACCGGCATGAGGTTGACCTGGATCGTGTCGAGGTCCAGGCCCTGGAGCGCCATGCCGTACGCCGTGGCCAGGTTGCCTGTCGCGGTCTCGAACTCACCCGAGCGGGGCCCATCAAGGCTCATCCGCTTGAAACGCTCCATGCGGTACACGTCCATCTGGAGCTGCTGCTTCAGGAACTTGCGAAGGCCCGGGAGCTGGAACGTCGACCCCAAGCCGATGAGTCGCTTGAGTTCCGCGTTCGGATGGATCCCCTGGTAGAAGCTGATCGAGCGCTGGACCTCCTGGACGAGGTTCGCGAATACCGGACGCATCGCGCCGAGCACATGGCGTGCATGCTTGCTTTGCTCCGCCTCACGCTTGAGCTTCTCAGCCTTTGCATAGCTGAGCTTGAACGCATCCACCAAGGCCTCGGTGAAGTTGTGCCCGCCCAGGTGGAACGTGCGGACCCAGACGCCGCCGCCCTGAGCGATGATCAGGTCGGTGCTCGTCGTGCCCACGTCGAGCAGGATCGTGCCCGGCATGTCCTCGGAGAACTGCAGGTCGAACGCCATCGCGTTAAACACCGCGACGGGACTCAGCATGATGGCGTCAGGGTGGATCCCGAGCTCATCAAGCTGATCGAGCTGGCGGCTGATCTGCTCGCGCGGGATCGCGAAAATGCCCAGCTCGACCTCAGGAGAATCCTCATTCACGAAGGGCTGATAGCCCCACTCGACATCCTCAAGCGGGAACGGGATCTGCTGACCCGCCTCGAACTTGGCGAGGCTGTCGATCTTCTTCTTCTTGTTCTCGATCGGCGGGAGCTTGGTGAAGCGAGTCAGACCCGCGTGCCCAGGCATCGCCACACCGACAACCGTGCCGCGCAGATCCACGTTCGCCGCGAACTGGCCCAGACTCACGCGCATCACATCGGTCGGATCGACATCCGGATCGCTCAAGGGCCGGCGGTGCGGGACCACCGCATAGTCGAGCAGGTTCACATCGTCGCCGTCGCGCGCGACCTTCACGGCCTTGATCGCACCGGCGCCGATCTCGATACCCCAGCTGACGTTGGACGCCATGCGATTCTCCTCTTGTCCCCCGCCCGGCGCAGGCCGAAGACGAGGAACCTTGAGCGGCGCGCCCTGTGAGCGCACGCCGCCCGATCGGTCGTGGGTGCCCAAGCGTCCGCCGTCCGTGCGGCCTCGTGGCAGCCCTCGATCTCGTGCGTGTTCCGGGCAGCGCCGATCCTTCGGCAACGCCCGCGTGGTCCCGCTCGGCTGGCGACGCCCCGAAGGACGCCCGCGCTGGAGGCCTGGGAGGATCCTAACCAGCCCAGCGGGCCCGCGCAGGACTCCTGCCCTCGGTCATCCCGATCCGGCCCGACCGCGGGCGCGGTTCCTGGCCAGGCCTAGGCGAACATCGCCATCGCTGCAGAACTCACCAGAGAGATGCCCTGCTGATCGACGGCGGCCATGTAGTTGAGCACCTCGGTCTTGGAAGGCTGGGCGATTTTGTGGGCCGCGACTAGCGAACCCAGTGAGTTCCATCGGGTCGGATTCTGCTGCCACGCGATCGTCGTGATCAGTTCATCCAACTTGCCATCCTGGATGGAGGTCAGGTGGTCGCGATCGGTCCGGACAACAGTGTCCCGGAAGCTCTTGGCCTCTTCGTCCTCACCGACGAGAGGCATTTGATCGCCGTAGGCCCGGCCTACATGCGAGAGATCTGCGCTCACCACGATGAGGGTCTTGCCCCCGAGTTCGCCGATCGCTCCGCGGACCGCCTCGACGAAGCCTTCGAGAGAGACACCGTTACCGTCGTAGCTTTCGCCGTTGTTCACCGCTGGATCGTGGACCAACGCGGCGAAGATCATCGGGAAAGCACCATCCTCACCGGCGCCAAGGCAATGGTGGATCCACGGCATCTGAGCCTCCACCGAGTGCTCCCGCTCGTGATCGAATCGGCTCTCAAAGAACTTGTCACCAAGGGAGTTACGAAGCTTGCCCACGAGCTCGGCATCGACCATGCTCTCGCCAAGGGGCGAGGCGAAGCCCTTGTCACAGCCGCACACGCCCGTACAAGCCCCGAAGTTGTTGGTACCGAGCACGATCACACGGTCAGGCCGATCCACGACCCGAGCGCGGCCCCAGGCAGCCGCGTAGTTGGGCCAGGCAAGCCGGTAGTCAGCCTGCGGCGCCACCAGGACGGCTGGTAGAGCATCGTACGAGGGCTTCTGGGCGGACTCGAGCGCCTTGTTCATGCACTCATCGAGCCAAGCACGGAGCCGATTGGGCCCCTCGGCGGCCTTCTGCTCGTCGGTCGCTTCCTGGCCCATCGCCGCCATCACGAGCTGGTCCGCGTATTCGGCGGTCTTTCCGGGCGGGAGGATGTCTGTCTCGTCGAACTGCTGATGGAGCTTGTTTTCCAGAGCCTCGAACGTTGGCCCCTCGAGCAAGCCCGCATCATCGAGCTGCGCCACAAACCCTTGCAGTTGATCTGTTTGTAGACCGCGCCCGACTTCGGTCACGATCTGATCCACGCTTCGGCTGCCATCGAGCATGGGCAAGACGACCTGAAATGCAGGCGCTGTCGCGACGATTCGGTCAGAGATCTGGCGGGCATCCGCAAGCCCAAGCAACGGCTTGGGTTGCCCATCTGGACCATTTGCCTGAAGCGGAAAACCCCTGACCGCCCGGAGCTTCGGACGGACCATGTGGGCCGCATCAGGATCGAAGACAGGTGTTTGTTTGGGTTCATTGCCCGCGGGTTCGTCACTCATAAGAAACAAGTCTAGACCTCGGGATGCGGAAGGCCCGAGTCCAGTTGACCCCGAGGCTGGACAAACCGGGGGCTCGGCCTAGAGTTGCGGCCCGCCGTTCCGAAGCGGGCCGCGATGCCGAAGGACGCGAAGACCATGAGCGATCAGCCGACCATCAACGCGACGAGCTTCAAGCCGGGCGAGACCATCACCTGTACCGTGATGGCCGAACCCCGCGCCGAAGGCGCCAAGAAGACCATCGCGAGGCTCATGCGCCGCGACCCCTCGAACACCAAATCGCTCCGTCGCGCCCAGCATCTTCGCGGCCGCCGCCTGAACCGCTACATCCGTGGCAACCGCTGGTGGGTCGCCCGGGAAAAGGCCGCCCGCGTGGTCATGGTTCGCGCAGGTGAGACCTGGTCGATGCCGTTCACACCCGAGCTCGCGGCCGACCTGAACTCGGTCAGCCGCTTCATCGAGTGCAAGGCCGGCGCTTGAGCCGAAGGCAAGCGCTCACACTCGGCGTCTTGTTCTTGCTCACCAGCGGCTGCAGCGAGCAAGCAGCCACCCCAACCAGAACCCAGGCTTCGAACGGCGCGACTCCGGACAACCCGGACCGCTATACCGTGCGCGGCGTTGTCACAGAGCTACCCGATGGCGGCCCACTCGCTGAGTTCCGTGTACAGCACGAACCGATCGCGAACTTCCGCAACAGTTCGGGCGAGGTGGTGGGCATGAACGCAATGGTCATGCCCTTCCCAATCGCGGAGGGCGTGAGCCTGGATGCCCTTGAGGTGGGCACAAAGGTCGAACTCGATTTCGAGGTGACCTGGGGCGACATTCCGTACCAAGTCACCTCACTCCGCACAATCGATCAAGATGCTGTGCTTGACCTGACGGGTGTGGTCGAGCGTCGCGACCAAGATCAATCCGAATAAAAACCCGACACCCGGCAACGCGCCGGGCATCGGGTCTCGTGGGGGCAAAGGTCAACGAGACTGCGTGCGCAAAGGGAACGCGCACACGAGGCCCGCCTAACGGTCTCGCTACAGATCTTTTCTCAACAGACGGTGATGCGAACCAGGCCTGGGCCGCACCTTGTAGCACCAGCGGTCTTGATCCTGATCGACCAACTCAACCGCCGGCGTTTTGTTCGCAGCGGTCGTGGGCCGGTTCCGCCCCTGAATAACTCTGGCCGGCCGTCAGCGTGTCGGGATGTCGAGGCCCAGTTTCTCTGCCGCCTGGAGCAGATCGCTCCAGACCTTGCCGCGCGTGTCAGCGGTGTAGTTTCGAAGGACGTACGCCGGGTGATAGGTGGGCATCACCGGGAACGAAACCGTCCCGAGCGCTCCGGTTGCAATCTCGAGCGACGACCAGTGCCCCCGCAGGCGCCCCATCGCCTCGTTCGTGCTCAAGAGGCACTGCGCGGCGGGCCGCCCAAGCGTCACGATCGCACTGGGATTCACGATCGCGATCTGCTCGAGCAGGTAGGGCCTGCACGCCTCCATCTCGTCCTGCGTTGGTGTCGCGTTGTTGGGCGGTCTTGTTTTCAGCACGTTCGCGATATACACCTGCGGGCGGCTGAGGCCGAGCGCGGTGATCATCTTGTCGAGCAGCTGCCCACTCCGACCGACGAAAGGCTTCCCCTGCTTGTCTTCTTCGGCCCCGGGCGCTTCACCCACGAACATCAGGTCGGCGCAGACATCTCCATCGCCCCACACGATCGAGTGGTGGTCGGTCACGAATGAGTCATGCGGTGCATCCGCCTCGTAGCGCGCCCGGAGCTCTGTCATCAGCCGCTCCGTCTCTTCGCGATCCTTCATCACCGAGCTCCTGAGCGCATTCGACGGCTTCGCCTCAATCATCGCGCCCCCATCGGAAGGACCGAGCTGGACCGGTTTGAGCGGAACAAAGTCCACCCCAAGGAGCCTCGAGGTCTCGGCGTGCTGGCGGGCGAGCCTGCGGGTGTGTTCGGCGTCGGACATCGCCTGACGATAGCAGATCAGGCCTCGGAGGCGATCGTGTGGATCGCGCCGACGAATCGGTCGATGTCCGCCTCGGTGCTTGTCCAACCGACGCTGACACGGAGGCCCCCACCCTGCTCGTCGGTTCCCAACTGATTATGGAGCCAAGGGGCGCAGTGGAGCCCGCCACGGACGGCGATCTTTGAGATCTCGTCGCACCGGGCCTCGGCCTTCAGCGGATCCACGCCCGCGATATTGAGCGTCATGATCCCGATGCGCCCGCCCGTCAGGTACTTCCCGAACTCGGCGGCGTCGGGAGACGACAGAACATCGACCCCATCGATCTCGGCAACCCGCTTGGCGCACACACCCAACAGTGGACTGGTCGAGGGCGCCTTGCCCAGAGCGAGCGCCGCATCGAGCCCGGCGAAGCCGGCGTCGTTCTGGGTCCCAACTTCGAAACGGTCGGGCAGTTCATCGGGGAGGTGGCAGCCCCCACCCCCGGTGCCGCCGTAGCGGACAGGCTGGAGCCGCTCGAGCGCAGGGTCGCGATCACCCCGATACGCGCGGGGACCGATGTACAGACTGCCCGTGCCGCTCGGGCCGCGCAGTGCCTTCTGGCCGTTGAAAGCAAGCAGATCGATGCAATCGGCCTGCACATCGATGTCCAGATAGCCCGCGGCCTGAGAGCCATCTACCAAAAAGATCGCCTCGCTACCCTTCGCACGAAGGCCCCGGCCCACTGCGCCCACGTCCTGGATCGTGCCCAGCACGTTGCTGACCCAGTTCATCGCAACGAGGTCTGTGTTTTCGTTCACCTCGGCGAGGACCGCCTGGGGATCGACGAACCCGTGCTCACCGAATGGCACGCGCACCAGTTCGATCGTGCCCGACTCTTCGAGCGCAGTCAGCGGTCGAGCGACCGCGTTGTGCTCAAGCAGCGTCGTGACAACACGAGGCTTCCGCCGCACATCCGTCGGCCTGCATGGCGGGCTGAGTGTGCCCAGGATCGCGAGCGCCAGAGAATCCGTGCTGCACGTGGTGAGCAGCATCCGTTCAGGCCCCTCGGCGTTGACTAGATCCGCGAGGCGCTGGCGCACGCTCGTGAGCAACGCCCCAGCGCGGCGAGCGGCTTCGTGGGCGCCACGACCGGCGCTGCCCGCCTCCTTCAGCAGCCAGCCGCTGACGGCGTCCGCAACAACCTGCGGCTTCGGGCTGCTCGCCGCGGCGTGATCGAGATAACAACATTTCGAAGCGTCACACGACATCGCACAACCCCCCGACCACCACACGGAGCGATCGGCTTCCCTCAATCTCCGCTCAGAGGCGCGCCCGCACTGCCGCCCAGATGGGGCGACCAGCGGCCAGGAGCGGCCCCAAGTCTAGATCAAACCCCCACACCAACACACGCCCCGAACCAGGATTCACGCCGGTTCAGCCGAGCCGCCGCATGCGATGGACCCAAGCGAGATAGTTCAGGTTGGCCTTCAGACCCTCGCCTCGTGGAGGTGTGCCGCTCTTGCCGAGCGCGGTCTCCATCCGCCAGTCCCAGTATGGTCCCTTGGTCCGGAAACCAGTTCGGGAGAGCACCGGGACGAGCCAGAGCAATCCGAATGCGGCATGCAGAAGCCTCAGCAAGGCTACACCTTTCCCCGTACTCCTTGAGCACGGTGCCATTCGATCGCGTGACGGAGCCCCGTCTCCAGATCGCACACCGGTTCATAGCCGAGCAGTTCGGACGCTCTCGTGAGATCGGCCCGGCTGTGCCGCACATCTCCCTCACGCTCGGGCCGATAGACGGGTGACACCCTGGATACCCCGGCGGTGTCGGCTATGAGCCCGACAAGATCATTGAGTGACCGGCTCGATCCGGTTGCGATGTTCACCCGCTCGCCGAGGAAGCGTTCGGGCTTCGCGCCGGCGAGCAGTGTCGCGCAGACAGCGTTGCTGACATGCGTGAAGTCGCGGGTCTGCTCGCCATCCCCGAAGACCACCGGCTGCTGACCCGAAAGGATGCGATCAGTGAAGATCGCAACGGCCGCTGAGTAGGGTGAGTCGGCGGGCTGACGCTCACCGAAGATATTGAAGAACCGAAGGCTGATCGTGCTGAGCCCGTAGCTCCGGGCCCAAGACTCGGCAAGCGCCTCGGCCGCAACCTTGCTTGCGGCGTATGGCGAAAGCGGGCGCGCGGCGGCACTCTCAAGCGCCGGAAGCTCCCCGCCCCCGTACGCCGAACTGGAAGCCGCGAGCGCAACTCGCGAAGCGCCGGCTTCGTGCGCCGCCTTCAGCACATGGAGCGTGCCTGTCGCGTTGACCTCCCATGTCCGAGCCGGATCCTCGACCGATCTCGGGACACTCACGATCGCCGCGAGATGAAAGACGATATCAGATCCCTCGATCGCGTCACGCAACGCTGCGCGATCGAGTATCGAGCCATGAATGAAGCGGACACGCTCCGGATCAACATCGACGAGTCCCGCAATCTGCGCAGCGCTGGATCCCGATAGATCATCAAGGACCCGAACAGTCGCGCCGAGGCTGTGCAACGCATCGACGAGGTGGCCGCCGATAAAGCCGGCGCCGCCGGTGACCGCCACCGTGGTGCCCTCGTAGCGAGGACGGAGCGAAGTCACAACTGACGCGGGAAGCTTCATCGCTTCTTTATCCTACCGCCGGGGCAGCCGATCCCCAAACGAGCCGCAATCACTACAGCGAAACGCCGAGTTCCTTGGGGAACGCAACGACATCACCCAGCGGCCGATGGCCCGGCTTCGTCTTGGGGTTGTCCGCGTCAAAGACGGTGTAGCCGTTCCGCTCAAAGACCGCGACGACCTCCGGACCCGACGACCCGTTCTTGCGGAGCAGGCGGTCGCTGAGTTCCGAGAGCACGACCGGGCGGTGTTCACGCAGCACATGCTCTGCGCCCGCAAGCACGAGGTGCTCGACACCCTCGACATCGATCTTTATAAACCCGGGGTTGAGCCCGCGCTCCTCGACGAGTTGGTCCAGGGGCCGGCTATTCACACGCTCGGTCACAAACTCCGAATCGCCGATACTCGGGTGTTCGAGCTCACCGACGCTGGAATACTCCTCGCGCCCAGGGATCGTGCGAATCTCGATCTCGCCCACTTCGGAGCTCGCAACGCCTTCGAATATATCGACACGGTCGACAACCCCGTTCCGGTCGAGGTTGGCTCGGAGCCGCCCGAGGGCGTTGCTCGTGGGCTCAACTGCCAGCACACGCCTGCCCTCGCCAAGGTGCTTCGCGAACAACACCGAGTAGAACCCGATGTTTGCCCCGACATCGATCATGTCGCGATCGGCCGGGAGGTGCGCCCTGATCATCCCGACCAGGCCCGGCTCATAGACACCATCAAGGCACAGCCTGCGGAACAGATCACTGCGCCGATCGATCACGAACTCGCCGCCAAACTCGTCCACACGCATAACGGGATCAACGACCATCTGTTCCCGCACATGAGCAACGACCTGGGTCGCGAGCGCCATCGACCGGCGAATACGGGATCGGCGCATCGCGATGGCCGGCGCGAGCAGCGTGCGCGCGAGGCTGTTATCGCGGAGCGAATCCAACAGGCTCAAGAGGGCCTCCCGGGTCGGCCAGGCTCGGACGATACGGGCTTAGCTCGCGGCCGGGGTGAAGCCGGCCTTGAAGTCCTTGATCGCGCCCTCGATCTTTTCGATCAGGCCGTCGTCAAGCGCGTTCTTCTCGGCCAGCTCATCGCGGACGCTCTTGCCCTGGGCCCGGAAGTAGTCGAGCATCTTGCCCTCGAACTCCTTGACCTTGTCGAGCGGGACATCATCGAGGAATCCCTTCGCGCCGGCATAGATCATCAGGACCTGATCCACCACTTCCTGCGGCACGAACTGGGGCTGCTTGAGCAGCTCGACCATGCGAGCACCGCGGTCGAGCTGAGCCTGCGTGGCCTTGTCGAGATCAGTACCCAGCTGGGCAAACGCCTCAAGCTCACGGAACGCGGCGAGGTCAAGACGCAGCGAGCCGGCGATCTTCTTCATCGCCTTGACCTGAGCAGCGCCACCCACACGCGAGACCGAGATACCCACGTTCACCGCCGGGCGGACACCGGAGAAGAACAGCTCGGGCTCGAGATAGATCTGCCCGTCGGTGATCGAGATCACGTTGGTCGGGATGTACGCCGAGACGTCGCCCTCCTGGGTCTCGATGATCGGCAGCGCGGTGAGTGAGCCGGCGCCGTTCTCATCGCTGAGCTTCGTCGCACGCTCGAGCAGTCGGCTGTGCAGATAGAACACATCGCCCGGGTACGCCTCACGGCCCGGTGGACGACGGAGCAGCAGCGAAAGCTGGCGATACGCAACGGCCTGCTTGCTCAGGTCGTCGTACACGCACAGGACGTGCTTCGGGTAGGGCTTGCCGTTGGCGAGGGTCTTGCCGTCTCCGTCCTTAGCGCTCCACATGAAGTGCTCGCCCATCGCGCAGCCCGAGTATGGCGCGACGTACTGCATCGGAGCCGGATCGGAACTCGCGGCGTTGACGACGATGGTGTAGTCCATCGCCCCCTCCTTACGGAGGGTCTCGACGACCGAAGCCACCGTTGATTCCTTCTGGCCAACAGCGACGTAGACGCAAACCACGGCGTCCTTCGTGCCCCAGAACTGCTTCTGGTTGATGATCGTGTCGATCGCGACCGCGGTCTTGCCCGTCTTCCGATCACCGATGATCAGCTCGCGCTGGCCGCGGCCGATCGGAATCATCGCGTCAACAGCCTTGATACCGGTCTGCAGCGGCTCGTGAACCGGCTGTCGCTCGGCGATGCCCGGGGCGATGATGTCCACCATCGCGCGCTCGGTGTTGTCGAGACTGCCGCCATCGTCGAGCGGCTCACCCAGCGGGTTGACCACGCGTCCCAGGAGGGCCTCGCCGACCGGCACCTCGAGCAGGCGACCGGTCGCCTTGACCATGTCGCCTTCCTTCACCTTCAGGTAGTCGCCATAAACGATCGCACCGACGGTATCGAGCTCCAGGTTCATCACCTGGCCCATGACTCCGCCCTCGGAGGTCTGGAACTCCAGGAGCTCACCGGCCATCGCCTTGCTGAGGCCGTAGACGCGGGCGATACCGTCGCCCACCTCGATGACCTTGCCGACCTCGGAGACTTCGAGCTGGGTCGAGAACTGCTCGATCTCCTGCTTGATGACGCTGGCGATCTCGTCGGTTTTGATCTTCACGCCTTGGATCCTCTTCTCAAAGGGCTCGGCTTCGGGCCGGGAACAGGGGCCGGATGGAGCCCGCCTGACGCGTTCCGGACGCGGCACAGCGGGTCACCACCGTAGGTGCTCATCCGTCGATTTTCTTGTCTCGCAGGAGCCGGAGCACGGCTGCCGAGGGCTCACTCGCTGGGACCAGCTGCCCCAATTGGATCACCCGAGGCCTCTTCCGTGGGCTCGGGCCGCCTTTCCACCCGAAGGCGGACAACCGGACCACCCGCAGGAGACCCCGCGACCTCGAAACGGATCGTGGTCGGAAGGTCGCTGAACAGCACGGGCTTGAGAAGCTCCGCCCCGTCTGACGCGGCCCGCTCCAGCTCGTCCGCCGACAAGCTCACTGTCGCGATCACCAGCGGGTTGCCCTCGGCGTCCGAGGGAAGGGCGTCGAGGTCTTCGCCAGGACCAGACACCGTCACATCCGCGATAAACGGGTCGAGCAGCTCGATATCGAAATCGTTGTACACCGCGCTGGAAGACCGGATCGAGACCGGCACCCGTGGCACAACCACAGATCGAGTGCGGTCCCGGAGCCTGAGCGATACCTCGACAACCGAGGGCACGATCGAGACACCCTCGACCCCCCGGAGGGCAACTGGACGGTTCACCGGCACGTTCGGGATCCGCTGCGTCCGACCAGGCTCCAGACCCTGGAGCCGATCACCGGTCACCACAGCCTCGACCTGCGCGGTGTCGGCGATCCGCCTCGCATCGGTCTCGGTCAGCACCAAGATCACGGATTCGGGCGTTGCGGCCGGGGGCTCGGCGAGAAGGCCTTCGGGAGTCGTCACCGCGACGGGCAGAGTCACCCGGGTAAGACGCTCAACAATGACCGAGATCGCTGGGGGGTCAGCACGGGTAAGTGTCACCCCAGCGCTGCGCAGGGCCTGGGTTCCACGCAGGGCTTCTGCGAGTTCAACGGTAGCCGCGCCAGGGTCTGCGCTGAAGTCAGAACCGGCGCGGAGCGTGAGGCCTTGGGCGGCTTCATCGCCGAAGGCGTCCAAGGCCGCGATCGAGCCTGTGACGCTGAGCTCGACGAGCCCCGTCCAGCCTGGCTGGGTGACCGACACATCAAGGTTCTCGATCGCGGGATCGAGCGTGACCCGGATCTCAAAGACCCGGGATCGGACGCTCTGGCCCTCGCTCACGATCCAGATGAGCACCGTCAGCAGCGTGACAATGACGACGTTGCGGACACTCGTGGACTTCGGCGCGGTCGCGGTCGCCATGCGTCAGCTCCCCGCCGCCGGCGCGGCTTTGCCGCCATCCGGCTCGGCCCGCTGGGGCTCCGGCGCGTCGAGGGGTTTCATCGCCTCCGCCAACTCCTCGTTCTCCGCGACCGTTTCGCCCTCGGTGGGCGGGATACGACGCAGCGCGGAACTGAGTCTGTCCGCCAGCTCATCAGGGTCTACCGGCTCACCGAGACGCCCGTATTCGGCAACCCGGATCTTGCCGCTCTCCTCGCTCACAACGACAACCAACGCGTCGCACTCCTTGGTCAGACCGACGGCCGCGCGATGTCTCGCGCCAAGGCTTGGATCCGGCATCTCTTCGGGCTCGGCCATCGGGAGCTGCACACCCGCGGCGTGGACCACCCCACCCTTGATCACAACCGCCAGATCGTGCAGCGCCGAACCCGGGAAGAAGATGGTCTGAAGCAGCCGCGAGCTGAGAGCCGCGTCAAGGCGGGTGCCCCCTTCGGTCATCTGGTCGAGCCCGGTCTGGCGCTCAATAACGATAATCGCACCAAATCGGGCCTTGGACAGATACCGACACGCCACCGCGACGCTCTCGGTCAGCTCGGCGATCTTGCTCGGATTGCTGCGCCAAAACCGCGGCGTCTCGCCAAGCTTGATCATCGCCCGCCTCAGTTCGGGCTGAAACACAACAACCAGACCGAGCGCGACGACCGCCAGGAATCTATCAAAGAGGAAGGCAATCCTGCCGAACCGCTCGCCGCCCGAGAGCAGCCAGACCAGCGGCCCCAGGACGAGCAATACCACAACGATGCCCTTGAGGGCACCCGCCGCCCTCGTGCCCTGCACGAACCGGACGACCAGGTACACCACGACCCAGATCAGGATCAGCTCGAGGACAATCTCCCAGAGCGCGTAAGACAGCAGCCTGTACCACGTGTCCGCGATGAGATCGAAAAGCTGCACCGGTGCGGCCTCGGAGATTCGAGGCGGACCACCGGTCGCGCGGGCGCACGACCCCCGCCCCGCCGGAGTCTATCCGCCGCTGAGCTACCATCGGCCCGATGGGCCTCCGCGTGACATCCTTTGAGGCGACGCCGAATCCGAATGCCACGAAGTGCATCGTCGATCGGCCGCCAACCGACCGCCCGAGGTCGTACTTCGACGCCGAGTCCGCCTCGGGCGACCCACTGGCAGAGGCCCTGTTCGCCATCGAGGGCGTGACCACGGTTCTGATCCACACCGCCTTCATCACCGTTAACAAGACGCCGGATGCCGACTGGGGCGCAGTCCGCGCGGGCGTCGAGAGGGCGCTCGTTGAGCACGGCTGAAGAATCGCGAGCTCTCGAGGCCTGGTTCGCGAAGGCCCCCCGCGACCTGCCCTGGCGCGACGCCCCGCCCGGCGGGCGCGACCCGTACCGCACGCTCGTCAGCGAGCTGATGCTCCAGCAGACCCAGGTGTCGCGGGTCATCGAGAAGTTTGAGGCCTTCATCGCCCGATTCCCGACCGCCCGAGCCCTGGCGGCCGCGCCCGAGGACGATGTGCTGGCGGCCTGGAACGGGCTGGGCTATTACCGCCGCGCGAGGCTGCTTCAGGCCGCGGCCAAGGCCGCCGTCGAGCGGCTCGGTGGTGAGGTGCCACGGGCCTCATCAGATCTGTCGTCGTTGCCGGGCGTCGGCCGCTACACCGCCGGAGCGATCGCCTCGCTCTCGTCAAACGAGCGAGTCGCAGCGGTGGACGGAAATGCAATCCGAGTGCTGCTGAGGCTCCGGGGTCGTGAGGGGTCCGCGGCTGAAACAAGAACGGTGAACTGGGCATGGGAAGAGGCGCGGGCGCTGGTAACCGAAGCCCACTCGCCCGGCGCGTTCAACGAAGCGCTGATGGAACTTGGCGCGACGGTCTGCACGCCGAAGAAACCGGCGTGCGAGCGTTGCCCATGGCGTGACCGATGCATCGCGCACGAGCAGCACCTGACCAATCAGATTCCTGCGCCCAAGCCCCCGCCCAAGAAGAAAGACCTGTACGCAACAACCGTTGTTGTGCGTGATGGCACCGGGAGGCTGCTTCTGCGTCGCCGCCCAGATCGTGGCCTGTGGGCGGGGCTGTGGGAAGCCCCAACCGCCGAGTCAGGTGAAGCACATCCGGACGCTGCCAAACTCGCGCGGGCTGCCAGGGCGGACGCCCCCGTCCATGCAGGCGCGTTCGAACACATCACGACTCACCGGCGCGTGCGCTTCGAGGTGTACACCGCGACCGGCTCGGGCCACGCCCCCGCGGGTGCCCGCTGGATCGATCCGAACGATCTCGAGACGGTCGGGATCTCGAACGCCACGAAGCGGGCACTCGCCATCAGCCCCGGGCTATTCTCGCCGCGATCGTGAGAATCGGTATCGTCATCCCGGTCTACAACGAAGAGCCGACGCTGGCGGAGATGTTTCGCAGGCTCGAGGACGCGGGCGACCCCAGGGTGCCAACGGGTGGTTACGCCGAACGGTTCTTCGTCCTGGTGGACGACGGCTCGACCGACACTTCAAAGGAAATCATCCGCACTCTGGCGACCAATGAGCGGGTCGCGGCGGTCTACCACAAGCACAACATGGGCAAGGGCGCCGCGGTCGCCAGCGGCTTCCGCACCGCGCTCCAGCATGGGGCCGATGCCGTGCTCATCCATGATGCGGACCTCGAGTACGACCCCTGCGACCACGCCGACGTGCTCGCACCGATCCTCGATGGTCGCGCGGATGCGGTGATCGGTTCACGCTTCATCGGGCGCACCCACCGAGTGCTCTACTTCTGGCACTACGCCGCGAACCGCTTACTGACGCTGATCAGCAACGTGCTGACCAACCTGAACCTGAGCGACATCGAGTGCTGCAGCAAGGCGTTCACGCGCGAGGTTGCTCAGCGGCTTGATATCAAGGAGCGGGCGTTCGGCGTCGAACCTGAACTCGTCGCACGATGCGCGCGCATGAAGATCCCTGATGGTGATGCCCAACGCCCGCTCCGCATCTTCGAGGTCGCGGTGAGCTACTCGGGCCGCACGTACGCCGAGGGTAAGAAGATCACGTGGCGCGATGGGCTGAGCGCGATCCGCTGCATCCTGACCTACAGCCTGTTCAGGTAGGTCTCACAGCCTGGCGGCGCTATTGATCACGATCGGATCCGTTGGGACATCCCCGTGCCCCGCCTTGTTCGAGGTCGCGACGCCCTTGATATCGTCAACGACCTCCATGCCTTCGACCACTGCGCCGAATACGGCATAGGCCGCGCCATCGGGCTGGGGCTGGTCGAGAAACCCGTTGTCTTTGACGTTGATGAAGAACTGGCTGCTGGCGCTGTCCGGGTCGCCACCGAGGCGGGCCATGGCGATCGTGCCCCGCTTGTTCTCGAGATTGTTCTTCCACTCGTTCTTGATGCACTCGCCGGTCTTCTTCTGATCCATATCGGGTGTAAAGCCACCACCCTGGATCATGAAGCCGTCGATCACACGGTGGAAGATCAGCCCGTCATAGAAACCCCCGTCCACGTACTTCAGGAAGTTCTCCGTGCTGATCGGGGCCTCGTTCGCGTCCAGTTCGAGGGTGATATCGCCCTTGGTGGTGTTCAGCTTGACCCTGGTCATCGTCGGTAAGTTCCTTTCATTCAATCTGGACAGTCCGGCACGCGAGAGCGCGGCACCGGGATCATCCCTGAGCTCTTGACCGCACTCATGGGTCTCTGATAGGCTGCTTTGAAGCATGCCCATCTGCCCGTATCTTGCGGTCCGGTAAGCCTAGAGCCCTGCAGGGGCTTTGCAAAGGAGCGGTGCTTTGAGCCTCAAAATCGCCAAGAGTTTTCTGTGCGTCATCGCCGCCATCTGTATGGCGGGCTTGGTCGCCCAGCCCTCTATGGCTGATTCGGTGAACACCAAGGCGGCGTGCTCGGTGTGCGTTGACTGCTGCCCGGCCTGTGCCGCGGGTGACTGCGCCGAATGCAGTTGCGGTTGTTGCGAGGCCTCTGAGTGCTGCTCGGCTTGCCTGGATTGTGACTGCGTCAACTGCGACTGCTGCCCTCAGTGTGTCGCCGGCAACTGTGCCGACTGCAGCTCTGGGTGCTGCGCGGGTGGATGCGGCAAACGCTGCGCACTCTAAACGGACCGATGAGATCACGATCTTGAGCTCAGGCCGCCGCCCCGACCGAATGGCCGCGACCTGGACCGGCCTCCTGGTCAGTAATCGAACGCCCAGCCGATCACCCATGATCCGTAGGAGTGCGCGGTCTGCTGATCCCGAAAGCGGCGACTCTCGATCGTGTATTGCCAGCCTGATTCAAAAGACTTCCAGCGGTAGCGGATCCCCGCCGAGAACTCGCCGACGAGTGGCAAGATCTCCGTCTGGTTGTTTGTCGCGTCCGTGTTCCCGTCGATGAACAGATCGTGGGCGACATATTCGCCTCCCACGCGGCCAAAGAAGTAGAGGCTCCGATCGCCGATACTTGACCCCCCGTGATCGACCACGCCCCACCGTCTTGTGGGACCGAAGTCATCGGGAAGATTGAAACCAACGCGTGCGGTCGCACCGATACGGGCATCCACCCGGGTGTTGCCGAGCCGCGTCCCGGCCTCCGGCAAGAACTGGATGAGCCAGTCACTATCGCCGATCGGCTCACTGAACGTCCGCCACACACGACGGTAGTCCAGCTCGCCCGCGAACTGCTCATCGATCTGATTGCCCCATCCTCCAGGGTCTACCTGGTCGATGAGCGCCGCGTGGACAAACTCCTGGCTTGCCTCGGCACCGGAGATATCTCCTGTTGCGCCGAACTTAAAACGGAATGACTCGAGCATGTTGTTGTCGGCACGCTGGAAGTCGAGCGCGATGTATGCGAATCCCGCAAAAGGCCTGTCCCCGATCTGAATGGCCTCGGATTCGATATTGGCGGGTGTATAGATCTCTTGACCGAAGGACACGCCGAATGCGGTGCGCTTGATGTCGTACCCGAGTGCGGGGATAAAGCGGAGAACCCTGTCGAGCGTGGTGCCCTCGGGCTCTGCCCCCAAGCTGAGATTGATCTCCAGGCCGTTCGTGTAGTACCGATCGGTCTGGCCGAAAAGCTGGAACGTACGCGAGTCGTTGTCCCAGATCTGGGTCAGCTTCAGCCTGCGCGTTGACGCCTCGGCCTCCTGTGCTTGTCCGATCGCATCGGTCTCGGGCGTTTCGGCCTGATAGCTCAGTGGCTCGAAGATCTGAGCCTGGGTTGTTGCACCGAATAGGAGCGCAACCGCGCCCAGCATGCTTCGTTTCGTCATGCGGATCCGTCCGCCTCTCTGAGTTTGGCGAGCACCGAGAAGTCCTCGAGGGTGGTTGTGTCCTGGCCCGTGCGTTCGACGCCCGCGGCGATATCGCGGAGGAGCCGCCGCATGATTTTGCCGCTTCGAGTCTTGGGGAGCGCGTCCGCAAAGCGGATCTGATCGGGCTTCGCGATCGCACCGATCTCACCACCGACATGCTCGCGCAGGGCCTTCTTCAGATCGTCGCTCGCGTCGGCACCCGGTGAGAGCGTGACGAAGGCCGCGATGCCGGTGCCCTTGATCTCGTGTGGGAAGCCCACAACCGCTGCTTCGACCACCGCATCGTGGCTGACCAGTGCGCTCTCGACCTCCATCGTTCCCATGCGGTGACCCGACACGTTAATGACGTCGTCGATGCGGCCCATGATCCAGAAGTAGCCGTCGTCGTCCCGCCGCGCGCCATCGCCCGCGGCGTAGACGGGCTCGCCATCGACTCTGACAGTGCTCCAGTAGGTATCGATGAATCGGTCGCGATCGCCCAGCACGCCGCGAAGCATGCCAGGCCAGGGCTTGCGGATGACCAGCAGACCGCCCTGGTTGGGCCCCTTCTCAGTACCGTCCGGGTCGCAGATCGCGGCATCCACACCCAAGAATGGCAATGTGCAAGATCCGGGTTTCGTGGGCGTCGCACCGGGCAAGGGGGTGATCACGTGCCCGCCGGTTTCGGTCTGCCAGTACGTATCGACGATCGGGCATGCATCGCCCCCGATCTTCTCGCGATACCAGACCCAGGCCTCGGGGTTGATGGGCTCGCCGACGGTGCCCAACACCTTCAGGCTGGACAGATCATGGCGCGCGGGGTGTTCATCACCCCACTTCATGAACGCGCGGATCGCGGTGGGCGCGGTGTAGAACTGCGTGACCTTGTGCCGCTCGACGATGTCCCAGAACCGGTCCTTGCCGGGTGTGTCCGGAGCGCCCTCGTACATCAGAGTCGGCACGCCGCTGGGCATGATGCCGTAGACGATGTAGCTGTGACCGGTGATCCACCCGCAATCCGCGGTGCACCAGTAGATCTGATCCCTGCCGGGCTGTAGGTTGAAGGTCAGCTTGCTCGTCAGGTATGTGTAGACCATGTACCCGCCGACCGAGTGCATGATCCCCTTGGGCTTGCCGGTTGAGCCCGAGGTATAGAGCACGAACGCGAGGTCCTCGGAGTCGAGCGGCTCACAGCGCCGCTCGCCCGGCTTGTTCTTGATCGCATCGGACCACCAGACATCGCGACCCTCGACCCAATCGGTGTGGTTGTTGCACCGACGGAGGACGAATACGCGCTCGACTCCCGAGCACCCATCCATCTTGCAAGCTTCGTCAACGTTGGCCTTCAGCGGTACGACCGAGCCGCGCCGGTAACCGCCGTCGCATGTGACAATCACCTTGCTTTTGGCGTCCCCGACGCGGTCGGCGATCGCCTGGCTGCTGAAGCCGCCGAAAATCACCGAGTGAGCCGCACCGATCCGTGCGCACGCGAGCATCGCGATCGCGAGTTCGGGGACCATGCCCATGTAGATCGTGACGATGTCGCCTTTCTGGACACCGGCCTCTTCGAGCGCCTCGGCAAACCGCGCCGTCTCGTACTGGAGTTCGGCGTAGCTCAGCGTGCGCACCTCGGGCCCACCCTCGCCGATCCGCTCGCCCTCCCAGATGATCGCGGTAGCCTGCCCCCAGCCGTGCCCGACCTGCCGGTCCACGCAGTTGTGGCACAGGTTCGTTTGTCCCCCGACAAACCACCTGGCATCCGGGGCTTTCCACTCAAGCACCCGGTCCCAGGGCTTGAACCAGTCCAGGTCGCCGGCGACCTCGGCCCAAAAACCCTCGGGGTCCTCGACACTGTGAGCGTGAATCTTCCTGTAATCGTCGAGCGAGGAAATGTGCCACGACTCGATCGGCCCGCTGGGCAGAGGCGGATCAAACCGCCTGGTTTCCGTCAGGGTGCTCTCGATCGCACCCTCGGGAGTGGCATCTGGCAGGGTCACGGGGCACCTCCGGAAACTGCTCGGTCGGCAGGTGAGTGAAGCCTAACTCCTGCGGATCCGGGGGGAGGGAAATCTGAGAGTGATTATTGACAAATCAAATTGTCAATTGTACACTCCAGTCATGCCCATCCCCGTCCGAGTTCTGACTGATCCTGAGGACGCGGCCAGCCTCCTTGGCCAGCTCCGGAGAGACGTGCTTGGGGCGCTCGCGGAGTCCCCGGATTCGGCCTCGGGCCTGAGCCGCCGTCTGGGCATCGCGCGCCAGAAGCTGAACTACCACCTCAGGGAACTGGAAGAACGGGGCCTGATCGAGCTCGATGTCGAGCGTCAGCGGCGTGGGTTCACCGAGCGGGTGATGAGGCCCGCCGCCCTGGGATACGTGGTCAGCCCCGAAGCGCTGGGGCCGGCGGCCCTTGATGAGCACACAGATCCCGACGAACGGAGCGCCGGCTTCCTCTTGGGCCTCTGTTCACGCGCGATCCGCGAACTCGGCGCGATCTTGCCAAGAGCGAAGCGCACCGGGAAGAACGTCCCGACACTGTCGATCGACACCCAGGTCCACTTCGTGAGCCCCGGAGCGCGCGAGGCTTTCGCGACGGATCTCGCGGCTGTGCTCGCCGCGCTCGTCGCGAAGCACAGCACACCGAACAGCCCGGGCGCGCGTGTGTATCGGCTGGTGGCGTTCTCGCACCAGGCGGTGACACGCGATCTCGAACCGCTCGAAAACACACCAACCGGCGCAGGTCCGAATGACACAGCGCAGAAGAAGGAGCATGACGATGGCTGACAGCCGATCCGTTGAGACGACGTTCCGAATTGCCGCATCGCCCGAGGATGTGTTCCGGGCGCTGACCGAGGCGTCGGAACTGACGAACTGGTTCCCGACGATCGCCGAGAGTGACCCGCAGAAGGGCGGCGTCGTGAGCATGAGCTGGGGCGAAAACTGGGCGAGCGGGGATGGTGTCTTCACGGAGTTCGATCCGCCCCACCGCGTGTGCATCCGGCACGAGGGGGCGTTCGGTGCATTCCCGACGGTCCAGGAGTGGACAATCACTCAGGATGGCGGGGAAACCGTGCTTGATCTGGTGCACTCGGGGTTCAGTGCGGGCGCCGACGGCGACGAAGACTACGACTCGGTGCGCACCGGCTGGGCGTTCGAGCTCGCCGGGCTGAAGCACTATCTCGAGCGCCACAAGGGCACCAAGCGCGAGGTTATCGTCCGCCACTTGCCGATCGGCTGCTCTCAAGCAGAGGCATGCCACGCGTTGCTCGGCGGCACGCCTCCTGCAGTAGGCGAGCCATTCTCACTTGCGCTCCCGGGATACGGCACGCTTGAGGGCACCGTCCGTGTGAACAACGCGCCTCGCGACTTCGCCGCGATCATCCCCGGTGTGAATCACGCGTACTTCCGCTGCATCGCCGAGGCCTGCGGAGGGCCGATGGCCGCGACCCTTTGGTTGAGTTGCTACGGCGTGGATCAGCACACCATGAGCGCGATCAGCGGCGGGTTCGAGCGCCTGCTCGCTGATAAGCTCGAATCGGTCGCGGCGGAGTGATTCGGTTCCGGAAAGGCGGCGTCCGGCCCAACCCGCTGGCCTTGTGGATCTGGATAGTTTGGGGTACTTCTTGAGCTACTAGATTGCGGGCCATCACTGACCCTGGCGCTCTTCACACCCGGCCCAGTGATTCAACACTTGTTTCCGGGAGGTCGTCCGGCTCGGTCTGGGCTGCGAAGAGGACGGTGCTCTCGGAGGATCGAAATGCTTCGCACGCTGCTTATTGCCGGTCTCCTGCTTGTCGTACCGACCGCCTATGGCCAGAACCTGCTCGTGAACTCGGGCTTTGGCGATCTGGTCGTTTCCACGGATCCGCCAGAGGAGCGCCCGGGAGAGTGGGTCGGGTTCTTCAGCCCCAACACGACCGACACCAGTCTGACATTCGTCACGATCAGCGGTGAGCTGGTGCTCGCGCTCTCGGGCCAGAACGCGACCGACGGGCTGGGCTACAACGAGTTCGTCGGCATCACCCAGAGGGTGAACGGGATACAGCCTGGACAGGAGTACACGTTTCAGATCTTTGCCCGAAACTTCAGCGGCGCAATCAACGGCGAGTGCGCGTTCCGCATCGATTGGATCGATACGAACGGGAATCTGATCGGTGACCCGCTCGACCCCTCGGACCCCGTCTATAACACACGATTCGTCGGCACGGAGTTGGGCTCAATCACCGAGAACTTCGCGCTAACCGCGGAATCGCCCGCGGGAGCTGTGGCCGCGAACGCCACGATCGCTGTGGACAGTTTCACGAACGACGGGCAGTCCCCGGCGTTTATCGCGGCGGCAGTCGATTCAGCCTCGCTGACCGAGGGAGGTCCACCCCCGCCGATCGACCCAGATGTACTGCTCGTCGATGAGTTCGATGCCACACAAATTGACACGAGCCTCTGGTTCCAGCCCACCGGCAACGGCACGTTCCTGGGCCGCACGCAGATGCGCCCGCCGTCATCGCCGATCGAGGTGTCCGGGGGGACCGCAAAGCTCGTGGTGGACACGTACAACCCATCCGGGTTCTCGTTCTTTGGATCGGAGATCCGAACCGTCGAGGTGTTCGAGCTTGGCGAGGGGTTGATCTTCGAGACAAGGTCGCGGCTGCAAGCGGGCACCCCGGGCGGAATCCTCGGCTCCCTGTTCTCGTACACGACCAACGGGTTCATCCGCGATGAGATCGACTGGGAACTGCTCTCGAACGACATTCCGGGCTCGTCTGATCGAATCCTCACCAATGTCTTCGTGGACGACGATTTCAGTCAGCCCGGCAACGGCCAGTTCGTCCAACCGGCGGGGCACGATCTGACAGAGTTCAACACCTATCGGATCGAGTGGCGGCCAACACAGATCGACTGGTTCATCAACGGGGATCTGGTGCGTTCGGAGACCGTGACCGTGCCGGACGGTGCCCTGCCGGGCATCGTGACCGATCCGCTCCGGATACACCTCAACGCCTGGGCACCGGACCAGTTCTTCGGAGCTGCGTTCAACGCGGGCATCCAGCCAGTGTCCTCGCCGGCACAGAACCAGAGATTCACGTACGAGGTGGACCGCGTCGAGATCCGCAGGATCACGCCCCCGGTTGCCTGCGTTGCGGATCTGACCACCACCGGCGCGACGCTGGTCGGTCAGCCGGACTTCGGTGTGCCGGACGGCGCCGTCGACCTCGACGACCTGGGCTACTACCTGAACTTCTGGCTCGGGGGCGTGGCATCGGTCGCCGACGTGACGACAACCGGTGCAACCCTCGAAGGACAGCCTGGGTTTGGGAGTACGGACGGGGTCGTCGATCTGGACGACCTCGGGTTTTTCTTGAACGTGTGGCTGGTGGGGTGTCCCTGAGGCCTATGCGGCGAGGCGTGCGAGTTCGTCCTTGTAGATGCAGAGGAAGTTCTCGGCGTCATCGGCACTAAGAACCCGCATCTCCTTGGGGAGTTCATCGATCGAGATCGAACCACCCGCGCCACAAAGACCAAGATTTGACGCTCCCTTTCGTGTACCAGCGTGGAGATACACACGATCAGGCATCAGCCCGAGCGCGGCACCAATACGACTCGCGATGTCGTAGACCGCCAGTTCACCGATCCGGGCGTGCCGATGAGCCTCATCCTCAACGATGAGTCTCAGTTCCTCGAAAGTAGTGCAGGCCGCAATCTCTGCACGCCTACTCAGCATCGTTTCCCTGAAGGTAGCAAGGGCTTCTTTGCCTACCCGGTACTGATGTGAATGAAGCCGCCCATCCTGGTACTCACACCGGGAGCCGCGGTCGATCGCTTCCTCGATGCCTTGCGCCGACGCGAACCACTCGATTTCTTTGTCGAGTTTCGGCTTCAACACCGAGATGTACTGCTTGACCAGCGCGTCCAGTGTGATGTCAACCGCAACATCCTGATCTCGGCCGCCACACCGGGAACTCATTCGGCGGCCGCAAACCATCAATGCCCCTCGCGCGTCACACGCAGGATCTCCTGCACCGTCGTCAACCCGCGGGCAACCTTCTTCAGGCCATCCGCTTGCAGACTGACCATGCCGCGCTCAAGGCACAGCCGGCGGAACTCGCTCACATTCGGATTACGAGCGATCACATCGCGGACCTGATCATCAACGCTTAACAGCTCGTAGATACCGACACGGCCCTGATACCCGGTCTGGCGGCACTTGTCGCATCCCTTGGCGACCCACTGCTCGCTGCTCGGGAACCCGTTCATCTCGAGGTACTCGGCCAGTTCCTCGCTGGGAGTCTCCTGGGCCTTGCAGTTCGTGCACAGGCGACGCACGAGACGCTGAGCCAGCACCGCGT
Organism: Planctomycetota bacterium; assembly: GCA_039186605.1. Taxonomy (GTDB): domain Bacteria; phylum Planctomycetota; class Phycisphaerae; order Phycisphaerales; family UBA1924; genus JBCCZZ01. The sequence continues at coordinate 62,914 of JBCCZZ010000007.1, read as the reverse complement.
TGATAGCAGCGCCGACCAGGAAGGGTTCGAGCCCGATGTTCACGAGTCGCGTCACGGAACTCGGGGCGTCGTTCGTGTGAAGCGTCGAGAGCACCAAGTGACCCGTGAGCGCGGCCTGCACCGCGGTCAGCGCGGTCTCAAGGTCACGGATCTCACCGACCATGATCACGTCCGGGTCCTGACGCAAGAGAGCGCGGAGCGCCGCAGCGAAGGTCATCCCGATCTTCTCGTGGGTCTGAGTCTGGGTGATACCGTCGAGGTGATACTCGACCGGATCTTCCACGGTGGAGATGTTCAGCTTGACCTTGTCGAGCACCCGCAGGCTCGAATAGAGCGTGGTGGTCTTACCCGAACCCGTCGGGCCGGTCACAAGGATGATCCCGTGCGGGCTCTGGACCTGGTTATTCCAGATCTCGAAGGTCTCGTCCTCAAACCCCAACTGCTCGAGCTTTACGTTGATGCTCTTGGTATCCAAGATACGCATCACGGTCTTCTCGCCCGTCGGGGTGGGCAGCGTCGAGACACGCAGATCGAGCTTGCGGCCCTGCACCGTGCAGCGGATGCGGCCGTCTTGCGGGACACGGCGCTCGGAGATGTCCAGGTCCGCCATGATCTTCAGGCGGCTCGTGATGGCCGCGCCCATGCTCGCGGGCGGGTTCATCATCTCGAAGAGCACGCCGTCGATGCGGAAACGGACCTTGACCTTCTTCTCCTGCGGCTCGATGTGGATATCACTCGCGCCCTCGCGGACAGCGGTGTGGATGATGTAGTTGACATAGCGGATAACCGGGCTCTCGCCCGCCGCGGCCTCAAGATCGACCGGCTCGTTGCTGCTGGTCTGATCGACCTCAACGTCCTGCTCCTCAACCCCCTCGAGCAGCTCGTTGACATCGACCTCGGGCGCATCGCTCTCGCCAAGGGTGTCCAGGGCCTTCTTGATGTCGGCGCTGGTAACAACGACGAGCTTCACGCTCGGAACGTTCAGCTTTCGCTTAACCTCATCGACCAAGTGGACATCGCTTGCACGCGTAGCGCCGACAACCACACGGGGCCCCTCGCGGCGGATCGGGATCACCATGCTCGATTTCGCGAAGTCGATCCCGAGCCGCTGCAGCATGGTGCCGTCGAACGCGCCGTCCTCGCTCTCGAAATCGAGCCGCTCGAACTTTGCGCCCGCGGACTCGGCAACCACCCGGAGCACCGCCTCCTCATCCGCGCCCTGCTCGATCACGAGTTGGGCCAGAGATCGTCCCGGGCTGGCTTTGATCACGTTGTTGGCATTGGAGAGCTGCTCGCTCGTGATCGCGCCGGACTCGACAAGCATCTTCGCGAGTTCGGGCGCATCACTCGCGCCCTCGGGGCTGTAGATATCGCTGAACGCGTCTCCGACGCTGCTCTTCGCGGCTTGCCGCGGCTGGCGACGGACCGCGGGGTCTTCGATCGCCTTCGACCGCCCGCCCTGGTGCCCTGGCACGGCGGGCAGCGGGCTGAACGCGGCCTCCTCGGTATCGATCGTGTGCAGACCACGACCGGGCGGAGGCGGTTCGACAGGGGCAGGCCCCGGTGGATCCGCCGGGGCAAGCCGGTCTGCCGGACCGAGCTGACGCTGGCTGTCATCGAGGTCGTCCTCGATGCCGAGCTTGCTCAGGATGTCATCGATACCGTCGTTTGGCATGCAGTCACGCGCCGCCGAGACCGAGCGATTCCGCCCGGCGCGGCCCTCAGCCCCCGACCTCGGTCACGACCCCATCGGGATCAACTTGGAAAACCCGGCCATCCGCGCCGCGGACCTCGACAACGCGCCCCTCGATCGCCTGGATCGTGAGCACCTCATCGATGACATCGCCCACCTGGAGCATCTCGCCGTTAACCCGTGCGACCGGGACGCGTCCCCCCACGATGCTGCCGATCTCGAGACCCTCGATCGCGAGATCGACATCGTCGCGGAGACGAGCCGCCGCGAGCGCCGACTCGTCGGGTCCGGTGGACCGGGCCTCGGCCACGTCCTCGTCGTCGCTCACAGTGAGAGCGAACGGATTGCGCTCGATCCATTCGGCTGGGATCTGCGCGGGGACCTCCGACCGGTCGAGTTCCTCTATGACTTCCGCGACCTGCTTGCGGAGCTCCTCAGCTTCCTGCGGGGGCTCGTAGTCGATTTTGACCTCGGTCAGGGCATCGACCGGACCCAACCCGAAACTGCGCATGCCGAACAGCAGGCCCGCGCCGAGCACACCGATCATGATCAGGATGACGGTCTGCGCACTGATGCGTGCCTTGGGCGCCGAGTCCATGAACTCGCCACCGCCGAAGCCAGCGGCGCCGAAACCACCGGCCGCTTCCTCTGGCACCCGGCTGTTGTCGTCGCCCGATGGAAGGCTCTGGGTGTCGTAGTCGCTCATGCCGCGTCCCCTTCGGCCTGGAAGTAGATGCTCAAGGTGAACTCGATATCGACGATCCCGTCATCGCCCTCGCGGGCGTTGCGCGGCGCCTTGACCTCCAGGTCGCTGATCCGGGTCACACGCGGGAGCTGCTCGAGCATGAGCAGGAACTCGTAGTACCCGCGGAAGTCGCCCGTGGTCTTCAGTGTCAGCGGCTGCTCCATGTAGGTCGCGGCCCTCACAGGATCCTCGGAGGCGAGCGCGGGCTGCGCGAGCCCAGCCTGCACGCAGAGGTTCGAGACCTGGCGGATCACCTCATCAACCTCCTTGTCGGAGGGGAGCCTCGCCTCGATGGTCTCGATGCGCGAGGCGATCTCCGCGTTCTCGGCCATCAGGTCTTCGGTCCGCTCGGCTTCCGCTTCAAGCTGCGCGAGCAGGCTCATCTTGTGCGACACCTCGGTCTTCGCGGCCTCGATCCGCGCGTTCTGAGGCTTGAAGACGAGGAAGTAGCTCGCGACAGGAACCGCGAGCACCACCACCGACATCACCAGTTCACGGCGTCCGAACACCATGGCTCACTCCTCACCGTCTTCGGGGACGTTCGCGATCGATCCGGCCTCTTCGTCTTGCTCATCGCCGTCGCGGGTGCCCGCGAACAGGCCCCAGGCCATGTCGAACAGACCCCCGCCGACACCGGCGTCCTCGCCCTCAGCCCCGGCATCGCCCGGCTCGAGCATCGCCTGCTGGATGCTCGCGAGCTCGGTGATGTCGGCGTCCTGGTTGGGCACCGCCAGGATCCGGAAGCGGCGGTAGCTCCAGTCGCCGACCTTCGTGGTCCGGATGTACTCGATCTCCACGTCGTCGAGCAGCGGACAACCCTTCAGAGCCGCCAGGTAGTCGGCGACCATGTTGTTCTCTGCCGCGAGCCCAACAATGCTCAACGAGTAGGTGAACTTCGGAGCCTTTGGGGTCTCGGGCTCCTCGGCAGGCTTCGCGCCCTTGTTCTGGAGCGAGCCCCGCTTGCCCTTGGCGCTGGCCGGGGTGGCTTCTGTCTTGACCCTCTTGCTCTCGATCGTCAGTTCATCCAGGCTGAGGCCCTCGGGCATACGCAGCACCAGCTCGCCCAGCAGTACCGAGCGTGGCAGTGTCTCGATCAGTGCCGTGGCCACCTGCGCCTTGCCGAGCATTTCCTTGCGCGTCGCCTCGAGTTCCTGCAGCTGTGTGATCCTGGCCAGCGCGAGCTCATAATCCTGCGCGACCTGCTCCTGATCGCTCCGGACCGACTCCCAGCGGCGGTTGCTGATCACGAACATCGCGACGACGCCAAACATCACGAACGTGAAGGCGACCACGCCCAGCAGGTTCGTCTTCGTGTCGGCCTTCGCCTGCACGTAGTCGCCGGGCAGGAAGCTCTGCCCGCCGGCATCGTTCTGGCTGAAGATGTTGTTCACGGTGTCCGCCCTCCCTCGGGCATGCGCTCGGTCGCGCCAATCACAGCTCCGGCTTGCTCAGGCAAAGCCCGAGCGGCACCGCCCAGCCGGGCTGGGCCTGGGTCAGATCAACTCCTGTCGTGGGCTCCGAGCCCGAACGCGCAACCCGCGCAAGCGGATCGGCGATCTGTGCCGGCAAACGCAGGCCTTGGGCAACGTGGCGGCAAAGGCCCTTCCACGAGGCCTCCCCGCCCGCGAACACGACCTTCCTCACCGGACGCTGCGGGAACATCGAGTCGTGGTACCGAACACAGAGCTGTGCCTCGTCCACGATCATCTCGGTCAGGTTTGTCAGATCGATGTCGTGCCTGATCCGCTTTGTGAACCTGTTGGTGCTCGCCCCGCTCCGCTCGGCGACCTGGACCGGACCGTCCATCTGGGCACGGATCTCCCTTGCACGCTCGATCCCGACCTTCACCTGCTTGCCAACCGCGTCGTCGAGATGATGACCGCCGACCTCGAGGCACCTGGCGAACGCCAGCGTTCGGCCGTGCGCGATCGCCGCGGCGGTCGTCAGCGCCCCGATGTCGAGGTAGAGAGCCGACGCGTCCTCGGGCTCATCGGTTGGCGATGCGAGACCCGCGACCATTGCCTCGAACTCGCTGAAGATCCCCACCGGCTCCAGCTTCGCGGTTTTGACGGATTCCATGAGCCGCTCAACGAGCTTGCGTCCCGTCGCCAGCGCCGCGATCTCGAGCTTGTTGCCCTGGACAGGGCCGACCTCGATCTGACGGGTAACGATCGCACGGGGATCGCACCCGAGTTGATTCGCGACAGCGTGATCGACCACACCCCGGCTCGACGACCGCTCGCCCTCGCCGACCTGCACGGGCTTGCAGAAGGTCTGCGTCGCCGGGATCGTGCACACCGCGCGCTTGCCCCGGAACTTCATCGTGCGGACGAGGCGCGGCAGCGTCTCGGTCTGGAACTGGAGGCGACCCGCGGGGTCGCTAAGCAGGTCATCGGGCGTATCGACACGGGCTGCCGCGATGAGTTGTGGCTGATCACCGCCGTCGATCTGGAGCAGCTTCAGAGCACCGGTCCCGAAATCGATCGCGACCGGGCTTGCGCCCGCAGTCAGGGCCTTACCGGCCCGCTTGAAGAATCCCTTGGCACGCTCGCCCGACCCCATGGACACCGGCTCCCTGCGCACGCCCACCTGGCCCGCGCGTGCGACCCCCGGAACGCCAAGGTCCGATCGGTCGTGGAACCGCCGTCATTAAGGCTCCGCCGAACCCGGGGAGCGTCCCCGAGCCGGAATGCCCCGCACGACCTACCCATCCGCCCAAGCCCGCAGAGGTGCGGTCGCCTACCGGCCTTCCCGGCCTGGTCCGAGAACCGCTGCACAGAACACACCCAGGTTCTCGAGCGCTCTGGCGATCTCCCAGTGCTGCTTATCGCGATCCCCCGTCGTGTTGCTGATCACACGCAACTCAAGAAAGGCCGCACCGAGGCGATGAGCAACCAGGCCTACGGCGGCCCCTTCCATTGCCTCGGCGATTGCCCCCGTTCGTTGGGCTCGCTCGCTTGCCAGCGCATCGGTTCCAGAACACATCGAGACCGTTAGCACGGTGCCGCTCGTGTCCGCCGAACGCCGCGCCCGCTCCAACCAGTCTCCCGACGCCGGCAGGCCTTGGGAGCTGAAATCGCCCAGTGGAAAACCGATCTCCCAGGCGTCCAGAAAGCCATCGGGCGTGCTCACCCCGACATCAGGCCTGGAGTAGCTCGCGACAACCGCCGAACCGATCGGGATTCCGCCTGCCTCGGGGGGACCGGGCAATGCTCCTGCGATACCTGCGGAGACCAGGACCTGGTGCTGATCCGGATCGAACGCACGGACGGTGGCCCCGGCCGCATTCGCCTCACCAAGCCCAGTCAGCAGCAGATCCGGAGAACCAGATCCGCTGCCCAAGCGGCAGACCTCCCAGGGAACCAGACGGTCCAGCGACACGCCGAATCTGGCCGCAATTGCCTCTGCCTCCACCTCTGCGGCGACCACGATCAGCGGGCGTCTGGTGTGTTCAGGGGCCATACCGCGACGCTACGCAACCTCAGGGCGCCTGGTAGCTAACTATCTGTGCACCTCGTCCTCGGGTGGTCCCTGGTGACATCCGAGGCCTCTATGTCCCCGAACTGTTCACCGTGGGTCTACCGGCGCTCTCCCGAGAGAACGCCGGATCAGCCTTTGACCCCAGAAGAAGCGAAACAGATACGGAGCCGGCCAGATGAGCACGCGGATCAGCAGAACGAGCAAGGCCTCAACCCGCCCGGCGTTCTTTAAGGTGCTGGCCGCGGTGACGGTTGTCGCCGCCGCCGGTGGTGCAACCGCGATCTGGGCGTCTGGCTCGGGCAAGGCCGGCGCAGGCATGCAGACCGCGGATATCACCGAGGCCTCGGTCACCAGCTTCGATATCACGACTGTGGCAACGGGTGAACTCGCGGCCCGTCAGCAGGTCGAACTCCGCAATCGGCTTGAGCGGGTTGGCACCATTGTCGAGATCATCAAGGAAGGCACCCGGGTCGAGCAGGGCGAGGTGCTTCTGAAGTTCAACACCGAGGAGATCCAGTCCAAGATCGACGAGGCGTTGCTGCAGGTCGAGAGCGCGAAGAACGAAGCGAGTGCTGCGGAATCGAGCTACCGAATCCAGGTGAGCGAAAACGACAACGCGCTCCGAAACGCGGAGCTCGATCTGGAGCTCGCGCAGCTCGCGCTGCAGCAGTGGCTCAACGGCGACGACATCAAGAAGCAGAAGGAACTCGATGTTGAGATCGAGAACCGTCGCCGCCAGCTCGACCGCCTCCGCGAGAAGTACGAGCGTTCCACCGAGCTGGAGGCCCAGGGTTTCCTGAGCACCGACGAGTGGAAGCTCGACGGGATCAACCTCGCCGAGGCCGAGGCGGCCTACGAGATCGCCCAGCTCGACAAGGAGAGCTACATCCAGTACCAGCGGCCGAAGGAGATGAAGAGCCGCGAGTCGGACGTGCTCAACGCTGAAGAAGAGGTGAAGCGCGTCCTCGAACAGAACGAGATTAACCTGCAGAACAAGGCCGCAGATCGCGCGAGTGAGCAACGCCGATACCAGCTCCGCCAGGACCAGCTTGAGAAGCTGCAGCGCGAGCTTGAGAACGCCACAATCACCGCGCCGACCGCGGGCCTCGTCGTTTATGCGACCAGCCTCGATACCGGTGGATGGCGCGGCAACAACGAGGGGCCGCTGCAGGTCGGGCGGCAGCTCCGCCCGAACGAGCTGGCGATCGTGCTTCCCGACACAAGCGAGATGGTCGCGTCCGTCCGCGTCCACGAGAGCCTCGCGGGGCGTATCCGACCGGGTCAGAAGGCCAACATCACCGTCGATGCCGCTCGTGGGACAACGTTCAGCGGGAGCGTCGAGTCCGTCGGTGTGCTCGCAGAATCTGGCGGCTGGCGCGACCCAAACCGTCGTGAGTACACCGTCCGCCTGAAAATCAACGATCCCGACCCGATACTCAAGCCCAGCATGCGTTGCGAGGCCGAGCTCGTGCTCGGCGAGGTCGATGAGACACTCACTGTTCCCGTGCAGTCAATCTTCTCCGAGGGCTCGGTGCGGTACGTGTATCGCCCTGCGGGCGCGAAGTATGAGCGTGTGCCTGTCCGCGTCGGGCGGCGCAGCGCGATGCACGCGGAGGTGCTCGCCGGGATCGATGCGGGCGACGAGGTCTTGCTCCGCGAACCCACACCCGGCGAGGTCATCAGTGTTGAATGGACCGAGGAACAACTCGCCGCGCTCGGCGGCCGCCAGGGTGGCTACCCAGCAGGCATGACAAGGCCTGCCGCCGGTCAGGGACGGAGCGGATGGAGCGGCGGTCAGCGTCCACAGCAGGGGGGCTGATCGATATCAGCCCGCGCGTCGCACCGACGCGGCTTCCTCGAGCTTTCCAGCGCGGTTGAGCATCGCCTTGGCCGCTTCGAGCACGTCGTACTGCTCTGCGCCGTCACTGTAGAAGTTGTCGTTTTCGACCAGCTCATCGCCCACGCGACGAATAAAGAGGTCGGGGCGCCGGCGTAGATCGATCGTCTCGGCGGGCTGGTCATCATCACGCCTGAACCCGCCCGGGCCCGAGCCGGGCTCTGCGAGCTCCGGGAGCAACGTCACGGTCGGCCTGCATGGCTCACCACGATCCCACTCGACGACGACCGCGTTAGTCCCATCGCTCAGCTCGACGATCGTCCCCGGGGCGTACGGGGGCACCACCGCCATAAGCCCGCGAAGCACCATTGGATCGACCCAGTCCGAGTAGGGTGCCTGGAGCATCTGCTTGAATGTGCGCACCGCCGGCTGCGGCCTGGGGGGACCAGGCGAGGCGCGGCACGAGGGCGGGTAGCTCAGGCGGTCGAACAGATCGCACGCCGTGATGATTCGAGCGAAGATGTGAATGCGTCTGCCGCGCTGACCGATCGGCTGACCGTCCCGCTCGAACTCATGGGGGAAGCCCGTCCCATCAAAGTGCTGGTGGTGGTGGAGCACAGCGTTGGCCGACACCGGATCGACCTGCCCTTGCAGCATGCGGCGACCATGCCTCACATGCTCGGCGAACCGCGGATCTTCCTCATCGGCGCCGTCCTCCCACGCGAGCAGGAGCGGTTCCTCGAGCCGGAGCATGCCGACATCGTGGAGCATCCCGGCAAGGCCCAGGGTCGAGACGTCCTGCGCGAGCACGGGCGACAGCCTGGGCCGCTCGCGTACGAGGTAGAAGTCGAGCTTCAGCCCGGTCAGCAGCGAGAGCATGCACACGTTGCCCGCGTGGCGAGCCAGAGGCCGATGCCCGCTGACCATCTCGTTCAGGAAGAGCGCGGCTTTCGGCTTATCGCGGATCGCGCCCAGAAGCGTCGTCACCGCTCGGCGATACCGCGGGTAGTCCAGCTTGGCGCTCGCCGAATCGGTAATACCCGTGAATGACTCGCTCATGGAGCGGAGCACGTTCCGGTGCGCCTCCATTGCCTTCGTGTTGATGTACTGCGCGATGAACTCGAGCGGCGGGTAATCGATCCATACCTCGGGGCAATGGATCTCACGAAGGCGGCTGATCGATCGCTCTTCGAGCGTCGCGCCCTGGCGGAGCAGAACCGTGCCCTGACGGACCGGGTGCTGGATGGGCAGGGCGAGGACCATGCCCTCGCGGGCTTGCTTCATCGGGACTCGGAGCATGCGGAGTAGCTATCGGCAGCGTTGGCTCGCGACTCCGGCCCGGGCGGGAGCGAACCACCGATCACCGGGGCGATTACGCGTCCCTGGTGAGATAGAGAAGTGTGACATACCCCAAGTACACACTCAGCAACAGGAACCCCTCAGAGCGATTGATCCGACGCCCCGTAACCATGATGGGCAAGCACGCCAGAGCGAGGCCCAGCATGACCAACAGGTCGCGTCCGAGAACGGACGTCGGCACAGCCAGCGGCGCAAACACCGCTGAGACCCCCACCACCCCGAGCAGGTTGAAAACGTTCGACCCGATGACATTCCCAACTGCGATATCGCTGTGGCCCTTCATCGCGGCCCGGACCGCGGTGGCGAGTTCGGGCAGGCTCGTCCCGATCGCCACAAGCGAGAGCCCAATCACGAACTCGGGCACACCGGCCGCCCGCGCCAGCGTCTCGGCACCGCTGATGAGCAGTTGCGAGCCGAAGGTAAGCCCTGCGATCCCGAGCACGATCAGGGACATCCTCAGCGCCCAACGTGGTGCACCGGGGCCCTCATCAGGCTGCGACTCGGAGACCTCGCGTCCGAGCTCCTCGGCGTCCGAGGTCGGCTTGGCGATATACGCCGCGACGAACAGCAGCAGCCCGATGCCTTCGAGCACCGTGATCCTGCCATCAACCATCAGCGCGGCGGACAACACGCTCGCCCCGATCATCAGCGGGACCTCGATCGCTGTAAACGCGCGACGGCACGGGATAGGTCTGACCAGCGCGGTCACGCCGAGAATCAGCGCGACATTCGCGATGTTCGATCCGACAACGGTACCGATGACGACCTCGCTGCGGTCGGAAAGTGTGAACGCGATGCCGCTGGCCATCTCGGGTGCGCTGGTTCCGAACGCGACGATGGTCAGACCGACCACGGACGCCGGGATGCCGATCGCCCGTGCGAGCGCCGCCGAAGCTTCGACCAGAACATCCGCGCCCTTAACGAGCAGGACGAGACCAATCACCAGATAAATGAGGCTCAGGAACAAGGGAGCGATGTTAGCGGCGCACGGGGTCGATCAGCCTGAACCGCTCGGGCTCGCGGCCGATCAGCACGACGAGCGATGAAACACCGCTCGCATCGGGCCCGAGCAGCGTGTGGCCAGCGACGACGAGATCGATCGACGGGGGACCGGACTGCCCCCTTGGGGGAGCACCGGGGAGCAGCTCGGCACCAGGCTGGTACGCGTCTGCCGCGGGCACGTCACGATCGAATCGGTCGTAGCGCGTCGGCGCACCCGCGGTGATCACCGGGGGCCAGGGAGCCCCCGCAGCCACTGGCGCGATCAGATAGGCCATCTCGGGATCGGCATGCCACGACGCGTTCAGTCCCCGAAGCGGCCTCGGGGCCTGGCCACTCGCCCCGAGCGCGACCCGGTCTCGCAGCGGCACAGATGACACCCGAGCGCCGAGCGTGACATCGCCACCGCCGGCGACGCCTGGCAGTGTCCAGCCCCTCACCTCAAACAACAACCGCTCGCCTACCACCGGCCGCTCACCGGTGCCGTCGAGCAACCAACGCCCGTTGTCGATGGGCGGTCCGGACGAAATGGTCGTCCATGTGCGGCGCTGGCCGTGCCACGTCTCGAACGCCGGGCCCTCGGCGATCAACGCACGGCGGAGATCGGCGAGCCTGGAGAGCGGGACCTGGACGAACACCAGGCCCGCGCGGCGCCAGACGGCGGCATGATCAGGTGAGAGGGTCTCGACCGCCCCCACCATGGTGAGCATGCCGGCCAAATGGCCTTCATCGAGCACACGCCAGACGCGGGTCTCAAGACCGCCCAGGCTGCCGGTGGGCGCGATCGGCTGGGCCTCATTCTCGAAGAGATCGGTGTCAACGCGCGCCGGGGGTGTAGAGCACCCGGACACGAGAAGGGCCGCAACGAGACAGAGCCCGGTGCGTCGCACGCCGCTCAGCCCGCGCCCAGCTCGTTGATGCGATCGATGAGCTTGCGGACCAGCCCGAACGCGTGCCGCGTGTGCGTGAACGCGAGGCGCGGAAGATCGAGATGCTCATCTTCGATGTCGTAGGGCCCGCGCTGAACGATCTCGCCCTCGCGAACGAGAGATGCGAACTCCTCGTTCAGCGTCACAACCGCGCGCTCCGACAACGGCGACTTGAGCCGGATGATCAGGTCGTCCTTCACATATCGCGAGCTGTGGTAGACGCGGTAGAAGTTGCTCACGTGCTCAGCCGCGTCCTTCGCGTCGCGAGTGATGTAGTAGAGCCCCGTGTCCTCGGCACTGATGAGCCGGTTATCAAGCAGCTCGTCGCGCACGAAGCGGTCGAACGTCTCCCAATATCGTCCGCCCTCATGCTCGATGAGGACAACCGGGACCATCGAGGCCTTACCCGTTTGGATCAGCGTGAGTGTCTCGAAGAGCTCGTCCATCGTGCCGAAACCGCCGGGGTAGAGGGCCACGGCTTCCGCTTGGCTGAGGAACATGAGCTTCCGCGTAAAGAAGTACCGGAAATGGATCAGCTTCTCGTCGCCCGCGATCACATCGTTTGCGGTCGTCTCGAACGGCAGGCGGATCGCGACGCCGAAGCTCCCCTCGCGTCCCGGGCCGACGTGGCCCGCCTTCATAATCCCATCACCCGCGCCGGTGATGACCATCCAGCCCCGCTCGGCCATCTCACGGCTGAACTCCACCGCGTGCTCAAAGTCGGGATCGGTCTCGGGCGTTCGTGCCGAGCCGAAGATTGTCACCTTGTGCGGCTCGGCATATCGACCGAACACGCGCAGCGCGTACCGGAGCTCTTTGGTCGCGGCGGTCATCAGCTTGAGCTCACCCGTATCGCGTCCGTCGGGGATCAGCTTGAGGCCCGCGGTGATGAGCTCACGCACCAGCCTCAGCCTGAAGCGACCGTCGCGGTCATCAGCCAGCGCATCACCCGCGACCGACCGGATCAGCTCGTTGACTGACTGCTGGATCGCGTCGTCATCGGCGCGCCGCACGCGCTCGGACTCAGCGCCGGCCAGCGGCTCGGTTGCCGCATCGGCCTCAATGGGATCCAACTCGCCGCGGTTGTGCTCTGTCACTCGCCTGACTCCTGCCCGTCGTCACCCTGCGCCTCACCGAATCGTCCGCTCGGTTCGACCGGGGCACCACTCCGGAGCGCCCCGCGATTGCCAGAGCGTTGCCTCGCCACCCGCTCGATTTCGTCCATACGCTGGCTCGCTTCGTCTTCGGTCGAAGCTCCGAACATACGCGCCAACGCCTGCCGGGTCGAGCCCAACGGCTGAGTCTGGAATCTGGGCTCGGCCAGAGTCCCCGTCACCCGAGCATTGAGCAGTTCGTCCTTCAGAGTGTCCACCACAGCGCTAATCACCGGCACGCGGCTCCTCGCCTGTGTCCGAAACCGCAGATCGATCTCGGCTTCCGGGAGCGTCATCGTGCCGTGCCCGAGCACGAGCAGGGTGTCGCTCATCAGGCTCAGGTCCTCGAACGCCACAACAGGTCCATCCATGTAAAACGAAACGGTCGCCACGTCGAGTTGCGCCCCCCTTGGAGGTGTGAGGTTGCCCACCTCCAAAAGGGGGAGCACGACAGGCAACAGCACCAGAGGCCCCCCAGAGGCCCGGAACAGCCCCCGGCCCTGCCAGCCCTCTGGCTCCTCAGGTACACCGCCAAACGTGATCTGACCATCGAGCCTGCCCTGCGGGCCGCTGCCTGGCTCCGACGCACTGGGTTCTTCCCCCGCCTCGATCGCGCGTGAACGCTCCATGTCGGAGAGCACCCCAGCGAGTTCCAGCCCGCTGAACCGCACGTCTCCCTCGATCCTCGCCCGGTCCTCGCTCTTTGGGCGTACGAGTGCCTGCCCCGATATCCGCCCATCGTGGCATGAGCCGCCAAAGTACGGGATCAGCAGCGGGTTGAGCCCGTTCGAAAGCGGGTCACCCGTGCGCACAACCGCGCCGAGTTCTGTTGCATCAACACCCTGCACCAAGGCCTTCGACGCGAAAGCCTCCAGGCGGAACTCGGGCTGCTTCGTGGTCACTTCACCTGGCCAAGCCGCGATGAAGGAATCGAACGACACCGCGACGGACCCCTCGGTGATCCCGACGCCGACCTTTATCGACGCGTCCTCCCCTGTAAGTGTGCCCTCGGCGCGGCTCCAGGCTTCGCCCGTTGCGCCGTCCCGGCGCGCACTGACGTGCAAGCCGCCGACGCTAACCGGGCCGCCGACCTCGATCTCTAGCTTCTCCATTACCTCGCGCAGATCGGGCGGGATCAGGACCCGAATGTCGTCGCCGAGGCTATCTGCGTCGAGCGCGACATCGATCTCCATAGTCGCACCGCCGTCCGCGATCGCCCCGATCGTCCCCTCCACGATCACGCGCCAGTCGGGACCGAACGCCGTCAGCGATTCGAACCCAACACCCTCTGGCGCGAATGTCATCGCGCCGCGTGTGTCTTGCGACGCGATCCGGTCACCGTTGAATGTGATCTCGGCGGCCGTCGGGTAGACGCGGCCGACCAGCCGCTGGCCCATGGTCCCGTCGAGGATCGGGCCCGGCGCGAGGTTCGCCTCAATATCCACAATGCCCGTTGGCGCAAGATCGTCGTAGACCCGTACCGAGTCGGGCGGCGCATATTCCACGAGCATCGCGCGCGCGACCGGGTTGCTCGCTTCCACGCCCAGCACGGCGCCATCGAGCGACCAGCCGCCCATCGAGAAGCCGTACTCATCGAAAGCTGTGGTGCCGCTGAGCCAGCCCGAGCCGAAGGGATCGCCGTTCCACGCGAGGTTGGCCTCGGTGCCCAGGAAGGTGACCGTCGTAATCTCCTCCCGCACGCGGGCACGGACCGTGCCCGCGGTGGTATCGATCCCGAGGCGCCCACCCGCGACCGCAACATCCGCGGCCTCAGTCCGGAGCACATCGACCACGGTCAGCGGCCCCCGCGCATCGCCCTGGGTGTCTACTGCGACGAGCACGTCGGCGTACCCCGATGGGTCCCAGAGTGCACGCAGATCGGCGAGCGCTTGGCTCGCTTCCGCGTTGAACGCCTTGGTCAGATCCTCGATTCGGGCACCAACGTCGATGTCCGTGCCTCGGACCGTTGAGACGACCCGCGCATCCTCGCCGGGCGTGAACCAGGCCTGCGCATCGATCTCCGCGCGGCCAGCGCCGCGCCGGGAACCGCCATCGAGCCGCTCGGCGTCGGCGGCCACCGAGAGCGTGAGCCCGGACTCGGTGACGCGCATCATGCCACCAGAGCTGCGGAGCAACAGTCTCGGGTCGGTCCTCGGATCCCGAGCCAATGGTGAGACATCGATGCCCGCCAGGTCGATGTCGGCCTCGAAACCGATCTCACCGCCGGGCCTACCCAATACCCGAGCGGCCGCGTCGATCGTTCCGGAGCCATTCAGCGCCCGGAGCATCCGCCGCACACTGGCCGGCCCACCCGGATCCTCATCGGGTATGGCGCGGATCGCGAACTCGTCCCACACGGCGTTATCAACGGTGATCCGTATGTCGGGAGGGTCGCTCTGATCGGGATCATCAGAGAGCGGAACGACGCCCTCAAAGGTCGCGGTTCCACCGGAGATCGGGTACATCGTCATGGGCTCGATCAACGCACGCTCATCATTGATGTGCAGCGCGAAACGGTCCGCGAATAGAGGGAGCGGGAAGTAATCGCTCAGGGCGTTGACGTCCCTGAACTCGACGTCGATATCGCGGGTCCAGATGCTCTCGATCCCGATCTGACGCTTGACATGGACATCGATATCTCCGACCGCTCCGAGACGAAAGGTCGTGTCATCGAACATGCCCTCGGCATCAAGGAACGCGGCTTTCGGCTCACTAAAGAGCGCGTTCACGAACTCCTGCTTCTCCTCGCCCAGCGCATCGCGAAGCAGTCGGTCGATCGGAACGTCCTCGACGTGTACATGCAGATCTACGCCGGATGTCGGCCCGAGCGGGGCGAAGAGGCCATGCGCATCGATCTTCGCACCGTTAACCGCTGTGCCCTTGAACGAGTCGAGGCTCACGCTCTCCGCGTCGAACGAGACCACAGCATCGATGTTTTCGAAGGGATACGCGAAGCCTTCGTAGGCAGCGCGGCCCTCCGTGAGTTGAACCGTTCCGGAGACATCGACTTCGCCGCCGGCTTCGGTGCGCACAACCTTGACATCGGCGTCCACCAGCGCCGTCGGGTTCTTGAAGAGCTCAAGATTCCGCGCGACGATCTCCGGCACGAAAGGCAAGAGATTGGGACGCTCTTCAAGCCGGAAGCCCTCGCTTTCGACGGTGGCTGTGAAGGGCGCATCGACGTCCAGCCCCTCGTACGCCAGCAGGACTCGGTATGGCAGATCCTCCAGCTCGCCAGAGAGGTCTGCCTCAAGACCCAGCTCACTGAACCGCACGAAACCGGTGACGTCACGCATCCGCGCGCTCTTGCCGCTCGCGTCAGTACGTAGCCCGAATGGGAGGTTGACCGCGACACGATCGAGGTCAAGGCGACCGACGAAACCCTCATCGACACCGAAGCCGAACTCGGCTCGCGTGATCGCACCCTGCACATTCAGCTGCTCAAGCTGGGCTCGCACGGGCGACGGCGCACGCGAGGCGGGCCAGGCCGCGAGATTGAAGTTCGCGACTTCCACCTGAACCCAGTCATCGGTGATCGATCCCGACACGTCGAGCTCACCGATCTGCCCCGGCCCATCGGCCTCATCAAGATCACGGAGCCTGATCTCGTAGCCAGTACCAACCGCGGCCCAGCCGTCTTCCGATCCCTGGAGCACCGGGTCTCGACCATCCGCGGGCCTCAGCTCGCCATCGACACGAACGCGTCGCAGGGGCGTATACCGGCCCGATGCCGTGTACTCCCCAACCTCAAGCAGGCCATCATGGATCTCGATCGTTGGCAAGGAGCCACCCGAGCCGCGTCCCAACTCCCGACCAAGCAGCGGCTGAAGATTGAAGTCGAACTCTTCATTCACACCGACACGGATGGTCGGTTCGGTGAAGATGACACGCCTGAGCCTTGCGGCCCCGGACGCCGTGTAATCAACACCGATCCGGATACGCGACGCCTCCAGGAGGCGCGAAGCTTCGCCAGGGATGCCCGGGATCGTGAAAATCACATCTTGGAGAACAACGGCGCCGTCACCAGCGACCCGTACCGAGCGGACCTCGACCTCGGCTCCGAGCGCCCTCTCAATGACAGGGATAAGCCACCACTTCGTTGCCGGCGTCTGGGTCAGCAGGGTCGTGGCGAGCATCAGACCAAAGACCACCAACAGCGGGAATCGCAGAACCCGCCGGCGCCAGCACATCACGCAGACCTGCGCAAACGGGTTGGGCTGCTTGGGCGGTGCTGCGGCCACCGACTTGGCCGGGCCCGGGGGCTTGGGTGGAACGTTTGAGGGGCTCGGGTCCGGCATGCACTCTCGGTCTGCTTTGGTCTGCTTCGGGCGTTCGAGCCTGGCTCTGGCTGAGCATCAGGCTGGGCTGACCGCGACGATCCCTCTGGAAGGGAGGGTACCCGGGCTGGGCGGCGGATACGCTGGGATCCCGTGGCGAAGACCCGAACACGCTACCTCTGCAGCAGCTGTGGCTCCGATTTCCCGCGGTGGATCGGCCGCTGCCCCGACTGTGGTACGTGGGACAGCCTCGAGCCGTTCCGCGAACTGCCCGAACCAGAGCCCGACGCCGTATTAGCGGGCCCTGATGCCGCATCCCCGGGCTCAGGGATGGAGGCGACACCCCTCGGCGCGATCACCGAGCAAGGCCCCGCCGTGGTGCGGCTGAGCACGGGCATCGGTGAACTCGACCGTGTGCTGGGGGGCGACGAGGCCTCCGGTCGAGGGCTGGTGCCGGCATCATGCGTGCTCATCGGCGGGGAACCTGGGATAGGCAAGAGCACGCTCCTTGTGCAGGCCGCGGGCGGGCTCGCGGATTCCGCAACCCGGGTGCTCTACGCGACCAGCGAGGAGAGCGCCCGACAGGTTCGCGACCGTTGTGTACGGCTGGGGGTTGGCGAGTCGCTCGCCGCGAGCGAGTCGTTGCTGTTGCTCGCCGAGACCAACCTCGCGCGGATCGCCGAGCAGCTACGCAAGACCAAGCCCGGCGTCGTGATCATCGACTCGGTCCAGATGGTGCACCGCCCCGACCTCGATGCGGCTCCTGGGTCGATCGCACAGCTCAGGCGGTGCGCGACCGACCTCGCGCAGCTCGCGAGGCTCAGCGGCGCCGCGGTCGTGCTCGTCGGGCATGTCACCAAAGAGGGCTCGCTGGCGGGACCCCGTGTGCTCGAGCACATGGTCGATGCCGTGCTGACATTCGAGGGCGACAGGCATCACGCGCACCGGATCGTGCGCGCGGTCAAGAACCGGTTCGGAACAACCCAAGAACTCGGCGTCTTTGAGATGACCGGCGCGGGTCTCGCCGAAAGGCCAGAAGGCGCGAGTGTTGCAGCCGGTGCGCACACCGAGCCAAAGCCGGGTTCGGTTGTGTGCCCGGTGCTGAGCGGGTCGCGGTGCTTGCTCGCCGAGGTCCAGGCGCTCACGGCGACCGGATTCCTCGGCGCAGCCAAACGGAAATCGAGTGGGCTCGATGCAAGCCGGCTCGCGATGCTGATCGCGGTGCTGGAGCAGCACGCGGAGCTTCGGCTCGCGGATCGCGACATCTTCGCCCAGAGCGTCGGGGGCGTGAGGGTCGCCGAGCCTGCGAGCGATCTGGCGCTGCTTCTCGCGGTCGCCGGGGCCCACCACAAGCGCGCACTCGCCGCGGGCACATGCGTCGTCGGGGAGGTCGGATTGGGCGGCGAGATCCGGGGCGTGAGCCGGCTGGCAATGCGGCTCAACGAAGCCCGGCGTTTGGGATACACGCGGGCGATCGTGCCAAGTGAGGGTGCCGGGGCGGAGGAGAACGAGGCGCCGGGGATCGAGATCGACGCGGTGGGCGGCGTGAACGAAGCGATCGAGCGATTGGGCTAGAGATAACCGAGTGCGATCATGAGCACTCCGGCAGCCACCCAGCATACGAAGAAGCCAGCAGAGTACAGCACCGTCGCAGCCAACCGCTTCAGCTTCGACCACCGCGGCTTCCGGGCGATTGCTACCCGATAGAACATACTGACTCCGAAAGCCGGGATTAGGAATATCGCGATGAGCATCAGGTAGAGTGCGAGCAGACCGATCGATCGAAGAAATAAGGGCATTGCGATCAGCATCAGCGGGAGCGCAAAGAGCAAACCAAGTGGCCAGCGCCACGTCGCGCGCCTCATCGGTCTGGCTGCATGCCGCGTCTGGGCATCGAGCCACACATCACCGCATTCCGAGCAGCGGATGCGGCCGAACTCAGGGACTAAATCGCTCAGGTCGTACCCGCATCCGGGACACCGACGACTCGGTTTGCTCTGCCCGGCAGTCACCCGGCACCGAGGCCACTGGGCAGCTTCCGAGGTCTCCCATCACGCCCGACGCACGCCAGCTCTGTCATCCCAACGGTGCACACTCCATCGGCGGGCACTGACGGATCTCCCGCATCGGGGGGCTGCCCATCGCGCTCGACGAGCACGAGCTCATACTCGTGTCTCAGCTTGACCCCAGCCGCACTCGTCAGCTTGCAACGGACCTCGATGAGGTCGTCGTAGCGAATGGGCCGGCGGTACCGCAGGTCGATCTTGGTGACGACGAGGAATACCCCGTCGGCCTCCATCTGCTTGTAGCTGCCTCCCGATGCCCGGAGCAGCTCGGTCCGCGCCATCTCTAGCCAGGGCAGATAGCTGGCGTGGTGGGCGACGCCCATGGGGTCGCACTCAACGTAGCGGACACGGAGACAAAGGGGCCTAAAAGTCACAACCGAGCTTAACATTCTGGGGATCACTGAGCCAGGGGCCCGCTGGGGCCGATAGCTTTTGAGCTATGGCCAAACGGACCAAGAAAAGCGACCCAGACGAAACCACCGAGAACAAGCCCGAGAAGGCCAAGAAGCCCAAGACCGAGACCTCGGTGCTGGTACCGATCCGTGGCCGGGTCTTGCGGCACGACAGCGTGGTGCTCTGGTTCGCGTTGTTCGCCGGGCTGACCCCGATCGGCGTGCTGACATTCATCAGCGGCGCGAGCCATCGCGCGCTGGTCGAGGACTCGGGCGCCCAGAGCGGGCCCGGGTTTGCGATGGTGATCGGGGCATTGATCGTAATCGGCGCGATCGCCGCACTCTCGCTCGCGCTCCGGAACATGAGCGAGGTGCCGAGCCCAGCCACAGATCACGATCACGAGCAGAACATGCTGGTGTTCCAGCGCTACCTGGTTGGCATCGGGTACGCATTACTGCTTTCGTCATTGGTCTTGGTCGGGCTCGTCGCGACCCTGATCTCACTCGGCGCGCTTCAGCCCAAACCCGACGCACCGACGCCGACCGAGACGCTCATGGGGAGTGACGCTGCCGCGGACCCACTGATGGGCGAGGCGACCGAGTCGGTCGTTCAACTCCCAGTGAAACTCAGCGAGCACGGCTCGGTCGCACTGCTGGTCGGCATGTCCGCCGTGGCCAGCATCGTCGGGGCATTGTTCTTCGTCGCTAACTCGCTGCGCCGGAAGCGCGACAACAACATCCACTTCTCGGCCGAACTGTTCTGGGGCGGGCTCTGGTTCCGGCTCGGTGAGGCGGTGCTGTTCTCGATGGTGCTGTTCTGGTTGATTTGGACCCAGCACCGCAGTTCCAGCAATGGCTCGTTCGCGCTCGACTATTACTGGCTTCCGGTGCTCAGCCTCCTGCTGGGGATGTTCGTGACCGCGGGTGAGCGGATCATCTACTCGATCGCCCAGGGCCTCTTCCGCGGAATCAGTGCGTTCTTCGACCCCGAGAAGGTCAAGGACGACGAGGACACACTTGAGCGGAAGGTGGGCGAGCCAACACGGCAGGGTAAAGACAAGCCTTAGCCGCAACAAGGCGTCCAGGCTGAGCCCGACGGGATCACAGCGGACAACCGAGCAGAACTCGTTGGCCCACTGGTCAACGCAAAGCTGTCAAACTGGGAACGGCGTACTCGGTGCTGGGGATCCGTGCGCAAGCACTGAGCCCCGGTGGAAACAGTGGCAACAACGCCGCCCATATCCTCGAGATCATCAGCCTTGGCAGATGCTCAGGATTGGAATACGGCGGGGCATGTATGGCCGGAGACGTGAGCGAGCCACAGCGCTCTATTTCTGTGCGGGCATCGGGTGACACCCAAAGGTGGAACTCACCCAAAGGACACACGCACCAAACACCACCAGGTTTACAAGGACCGCAAGCACGGCGCACGCCATGCCGATGGGTTACTCAGAACCGTTATGCAGTGCGCGGCAGCCCGAAGGCAGGAGATGGGCAACGCGATAAGAGAGGAAGCTGGAGAGAGAGTGCATGCCACCGACACAATCGACGCGAAGCACACGGCCCTGACGATTCCGCCATCAGCTGGCCACCACGCGGCCCTGCTCACCCCTTCGTGTCCCCGCGAGCAAAGATACTTGCGACATAGTTCAGAACATCGGCCGCGCTCGACTCGTTGTAGCCGAAGCTCTTAATGAGCCGCTGCTTCACGACGTCGATCTTCTGCTGGGTTTCGTCGTCCACGACGCTGCTGACCAAACTCTTGAGCTTGATCGTGTCGCGGCTGTCCTCGAAGAGCTTCAGCTCGAGGGCCTTGTAGAGCCTCGCGTTGGTGTTGTACTCGAACTTCTTTCCGTCGAGCGCCAGGGCACCGATGTAGTTCATGATCTCTTGGCGGAAGTCATCCTTGCGGCTCTCGGGGATGTCGATCTTCTCTTCGATCGCGCGCATGAGCCGCTCGTCTGGCTCTTCTTCTTTGCCCGTGTACTTGTTCTCGACACGCTCCTTCTGGGTGTACGCGCGGACATTCTCGATGTAGTTGGCGCAGAGGCGCTTGATCGCCTCCTCGTCGGCGCTGATGGCCCGCTGGACCTCGCCCTTGATGATGTCTTCGTACTCCTCCTTGACCACGGCAAGGAGCTCGGTGTACTTCTTCTTTGTTTCCTCATCTGTCAGGAGCGAGTGATGCCCGAGCCCGGTCTCAAGCTCGTTGAGCACCATGAACGGATTGACGGTCTGTTCTTCGATGGCCTGCCGGCTGACCAGGGCGTTCGAGATCTTGTCCTGGATGTAGCGGGGGCTGATCCCGTCCATGCCCTCGCGCGGGGCCTCTTCCTTCAGTTCCTTGACGGATTCTTCGGTGAAGCCTGTGATGCTCTTGCCGTTGTAGAGCTTGAGCTTCTGGAGGAGCGTCAAGCCCGCCTTTTTCGGCTCCGCGAGGCGGGTCAGCACGGCCCACATGGCCGCGACCTCGAGCGTGTGCGGTGCGATGTGGATGCCCTTGATGCGCTCGGTACCGAAGTCCTTCTGATAGATCTTGATCTCGTCGTCGAGACGAATGTTGTAGGGGATGTCGATCTTTATCGTCCGATCGCGGAACGCTTCCATCATCTCGTTGGACTGAAGCCGCTTATATTCGGGCTCGTTGGTGTGCCCGATGATGACCTCATCGATGTGGGTCTGTGCGAACTTCTTCGGCTTGATCGAGTGCTCCTGGCTCGCGCCCAGCAGGTCGTAGAGGAACGCGACGTCGAGCTTGAGCACCTCGATGAACTCGCACACGCCGCGGTTGGCGATGTTCAGTTCACCGTCAAAGTTGAACGCGCGGGGGTCGGAGTCGCTCCCGTACACCGCGATCTTGCGGTAGTTGATGTCTCCGGTCAGCTCGGTCGAATCCTGGTTCTTCTCGTCCTTGGGCTGGAAGGTGCCGATGCCGACGCGGTCCTTCTCGCTCAGGACGATGCGCCGGACCTTCACGTGCTGCATCGCCTTGGCCCAATCGCCGTCGTAGAACGTGAGGAGGTCCTCGAGGATCTTGCGGCAGAACGGGTCGGGCTCGCCCTGCACGCGGATCTTGCCCGAATGATGCGCGGGCTTGTAGTTCTGATTGATCGTGTTCAGCACATCTGCCCGGGCTTCAGTCGGGATCAGGACCAGCGGGTCCTCGTGCATCGGGCAGGCGAACTCGTGTGTCGCTATAGCCGTGCCGTCGCCTGCATCCTGGACATCGCAGTCCTCGCTGAGCATCCAGGAATAGCTGTACAGCGCGCCCTCGTCAGTACGGCTGTACCGTTCGAGCCCCTTCTTGAGCAGCCTAGCGATCGTGCTCTTCGACGAGCCGACCGGCCCGTGAAGGAGCAGGATCCGTTTGTCTGTTCCGTAGCCCTCACTGGCGGAGCGGAAGAACGCGACGAGCTGCATCAGCGCAAAGTCGAGCCCGAAGATGCCGTCGGCGCCGTGGTCGAACGGGTCGCTGAAGAAGTGGTAGCGGACACAGTCCTTTTTGAAGAGCTTGTAGTGCTCGTGTCCGGCTGCCATGATCGCGTCGTACGCCCGCTGATAAGCGTTGCGCGCGATATCTGGCTTCTTGGCAACCAGATCGAGGTAGTCCACGAACGTGCCGGTCCAGTGGCGATCGCGGAACTTCTGGCGATCGATGCGGCTCTCGACGAGGCCCAGGAGGTTCGACTTGCCGGATGTGTTTCCTGCAGGGGTATCGGGCATCGGGGCTGGCCTTTCCTTGCCACGGGAGGAGAGACTGACCGCCGGTCCGGCAGGGGCCGCCGGTCCGTGGCGAAGCCTCGTGCTCCAAGCCCCGAGACGTGCGATCGAGCACGGCCCGGCATCCTGACGCGAACGTCACCTGCTTCCATCGACCCATGAGGGCCCACTCGGACAGCGGGGACACGCCATTTCTATCAAGAGTTCGTCCCGCTGCAGCGCGAGGTTTGCCGAGTTGGGCCGGAATCTCGCGCGTCCCTGGGCCTCACTACCATCGTCACGATGTCGTTTGGGCTCGGTCGAGGCAAGCCATTGGATCCAGGAACGGTCGGGCTGACCGCCGATGACCTCGGGCCGTTGCCCGACGAGATCATCTCCGATCCCGATGCGGGGAGGCTCGACCCAAGGGTCTGGTTCCCGCTCCGTGAACGGGCAGCGGATCGCCCATTCGAGATCGAGATTGGATCTGGCAAGGGCACGTTCCTGGTCCAGCAGGCGGGGCTTCAGCCGGAGACAGATTTCCTTGGCATCGAGTGGGCCGGCGAGTTCTTCCGCTACGCAGCGGACCGCGTCCGCCGACAGCGCATGGAAAACGTCAGGCTTCTGCATGCCGACGCGACGGAGTTCCTCCGTTGGCGATGCCCGCCCGGCATCGCTCGTGTTGTCCACCTGTATTTCTCCGACCCATGGCCGAAGACCAAGCACCACAAGAATCGAGTTATACAAGACCGGTTTCTTGCAGATGTGCGTCGGGTGCTGATCCCCGGGGGCGAGCTCCGAGTGGTCACCGATCACCAGGCGTTATGGGAATGGGACCGAGCCCACTTTGATCGGTGGTGTGACGCGACCGCCAATCAAAGCGGAACACCTGGATACAGTGGCCCCGCACCGGCATTCACAGAGCACCGTTTCGAGGCCCCGGAATCCGCTGATCAAGGGGAACTCGTGGGCACGAACTTCGAGCGGAAGTTCAGGGTCGAGGGGCGACACTTCTTCTCCACGGTGCTCCGCAAACCCTTAGATAGGTGATCAGGCCGGGCAAAAACCATCGGATTCAGGGGTTTCTTGGGGGGTGCGAAGCAAGTCCCCGACGAAGCGGGCCGAAACAGGGGAGGGAGGCAAACTCCCCCGGGTTCGGAACGTGGGGTGGGGGAACAAGTGCGCGATCCTGCGGTCAGAAAGTTGCGGCTCCGCTACATACTGGGCCTGGGCGCATTGGTGATCGTCCTCGCGGTTGCGCAGGCAGTCGTCCAGACCGAGATCCACCAGCGCGATGACGACAGCGCGCGGATCGAAATGGCCGGAAGCCAGCGGATGCTGAGCCAGCGGATCGCGAAGTCCGCGCTCGCGTTGTCGGTCGCGAAGCTCGCCTGCGATGAGCACCTGCCCGACCGGTGGCTCGAGTTGCGTCAAGCACTGCGTGACCTGGAAGACGCCCATGTGTCCCTTAGGAGCGGTGACCGGATTCTCGGCTTCGACGAGCCACCGCCCTCGATGACGCCCTACTTCATCGAGCTTGAGCCCGCATACAGCAAGCTCCGGGCCTGGGCCGCGGAGGTGCTGATCCTGACCTCGCCCTCAGCACCTCCAGTCGATCACGAGCGACTCGCGGCGGCGTTGGACGAGATTGAACGGGCCGACTCCGAGTTTCTTCCGACGATGCAGCTCATCATTGATCGTTTCGAAACGGACAGCCGCGCGCACATGAATGATGCAATGCAGCTCGCGGGGCTGCTGTTCTTTGTCACGCTGCTCGTACTCGTCGCCGAAGCGCTCTTCGTATTCGAGCCTGCGGTGCGGCACGTGCGCAACCAGTTCCGAGAGCTCCAGCTCGCGCGAGATGCCGCCGAGGCCTCGGCGAAGGCAAAGAACGAGTTCCTCGCGAACATGAGCCACGAGATACGGACGCCCATGACTGCGATCCTCGGCTACGCGGACGTGCTCGTGGATTCAGAGTCTGACGAACACGACAGGGAAGACGCTGCACAAGCAATCCAGCGACAGGGCGCCCACCTGCTCAGCATCATCAACGACATCCTTGACAGCGCCAAACTCGACGCAAACAAGTTCGAGATCAGAATGCAGCCCACCGACCTGCCCAGAATCATGGCAGACGTGTGCGAGCTCCTCCGATTCCAGGCGGGGGACCGGGGTGTGGAACTCGGCCATGAGATTCGCACGCCGGTACCGAGCAGCGTCCGGGGCGACGAGGTCCGGATCAAGCAGATTCTGCTCAATCTCGTGGGCAACGCCGTGAAGTTCACCGAGCGGGGCAGCGTCACGATTGCTCTTGAGTCGGGGCCCAACGGACGGGTCCGGCTGGGCGTCATCGACACAGGGCCCGGGCTGACCGAGAAGGAAGCCGAGCACCTCTTCCAGCCCTTCCACCAGGTCGATAACAGCGCAACCCGTAAATACGGCGGGACGGGGCTAGGTCTGTCGATCTCGATGCGGCTCGCGAGGTTGATGTCGGGGACGATCGAGTTCGAGCACAATCCGGGTGGAGGCGCTCAGTTCTGGCTGGTCCTCCCAATCGGCACCGACGAGCCCCGGATGCTCGCGAGCCCCACCGAGGCGGAGGCGAGGATGGGCGAGCTCTCGCACCGTGTCCTTGAGCCCACAACAGAGCCCGAGACTGACCTCAAAGGCCTTCGGATCTTGGTTGTTGAGGACGGTACGGACAACCAACGCCTCGTCAACCACTTGTTGCGCCGAGCGGGCGCCAAGGAGATTGTGATCGCGGAGAACGGGCGTGTGGCGTTGGACGCAACAGCGAACGGGCCGTTCGATGTCATCCTGATGGACATGCACATGCCCGTTCTCGATGGCATCGGAACGACGCGTGAGCTCCGGGGGCGGGGCTATTCGGCGCCGATTCTCGCGCTGACCGCGAACACCATGACCGCGGATATCAAGGCATGCCTCGATGCGGGCTGCGACGGACACCTAGGGAAGCCGATCGACCGCACGAGGCTGATCAATGAGTGCCGCCTCCATGCCGATCGCTGGCGGAACGCGAACCGCGCGGCCTGATCCCGCTCAGGCCTGCACAGCTTGTGCGGTCGGCGCGATCGGGCTGTAGGTTTCGCCGAGCACGAGCCGCTTGATATCGTCGAGGACCAGCAACAAACAGGGGAGCACCCCGAGGACGATCACTGTCGCGCTGATCAGTCCGCCCGAGATCGTGATCGCCATAGGGATCAGGAATCTCGCCTG
This sequence comes from Planctomycetota bacterium, assembly GCA_039186605.1. Lineage (GTDB taxonomy): Bacteria > Planctomycetota > Phycisphaerae > Phycisphaerales > UBA1924 > JBCCZZ01. The sequence goes on along the minus strand of JBCCZZ010000007.1, from coordinate 37,047 downwards.
GAAGCTCTGCTCAAGCATGAGCGGGAGCAGACCAAGCACGGTCGTGATCGTCGTGAGCAGGATCGCACGGAACCTGGCGCGGCCAGTGATCACGCACGCGTCGTAGACCCCCCAGCCGCGAGCGCGGGCCTGGTTGAAGAAGTCCATGAAGATGAGCGAGTCGTTCACCACGATCCCCGCGAGCGCGATGAACCCGATCAGGCTCAGGATCGTCAGGTCGAACTGCAAGATGAAGTGCCCCCAAACCGTTCCGATGATCGCGAAGGGGACTGCCATCAGCACAATCAGTGGCTGCAGATAGCTCTGGAATAGCCAGGTCAGGATGACATAGATCAGGCCGATCGCAACCATCATGCCGAGCGGCAATGTCGAGAAACTATCGGCGAGTTCCTTTTGCCGGCCACGCTCCAGGATGATGATGTCGGGGTACTTCGACGCCAGTTCGCGGACCCGGGGCCCTACAGCAGCCGCGACCTGTTCGGTGTTCACCGTGATGTCAACATCGGCTGTAACCGTGATCGTCCGGCGCCCGTCGAGGCGCCGAACTGTCGCGTAGCCCTCAGCTTCGGTGATCTCGACGACCTCCATCGCGGGCACCGCTTCGCCCATCGGTGAGATGAGATAGAGGTCCTCGACCGCCGAGAGGCTGCGCCGAACTCGCTCGGGCATGATCACCCGAACATCGATGTCCTCCCGATCACCGGCGAACGTGTAGGCCTCGAGCCCGAGCACTGCGCCACGGATCTGCTGGGCGACGTTCTCCGTTGTGAATCCCAGCTCGTTCGCGCCGGGTCTGAGCTTGAAGGTCAGCTCGCGAGCGCCCGCATCGGCGTCATCGGTGATGTCCCGGACGCCCTTGTAGGTCGCGAGCAACGCTTTGATCTCGTCTGCGACAGCACTGATGTTCTCGGGCTCGATACCCGCGACAGCAAACGAGATATCGGCGCCGCTCGGTCCGCCCTGGGTCTCGATGAACTGCAGACTCTTGATGCCGCTGAGCTCACCAAGGCGAACGCGGATGTCATTGATCACGAGGTCGGCTGGTTTGTCGCGCTCCTCAACGGCTTTCAGCTCCATGATCAGTTGGCCGATGTGCGGCGCTGTGCTCTCGCCCTCACCCTCGAGACTCCCGATCGCGCCGACCTGGCTGAACACGCTGTCAACCTCGGGCTGTGCGAGGATCGCTCGCTCGAGCCTGCGGATGTAGGTGTCGGTAACCGCCGCAGATGTACCCACGGGCATCTCGAGCTCGACGTTGATTGTCTCGCTGTCGGCGCTGCCGAGAAAACTGAAGGGAACCACGCTCGAGGCCACCGCCGCCAGGCTGATCGCGACCACCGTCACGCATGTGAGCAGCGATAGATATCGGTAGCGGAGTGCAATCTTCAGTCCTTTGAGATAAGTCGGGATGAGCGCCTTGTCGAAGAACGCGTCTCGGGCCTTGTCAAACTTCGCCTCAAACTTCCCGAACGCGCCCATCAACCCGCCGCCCGCGGCGTCGCGGTCGCGATTGGCCTTCAGGCTGTGTCGCATGTGGGCGGGCAAGATAAAGAGGCACTCGATCAGGCTCACCGAGAGCGCACAGACCACCACGATCGGCAACACACCGAGAAAATCACCGACGTTCCCACCGATCAGCGTGAGTGGGAAGAAGGCGCAGATTGTCGTGAGCACCGTCGCGACGACGGGCCAGGTGACCTGGTCGGCACCCTTGATCGACGCCGTGATCGAGTCCTCGCCCTGCTCATAGCGGGCGGTGATGTTCTCGGCTACCACGATCGCATCATCGACAAGAATGCCAAGCACGATAATCAGACCGAACATCGTCAGTAGATTGAGTGTTGTGCCCGTGAAGTACATCACGCCCAGTGTGCCCAGCAGGCTGATGCCGAGCCCCACCGCAACCCAGAACGATACACGCCAGTTCAGCAATACCAGCAGCGTCAGGAAGACCAGCATGCCTCCCGCGAGTGCGTTTCGTGTCAGCAACTCGAGGCGCCCCACGATGAACCGTGCCAGGTCGGTCGATAGCAGGATCTCTCCAGGCAAAGGCGTCGCCTGACGGCTCGCGCCGAGCCGGTGCGCGGCTTCTCGATCACTCAGCGGGCCCGTGTCGTTCGGCGGGCGCAGCAGACCCCGGAGCCGCTCGACCCTCGTCGGCGCGAAGCCCTCGCCGTTCCGCCCAGCAACATACGCCTTCACGAGTTCGGCCATCGAGACCGCGTCCTCGTCACCGATCTTGTAGATCGTTACGCTCATCGCATCGCGACCGTTGAAACGCTGGCGCACATCGACGTCCGCGAACCCCTCGCTCACCTCGGCGATGTCTCCAAGGCGGATCACCTGGCCATCGGCGCCGCCCTTCACCACGATGTCGCGCACACGATCGGCCTGCTCGTCGGTCGCCAGCACGCGGACCGAGATGTTCGACAGGTTCGTCCGGACGCTTCCCCCGGGCAACTCGCGCATCTCAGCGCGGATCCGATTGCTGATGTCGGGCAGGCTCAGCCTGTGCTCAAGCACGGCTTCGGGCCGGACCTCCACGACGATCTCATCACGCCTGGCCCCCGAGAGCACGACATCGCCCATGCCGTCGAGGCTCTCCAGATCGTTCCGGATCGACCGGATCGCCTGCTTCATCTCGCGCTCTTCGGCGTCGTCACCCGCCATAAGGCTCAGCACGATCACCGGCAGGTTGGGCTCGAGCTTGTCGACAACGATGCGATCCGCATCCTCTGGCAGATCCTGGAGCGCATCGACCTCGCGCTTGACGTCCGCGACCGCGGCGTCGATATCGAAGCCGTCCTCGTACTCGATCCTGACGCTCGCGGCGCCCTCGCTGGCGGTCGTCGTGAGTTCTTTCACGCCATCGAGGTCGTAGACAGCGTCTTCGATCTTTCGAGCGAGCGCGGTCTCGACTTCTTCCGGACTTGCGCCGGGGTACGGCGCCGTCACGATCACGAAGTTTGGATCGGTCTGAGGGAAAAACTCGCGGGTCAGTCCAACACCAAACACGAGCCCCGCACCGATGATCGCGAACATCACGAGGTTCGCGACAACGGGCTTGCGGACACCGAACGCTGCGAGACTCACGGCGTGGCTCCGGGGTCTTCACTAGATCGCTCGATCCGTTCGGCGACCTCAAAGACCGAGACCGGGCTGATCTGCTCTCCAACGAGGAGCGCCCCGTTGTTGAGCGGCACGACAGCAAGGCCTTCAGCCAATGATCCCGGCTCGAGCACGGCCCACTGGGTCTCAGCGGGTGCGAGTTCGGGGATCAGACCGTCGTAGAAATGCTGAACCCTGACCTCGCGTGAACGGACGGTCGCGCCGGGGCCCGGCTCGTCAGGATCCGCGATCAGCAGCACGTCACGCGTGATCGACAGCCTTGGCACGATGATGCGACGCTCCACGGCGCTCGCGATATCGGCCGCCACGAACTGACCGGGCAGCAGCAGCGAATCGCCGTCCGGGTCTTGCGCCAGCTCGGCAAATACAGTAATTGTTCGCGTGCTTGCCTCAGCTTCGGGGGCGATGCGCGCGATCCGAGCGGTCCAAGTCGCGGTCGAAGGACCATCGAGCCTGAGGCTTACCGGATCGCCAAGCCTGATCGATCCGATCGCGCTCACCGGGACGCGGAGCGGGATCTCAAGCCTCGATAGATCAACCACACGCCCAACGACCTGGCCCAGACCAACCACCTCGCCTGGCTCGACATCGAGCGACTGGATGCGCCCATCGAATGGGGCCCGGATCTCGCACCGGTCGAGCTCTTCCTGCTGGAGCCTGACTGTGGTCCGCAGCCTCGTGATCGAGGCGTTCAGGTTCGCGCGTTGTGCTGGGAGCGTCTCGATCTGCTGGCGCAGATTCGAAAGCTCGCGCTGTGCGCGGCGAAGACCGGTTCTTGCTTGGTCGATGTCGGTCCCGGTGGCCGCACCGGCACGGCCCGCGGCCTCCATGCGGTCGAACTCGGACTGCGCGATGTCGGTCTCTTCTTCAGCGAGTTCGGCCTGCTCGTTCAGACGAACCTCGCGAGCGTCGAGCTCGTCCAGCTGTGCACCGATCGCAGCGATGTCGGCTTCGGCGGCGGCAAGCCGCTGCTGATAGTCGATCGGATCGAGCCTGCACAGCAGATCGCCCGCGCTGACACGGATGCCTTCCTCGAGGTCTTCTGGGACCTCGATGACGCGCGCCGAGACCTGGGCCGCGATGTCGCTGGCCTCCATCGCGCGGGCGACGCCGAAGCCCGACCAGATCCGGGGCACCTCGACCTCGCGCGTCGTGATCACCGGGACAGTCTGGAGCGCATCTGCGGGCTCAGATACCGTCTCGGTCACCGGGGCGCTGGCCAGCATGAACTGGATCACGCCGGCTCCGACGATCACGATCGCAATACCAACAAACAGCCTGACCCACCAGGGCAGCCGAGGCCGGCGCCCATCGCCCTGTGGCTGCGCGGCAGCCCGAGGCGGTGCGGGCACGACATCGGCGCCGTTGGACTCTTGGGCTTTGGCCTCGACAGTGACCGGCCGTGGCGTGCTCTTTCTCGGGTGCTCGGTTTCAGGCATTGTGTCCCACGGGCTCCGCACGGGTCATTCGCTCGCCGGGCATCTCGGATGCCGCGCGGGAACAAACAGGACCCACAAATAGCCTAGGGCACAACGAACCGGGGTTCAGTCGCTTGCAGTTTGGGTGGCTTAGTTCTCTGGCACGTTGTTGGAGGTCACGACCGCGCGGAACGCCGCACGGATCTGGCCGGTCACCGGTCCCTCGCCATCGCTGATCGCGTGGGTCGAAGTGACCTCCAGATCCTTGTGCTGCAGGATCTCGCGGACCGCGATGATCTCGGCGGCCGACCCCGTCATGAACACCTCATCGGCGGCCAGCACGTCGTCCAGGGTCATCTTCTTCTCGGTGCAGGACAGGCCCAGCTTCGGGCAAAGCTCGTCCTTAACGAACCGGCGCGTGATGCCCTCGAGCGTGCCCTCATCGCAAGGCGGTGTGAACAGCTCGCCACCCTTGATGACGAACAGGTTGTCGCCCGAGCCCTCAGACACGCGCCCCTCGGTGTTGAGCATCAGAACCTCGAGCAGCTGATCGCCCGGGTCGGTGATGCCCAGCTTCTTGTTCAGGCGAAGCGCCTCGGTCTTCGCGAGGATGTTGTTGAGGTAGTTCAGGCTCTTGATCCGCGGGTCGAGGGCCGCGACAGGGATGCGCGGGCGCTCGGCGACCAGCACGCGCATGCCCTTGGCGTACATCTCGGCGGTGTAGAGCGTGATCGAGTCGGCGATGCAGATGACACCCGGCTCGGGGCACATGAACGGGTTGAGGCCCAGCGTGCCCTCGCCGCGCGTGATCACGAGGCGGATGTAGCCCTCCTTGATCCCGTTGGCCGCGACGCATTCCTTCTGAATGCGGAGCATCTCGTCGTACGGCACGTGCTCCTCAAGATCGAGGTGGATGCGGCTCGCCGATTCGTACAGGCGGTCGGTGTGGGCTCGGAGCTTGAAGATCTTGCCGTTGTAGATCCGCAGGCCCTCGAAGACCCCATCCCCGTAGAGCAGACCGTGGTCGTAGACGCCGATCTTGGCCTCCGAGCGGGGGACCATCTGGCCGTTGACGTAGATCATGCGGTCCTCGGGGTCTCGGGCAGCGCCGTTGGTGGGGCTCGTGTTGAGGGCGGGGGCCTGGGTCATGGTTGGTGAACCTCCGTGCTGGGCGAGCGCTTCCCGGAAGCGTTCCGGTCACGCTCGCTCGGGGCCCGGGCCGCACACCCAGGTCCCCGGGTCTGCCGGTCTGGAATGCCCTCAGGGGCACCCCACGCGCGGCTCGATCCGTGGTGCCCCGGAGAAACCAGCGGTTGGAGGGACCGGTCTCGGGGCCGCCGAGTGTACGGGTGAGATCGGTCGAGGTCGCGTTCGGGCGGAGCGGGCGTGGGCGGATTTACGAAAACTTTCCCAATAGACGACGTGGCGGGCCCGGGAGGGCGGATTATCCTATCAAAATCCTTACTTTTTGCCAGTGGGATCTGGGAATAGGGCTTGGCTCACGGCCTTGAGGCGGAGGTAGGTCTGCTTGTCGGGGGCGTCGCCGATCGCTTTGGCCAGCCGTTGCCTAGCACGCTGCCGGATCGCCTCGGGCAGCCGCGCGAAGTCTCGGGGATGCTCCGCGAGTTCCTCGAAGTGCTGCGCGGCAGCCTCAAGGTCACCCGCGACAACGGCCCGGTCAGCCAGCAGTGCCGACACTAGCGCCACGTTCTCACGCACCGCACCGTCCTCGGGGTGCGACTTCGCCAGATCACGAAGCGCAGACAGCAGCGACGACGCCTCCGATGAACCCGCTTCGCTCCGGTTGAACGCGTTGAACAGGCCCCTCGCCAGCTCCTCACGCACCGCACAGTCCTCGGGGTGCGACTTCGACAGATCACGAAGCTCAGACAGCAGCGACGACGCCTCCGATGAACCCGCTTCGCTGTCACAGAACGCGTTGAACAGGCCCCTCGCCAGCGGTTCGCGCACCGCACCGTCCCCGGGGTGCAACTCCGACAGATCACGAAGCTCAGACAGCAGCGACGACGCCTCCGATGAACCCGCTTCGCTGTCACAGAACGCGTTGAACAGGCCCCTCGCCAGCTCCTCACGCACCGCACCGTCCTCGGGGCGCGACTTTGCCAGATCACGAAGCGCAGACAGCAGCGACGACGCCTCCGATGAACCCGCTTCGCTCCGGTTGAACGCGTTGAACAGGCCCCTCGCCAGCATAAAGCGGCCGTTGGCGCCGATCACGTCTGCTTCGGCTGTTCCAATGCACATCCGCTTCGGATCGGCAGAACCCCAGAAGAGTGTGACCGCCGCTTGAGAAAGCGCGACAGCACGCGGACGCACGCCGAGGTCTAGCGCGAGATCCGCCAGGCCTGCAACCACAGACGACGCGATGCGTGACTCGTCTAGTAGGCCGCGCATGGCTTCCGTGCTGTTGCACTCGGGAAGCTCACAAATCAGACGTTCGACCGCGTTGCGCACGTGCGGCTTGAGCCTCTCCGAGACCGCCCCGTGTTGCGATGACCCGTCGCCCAAGACACACCGCGCCGCGGCTTCGGAACGCGTCGGGTGCCCCAGCCCGAGCGGGTTGCCCGGCTCCGGACTCAGCAGGCCCGCCGATTCGAGCAGTGCGAGATCTCGCTCGGGCATCGAGCCGAGGAACGCCGGCTTGACACGCTCGAAGTCCGGGCCGGTCGGCACGGGGGCGACCGCCGCGAGGATCGCCACTTCGAGCCGGGCGCGGCCCGCGTCGTCCTTGCTCTCGTCCAGCAGTTCCTTGTAGATGGCGGGCAGCTCGGGGTACCGCAACCCCTGCGCGTCGGTCTTGAGGCGCCGGTAGTCCTCCAAGGTCTGGCGAGCCTCGGGCCTGGCCTGCGCCCACTGCTCGAGCACGCCGGGCTGGCCATCGACCAGCTCCAGCAGCTCGTCATCCTCCAGTTCCCCGAGGGCTTTGAAGTGCTCCCGGATCCACCCGATCAGTTGACCGCGGGAAAGGGAGTCGTCGCCCTCCTCGAACACCAGTTCCTCGATGGTGATCCGATCGGCGCACGGCATCCCGGCGAGCTGGTCGGCGATGTCCTGGGCCTCGGTGTTCGTCGCGTGCTCGGGCTGCGGGTGACGGACGTGCAGGACGATGTGGGCCGCGGGCCACTCCTGGATCTCGTCGAGGAATGTGCTGAGCGTGCCTCGGTCGAGCTGGAGGTCGAGGGTCGCCTCCCACTGGTTCAGCACCAGGACGACGGGCTTGGACTGGCGGTGGGCGATGACGCTCAGCAGGTCCTTGGCCTCGTCGGGCTGGAGCTTCGGGATCGTCAGCCCACCGGTCTCGAGCATCTTCTGAGCGTCGCGGAGCCCGCTGAACATCTTCTCGATCGGCTTGGCGAGCCCGCCGGTGGCGCTGGAGAGCGTCTCGCCGAGCGCGGTGCCGACCCGGGAGATGTACTTGCCCTTGAGCTGCTCGTGGATCGCGCGGAGCTGGTCGGCCGCGCTCGCGTCGGCGAGCCAGAGGCGGTAGGCGTCCTCGATCGCGCGGAGCAACACATCGCCCTGGGCGGCGGAGGCGGTGGCGATGCCGATGTGCTGTTCGCCGCGGGCTTGGGTCAGCTCGACAAACCGCTTGAGCAACCGGCTCTTGCCGATCCGGGGCCGACCCGTCACGACCGTGAGCCCGGGCTCGGCGCAGCGATCGCGCAGGTTCTGGAGTTCTTGCGAGCGAGCTAAGAACGGGATCTCGATCACAACAAGTGATCTTACTTGGTTGGTTGTCCTCGGCAACGCGCTCTAAGGCCGCTGCTCGCCTCGAAGGCGCCCCCGGCCGGAGACGGGTACGGTGGAGTCGTGAGTCCGCGCCAGATCATCCCGCTGCTGCTCGCGACGGCCCTTGTGGGCTGCTCCAAGCCCCAGATCCTGCTGCCCGAGGATCCGCCGCCGGACCCGATGCTGGCGCTGGATGAGCCGCCGGCGGACTTCGCGCTCGCGGTGACCGTCTACAGCCCAGCGATGCGCAACCTCGACGAGGTGCCTCGGGTGCTCCGGCCTGCGCGGTACGTGCTCGAGCCCGATGGCATCTTGCGGACGAGCGTCGGGCCCGGGGCGCGGGAGGACACGTTCCCGCCCATCACGCGTCGGCTGACCCAAGAACAGGTCCGCCTCCTCTGGCTCGCGGTGCGGGATGCGCCGCTGCTGGGCGTGGGCTCGCCCATCCGGGTCGAGTCCGGCGCGGCGGCCGAACCACTGGCGCTCGCGGTGACGGATCCCGCAAGCACCACCGAGCCCGACGGGCCCGGGGCCTCAACGGCGGTCGTTTACTTCGCGCGGCTCGGCGAGCGCGAGTGGTTCAGCATCCGGCTCGACGGGCCGGGCGTGGAAGCGACGCCGCTGGCGACGCTGGCGGCTCGTGAGCTGGTCGAGCGGCTCGCGGAGCTGAGTTGGATGACCGAGTAAGCCCCCCGGCACCTGCCGCGTAGGGTGCTTGGTATGTCGGACACAGGACCCATCGTCGGGATCGATCTCGGTACGACCAACAGCCTGGTGGCGGCGGCCGATGAGCGAGGGCCGCGCGTGTTGGGCGGGGAAGATCCGATCGTGCCAAGTGTCGTCCGGTACGAGGACGACGGGTCGGTCATCGTCGGGCGGACTGCTCGCGAGCAGGAGCCGCTCTACCCACGGACGACCATCGCGAGCGTGAAGCGGCTGATGGGGCGGTCGGTGTCGGATGTTTCGGGCGATCTCGCGTACCTCGGCTATGGGGTCGTCGATGGACCCAACAGCACGAGCCGGGTGCGGCTTCCGAACCGCAACCAACCGATCGCACCGGAGCAGGTGTCGGCGGAGATCCTGAAGGCGCTCAAGGCTCGGGCGAGCGAGGAACTTGGTGTCGAGGTCCGCCGCGCGGTCGTCACGGTGCCTGCGTACTTCGATGATGCGCAGCGGCAGGCGACACGGACCGCGGGCCGGCTCGCGGGGCTCGAAGTCGTGCGGATCGTGAACGAGCCGACGGCCGCCGCGCTCGCGTACGGGTTCGGGCTCGATCGCGCCGCGACGCGGAACGCCGGCGAGCGCACGATCGCTGTCTATGACCTGGGTGGGGGCACGTTCGATGTCTCGATCTTGCGCATCACACCCGCGAAAGCGGAAAGCGAAACCGCATTTTACGAGGTGCTGAGTACCGCGGGCGACACGCGGCTGGGCGGGGACGATGCGGACCACTTGCTGATCGGGTTGTTCTTCAACGAGATGCGCGACCGGCTCGGGCTCGAGGCACCGGACTTGTCCTCTCTCCCCGCGGAAACGCGGCGAGCGCTCAAGGCGTTCGCATCAAGCGTGAAGCACCGGCTCAGCGATGAAGACTCTGCCGGCGTGCAGATCGACACGGGCAAGGGCGTATACGAACGAACCGTCACGCGTGATGAGTTCGAGCTGCTGATCTCACCCTGGGCGGAGATGACAAGGGCCGCGTGCGAACGGGCGCTGCGCGACGCGAGAGGAAAACTGCCTGCGGAGGGGCTTGACGCGGCGGTGCTCGTGGGCGGATCGACACGCATTCCGCTCGTGCGCCGGGTCGCGGGCGAAGCATTGGGCGTCGAACCGTATTCGGCGCTCGATCCTGACACCGTGGTCGGGCTCGGGGCCGCGGTTCAGGGCGCGCTCCTAAGCGGTGCGGCGACCGGCTCGCTCTTGCTCGATGTCATCCCGCTGAGCTTGGGTATCGAGACCGCGGGGGGTGCGGCCGCGAAGCTGCTGCTGCGCAACAGCGCGGTCCCCGCGAGCGCAAAGGAGACGTTCAGCACGGGGGTTGACGGCCAAACCTCGATCAAGCTCAACATTGTGCAAGGCGAACGCGAGATGGCGGGTGATTGCCGCAGCCTTGGTGAGTTCCACCTCCGCGGCCTGCCCCCGATGCCCGCGGGGATCCCGCAGGTCGAGGTCGAGTTCCTGGTCGATGCCAACGGTGTGCTCAAGGTCAGCGCGATCGAGAAACGCAGCGGCAAGCGGGCGAGCGTGCAAGTTGTGCCCAACCACGGTATGACCGAAGCGGAGGCCGACCGGCTCGAGGCCGAGAGCTTCGAGCACGCGGCCGATGACATGGCGCGGCATCGCGTCGTCGACCTGTGCACGAATGGAAAGCTCGATCTCAAGTGGATCGGCGAGCGGCTGGATCGCTTTGGCGATCGGCTCGATACGGCTTACCGCGATGATCTCGCGCAACGGGTCGAGGCGTTGCGCTCTCTCATCGAGGCGGCAGAGCGGGATTGGCGGTCGGTCGATCCCGAGCGGCTCTCGCAGGAGAAGCAGGGGCTCGATGAGGCGAGCGTTCGGCTGCAGGAGGTTGCGATAACCGCTTCTCTCCGGGCGAAGGACGGCCGCTGATCCGCACAACCGGACTGGATCCCGCAACTTAATGCCCGAAGACCGTCCTGTGTAGCTCTGGAATCAGACTCTCTGGACAGCAAGGTGGCCTTGCAGCAGGGAGCCCTTCTATGTGTTCACAACGCCAACGTGTGTGTTCGGCTATTGGACTGATTGCCTTCGTAGCAGGTTCGGCGTCTGCGTCAGACTTCTATGTCCGTGTGACAGGGAACGACGCGTACGCGGGAAACAGCGCGACAGCAGCTTTCCGAACAGTCCAGCACGCGATCGATCAGGCGATAGCCGGGGACACGATCTACGTCGGCGGTGGCACGTATACCGAGTCGCTTACGCTCTCCAAAGATGGCACCGTCACCGACCCGATCAGGATTGAAGGCGATATCAACGGCACCCATACGGGCGATGCGGGTGAGATCGTTATCCAATCGAGCGCGAGCCGCACGCTGTACGGCAGCGGGATCGACCATGTCCACTTTGCCGATCTGACGCTGTCAGGAGGATCTGACACCGTTTACCTGAGCGGCGGCCAAGGACTCCGCTTCGAGAGCGTCCATTTTACAGGCGCATCGGATGACCTCGTTGTGCTAATGAGCGATGCGGAAGCGACCATCACGGGGTCACGCTTTAGCGATAGCGGTGACGAGGGTGTGTACGCCTACGACGGCGTAGTAACAGTCGATGACTCAGAGTTCGATATCACCGGCGTCGGTGTGTATGTCGTATCCAGTGACTCGAGTGCGCTGGTCTCAAACAGCGAGTTCACCGGCGGACGCTATGTCGGCGGATCGAACTATGGTGAGCTTCGGTTCGTGAACATACTCGGTGATTCGCCTTCCATCGATGGTGTACAGCTTCTATCGAGCAGTGCTAGCGCTGAGATCTGGTTCTCGACGTTCCTGAACTCGGGGGATGAGGCGATCGACACACGTGGTGGAGACCTGACGGTCTACAACACGATCATCTCCGGAACGGGTCAGTACGGGATCCAGTTGAGCAGCAGCCCGACCTTTGATCATGGCTCGAACGTCATCTATGGAACAAGCTCAACCGCAATCACAGGATCTGGAAGCGGGCTTGTCGCGACTGAAACGACGACCGACCCAGGTCTGACCGACGCCCGTGCGGGTGTCGGTGCCGGATCATCTGGTGCGGGAATTGGCGCAACTCCTCCGAGCTGGGTGACCGATCTCCTGCCCACCGGGTTCTTTCAGGGCGCTTGGAACGCGGGGTACTTCGACCCGGGCTACAACGCCGGAGCATCTGCAACCCGCCCAGCGGCGGGCGACCTGTCTGTCGCATACTTTCATGATCAGGCGTTCGCGCTCGATGTGTCTGACGTTGACTGGCGGGCAACACCCGACCACGAGATGACCGCATCGTCTGTCAGCTGGGCCAACGACGGATCTGCGATGTACACAGGTGGTCCGGACGATGAGCTGGCGGTCCGCATACGCGGGACACTGATCGTACCTGAGAGCGGTGAGTGGGAGTTCATGCTCGGCAGCGAAGACTCGGCGATGCTGCTGGTCAACGGACGCGTCATCGTTGACTCATCATCCATTCACTCGTGGAACGAGGTAACGAACACCACGTGGCTCCCCGCTGGCGAGCACCGTGTACAGCTGTTCTACCTTGAGCGATCGGGTGACCAGGGGCTTGAGCTGAGCTGGCAGGGTCCGAGCGATGCATCGCCCGAGTTGATCCCGGCGGCGAACTTCGATCCCTGGCGTGGTGCTACCGTCGCCTCATGGTCCGAGCATGGGTTCGACCGGACCATGATCGCGAGGCTTCGCGCAGCCGCGGTCGAACAGGACATGGTTGAACTCGGCAGCGACGCCTACAACGGGATGAACACCATCCGTGACGCGCTTGACGTGTTTGGCGCCGACTCGCTCGACGATGTGCGGAGTATCGTCGAGATCGCCGAGGTCCCGGAGTAGGACCTCCGAAGAGAAGTCGAGGAGCACCTTGATGCCCTCGCCCGAGATCATCGTCTCGAAGGCCTTCTCGTAGTCCCCGACATCGAACTCGTGCGTCACGATGTCGTCGAGCTCAAGCCTGCCGGCTGAGCCGCTCCCCATAGGCAGGCTCAGACTGGTCACTGAACCGCTCGAGCCCAGCTACCGCGACGAGCTGACATCTATGGTCTCCGCGTTTCGGACACGGTGGAACGCGCCAAGGCGGACTGGCAAGCCGTCGATGCGCGGGCGTTCGCCTCGGCCAAGCAGGCCCTTGGCGAGGCGAGCCTGCGGCTGCAAGAGGTTGCGATCACCGACTCCCTGCGGGATGAGCCCGAGCGTTCGGCGTCCGAGAAAGCCCGGCCAACCCTGCTCATCTCACCCAGCCGGCGCCGCCGGGGCGTCGAGCCGACACCAGCTCTGGAGGTCCGGCCTCACGGATTCGACATCCGGGGTGGCGTCCCTTGCGCGCCTGGAGGCTCACTCATGCTCGCGTTCATCCGGATGCTGTTGTCAATGCTCATCTCGCTTGGGCTGCTGTTCGGACTTGTGGTGAGCCCGTCGCCAGTTGTGGCCGCGCCAGCGGCGGCGCTCGAGGATGATGACGACGACGACGACGACGGTAGTGGTGGTGCCGCAACAAGCACGACCTACTTCGTTGCTCCCGATGGGAATGACTCGGCGTCGGGACTAAGTGCGAACGCGGCGTGGGCAACCCTGGACAAGGCTTCGACAACCGTGGTCGCTGGCGACACGGTCCATGTGGGCGCCGGAACGTATACGGGAACTTTGGAACTCCTGGATCGCGGAAGAACAGGCGAAGCCCTGCTTTTCGTGGCAGATCGAACAGGCGGGATCGTCGGAGACGGCGGTGCGGTCCTGGTCGCCCCATCGAGCGGCTATGCACTACACGTCGCACGTTCGGACAACGTTGAACTTGTAGGTTTCACATTCGTGGGAGCGGCAAGCGGTGACGTGATCCGCTGGGATGATGCGACCGACGGGCTGCTCGACTCATGCACCATCACAGATGCTGAGGACAACCTCGTCAATCTGGTTGGGGCCGCGAGCACGCTCACCATCCGAGACAGCTCGCTGACCGATGCAGGCAACCACGCCGTTCGCGCCAGGGATGGGAGTATCAAGATCACCTCCACCACGATCACCAACGCATCCAAACGCGGTGTTTCCGTCGAGAGTGGAGGTGATACAGAGATCGACGCGGTCACGATTTCGGCTTGTAAGTACGGAATTTATATCAACTCTGGCAACGCACGGATCACGAATGCTGTCATCGCCGATCACGATAACGACGGTGTCTGGACCGGTAGCGGTGCCGGTACGATCGATATCTGGAACTGCACGTTTGTCGATATCAGTAGAGACGGGATTCAAGCAGATGGCGGAACGATTGACACACGAAACAATATCTACGCCAACATCGGCGATGACTGCGTAGACCAGAACTCTGGCGCTACCTGCACATCGAGCTACTGCATCTTCTACAACTACTCCGGCAGCCGGAGTGAGTCATTCCACGACGGAACGCCGTATTGGGTCACCGATCCGTTGTTCCAAGCGGGGACGTACCGACCCAGCTCAGCTTCACCAGCACTGAATGCCGGTGCCGATGCTTCGTCGCTGATTAGCACCGACCGTGTTGGGATGGCCCGCCCATCCGACGGAGGCTGGGATATCGGCGCCTACGAGTACGGCGAGATCCGACCCGGACCGGGTGATCTCAGCGTTTCGTGGTTCCACAACCAGACATTCGCGATTGATGTGAGCGATGTGGACTGGTCCGGAACACCCCACCACGAACAGACAGCCGAATCGGTCACTTGGTCGTATGGTGCATCCTCGATGTACCCGGGCGGACCCGCGGACGAACTTGCGGTACGTATCCGGGGCGTGCTCGACGTGCCGGAAAGCGGCGAGTGGACGTTCACGCTCGGAAGCGAGGACTCAGCCATGTTTGTGCTAAACGGTCGCGCACTCATCGATGCGAGGACGATCCACAGCTGGGGCGACTCATCGAGCACAACCTGGCTCCCCGCTGGTCAGCACCGCATCCAACTGTTCTATCTCGAACGCTCGGGCGACCAGGGGATCGAGCTCGGCTGGCAAGGCCCCGGCGACTCATCCTCTACGCTAATCCCAGCGGCAAACTTCCAGCCTTGGCGGCGGGCGAGTATCGATTCATGGGGAGAAGTCGGATTCGATCAGACCATGATCTCGCGTCTCCGGCGGGCAGCGATCGACGAGGGGCTCGTCGAGTTCGGGAGCGATGCCTACAACTCGATGAACACCGTCACCGACGCCCTGGCGGTGTTCGGCGCCGATTCGCTGGATGATGTACAGGCGATCCTCGAGACGCCCTAGGCGAAGTCGAGCAGAACCTTGATCCCCTCACCCGAGATCATCGTCGCGAACGCCTTCTCGTAGTCCTCGACAGCAAACTCGTGCGTCACGATGTCGTCGAGCTCGAGCCTGCCCGAAAGCAGCAGGCTCTCCATCTCGTACCACGTCTCCCACATTCGGCGCCCGTTGATCCCCAGCACGCGACATCCCTTGAAGATCACGTGCTGGTTGAAGTCAAAGTTCACACGCTTTGCGGGCAGGCCCAGCAGTGCTGCGGTGCCGCCGTTGCGTAGTGCGTTAAACCCCTGCTCGAACGCGGCGTCGGCGCCGGACATCTCGAGCAGAACATCGGCGCCGCCGCGATCGCCCGTCTTGTCTCGCAGATCATCGACCCACCCATCGGTGCGTGCGTCGTACGCCTCCGATGCACCGAGCTTCTTGGCGAGCTTCAGGCGACGCTCATCCACATCGCTGACGAAGATCCGCGCGGCGCCCGCGGCGCGAGCGACCGTCACCGCCATCAGCCCGATGATGCCGACGCCGCTGATCAGCACGTTCTTGGCGCTCACCTCGGCCGCCATCACCGTGTGCACGGCGTTGCCCAGCGGGTCAAACGTCGCGGCGAAACGATCCGGGATGTCCGGGTGAACGGGCCAAACGTTCTCTTCGGGAACGACTAGGTAGTCGGCGAAGCAGCCGTCGCGATCCACACCGATGATCTGCGTATCGGTCGCGATGTGGGCCTCGCCGATCCTCGACAGGTAGTCGTGGCCCTTGGTGATGTGCCCCTCCGCGCTCACACGGTCGCCAGGCTTGCACCGATCCACCGCCTCCCCTACGGCATCAACGATCCCGACAAACTCGTGGCCCGTCACGATCCCGACCGGGATGCGTCCAGATGCCCACTCATCCCACTCCCAGATGTGGCGATCGGTGCCGCAGATCCCTGCCTTGCTGACCCTGATCCGGACCTGGCGAGGTCCGACAGCGGGGATCGGCCGATCGGTCTCAAGCCTGAGCCCGATACCCGCATGATGCTTCACAAGTGATCGCATAACAGGCCCTGGAGGGCCTCCAGCGGGCGCAGGCCCGGACTCTGGCCTCGGAGCAGGCGTGGGATGAGTCGTCAATGTGACCCCTTTCAGGGCTCTCGCACACGCTGAATGGTACCTGCACACCGAACCCGGGTCGGGCCTGGAGGTACAGTCTGGGGATGCCCTCACCGGCCACCAACTCCGGGTTCTTCTACGTCGCCGCGAAGCCCGCCGGTGGGCGATCGATGGGTGTGCGCTCTGCCAAGAGCGAGCGGGCGCTCGCCCAGGGCCTCCGCCGCGAGCGGCTGATTCTGACCAAGGCCTGGAAACTCCCCGCGGCGCTCACGACCGAGCGTCCCATGTCCATGAAGGACATCGCTGCGATGAATGAGCAGCTGTCGCAGCTGCTCGTCCGCGGAGTCCCGCTGGTCGAGGCGATCCAGGTTGCGCAGACCGTAGTGAGTAAGGTGAGCCAGCCGAGGCTTGAGCAGATCCGGGAGTCTGTCGGCGCGGGCGGATCCTTTGCCGATGCGTGCTCTGCGACCGGCGCCTTCGATGAGGTGATGGTTGCGGTGTATCGGGCCGCCGAACGCGCGGGCAACCTCGCCGAGTCTTGCCGCGAGGTGAGCGAGGCCATTCGACGGCAGATGGCGATCCAGGGCAAGGCGGTAACGCTGCTGATCTATCCCGCTGTGGTGATGGCGATCAGCGTCGTTGTCGGTCTGGGCATGCTGCTTTTCGTCGTGCCCAACTCGCTCTCGAGCATCAAGGATGTTGGCGCAGAGTTGCCCTGGTTCAGCGAGGCGCTGCTCTGGACGGGCGTGAACCTCCGCGCGAACCTCCTGCCAGCGGCGGCGGTCGTCGCCGCGCTGCTTGTTGGCGCGATCCTTTTGCGTAAGCCAGCTGTCGCGGCCTTCGGCAAGTTCGCTCGAACGCTGCCGCTGGTCGGCCCGATGCTGCTCGCTCACGAGTCGGCACGGTTCTTCGCCGTAATGGGAGCGATGACACGGAGCGGGATCCCCCTCGCCGACGCGCTGGGGGTCGCCACGGCTTCGGTCCAGCACCCAAACCTGCGCGTCCAGCTGAACCGCCTTCGCGAGAAGCTGATCGCCGGCGGGGTATTCGGACGGCTGGTAAACGATGTGGACGCCCTGCCCGAAGCGACCCGGAAGCTGCTGATCGCGGCCGAACGCTCGGGCGACCTGGAAACCGCATTCGCACAGCTCAGAGACGACATGATCGACCTGGTCGAACGCCGTACCGCTCGGCTCCTGGCGGTCATGGAGCCCGGGCTGATCGTCGTGATGTTCCTCTTTATCGGGGTCATGGTGATGGCGGTCATGTACCCGATGATCACCGCGACCACCACAATCGGGTTCTGATCGCCCCGGGGCCCGAGGCCGGCCCACCCCTAGACTGTGCGCTTCAGCTCTCGTGCTCAACCAGCCCACCTCGACTCCGGTAGACCAGCCCCGGGGGAAGCATCATGACCGACCGACGCAACATCAGATCCCGCCGCGGCTTCAGCCTTATTGAGCTCATGCTTGTCATCGCCATTATCGGCATGCTGGGCGCCGTCGCGGCCTTCAGCATCGCGGGCGTTGGCGACCGCGCACGGATCAACACAACAGAAACAAGCATGCGCACCATCAAGAGCGCGATCGAGACCTATCAGCTCAACGAGGGGTCGTACCCGCCCGATCTGCAGACGCTCGTGGCCGAGCGGATCCTCGACGACAAGCAGCTGCAGGATGCCTGGAAGACGGGCTTCTGGTATCGCAACTCGGGGACGGGTGGCAAGCCCTTCCTCCTCGTGAGCTACGGCCCCGACAAAGAGGGTGGCACCGAGGATGACCTCGATATCTGGCTGATCGACGCCGACAACAGCGCCCAGTAGTGGGCGGGACCCACCGGCCGCCGGGCCCCGCTTGGGAAGGAGCGGGTCATGCTCGCTCACAACCAAAGGATGACAACCCGACGGGGCACAACGCTCATCGAGTCGGTGCTCGCGATGGCACTCGTTGCGGCGATCGCCTCGACGCTGCTCGGCACACTCGCTTATCTGCGCAATACCGAGCTCCGTCGGGCTCAGCGGCTCAGCGCTGCAGAGATCGCTCACCGGCTGGTGCTCCAGCACCTCGACGACCCTCGCGCACTCGACCCGTTCCGCGGTGAACCGATCAGGCTGGGCACGGTCGGCTACAGGTGGGATATCCAGGCCGACAGGCTGCGCGTTGATGAACAGGTCGAGCGTTCAGCCGAAGACACACGCAACGCGAAAACGATCAACCGCATGAGCAGGCTCATCGTCCGAGTCTGGCTCGATGAGGACTCTGGGGGCACCACCGAGTGGGCATACGCAGAGGGCGTGCCGCGATACGAGCTCATCCGGGTCTTCGATCGGCTCCCTCTGCACAACCCCGATTCGATGACGAACCGCATCAGCAACGAGGAGGGAATCCGCGAGCTGGTGAACGAGCTGACCGGCGGGGCCAGCCGGTGAACCGCGTGCATCGGCCGAACATGCGACGTGGGTTCACGCTGCTTGAGATCGTGCTCGCCGTGCTCGTCTCGAGCATGGTCCTCTCGGCGTGTCTTGCCCTCTTCCGTGTGCTCGACCGATCGAACAACGCGCTGGGCGAAAGGGCCCAGCAGTTCCTCGGGGTCGGCGCCGCGCAGGAAGCGATGCAGAACGCGTTCACATCACTGCTCATGATGTCGGGCGGTGGCAACCCGCAGGCCGAGGTGGGACGCCCGAGGTTGCTGCTCAGCGATCCGAGGGCCTCGGGAGTCTCCGGAATTCCACGGCTCGAGGTGGTCGTCACAAAGCCCCCGCTGCCGGGCCTTGCACCGTTCGTCTTCGAGGAAGACCTGGAACGGGACGAGGTCCGATCAGGGAATCGAGCCTCTCGCCGAGGCGACCGGGAGCGGATCCGGCGCGAGGGTGAGCGATACTGGGACGGTCGCCCGATACGCGGGGCGTTCGAGTTGCGGCAAGAACCCAGCGGGCTCTGGTCGCTCGTGTGGCGCAACCTCGCGGTAGGGGGCGAGCCCCTGCGCGATGTGCCCGAACAAACCACGACGCTGATCGAAGGCCTGCGCTCGCTCGAGTGGCTCGTCTTCGACGACCGCAGGAAGCAGCGGAACTACAGCGCAAGCCGGACAGCCGATATCCCCGCATACGCCGAATGCCGGCTGCAGACGACCGCGGGCCACACCGCGCTGTGGCTCTTCGAGGTCGTGTGGCAACAGGGCGAGGAAGACAGGGACGCAAACCTTGCCGACATCGAGAGCCTCGAAACCCTATTCGATGAGATCGAGCGTTACTCAAGGGTCAACGGCGGCCTCGGCACCGACGCCCTGACCCGCGAAGAGGAGCAAGGCGCGGCCGACCTGCCCGACGATGTGGTCGAGCTGCTTGAACCCCCCGAGCCGGAGCCGGAGCCTTGACCGGGGCCCAGCCCAACTCGCGTGCCTTTGTCACACCGCTCGTGCTTGCGCTGATCCTCTTTGTATCGATCATGCTGGGCGCGATGATCAGCCGGCACACCCAGCAGGCATATGCGGTGCACCGACACACCAGCACCTACCAGCGAGTCCACGCCGAACGAGGACTGCTCGCGCTCGCTGACGCCGTGCGCGACTCGATAGCGCCAGCGGATCTCGCACGGCACGTTGTCGAGAAAGGTTCAGGCGGGACCAAGCCGGCGCTCATCGCCGAGGTCGAGCTGACGCGTCGCCACACGTTCAAGATGTACGCACAGGAGGCACAGGGAACCATCTCGCTCGATGTCATTAGCCCAGAAGGCAGAGTGACCAGCACCGACGTGGAGCTCGCGCTGAATCTTCGCGATCAGATGGGCCTGCAAGCTTCTGGCGATGACCTATTTGAAGCGCTCGCGTCTCACGTCCGGACGCAGGGGCCCCGCGAGGTAAGCCCATTTACCGCAAGCAGGGAGGTACTGCGGGCGGTCCTCACCAATGTGGTGGCAGCGGCGCCGACCCCGGCACCCGACCCAACGGACGGTTCGCTGCTCCCGGACCGCGAAGAGGCCGCAGAGGAAAACGATGAAGAAGAGGATGGAGAGCTTTCGGACCGTGCGGTGATCAACCCCGAAGTCGAGGGGTACCTCGAAGAGGTATTGAGGGTCCGTTCCGGCGCCGCCTGGGCCAGGTCCGCGATTTACGGCGAGCGATCCATGCACGATCTCGCGACCGATCTCGGCATGACCGGACAGGTACACGCACAGTTTGGAAGGATGTTCACGGCTTCGCCGACGCTCTACCTCGCCCGGGTCGAGCTCGTCGAGAATGGTGAGGCGCCCCGTGTCTTCGAGGGCCTGTTCCTCTCGGGCGGTGCGACCGAGCCCGGAGAGACAATCGGACGGAACACCTCGTTCCTGTCCTGGTCCGAGATCGATGAGGAATCCGACCAGGATTCACCGGCAAGGCGGGGCACCCGCGGCCGGGCCTCTCGGGCTCGGTAGGATTGTTGTGACAGACACCCCCGTCCCGCGCGGGGTTGAAAGGACCCTCGCATGGCGAACCGCCGCCTGGACCGAACGAATGCCGCCCGGCTCGCGCTGGCCAGCCAGACGCTGGCTGGCGTCGCAATTGCCGGAACCGTGTTTGTGGGCCTCACCGGTGCGCCAGGCGGCGGGGTGCCCGAGGTGCGGATCGCCCAGGCGGTGCCCCCGCCTGAGCCTGAAGCTATAACCGAAGGGCCCAGGGAAACAGACACCGGCCCGGGGTTCGACCGGGGCCTGATCCGCGACAATCTCGCGACACTGCGCAATGCACCGCGGGAACAAGTCGAGGAAGTCCAAGTCGTCGATACCGGCCCGGGCCCCGAGCAGGTCCCGGAAACCAACGAGCCCGAGGTCGTGCAGCGCGCCCCGGGCACCGAGGGCATCGCCTACCTCGGCGGGATCGAGGACTACCGAGGCCGTCGTGCGTTCGTCTCAGTCAGCGGCAAGCAGAGCTTGGTCCGTGCGGGTGACGATCTTGAGGGATGGACGATCGCCTCGATCTCGCTCGACGAGCTTACGCTTGAGAACGGGCCACGCCGAGAGAGCATCGCGCGGACAACCAAGGCCCGCAGCCTCGCTGAAATGACGCCCGCCGAACGACGCGAGCGCCAGCAGCTCGAATCAAACCGCGATGCACTGCAGCGGGCACGCGCGGGGAAAGCCAGACAAACCGCAAACCCCACAGCGCAGAATCAGCGCACGCAACCCACACAGCGCGGTGCCGGGACACGATCGAGCCTGCCCGAACTGACTCCGGAGCAGCGGGCAAGGATGTCGCCTGAGGAGATCGAGCAGTACGAGACGCGCCGGCTGGAGATGCAACGCCGCGAACAACTGCTCAACAACAACCGCCGCCGGGGGACGCCACAGGCGTGACCGGACCGGTCTGCTATCTCGGCCGAACCGACCACGGCGACACCATCGTCGAGGCCAGGCTCTTTGTTGCGGGCGGCGAGTCGTCCTGGACACCACCTCAGGATCCAGAGGGTGCAGACAACGAGGGGGATGACAGCCTCGGCCAAGATCCGATCGAGACCCCCCGCGCGCTCGCCGCGTGGCTCGCGGAGCGGCTCGGTGATTCGGGCTCGCTCGGATCGTTGGTACTCGATACCGAGGGTTCGCTCTGCGCATGGGCGGATCGAGAGTCCGCGACACCCAGAATGCTCCCGGCGATGGTCGGCGGGTTCGCCGACGATGAGAACACCACCGGCCCCGCGGCACTCTCGACGCTTCTCGGACCAGATCACGAACTCCCCGGCGCCGCGACGCTGACCGCGTTTGCTGGCGATGAAGCGGATGCACCTCGCGTCGCGGTTGCGTCGATCGAGGACGCTCCAGCGCGGGTTCTGATCGATGAACTCGACGCGCAGGGACTGCACGCGCGCGAGGTGATCAGCGTCTGGGAAGCGATGGCCCGGGTCTGGGATCCGGGCTCACCAGGCGCTGTGGGTGGACGCGAAGGTGGCGCGATCGTCGCCGACAGCGCCTGCGTTGCGGCGGTGGTCCTCGTTGAGCCCGAGGGGCGGGCCGTGTGGACCTGGTCGCTCCGGGGCGAGCTGCTCTGTGCGGGCACCATTCGGGTGCCATCGAACACCGACGGAGTCCCCGAGTTCGCGGATGAACAGGCGGCGCGGCT
This sequence comes from Planctomycetota bacterium, assembly GCA_039186605.1. Classification (GTDB taxonomy): domain Bacteria; phylum Planctomycetota; class Phycisphaerae; order Phycisphaerales; family UBA1924; genus JBCCZZ01. Next base: position 14,619 of record JBCCZZ010000007.1, on the reverse strand, counting down.
CGCCGCCGACTGGATCGCGTGGAGCGCCGAGCTTGGCCGGGGACCAGAGCGGGTGGTGTGGATCGGCGAGCAAACGCCCCCGATGACCGTCGTCTCGAAGGCCTGGCCCGCGGCAACAGTGGATGCGCTGGAGCTCGATGACCCGGTCGCGGCGACGCTGGAGCGTGTCGTCGCGGGAGCCGCTCCGCAAACACACCTTGGTCCGCTCGCCGCCCTGAGCGAGAGGCCCGGCAGATCGCACCGCAAGGCGTTCCGGTGGGCGGCGGCGTTGATGGCAGCCGCGGGTGTGCTGTTCGGAGTCTGGGGGATCCGAGCGTCCGGTGCCGCCAAGGAGACCCAGGAGCGACGCGATGAAGTCCTCGGCGGCTGGACCGCACGCGTAAGCGAGGTTGAACCTTCCGCAGTCGAGCTGAACGCGGGAGTGACGATCCTGAACCTCCGTGCGGTCCACGAGGAGCTGACCGGAGCCCCGGCTGAGCCCACCGAGGTCGCCGAGCTCAAGGACGTCATGATCGAGCTTGAGAACATCTCCCTCGTGGTCTCTCAGATCGAAGACCTCGAGCTCCGAGATCTCAGGGTCGATCAGATCACGGGCAACCTGTCGGTGACCGTGCCCGGTATCCAGGAGTTCGAAGCGCTGCAGGAAGCGTTCGAGTTCATCGGGAGCAAGCTGAACTGGTCGGCGCCACAGGGGCCACAGCGGGAAGGCGAGCGGATCCGCGCAACGTTCCAGGGCAACTGGATCGAACCGGACGAGCAGGGAGGCGGCGCATGACCGGCTCCATGACCGAAGCCCAGCGCGAGGAACACCGAGCCACGCTCGCCGCGGCTGCCGGCGCGCATGAGCGAGCAGGCCGGCCCGGCCCGTTGCTCTGGCTCGGTGCAGTTGTGATGCTCATCGGGCTCGTGTATATGGCCGCGCAGCTCTCAGCGCGGCAGGAGGCCGTGAGGCGGCTCTCGATTGAGACAAGCCGTGCGTCGTTGGTTGAGCAGCTCACGCTCGAGATCGAGACCGCAAGAAATCCGTCACGCCCGCAGCAGACGACCGATGATTTCGAACCCATCCCGGATGCGCTGACAAGGTTCCAACTCGCGGCGAGGCAAGCCGACCTGATACCGCGAACGGGCTCGCTTACGCCCGATTCGGCACCGCCTCCTTCATCTGGCGAGGATGGGTTCCAGACCAGCACGTATCGCTACTCGTTCACCGGCAAGACACCGGAAGACGTGCTGAAGTTCATCGAGTTCTCCGCGCAGCGCATCCCGGGCCTGAAGGTCCGGGGGGTCAACATCAGCATCGGTCGCTCGACGGTGCGGGGTGGACGCCGCACCACCCGTCAAGCCAGCGGGCCCGGTGCTACCTGGAATATCTCGGTCGAGTTCGAACGCACGGAGCGCACCTCTTGAATACCAAGTTGAGTCGCAACCTAATCCGCACGCCGCTCCATCCCGCGGTACTGACCGCGGGCCTCTTGCTCACCACGGCGCTGACGATCTCCCCCGGTTGTTCGAACGCGTATACCGTGGACCGCCGGCTGATCGAGCAGCGGGAGCGGGATGAGCAGCGATCGCTCCAGATCAGCGCTCAAGCCGAACGCGACCTGGCCGAATCCGAGCTGCTGGAAGCGCAGGAGAAGTACGAGCAGGCCTTAGCCCTCGACCGGCGCCAGTACTCGACATGGAACAACCTTGGCGTCGTCAGGCTCAAGCTCAAGAACCGCCAGGGCGCGATCGAGGCATTCCGACAAGCGGCGGAACTCAACCAGCGTGACCCGCGTCCAGTCACCAACATCGGTCTCGCGTACCAAGAGGCGGGCTGGGACGAGTATGCATTGGAAGCATTCGCCGAAGCGCTGGAGCGCGATGAGAACTGGCTGGACGCGATCCGTGGATCGGTAGTCAGCAGCCGCCGGCTCTACCGCTACGACGATCAGGCGCTCGAGGTCGTGACCAGAGGGCTGCTGATCGAGCGCAATCCCGACTGGAGAAACGTGTTCGAGCGCGAAGAGATCAGGATCGAGAACGCCCTAAGCGAGCACGCGAAGCGATAGCGGAGCCTACAAGCGCTCGGCAGCGATGCTCGCGAGTTCCGAACGCTCGCTTCTCGCCAGCGTGACGTGCCCGACCAGACCAACGCCCTTCATCTTCTCGACGGTGTAGCTCAGCCCGTTCGACGCCTGGTCGAGGTACGGGTTGTCGATCTGGCGGATATCTCCCGTGAGCACGAGCTTTGTCCCATCGCCCACGCGGCTCGCGATCGTCTTCACCTCGTGAGGTGTCAGGTTCTGTGCTTCATCGACGATCATGAACTGGTGAGGGATGCTGCGCCCGCGGATGTACGTGAGCGGTTCAAGCACAAGACGACCATCGGCGATCAGCTTCTCAACACGCTGCTCGGTCGAGAAGCTCTCCGCGTTCTGCCCCGGCGCTCCACGCGTCGAGATCAGGTACTGGAGGTTGTCGAAGATCGGCTGCATCCACGCGGTCAGCTTCTCGTCCTTGTCGCCCGGCAGGTAACCGATGTCACGGCCCATCGGCATGATGGGTCGCGCAACGAGCAGCTTGTCGAACCGCTCCTCGTTGAAGACCTTCGCCATGCCCGCCGCAACCGCGAGGAGTGTTTTTCCGGTGCCCGCAGTGCCGAGTAGCGTGACCATGCGGACATCGTCATCCATGAGCAAGTCGAGGGCCATGGTCTGCTGCACGTTGCGCGCCATGATCCCAAACACGGGCTTGCGCGGGGGCGTAACGGGAACGATGTGATTCGTGTCGGCCACACGCCGGGCGAGGCCCGTGTGGTGCTCGTCGGCTTTGTTCTGAAGGATCAGGAACTGGTTCGGCGCCAGCTCACTGACGGGCGTCGGATCGGTCGAATCCGCCGGCACGACCTCGCCCAGCCTCGATACCTCAAGCATCTTCTCGCGGTAGAGCTCGTCGATCAATGCCCCCTCGGCGAGACCCGAGACATAACCCGTGTAAAGCCGATCCGCATCGACCTTCTGGTTCTCAAAGTCCTCTGTACGGATGCCAAGCGAGTCGCTCTTGATACGAGCGCCGAGGTCCTTGCTCACGAACACCGCGTTGGTGTCCGGCTTCGCGTTAAGGTGCCACGCGACCGCGATGATCAGGTTGTCGGGCTTTTCCTCGCCAATGGCTGGCGGGCGCTCGTACTCGCGAACATCGATCCTGATCGTCCCGGTCTTGCCCCCGGGCCCGACGCTGATCCCTGCGCCGCTCGGGGTATCGACAAGGCCCCAGTCCACGCCCTGGGTCAGGCTGCCCGCGGCGCGGAGGCGATCCAGGTGGCGGATGCACTCGCGGGCATTCCGCCCGACGTCATCCTCACGCCGCTTCATCGCGTCAAGCTCCTCGATCACGGGGAAAGGGATCACGACGTGGTTGTCTTGGAACACAAAGAGAGCGTGCGGGTTGTGCAGAAGCACGTTCGTGTCGAGCACGAAGTGCTTGATCCGTGAACCGGATTCGGGCGATGTGTCCGGCTGGTCCTGCGTGCCGAGTTGCTCCGAGGGCGTCTGCACCTTGGTTGTCATCGTCTCCCGGGCCTCCTCCATGAAGCGCTCAGCATACCGCAGTGCTCACTCCATGCGGCCGGGGGACGCCGATCGCTGTCATCTATGGTACGAACGCCGCGATCACGAGGATCAGCGCCATCACAATGGCAAACGCACCCTTTACAAACACGCTGATCAGACGGCCCGAAGCGGCGCCGACACCAATCTTCGCGCTCTCGGCCCACGATCGGCCCGCCGCACCACGCTCCCCGATCCCAGCGCCGACACCCGCACCGATCACCGCACCGATGATCGTCCCGATCAGTGGCAGGAACGCCAGCAGGATGGTCCCGGCAATCGCACCGACCAACGCGCCGACAAGCCCGCCGATCACGCCGGCCCGCCCGGCTCCCCGGGCGCCGGCGCCCACCGAGCCCCCGATGAACTCTGCAACCTCGGCGAGTGCCGCGACAATGAGAGCCGCGATGAACGAGGGCAACGTGAACAGGTCGGGCCTCCACCACCACAGCAGCCCGGCAATGAGCGCCATCAGCCACGTTCCCGGGAGGGTCGCAAAGGTCAGCAGCACACCCAAGAGCGCCGCGATTGCGACGCCTGATGCGGCGACATAGTCGAGCGCTGTCATGCGTCCGTTTCGGGCTCGCCCGGGCCACCATCGGCATCCGTTCCGGCGTCCTCCGCCCGCGCTTCCTCGGCCGACTCCGGAAAACGCTGGCGCTCCATCGCGAGGATCCAGGATTCGAGATTGGTGTGCCTTAGCAAATCGAGCTTCAGTTCGCGCCCACCCAGTTGGGCGTGCGACTGGTCGATGCGGAGGTAGATCAGGAACTTGTCCCAGCGGCGCTTATCGAAGACCTCGATGTCATCTGGAGTCAGCACCGCCCCACCAGGAAGCGACAGCTTCATGCCATCCGGCTCCCAGCTGTAAACCCGCTGGGAGACGCGGAAGATGTGAAGCACCATCAAAGCGCCGACAAGCCCACAGAAGCCGAACATCAACCACTGGATCGGGATGTCCTTCGCCTCCAGCGGCTTGGGCTGCTCACCCGTCGCGAGCCGGGCTTCGAGATCGTTGAGCCGCTCACGTGCCGTGGCCCACTCACCACGCGGGAATGTCGTGCGCGCCGGGTCGAGAGCGTTGATCAACGTCAGGCTCTCGAGCCAGGCCCGCTTGGACTGCTCCAGCACACGCCGCGATTCGGACATGCCAGCAAGCCGATCGGGATCACCGGCATCCTCGAGCGCGGCCCCGGGATCATCAATCGAGGCCGCCGCGAGCATGCCGGCCTGCTCGGCGTTCCTCAGGTAGTCCAGCTCGAACCACTCTGCCGAACGCTCGCCCCGCGCGGGGAACACGATGGAGGCGTCGTACCAGAACCACGCGGCCAAGAACAAAGCGGCCAGCGCGATCACCCCGATCTTGAGGACCCAGCCTCGGTTCAGCTTGCTGCGCCCCGCGGGCGGTACCGCTGGCTGCTCGGGGCTCTGGTTGGTCGGGGTCTCGGTCTCGGTCATGGGCGGGTCTACCTCGCCTGGGGCTGGGGCTGGGGTAAGGACATCGCGGCCGTCCGCATCGCACCCCGGCTATCTCTGCATCGGCCCCACACGGTACCTCTCTGGAGCCCTCGGAGATCGGAACCGGGCCTTCAATCGTCCGGCACGCCTTCGAGCGTGCGGTCCCACCACTCGTCAGCCCAAGCCCGCCCCTCAGGCGTCCGCCGCTCATGCTCATAGCCCCCCTCGGACTCTTGCCGTGCCGGGACGCGCGGCACAGGGGTCGAGCCCGCGGCGAGGCGGCGGGTCAGCCAGCGCTCGGTTTGGCGCCGCATCAGGAGCCCGCGAGTGGGCAAATCCAGGTTCCGTCGGAAGCGGCGGAGCATCGGAACCGAGTCTAGCGGAGCCCCGGCTGGCCCATAGAGTGGTGCCCACAATCGGATCTGCTCCGGAGCCCACCAATGACCACCGCCACAGCCCGCCCGTTCGATATCCGGACGGACGCCGTCCTCGCCGAGCTCGAGTCGAACGGCCAGTACAAGCACCTCCAGACCCTCGAAGGTCCGATGGACGCTGTTGTCCGGATGCGCGACGCCGACGGCGGGATCACCGAACGGGCGTGCTTCTGCAGCAACAACTACCTCGGGCTGGCCAACCACCCGGAGGTCCGCGAGGCTGGGATCCAGGCGATCAAGGACTTCGGCGCGGGCACCGCGAGCGTCCGCTTTATCTGCGGAACATTCGGGCCCCACCACACACTCGAAGCCACCATTGCAAAGTACATGGGCACCGAGAGCAGCTACAGCTTCGTGAGCTGCTGGACCGCGAACGAAGCGCTCTACCCCACGTTCACCGAGCCAGGCGACTGCCTCATCAGCGACGAGCTCAACCACGCGTGCATCATCGACGGCATCCGTCTCGCTGCGACCATGAAGAAGGGTGTCGCCAAGACGGTCTACAAGCACTCTGACCTCAACCACTTGCGCGAGAAGCTGGAGGCCGCGAAAGCGAACCCGGACGTGACCGGTCAGATCTGGGTGGTGACAGACGGCGTCTTCAGCATGGAGGGCGACCTTGCAGATCTGCCGGCCCTGCGTTCACTCTGCAATGAATACGGCGCGATGCTCGTCGTGGACGACTCGCACGGGCACGGCGTGCTCGGCGCTCAGGGCCGCGGGACTCACGAGCACTTCGGTATGTGCCCGGGTGGTGCTGACCATGACCCTTCAAACGGGGAGGTGGATTTCTTCACCGGCACGCTCGGAAAGGCGCTGGGGGGCGGCGCGGGCGGCTTCATCGCAGGCTCCAGGCGGGGCACAGAGCTGATCGTCCAACGCGGCAGGCCGACTCTGTTCAGCAACGCATTGCCGGTGACCGTCGCAGCCAGCGCAAACAAGGCGATCGAGGTGCTGCTCCGCGAGCCGGAGCGGGTGCAGAAACTCCGCAACAACACGGCCTACGCCCGAGAGCAGATCGGGGCCGCCGGGTTCGAGGTGATCGAGAGCCCGACTGCAATTTGTCCGATCATCGTCGGCGACACCGCCAAGGCGATCGCGATGAGCAAACGCCTGCTCGACTTCGGCGTGTTCCTGATCGGCTTCGGCTACCCCGTCGTGCCCGAGGGCACAGCCCGCCTCAGGGTGCAGATCTCTGCAGCACATGAACGCGAGCACATCGACACGCTCGTCGATGGTCTCAAGAAGCTCTGAGCACGCCGATGCGACGCGAGGGAGCCGACGAAGAGAACCTGGCTATGGAGGACTTCCTCTGCGACTTCTGCGGGAAGCCTTGGACGGAGGACCGGCCCATGGTCGAGGGGCACCGCGGGTCGTGCATCTGCGGCCCGTGCCTGACTGTCGCATGGACCGAGCTACTCATCGCCGAGAGCGGCTCCGATCTCGCACCGGGCGAAACGTGCACGCTGTGCCTCGAAGAAAGCGAGGGCGCTGTGTGGCGCAGCCCGATGAGTAACGCCACGGCCTGCAAACGATGCGTCAAGCAGTCTGCCGGTGTGCTCCATAAGGACCGCGATATCGCGTGGACCAAGCCTGGAGCGGGCTCCCCCGCTAGCACCAGCCCAGAAGCCTAAACATCGCCCGTGTCGGCGCGATGACCTCGTCGGCATACCGCGAATCGAACGACGCGATGTCTGCAACCGCGACCCAGCGGGTCTCGGTGTACTCCCAGTTCGTCTCGCCCTGGGCCTGCATCAGGTCTTCAAGAGGGCGGACGATGGGCACGCGGAAAACGATGTCGGTGCTCCGCGCGAGCGTGTCGGTCACGAGCCCAACGATCCGCCCTGGGTCGGGGCTGATCGGTAAGCTGACCTCCTCCTCAATCTCCAGGACGAGCTGGCGCCACGCGTCGCGACCATCCAGAAGCGCACCCGAGCCAAGATGCTCTGTCGTCGGTGGCGGATCCATGCCGCCCGCTGGGCCGATCTCCCACATCCCCCCATAGATCCGTGTCTCATGGCTCCGACGCGCAAGCAGCACGTGCTGAGCACCCAGCCCATCGGTCGCCAGGAGAGCGCCGGTGACAGCCAGTGTCACCACCGGAGGCGAGCCCGTCCCGCACGCCAGGTGGCTGTACCGCTCAAGTCTCGCGCGCTGCGTCGAACTCGCTCCATCAAACCCCGCATCAGCCAGGATCGGCGCATCGAAGTACCGCGGGTTCTCTGCGATGAGCTCTTCCCAGATCGGCTGCGACTCGGGTGAAGGGTCCGGCAGCGGAGCAGGGTCAAGCTCGATGCGCAGCTCCTCGGGCGCCAGATCCAGCGGCACCACACGCTGGCCCTCGATGGCGCCGAAGTCTCCGGTCATCGTCCCAGCAAGCCACCGATGCCGCCCGGCCCCATGAGGCCCGGGAGCGCCTTGTCGAGCCCGAGCTCAGCCAGTTCCGCTTCGATAATCCGCTGGGCTTCGTTCCTGGCGCGGAGCAGCCCGTCGTTGGTCGCCTCCGCCACCAGCTTCTGGGCCATCTCTTGCGCATCGGTACCACCACCGAACGCCGCACCAACGGAGGGATCGATCGACACCTCCACAACCGCCTGGGTGCCTGTCACGCCCACACGGACCGCGCCGCCGCCCGCCGAGCCCTCGACCCGGAGCGCATCGAGCCGCTCCTTCACACGCTCGGCCGCGTCCTTGAGCTTGTCCTGATCTCTAAGCAGCGACGCGATCGCGCCCATCGCCTTGAAGTCCATCATGCGTTGGCCTCATCCTCTCCGGTCGGTCTCGGTTTCTCGCGCACGTCAAGGATCTCGCCACCAAACACCTCGAGCACCGCTTGAACAAGCGGATCGTTCGCGGCGTCATCGATCGGGTGGGCCGAGCGCTCAGAAACGTCCGCTTCCTCGGCGGCCGGTTGATCAGGATGCTCCGGCGCGATGAACTCAACACTTGTCCGAGCCCCAACAGCGCGGCTCATGAGGTCTTCGATCTTGTCCTTGAACGGATTGAGGATCGCGGGTGCCAGATCCCCGGTCTGGATCTTCGCGTGCCCGCCACCCAGCGCAACACAATGGGTACGCGCCACGAGCCCCGCGATCGTCCGTTGCGCCGCGGCCAACGTGAGGAAACGCGACCACACCGCGTCGATGTCATCGCTGGGCTCTGCCGGCAACGGAGAAGGCGGGGAGATCGGCTCGGGCTCCGGCACGGGCGTTCGCTTGGGCGGCGGCGCGGGGGGCGGGGCCTCCCGTTCCGGCGCGGGCGAGGCCGCGGCCGGAGCCCTCAGGCTTTTTTTGCCGGAACGCCGTTGGGCTTGAGCTCGCGGGCAAGCGCTGTGACATCTGCGAGCTTCTCGGTCTGCGCGAGACGCACGACCGCGGCATCAAAGAGCGCCCGTGGTACAGATGATGTTTTGATCGCTCGCTGCACGCTCTCGCACAGCGCGATCATGTGAACCAGCCCTGCCGCATCGAACCGCTTCGCTCGCTCGGCTTCCTCGGCGCGGACCTCGTCCGACAGCTCGACGAGCTCGGTGCCTGGACCACATGCCGCCATTACCATCAGGTCGCGCAGCCGCTCGAGCATCGCTTCGAGCGCCTGATCTGGGCTCGCCCCGTTGGCGAGCAACGCCGCGGCGCTCTGGAGCGCCGGCGCGGGCTCGCCGTCGGCAGCCGCATCGATCAACTGGCCGACCAGTTCCCGGTCCGCCAGGCCGAGGAGATCTTCGAGAATCCCCTCTGTCAGCTTCTTCTCACCCGTCGCCATGAGCCGATCGAGCAAGCTGAGCGCATCGCGCATCGACCCGTTGCCGAGCCGCGCGACCCGGTGGACCACCTCCGGGTCCGCCTCGAGTCCCTCGGCTTTGATGACCTCGCCGAGGTGCTCGGTGATCCGACCCGTGGGGATCGACCGGAAGTCGAACCGCTGGCACCGGCTCTGGATCGTTGCCGGGACCTTGTGCGCTTCGGTAGTGCACAAGATGAACTTGACGTGCTCGGGCGGCTCCTCCATGGTCTTGAGCAGCGCGTTGAACGCGGCACCCGAGAGCATGTGGACCTCATCGATGATGTAGATCTTGTACTTGCCCCGCATCGGGCGATAGGCGGAGTTGGCGATGACTTCCCGCGCCTCATCCACCTTGTTGTGACTCGCGCCGTCGATCTCGAGCACATCGGTGTCGCGCCCCTCCATGATCGCCTGATCAATCTCGTCCGAGCCCCCGTTGAGGGCCTTTGCGAAGATCCGCGCCATGGAGGTCTTGCCGACGCCGCGCGTTCCTGTGAAGAGATACGCGTGGGCGACGCGGTCGGCATCGATCGCGTTCTTGAGGGTTCGGGCAACGGGCTCCTGCCCGACCACCTCATCAAAGTCACGCGAGCGGTAGCGGCGGGCGAGGACGGTATAGGCCATACCCGGAGTGTAGTTGGCGTGAGCCCAGCTCGACCTTTCAGGTAGCATGCCTCCGGGGGCCGTCTCCGGGCCAGAGGGGAGCGCGACATGTTAAGCAAGATCGCCGCGTCGGCCTTCGGCGCGTTCGCACTGGGACTCGCTGTGGGCCTTCTGACGGGCCTGAGTCAGAGCCCGGTCGTCGGCGTGCTGCTCCCGCTGCTGTTCGGGACAATCGGGGGCACCGGCGGACTCTTCCTCGCGAAGGCGAACCTCGCGGTGAACACCGGCGGCTCGAACGTGGGCACCACCGGCCTCGCGGCGGGCATGCTCGCCATCGGGACGATCGTCGGGGTGTTCTGGGGGATGGGCCACCGAACCGAGAACCGGGCCGTTGCGCAGCTCAGCGACGCCGGCTTCCCCCCGGAGTCGGCGACGCCCGAGGACGTCGCGCGATGGGTTATGATCGAACGCAGGCTCGCCGCGATCGGGCTGGACACCGGGGACCGCGCCGCAGTGCTCGGACGGCTGGTCGGCGCGATGGACCAGCCGGCTCCCGAGCTTGATATCGACCCGGCCTCTCTCAGCGCCGTCTTCTCCAGAGCGATGCCCAGCGAGGCCACCGCCGCCGAGTTCGGGATCATCGGAACAGAGTTGGACGAGTGGGTCGAGGCCTCCGCCGGGGTGGAGCTGCTCCTAGAACTCGGTGCGGGTGAGAGCCCCGGACGGTTCCGGGGCGCGCTGATCGAACAAGCAAGACTGCTATCGACTCAAGCCCCCCTGCTCAGCGACCGCGACGTGGACACCGCATACCTGTCAGCCAACCCGCGGGCCAAGGCCGCGCTCGATCTGTTCCGCAAGCTCCTTGAGCCGTTCAACGCGGCCCAGGATCAGAACCCGCTGGAACGTGTCTCCGCGCTCCTGGCGTCCGGCGGAGGATCGAACTCTCCCACCATGATCGTGCCGATCGGGGGGCCGGACCGCGGAATTGCGAGCCTTGATTTCGGCATCGGGTCCACAACGGACTCGACGAACTGAGCCGACCAAGCCCGGACCGCCAGTCCCCCCCGTTGACGGCCAGGACACCGATGCCCCAGACGACACCGCTTATGGCTGCTGCGGTCAAGCCCTGACCAGGTTCACGGGCCACCCGTGCACCGGGCCCGGCCGTCAACGGGAGGGACGGGCGTTCGAGGGGCGACTGTACGCATCCCCCCTCAGTACGGTCACGTGTCGGCGGTCGAGCCGCGCCCACCTCGTAGACTCTGTGTGCCGCATGACCGACGCACCCCGCGAATCTGACCCCCTGGATACCCCCTCGGGCGAGCCGACCAGGCCCGACACAAGCCAGAATGCGGGCCCGAGCTCGGACCAGAGCCCGCAGATCCGCCAGCAGGCCATCGGTCTCCGCGCGATCCGGGGGGCGTTCCTGACACTCCTCGTCATCGTGACCCTGGTCACGATCCTCCAAGTCGATGGCGAATCGAGCGCGCTCGCGTTCAATCTCGCGGTTGGCTGGCCCTTCACCGTTCTCTTCGCCGGGCTGCTCGGCGCCGCGGTACTGGGCGTCGATGTCCTCACTCGCACCAAAAAGATCTCGACTTTCAGCGGCATCTTCTTCGGCCTGCTCGCAGCAGTGCCCGCGACGTTCGCAATCAGCTTCGTGATCGACCTGCTCGCGCAGACCTATGAACTGACCGAGTCACCTCTTGTCGAGTCGATCAAGGTGCTGGTCGGCATCTGCTTGAGCTACCTCGCGGTCACAACCATCCTGCAGACCCAGGACGACTTCCGGCTCGTCATCCCCTATGTCGAGTTCGCAAAAGAAGCCCGGGGTGTCCGCCCAATCGTGCTCGATACCTCGGTGCTGATCGACGGGCGCATCGTGGACCTTGGCCAAAGCGGCATCGTGCAATCCCCGCTCATCATCCCCGCGTTCGTGATAAACGAGCTGCAAACGCTCTCGGACTCCGCGGACAAGCTCAAGCGTCAGCGTGGACGACGAGGGCTCGACGTGGTCACAAAGCTCCAACGCGATGGCGGGCTCGATGTGAGCGTTGATAGCCGCCGTGTTGGGGGCGTTGCGGTCGATCAGATGCTCGTGAATCTCGCATCCGAAATGAACGCGATCGTTGCCACCGGCGACACCGGTCTCGCCAGCGTCGCCGCGATCCAGGGCGTCGGGGTGATCAACATTCACGATGTAGCAGACGCCGTGCGCCAGCGTGTTCAGCCGGGCGAGCACGTCACGCTGAAGCTCATCCGCGAGGGCGAGCAGGACCACCAGGCCGTCGGCTACCTGCCCGATGGGACGATGGTCGTCTGTGACCACGGGCGCGACCTGGTGGGCTCAACCGCAGAACTCGAAGTGACAGGCAGCGTTCCGACCACGGGCGGGCGGCTCGTATTCGCGCGACCGACCGGAACGAGCGATCCGAACCAACATGATGATGCGGCAGATGAACCACCTCAGGACACAGCATCCACGACATCCGAAGGTCCGGGCCCGAGCACCCGCCCGAGGCGTCCGACACGCGGGCGCAACCCCCGCCGCTAGCTCGTGCCCGCCAGTTGGTTGTGCGCGATCTGCCGGTACACCTCGCTCCGGTCCAGCAGCTCCTCATGCTTGCCCATGTCGCTGATGCGCCCCTGATCCAGCACAACGATTCGGTCGGCGTTAAGCACCGTCGCGAGACGGTGCGCAACAATCAGACACGTACGCCCTGCGCCGAACTCGGCTAGCGCTGTAGCGATTTCTTGCTCGCTCTCGGCATCAACCATGCTGGTCGCCTCATCGAGGATCAGGATCGATGGATCGCGCAAGATCGCGCGAGCGATCGCGATGCGCTGGCGCTGCCCGCCCGAGAGCGTTAGGCCCTGCTCTCCAACCTCGGCGCTGAGGCCCGCTGGCTGGCGCTCGATGAACGCCCAAGCCCGAGCCGCGCGCGCTGCGGCCTCGATCTCATCGTCGGAGGCAGTGACTTTGCCGTAGGTGATGTTCTCCCGGATCGAACCCCTGAAGAGGACGGTCTCCTGAGTCACAACGCCAATCTGCCGGCGAAGGGACTTGAGCCCGACGCTCGCGATATCGATCCCATCGACCAGCACACGGCCAGAGTCTGGCGCGAAGAAACGCGGGACAAGGCTCAGCAGGGTCGTCTTGCCGCTCCCATTGGGCCCAACGAACGCGACGGTCTCGCCGAACGGAATCTCGAGCGACAACCCGTCGATGGCCGGGCTATCGGCCTCTGTGTACGTGAAAACAACATCTTCGAAGGCGATGGACCGTTCGTGCCGCCCGAGCTTGGGCAGGCCTCTCTCGAAGCCCGCTTCGACCGGCGAGTCGAACAGCGTCTTCATCCGGTCGGCCGCCGCCGCGGATGACTGGATATCAGCGATGATGTTGGTGAGGGGCTTGAACGAAGCGCCGCTGATCGCAAGTCCGGCGAGAACCGGCGCGAAGCTGGCGCCGCTCAGGTGACCATCCATCACCGCCTTAGCGGCGATCGCGGCCAGCACGCCCAGCATCATCAGTGCCGTCAGTTCGGTCAGCGGGTTCGCGAGAGCCCGCGCCGTACGCACACGCAGCAGCTCGCGCAGAACACCTTTGTTGGCCTTCGAAAACCGACCGATCTCGTACCGCTCGGCCGTGTAGGCCTTGACAACGCGGAGGCCCGTCATCGACTCGTTGACCGAGTGATACAGCTCCTCGCGGTGCTCGAGCGCAGCCTTGCTCGCACGCTTGATCCGCGAGCCCAGCACCTTGATGATCCAGGCCAGCACAGGCGCGACCGCCAGCGCGATCACCGTCAGGAGCCAATCCGCGATCAGTGCGGCCATGAGACCCGCGACGCCCCGGGTGATCTGCGCCACCGCCTTGCTGAGCAGCGCGGTATACCCGATCATCAACGCCTGGCTATCAACAACAACCCGGTGCACCGGCTCGGTCGCCCCGCCTCGGACGACCTCACCCAGAGGCAGCCTGATCGCGTGGACGAATGCGCGCCGCCTCAAATCCGCGATCGATCGATTGACCACTTCCAGCGCGAAGTAGCGATGCAGGAAGTTGCATGTGCCGCCCACGACCGCCACGATGCCCAGCGCGATCAGGATCCACCGGAGTGATGGGAAGGGCCTCTCCGGGAGCCACTCTATAAAGCCCTCGGGGAGTCCCTGGATAATTCCCGAAGCCAGCCCATCGCCCTCCGCGGCCTCTTGCATCATGCCTCGGAGACTCAGGTCGCTGTCCTCCGAGAACGCGCTCACCACGGGCTCGGCGCCCACGATGCCCGTTCCGAGACTGATGCCGGTCAAGAATGCCATCACGAGGGCCAGAATGACCAGCACCCGGTACTTCAGCATGTCCCTGGCGAAGCGCCAGAACTGATCCATGGGTCAAGTATCCGCGCGCCCCGCTCCCTTGTCCTTAGACTCGGCATCCGGGCCCAGAAAGGCCGCGGGCTCGACCCCGAGCGCACGGATGCACGCAGACACGCCGCCCCCGAACAGCCCGAGCCCGGAGCACCCCAGGGACACCCCTCGTGGCGAGGTCATCGTCCGCCATACCGGGATCACCGCGGTCATCCCCGTCCACACCGGAGTCGAGGAGGTAGAGCCGCTCATCGAGCAGATCGCCCGCAGCGAGCGGAGGCTCGGCCTCTGGGCAACGCCAATCCGTGTGCGAGCGATCGTGGTTGATAACGGGTGCCCGGAGCCAATCGATCCCGAGCGCCTCTCGCGACCCCTCGACCAGC
>JBCCZZ010000006.1:0-229315 GCA_039186605.1 Planctomycetota bacterium | reverse complement strand
GGGGGGGAAGCCGGTTGCCGACTCGTGTATCGAGGGTGGCTCACGAGTTTCGGTATCAACTGCTCATCTGCCAGCCCACGGCAACACGTCGAGTGTCATGAAGCCCCGATTGATCAGCGCCGGTCTCTCAATACCACAGACGCTGTCAACAGATAGGACCGAGCAGGGCGGCTAGAGCTTGATGCCCTGGGCCGACAGCACAGCCTCGATCGTGCGCATCCGGTGCTCCAGCTCACGCACGCGCTGCGCCAGTGCCGTCTGATCACCGCTCTCGGACGGCTTCTCGCGCGGATAGCCGTACTTCGGATCTTCGTGATCCAACAGACGCTGCAGTTCCGCATCCGACAGCTTGAGCACACGACGAAGCTCTCGGTGCCACCGGAACCTGGGCACGGACTCACCACTCAGCCAGCCGTTGCATGTCGATCGGGCAGCGCCGACTTTCTTCGAAAGCTCATCCGCGCCGAGAGACAGCTCTCGGGTCCGCTGGATCAGGCGCCAGCTCACCACACGTCGTTGCTCTTCATTCCGCCTCACGCGTGCATGGTGCCACGGGATCTCTGTCATGTCTCGTTGACTTAGGCGATGTTCGGAAAAACTGCGACAACTTTCGCGCCAGTTCGCCAAATATCTCCGTTAAACGGATATGATTCCCGGCGAAGCGCCGAGCAGATGGACACTCGGCAACCAAAGGAATCGGCCCGGATGGCCCCGAACACACCCGCGCGGTGTCTCGCTGTCCCTCGGCCACACCCACGGAGGGGCTCGCATGAAGCCACGACGCATCGGAGACGCACACGGAGGACCGACACCACTTTTGCTTCGGTCGACAGCAACAGCCCGGTTGCTCGAAATCAGCACGAGGCGGCTCTGGGAACTCACCCAGATCGAGGCGATCCCGGTCGAACACATCGGCCGCAGTGTTCGGTACCGGATGGATCTCGTCTCCGCCTGGGTTGCCGCGGGCTGCCCCACCACTCCAGGAGCCGCCGCGACCATCCGTCGCCAAGCGAAGGGCGGTGCGGCATGATTGCCAACCCCCAATCTCAGGGAGTTTCGGGTTTCGGGGATGGCTCTAAGGCTGCGGACACCGGGGGGCGCGCGAGTGAGTTCCGTGCGTTCCCCTTGGAAGCCCTTCCCACCACAATCCGAACCTTCACCGCAGCCGCGTCAGCATCAATGACGATCGATCCGAGCGTCATTGCCCTCTCCTCGCTGACCACGCTCGCGGCGACCATCGGGAACGCGGCACAGATTGAGATCAAGACGGGCTATAGACAGCCGTCTGCCCTCTGGGTGGCGATCGTCGCGCCGTCAGGCAGCGCGAAGTCGTCGGCGATGGAATGCGCCGTCTGCCCGCTCCGAGACCTCGAAGGGAAGCCAGTAGCCGAGGGCACAGGCTCCGATCAGCGACGGAGGGTTATCGATGATGCCACACCGGAAGCGGTCCTTGAGCTGCTGAAGTCCAATCCGAATGGGCTACTGATGTTCGGCGATGAGCTGTCGGGCACGATGGACTTCAGTCGCTACAAGCAGGGCAAGTCAGCTGGCGACACCGCCGCATGGCTGCGCATGCACGACGCCGCGTCGATCACTGTGGACAGGATAGAGAAGACAGTCCAGATCCCGAATGCGTGCGTCTCTATCCTCGGCGGCATCCAGCCCAAGGTGTTTACGAGGACGATGGGCGGCCAGCACGAAGACAACGGCATGCTGGCAAGGTTCATCTGTGTCGAGCCCCCGATCCAGCCTCGCTACTGGACCGACGCCTCACTCGACCCGGACCTCTTTGATCAGTACGCCGGTCTCATCGGCCGGCTCGCCTATCTACCCAAGCACACCGAACCGCTGGCCGGGTCCGTGTCTCGGATCTTGACACTATCCGCAGGCGCGAAGGAGCTTCTTGTCCCGTTCGTCAATGAGATCGCCGCGATTGGCCTCACCGCGCGTGATTCCATCAGTGCGTTTACGAACAAGCTCTCCGGCATCACAGGACGCATCGGGTTGGTGATCGAGCTCGCCACCTGGGCTCAGCACAACACGAACGAGGTGCCTGAAGTAATCAGCGCTGAGTCCATGGACTCAGCGGTAGAGATCGGTCGTTGGGCTCTCGACGAGTACCGGCGGGTCGTCGGGCGGATGGCCGGGATTAGGGCGGAGACCGAGGTCGAAGCCGTCGTTGCCGCGGTCCGGAAGCTCGGTGGATCGGCAACGGTCGCAGAGCTCGCGAAGACGAAACAAGGATGGAGGGGGCGTAACCACCACATCGAGTCACACCTGGACCTCGCAGTGGAAGCCGGCCACGGCTGCTGGGTAGCCCAAGAGCCTGGGACGGGTGGCGGTCGACCGACACGCCGCTTCGTGCTCAGAGATACCGAGTCTCCCTAGGCCCATCCCCGAAACCCCCCACATCAGGGCGCCGCTTCCCTCTCGCACCCTCCTTCATCTCAGGGTGTGAGAGGGACGTGATCGCCAGCGATGTAGACGAGGACCGAACAGCGATAGCTTGTAGAACAGAGACAGAGGGATGACACGATGGGCACAAGAAAGCGTGGCAACGGCGAGGGCAGCTTGTATCAGCGAAGCCAGGGCGGCCCCTGGTACGCCAGCTGGTACGGAGCAGACGGCAAGCGGAAGGAACGCAGCACCCGTACACGATCGAGATCCGACGCCGAGCGACTGATGAGGAAGTGGGTGGAGCGATCGGTGTTAGAGACCGAAGGTCTCGTTGCGCCGGAGGGTGGGACACGACTCAACCAAGCCGCGTCACTGCCACTCGACAGCCACCTGGCTGATTTCCAGGCCTCCAAGATTGCAGAAGGCCGGAGTGAGAAGCACGTCTCGGGGACGATCCAGATGATCGAGTCGTCCGCACAAGCGTGTGGATGGGCACAGCTCAGAGATCTGCAACCCGACCGACTTGAGCGGCACATCGCAGAACGCCAAGCTAGCAACAATCACGGGTGGACACCAAGAACCGCGGCGAAGTGCATCGCGGCCTGGCGGACATTCCTGCGCTGGTGTGTTGCCGATGGACGGCTCGAGAGTGACCCACTTGCCAGGCTCAAGAAGCCCGCCCCCCACCGCCAGCGAGAACGCAGGATCTTGCTTCCAGAAGAATGGGCCTGGCTGCGCGATGCTGTTGCCGTTGCTGAACACCGCTACGGGCTGTCTGGACCCGATCGGGCGATTGTGTACGAGCTGGCGCTGGAGACCGGCCTACGTGCGGGAGAGATCGGCAGCCTGACGCCTTCGAGCCTGTCGCTTTCTGGACCACGCCCACATGTGCTACTACGCCCAGCCGAAACCAAGAACGGCAAGCCAGCCCGCCAGTACATTCGAGGGGAGCTCGCGAGGTCACTTGCTCATCATGTTTCTAGTGTTCCGGCAGGTACGGCGTTATTCAATATGCCCCCGTCTACGCGGACCGCCGAGATGCTGCGAATCGATCTCGCTGAGGCACGCAACTGGTGGATTAGCCAGGGGTCTGACGCAGATCGGTCGGGCCGAGCAGCCTCGGATTTCTTGCGTGAGACGCGTGCGGATGGACGGAAGCTTGACTTTCACGCGCTCCGACACACTTGCGGTGCCTGGCTCGCCATGGGTGGGGCAAGTCCCAAGGCGATACAGACCCTGATGCGGCACTCCACGGTTGGGCTCACACTCGATACCTATGGGCACCTGCTGCCAGAAGAAGCTGCTACGACCGTTGAGAGGCTCCCGCAGGTTCCAGCAGTAGATCCAGCAACGGCAGTGCAATCCAGTGCATCTGGATGCGACGCCGTGCAACCCAAAACCGCCTTCGCTACCCTGAGAGGCCCTGGGCCCGTGGCGGAACTGGCAGACGCGGCGGATTTAAAATCCGCTCCCTGGTGACAGGGGTGAGGGTTCGAGCCCCTCCGGGCCCATTGCAGAACAGGTTGACTTCGACTATCTGGCAGGCCCCGAGATCACGGGGAGCACGATCGGCTCAGGGCTGCGTGTCAACTCGACGACGCGTACCCCAGCGATCCGTGCCTTGTGCGCGAACAGGCCCTCGTCGGTGGGCGCGGTGACCTCATGGGTCTTGGTGTTTGGGAAGATCACGAGAGCTTCCTCGCCGTCTGGACCGCGCGCCAGGAGCAGCCGCCCCCCACCGACGCCTGGTCGATTGACGTATCCGCCCGCAGCACGCCACCCAATAAGCGCAACACCGGCATCAAAGTCAGCCTCAAGCGGAGTACCGAACTGCTCCTCCGCATATGCACGGAACTTCTCAGGCGTGTCGCATATGACTTCGGGCTCCATGTGAGCAGAAACCGTGCGGAAGAGTTGGTCGGAGTTGAGCGGCTGCTTGTTGCTGTGCCGCGGCATGACAAGGAAAACCGTAAGCGCGAGCGCGAGAACTGCAGCGAGTGCGAAAAGCCGGCGTTGGTCACCGGAGCCCGCCGCATCGTTCTGCGCTTCTGCCCGAGCGATCAGGTCATCGGGCATCTGCTCGGGCGAAAAGACGCGACGCACTGCCTCGTCGGTCTGCTCATCGCTCCACACTGTCCGGTCCAGGTGGTCGTCACGTTCACTCATCGTGATCACCCCCATCCACATCCCCCGCCCCCATCTGTTCGGCTACTCGTCGCCGTGCTCTGAGAACATGGCTTCGAGCAGTCGCCTCGGGCAGATCGAGGATCTTGCCAATCTCCGCGTAGGAGTGCTCCTGAACGACCCGCAGCAGCAGGCATGCTCGCTGCGCGTCCGGCAATGCGTCCACGGCATCGCGAAGCTCCCCATCGCGTTCTGCGGCCGATGGGTCGCCTGGTCCAGTGGACGAGGCTTGTTGTCCCCGCTTCGTCTCGCGGAAGCGTTCGGTAAGCCTGAGGCCTCGGCGCCTCCCACGGCGGTGATTCCGGGCCGCGTTGCGCACGATTGCAGACATCCAGGCACGGAAATCCGTCCCTGGCTCGAACGTATCCAGCCGCGTGAGGGCGATCGCGACCCCCGCCTGGACGACGTCCTGTGCATCGGTCGAGCCGGCCTCCGCGGAAGCCACGAGCACCAGAGTCGGGTAGTGCTGGCGCATCAGTTCCCCGAACTCTTCGCGGCCCAGCGAGCGGGCGGCTGGCTGGTGCAGCGTGTCTTTGATGATGAGGACACTCCCAGAACGTGCGGTGATTGCCTGATCTTTGGCACGTGATCTGATGCGAGGGGGCCGCCCGCGCAAGAGAAAAAAAATGAGTTTCTGGGGGCTTCGATGACCACTTCAGAGCCAGAGGTCCGGTGGCTGGCACATGTTGCAGGATTGCTCGGAATACAAGCTTGGGGACCGGATGACTCTGAAATACCGAAAATCTGTGCAACAAGACTCGATCGGCGGACCTCGGTGACCCGTGGGGAGGTGGATCTCGAAGACCCCGAAACCCAGCCCAAAGAGGTACCCATGCAACAAACCCATACTTGTGTCCCGCTCCTCGCGGCGACATCCCTGCTCTTGGCCGCGAGCCCTGTCATCGGCCAAGTCGGCAACGAACGCTCGGTCCAGATCCGATCGATCGACTTCGAAACCGGTGTTATTGAGCTCTTCAACTTTGATAGCAACGCGATCGACCTGAGCGGGTGGCGGTTCTGCACCCATGATTTCGACCAAGCATTCCGCTACACCTCTCCGACCGCGTTCAACGGGGTGAACATCCCCGCAGGCGGGAGCGTGCTGGTTCATTTCAATAACGACGCCGACCCGAGCGACCCGCTTGCGTTGAACCGCGCAGACTTCGGCGCTTTCGCGTTCGCCGAACCCCTGGACCAAGACGCTTACGGCATGCAGATCTTCTTCCCGGGGTCGAATGGAATCGTCAGCTTCGGGACTTCGGCGCTTATTGCCGACCATCTGCAGTGGAATACCAACGGCTCAAGCGTGGGTCAGGCCCAGACACGCACGGCTCAGGCGGTGTCCGAGGGCCTCTGGACAGGCAACGGCGCGTTCATCGCAACCCTGAGCGACTCGGCACGCATCGAACTGGTGGACCTTTCTGGCAACCCGGGACAAGGACCATCGGACTATCAGGTCCAGGCACCGATCCCGAGCGAGCGGTCGGTTCAAATCCGATCGATTGACTTCGAGAACGGGCTCATCGAACTCTTCAACTTCGCTTCAGTCGGAGTAGACCTGAGCGGCTGGCGTTTCTGCACGCATGACTTCGATCAGAACCTCAGGTATACCTCGCCAGCCGGTCTGAACGGAGTCACCATCCCTACTGGTGAGAGCTTTGTCATTCACTTCAACAATGACGCGGATATTAGCGATCCGCTCGCGATCAACCGGTCTGCGCTCGGAGCCTTTGCTGAACCGCTCGATCAGGACGCCTATGGAATGCAGCTCTTCTTCCCGGGGTCCAGTGGGAGCGTCAGCTTTGGTAACTCGACGCTGATCGCGGACCATCTCCAATGGAACCTCGACGGCGCGGGTGTCGGCCAGTCCGAGACCCGAACCGCGCAGGCAGTGTCTGAGGGCCTGTGGACCTCCAACGGTGACTTCATTTCGACCGAGAATGACTCGATCTTGATCGACCTGATCGATCTCTCCGGCGATGAAGCGGGCGGTCCCTCGGAGTACGCGGTATCGGCACCGGTTGTTGAGTGCATCCCGGATGTCACGACGACCGGCGCAACACTCGAAGGCCAGCCCGGGTTCGGCGTGCCCGATGGCGCCGCCGACCTCGATGACTTGGGCTTTTTCCTCGGCCTCTGGCTGGTGGGTGATTTGCAGACGGACTTCACTACCACGGGCGCAACACTTGAAGGCCAGCCCGGGTTCGGTGTGCCCGATGGCGCTGTTGATCTCGATGATCTTGGCTTCTTCGTGAACCTATGGCTCCTGGGCTGCCCCTGAACGCACCCGATTGAACCGAGCACTGTGCATCTGGAACTCAGCCCGGCGGGAACCCCCGCCGGGCTGAGTTCCGTCTCGAGATTCATGCTGTGATCTAGGCGGGGGGAACCTGCATCGCGTGGCTCTCACCAGAACCCGCGGGGACGCGGATGTCTTCGACGAGCCGCTGGATCTCTTCCGTTGGCGGTCTCGTGAACTTGGCAACCGTGATGCCGATCGCAAAGTTCACAAGCATCCCGACCGAACCAAAGCCCTCCGGGCTGATTCCCAGGACCCAGCCCTCGCGGCTGCCACCCCAGAACTTGAAGTACAAGATGTAGAGTGAGGTCACCGTGATCCCGCTGACCATCCCCGAGATCGCGCCGGCACGATTCATCCGCTTCCAGAAGATCCCGAGAATGATGACCGGGAAGAAGCTTGAGGCTGCAAGGCCGAACGCGAGCGCGACGACCTCAGCAACAAATCCCGGCGGAAAGATGCCGAGAAGAGCCGCTCCAATGACACCGAAACCCGCAGCACCGCGTGCGATCCAGAGTTCGGTCTTCTCGCTCACGTTCGGGGCGAGCGTGCGCTTCACCAGATCATGACTCACCGCGGTCGAGATCACGAGGAGCAGGCCCGCGGCAGTGGACAGCGCGGCCGCGAGACCACCGGCCGCGACCAGCCCGACAACCCAGTTCGGAAGCTGCGCGATCTCGGGGTTCGCGAGCACCATGATGTCTCGATCGATGAAGAGCTCGTTGCGATTATCGGTGGGTGTGACCGAGTTTGGATCGAGCAGGCGTTCGCCGTGCTCGCCTCGGACGGGGGCGCCGTCCGCGCCGGTCAGGAAGACTGGCTTGCCCGAGGCGCTCGTGAACGAAGCCCCTGGGAAGTACTGGATCCTGCCATCCCCGTTCTTGTCAACCCACGCGAGGAGGCCCGTGTCTTCCCAGCTCCGGAACCAGTCGGGGATAATCTTATCAGTCTCTTGCGCCCCCTCCGCCGAGTAGCGGGCATCGCGGGTTTCCACGATGAGGTTTGTCCGGCCGAATGCTCCAACCGCGGGGGCGGCGGTGTAGAGCAACGCGATGAAGAGCAACGCCCAGAACGCGCTCATTCGGGCGTCACGGACTTTGGGCACTGTATAGAACCGAACGATCACATGCGGCAAGCCGGCGGTGCCCACCATGAGCGCCATCGTGATCGCGAGGACATCGAGATACCCCCTTGGGCCTTCGTGCGCAATCCAGGACTCCGGCGGCGCCGTGTACCGGTCGAACCCGAGCTCGCTGTTCAGCTGGTCGAGCTTGTCGAGCAGGCCCGTCGTGCCGTTGTCCACCGAACCAATCAGGCCCAGCTGAGGGACCGGGTTCTTGGTCAGCATCAGACTGATGAAAACCGCCGGCACGGTAAACGCGAAGATGAGCACGCAATACTGAGCAACTTGTGTGTAGGTGATCCCCTTCATCCCACCCAAGACGGCGTAGAAGAACACCACCCCTGTGCCGATGATCACACCGAGCGTGATATCGACCTCCAGGAAACGGCTGAAGACCACGCCGACGCCGCGCATCTGACCCGCGACGTACGTAAAGCTGACGAAGATCGCGCAGAGCACAGCAACCACCCGAGCCGCCGAGCTGTCGTAGCGGTCGCCCACGAAGTCGGGCACTGTGAACTTTCCGAACTTGCGAAGATACGGCGCGAGCAGCATCGCGAGCAGGACATACCCGCCCGTCCAGCCCATCAGGTACACCGAGCCGAAGTAGCCGGCGAACGAGATGATGCCCGCCATGCCGATGAACGACGCCGCCGACATCCAGTCGGCGCCGGTGGCCATCCCGTTCGCCAGCGGGGGAACCCCCTTGCCCGCGACATAGAACTCGCCCGTGCTCCCTGCGCGACTCCACACCGCGATGCCGAGGTACAGGGCGAAGCTAAGGCCCACGAGCACGAACGTCCATGCCTGTGCGTCCATCGCGCTCAGTCCTCCCGGACGCC
Source organism: Planctomycetota bacterium (assembly GCA_039186605.1). GTDB lineage: Bacteria > Planctomycetota > Phycisphaerae > Phycisphaerales > UBA1924 > JBCCZZ01. Next base: position 220,470 of record JBCCZZ010000006.1, on the reverse strand, counting down.
GCAAGCACGATCGAGTCGGTTCATCAGCACCACATAGACAGCAATCAACGCGACGAATACATAGATCGAGCCCTGCTGCGCAAACCAGAAACCCAGCGGTGCGGTCCCGATGCGGAACTGATTCAGGAACTCAACGAAGACGATGCCGCACCCGAAGCTCACGAGTGCCCAGACCGAGAGCAGAATCGCGACCAGGCGTACGTTCCGGTGCCAGTAGCCGCGTTCCGATTCGGTATGTGCCGAACGCCGATCTTGCATCGCAACAGCGTAACGCAACGCGATCAGGCGGGTTACGCTGCGGCGATGGCCGGACTGGTTGCAGCCTTCGTGATTTATACCGCCGGGGTGATCGGCGTGGGCCTCTTCGCCGGCCGGCGAACCAAGGCGCAGAGCGATGACTACTTCCTCGCGAAACGGGAACTTGGGCCCTGGCTATCCGCCCTCTCATCGGGCGCTTCTGGTTCATCGGCGTGGGCGGTCATGGGCTTGGTGGGTCTGGCTTTCGCCAGCGGGCTGCGGGCCTATTGGCTGATCCCGGGTGTGCTGATTGGGATCACATTCAACTGGTTCGTGCTCGCCAAACGCATGCGTAGCCGATCAGAAGAGCTCGGGGCTGTCACTGTGCCCGACCTGCTCTCGATGCACTACGGCGAGCGGTTCCCCTTGCTCCGATTCATGAGCGTGGCAGTCATCCTCTCGGCGATGTTCCTCTACGTCGCGGCCCAGATGGCCGCCGCTGGCCAGATGTTCTCCTTCGCGTTCCCTGGGCTGTCGTATCGATCGGGTGTTGGGATCGGGGTCGCGATCGTGCTCGCATACACCGTGGTCGGCGGCTTCCGCGCGACCTGTTGGACTGACATGCTCCAATCGCTCGCGATGCTGCTCGCGCTTGCCGGAATGCCCATCGTGCTGCTCGTATCGGGTGCGCCTGGCGATGCGCCGATCTCGGCGCTTGAGGGAGCCAACCCCGCGTTGGTTTCGGCGATGCCCGAGGTGAGCGGGCTCGCACTCATCGGGTTCTTGTTCGGATCCGGCGCTCTTGGAATCAACCTTGGTTACCCAGGCCAACCCCACGTGCTCGTCCGCCTGATGGCACTCAAGGACGCCCGGCAAGTCCCCTTCGCGGGCGCAGTTCAGATCGCTTGGACCACCATCATCTATAGCGGTGCGATCACGACAGGTGTGCTCGTTCGGGCGTCGGCCGCCTCGGGGACCGAATGGGCCAGTGCGATCACAGACGACACTCAGGAACTATCGCTCATTATCGCCGCGACCGAGCTCCTGCCCAGCATCGTCGCTGCCTTCGTCCTCGCCGCTATGGTCAGCGCGATGGCCTCGACAGCCGACAGCCAGTTGATTGTCGCAGCGAGCGCGGTGTCGTCCGATGGTTACGAGAGGCTCGTCAGTAAGGGCAAATCGGCATTGAGCCCCTGGCTCAACCGTGGTGCCGTGCTGGCGTTGGGCCTCGGTGCGGGCTTGCTCGTGCTTGACCAGCAGGTGACAGTCTATACCTATGTATTGACCTACGGCTGGGCAATTCTCGGTGCTTCTTTTGGGCCTCAGATCGCTCTAGTGCTTCTCTGGAAGCGCAGCACCTATGCAGGCTGCGTCGTGGGAATGGCGAGCGGCTTCATCGTCACCATTCTCTGGAAGCAACTCTCGGATCGCGGCATCATCGATCTCCCGTTTTATAACCTCACAGTTGCGTTCGTTGCCTCGACGCTTGCCCACACCATCGTGTCGCTCTTCACGGCGCGCCAGAGCGAGACCCGGTGAACAAAGAGTTCTGGCGCATCCGGATCGATGTTGGTGGGACGTTCACCGACTGCGTCGCGCTCGCTCCGAACGGGGAACTTCGGACCACAAAGGTCCTGAGTACGGGGACCATTCAGGCCGAGGTGCTTGAAATCTTGTCGGGGCGAATCACCGTGATGCCGCGGACCGCTCACTATCTCGCCGAGGCACTGCGGGGCGGAAAGCTCACGTTCGCGGGGCAAGATCGACGAATCAAGGCGACAGATGGTGATTCGCTCATACTCGATCAGCAGATCGATGAGCTTTCACCGGGCGACCCGGTCAGTCTCAGCTCAGCCGAACCCGCACCAATCCTTGCAGCCCGCTTCGTGACCCAGACATCGGTGGAAAGCCCGGTCCCTCCCTGCGATTTTCGGCTCGCTACCACACGTGCCACGAATGCCTTGCTCGAGCGAAGACACGCTCGTGTGGGTCTTATCACCAGCGATGGATTTGCGGACCTTCTGCGAATCGGTGATCAGACCAGACCAGATGTGTATGCCTGGCCTATTCGAAAGCCGCCACCGATCACAAACCACACATGGACGGTCCCGGGCCGGCTCGGTCCAACCGGGGTCGTGGTCGTCCCGCTCGACGAGGACGCCGTATGGCGAGCTGCGCTTGCCGCACGCGGTGCAGGCGTGGAAGCGATCGCGATCGCACTCGTGAACTCATGGGCTGATCAATCGCAGGAAGATCGATGCGCCGAGATCTGCCGGGAGGCCGGGTTCCAGAGCGTCGTGACGTCTTCGGGGCTTGTTCCGAGACTGGGTCTGCTCAAACGGGCGTCCACCGCGGCATTCGAAGCGGCGCTCGATCCTGTCATCACCGAGTACATCGACTCGGTCCGCACTCGCCTCGATGGCTCTCCACTCTCGATCCTCACGAGTGCTGGAGGTCTCGCATCACCCGAAAGCCTCCACCCGATCGACACCCTGCTGTCCGGCCCGGCCGGCGGTGTCGTCGGGGCGGCGCAGGTGGGACGGCGCGCTGGCTTTGAACGAGTGATCTCTTTCGACATGGGCGGGACGTCGACTGATGTTGCACGGATCGACGGTAACCAAGAGCTCGCGTCTTCTCACCGTGTCGGCGCATTCACCATCGAGCGACCTGGTACCGCGATCGAGACCGTCGCGGCTGGTGGCGGCTCGGTCTGCCATGTGCTCGACGGCAGGCCCAGAGTGGGCCCCAAGAGCGCCGGTGCGTCTCCGGGCCCTGCGTGTTACGGGCGGGGTGGGCCGCTGACTGTGACCGACGTAAACCTGCTACTCGGGCGAATCGACCCGGCTTCTTTCGGCGTGCCCGCGGATGTCGAGGCCGCGAAAACCGCGGCGGACGAGCTGGCCCGCAAGCTCGGGATCATAGACAGGGACATCGATCCACTCCTTGTGGGCCTGCTCGAACTCGCGAACGAGTCGATGGCCGAGGCGATCCGATCGGTATCGGTCCGCCATGGGTATGACCCGGCAGACCATGCACTCGTCGCGTTCGGTGGGGCGGGACCTCAGCATGCTTGTGAGGTCGCGCAGCGCCTGAACATCCAGACCGTGCTGGTTCCGCCCAACGCAAGCTTGCTCAGTGCCGTCGGTGTCCATGCGGCTCGGAGAGAGGTCGTCCGGGAACAAGAGCTGTTGATCTCACTTGCCGGCAACCATTCGGCAATTCAATCAGCGCTAAACGAACTGGAGAAAAAGTCCCGAACCGAGCTTGAGGCGATGGGTGAAGCCGTCGCGGCCATCACCTCGACGGCGCGACTCCGTTGCGTTGGGCAGGAGTCGACCGTCGATGTCGATGCGAAGCCGCTTGAGTCACTCAGCGATCGGTTCGCGGACGCATACACGCGTATTCATGCTGTTCAGCCAGATCGCCCTGTAGAGCTGGTCGGGCTCCGCGTTGTCGGCCGTGGCGTGGCTCATGATGACATGCCGCGGCCAGCTGATCATGAGGCCGAAAGCAGCTTGCAGGCTTCGCGTCTCGTTCATGATGGTAACAGCCGGCGCAAGTCCTCAGTCATATCGCGAGAACAGGCCAATCACAACGGCGCTGTCTACGGCCCCGCGATCATCACCGAGCCGATGACCCAGATCTGGCTTCCTTCGGGATGGCGTGCATCCCCGACCGCTGATGGCTCGCTCCGGCTCGATTACGTCGGCACGGCCATAGTTAGCTCAGATACGCCGCTGGCCCGTGAGATCCTCGTCCGGAGACTTGGAGCGATCGCCGAACAGATGGGCGAAGCACTCGAGCGTGCCGCGGTATCGGTCAACGTGAAAGACCGACGGGACTACTCGTGCGGGGTGCTCGACGCTCGGGGTAGGCTTGTTTCGAGCGCAGCTCATCTACCGGTTCACCTCGGAGCACTGGGACCATGTGTGCGCGCCGTGATCAAGACCCTCGGTCCGCTTGAGCCCGGGGACGCTGCACTCACAAACCATCCAGCGTTCGGCGGATCGCACCTCCCCGACCTGACGATCGTGCAGCCCGTCGTGCTCGCTACAGGTGAACGAATCGGCTATGTCGCGAGCCGGGCACACCACGCCGAGGTCGGAGGGATCGCGCCGGGTTCGATGCCGGTGAACGCCGAGACGCTGGCCGACGAGGGTGTTCCTATTCCACCTACCATCATCGCAAGAGCCGGCGTTCCCGACACAGCACTCATCCGCGGACTATTCGAGGGTCACAGAGCGCCATCGCGCGCAGTTGAAGACAATGTCGCCGACCTACTCGCCCAGATCAATGCCGGGAGTCGGGCAAACAGTTTCCTCGCATCGCTCGCCTCTGAACGAGGCGTGACACAAATCCTCGATGCGATGAGCTGGATCATTGGACACACCAGCGATGTCGTGGGCGCATACCTTGCCAGCTTGCCGGCAGAAGAAGCTACGCTTATCGACACGATGGACGACGGCACATCACTCGCCGTTCGTATCCGCCCAGAGGGGAGTCGGCTCTCGATCGACTTTACGGGCACCGGGACGGCTCCGAAGAACAACACGAACGCTCCGCTCGCCGTGACACGCAGCGCTGTTGCATATGTCATCCGCCTGCTGGTTGGGCATGATGTCCCGCTAAACGAGGGGTTCCTTGAGCGGATCGACATCGTCGTACCTGAGGGCTCAATCCTCAACCCGGTCTTCGATCACGCCCCGAACCGCTGCCCCCCCGTCGCGGGCGGGAATGTGGAGACCAGCCAGCGTGTAACGGATCTCTTGCTCCGTGCCCTACATCTCGCGGCAGGCTCGTCGGGCACCATGAACAACACACTGCTCGGCAACAACCGCTTCAGCATCTACGAGACGGTCTGTTCCGGAGCTGCAGCAACGCACGACACACCCGGCGTACATGCGGTTCACCAGCACATGACCAATACTGCGATCAGTGATCCAGAGGTGCTCGAATACCGATGCCCGCTTCGGATCCGTGCGTTCGAAATCGTGTCTGGCTCGGGCGGGTGTGGCGCCCAGCCTGGAGGCTGCGGGATCCGGCGTGTGTTTGAGGCGCTTGAGCCGATGACTGCAACCATGGTTACGCAGCGTCGTGCCGCCGGACCGCCCGGCGCTGCGGGTGGTGGAGCCGGATCGCCGGGCGCGCAGTGGATCAGGAGAGGCGGCGAGACGACACCGCTGGCTTGGGCCGATACCGCTCAGCTTGGGCCTGGCGACACCCTCACCGTGGTCACCCCGGGCGGCGGTGGATGGGGCGAGGCTTGACACAGAATCAGCGAGGGTGGACGCACGATCAATGCAGTCGGATCGGCCTAGGAAAGTCAACCGGCTGACAAGCGAGGCCCTCATCGAACTCACCAATGGGACGAAAGCCGCTTCAGACTCAGAGAAGACCCAACACTACCATTGCAATCACCTCGTGATGCCCGAGCACAAGAACCGAACAAGGGCCCCGCTCAAGCCGCTCAATGCGGCCTCGTTGGCTCTCAGCGTCGGTGGGCTTGGATTCCTTCGACCCGCGCCCGGAACCTGGGGCAGCATGCCTCCGCCGTTGCTTGCCGGGCTCATGCTACTTGCTGGCTCATCCATCTCCACAATCACTTGGACGATTGCGGGTGTATTCGTCGTGTCTTGTGCTCTCTGTGTTGTGCTTGGCAACTACGGAGAACAAAGATTTGGCCGCAAAGACGCGGCCGAGGTCGTCGTCGATGAGACAGCTGGTGTGTGTCCACCGGTTATCGCCGCACTGGTATTTGGTGGCTCAGACCACTTCACACTCATTGGCTTGCTGGCAGCAGCATTTATCGCGTTCCGCGCACTCGACATATTCAAGCCCTGGCCTGCCAACAGGCTTGAAGACCTGCCACATGGCTGGGGTGTTTTGATGGACGATGTCGCTGCCGGCATTTACGCGGCGATGCCGGTATCCCTGCTGGCGTTCATGATCGGATGATTCAGCGCCGACGGCGCGCCGCGAGTCCACCCGCGATCGCAAGGACTCCCACCGCTCCCGGGGCGGGGATCGCGGACACACGAACTATCAGACTCGCGTCGGAGCTGATGAAGTCCCCGCTGGTGTTGCTCGAATCGAGCTCAAAGGTAAACAGCGTTCCGTCATCGAGCACCGCTTCGAGTACCGCACCGCCCCGCTCGGTTACGAGGTACGTCGTGCCTTCGGAAGCATCCATATTGAGGACATCCACGCCATCGGGATCACCCAGACCGAGGATGTCACGGCCGTCGATTGTGGCGCTCTGTGCGTAGAGCATCAGGGTACTGCCTGCGTAGAACTTCGCGTTGTCACCGATATCACCGCCGGACAGGTTGACCTCCGCACCGCGATAGGCCTGGAACCCATCCGCAACCCGCCCCCCACTCATCATGAGCTTGCTATCAGCAAAGGCGGCGAAACCGGCATCGATAGTGCCGCCCTCGATGTGAACCTCACTGCCGTTCGCCGCAGTGAAGTTGGTCCCGATCGAGCCGGACCGGATCGTCACCAGACTGCCGCTATAAGCAAAGGAGTTATTGCCAACACTTGCGCCATCGATGATGGCCTCAGCGCCGCTGAACGCTCGGAAGCTGTTTCCGATGACCCCGCCCGTCGCAGTGACGACTGCCCCGGTCTCGATGTCAAAGCCGCTGAGGATCTGTCCGCTTGACAGGTTTACCCGGCTGCCAGACCCCGCTGTGAAATCGGTGCCGACGGTCAGGAAGCTCGCGGCGTTCGCGATGTTGACCTCGCTGCCCTGATGGGCACGGAAGTTCCTACCCACCGTGCCCGAGCGAAGGTTGATGACCGAGCCGCCGTGCGCATCGAAGTCATCACCGATCGCACCGCTATTCAGATTGACCTCGATATTGAAGCCGCTGTTGTCGGTCGGGCCGGCTTCAAAGCCATCCGCGAGGATCGCTCCGTTGATGTTCAGCTGGGTATCGCTCCCGATCGCATCGGGCTGAGCCTGATTAAACGCCAGGTTGATAACGGTGCCGAATGTCTGCGCTGTGGCTGAACCGCCCGCAGCAAGTGCGACCACAACAGCATATTGACGCACTGATCGCGCCTCCAACAGCAGCATCCCGCGCTCCTTCCATAGCCGACACCCCGACTGCCCAGGCGGGGGCCCGATGGGCCGAACGGTGTGGAACCGACGACCGATCACTCGCTCTGAACGTGAAGATGCATCCGACTTGCGGGTTATGCCAGAAAGTTCACCTCAGAAATCGCAGAGGGATCCGGCCGCGTGTCTCAGCCGGTGCTCTGCATCGCCGCTGCGATCCCGTTCAGACTCGCCAGCAGCGATGCCTGGAGTTCAGGATCCTCTGGGTCGCCCTCTCTCGCTCGGCTCATGAGCTCGATCTGGCAAAGGTGCAATGCATCGGTGTCGGGATTTCGGGCACGGATGAGATCGCGAATCACGGGCCGGCGGTCGAGCAGCCCATCAGAGCCGGTTGCCGAACGGACTACCGAGACCGCACGGTCATGCTCAGACCTCAGCAGGTCCAGAATAGGATCACCTGCGCCGATCCCTGCCGAGGCGGCGTACCGCTCAGCGATCGGCAGCCTCGCCCGCGCGAGTTCCTGTTCCGCATTCCCGAGGACGGCCGTCAGAAAGGGCCAGTTCCCGGCCCACTCCTGGAGCCGCTCTGCAAGCGACGGATCGTCCGAGATCGCTTTTTCGATGCCAGTTCCGACACCGTACCAACCCGGTGCGTTGGCCCGGATCTGTGTCCAGGCGAACACCCAGGGAATCGCGCGAAGCTTCGAGAAGTCCGCCGCCCCGGGCGATCTCATCACAGGTCTTGACGCGAGAGGCAACCTGCTGATGTGGGCCACGGGAGTGGTTTCGGTGAACCACGACCAGAACGCTTCGTGCTCGATCAACTCCCGATAGGAGCGGAACGACGCGTCGGCGATCTGCTCCATCACTCGGTGAGCCCCCTCTGGTGCATCGGGCGATTCATCGAGCGCCGAGTGCGTTGCGCGGATCATCGCACTGACGATCTGCTCAAGGTGCCGACGAGCGATCGCCGGCAACGCGTACCGGAAACTGATCACCTCACCCTGCTCCGTGAACCGGATCCGCCCTGTGCGGCTCTCCTTCGGTGCCGCGAGGATTGCACGGTTTGCACGCCCCCCACCTCGACCGATGGTGCCGCCGCGCCCATGGAACAACCGGACGGTCACACCCGCCCTCGCACACGCGAGGCTGATCTCGCGTTGAGCCCGCTGGAGTGACCAGTTGGCAATCCAGTAGCCCCCATCCTTGTTCGAGTCCGAATAGCCCAGCATGACCTCTTGAAGGTCGCCCCGGCGGCGCACATGGGCTCGGTACACCGGGTCACCAAAGAGCTCGTCGAGCAGCGGCTCGGCTCGCTGGAGATCGTCGATGGTCTCAAAGAGCGGTGCGAAGTCGAGGCTGGGCCCTCTGCCCTCGGGATCGAACAGCCCCACTTCCTTCGCGAGCAGCATGGGCTCAAGGATGTGGCTTACCTCGTGGGTCATACTCACGATGTAAGTGCCGATCGAATGCGGTGCAACCCGCACCGCGTCAGCCACGACCCTCATGGTCTCCATCACCATCGATGCCTGCTCGCTCAGCCTGTGGAACGACCTCACAAGCGGTCTGGCTGAAGCGAGCTCGGCACGGAGCACTTCAAGCCGCTCTTGCTCCTTCATCTGCGCGTAGCTGTCCGTTACGCCTGCCGCTGCGAGCAACTCGGCGACCGCCGTGAGATGTATATCGCTGTGCTGGCGGATGTCGAGGCTCGCCAGATGGAGCCCGAACGTGCGTACCCGGAGGACCGTCTCAAAGAGCGGCCCTCCGGTCGCCAGCGTTCCGAGGCCCGATTCGGTCAGTGAACGCCCGATCATCAGAAGGTCACGCTCGAAAGCCTCGGCGCTGTAGGCCGATGGATCGCTGCGCGCCCGCTCGAGAAGTGTTGAAATCTGAACCATGCGGAGCCGGTACGGCTCAAATCGCATGTGTCGCGATTCAACGCTCGGCCCGTCTTTGATTGCAGCAAGGAGTTCGTCCGACGCCGCCCGCCGCCTGGTCGAGACCGTGAGATCCTGCCGAAGACGCTCGCAGGCCCGCTGGTACAGATCGATCGCGGCCTCACGATGCATAGCGAGCGATCGGCGGGTCACCTCAGGCGTCACGCGGGGGTTACCGTCGCGATCGCCGCCGATCCATGAGCGGTAGCGCAGGATGGTGCCGGGCTTGGGGCCATCTACGCCGTAGTGCTGGCCGATCGCGTCAGATAGATCTGCATACAGCTTGGGTACCGTGTCCCAGATCGATCCGGCGAGGAAGTGGATGCCGTTGCGAACCTCATCCGTCGCATCGAGCCGCTCTACGCGTACCTCATCGGTCACGGCCAGTTCCAGCAATGCCCGACGGAGTTCTCCATCGTCGGCGAGCCGCTCCGCCGGCGTGCGCACCTCGTTACCGCGTTGAACCACATCCGCAATCCTCGCTTGCTTGCGAAGGACCGCGCGGCGTCTGGCCTCGGTCGGGTGGGCGGTGAGCGTCGGCTGGATATCGAGCCGCCTCAGCGTTTCTGCCAGATCCGATGCTGTTGCTCCGGCACCGGCCACCTCAGCGATCGCCTCCGCAACAGATTCTGATCGCGGGGCCTCGGGAGTCGCCACATGCTCGCGAGCTCGGTTCTTCCTTGCGATAACAAGTTGCTCGGCCTTGTTCCTGAGATGGAACCGCATCGTCAGGATCTGCATGATCTTGCGGATCCGCCCCGTGTCGACACCTGTGAGCCACGCCGCGGCCTGGTCAAGGTCGCCGAACTCAGCGTCGACACCTGGGGCACAGAATCCCCGGAGGATCGCCTCGTCGGCAAGTCCCTCCCGGAAACCAGCGGCCGCCAGCTCTTCTTCGAGCATACGTTCGAGCATGGGGGCAGCACCGACCAGACCGGCCATCATGGTCTCCTCTCGATCCACCGCCCGGGCAGACGGTGCGAGCACAGGGGATGCTATCGGCTTGAGCTGCGCGCTATGATGTATGCTGGTGGGCCGATCCCATCCCGCAGGGCGCATAGCTCAGTTGGCTAGAGCGCTGCCGTCACATGGCAGAGGTCACAGGTTCGAGTCCTGTTGCGCCCATTTGAGAGGTCCCGGTGACCTCTGTGCCAGCAGGACACGGCCAACCAACGAGGCGCGAGTCGGCGATTTAGGCTTACCAATGACGATGCCCGCGAGCCCCATTGCGGGAACTCGCGGGCTTTGCCGTAGCAGTGCCAGATAGTCCTACTGGCAGCCGGCGAGCCAGAAGTTCAGGAAATAGCCCAGGTCGTCCAGATCGACACTCCCGTCGGCAACGCCGAAGCCGGCCTGGCCCTCGAGCGTCGCGCCGGTACTAGTCAGGTCCGCGATCGGGGCGTCGCGTGCGACCCAGCCGTTGAGGTAGTAGCCCAGGTCATCGAGGTCGACCGAGCCGTCCTGGACGCCGAAGCCGGGCTGACCGATGAGCGTGGCGCCGGTCGTGGTCACGTCGCCGATGCAGGGCGGGGGCGGTGGGGTCTGGACCTCGAAGCGGTAGAACCGGGCCTGGCCGGCGGTGATTGGGTCTGAGAAGGACATGCTTGCCCCGCTGCCGCTGATCGTGGCGGCGAGCGTCCCGCCGCCGATGGTACCTTGGCCTGGAATCAGCGCGAAGTTCTCGTTCACGTGGTCGGGGTAGACCGCGATAGCCGCGTAGTAGGTTCCGGTCCCGAGTGTGGTCAGGATTTGCGGCTGCACCATCGGGCTGCCAACGCCGGCGGCGCCCAGGACCTGACCGCTCGGCGAGAGCAGGGTCAGCGCCGGGTTGAACGAGAGACCAACTGTTCTGATGATCGTGAACCCCGGAGCGTGTGTCACGCCCAGATCGGTGACATCCGAGGAGCCGGCTCCCGTGACATCGAAGCGGACCCAGCCGACCGTGTTCGCGGGAACCGGGACCGACACCGTCTGCGACCCGACCTTCACCGGAATCGTTGGACCGAACCGCTCATTGTCGATGGTATCGAACGTGAAGAACGGCTTGGGGAAGTCGCCGAACTCGGTGATCGAGAGGTAGTAGGCGCCCGGTTCAAGCTTGCGCACGATACGGCTCTCGATGTTGAAGTCGGCGTTGTCGTCGCTCGCCGCAAGCAGCTGCCCGCTGTTGTCATACAAGCCGAGCACCATATCGAACGGGGTTCGATCGATCTGCAGCGTGGTGTCGGCGAGGACGCCGGAGGTGTTAGCAACGCCGGCGTCGATGACAGTGCTCGGCCTCTGGCCGACCTCGAAGCGGTACCACGCCACCCCGCCCGAGGGGATGATCCCGCTCCGCTGCGCGCTACCGATGTTGATGTTGTACGCGCCACCCAGTGAAGGGGTGGATTCGACCAAGAAATTGGGGCGGGGCGCGTTCGACCAGTCCGAGACCGAGACGTAATAGACGCCGGGCTGAAGGTCCGCATCGATCCGGCTCGTCGTGAATCCGGAGTGGTCGTCGTTCACAGCGAGCAGCTCGCCTCGGCGGTTGTAGAGGCCGATGACGGTGTCCAGAGCGGAGAGCTCGGTGTTGATGTTCACGCTCGGACCGAGGCTGACGCCGTGGAGGTTGGTCGTGCTCACCGGCGGCGTCGGGATGAAGGTGAACTCGTAGGCCGCCGTTCCATCGAAAACGTTGGAGTCGCTCAGCGAGGCGCCGACCGTGCCGTACGCGGGGTTGCCGTAGGATCCGCCGCCTCCGCCCGGGCGGCCCTGGGCGCCGCCGCCCCCGCCCGAGTAGCCACCGCCTCCGCCGCCACCCGAGCGGAACGAGCCGGCATCTTGTCCCGAGCCGCCGCCGCCCATGCCCCAGCCGCCGGAGGTGCCGGAGCCCTGGCTCTGGCCGCCGCTGCCACCAGCAGGCAGGCCCTTTCTGCCCCGGAAGGTCGAGCTGGGCCCACCGTCGCCGCCACGGACCAGACCGTCGCCGAGAATGCCGCCACCGCCGCCCGAGATAGCAGAGTCCTGCGTGTTGGTCCCGCCTTCACCGCCGTAGCCGTTGACGCCGCCGTTCCCGTTGTTGCCTCCCGCGTCGTCGCCCGGGTCACCGTTGAATCCGAGCGAAGCGTTCTTTCCGGCGCGGCTGTATGTTCTGCCTCTGAAGCCGCCGCCACCGCCGCCGGCAACCGCGAGGACGGTCCAGTCGTCGCCGGTCCCGTCGGCTTCGTAGATGACGCCGGTGCCGCCACCGCCACCGCCGGCGCCGGCATCGAGGTTGGCCTGCTTTGTTCCGCCCTTTTGACCCACGACGAAGCGCAGGCGGCCTCCGGGGCGGAGCTCGTTCTCGCGGTCGCCGATGGTCACGAGCAGCGTGACCTTCGCGCCCTCTCCGCCTCGCGTGTTATTCTGTCCCCAGATGGCGCCGCCGCCTTCGCCGCCGTGGACAGTTAGTAGGATCTGTGCGCCCGGGGTGTCGGGGATCCAAAAATCCTGGACCTGGGGCCCGATGTAGCTCAGGTTCTGGACACCGCTGGTGACCATCTGGGACTGGGCCGAGGCCATCCCCGCCGCGAGCGAGACGGCGAGGCAGGTCAGTGCCCTGGTTGTGGTGGTCGAGCGTGCGGCCCCGTTCGTGCGTGCGTGATGCATAGCGATGCTCCCGGTTGGGCGTTGTCTCGGTCGGACCTTGGCCGGCCCTCTGTGGGGGACCGCGAGAACCGGGGACCTGTGCCATCACCCTCGAAAAGAAAATCCCCGGCGCCGCGAGCAGCACGGCGCCGGGGGCTGGGTTTGGAAAGAACTCTGAAGCTCAAGGCGTGCCGGTGATCCAGAGATTCAGGAAGAAGCCAAGATCCTCGAGGTCGACGTTGCCGTCGGGCTCGCCAAAGCCGGGCTGGCCCTGATCAGAAACGTTCCGAAAGACAACTCATTTCATACCGCCCGGCGCGTCTGACAGATGTTCTTTGCCTCATAGACATTCACGTCTGCTATGAGCATCAGCACACAGGTGCCCGATCTACAGCGAACTGGACTCAAGTCTGTATATCTGGAGCCGAGCAGATCTCAGCCGAGACTCCGATCGGTCGCAGCGCGTTAGCAGTCATTTTCTCAACACACAACAAAGCCCCGAGCACCGCTACACCGCGGCACCCGGAGCCTGGGTCGTGTCTTCGGTCGCCATCGGGGGATGGGTCAGGCGACCGAGGACCCCGGCCCGACCGAGGGTTGCGGTCCCCAGCCGATCCGGATGACCCACATTCGTCCGGGGCTCAGGGGGCTCCGAGCAGCCAGAAGTTCAGAAAGAAGCCGAGGTCATCGATGTTCACTGTGCCGTCGGCGATGCCGAATCCGCACTGACCTGGCGGTGTAGCGCCCGTGGATGTGACATTCGGGCTGAAGCTCTCCGAAGTCGCGGGCGTGATCGGCACATGGGCCGGCGAGGCAGCCAGAAGCAACGCTGCTGCACCCAGAGAAGCACCCGGCTTGAACCAAGACAGCATGTCGCGAGGCATGATGGATCTCCGTTCCATGAGGTCCGCCCAATCGCGGCCCTCCCGGGAGACCGCGAGGCAGGCGGGTGGGACCCATCACGAGATCCGACGAATCACGCAAAACCGCTGTGCATGGGTTTCGTGACCCGCCTGTCCGGTAAAGACGGCGCTCAAACCGCAGATGAACTCTGCATACCCCTGGCTCCCGGTCGATGAACCCGTCGCAAGTGAGGGGATTACGCGGGTCGGCTGGTATCCTGGAGACACACATGCCCGCTGAACCAACCGATCCTGGGTTCGGGGAGAATGAGGTCACGCAGTTGCTTCAACTCGTCCAGCAGGGCGATGATGGAGCGTCGGCGGAACTCCTCCCGATCGTCTACGAGCAGTTGCGGCTCGTCGCCGGTCGTCTCTTTCAGGCCGAGCGTGCCGACCACACGCTCCAACCCACCGCCCTCGTTCACGAGGCGTATGTTAAGCTTGTCGGTGGAGTCACCGACGAATGGCGAGGCCGCGAGCACTTCTGCGCCGTTGCGGCCCGCGCGATGCGGCAGATCCTGGTGGATCATGCCCGAGCGCGGAAGGCGGAGAAGCGTGACCCAGGTGGTCAGCGTGTGCCTCTGACGATGGTCAACCCGCCCTCGGGTGGAGAGGCCATCGATCCGATTGTTCTTGATGAGTGTCTGGAGCGGCTGTCGGGGATGGACGAACGCGGGTGCCGCGTCGTGGAGCTGCGTTTCTTTGGAGGGCTGACGAACGAGCAGGTCGCGCGGGTTCTGGACATCTCATTGCCAACGGTCGAACGCGATTGGAGGCGGTGCCGCGCGTGGCTCGAGACTCGGCTCTCGGAGCGAGCGACATGAGCGATACGATGGACCTCCGCGCTATGCGGATCTTCGACGAAGTATGCGATCTCCCCCCATCCGAACGACCAGAAGCACTCGAGCGAGCCTGCAATGGTGATACTCACCTGCTGTTGCTCGTGCGAAGCATGCTCGCGCGCGACGCCGAGACCGTTAAGAGCGGCGGCATGGCGACCGGTGCTGGGCTCAACGCGCTGGCCGCACAGATCGCGATAGATGACGGCGCCCATCCCCCCACCTTCGGCCACTACCGGGTGCTCCGCGAGATCGGGCGAGGCGGTATGGGCGTCGTCTACGAGGCCGAGCAGGACGACCCAAAGCGGCGCGTCGCGCTCAAGGTCGTACGGCGTGAACTCGCATCGGCAGAAGTCATCAAGCGGTTCCGACGTGAATCGCAGTTGCTGGGTCGGCTCGACCACCCCGGCATCGCCCAGATCTTCGAAGCGGGCACAGGGGGCACCGACGGCTCGGGCCCTCCCTACTTCGCGATGGAGTTCATCGAAGGACTACCGCTCGACAAGCTTGTCGCTGAGCGCGTTCCGAGCCGCCCCGAGGTCCTAAGACTCTTCGAGCAGATCTGCGACGCGGTCCAACACGCCCACCAGAAGGGTGTGATCCATCGAGATCTCAAGCCTGCGAACATCCTCGTGAAGGCGCCGGACCGGGACCCTCGGGGTGGTTCGTTTGTTCACGCGTCCACAGTTTCGGCAGAGACAGGCGGCCTCCGGCCCAAGATCCTGGACTTTGGCGTCGCGAGGCTCGCCGACCCCGACATCGACGACCCCGGACCAACGATCCAGACACACGCAGGCCAGATCGTCGGCACGCTCGCGTACATGAGCCCGGAGCAGTTCGGAACCGACCCGGGCGCTGTTGATGCCCGATCCGACATCTACTCAGTTGGCGTGATGCTCTATCAGTCGCTGTCCGGTCGGATGCCGCACGAGTTGAGGGGGGCCCCGCTCGCGGAGGTCGCACGGATCGTGAAAGAGGTCGAGCCCAAGCAGCTCGGCACGCTCGATGCCTCGCTCCGCGGGGATCTTGAGACAATCGTTGCAACCGCGATGGCCCGCGATCCGGAGCGTCGTTACGCGTCCGCTTCCGCCCTTAGCGACGATCTCCGCCGCTACCGCCTCAACGAGCCCATCAGCGCCAGACCCGCCAGCGCGCTCTACCAGATCTCGAAGTTTGCAAAGCGCAACCGCGCGCTCGTGGGTGGTGCGGCCGCCAGCGTGGTGATCCTGATCGCGGGCGTGGTCGGCACGACCATCGGCCTGGTCTCCGCGCTCACAGCGAACCGCGCACTCTCGGTGGCGAACACCGAGCTTGACAGCGTGAACCAGACGCTTGAGGAACGCAACGAACAGCTTGAGGTGGTAGCCGCGTATCAAGAGGCTCAGCTTGGTGAAATTGACCCCGAGAACATGGGAAACACGCTCCGCGCGTATCTCAGCCAACAGGTCACAGATGAAGACCGAGACCTCTTTGAGCGGAGCGTGTCACGCGCGAACTTCACGTCGGCCGCGCTACAGATGCTGGAGTCTGATGTATTCGGCCAGAGTCAGCGAGCGATTGATGAGGGGTTCGACTCTCAGCCCTTGGTGCAGGCGAGGCTGCTGCAGGCTCTCGCGGTTTCGAGCGGGCTATTGGGCCTCTACGACTTCGCGGTTCCATCTGCAAGGCGTGCCATCGAGGTCAGGACCAATGAGCTAGGCCCAGATCATGACGACACGCTTGCGTCAAAGGTCGTACTTGCAGCACTGCTTGTCCAGCTGGGCCAGTACCACGAAGCCGAGTCAACTTACACCGAGGCCTACGAGATTCTCTTGGATCGATACGGCGAAGACGATCCTGATGTCCTCGCGATCCAACGCAGTCTGGCACAGCTTCCCAGCTTCCGTGGTGATTATGCAACAGCAGAGACCGAGCTGAGAGACGTGCTCGAGCGACTCAAGGCCACGGTGGGTGTCCAGCACGAGTCCACGCTCTCCGCGATGACCAACCTGGCGAACGTGCTCACAACCGCCGCCAGAAACGACGATGCGATCCCGATCTTCACCGAGCTCATCGAGGCCCGTGCTTCGCTCCACGGCGAAGAGCACCAGAAGACACTTGCTGACAAGAGCTCACTCGCGACTGTGCTTGCGGATACCGGCCGGATCGAAGAAGCGGAGGCCCTCGCGCGCGAGGTCGTTGAATCCACCAAGCGAACACTGGGTGACGACCATCACGTCACCCTCTCTGCGCTCCACGATCTCGGCTGGGCGCTGAACGCGGCGAACAAGTTCGCCCAAGCAGAAGCGGTCTACCGCGACCTCATCCCCCGGTTCGCTCGTGTAAAAGGCCCCAACCACCCGAGCACGCTCGCGGCGTGGAACAACCTAGCGAACGCGCTCGACATGCAAGGGCGACTTGAGGAAGCTGAGCCGATCTACAGAGAGAACGTCGGCCGATACGAGATCACCTACGGCACAGATCATCCCACAACGATCGGCGCAATCGGCAACCTCGGTTTCGTCCTTAGCGCGATGGGCCGGAACGAGGAGGCCGAAGCGTACTACAGAGAATCATACGAACGGTCGAAGACGGCCTTGGGTCTTGAGAACCGCCGCACCCTCGTATCGATGGGGAACCTGGCATCGCTCCTCGTGGAGACTGGGCGCATTGATGAGGGGCTTGAGCTTCACAAGCTTGCTCTCGAGACAAACCGCCGTGTTCTTGGCCAAGATCATCCGGATACCTTTATCGGCATTTACCGGCTCGGGAACACCTTGCGTATCCAAGGACGCCTCGACGAAGCCGAGCCCTACTGCCTCGAAGCGTTGGCACGATACGAGTCACTCAGCCCCACGCACATCGGCACACTCCACAGCCTCCAACTCGTCGCCAGACTCCGAGATAACCAGGATCGCTTGGACGAAGCCGCGGATGCGTATCAGGTCGCGCTGGATCGCCAAAATCAAGAGCTCGGATACGAACACCAGCTAACGCGCCGCACAGCCGAAGAGCTTGCATTCCTGCTCTTGTTCATTGATCGGCCAGGCGATGCAGAGCCAATCTTCCGACAGCTGCTTACGGCCCACGATTCATCCGGTGACTCGGAATCACCCGAATCTGCCGTCCTCTCTTCCGCGCTTGCGCAAGCGCTGATCGATCAGTCCCGGATCGATGAGGCCGAACCGTTGATCACCGAAGCGCTCGCGCGATGCGAAGAACTCATCGGCTCGAACGACGGACGAACGATATCAGCCCTCCGCACGATGGGCGCACTCCGCGAGGCGCAGGAGCGATACGCGGATGCTGTATCCCTGTACGAACGCGTCCTCTCATGGCGTGAGGCGAATCTCGATCCAGACAACGACCGCATCACCGACAGCCGCGAGGACCTCGAACGGGCCCTTGCAGCTGTCAATAGATAGTACGAACTCCCTCACGGCGCCGGCGGCGGCCCGTGAACCCTGACCTCGCAGAATAGAACCGGCGTCCAAGGCACGATTGTCGAGGTTGTCAGCGAGATCCGCTCTGAAGCCGATGTGACCAGCGCCGGCGCCACACTCGAAGGGCAGCCGGGCTTTGGCGAGTCGGACGGAAAAGTCGACCTCGATGACCTTGGCTACTTCTTGAATCTCTGGCTCCTCGGAGCCATGTAGAGATCCAATCAACATTTCGTGCGGCTTGCAGCAAGCGGAGCCGCTCCACCAAGACAGAAGGCATTGGGTCTTTCGAACTTTTTTGGTAGTGCTCGACGACCTGGGCTCTGCCTGAAGTAATGGTTTTCAGGAACGGCCTTGTCTGCGACACATCATGTGGAAGCCACACGTCAAACCCCGCTCGCATCCCGAACGCCGGTTGCTACTCGGATATCTCACCATCAATGACGGTCAACAACCGCTCTGCGCGCTCGGCGAAGTCACCGATCGGGCCATCCATCTCAAAGACCCGTTGCGCCTCGACCAGTTGAGCGCGGGCTTCATCGCTGCGGCCCGCCTCGATGAGGCCCTCAGCGACAGGCACACGGAACATCGCGGTGTAGATATGGTCAGGCCCGAGCGAGTCCTGCTCTAACGCGATGTCCACAACCTCCAAGCCAATGTCGATGCTCCGCGTGAGCTCACCGAGCCGCCTGCAGGTGTCCGCGAGGTTGAAGCCGCTCCCAAGCGTGAACGTGTGCCCCGTACCGAGCACTCGCTTTCGCGTCTCGAAGGCTTCTTCAAGCAGCACCCGTGAATCTTCCCAGCGCTCCATGTTGCGGTAGAGCATGCCCAGGTTGTTGATCGCGATCAGCGTATGGCGGTGATCGTTACCCAGCAGCTCGCGTTTCGCGACCAGCGATGACGACGCGAGCCGCTCAGCATCTTCAAGGCGTCCCGCGTCTTCGTAGGCAAGCGCCAGGTCATTGGCGGCATCGAACACCGCGATGTGTCGCATGCCGAACACGCGAGTTACGCGCTCATACGCCGACTCGGCGTGGTACACCGCACGATCGAGATCACCGACATTGCGGTACTCGCCAGAGAGTGTTCGTTCGGCGTCCGTCGTGGAACGATGGTTATTACCGAGCCGAGCGGAGTAGATACTCAGCACACGCTCCCGCAGTGCCACCGACTCTTCGTAACGAAGCTGCAAGTTCCGGAGCCTCGCGAGCTGGATCAACACCCCAGCGGTGAGTGGATCACTCGCTCCGTAGGCGTTCTCTACACCCGGAACGAACTCAAGCAAGAATGCTTCCGCCTCATCAAGCCTGTCAAACGTGAGCAGATAGTCCGCGAGCAGAACTCCGGTATTGACGGTCTCAGCGTTCTGATACCCAAGCGCCCCGAGTACACGGTCGTACAGATCGCGCACATCAGTCAGCGCACCATCGAAACGGCCCCTCTCAAACCGAAGCCTCGCGATATCGAGCTCGATCCCCAGCGAGATTGCGTCTGACGCCCCGAAGACACGGACCGCACGCTCGTGCGCATCTTGGTACAGGTTCTCGGCCTCGTCGTAGCGTCCGAGCCTCCTGACCTCCTCACCAACGCGCCATGCCGCAACAATTGCCCAGCGGTCGTCCGGTCCAAAATACTCAATCGCCCGGTCGCGCACCCTGGACCAGACCTCGATCGCACGCTCTGCCGCACCAAGATCTTGATAAACATTCGCCAGGCTCGCTCCGAGCGGCACTGCGAGCGCTGGCTGGTCAGCGAGGTCCGCCTCGAGAGCCCTATCAGCGGGGCTCAGGATCTGCTCATCGAGAAGGGCAACCGCAACATCGGTCGTGTTAATCCTCGTGAGGTACGCACGGATCTCTTCCGATTCCTCGGCGGATGCCTCAAGCAGAAGCTGGCGCAACGCCACTCCGAACTCGTGCTGGTCTAGGTCCGACAGCATCTGTTCCTGAAAACGCGCAGTCGCCAGCGCCTCTCGCTGTGCACGGATAGCTGTGATCGCCTGCCAGGATGTCGCGATGATCCCCAGCACCAGGATCACGAACGCGACCGCCACGCCCGCCACCAGTCCGCGGTTGCGTTTCGCGAAGCGGCTGAGTTGGTACATCGTGCTTGGAGGCCGCGCCGTGATCGGCTGACTTGCAAGCGATCGACGGATGTCGGAGGCAAACTCGGATGCCGACTGATAGCGCCGGTCCGCTTGCTTCTCCATGGCTTTCAGGATGATCGTCTCAGCATCGCCCCGCGCGGCCGACACCAAGGTCCCAAGACGCGAAGGCTCATCCTCGCATACCCGTCGCAGCGCTTCCGGGACCGCGAGCCCCGCAAGATCGAAGGGCAGCTCGCCGGAAACCAGCTCGTATCCGATCACACCCAACGCGTAGACGTCCGCACGGGCATCAACATCTCGGGCCGCACTGACCTGCTCGGGGCTCATGTATGCGAGTGTGCCAACGATCTGTCCCTCGCTCGTGCGAAGAGTCGCCACCCGGGCTTCATCGCCCGTCGCCCTCGCAACACCGAAGTCCAGGATTTTGGGCTGCCCGACGTGTGTGAATCTGGCGTGCCCGGACGATGAGCCGCTCGGCTCATCACTCACCAAGATGTTTTCGGGCTTCAGATCTCGATGCACAACACCGTTCACATGCGCGTGCTGAACCGCGTCCGCGATTCGAGCGAGGAGCTCGAGGCGTGCGGCAAGATCCAGCCCGTGGTGATCCGCGTAACGACGGAGCGGTGAGCCGGAAACCAGCTCCATCGCGAAGTACGGCTGCTCCCCGGCTTCTGACTCGACCGTCCCCGCTTCGTAGATCTGCGCAATCCCCAGGTGGCGAAGCCGGCCAAGAAGCTCCGACTCGCGTCGGAACCGTGACACCATGCCGGGCGTCGCTGCGCCGGGATGGATCACCTTCACCGCGACGCGACGCGCGGGAGCTGCCTGCTCCGCTTCATACACGACACCCATCCCGCCGCGACCGATTTCGCCGAGTATCCGAAACGGGCCGATCTGCTTCGGGATCGATGCGGGCCCCGGTACATCATCGATCTTCTCATCGGAGAGAGGATCTTCTACAACCCGGTCCGCCTTGAGCATCGCCTCGACAGCGCGCCGGAGCTCTCCGTCATCGGCACACACCTCATCGAGAAACGGGGCGACCGCTTCTGGAGCAAGATCGCAGGCGCTGAGAAACACCTCTGAGACACGCGCGTGGTCAGCGGGCATCCGGCTTTTCCCCGGAGAGCTCGGCTCGGAGCCAAGCCCGCGCAACCCGCCACTCGTTCCGAACCGTACGCTCGCTAACCTCGATGACGCGAGCGACGTCCTCGACCGTGAGACCCGCGAAAAAGCGAAGCTCCACGATTCTGGCCTGCCGCTCGCTGAGGACGGCAAGCCGATCGAGCGCCTCACTCACATCCGCAGCGTCGAAGTCCTCCGCGATGTTGTCACCAGCGATGCCGCTCAGCGAAATACGCTGCCAGCCCTCGCCCCGCTTGCCCGCCCGCTTGGCTCGGGCATGATCCACCAACACATTCCGCATCGCCCGAGCCGCGATCGCAAAGAAATGCTCCCTATCGGAGTAGCTGAGCCCAGAGGTCGCTTGGAGCCGGACAAACGCCTCGTGGACCACTGCCGTGGGCTGGAGCGTCTGGGCAGGTCCACGTCCCGACAGCATGCTCGACGCAAGTGCCCGGAGCTGCCCATAGACAACAGGGAAATCGATATCCACCCCCGATCGGGGCCCAGAACTCGATGAAGCTGGCCGCAGGTCGTCTGTTCCCATTTTGCACCTAAGCCCGAACAAGGTAACTCGTCGCTGTTCCCACACCCGCCTGCACGACACAACGCCTGCAGACTCCGTTCGGGCTACACCGAGGATCTGGCTCGATGGCACGAGATCGTGTGCTAATTAAACAAAGACCCTCGCGGCGGCGCGACCGCCGCGAGGGTCTGTTTGTGCTGACGGTCGCGACGCCTTGGCAACGAGGGAGCCAAGATCCGGGCGACCACCCGCAGGTTCTCGGCCGGTGTGCGGGTCCGGCCGAGAGGCTTGCGCCACGCAAAGCCTAATCAACCGATCACGCCGCCGCTACAGAAAAGGTAGAACTCGCCCGAGCCCGAGCCCGGATCCACGGGACGCCACGTCCCAGATCCCCCCAGGATCCCGCATTTGCCTAGCCCCAGATCCGTTTGGCGGCCACGATTCCTCCCCGTACACTCGGTTCGAGAGACCCGCATGTGCGAACCAAGAGTCGGGTCGGAGCCCTCATCATGATTTGTCATATCACCGTGACTGCCGCGGCGATTGCGCTGGCTGTGTCCACGCCGTCAAGCTCAGTCCACGCCCAGACCAACCCGTTCGCAGACCGCCCGAAGGCGGACGACATCTTCTACCACATCATGCCGATCACCTGGCGGGATGGGCCGGATAGCGACGCGATCGATCCGAACCGCTTCGGCGACTTCGAAGGCATCGAGGCGGGGCTCCAGTATCTGGATGAGTTGGGCATCACCGCGTACTGGACGAACCCGGTCTTCCCCAGCCCCGCGTACCACGGATATCAACACGGGCCCGGCGATCAGATCAACCCCTGGTTCGGCACCGAGGCCGACTTCCTGCAGCTTATCGATGCAAGCCACACCCTCGATATTGAGGTATACATCGACTATGTCGTATACGGCATCAGCCACGATTCACCCTGGTTCCAGTCCGCGTCTTTGAACCCGTCCAGCCCCTTCGACGACTGGCTCGCGTTCAAGAACGGCTCAAACTCGAGCTATACCGGCTACACGTTCAGCACCTGGAACGGCGACTCCGTTGGCTTCATCCACTGGGACCTGCGCAACCCCGATGTCACAGATCTCGTCAATAGCTGGGGCCAGAAGTGGCTCGACCCGAACAACGATGGCGATCCGTCCGACGGCATCGACGGCTACCGCCTCGATCACGTCTGGGAGTTCTACAACCGCGGTGAGCACCCCGACGGCTGGGGCTACGACCTGTACCCGTTCTGGGACGACTGGCACGCCGCGCTGAAGAGCGTGAACCCAGATGTGTTCACGTTCGCCGAGCAGGCCGACTGGGGGCTCTTCGGACGCGAGTTCTTGCCGGTATTCGGTGCGGCTTTTACAAAGCCCTTCGAGTTTGCCGCACGAGACGCACTCCGCACCGAGAACGCCACCGCTCTCTACAACACCATGGCCGCAACGGTCAACAGCCTCCCCGAGCAGGGCACCTACATGGCGATCATCGGCGACCATGACGTGGACCGTCTCAGCTCGTCGATCGGCGCCGATAACGGCGCGAACCGGGGCCGCGAGCGAGCCGCCGCGGCGGTGCTCATGCTCCAGCCCTTTCCTCCGGTTATCTACCAGGGGGACGAGATCGGCATGCTGGGCTTTAAGGCCAACTACGGGTCGGACGCGAACGACATCCCCTTCCGCGAGCCGTTCAAGTGGAACGCGTCAGAGGGTGCTCCGATGACCCGCTATCACCAACTCGACCCGCAGACCGTTATCAATCAGTACTCATTCAACAACGACGGACGGAGCGTCGAAGAGCAAGAAGGCATAGTCGGCTCGCTGCTCGAAACATACAGAGACCTCATCGCCCTACGCGGCAAGCACACCGCACTGCGCCGGGGCGACTACGACCCGATCGATACCAACGACGGCGCCGTCTGGGCGTTCCTGCGCCGCTACGAACAGGGCGAGGCACCCCTCCCAGACCCAACTCAAGGCATCATCTGCCTCGTAAATCTCTCGGGAAGCCCGAAGAACATCAGTCTCGACCTAACCGACTACGACCTGCTCGGCTCGTCTGCCACGGTCATCGACCTGGTCAACACCGAGCCGCAGGCACCGATCACAACAGCCAACCAGTCGTCGTACCCGGTGTCTATCAGCGCGTACGGATACCGAGTGCTCCAGACCAACATCGAGGCACCAACGCCTGAAACTGACCGCACCGATGGCCGCGATATCCCGAGTGACTTTGGCGCTGCAGCACTACTCGCAACCCAAGACACACCCACGAACCTCGGCGACAACAACCTAGAACTCAACCAGCTCTTCGCTCAGTTCGATGGCAGCGATCTTCACGTCGGCGTCACCGGCAACACCGACACCGGCGGAAGTGGCTTCTTCTTGTTCATAGATGCGGATCCGAACGCCGGCGTCTCCAGCCTTGACTTCTCCGCACTCAGCCCCCCGCCCGACGCGCCACTCTACCTCACTGGTACCGTCTTCGATGCGGGCTTCCAGCCCGAGACCGCGATCCTCGCCAACGTCGCCGGTGGCGTCCTTTACGTAGACGAGTTCGGCTTGAGTCCGAGCGGCTTCACCAAGCAGTACCGGGGCAGCACGAACGCCGGGAGCGGCATCGGCGATCTCGCGGGCGGCACCGCGCTGCCAGGCTTCAAAGTCGCCTATGACTGGGACAACCTCGCGGGCGTCACCGATAGCAGCGCGGCGAACGCAAACACCGCGACACTTGGCTTCGAGTTGCGCCTCCCGTCATCGATGCTCGGGGACAGCGACGACGTCAGGATCATGGCGCTCCTCCGCCCGAACTACTTCGCCGATCCGAATCAGGTCCTCCCCCCTGTTGGCGGAAGCAACAGCAACCTGGACCCCCACCGCTTCGACCTGATCGAGGGCGACCAGTTCGCGCAGGTCCCAACCGCCTCCCCGTGCAATCCGGACCTGACCACAACCGGCGCAACCCTCGAAGGACAACCCGGGTTCGGCACACCCGACGGGACATTGGACCTCGACGATCTCGGTTACTACCTGGGTTTCTGGCTGCTCACCGATGTCGGTGTTGCGGACGTCACGACAACCGGCGCCACGCTCGAGGGTCAGCCAGGGTTCGGAGAGCCGGACGGAACGGTGGACCTTGATGACCTCGGGTTCTTCCTCAGCGCATGGCTCGCGGGTTGCACGTAACTCAGAACCACTCAAAGTTTTAAAGCGGCCGCGGGCTCGTCCCACGGCCGCTTTACTAGTTGAGTACTTCAAGAGGCTAACAAAGCTCAGTCTTTACTCAGAACTACCACCGTGTACGGCCCGACGCTGATGTTCGCGTTGTGGCTCATCCCGTCCTTCGCGCCCCAGTTCGCCCATGTGTCCCACGCGGGGTGGTTCCCAAAGCTCGACGAGTAGCCGTTCCAGTCCGAGTTGAACCGCACACGCCACAGGCCACCGCTCGGCATACCGATGTTGTAGCTGCTGTAGGCCGTGGAGCCAAAGTTGGCGATCACGATGACGTCGTCACCGCTGCCGCCGCTGTCCCAGCGATGGTACGCAACGACCTTGTTTGTGTTGTTGACGTGGTGAACGTTGATGTGCTGGCCACGGAGACCACGCGTGTTGTTGTACCAGTTTCGGCGGAGCCTGATCAGGTCACGGTACAGGCTCTCGATGCCCGCATAGGTCGTCTCCTTCGACCAATCGACAGGATCGGTGTCCTGGAAATAACCGTCCTCCAGGACTTCCTGTCCCTGAAAGATCATCGGGATGCCCGGAGCCGTCATCGTGACCGCCGCGCCGAGCGTGGACCGTTTCTGGCTCCACCAGCTTCCCGCGTTGCCCGGGAAGATCTCCTCAGGCACGCGGGCGTGCCCGTTCGCCACCTCGTCATGGCTCTCCGTATAGATCACCCGCTCAAATGCATCCCCGTTGTACCGGTGGTAGAGGGCGTCACGGACCGCGAACATATCGCGGTCCCAGTCGTTTGCCGTGATGATGGCATCACGCATCGGGTGGACGTAGTTGGCATCCCATTGTGCGTCGAACCCGGCCCCACCCGCGCCGGTGGTCTTGGTGATCCACTCGTTGTTCTGGAGATCCTCGGCAATCTGAATCTTCCAGCTCGCCGCTGCATCGATCTCGTTGTTGATCCATTGCATCAGCGTCCAGCCCTCAACGATGTTGCCTCCGCCACCGTTGTTCTGGGTGCGGATGTTGACCGTCGAGTCCCAGCGCAACCCATCGACACGGAAATCGTTGAGCCATCGAAGCGCGTTATCGCGCAGGTACTGGCGCACCTCACCCCGTCCATAATCTGGCCTCGTATCGCCCCAGGGTGTACTTGCGCGCCAGTCCTGGAAGAAGTAGATCCCGCCCATGCCGCCGATGTTCCAGCCGTCAAACTGCCAGAGGTCTAAGTCACTCGGCCCGAGGTGGTTGTAAACAACGTCCTGGATCACAGCGATCCCGCGGTTGTGGGCCGCCTGGATGAACTCTTTGTACTTCTCGGGCCCGCCATACGCAGACTCGATCGTGAATGGATGTGCAGGGTTGTATCCCCAGCTGAAGTCTCCCGCAAACTCATTGATCGGCATCACCTTAACAGCATTGATCCCAAGATCTTGCAGGTGCCCAAGCCGCGCGATCGCGTCGTCAAAGTCACCCGGGTTCCCACCAGGCGCATCATTGAACGTGCCGATGTGCATCTCATAGATGACCATCTCGTTCCACGCCGGCGCACTGAACGCGCCCGACCAACCGAACGCGTTATCGTCATAGACCACAGAGTTACCAACCGAGTTGGTAACCTCTTCGGCATACGGATCGTTCTTCCACAGCGTGCTCGATCCGTTTGTAATCACGTACCTGTACTCATCACCAGCCGCCGCACCGCTGACATCCAATGACCAGTAGCCCCCACCCTCAGCGACCAGCACGTCGGCGGTCGATGACCAGCTGTTGAAATCACCCGCTACAGCGACAGCGGACGCATTCGGCGCCCAGACGCGGAACGTCACCCCACCGGTGTATGGGATCGATCCCATGCCAGGGTTGCTCGACTGGGCGACCGCACCGCTCGTAAGCAACGCGATCGCAAGCCCAACGGCCGGCGCGCGGAGATCGCGCACCACACTGCTACTCAGCACAGCTTCCATCGGATTCTCCATCTGACTGCGGCGTCCTCTGGCCCCGCAATGCCACGAGACAACGAGAGCGCACGCCTCACGGCGTCCACACAGTAAGAGAAACGACTCTCAAGTCTCGTTCAGCGCCGCACGCGCTGAATACCCAGACTAGCAATCTTTCCTAAAGTACGCAAACTAAAAACACCATAGATATGCCTATTCGAGGCAGCCACGACCTAACAAGTGACGGGGCAACGGCCACCGAGCCCCACAAAGCCATGCACAACGACCGTTTAGCGAGGCAGAGCCGATCCGATGAACCACGCGCGAGGCGATTACACTTCCCCGCCAATGGATCAGGCAATCGGCCCATACAGCATCGAGCGCGAGATCGGGCGTGGCGGCATGGGCGTGGTCTATCTCGCCAGAGACCCACGACTCGACCGAGCCGTCGCGATCAAGGCGCTACCGGATGAGGTCGCCTCCGATCCCGCTCGGCTTGAGCGCTTCGAACGCGAGGCCAAAGCCCTTGCACAACTCAACCACCCAAACATCGCCGGGATCCACGGGATCGAAGAGCAAGAGAGCCGCAGGTACCTCGTCCTGGAGTATGTTGAGGGGGAGACCCTTGCCGACCAACTCGATCGAGGCCCCATCGGGCCCGACGAGGCGATCGAGCTCGCATGCCAGATAGCCCGAGGCATCGCTGCTGCCCACGACGCCGGCATCGTCCACCGCGACCTCAAGCCGGCGAATATCAAGATCACGCCAGAAGGCGAGGCCAAGGTGCTGGACTTCGGCCTCGCCCGCGACGAGGGCGGTACCAGCACGAGCGGGATCTCCGAAGCGGCAACGCTCACGAGCCCCGTCCAGCACTCCCCGACAACTCCCGGGGTGATCCTGGGAACCGCAGCGTACATGAGCCCGGAACAGGCACGAGGCCGCCGCGTTGATAAGCGCACCGATATCTGGTCGTTCGGTGTTGTCCTCTACGAGATGCTCACCGGTGCAAGCCCGTTTGTAGGCGAGACAGCGACCGACTCCATCGGCGCCATCCTCCACAAAGAGACAGATCTCGGCTTGCTCCCCGTAAACACGCCTCAAGCCGCACGCCGGGTCCTGAGAAGGTGCCTGGCGCGGGACCGCAACGAGCGATACCACGACATCAGCGATGCCCGGCTTGAGCTTGAGTCCCCCGCAGATATCGAACCGATGCGAAGCGAAGTACCTCGCAAGGGTGGACTCTTGCCGGCTGTTGTCGCCGCACTCCTGTTCGGCGCTGGGGGTTTGGCTGTTGGTGTTGTTGCCCTAGCACCAGAAGCGCCGCAGGTCGTCAGGCAGCCCCGAATCGTGTCAATCCCAACGCCGGATGACCAGATCATTCACTTCGCGGCGGCAATTCCAGACGGATCGGGCGTGATCGCATGGATCCAGGACCCGGCCGAGCCATTCCCTCGGGTCATGATACGACGACTGGACGAGAGCGAATGGAGACCAGTGGAGGGCGTGGACGGCTCTGTATGGATGGATGTCAGCCCAGACCGTACGGCGATCATCTTGTCCGCGCCTGTCGAACGCGGGTCGACCAGCTACCGGCTCATGCACGTCGAGCTCAACTCGAACCTCCCTGCGACCGAGCTCGCGCCACTCCCTGCGAGCCTCGGCCCGAGCTACAAGTTTCGCTACCACAGCAACGACCAGATCGTGCTCTTTGGGGATCCACCCGATCAGAACTTCCGGATACTCAATCCGAATAGTGGCGAGTTCGGCCCCACGATCGAGTTCGAGGCCGACGTTAGCGAGTTCAATATCGAGCCCTGGACCTCGATCGATGAAACCCAGATTCTTGTCAATACAAGTCGATACACGGACCGGGGCTACCAGGTCGACGTCGGCGTGCTCGATATCGAGACCGCCGAGTTCAGCATTCTCATCCCCAACGGGAACAACCCCTGGATCGCGCCCGATGGCGCGATCGTGTTCAGCCGGAACGATCGGCTCTTTCGAGCCGAGTTCGACGGGGTCTCGCTGGAAGTCGGCCCGCCTGTGCAACTCGCGACGGGATTCCGAACGAGCGATCCGTGGGAAGCCGCAGAGTTTTCGCTGACCGAGGACGGGTCGGTCTTCTCATTGCCGGGCGGTATCCAGGGCGCCGAACGAACCGTGGCGTTCCTCAGCGCCGATGGAACGGCCGAGACCTGGCCGGTCGGGCAACGCGCGTTCACACAAGGTGTCGCGGCCTCGTTCGACGAGCAGCGAGCCGTCGTGAACATCGGCGGCGCATCTGGGCTCTTCGAACTTTGGGGATCCGAGATTGATCGTGCACGCCTGCGACGCCTGCACGGCAGGCCGCTTCACGATATCGGTGAAGGCCGCTTCTTCCCCGACAACAGGTTCGTGCTCTGCACCGTGCAAACCGATAGCGGTTCCTGGCTTGAGATCGTTGACTTCGAGGGCGTCCAAGAACCCCTTCGGCCTA
This sequence comes from Planctomycetota bacterium, assembly GCA_039186605.1. Classification (GTDB taxonomy): domain Bacteria; phylum Planctomycetota; class Phycisphaerae; order Phycisphaerales; family UBA1924; genus JBCCZZ01. Next base: position 191,114 of record JBCCZZ010000006.1, on the reverse strand, counting down.
CGGGGGTTTACGAAGACGCGAATATGACAACGTTCGTCCAGGTCCGTGGGGTGCATCCCGACGGCGACCGCGCGCTTGTGCTCGAACGGGACAGCGGCGCCCGCCTTGTGGAGATCATCTTCAATGAAGACAGGACCCAGGCAACGCGTCGAGTCCTGTTCAGCGGAGGCGCCAACACTGTCAGCGGTGGGTATTCACCCGATGGATCGATGCTCGCATACGCCTCTGATGAGACCGGTAGACCAGAAGCCTACGTCCGCTCGATCCGCGCGGATGGTTCACTCGGACCCGCGGAACCTGTCACCGTCAATGGTGGACTCAGCGCCATTTGGCAGCAAGCCCTGGATACGACCGGCGACACCTACACACTGACGGTCACCCAGACCGGAGGTGTCTACGAGTACCAGGTGAAAGCGGGTGGTGCGCGGCCTGAAGTCAGCGACGGCTCTCTGTACACGAGCTTCACGATCGATCCGACCGAGGGCCGAGGGACGATGCTCTCAGATGGCCGCTATCTGACGATTCTCCAAGGCGAAAACGAGGCACGCCCGACCCAGATCGACGTACGACTCGATTGGTACGACCACGCCGTCGCTGAACTCACTGATCGGTAGGACATGCCATGCCCCAGCCCTTCCACCTTGCGTTCCCCGTCGATGACCTCGCCACCGCCCGCGATTTCTACGGGCGTGTGCTCGGATGCCGCGAGGGGCGCAGCAGTGATCGATGGATCGACTTCGATTTCTACGGCCACCAGATCGTTGCCCACCTCGTCGAGGGCGATTCCAGGCGGAGTGATGCCGATGCCGGCGCGAACGCGGTGGATGGGCATGACGTTCCCATCCCCCACTTCGGTGTTGTGCTGACGATGGAAGACTGGCGCATCCTCGCCGACCGGCTTGTCGCCGACGACACCGAGTTCATCATCGAGCCCTACACACGCTTCGAAGGCGAACCGGGCGAACAAGCAACGATGTTCTTCCGAGATCCGGCCGGCAACGCCCTGGAGTTCAAGGCTTTTGCAGACCCGGATCGGCTCTTCGTGACCTGAAGCCGCGGGATCCATCCGATCCCGGTCAGTCGATCTCCGCCGGCCTGTCGTGCGGCTCGCCGTCGGGCCACTCGTTCTCATCGTGCTTGCCCCGGACGTTCTGCCCGTGCTGATCGGCCGTGGTGCTGGCTTCCGCGCTCGGCGTGTAGCCCGATTCCCAGGCAAGCACCTTCACGGCGTCATCGTCCGAGAGACCGTAGTAGTTTCGGACTACCTTCCCGCCGATGACGGCAGCCTCGTCCGGCGTGATTTCTCGTGGCATGCTGACTCGCTCCTTTGTGTCGGCGTCGGGAACGGACCGCCTCGCCTGGTTGGATCAGTTCGGGATCTCGATGCCGAAGCCGCCGAGCATGCTCGCGCAGACATCGCGGTCTGCCGCCCGGGCGTTGGTCCGCAGGTGACCGATGAACGTGCCCACGTCAACCGTCGCCGGGCTTCCAAAGGTCGCGCCCGCTCCGAAGATCGCTGTGACATCCGAGCCGGCCATGCTCCCGCCACTGACCTGGGCCTGGATCGCCTGCCAGGTGTTGGTGTACTGATCGGCTGCCGGCAGACCCCGCAGGTGGGCCGCGAGCAGATCGAGCGCCTGGTCGAACTTCGCCGCGCTGTCAGCGCCATCACTGATATGCCCCAGCCAGTCGCCGTAGCCCTTCTTGGCCGTGGCCACCGCCTCGCGGGCGACCTTCAGCCGCTCCTCGGCCTGGGCCTCGCGTTCCGCTGATTGCCGCGTGATCGTATCGAGGGCTCCCTCGAATGTGCCCGCGACGTAGTACCGATGCAAATCGAAGATCGCGGTCGCCATCGGGTACGCGTCCGTCCCCTCTCTCCGCTTCTCGAAGATCTCCGCGGCGACCACGGCCCGCTGCCCCTCCATCGCACGGAGCATCACCGGCACTGCTTGCTCATAAAAGAAGTTCTTATTGAACGACGCGTTTGTCGCGACCAACGCACCGGAGATCGCTGACAGGATCGAGGTCGTTGAGCTGGGGTTGATCACCGCCGCCGCCGCGCTCAGGCCCACCGCGCCGACCTCGGTCCCTGTGTCGGTCCACTTCTTGGTCACGGTGAACTGACCCGAGAACTCCTGGTAGCGGAGATCCATCAACGCGAGCCCGATGTCGAGCATCCGGTCCCGCTCTGCCTGCCGCGTCGCCTCGTCGGCCGCATGGTTGTAGCGCCCGATGAACGCACTCAAGTTGAAGCGACCCTCCAGCTGCGCGATCGCGAGATCCCGATCGACAGTCGGCTTCGGGCGCCCGTTCAGGGCCGACTGACACCCGCCGGCGCTCACCATGCAAAGCGGAAGACAGACCGACAGTGCCAATCGCAAAGCAGAGATACGCATGTGACCCCCCTGAAGGGATCAGCCACATCGGGCAGACCCCTCGCCCTCAGAGTTCCTTGTGTTCCACCTAGTCTACAAAACCCTGGGCCTGCCTTGTGCCCCGGATCTGTCTCGGCCCTCATCCCGCGGACTGCTCGCCGTTCTCGACGACCGGGCCGTCCTGCGCGGGTCCGTCGCTGGCACCGGCCCGATTCCTCGCCGAGTCGCGCACGCGCCCCAGCACCTCGGGGAGCTCAACACCCGCCTGCTCAGCCAACTCGTGCACCTGCGGGAGCGAGCCGATCAGCCCCGACAGGAAACCCGCGGTCGAGCCGCGATCCCCGCTCGTGCCGCTGCCCGAGTCCCACACCGTGATCTTGTCGATCTTTAGGTTCTGGATCGCCTTAACCTGTTCAGCGACCAACTGCGGCAACTGCTCAATCATCAGCAGTGTTGGCGCCACCTGTGGGTTCTCCGCACAAGCTGCGACCAGCTTGCGATAGCCATCGGCCTTTGCATCGAGCACACGCTGAATACCCTCGGCCTCCGCGACATACCGAGCAAGCTCGGCATCTGCTTCACCCTTGGCTTCGCGCCGGCGCTTCTCAGCTTCTGCTTCCGCCGCGATCTCGATCCGCTTTTTCTCGATCTCTTGCGGTGCGAGTTCTTCCTTGCCGAGCCGAGCAAGTTCCTGCTCGCGCTCAGCATCAAGAATGTCACGCTGCGCTTCGGCTTCTGCGACATCCGCACGACGCCGCGCGGCAGCGCGGATCTCTGCGAGCTTCGCGTTGGAGTCCGCGACCGTCGCGGACGCGGTGTTCTCGCCATCAACCGCCTTGGACTCAGCGTCCGCGACCTGGACACGCTGCTCCTGCTCGAACTTCTTGCGCGCAACCTCGGTCTCCGCGGTCCGCTCAGCAACCGCTATCTCTTTGTCACGCTGCGCAGTCGCTTCACCGCTAACCGCACCGGCTTCCATTTGGCTGACCGCGACTCGCTGCTCCTGCTCCGCACTCTTCTGGCCCTGCTCAGCCAGCGATTTCTCCTGAGCGACCCGGACGTTTCGCTCGCGGAGGGCCGCGGCCTCACCGATCGCACCGTCACGCTCCTGCTCGGCCACATCAACCTTTGCCCGGTTGATCGCCTCGGCGGCTGCGCGCTGACCGATCGCCTCGATATAACCCGACTCGTCCGTGATATCACGGATGTTCACGTTGATCAGCTCAAGGCCGATCTTGTTGATTTCGCCCGCAACGTTCTCGTTGATCAGGCTCATGAACTTCTCACGGTCCTTGTTAATCTCCTCGATCGATAGCGTCGCGATCACCAAACGGAGCTGGCCCAAGATGATGTCCTGCGCCTGCTCACGAATCTGAGACTGCGTGAGGAAAAGAAGCCGCTCAGCGGCATTGTTCATGAGCACCGTGTCGGTCGCGATGCCCACAGTGAACGTGGAGGGTACATTCACGCGGATGTTGTTCAGGCTCAGTGCTCCCTCGAGGGGGATCTCGATCACAAGCGGCTCAAGCGTGAGAAACGCGTGCTGCTGGATCAGAGGCCAAACGATTGTGCCGCCACCGTGGTAACACTCAGCGGCCTTCGCGCCCCGCACCTTTCCGTACTTCACCAGCACTCGGTTCGATGGGCACCGCTTATACAGCGAGACCACCATCGCGGTCAGGAACATCACCAGCAGCAGCGCGCCGCCGATAAAGCCGACCACACCCAAGATGTTCGCGCCGTCAGAGCCCGGACTCTGGACCGTCAGCACCGTGTCAAGCATCACGCGTCCCCACCCTCTTCACACAGCCCGAATACCACCAAGAAACGCGGGCTCACTCTACCTCAACACTCAGGGTGTTCCCGTGACCCATGCCCAAGACCCTGACCCTGGTCCGGCTTCCGACCGCTATTCCATTTGCCGATACAGCATCGAACTCGCGTGCACGGTCATCGACAACCACACGCACGCGGCCCGTTGCCGAACCGCCCTCAGGCAGCGCAACAGTGACCTCACCGCTCTTACCGATCGCGTCATGGATATCGATGTTCCCGCTGACCTGCAGCGACATGATCGCACGCACCCCCATCGCGAGGAGCCATACCATCAGAACACCACCGCCGGCCGAGAGCACCGCCGAGGGCCCGTAGCCCCACTCGAACAGCGTCATCCCGGTGTAGCCGGCCCACCCAGCGCCCATCGCAAACGCCGCGAGCGTCTGGATCGAGAAGATCTTGAACGCTTCATCGGTATCGCCGCCATCACTGCCCGGCTCGGTCAGGTCAGCTTCGGCCCCCGCATCCATATCCGATGCCCCCAGGAGCAAGCCCCCCAGGCGAAAGAGAAACAGCATCGTCCCAGCGATCGCGGGGATTCCAAACATGGCCGTCGGACCAGATACCAGCGTATCGAGCATGGGCATTTACCCCCTTGGCATATTAGCGGACCATTCGCCTAACTCATTCTCAACACAGGTTTTTCCGCGACGAATGTATTGCAAACAAGCACGCGATCGTGGTCTAAAACTGATACTTGATAGGTATTTGTTACCGTGCTGAATAATGCGCCACAGGAACCCAACTCACGACCGCCAAGGCTCTTCTCGACCGCCGCTGCAACATCGGGTTTACCAAGAACGGGGAGGCCGCCTCCGCTGGAGCACACGAGCACGTTCCAGGCTGACCCACCCGTTATTTGCCCAAGCGGGCCTGTCTCTTGCAGTCCCGTTTGAAGCTGCCCACGAACGCAGAGTAAGCCAAGCAAGACGAACACGCGGAATCAACTGCACCATACTGGTGCGGCTCGATAGCCTGCGACATGGCATCCAAAACCACCAAGGACGTCCGCCAGGGCGACACGCATCGGACTTCCAACTTCGAGATCACACGCGAGGGCGCCGCGGCCTACGCCGCACAGTTCGATCCCCAACCCATGCATCTCAACGATGACGCCGCCGAAGGGTCGTTCTTCGGCGAGTTCACCGCGAGCGGCTGGTACACACTGAGTCTCACCATGAAGCTCATGGTGGAATCTCGACCCTTTGGCGATACCCCACTCGTCGGCATGCGCGTCGACGACATTCGCTTCAGTCGTCCGGTCACGCCCGGGATGGTGCTGCACGCCGAATCCGAGGTTGAGGACATACGCGTGAGCGCCAGCCACGCTGATCGTGGCTATGTGTCCCTCCATGTACGCACAATGACCGAGAACGGCGAAGAGGTGCTTCGCCAGCGCTGGATCGTGCTCCTCCCGGCCTGACTCATCAAACCTACGCTCGGGCCCCGTGCTTGACCCCAACCCCAGACCGGCGAGGCTCTTCCACGGCTGGGCGATGCTGGGGGTCTCGACCGCAGGCGTCATCGCGTCGTCACCGGGCCAATCGGTCGTCGTGAGCCAGTTCAACATGCAGTTCCGCGACACGCTTGGGCTCTCGGCCTCCACACTCAGTGCCGCGTACATGATCGGGACGGTCGCCGCTGCTCTGCCTCTGGTCTATGTCGGCAAGGCCTCGGATCGCTTCGGGCCGCGGCGATCGGCGCTGGTCATCACGCTTCTCTTTGCGCTGGCGTGCGCGTCGGTCGGACTCATTCGAGGCATCGCAACACTGACGCTCGCATTCTTCTTGCTCCGCTTCCTTGGCCAAGGCTCGCTGAGCCTGGTGAGCGGCCACATGCTCGCGCTCTGGTTCGAACGCCGGCTCGGCTTCGTCAACGGTGCGAAGCTGATGGTCTCACAACTCGGGTTCGCGACCGTACCCGCGATCGCGCTGTGGCTGATCGACTGGATCGGCTGGCAAGGCGCGTACCTATGCCTCGGAGCGGGCGTGCTCGCACTCATGCTCCCGCTCCTGCTCTTCGTGGCGCGCGATAAACCGGAAGATCTTTGCCAGCAGATCGACAACGATCCCAAGCCCACTGGCACCAACGAAATGGCTATCGAAGAGGACACGGCCTTCACTCTGAGACAAGCGCTTCTATCTCCCGCGTACTGGACGATTGTTTTCACCATCGCGATCAATGGGCTCATCGGCACGGCTCTCATCTTCCATTGCCAACCACTCCTGGAGTGGCTGGAACTCGACGCAACCGAATCCGCCTCGGTGCTTCGGACCTGGTCGCTCACAGTAATGGTGCTGGTCTTCCCGTCGGGCTGGCTCGCTGATCATCTCGCGCCGAGGACGCTGCTCACGGCTTCGGCGATACTCATCGGAGCCGCCTCAGTCATGCCCTTGTTCTGGGGTTCACTGGCCGGTGTGCATGCCGCGATGGTCGCGTTTGCCGCGAGCCAGTCTCTGGTGATGGGGGCAGGCGCCCCAACGATCGCACGCTACTTCGGGCGTGCTCACCACGGCGCCATCCGCGCGGTCTCGACCAAGGTCGCTGTTGCCGGCACGGGCCTTGGGCCAATCGTGCTCGGACTCAGCCTTGACCTTACAGGCTCGATGACAACCGGATTGGTCACCTTTGGCATCATCTGCGTCCCTGTTACTGTCGCCACGGCGATGCTCCGCCCGCCACGACCTCCTAGCGCAAAGGTTGTGTGAAGGCCTGACCGCTGTATAGCGAATACGCCACAAAGCGCAGCAGGTAGCGCAGTATGCTGAAACATCCGAGGCGAAGCGTTATCGCCATCGAGATCCACGAGGGCAAGCCGCGGTGGATGAGAACCAGATCGGCTTGGAGAGCGCCGACGCGTTCGAGGCGAGCCTCGAACCGGACGCCCCAGATCTGGATAATGCCACGCGGGCTGAACCGGTCGCGAAGACCAAAAGCGACGAACAAGATTCATCTCACCCGCTCCGCCTCCTTGAGAGCCACGAGGAGATGCCGCGGATAAGCGAAGAGCCCAACTCACCACCCCCCGAACCCAAGACCAGCGCTCCGAAGCGGGCCAAAAAGCACAGCGAGTACGAACGCTGGATCGGCAAGCGTCTGGGCCACTTCAGGTTGCTCAAGGTGCTCGGCGCTGGCACGATGGGCGTTGTCTTCAAGGCTCAGCACACAACCCTTGAGCGTCTAACCGCGCTCAAGGTGCTCCGCCGCCAAGTCAAGGGCGTGGATCGGCAAGATCGGGTCGAGCGATTCCTGGTCGAGGCACAGACCGCAGCCAACATCGACCATCCATCGATCGCGCAGGTCTACGAGATCGCGGAACACAACGGTTGGTGGTACATCGCGATGGAGTACCTCGAGGGCGGAAGTCTGCACGAGGTGATCCGCGCGACAGGACCGCTAGCGCCGAACCGGGCCAGCCTTATGTTGCTCGATGCGGCACGAGGCCTCGAAGCGGCGCACGAAGCAGGCGTCATCCACCGTGATATCAAGCCTGCCAACCTGATGCTCAACCGCAGGGGCCGGTGCAAGCTCGTGGACTTTGGGCTTGTGAAGCTCGACACCCACGACAACCCCTTCGGCTGGGACGACAAGCAGGTCGTGGGTACACCCTTGTACGTCGCGCCGGAAGTCGCGCTTGGCAAGGGGGCGCAACTTGCCAGCGATGTCTACAGCCTCGGCACAACGCTCTTTGCTGTGCTTACCGGCGCTCCGCCGTACCGCGCCGAGGATGTCAAGGAGATCCTGCGCAAGCACGTCCGCGCGGAGATCCCGGATGTTCGCGAGAAGAACCAGATGGTCCCCGCGAGTCTTGCCGAGCTCATCAAGCGGACGATGGCGAAAGACCCAGAAGCCAGACCGACCGCGGCCGCACTCGCCACAGCACTCCAGCTTGAGGTCGGCACAGGCCACCATACCGAGACCCCCTCCTCGGTCATGGGCCCGGCAGGCTCCGGGACCATGACAACAGCGACAAACCTCGGGAGCTCGGGTACGAGCTTTGCCGCGGCGAGCGGGACTGGTTCCAGCGTGCCGCCCGCGGATGCACCAACCGTCCCAGCAACGCTCCACCCAACCGGCCCCTCGAAGCTCCTCTGGACACTCGCGATTGCGCCAGGCGCGATCGCCCTGATCGCCGGCGCTATCTGGTTCGCATCTGCGCCAGCGCCCAGTGCAACGCCTGGCACGAACTCAGGCCCGAGTGCCCACACGAATCCACCAACGCCCATCAAGCCCGTCCCGATGACGACGAACGGCATCGGAATGCGCCTCGCTCAGATCCCCCCCGGCGACTTCGAGATGGGCAGCCCCCCATCCGAACCAGGCCGCAACAGCGATGAGCGGACGGTGCTTGTCGAGCTCACGCGGCCGTTCGAGATCTCGGTCACCGAGATCACGCAATCGCAGTGGGCAGAGGTGATGGGTGCGGATTACCGCCCGCCAGAGGGTCTCCATCCCAACGAAGAGATGGGCCTTCGATTCGTGGGGGATAGCTTCCCGGCATACGTGTCTTGGTACGAAGCCGCGGAGTTCTGCAGGCTACTAGGCCTTCGCGAAGGTGTGCTGTACCGACTGCCAACGGAAGCGGAATGGGAGTACGCGTGCCGTGCGGGCGGGACGGGTGCCTTCAGTTTGGGCGATGCACTGTCGCCAGCAGAGGCGAACGTCGACAAACCAAGCGACGAGAAAGGGACGCCTGCGGCCCGCCGCCCGATGCCAGTTGCGAGCTTCAGTGCCAACTCCTGGGGTCTCTACGACATGCACGGCAATGTCATGGAGTGGTGCGCCGACGCATACGCGCCGTATCAACTCGGCCCGCTAACCGACCCCACTGCACCCGCGGGCGATACCCGTGTGCTGCGCGGCGGATCGTGGGACAGCTACGCGCGAGTTGCGCGCAGCGCCAACCGCTGGTCGAACTTCCCGGTGATCCGTACAGACTCGATCGGGTTCCGCGTTGTCTGCATCCCCGGGGAGCCACCGGACGATGGCCCCAGCTATCTCCCAGAACGTGCCACAACCGATACGGGCACATACCAACCTCCAGCGCTGCCGGTCGAAATCAACCGCACGGTCGCGATCGACCCGGCGCTGCCAACCTACGAGCCCGAATACGAAGTCAACATGCGCGTGAGAAGCGTTGGTTCAGACACGATGGATCGACTCATCCACCTCTGGGAAGCGTCATTCGAGCGGTGGCACGATGGTGTCGTTTTCTTTCACCAGGGACGCGGTTCGGGCACCGCGATCCCGGCACTTGCCGAGGGCTTGAGCCACCTCGGCCCAATGAGTCGGGCACTCAAGCCCGAAGAGTCTCGCTTGTTCCAAGCCGAGTTCGGGTACACCCCAACACTGGCCACTATCGGGATCGACGCGCTCGCGGTGTATGTCCATCCCGCCAATCCGATCGCCGAGAGCGGTCTGAGCTTTGCGAAGCTTGATGCGATCCTGTCAACCACCCGTAACCGTGGCTTCTCTCATCCGGTTGAGACATGGGGCGATCTCGGGCTCAGTGGCGAGTGGGCAGAAGCCCCGATCCGTGTCTACGGCCGCAACCCCGCGAGCGGGACCTACGGGCACTTCCAGAGACGCGTTCTCGACGGCGGCGCGTACAAGACATCCAACATCGAACTTATCGGCAGCGCGGAGGTCGTCGAAGCCGTAGCAAATGACCGGTTCGGAATCGGATACAGCAGCATCGGATACGACCGCCCCGATGCGGTCGCCATCGCACTCGCGGAAGCAACCGGAGTGACGCCCGCCGCGCCCAGCCCGGCGGCCGCAAGCGACGGCCGATACCCACTGGCTCGCCCTCTTTATGTTGCGCTCGACAACACTCCAAACGAGCCGCTCGACGCCGCCATGAGAGAGTTCATGCGCTTCATCTATAGCAAAGAAGGTCAGCGTCTGGTCGTAGATGCCGGCTTCTTCCCGCTATCAAACGAGCGAGCGCAGGCGGAGCTGCGCTCGCTCGATATCGAACCGTAAGAACACAGAAATCCGCGCGCTGCTGCAGATCAGTTATCCGACCACTCCGGGAAGCGGCCCGGCGTGAACGGTGCGCCGAGTTCTTCGGCAGCCTGCTCGATCGCGGGGATGTCCTGCTCGACGATCGTCCGCAAACGCCCAAGCCAAGGCCCGAAAGCCGCCGAAGCGTGCTGGAGTTGTTCCCGGGCCGTGCCGGTGGGCGGGGAGGTCGTGAACATGGTGTTGTTCATCGCGATCGATACGCGGTTCGAGATCGAGAGTGGCTGTGGGTAGCTCCGCCGCCCGGCGACCGGGTCACCGCCAAGCTCCAGTTGAAGGGTCTCAAGCGCATTCTCTGTCGCCTCGATACGACCCAACAATGCAGCCTCGCTTGCACGTGTGCTCATCACAGCGACACGAAGAAGCCTCACACGCTGTTGGGCATCGTCAAGGATTTCGCTCCCGCCGCGCATCGCACGATCAAGTTCACCAACCTCTCTCTGGAAGTCCTCGACCTCGGCGTAGTTCTGTGTCGCGAAGGTCGCGAGGTTCAGCGCGTACACCTCGAAGCTCTCGGGCCCCGCAAGACGCCGGACCTGGCCCTCGTCCTCCATGTCGAGCGTCACCGAGTAGGTCCCGGGTGCCACCAAGAAGCCCCGCGGCGTGAAACCCCAGTCCGGTGCGCCTTCGGGGCGCAGCCTCGCCGGCCTCAGCGACGGATAACGCAGGTCCCACGCGACACGGTGCATGCCCTTGTTCCGCGACCCATCGACACGCCGGACAACATTCCCAGCATCATCACGCACCGTCAGGTAGACCTTCGGCGCCCGTTCGCGATCTTCAGCACTGAGCTGATCAAGCGACGGATACTCCCAGCCGTCTTCTTTCTCGGCCTCCAGTCGGTCTTCCCTGGCAGTCGTGAACTTCTCTCCGATGTTGTAGGTGAACACAGCACCGTAGTGCGGATTCTCGGCAGTCCAGAACGTAGCGCCCTGATGACCACGCCCATTGCGACCACCCAGCCTGCTCCGCTCGACATACAGCGGGGCATCCTTGACGGCAAACAAGTGCGCTTCGGCAGTCAAGACCTCCTCGTCCACCTCGCGTAGCGGTGCATAGTTATCGAGAATGTAGAAGCTCCGGCCAAACGTCGCGAATGCGACATCGTTCTCGCGCCTCTGGATCTCGACATCACGAACCGCGATCGTCGGAAGACCATTGACTTTGTGCCACTCGGCACCGCCGTCAAGCGTGAAGTATGCACCGAACTCGGTCCCAACGAACAAGATGTCGCCATCGACATGATCCTGACGCACCGCCCAAACGACATTGTCCTCCGGGAGATCGCTGGCAATCGACGCCCATGTACGGCCGCGGTCCTCGCTCTTCAGGATGTAGGGCGTGAAATCGCCCTCCTTGTGGTTGCTGAACGTCGCAAACACAACGTCCTCGTCGACTGGCGATGCGTGGAGCATCGAGACGTAGCTCAGGCTGGGCACACCCGGGAACTCGCCGATCTCACGCCAGTTGCCGCCGCCGTCTTCGGTGACATGGACCAAACCGTCGTCGGTCCCAACGTAAATCAAACCCTCAACCAACGGCGACTCATCCAACGCCACGGTGTTCCCGTAGATCGAGGTCGAACGGTGCTTGCTCACGGCGTCGGGCTTCTGGATCTCGCCCATGACCTCGATCGTGTCGCGATCAATCCCACGGGTCAGATCGCCAGAAACTCGGGTCCAGCTATCGCCCCGATTATCCGAGCGGTACAGCACACGCCCGCCGTAGTAGAGCCTGGTATGGCTGTGCGGACTGATCAGAAGCGGCGCATCCCAGTTGTAAACCACAGGATCCTCACCCGGGTTGTGCTGGGGCTTGATGTCCGTGATCTCGCCGCTCCGACGATCGTGACGGACCAGGTTCCCGTACTGCCACTGGCTGTACACAATGTTCGGATCGGTAGGGTCGATCGCGGGCTCGAAGCCATCCCCACCCACAGTGACAAACCAGTCTTCGTTGGCGATTCCTGCGCGGCTCGTGGTCCTCGAAGGGCCGCCGTGCGTGTTGTTGTCCTGTGTACCCCCGTACACGTTGTAGAAGGGCTCGGCGTTGTCCAGCGCCAGCTTGTAGTACTGCGTCAGCGGCAGGTTCTCGCGGAACCGCCAGTTCTCGCCACCGTCGTAGGTGTCGTAGATCCCGCCGTCTGAGCCGACGAGCACATGGCTCGAATCGTCCGGGTTGATCCACAGCGCGTGGTCATCAACGTGCTTGTTGACGATCGGAACACGGGGGAAGCTCTCGCCCGCGTCAACCGAGCGGCGCAGGAACGTATCGAGGCTCCAGACAACATCCGGGTCGTTGGGATCCGCAACCAGCTCGTTGTAGTACTGAGGGCTGCTGGACATGTAGGTGCTCGACCGTGTCCAGGTCTCGCCCTTGTCCTCGGAGCGGAATACACCGCCCTTGTCCCCGGTCGCCTCGACGATCATGTACAAGCGATTCGGATCGGCGCTGATCGCCATACCGTGCCGACCACGGTCGCCGCCGGGCAGTCCCCTGGTGACCTCGCGCCAGGTCTCGCCTCCATCGCTGGATTTGTAAAATCCGCTCTCCGGGCCGCCATTGATCAGCGTGTGCACGTGACGCCGGCGCTGGTAGGCCGTCGCGTACATAATGCTCGGGTCTTCCGGGCAGAAGTACACCTCGTTAACGCCAGTGTGCTCGCTAATGTCAAGCACTTTATCCCAGCTATCTCCACCGTCGGTCGTTCGGTAGAGGCCCCGATCCCCGCCCGCGTTCCAGAGCGGCCCCATCGCGGCAACAAAGACCACGTCCGAATCATCCGGGTGAATCGCGATCATTCCGATGTGCTCGGACTCTTCGAGCCCAACGTGATCCCAGTTCTTCCCGCCGTCGAGGCTCTTGTAGACGCCGTTGCCCCAGGCGACCGATCTCTGGCTGTTGTTCTCACCCGTGCCGACCCAGACCACGTTGAAGTTCTTCGGATCCGCGGTCACGCAGCCGATGGAGTACACCGCTTCGCCATCGAAGATTGGCTCATAGGTGATCCCATCGTTCACAGTCTTCCACACATTGCCGCTGCACACCGCGACGTAGTACTCGGCAGGGCGGTCAGGGTTAACCGCGAAGTCGCCGATGCGGCCCGAGGCCAACGCCGGCCCAATTGACCGAGCCTTGAGCGCGCCGAACGCCGAGCCTTTGATGATCCGGTCGGCGTCCTCGGCCTCACTGGCCTCGGCCTCCCCCCCGTCCTGAACGAACGCGGCACAGGCACCCGAGAAGCCCGACCCGGTGAATACCAGGCCGAACGCGACGAGACGGCAAACACGATCCATGGGCACGGGTTGGCTCCCTCTCAAGCAACAGACAGCTCAGCCCGGAGCAAGCATCCGGGCCCCGCAATATACCGCCTGCCAGAGGGAAGGTGACACCGCCCAAAGAGCGATCCGCTAGCCCGGTTTACTCGGGCATATCGATGCTGGCGATCGTGAGGTCATCGCTCAACGTGGCCCCCGCAGCGAAGGCGTGTACCGCGTCCCGCAGCCTGACGACATCGTCAGCGACATCGAGCGAGTCGCCGAGAATCTCCTTGACCCGCGAGCTCCCGAACATCTCGCCACCGGGCTGGGCCTGCTCGACCAGCCCGTCGCTGAACAGGCACACCCGCTCGCCCGGGATGAGCTTGGTCCGATCGACCTGATAATCGGTGTCGTCATCGAGACCCAGCGGCAAACCGCCGCCCCGAAGCAGCTCACGCGTGCCCTGGTCGGACACAAAAACGCAGTGCCCATGGCCGGCATCCACGAACGTTACCGACCGGTCAGAACCGTCGAACACACCAAGCCAGAGGGTCACAAAGTGCCCCGATCGGATCCGCGGCACCAGGTGTCGATTGACCAACTCGACCGCACGCGCCGGATCCGGATCGGCGCGCAGCGAGGCCCGCAGAAACGACTGCGTGCTCGTCATAAGCATCGCGGCCGCAACGCCCTTTCCGGTCACGTCACCCAGCAGCACGGCCGTCCGATGCTCATCGAGCGGAACAACATCGAACAGATCACCCGCGACAACACGCCCAGGCTCGCTTTCGAGCGCATATCGCACAGGCCCGGCCTCACCCCTGGGCTCCGGCATGATGTTCCGCTGGGCAGTCCGTGCCGCATCGAGTTCCGCCTGAACGGCGCGCTGGTGCTTCTCGAGTGCCGCGCGCTGCACGTTCGCCATCGATAGCCCCGCGAGTCGCGCGAGCGCACCGCAGTAGCTCGCGGCCTCCTCGCTGAGCCCGCGCTCGTTCCCGCGCGCATCAAGGTAAAGCAACGCCTCGACCGACTCACCCATCCGAATCGGAACGCACAGCGCCGACCGGATATCGAGCTCTACAAGCGAGTGGGCAATGTTCTGGGGTGACTCGGTGCCGATCAGCAGCGCGAGGCTCCCCTTTGCCGCCTCGCTCAACAGCGACCGGCTCAACCGCTCACGCATACTGCCGCGAGCGCCAAGCACCTCCACTTCACCCGACTCATCCGGGGTCCTCACCACGATCGCCCGCTCGCAGCCCGTCCCATCGCTGGCGGCCTCCGCCAGCAACTGCGCAAGGTCCTCAATCGACCTCGCGGCCGTGAAGCCCTCGGCGGACCGCATCAGCACATCGAGTCGGCGTTTCGCAAGCCCGCCCAGCTCGTGGTCCTGCATCGCCCGGACCTGCTCCGCAGCACCCCCGGCCTGCGTCATCAGCGTGCTGCCCGACCGGCTCTGCTGCTGGCCCACCCGGATCTTGAGCACCCAGCCCCCGAGCGCGAGCCGATCGCCCGTGGCGAGAGGCATCGGTGCCCCCTTGAGCACATCGATACCGTTCACCTTGGTCCCGTGGCGGCTCCCAAGGTCCTCAACTTCCCAGCCGCTCCCCGTCAGTCGCAGCAGCGCATGCCGACGGCTCACCGCCGGATCCTGGAGTTGGATCAACGCCTCGCCAGATCTCCCGACCAATGCAGGAGAGCCGTCCGGAAGTACCTGATTCTGCGCCAGAACCGGCATCCCCGGAGGCTGTGTCATCACCGACAGGTTCAGCGGCTCGCCCTTGGGTTTCGGCTTGTCGAGCGTCCGGGTCGCCATTGCTCACAATAGCTCCACTTTCGAGACTAATACGCAATACCCTTCGCATGTGCCTCCTGCCGATCGAAGCCAACACCACACAAAGGGTCACCACCGCACACGCCGAGACCACGCCCAGGAGACCGCCGAGGACTACGTTGAGGCGGTCGCGGAGCTGATCGATCGCGACGGTGAAGCCCGCGTCACCGCACTCGCCGAGCGCTTCGGCGTCAGCCATGTCACCGTCACGCGCACCGTTGACCGTCTCGTCGAGGAAGGCCTCCTCGAAACAGAGCCGAGGCGCCCGATCTATCTCACCCGGAAAGGCACAAGGCTCGCCGAGCAAAGCCGCGAACGCCACGAGATCGTCTACGCGTTCCTCATCGCCCTAGGCGTCCAGCCGAAAATCGCGGCCCTGGACGCCGAGGGGATCGAACACCACGTCAGCCCCGAGACACTCGCTCTCTTTCGAGCGTTTCTCGAAGATCAGGCCCAGTGATGCCCCAACCCGCTTGACAGACCCCTGGAACACTGACTAATGTAGCCTATGCTACATAAAACCCTCGCCATCGTTGCCCTGGCCGCGCTGATCGCCCTTCTCCCAGGCTGTGACCGCCCGACACCGGAGGACACAAACGCCGCCAGCAGTGAACGCCCCCAGGTGCTCTGCACCATCGGCATGGTCACCGATATCGCCCGCGCCGTGGCGGGCGACCGGGCCGATGTGTCGGGCCTGCTCCGTGCCGGGATCGATCCCCACCTCTACAGCCCGACACGCGACGATATCGCAGCCCTGCTCGCCGCCGACATCATCTTCTATAACGGCCTTGTTCTTGAAGGGAAGATGACAGACGCATTCGTCCGTGCCGCGACAAGCGGCCGCAAGGTCCACGCGGTCACCGAACTCGTCCCGGCCGAAGCCCTACTCGAACCCGACGGACCCGAGGGCTACCCCGATCCGCACCTCTGGATGGACCCCACCGCCTGGAAGCTCGCGGTCGATGTCATTCGCGATGCGCTCACCGAGTTCGATCCCGAAGGTGCCGACATCTACGAGTCCAACGCATCAGCGTACCAGTCGGAGCTTGACGCACTCCACGAGTACACAATCGCCAGCTTCAACACAATCCCCACCGACGCCAGAATCCTGATCACCGCCCACGACGCGTTCAACTACCTAGGCAACCGCTACGACTTTGAGGTCATGGGTATCCAGGGGCTCAGCACGGAGAGCGAAGCCGGGCTTCAACAGATCGAATCGCTCGTGGGGATCCTTGCTGATCGGAGCATCCCCGCGGTGTTCGCCGAGTCCACCGTCAACGATCGCGGCGTCCGGGCCTTGATCTCCGGGGCCGCGGCCCGGGGCCACGAGGTCTCGATCGGAGGTGAACTCTTCAGCGACGCGATGGGCCCCGAGGGCACCTATGAGGGCACCTACCTGGGCATGATCGATCACAACGTCACAACGATCACGCGCGCACTGGGCGGCCAGGCCCCAGAGCGGGGCCGCCTTGGGCGCCTTGGGTCTGCGGAATGACAGGCACCACACCGGCCCGCTCACCACTCGATGCGAGGCCTGAGCATTCGGCAGACAGCCCGGTGAGCATCCACGCCGCAACGGTCGCGTACCACCGCAAGCCCGTGCTCTGGGATGTCGACTTTGATGCCCCTGCCAGCAGGCTTATCGCGATTGTCGGCCCCAACGGTGCCGGCAAAAGCACATTGATTAAGGCGTGCCTGGGGCTCGTCCCGCTCGCCTCAGGGACAGTCGAGTTCTGGGGCGAACCGTTCAGCCGCGTCCGCTCGCGTGTGGGATATGTCCCCCAGCGCGAGAGCGTCGATTGGGACTTTCCGGTCAGCGCGCTCGACGTCGTATGCATGGGCCGCTATCGGAAGATCGGCTGGTTCAAACCCGTGACCCGCGCCCACCGGAGAGCATCACTGGAAGCGCTCGACCGCGTCGGCATGGCAGACCTCGCGAAGCGACAGATCGGCGCCCTCTCGGGTGGTCAGCAACAACGTGTCTTCCTCGCCCGAGCACTTGCACAAGAAGCCGATCTCTACTTCATGGATGAACCCTTCGCGGGTGTAGACATCGCGACCGAGCGAGCGATTATCGAGCTGCTCCGCGAACTCCGAGCGGAGGGCAAATCGGTGCTCTGCGTGCACCACGACCTCCAAACAGCGCCGGACTACTTCGACGAGGCTCTGCTCCTAAACATGCGTGTCGTTGCAAGCGGGCCAATCGCCGATGTCTTCACACCAGAACGCCTCCATCAGACGTACGGCGGCCGCCTCACACTGCTGAGCGAGGCCGCCGAAGCCGTCGCCCGCGCGGGACACGGATGATCCACGCCGGGACCATCGTGGACGCCTTGCTCTTCCGGGGCGGGTTCAACACCTCGGTCGTCACCGCGGGCACGACCCTTCTCGGCGCCGCGGCCGGGATCACCGGTGTATTCACACTCCTCCGAAAGCGGTCACTGGTAGCCGATGCGCTCAGCCACGCGACCCTCCCTGGCATAGCGATCGCATTCCTGATCGCCACATCGCTCGGGCTAAGCGGCCGCTCGCTCCCCGTGTTGCTGCTCGGCGGCGGCCTCTCGGGAGTGCTGGGTGTTCTCACAATCCAGTGGCTCCGCCGGCATACGCGTCTTCAGGAAGATGCCGCGATCGGATCTGTGCTCGGTGTTTTTTTCGGCGCCGGAGTGGTCCTGCTGAGTGTGGTTCAGTCGCGACCCGGCGGCAACGCCGCGGGCATCGACAACCTGATCTACGGGAGCACCGCGACCATGAGCCCCGCCGATGCCGGGCTCATGCTGATCATGGCAATCGCGTCAGTCACGGTCTCCATCGTGCTCGGCAAAGAACTGGTCGTCTCCGCATTCAACGAGGGGTTCGCACGCACACAGGGCTGGCCGGTCGGCTGGATCGATCTCGCGTTGATGACTCTGATCGTCCTGATCACGCTCGCCGGGCTCCAGGCTGTGGGGCTCATCATGGTCATCGCCCTGCTGATCATCCCCCCTGCGACCGCGCGGTTCTGGACAAACCGCGTGCGGTCGATGCTCCCGCTATCTGCTGTCTTTGGTGCCACGGCGGGGTACACCGGCAGTGCAATCAGCGCTTCGGGAGCCGACCTGCCCGCCGGCCCCATCATCGTGCTCGTCTCCGGGTCACTCTTTGTGGTCAGCCTGCTCGGTGCACCACGCAACGGCGTGATCGCTGTGAGCATCAGGCGGCTCCGACTCCGCTTACGGTTCGCGTGCGAGCATCTGCTTGAGTCCTCAAGTGAGTACGAACGCGCCTATGGGGCCGCACCGATTCCCGCCTCCCTCATCGACTCCGTCGCATCAGCAAGAGGCTGGGCCTTCTGGATGCGGCCCCTTGCGATTTCCGCACTGGCACACCGCGGATACACCAAGCCCGCAGCGAGCGGTGCATTTGAACTCACGGACGCGGGCCGAGCTCGCGGTGCCCGCATAAGCCGGAACCACACCCTGTGGGCACACTACCTCACGACGCACGCGGATATCGCACCAAGCCACGTGGATTGGGCTGTCGATGAGGTCGAGCACGTGCTGGACGCCGAACTGATCGCACAGCTCGAACGCGACCTCGAGGAGTCCGCCCAATGACCGGAGGGCTCGATCAGTTCCTTACACTCGACCTTGTGCCTCTGTTGGCCGGGCTGATAGCTTGTGTAACCTGTGCGCTACTCGGCTCACTGCTCGTGCTGCGCCGAATGAGCCTGATGGGTGATGCCATCAGCCACTCCGTGCTGCCCGGTATCGTCGCCGCGTTCATGATCGCACAAACACGCGATCCATTCGCGATGCTCATCGGTGCCGCAATCGCAGGCGTGCTGACCGCAGGACTGACGACACTGGTCCGAAGCATCGGGCGGGTCGAGCCCGGCGCAGCAATGGGGACGGTATTCAGTGTCTTCTTTGCGCTAGGTGTCCTGATGCTCGAGCGGGCCGAACTCGGAAACATCGAGCTCGATGCCTCGTGCGTGCTGCACGGCCAAATCGAAACGCTGTTCTGGATCCGGCCCGAAGGAGCCGCGTGGCACGCGCCAGAGTCACTCGCAACACTCCCTCGTCAGTTGCTAATCCAAGCCATTGGGCTCGCGAGCGCCGTGCTCTTCGTGACCCTGTTTTACAAGGAACTCCGAATCGTATCGTTCGATGCGCAGCTCGCAACGAGCCAGGGCCTCAGCGCGAGCTTCGTTCACGGCATGCTGATGGTGCTCGTCGCGATCGCCACGGTTGCCTCGTTCGAGGCGGTCGGGTCAATCCTCGTCATCGCGATGCTCATCGCGCCGGCAGCTGCCGCGAGACTCCTCACCGATCGGTTCGGAACATACATACTCTCAAGCGTCGCCCTGGGCGCCACGGCCGCGTTGGTTGGACATTTCAGCGCCGGCGCACTCCCATCGATGCTGGACCTTCCCGCAGTCAATCAGGCCGGCGCGATCGCGACAGCCTCGGGCCTGCTCCTCGCGGTCGCCGCACTGCTCGCGCCAAGGCACGGCGTGGTCCCCAGGATCCTCTCGAGGCGAGCAATCGCGACCAGGGTGGATGATGAGGACGTGCTCGCGGCCCTCTACCGTCTCTCTGAAACCGGGGAGTCAGCCCCAAAGCCCGAGATGCTCCAAACACTCATGGCGCCGGCGAGACTCGACTCCGCGATCGCACGACTCAATGCGCAGCGCAATCTCGCTCGCAATGCGGAGAGTGGTCTCACACTGACCGAGCAAGGCCTTGAGCAGGCGCGATCCGTCGTGCGCAAGCACCGGCTCTGGGAGACCTATCTCGTCGATACCGCCGGCCTCAGCCCCGATCATGTCCACGATACCGCCGAGAAACTCGAGCACTTGCGGATCCAGCCTGCATCAACATCGACCCAAACAGACCCTCACGGCAGGCCCATCCCCGACGCCAGCGGTCAGAAACCAACCGCCTGACCATCAGCCCGCAGGTCGCTCGCGGCGACGTAACCATCCTCGAGCTTGTAGATGATCTGCCCGCGACCAAACCCCGCGTTCTGTGATCCAACCCGCCGCAGTTCGTGGCCCATGGCCTCAAGGCGGTCGTAGGTCTCGGGCGCAAAGCCGGGCTCAATGCTTACCTTGAGCCCTTCGGTCACCTGCCAGCGCGGCGCATCGAGAATCGCTTGCGGGTTCTGCTGGTGATCGAGCAACCGGCTGAACACCTGAGCATGGCCCTGAGGCTGCATGTACCCGCCCATGACACCGAACGCCATCACTGGCTCGATTCCCGCAGCGGTGCGCTTCGTCGCGAACGCCGGGATGATCGTGTGATACGGCAGCTTGCCGGGACCTACGTCGTTCGGGTGACCCTCTTCAACCACGAAGCACCCACCCCGATTCTGGAGCGCGATGCCCGTCCCGGGGACGACCATGCCAGAACCGAAACCCGTGTAGTTGCTCTGGATCCAGCTAACCATATTTCCACGATCGTCGGCAGCGGTCAGAAGAACCGTACCACCCGGCTTGGGGATGCCGTGCTCAAAATCGGTTGCCGCGCTCGCCCGGACCAGCTTCGCTCGATCCTGTAAGTAGCCAGGAGTAAGCAGGTCGGCAACATCGACATCCATGTAAGCAGGGTCCGCGATGTACCGGTGTGCATCGCGGAACGCCAGCTTCATCGCCTCGATCTGGGCGTGCAGTGCCTCCGGCGAATCTGGTTCATATTGGCCGATGTCGAAGTGCCGAAGAATGCCCAGCGCGATAAGCGCTGTGAGCCCCTGCCCGTTGGGCGGGATCTCGTGCAGCGTCATCCCACGGTAGTCCACCGAGATCGGGTCGACCCACTCCGCACGGTGACGCTCAAGATCGGCCTTCCGCAAGGATCCACCCGCGGCCCGCGAGGCAGCATCAATCCGATCAGCGATCTCACCCTCATAAAAGTCCCGGCCCATCGACTCGGCGATACGCCTCAGCGTCCAAGCGTGCCCCTCACTGCGGAATAGCTCACCGATCCGCGGCACGCGCCCATTGGGCAGAAACGTGTCGCGCCAGGCGTCGAACTTCGCTTCCCCCTTGTAACGCCGCTCAGACGAACGCCATCCGCGACCAACCCCCGGACTCACGAGGTAGCCCTCACTCGCGTATCGGATCGCCGGCTCAAGCACCTCGCTCATCGGGAGCGATCCGAAACGCTCCAACGCCGCGGCCCAACCGCTGGGTGACCCGGGCGTGGTGACCGCCTCCCAGCCGTACAGGGGCACGCGGTCGAGCCCGTCGTAGTCACCCCGCTGGAGCCCGATCGGCGACCGCCCCGACGCGTTCAACCCGTGCAGTTTGCCACCCGTCCAAATCAGCGCGAAGTTGTCCGAACCGATACCATTGGCACCCGGCTCGACCACCGTCAGCGCCGCCGCCGTAGCCACCGCAGCATCGATCGCGTTACCACCCTTGCGGAGCATCTCAAGCCCGGCCTGCGCCGCCAGCGGCTGACTGGTCGCGACACAGTTCTTCGCCAAGACAGGCTCACGCTTCGAGGGGTATGGCAAGTCGTAGTCGAATGCACCATCCACAGGCTGCGCGGCCCTCGCGCGGGAAACAGAACTACCCGCCGCTATGCCCGCGGCAAAACCCGCAGCGCCGAGCAAAAACCCACGCCGACCAACACCCTGTGACTCTGCCATAGCGGTAGCCTCCCGCCGCGACGCAGAGCCGCGGCACCGCAGCCTACACCAAGGGAGGTACCAAACCGAGATTTACCCACCCGCGCGAAGCCTCGCGGCCTCTTCCGCGTGCCCCACGCCCGGTTCAGCCTCGTCCCATGCCTCATGGAGCGCAGCGAGAGCGTCGAGCGCGGAACTCGCCTCGGGCGAGTCAAACCCGAGAAGTCTCGCGTAGCCGTCATATGCCACACCCAGCGGCCGATCAGCCTCCGAGAAACGACCGAGTACCGTCAGTGCCCGTCCGAGCAGCAGATTGGCGCGCAAGGTTTCAGGATCGCTATCTGCCGAATCATTGCCAACATACTCTGACGCGATGCGCACAACCTCATCGGTTCGCCCAAAACGCAGCATCGTTTCGGCGCGATCAAGCGGTGATGGGCGAACCTCCTCCGCCTCTGGCTCAGGAAACGGCTGCCGCGCTTCGGCAAGCAACGCCCTGGCCGAAACAGTGTCCGCATCCGAGCGTCCGAGATGACGCTCGGTCAATGAAACGAGTCGCGACGCTATCTCTTCCGCGATCACGCGATCACCCAACTGAACTGCGTCGGCCGCCTGCGCGTGCAGGATGCGGAGTGACCGCCGATCCGCTTCTCCATAAGCCCGGATCGCGACCTCGATCGCTCGCGAGTGCAACTCGGCAGACTTCTCTGCAGAACCAGCCTTAGCGTAGAAACCTGCAACCTCTGATATCACCTCGGGCACACCAGCGGTCTCGGCACCCCGATACCTTGTGTGCAACAGCAGCGCTTCACGGTAAGCCCACTCTGCCCCGTCCCAATCCCGAGCCGACGCAAGCGCCCGCGCAAAGTGTGTTTTGGTCTCGATCGTCGCCGCCGCGATCGGACCATCGATCGAGACTCTCAGATCCACCGCCTCACGGAGCAAACCAGCGCCGATGTCTGGCTTCCCCGCCTCGACCAAGGCGACACCCATGCGCTCAAGCGCCCCGGCGCTGTCGATCGATGGCTCGACCCGTGCGCTCTCGACCGCAATCGAGCGGTACAGGACCGGGCCCAACGCGCTGGCGACCGAACGCTCGATCGCTGCCACGCTAATCCCGGCGGCACCGTTTGTGTGAAGGTCTCGCGCCACGGCGGATGCCAACGCACCAGCATCGATCTCCGCCAACGCCCGCGTCTGCGCCGCGTACCCCGCGTCCACGCGCTCCGCGGTCTCCCGCTCGACCGTTGCCGACGCGTTCGATCGGCTCGCCGAAACCCGAACCTCATCCAGTTCGCTCCGAAGCCTCTCCAACTCATGCGAATCCTGGATCAGCGACAGTCTCGCGTCAACAAGCAGGCCCAACCCGGAGAGCGTCGCCGCGCCTAATCCAGCGAGCACAACTCCAGCGAGGAGTGACCGCTTCGGGTGGCGCCGAATGAACTTCGCCGCGACGTAGCGTGCGGTCGGCCGCCGCGCAACTACGGGCTCGGATCCGAGGACACGGCGCAAATCGGCAGCCAGGTCGCCCGCATCCCGGTAACGCACTGACCGGTTCAGATCGAGTGCATGAGCGAGCACATAGTCGAGGTCGTTGCGTAGCTTCCTTGCGAGCAATCTCGCGTCCACGCGACGGGTCCGCGCGATCTCGATGCCATAATCATGTGCTTCCACAGATGCAAGTGTCCGCTCCATCCGCTCACTTGCTCGCTCGATCGGCACCTCGCGGATCCGGAACCGCGCTTCTTCTGGGATCGCGTGCTCCGCAGTGTCATCTTCCCGTGCGGGGAATCCTGTGAGCAGACCATAGAGGATCGCTCCGAGACTGAAGACATCGGCCCGAGCGTCGATCGATGTGCCACACTCGGCAGCAAGCTCCGGCGCGACGCAGCTCCGGTCGAGCCAGCCCCCCGCCGGACCGCTATCAAACCGCAGATCAAGAGCTGACGCAATCCCCACGCCGCACACGATGAGGCCCAGCTCCCCATCAGCGCTGTGAACCACACGAATGTGTTCTGGTGACAGATCTCGAAACACAAGACCCGCCAGATGCGCGTGCGCGACCGCATCCGCGGCCTGCGCCATCAGCTCGATCCGCTCGTCGATGGCAAGACCCGCAGAATCGCAGAATCCGTCGATCGACTCACCAGGGATCGGATCTGTCACGAAATAGACACGACCATCCACCGTGCGCCCGGTGTCGAACGACTCACCCAGGCAGGGATGACTAGCCCACTCGAGACGCTCCCGGAGCGTCACGAACCGAGCCAGCGTCTCCATCGGCTCCGGTCCCGCATCAACAACCAATGCCTCGACACGCCGCGCCTCTGGTTCGACAAGCGCCGCTTCAAAACGATCCGCGCCGCGGAAACGCCCCGCCGCGCGCAGGATCTGATAACGCCCCAGGCTCCGCTCGACACCAACCGCCCCGCCAGATGAACGACCGGGTTCGCCGTAGTGCTCAACCAGCTTGGGAAGTATCGCAAGCGTGGCGCCGGGCAAGAGCCCATCTCGGCGTAGCGCATCCATGACGGCACCGAAGATCTGACCGTCCCCGCCGGCCAACGCTTCAACGAGCCGACGGCGCTCGACCGGCGCGACCTTCTGAGCCTCTCGTCGGATCCAATCGATCCGCGCGGTCTGATCCGCGTTCAGTGTCTTCGTACGACCCACCATGCCCGGGTGATCGGGCCTCAGCGCGGTCCGGGACGGTTATACCGAACCGGCCCATCACCTGCTGGTGGGGCTGCGACGCCTGGGACGCTCTAGGGCTGGAAGAGGATCACCATCGAGTAGGCCGGCATCACCACCGACCCCTCTGCCTCGCCGAACCCCTCCGGATCCGCCCGCTCTGCATCCGCAGCGTAGCGCCAGGTCCCCTCCGGAAGATCGAGATGCTGCGATCGATCGGTGTGGTTGTACGCGACGACGATCTCATCCCAACCGCTCCCGGTGATATCGCCATCGAGCGTGAACGCAACGAGCTCGGTCCCCGGCATGAACTCGAGTGCAGTGCGGATCAGGTTCGCAGTCGGGAGCCGGAACGAAGGCTGAGCACGCCTGATCGCGACCAAACCTTTGCTGTAATCGAAGACGTCGATGTACTCAGCCTTGCGCTCGTAGTCAAACTTGTTGATCTCATCGCCGGCGTTGTAACTGTTGTGGTTGCCATACTTCGTACGAGCGAAGTCACTGCCGCCGTGCAGGAACGCCACGCCCTGACTCGTGAGCACGATGCCCATCGCAAGTTTGTGCATTGCGCGGCGTGTCTCGTCACCAGCGTTGGGCTGCGTCAGCTCGATCTTGTCCCAGAGCGTCAGGTTGTCGTGCGCACTCGTGTAGGTGACAGTTTCCACCGGCTGGCTCGCAAACGAGTCGATCGCTCCCATCACGCCTGTGCGGATCTGGTCGAGGTCACCACCCGGCCCCGTCGCGAAGCCCTTCTCAGGGCCATCGAGTCCGCCCCTAATCGCGTTACGGATATCGTCATTGAACACAGCCATCCCAAGGCCTCGCTGATCGCCCTTGCCAAACAGGATGGGCCCCCCACCGGTCCAGGGCTCGCCATAGAGCGTGAGATCGGGCCTGATCGACAGAAGTTCATCGCAGATCCGCTCGACGGTGTCCTTCTGGTGCGTTCCGAGAAGGTCGAAGCGGAAGCCATCGACGCCGTACTCATCGATCCAGAACTTGAGCGAGTCGAGGATGTAACGTCGGACCATCATCCGCTCGTCGGCAACGGTGTTGCCAACCCCCGTGTCGTTTCGTAGACGACCATCTCGGGTCGTGCGGAAGTAGTAGTAAGGCACGGTGTTGTAGAACGGGGAAGCTTCAAAGCTGCTTGATGTGTGGTTGTACACCACATCAAGAATCACCCTGATCCCGTTGTCCTGAAGCGTCTTGATTGCGCGTTTGAGCTCACGAATCCTCGTGTGCGGTTCGTCGTCCGCTGTCGAGTACGTGCCCTCCGGGACATTGAACAGACTGGTCCAGTAGCCCCAGTTGTAATCGTGCCGATCGCTCGGATAATCATGAATGGGAAGCAGGTGAACCGCGGTCACGCCCAGTTCTCGCAGGTGATCCAGACCGGTCGTAACCCCGTTCCAGTCGTCCGTATCCTCGACCATGCCCAAATAGGTCCCGCGCAAGCCGGGATCTAGCGTCGGATCGGCAACTGTGAAGTCGCGCACATGGATCTCGTAGATGATCTCGTCGGTCTGGTTGCGCCGATCCGGGCTCCGCCTCTGGGCCCAGTCCGCGGGGTCTGTTGTATCCAGATCGACCACAACGCTGAATTCCAGATCGGCAGTCGCGGCGAAACAGTGGATATCGACCGCTGTGCGCTCAACGCCGTAGCTCGTGAACCGGTACTGGTAAGGACGCCCGTCGAGATCACCCTCAACATTGGCGAACCAGATCGTATGATCGAGCGGCCTCATCTCGATCACACGCTCGGGCTCGGTGTCCCCCACCTTCTCATAGAGCAAAAGCTCAACCTTCGTCGCAACTGGCGACCAAGTCGTGAATATCGTGTTCGACTTGCGATAGTCGGGACCGAGCCGCTCGACCGAGTTGTCGAATACGCGGTGCGTCAGCACGTCCCGCGCATACACCGTTTGCGGCTCACGCTCCTCGAACTCCAGCCGAAGACTCTTCACGTCGGGTACCGAAATCCGCCCAACTACCCGCAGGTCGTACACGAGCCTGCCGCCGATGATCTCGGGGTTCGGATCCGGGTAGAGCCTGTACCGGTTCTGATCGCTCACCAGCCTGGCCCCGCGGATCTCTCCGAGTTCGAGCGGCCCGGTCGTCACGAGCGTCAGCAGATCGAGCCTGTCCATGAACGCATTGACTACCCGAACGGATACGTCAACCTCACCCGGCTTATTGAACACCCGCTCATCGCCTGACGAGAGCCAAACCTCAGCGACACCACGCTCGTCAGGGACCGCGAACCGGTCGCGATCACCATCGCGGGCCTCCCAGTCCCCCTTGCGCATGATGAATCCGATGCGATCTGCGGGCCCGTCGATCCGCACAACCGCGATCCCACCAAAGGCGTCATGCGCCTGGATCGGGAAGCCACGGCCCTGCTCACCCTCCGACCATGCCCAGACATTCCACCCGTCGTATTCCCGATCGGGCCGGTTGTAGTGGACAATGAGCACACGCTCCTGCGAAGGATCATCCGGCGCGTACCGATCGGCAAGCGGAGGGCTCGCGAGCTGCTGAGGCTCACCTTCACGGACCACCTGCGCACCAGCGCTGGCGACAAACACCCCGAGCGGACCGAGGCCCGCAACAACAAAGCACAAGCACAACCAGATCGATCGAGGCATCGCGCACTCCCTCGGACGTGGGACCTCCTGCCGCCGCACGCAGCAGGATCGGCCCACCGATGATACAACCCGCCGGAGCGAGGGTTCACTAGAGCGTTTTGAGGTATTCGATCAAGGCCCAGCGGTCTTCCTCGCTGAGGCCATCGCCGTACGTGTGCCCCTGGTTCCCGTAGCCCTCAACCGTCGTGTCGTAGACCTCGGGCCCAGTCTCGGTATCGGGCCCGACAGTCTCGAATCGCCAGCCCACACGGCCCAGGTCGTAGTCGTCGTCTTGAAACGACCGCCTCCAGCGTACGGGCCTCTCAAAGCTGTTCAGCAGCGAGGCAAGGTCCGGGACCGACCCATTATGGAGATAGGGCGCTGTTGACCACACTCCATCGAGGGGTGGCGCGACATAGGACTCCGTGGCATCGGCATACGTTGCACCATCCGACGCGAACCAGCTCCGGTTGTACCAATCAACCAACCCGCTGGTCGCGATCGCGCGTGCATAGTGCGGATCCGTGCCAACCTCTTCAACTGGCACACGCTTATTCGGATACGTCCATGCATCGCCAGGCCCGTACGTCCCGTGGCACGAAACGCAGCTCGCCGCGAACACCTCCGCGCCTCGCGCCACGAGTTTCGGATCGATCGGCGCTGGGTACTCCGGAGGCTCCAGCGTCTTGATATAGGCAAGCACATCACGCATCCGGGGCAGAACCCGCAAGGCGTCCGTCTTGTCGTCCATCATCACG
The DNA here is from genome assembly GCA_039186605.1 of Planctomycetota bacterium. Taxonomy (GTDB): domain Bacteria; phylum Planctomycetota; class Phycisphaerae; order Phycisphaerales; family UBA1924; genus JBCCZZ01. The sequence goes on along the minus strand of JBCCZZ010000006.1, from coordinate 163,097 downwards.
ATGCCGATCTGCTGGATCAGCCTTGCAGCATCGCCCTGGCCCATCCCGTTGAAGTAGATCGACGACTTCTTGTGCAGGCCCCACCAAGCCGGCACATCCGACGCAACGATCGCAGGCGATGGGTCGAACACACGCTCGTCACTCCATCCCAGGGTCTTCGGGTCGCGATGCGCCGCAGCCAACTCCTCAAGCCGGAACGCCGGAACAACACCCCGAAAAGGCGTCGCCGTCGTGCCCTCAAGCACGTCTGCCCCTCTGAAGAACCGCTTCAGCACGGTCGCCTCATCGGACCCAGGCGGGTACTTCAACCCGCCGACAATCTTCAGTGGCGTCATGTCCCCACCGCTCATCGTCCAATCGGCGAAGCTATTTCCCATGCCGATCACAAGGCCACCCATGAATGGCGACGCGTGACAGCCGATGCAGTTCACCCCGCTGACGACCTCCACTCCCTCCGGCGTGACATACTGATTCATGTCCCAGGGCACGCTCGGATCGACGCCAGGTCGCGGCAGCGCCGGGCCTGGGACCGGCAGCCCCGCGTGCAAATCGCGCCAAAGCCCGATCGGAATCCCCGCCCCGATGTAATCCCCATGCAACAGATATGCACGGCCCACCTCCGGATCCGGTGCGACCTCTGCGTCAAACACCGCAAGCCCTGCCGCGCTCGCGACGACCACAGCGAGCCAAATCACGCACACAGCTTTCCGCCAGGAGTACTGATTCGAAGCTCCCGGCGAACTGAGGAATGCAGCCATGTTCAGATCTTCGCTCAATGCCTGTCGGCAGATGGTCCCCATAGCGCGAAGAACCAGAATCCGCTCAGGGCACAAGGGGAGTTCTATGCCATGCAACTCTGGGCAGGGGCAAGCCCAGGGATCAAGCCGACGAGCCAATGAGGAGCACGACGGACCGGCCTGCAACCTCGATAGGTGAGCGGGTGAACGGGCCATCCGCCCCCGGGACCTGCACCTCAGGGGTGCCGCCTGACGTATCGAGCGCGATCCGCCAACGACGGGCCTCACCCTGAACAGTGAATGGTAATGGCTCACTGTGCGCGTTCAGGCACAGATAGAGATCCGATTCACCATCGCGCCCGGTTAGGCGAAGCGCAAGCGCCCGGTCCTCATCAAAAAAACGCTGGGGTCCATCGAGACCGTACCAACTCGCATCGCCCCCCCAGTATGTCGGCCGGACGAGGGTCGGAAAGGCGTTGCGCAACGCGAGCAATCGCTTGAGGAACTCGCGATGTGACGCGTTAGCTTCCAGGCGCCCCCAATCGATCCAGCCCAGCTCGTTGTCCTGATTCCACGTGTTGTTGTTGCCACCCTGAGTACGCAGGCCCTCATCACCGGCGAGCAGAAGCGGAGTCCCCGCACTGAGCATCAGGATCGCGTGGTAGTTCCGCGCCTGACGCTCGCGGAGGAGCCTGATCTCCTTGGTCAAACCCTCGTCACCCTCGATCCCGTGGTTCGAGCTGTAGTTCTCGCCAAGCCCGTCCCGATTGTCCTCACCGTTTGCAAGGTTGTGCTTGTGCGAGTAGCTCACGAGGTCATACAGCGTGAAACCGTCGTGGCACGTCACAATGTTCACGCTCTGGAACGGGCGCTTCGCATATTCAAGCGTCGGGGGGAACAGGTCCGGGCTGCCCGCGATCCGATCCGCAAGCTCGCGAGTGTTGCCGCCGTCGCCCCGCACAAAGCGGCGAACGCAATCGCGATACTCGTCGTTCCACTGCATGCCCATACGGTTCGGGTTGTTAAGGCCCAACTGCTTCACGCCCGCCGCGTCCCAGGGCTCCTCGATCATGCGCACACCCTGGAGTCCCGGGGCGGCCATGATGTCACCCACGATCGGAGGGTCGGTGAGATTCAGGCTTCCGTCGGGATTCCGGGCCTTGACCGCAGCAAGGTCAAAGCGGAATCCATCGATGTGATACTCGCCGACCCAGTGCAGCAGGCTATCGACGATCATCCGGCGCACGAATCGATCGTTAATGGCGACCGTGTTGCCCGTACCCGTCACGTCAAAATACGCCTCCTCGCGGTCAGCGCTTTGAAGGTAGTAGCTCGCGTTGTCGATCCCGCGAAAGCCAAACGTCGGTCCGTCCGCACCGCCCTCGCCCGTATGGTTGAACACCACATCGAGGATGACCTCGATCCCCGCACGGTGCAGCTCGCGCACCATGGTCTTGAGCTCGGCGACGTGAGCTGTGGGCGATGCCCCGGAGCCGTACTGCGCGTGCGGCGCGAAAAATCCGACCGGCGAGTAGCCCCAGTAGTTCCCGTCGCTCGAATCGTACTGGAACACGGGCATCAGCTCGACAGCCGTAACCCCAAGGTCCCGGAGGTACGGGATCTTCTCGATCAGCCCGAGATAGGTGCCGCGGGTCTCACGCGACAGCCCGCTGCTCGGGTGCGCCGTGAAGCCCCGCAGGTGCAACTCGTAGAACACCAGATCCGCACCGTGACGCGGCGACTCAACCCCCTGCCAGTCGAACGGCTCAAGCAACTCGCCACCGGGACTTGGCAGCACCCCGAGCATCGCCTTGCCAGCATTCGCCCCCGCGTGCCGCGCCGCTTCGCGGTCGTACCCGGGCGGGAACCACACCGCCTTTGCATAGGGATCAAGCAGCAACTTCAGCGGGTCGAACCTATTCCAACCCGCGTCGTGCCCGACGTTGTCGCCATCCACCCGATACGCATACGCGAACGCGCCAGGAGCCTCGGCAGCGGCCACCCTGCAGTGCCAGAAATGCCCCGACTTGTTGTCGGGGAAGGCCATCTCCCTGATCAGAGCCGGCGTCCCCGGCTCATCCTCACGGAAAAGCAGCAGCTCCACCCGCTGAGCGTGACGGCTGACCAGCGAGAAGTTCCACGCCTCCCGCTCGGACAGCCAGGTCGCGCCAAGCGGTGTCGGTGTTCCGTATCGATCAGCCCATTCCGTCCCGTGCAGCGGCATCGAACCTCCACCATCGGTCGGAGGGTACGGGAGGCGTCAGCTGGAACTTGCAGAGACCTCGCGGATCGCCCGAATCAGGCGTCCGTACCCTTCGAGGCGGGTGTCGGGATCACGCTCGGTTCGCGAAAACGGGCCTCACGGGGCAGAGGAGGGCCCTCAAGCGCCTCGCGAAGCTCGCGACGCTGCTCGCGGAACTGCTCCACAAACGCGATCCCATCGATCAGTTGCAGCGTCCCATCATCGTGCTCGACAAGGGCTGTGCAGCTCTCGACCCAATCACCGCAGTTGAAGTAGTCCACGCTCCGCTGGTGGCTCGGGGTGCCCCTTCGGATCTCGGCTTTGTGGATATGCCCGCATACCACGCCGTCAAACCCGCGGCGGCCGGCTTCGTCGATCAGCGTGTCCTCAAACTGAGCGATGTATGTACAGGCCTTCTTGACCTTCGCTTTGAGGAAGTTGCTCAGCGACCAGTAGTTCATCCCCAACTTCTGACGGACCCAGTTCAACCGGGTGTTGAACACCACCATGGTGTCGTATGCCCAGGAACCCAGCACACTCAGAAGCCGGGCGTGCTTGACAACCAGGTCAAACTGGTCGCCGTGCGTGATCAGCAGCCGCCGGCCATCCGCGGTCAGGTGCGACGCCTCACGCTTTACCTCGACACCACCGAAGTTCAGCCCCGCGTACTGACGCGCGTGCTCGTCGTGGTTGCCGGGGATAAACGTGACCCTGGTCCCACGCTTGGCGAGCTTCAGGATCCGCCCGATCACACGATTGTGCTTCTCGGGCCAGTACCAACGCTGCTTCAAACGCCACATGTCGATGACGTCGCCAACGAGGTACAGATGTTCGCAATCGACACGCTTCAGAAAACTCGCCAGATCCGCAGCGCGCGAACCGGAGCTCCCGAGATGAAGATCGCTGATAAAGATCGCTCTGTACTTGAGCCGCATCGTCATCCTGACGCTCCCGCTCAGACAGCCGGACCACAAAGCGGACACCGGGAACACACCGGCATCACCACAACTGGAGCTGTCGCCTGGAACCACGGGTTCTTCACGCCCGTGCGCCGCGCGCAGCCCACGCGAATCAGTTGTCACCCCACCGGCCGGACGCGCGAAACGCCCTCACAGATGAAGACCGGCGGGGGGCCGATCCCGGACGAGCCATGCCCATGAGCCTCAAATGAAGCAACACAGGCCAGGTGGTATCTCTCCCGGCACCTCTTCTCTCTTCGTCAGAATGATGACCGCCTGGCTCCTAAAGGGCGTGCAGCCAACGTCAATAATGCGCTTTGGATTCGTTAAGCCCTTGGCCGCACGATGAGAAAGCAGCAGGTCACCCAACGCCCGGCCGAGTGGAGGCCGCTGCTAGGCTGGATCCCAGATGCCCACAGCCGCCGCCAAAGCAGCGTCCGAGAAGCCCAAGAAACTCACTCCGGCAATGCGCCAGCACGCCGCATTCAAGGAGCAGCACCCGGGGTGTGTGCTCTTTTTCCGAATGGGTGACTTCTACGAGTGCTTCCATGAGGACGCCGAGATCGTCAGCCGCGAGCTGGGCCTCGCCAAGGTCGAGCGGTCGCCAGGGGTCCCGATGGCGGGCGTACCTCAGCAGAAGCTCGACGATTACCTACGCCGTGCAGTCGCCGCAGGCCTCCGGGTCGCTGTCTGCGAACAGATCCAGGACCCCGCCGAGGCCAAGGGGGTTGTTGCCCGCGCCGTGACCCAAGTTGCTACACCCGGCACCCTGACCGGTGAGGGGCTCCTTGCCGACGAGGAGCTAGGCGCCCTCGCCGCGGTTGCGGCCTTGCCAGACACGGGGCTCGTGCCCGTCGCCCTCGTCGAGGCATCGACGGGCCGCTTCGTCGTGATCGACATCACCTCAGACCGACTCGGTGACGAACTGAGCCGGCGCGGTGTGGGCGAGCTGATCTACCCGGAAGCGACCGATGGTGAGACCCCCGCCTGGGTCAGCCGGCTGATCTCTCGCAGCGACCTAGCCGCGACACCACGCGCGTCGTGGCACTTCCGCTACGCGGAGGCCCTCGAAGCCGCAACAAACCAGTTCGGCGTTCGCAGCCTCGCAGGCTTTGGCCTCGATGACGCCGACCCCGCGGTACCCGCGGTCGGCGCCATCGTCCGCTACCTCCGTGAGACCCAGGGCGCCGACGCCAGGCCAGAGCTGGGCGGAACCGGGTCAGCAGCGGATGACGGCCCACTCGATCTACCCAATGTCACGCTCGCTCACCTCCGTCCACCCGTACGTGAGGACCCCGCCGGCGCGATGGCGATCGATGCAAGCACACTTAGGTCGCTCGAAATCGAGCGGACGATCCGAGGAAGCGAGATCGAGGGCAGCGTCCTTGGGGTGTTCCTACGCACAGGCTCGGGTTGCCGCACGGCGATGGGCAAACGAACACTGCGCGACTGGCTCGTGCGACCCCTCGCCAGCCATACAGAAATCGAGTCCCGCCACCGCGCCGTCGCGGCGCTGCTCGAAGACCGCCGGGCATCGTCGGAGATCGCAACCGCGCTCGCCGGCGTCGGCGACCTCCCGCGGATGGGTGCACGCGTCGCGCTGGGCCGCGCGAGTCCTCGCGATGTCGTGGGCCTTGGCCGAGGTGTGCTCGCCGCAGAGGCTGTTCTCGCGGCATCTACCGACACACCAGCGCTATCGGCGCTCCACACCAAACTCAAAGCGGCGTACGCCGAGGCGAACCAAGCCGCCCGCGCAGTCACCGTGTCCTGCGTCAATGACCCACCCCCCCACCTGCGCGACGGCGGGCTCGTGCGTGAGGGAGTCGATGCCGAGCTCGACGAAGCTCGCTCGCTCAGCCGCGAAGCCGGGACCTGGCTCGCCGAGTACCAAGCCAAACTAGCAGATGAGTTCGACCTGCCAAATCTCAAGGTCGGATTCAACCGTGTGTTCGGCTACTACATCGAACTTCCCGCAGGCCAGGCGAGCCGCGCTCCCGACAGCTTCGTGCGCAAGCAAACGCTCAAAAACGCCGAGCGTTACATCACACCAGACCTTAAGGGCTACGAGGATCGTGTGCTCGGCGCCGAACAACGGGCACTCGAACGCGAGCGAGCGATCTTCAACGACCTGTGCGCAGGCCTCCGATCGGTGCTCCCGAGCGTGACCGCGCTCGCCGATGCGCTGGGTGAACTCGATGCGCTGCTCTGCTTCGCACGCAAAGCAGCCGACCGCCGCTGGGTCAGACCCGAGATTACCGAAGAGCCGACGCTCGTCATCCGCGAAGGCCGACACCCGGTTCTCGACGAGCTGCTCGAAGGTGAGTTTGTTCCCAACGGCTGCGAGCTCGGTGAGCCAGATCAGCCCGCCAAACTCGCACTCATCACCGGCCCGAACATGGCCGGCAAAAGCACCTACATCCGCCAGGTCGCACTCATCTCCCTGCTCGCCCACGCGGGCAGCTTCGTGCCCGCCGAGGTCGCGCGGCTGGGGCTGATAGATCGCCTCTTCGCCCGCGTCGGCGCCGACGATGCGCTCCACCAGGGACAGAGCACGTTCATGGTCGAGATGACCGAGACCGCGAACATCCTCAACAACGCCACCGGGCGCTCGCTGGTCATCCTCGACGAGATCGGCCGCGGCACCAGCACACTCGACGGACTCAGCCTGGCCTGGGCCATCGCCGAGGACCTATCAGACCGTGGCACCCGCACCCTCTTCGCCACCCACTATCACGAGCTAACCACGCTCGCGGAAGAACGCGAAGGCCGCGTGCGCAACCTCCACGTCGAGGTCCGCGAGTGGAAGCCCGAGGGCTCAGACTCCAGACCGGGTCAGGCCGAGATCGTGTTCCTGCACCGCATCCTGCCGGGCCGTGCCGAGGCGAGCTACGGCGTCCACGTCGCCCGCCTCGCCGGCGTGCCCGAGCGCGTCAGCCGCCGCGCGGCCGACGTCCTCAGCACGCTGGCCGTCCAGCACGGACCGTCGCCGGCCGCACCGAAGAAGACCGAGAACACCAGCCAGCTGGGCCTGTTCACCGAATATGTCCCGCACCCGGCGCTCGACCGCCTGCGTGAGGTCAAGCTCGAAGAGCTGAGCCCGCTGGCCGCGTTCGACCTACTGCGCGAGCTCAAGGACCGAGCCACCGGGGCCGGATAGCGTGCTCGCCGCACAGACCGGCACACACCTCGAAACGGATGACGAGGGGCTGCGCCCGCTCAGCCGACAGCGAGCGAGTAGCTCTCCTTGAGCCATCTCTTCCAGATCCGAGTGGACAACGGCTTCGCCGCGTCGAACCGAGCCGTGACCCAGCCCTGGTTCCCAATCTGAAAATCATCCGGAGCCACGGCCGCCATCTCTTCGGCTTTACCAAGCGAGTCGCGCAGCCGAAACATCGCTTTGCTCCGTCCCCCCTGCTCCCCAATGTAGAGGAACGCCTTGCCCATCGCCTTGAACGACGTTTGCGAGCACGCGGTCCCTTCACATACATCGTCAAGCGTACGCGCCGTGGTCCTTATCACTTCGGCCGGATCAGTGACCGCTTTCGACATCACGGAGCCTCCGTGAGGGCTGTCAGACGTTCAGGTATGCCGAGAGCTTGCCCATCGAATCGGCGAGACCTCCGCTGACGATCTGCCCACACCCCTCCATCGGTGGAAGCCCGATCTGCTCGACCTGGATACGGGTGCCGCCATCCTCTTCGATAAAATCAACAGTCGTCGTGGACTCGAACTCGAACCCGGTCCCCTCGCCGTTGACACATTTCGTCACGATCCGCTCTGGACGCTCGAATGACTCGTAGCGGCCGCTACAGATGACGTCGCCGTGCGACATGTGCATGACGTACCGGATCGCCCCACCGGTCCGTTGCTCGGACTCGGCCGTCACCCGCGCTGTCTCGCGACATCCCCACCACTGCGCGAGCTGGGCCGGATCGGCCCAGGCCTCGAATACAACGGCCCGCGGATACGGGAAGAAGCGCGAGAGCCTCACCCGGTCCTCACCGATCACCAGTTCATCCGCCATCTGGACCCTCTCTGTGGCGCGTGCGCGCCGTGCTGGGCTCGCCCAACCGACGCTCGCCGTGCTGGGACTTGAGATACCGCTCCAAGGCATCGAAGCCGTCCGACCAGCCGCGCGCGTATTGGACGATCCAGGCCTGCGCCAACCCAACCGCCTCCGGCTTTGCCCGGAGATGGTGAGCCCTCCCATCCCTGCGACGCGACAACAAACCCGCACGCTCAAGCACACGAAGGTGCTTGGACACCGCCGCGAGTGAGATCGCGAACGAATCTGCAATCTCACTCACACGCAGTTCCCGGGGCGAGAGCATCTCGAGGATGCGCCGACGAGTCGGATCTGCGAGGGCAGAGAACACGAGGTCAAGGCGGGCTGAACATTCAACCATACAGTTGAATATAGCCCACGGCGGCCGGACATTCAACCAGATTGTTGAATAAATCGCGAGCATCTAGCCAGTACCGCTTCGCCCGATCTCCTGCGAGGTCCGAACCGACCGGACGAGCGGGCCATGGCCGCCCCCGACGCACCCGCCGGCCCGAAATGAGGCGCCGGACCGGAGGCCCTACGGTTCGGCCCAGAACGCCTCGGACTCGACCACAGACGCCGGGAGAACCCCATGCCCCTCGACCATTACCTCACCCTCGGCCGCTCCGGCCTCCGCGTCAGCCCGCTCTGCCTCGGCACCATGACCTTCGGTGAGGAATGGGGCTGGGGGTCCACACGCGAGGACTCTGAGCGCATCATCGCAGCCTACATGGACAAAGGCGGCAACTTCCTCGACACAGCGAACATCTACACCAAGGGCCACTCCGAGGTCATCATCGGTGACTACTTCAAGAACACACCGAGGCACGCCAGCAACAATGCACGTGATCGCGCTGTCATCGCCACCAAGTTCATGGGCAACCTCTACCCGGGAGACCCGAACGGCGGTGGCGCAGGCCGCAAGGGCGTCATCGGCGCGTGCGAAGAAAGCCTGCGGCGTCTGCGCACCGACTACATCGACCTGTACTGGATGCACTTCAGCGACCCGCACACGCCCATCGAGGAGACAATGCGGGCGCTCGACGACCTCGTCCGCTCGGGCAAGGTCCGCTACATCGGCTTCAGCGACACCCCCGCCTGGCGCTGCGCCCAGGCCCAGACCCACGCGCGCATGGCAGGGCTCACGCCGCTCATCGCGCTGCAGATCGAGTACAGCCTGCTCGAGCGCACCCCCGAGCACGAACTGCTGCCGATGGCCATCGACCAAGGCCTGGGCATCACCCCCTGGAGCCCGCTCAAGAGTGGGCGACTCACCGACAAGTACCGACGCGGCTACAACCGCGGCGAGGGAGAAGCCAAACGCGAGTGGGTCAAGGACAACGTTGATGACAAGACCCTCGACCTGCTCGACCTGATGGCGACGATCGGGGAACGGCACACCGAGACCGGAAAACCAGCGAGTGTCGCCCAGGTGGCTCTCGCCTGGTGTCTCGCAAAGCCCGGTGTCGAGAGCCCAATTATCGGTGCCCGAACGATGGAACAGCTCGAAGCAAACCTGGACGCTGTGAGCTTCAAGCTCGACGCCGAGGACATCGCGGCACTTGACGAGGCCACAAAGCCCGCCCCGATCTTCCCCGGCTCATTCCTGCCGATGACGACCAACGTCGTTCAAGGCGGCATGACTGTCAACGATCGCCCCAGCGAGGCCTGGGAGATGGCGCCCAAGAGTAACGACGATCGATTCTGATTTAGCTATTCACGCCTACGAGGCCCAACCCATCACGGAGACCCACCGATGCTCAGTCCCGATCACCTCAAGACCAAGTTTGATGCCGCGCTCCCCTATGAGGACTACGTCGCGACGGGCGACAACGCGAAGCAGGACGCCTGGAACGACTTCCACGCCGGCGCCAGCCTGACCGACGCGCAGCGGACGCTCATCTCGGGCTTCCAGCGTCGCATGCCCGTGCTCGTCTCCAGCGGTGTCTGGTGTGGCGACTGCGTCCAGCAATGCCCACTCTTAGACCTGATCGCCCAGGCCAACGACAAGATCGAACTCCGCTTCGTTGATCGCGATGAGCACAGCGACCTCGCCGAGCAGATCCAGATCTGCGGCGGGATGCGCGTGCCGATCGTGCTCTTCCTCAACGAGGACTACGACCTCGTGTCATTCGCCGGTGACCGCTCGCTGAGCCGCTACCGCGCGATGGCCGCGCGTCAGCTCGGCGCATCCTGCCCGTTGCCCGGCGCGCCGGTCCCGGCCGACGAGGTCGCGGCCACGCTGCAGGACTGGGTCGACGAGTTCGAGCGGGCGCAGCTGATCTGCCGGACGAGCACGAAGCTCCGCCAGCGGCACGGCGACTGAGCTACTTCAGCGCTGACATCCCTCTGGCCTCGCGGTCAGTATTCAGCTTTGCCCAGGCGTGCTTGTCCTCTTTGATCAGTTTCACGAGCTGGCTCATCGAGGTGTCGAGCCGAACCGCGGCCTTCTTGACATCGAACCCCGCGTCATGGATGAAGTCGAGCGCTTCAGCGAGCATCGCGGGGTAGTCCGCGTGCTTGGTCGCGCACAAGATCTTCCTGTCCCTACACCGCTCGCGCCAGAGCGAACTGCGTGCATCGCCCGCGGGAACCGGCATCCGATACTCGATCGCGAGCGCAAGCCGCAACCGCCGCAGAGCCACCTTCCGGTTGACCTCGCCCTCGCGCCGTTCGCCGGCACTCGCGCTGATGCCCGTCGGCTCATGTGTCAGCTCGACATGCGTCGAGACCTTGTTGCGGTGCTGACCTCCCGGCCCACCCGATCGTCCCCGCGCGAGCGATACATCCTTGAGCAGTCTCTCGGGATCGAGCTGTGCCGGGTGCGGCTCTCGATCAACAGGCTTGTCGAAGACGAAGGGCTCCATCAGCACGCCGTCGTTGGCACCGGCACCAGTGTCAGATCGTCCGCCTCGCCCCGAGCAAGGCGCACAGACGCAAGCCCGGCAATCATCGCGGCGTTATCCACGCAGAATCGCATTTCCGGGAGACACAGACCAAGCCCGTGCCGCTCGGCAAACGACTCAAGCTCGCGCCGAAGCCTGCTGTTCGCCGTCACACCACCCCCGGCGAGCAACGTGCGGGGTTTGTCGACCTGTCGACCAATCGAACGCTCAAGCTTCAACACGATCGCTCGGCATGCTGCACGCTGAAAGCAGGCCGCAAGGTCACGCCGCTCGTCATCGCTCAGGCTCGTGTGATCTCGCTCATATCCACCCCCCTCACGTTTAGGCCTGGGGATGCCACGAACCGTGTAGAGCAAGCTCGTCTTGAGCCCGCTGAAGCTGAAATCCAGCGAATCGCGCCCAAGCGTACTCACCGGCAGCTCTACGGCCGCAGGATCCGCGAACGGTTCGGAAGCCAGCACGTCCAGATTGGGGCCTCCCGGATGGGGGATACCCAGGATCGTCGCGGCCTTGTCGTACGCCTCGCCCAACGCATCATCGATCGTCGCACCGAGCCGCACAAGGTCCGTCGGTCCCGCACAACGGTAGATCGCGGTGTGACCACCGCTCACAACAAGCCCCAGTGCCGGGAATACCTCATCGAGATCTCGCTGCCCATCGCCGAGCAGTCCGGCGTACAGGTGCGCATGCACATGATCGATCCCGAGCACGGGCTTGCCCAGCGACCACGCCAACGCCTTCGCCGCCGCAACGCCCACGAGTAACGATCCGATCAGGCCGGGCCGGTGACCCACCGCGATTGCATCAACATCCCCCAAATCGATGTCGGCCTCAGCGATTGCGCGACGGACCACCGGCAACATGCGCTCCACGTGAGCTCTGCTGGCGATCTCGGGCACAATGCCGCCGTACTCAGCGTGCAGATCGTGCTGGCTTGAGACCACGCTCGAGCGCACGAGGCGTCCATCCTCAACGATCGAGGCCGCGGTCTCATCGCAGCTTGTTTCAAGACCAAGGACGAGCACGTCACTCGGACGGTGCTTCGCCGTCACCGGCGGACGGCTTCTCAAGGTCCGCGAAAGACAGCCAGCGTTCGAGATCCGGGCCGGTTACATCGAGCTCAGCGATCGTGTCACCATCTGGACCGATGACCGTCACGCGCCCCCCCTCGATCTCAAGCTCGTTATCCCACAGATCGACCTCCGGCTCCGTCTCGCCACCCGCGGCAGCAACCGAGAGACGGCCAATCCGCCGGTCAAGATCAACGATCGCCTTGAGCAACTCGCGGCGTTGCGCTTGGACTTCAACAAGCTGCTCAGCGGCCAGGTCCTCGCCCTCGGGCGGCGTATCGCCCGTCGGAATCCACTCGCCAGTATCGATACGCTGCTGCACGGCGGTCACGGCCGCCGTCAACTGCTTGTCCTCAAGGCGCTCGAGCACCCAAGTGACATTCGCCCACTCGTCCTGGCTCTCATCCCGTGCGCCCGCGCTGCGGATCACGTCCTGCTCCTGACGGACCGTGAACGCCCTGATGCGCTCTTCACTCGTCATCGGCACGTAGAACCCTGGGCTCGGATCGACACCCCACGTCGCGCTCCCGTCGGTGCGCTGGATGCTCCGCCCGCTGGGAAGGTAGTACCGCTGGGTTGTGAACTTGAACTGTGCAAGCCCGTCGCGTCCGAGGGGACGAAGCGTCTGTACGCTGCCCTTCCCGAAGCTTCGCGTCCCGACGACGATCGCACGATCATTTTCCTGCAGCGCACCAGAAACAATCTCGCTCGCCGAGGCGCTCGCACCATCGAGCAGCACCGCCATCGGGAAGTCAGGCAACGTCCCACGGCGGCCAGCCCGCGTGATGTCTTCTGGGAACGCGCGCCCGCGTGTCGACACGATCACGCCCTCATCCATGAAGAAGTCCACGATCCGGATCGCCTCGTCGAGCCCACCGCCCAGGTTGCCCCGAAGGTCGAACACGAGCCCGCCCAGCTCGCCTCTGTCGGCGCGGAGCCGGCCAAGGGCCTCGCGGACCTCGACGCTGCATTGCGGTGTGAACTGCACGAGCCGGATGTAGCCGATCTTCCGTTCGCGGTCGATCATGTGCTCCCACTTGCCGTCCTCGTCGTCGAGGCGGTGGTAGCCCTTGACCGAAAGTGTTTTGATCTCGCCACGCTCGATATCGATGTCGAGCTCTTCACCGTCGCGATCAACACGGATCGTCACCGAGGTGCCCGGAACGCCCTTCAGAAGATCGATGCACTCATCGACCGAGAGGCCCTCGGTGCTCTGGCCATCAATCTCCAGCACGATGTCGCCAGCCATCACACCCGCGTGGAATGCCGGCGAGTCCTCGAGCGGGCTGACGATCTGGAGACGGCCCGGCGCAGTGTTGACGCTCGCACCGATACCGACGTACTCGCCCAACAGATCCTTGTTGAAGTCGTCGGCGAGCACTGGGGGCACATAGTCCGTGTACGGATCATCCAGAACCTCAAGCATGCCCTCGATCGCACCCCGCTGGAGCTCTTCGGCGTCAACATCCTCGACGTAGTAGTTCTCGACCAGGCTTTGCACATCTACGATCGGCTCGAAGAACGAGTACCCGTCCCCGCGCTGCGCGAGCGCGAAGGTGGAGCCGGTCACCGCGACACCCAACACACCAAGCAGAGCCCATCGGAAAGCGCTCGAACGGCGAGGCTGAAGATTGGACGCGGGGGGCTGTTCGTTTGTCATGCTGAGCTGTCCTCGCGGCACTCGTCTGAGGGGGCCGATCCAGGGCTGCCCGCCCGGATGACCAACAACTTGCGGACCCATTCTCGCAAGCCGGTATCCCCGGCTCCGGGCAAACTCCGCGGCCTGTCATCGTAGCTTTCGAGCCCTGCTATTGTTCGGATTGGGCCAAGGTTCGGCTCTCGGACCGACCAATCCCCCCAGGACCACCCGCCGCATGCCTGAGCCAAGGGAACGCCAAACAATCGACGTCCGCAGCGAGCGGGCGGTGGTGGCCGCGGTCCGACTGCCCGGGTCGATCTTCGACCCCCAGGAACCATTCGGGGAGATCACCGAGCTCGCGCGCCAGGCCGGCGCGATCGTCGTGGGTGAGATGAGCCAGAACCGCGACCGGCCAGAGGCGGGCACCTATATGGGCCGTGGGAAGCTGGCAGAGCTGCGCGATCTGTGCGAGGCGCTCGATGCCAGGACCATCATCTTCGACCACGAACTCGCTCCGAAACAGATCGCCAAGATCGAGGAGATCACCGAGCGCAAGGTGATCGATCGCTCTGAACTGATCCTCGACATCTTCGCGGGCCGCGCGACGACACACGAGGCCAAGCTCCAGGTCGAGCTCGCTCAGCTCAACTACACCTATCCACGTCTCCGTGCCATGTGGAGCCACCTCGAGCGGATTGTCGGCGCGGGCGGCATCGGGGGCGTTGGCACCCGAGGCCCTGGCGAGCAGCAGATCGAAATTGACCGCCGGCTCGTCCAGCGACGCCGCGTCCAACTCGAACGGGAACTCGAGGGAATCCGGGAGCGAAAGAGCCGGAGCGTTCGCGAGCGCAACCGCGGCCACTTCACGGTCGGCCTCGTTGGCTATACGAACGCAGGAAAGAGCACGCTCTTCAACACACTGACCGCTGGCGGTGCGTACGCCGACGACCGGCTCTTCGCGACGCTTGTCACCCGCACCCGCGCGTGGGACCTGGGCGGCGGCGAAGAGGTCATGATCTCCGACACCGTCGGTTTCGTCCGAGAGCTCCCCCACCACCTGATCGCGTCGTTTCGCGCAACACTCGAGGAAGCAACCCACGCCGACCTGCTGCTTGTTGTCCTCGATGTGTCGGATCGAACATCTGAACTGATGTTCGAAACCGTGAATCACACGCTCGACGAGCTCTTCGAGGAGGTCACTCGCATCGAGGGCGACGATTGGACGCCGCCCGAGCGGGTGCTCCTGCTCAACAAGGCGGATCAACTGACAGACAACCGCGAACTGCTGGTGTGGCAAAGCCGTGTACCAGACGCGATCCCGATCTGTTCGCTACCCGACGACGAAGGCCTGCCCCGAATCGGCGGCACAGCACTCACCCAGCGGGTCCGCACCGCGGCCGCGGGCCCGACCGAGCGTTACCGCATCCGCCTTCCCATGTCGGCCGGCAAGACCATGCACGAACTCGAGACCAAGGGCGTCGTGCTCGATCGGGCATACGCCGGCAACACCGCGACCGTCACCGTCGAGATCGGCTCCCGCCTCCTCGAAAGGCTCCGCATCGCCACCCCGGGGCTTGAGCTACTTGACCACACCGACGAGGTCCAGCCCGAAAAACGCCCCGCCTGGCGGGGCGTAGAACCCGCCTAGCGAGTTCCGCCAGCCTCAGGCGGATTTCGCCGGTGTGAAGCCCGTGCAACTGCTGATGGGCGTCACGCTGAGGCCAAGGTCCCTCATCGACGGGTGGCCGCACGCATCCGTGAAGTCTTCTGGTGCCCGGCCACTAATGCGGATCTGAACGAGCTTGGGTTCGTCGCTGTGGGCTTCACCAAAGTGAGCACACTTGCCGCACTGACCATCGCTGATGCTGAGCATGACGCTGCCTCCCGGAGTACTCGGACTGCACAGAACCCCACACGGATTCTGCTTCCAACGCCATCAGTTTCGCATGAGATAAGGTCAGAGGTCGTGAGAACACGTCTCACCTGCCAGATGACACACAGCGTCAATCCGGTGTCCCAGCGACGCCAGCAGGACAGACCCGGCGTCACGGCGTACCATCCGCCTTCTCGGGCGTGCCCCGCCGCACCGCCCGCAGCCACCTTAGCTCAGTTGGTAGAGCGAAGCTTTCGTAAAGCTTAGGTCGTGGGTTCGAGTCCCACAGGTGGCTCTGCGCGCCAAAAGAGCGTTACGGATACTCAGATCCAAAACAAAGAAGGCCCCCCGTTCCGGAGAACGGGGGGCCCTGTGGGTAGTCAGTAGAAGACTGTTCAGTGGCCTGAGATCAGGCCCTGAGCGGCTTACGGGCAGCCAACGAGCCAGGCGTTCAGGAAGAAGCCCAGGTCGTCGAGGTCAACAACACCGTCCGGGATACCGAAGCCCGGCTGGCCCTGGAGCGTCGCACCCGAGGTGGTGACGTCCGCGACCGACGGATCGTTGTTGAGGAAGAAGCCGAGGAAGTAGCCGAGGTCGTCAAGATCAACGTTGCCGTCGGGCATGCCGAAGCCGGGCTGACCCGGGAGGGTCGCACCGGTGGTGGTCACATCCGGGACACAGATACCGCTGTTCTCGCCAACGAAGTTGATGAGGTAGGCGGCGATGCCGTCAACCGACGCGTCGTCCTCGCAGAAGAGGCCCGAGCCGGCGTTGCCGACGCCACCGAGGAGGAACTCGCCGAGCTGGACCTGGACAACGTAGGTGCTGCCCGGGTTCAGACCGCTGATGAGAAGCTGGTTGCCACCATCGATGTCATCCGCCAGCGGGTCGCAGCCACCCATGCCGTCGGAGACGGCGCCGATGACGCCAGCACCAACCAGGGTGAGCGGCTCGCAGCCGATCGGAATCTCGGTCGGCATACCCATGCCGCCCATGTCGGGGCACTCGCTGAAGAAGTCAGGCTCCGCGATGATCAACGTCGGGGCCTCGTAGACCTGGAAGAAGAGGTCGGAGAAGTACTCGGCCTCGATCAGGAAGCTGGAGCCCGCCGGGGTGAGCTCGTACCAGTCCTGGTCGAACGGGTTGTTGGCACTGAAGTCGTCCTCACCGATCGAGCCGGAGATGGCGTTCTCAGCGGGGTTCATCGCGTCGAAGAGCGAACCGGTGCTCAGGTTCACGACGTCGAAACCAATATCTTCCATGTCGGTCTCGACATCCGCCGCGCAACCGCGGTTGGTGTCAACGAACTCGACCTGGATGAACTCGGTCCGCTCGAAGTAGGAGCGGTTCTCGAGGAGCGGCGCGCCGGTCATGCCGTCGAAGAGCAGATCACCGGTGGTGGTGTCACGCTGCTGGAAGTCGGCGGTAGCGAGGAACACGTTGGCGCCCATCGGATCCGGGATGAGGACCGGCTCGCCGTCGGCATCAACCTCGGGCTGACCGAAGACCGCGTCGGTGGCCTGGATCATGTTCAGACCAGCCGGGATCTCCTCGTTGAACGGATCGATCAGGTTGCTGAAGCGGGTGTCCCCGTTCGGCCACATGTTGACGGTGTTGGAACCCATGTCCTGCTCGAAGACGGGGGCACCCATGTTGTACTCGAAGAAGTTGGTGCGGCAGCGGTCGCTCTGCGACTGGGTGGCGCCGCTGTTGTCGATCTGCGGGCAAGCGAAGATCGAGACGTCGCCCCACCAGATACGACCGACGGTCGAGAGGCAGTCAACGACGCGGTTACGGTCGGTGGTGACCGAGAGGTAGTAGAACTTGCCGGGGAAGACCACGGTGCTGTTCAGGCTGGTGGCGCACTGGGTGCCGCCGCCGCCGTCCGACGCCGAGTCGATGCCGTCACAGTCGAAGCCGAGCAGGAAGTCCCGCATGCCGGTCATCGGATCGATCTTGCCCTCGGCCTCGTTGATGGTGTTGTTGAAGTCGGTCTCGGCGGTCACGGTCCAGCGAACCAGCGCGGGCTCGGCGACGGTGAAGCCGAAGTGATCCTCGTCGTTGTAGTCAGTCGAGTTGCCGACGAACGGCTCGGTCGTGAGACGACCCTCGAGGGTCGCCGCGAACGGGAGCGTCAGCGGCACGAGAGCGGCGGTCAGGTCGTAGCTCGACGCACCGCCGGGGGCGCCACCAAGAGCGGCACCGTCAAAGTTGGGCAGGAAGATATCGCTCTGCGGCGCACCGTTGAGCGGGGTGAACGCGGGCTGCCACGCGTCATACTGCGTCGGGAAGTTCTGGGAGAGGTCCAGGAGACCCGAGCAGAAGTCGTTCAGACGGCTCTTCTGACGCCAGTCAACGAGGGCGTCGGTGAGACCGAAACCGTCGTTGCAGACGCCGCCGTCCGGGCTGTTCGGGCTGAGCTCGTCCTCTTGCTCGATGATGTCGGCGCTGCCGACGCTCGTGACGGCACCGCTGAGCGGATCGATGTCCGAGATACCGAACGTCGGGAAGCCCGGGGTCACGCTCGAGTCACACTGCGAGCACTGGAACTGCGGGGCCGTGCCGAGCGTGCCCAGGTCCTCGACCTGGAACTCGATGAGGCCGTCGCCCAGCTCGCTGAAGATGGCGAAGCTGTAGGTCGTGCCGTTCGTGGTGGGCCACTCGACACGCGGGAAGTCACCGGTGTTATCCGGGTTGTACTGGAGCGGGCAAGCGGTGTTGAGGTTGTCGAAGGCGTTCGCCGACGCAACCGGGAAGATCTCGCCGATCTCGCAGCTGCCGTCGGGGGTCGAGCAGTAGACCGCGATCCACCACGAGCGAGCGACACTGTTGTCGTCGTCGGTGCCGGGGAAGCACAGGTCGATGGCGAAGTCGTTGCCGTTGCCCTGAACGGTGTACCAGAGCGGCTGCACAAGACCGACGGCACCGACGGTGTCGCCGGTCGGCGTGGCGGCCGGATCCGGAACGTTGTTGAAGCCGTTGGTATCGGCGCAGAACGTGTTGCCCGAGATGCTGGTGCCGAAGACTGCACCGGCGGTCAGGTTCGCGACCGGAACGGCCTCGGGGCAGGTGTCCTGCGTACCGAACGGCTCGTTGCAGACCACCGAGGTGCAGCCCGACGCGACGTAGTCGAACAGGTTCTGGCCGGCATCAACCGAGCTGACGAACTCACCGGTGATCGGGTCGATCGCCGGAACCGGGGTCGGGCCCGTGTTGTTCGGGTCAAGGTTGATGTCGATGCAGAGCGCGTAGTCCACGCCGCCCTGGGTGCCGTTCACGAAGCCGGTGAGGGGATCACCGACGTCACGCCACGACTGGGCATCCTGCAGAACCGACGCCGAGCTCGAGCCCGAGAGGTGCCAGAAGCTGGCAACGTCAACGGTCTGACGCAGCTCGGGGATCCACTCGACCCAGTAGCACTGGCCGTGATCCATCATGACCGGATCGTGGTCGATACCCACGGTGCCGATGCACGACGGGCCAAGACCCGTGAAGTTCAGGCAGGTCGAGCTGATGCCGACACCAATGCCGAGAACGGGCACGGCATCTGAATCGAAACCGACGCAGGTCTCCTCGAACCAGCCCGGGCCG
The DNA here is from genome assembly GCA_039186605.1 of Planctomycetota bacterium. Classification (GTDB taxonomy): domain Bacteria; phylum Planctomycetota; class Phycisphaerae; order Phycisphaerales; family UBA1924; genus JBCCZZ01. The sequence goes on along the minus strand of JBCCZZ010000006.1, from coordinate 144,035 downwards.
ATGTACTGGAACTTCGCGATCAGATCCTGCGAGTTGTCACCGCTGATCCGCGCGGCCTGGTCGATCGACGGCAGGTGCGGGCTGTTGAGGTTCTCGGAGTCGCCCGACTCGCGGTAGTAGCGGAAGGTCCACTTGCTGTTCCGCAGGAAGTCGGGATCCTGGAGGATGTCTGACTCGAACACGTCCGGCGTCGACGCATCATCGGTCCGGTTGGCCGGGCCGAAGATCGTGAAGCGGGCCGAATCCGCGATCAGCATGTCGCCGGGAACCGTGACGATGCCGGCGGGGTTCGTGTCCTCGGAACCGGCGAGGAAGCCCTCAGCCGGGGTCCAGGGCTCGCCGTAGTTGTCGTACGCCTGGTTGGCGCCGATCGGGGCGATGGTGGACAGGATGTCCGGAATGCAGTCAATACCGAGGAAGTCGTTAATGTCCGCGGCGTTGATCACGCTCGGATCCGACGCAATGTTCGGGGTGTCGTTGTTCGGGTTCAGCTGGGTGAAGGTGTTGTCGGTCGACAGCACACCCGGGAAGAACTCGGCAATCGACACGGGGGCCGAAAGATCACTGATGCCCAGCTCAGCCATCCGCTGGTTGAGCTCGGGCGAGTAGGTCGGCGAAAGGACGGGAGCCGCCCCCTCACCCAGGGTCGCGGGGGCCGCCGACTCGGCAGTGGCCCCGGCAGCCGCAAGCGTAAGACCCGCCAAAGTGGCGAGGGCACGCGCGGCATGACTGTTACAGCCGTTCACTGAACACCTCCTGATATGAATCAGAATCTCTCTACTGACTGGACCGGCCGGGGCTAATACCCCCAACCAAACAAAGTCCACTCAAACCCCTCCCCACAGGTGGGACAGACCCCTTAGGAATACTGGAAGGTCGCCCAAGGTTCAAGGCCGTTCTGGAAAAATCCGCCTGGCGCTGCAACCAAGGCCCATAGAGCCCCCCGGAAGCCTCGTCCCAAACAGACCGCTCAGTTTTCACAAAGCACCCTCGGCCAGGCCTGCACCTGCATCTTCCGCCGTCTGCAAGGTCTATTCCCGGACCTACCGAACCAACAGAGCATCTCGCGAACCAATCCGCGTGAGCCGACGAATCGGACCCACGAACCCATACCGAGCCCATCAGACACCCGTAGAAGGAGCCGCCAATGCGATGGATCCCGAGACGACTCGCGCAGATCGCTATCGCCGCGGCCTTGAGTTGCCACGCCCCACTGCTCGCCCAGCATGACTCGGATGCCAACGCCGAACGGCCCTGCGAGCGACGCCTCGCTGTGTCGCGCACGCTCGAAACCAGAGCCACGGTCGATGTCCGAGATGTGAGACTGGGGGATTTCGTTGACTGGCTCGCCGCCTCTGTCGGCATCGAGTTCTTCGTCGCGTGGCAGAACGACTCTGACCTCGCCGATGGGCTCGACCCTGACGCGGCGGTCTCGGTTACCGCAACCGAGGCCCCTGTCCGGGTCATTCTGCAGCGGGTACTCGACGGGCTCGACAGGCAGTCATTCACGGGAGACGCCGCAACCTGGCAACTCACCGAGTGGGGGGAGGTTCAGATCGGCCCGCGATCGATTCTGAACCGCACAAGCAGACTGGAGATCTACGACGTCGCAGACCTGCTGCTGGAGATCCCCGATTACCTCGGCGCTCCGGACCTCGATCTGAATACCGCGCTCCAATCAGGCCAGGGCGGCGGCGGTCAATCGCCTTTCCAAGACGCCGACGAAGATCCCGAGCGGATCCCGTTTGAAGACCGAGCCAACAACCTCATCGACATCATCCGGTCGAATGTCGAACCCGATCAGTGGCGTGTCGTTGGCGGTGACGCCGCACAACTCAGGCTCTATCGAAAGACGCTGCTTATCCGCGCCCCGGACTACATCCACCGCCAGATCGGCGGCTACCGCTGCAGACCCAACTGACGCAGAGTCACGCCTGGGCCAGTTCCTCGACGCTCGGGCATGTGCAAATCAGGTTCCGATCGCCGAACGGGTTGTCCACACGCCCCACCGCCGGCCAGAACTTGCGACGCCGCAGCCACGGCGCCGGGTACGCGCCCTCTGCCCGCGCGTACGGCCTATCCCACGCGTCCGAACTCACACACGCTGCGGTGTGCGGCGCGTTCTTGAGCGGGTTGTTCTCAGCGTCGAGGTCTCCCGTACGCACCCGCTCGATCTCGGCACGGATCGCGATCATGGCGTCGCAGAACCGATCCAGCTCGGCCTTGGGCTCGCTCTCGGTCGGCTCAACCATGAGCGTCCCGGCGACCGGCCAACTCATCGTTGGCCCGTGGAACCCGTAGTCGATCAGCCGCTTCGCGATATCGTCGATCACGATCCCCGCGTCGAGTTCACCTCCCTTGGCATATGGGCGGCAATCCACGATGAACTCATGCGCAACTCGGCCCGTCTTGCCGGTGTACACGATGTCATAGTGGCTCTCAAGCCGTTTGGCCATGTAGTTCGCATTCAGGATCGCAACCTCGGTCGCTTTTTTGAGCCCCTCCGAGCCCATCGCCGCGATGTAGACCCAGCTAATCGGCAGGATCGAAGCGCTTCCATACGGTGCGGCGCTCACGGGACCGATCGGGGTCAGCCCCGCGCTCTTTGGCGCCACCACAGGGTGTGTTGGCAAGAAGGGCTTGAGCCGCTCGTTAACCGCGATAGGCCCCATGCCGGGCCCACCACCCCCATGAGGAATGCAGAAGGTCTTGTGCAGATTCAGGTGGCACACATCGGCACCGATCTCGCCTGGGCTCGTCAACCCGACCTGCGCGTTCAGGTTCGCGCCGTCCATGTACACCAGACCGCCAGACTCATGGACGAACTCGATGACCTCCTTGATGCGCGGCTCGAAGACCCCGTGCGTCGAGGGATACGTAATCATCAATGCACCGACGCGACCAGCGTGCTTCTCGGCCTTCGCGCGCAAATCGTCAAGGTCGGTGTCGCCGTATTTATCGCACTTAACGCTCACGACCTCGAAGCCGGCCATCACGGCGCTCGCGGGGTTCGTGCCATGCGCACTGACCGGGATGAGGCACACGTTTCGGTCATGATCGCCACGGTTGCGGTGGTATGCACGGATCGTCAGCAGCCCGGCGTACTCACCCTGCGCTCCCGCGTTGGGCTGCAGACTCACCGCCGCAAACCCTGTGATGTCGCACAGCCAGCGTTCGAGCTCCTCGAACATTTCGGTGTAGCCCGACGCCTGCTCCGCCGGGGCGAACGGATGGATCGAGCTGAACTCGGGCCATCCGATGGGCTGCATCTCGCTGGTCGCGTTGAGCTTCATGGTGCATGAGCCGAGCGGAATCATCGAGTGCGCCAGGCTCAGGTCGCGTTCCTGGAGCTCGAAGATGTAACGGAGCATCTCCGTCTCGCTCCGGTGCGCCTGGAACACCTCATGAGTGAGATAGCCGCTCTGGCGAATCAGTGCCTCGGGAAGCGGCGATGGCTCGCCAGACACTGGGTTGGCACCGAACACCTTCGCGAGATCCTCAAGGTCACGCTCACCGACGGTCTCGTCCAGGCTGACACCGACCGTGCCATCGCCGAAGTCGCGCAGGTTGATCCCGACCGACAACGCGGCTGTCATCACGTTCGAAACGGTCGTCCCCGAGGGTCTGATCCTCAGCGAGTCGAAGTGCTGCGCATTGAGGACTTTGTGCCCCGCGGCCTCGACCATCGAGCGCAACGCCCCGGTCTGGAATCGGATCCGCTCGGCAATCCGCCTCAGGCCCTCGGGCCCGTGATAGACGCAGTACATACCGGCGATGATCGCGAGCAACGCCTGGGCGGTGCAGATGTTGCTCGTCGCCCGCTCACGCTTGATGTGCTGCTCACGGGTCTGGATCGCCATGCGCAGGGCGCGATCGCCGTGGGTGTCCCGGCTCACACCGATGATCCGACCTGGAAGCTTCCGCGCGTGCTGCTCGTGGGTCGCGATGTACGCCGCGTGCGGGCCCCCGTAGCCAAGCGGCACGCCGAAACGCTGAGTCGAACCAACGGCGATGTCCGCCCCGAGTTCGCCCGGCGGGGTCAACAGCGCGAGCGCGAGCGGATCTGCCGACATCACCGCCAGCGCTCCCGCGGCGTGCGCCCGCTCGATCACCGCACTCGGATCGACGATGTCGCCGTCAGTCGCGGGGTACTGGAGCAGAACCCCAGCGATCGATTCATCAAACTCGATGTTCGCCGGATCCGTGATCGTGAGTTCGATGTCTAGAGGCTCGGCGCGGGTCTCGATCACCGCGATCGTCTGTGGGTGGCACGCCCGGTCCACCACGAAACGGGTCCGCTTGCCCTTTGCGATCGCGAAGCACATCGCCATCGCCTCTGCGGCCGCCGTGGCTTCATCAAGCAATGAAGCACCAGCCAATGGAAGCCCTGTGAGATCGCTGATCGCGGTCTGGAAGTTCAGAAGAGCCTCAAGACGGCCCTGCGCGATCTCGGCTTGATATGGCGTGTACTGGGTGTACCACCCCGGGTTCTCAAGCACGTTGCGCAGGATCACCGGGGGCGTCACAGTCCCGTGGTAGCCCAGACCTATATAGGAGCGAAGCACCCGGTTCTTCGATGCCTTGGACCGCAACTCCTCCAAGACGTCCGCCTCGTGCCGCGCTGGACCGATCGAAAGCACTCGCTCGGAACGAATCGCACCGGGAACCGCCTCATCGATCAGTACGTCGAGGCTCTGGGCTCCGATGGCATCGAGCATCACCTCGATATCCGCGGGCCTCGGCCCAATGTGCCGACCCGGAAATGTCTCGACGGGTGTGGCGCCGTGGGTTCTGCTCGGCTCGGGCTGGCTCGGACGGCTGATTGATGCGGTCAATGGGCAGACTCCATTCCTCGACAGAGGCCCTCCGGCGCGCTCCCTACCCAGGCACCACAACTCGGACCGGCCCTGCTCGGTATCGTTGGCGGTCCAGTGGGTCCGCACCACACGCATGCCCACCAGCACACAGAGTCCTGCCAAATCAGACCTCCAACACCAGAGGCCGAGAGCTCACCATGCCGACGATGCACAACACCGCTCGATTCCGCGTCCCCGCGATCCTGCTGACCGCCACGATGCTCACCGCATGCGGGGGCGGCGGTGGTGAAAGAGCAGCCTCACTCTCCGCAACCACAACTGCGCCAGAAACCAGCGCTGCTGATGCCATCCCGTACACACCCGCAGAGTTCGCCCGCTACATGGATCACTTGACATTCCTGGGCGACGAACGCCTTGGCGGCAGGCTCCCCGGCGACCCGGGTATCGCTGAAGCCGAGGAGTACATCCGCGGCGTCTACAGGGAATTGGGACTTGAGCCCGCGTTCACCGACAACCAGGGCGAGCCGACGTACAACCAACCCTTCAGCTTGGGCAGCAGCACTCAGGTAACCGCCGAGAGCCTGCGGGTGTATGGCGCCGAGGAGGTCTTCGACCTCGAAGCCGGCAAAGACTTCAACGTGCTGGGCGTGTCGGGCAAGGGCACCGCGGTTGGCCTCGTCCGCTTCGTCGGCTACTCGATCGCCACCGGTCCGGACGGTTATAACAGCTACGGCCCCGACAACATCGATCCGGTCGGCGAGATCGCGGTCATTACACGGTTCGAGCCCTTCGACGAGAACGGCAACAGCCACTGGGACGATCGGGCCTGGAGCGACCTGTCCGATCTGAACCGGAAGTTCGCCGAGGCCGAGAGCCGGGGCGTCGAGGCGATCGTGCTCGTCACGCCTCGGGGCGTGAACGACCCGCGCGTCAACCATCTTGAGGACTTCACGACAATCACGGGTCGGAAGCTGAGCATCCCGATAGTCATGGTCACAGCCGATGCGATGGACCGGATCATCGCCGCGGGCGTGCCCCAGGCCTCAAACCCGCCCACCATCGACCGGTTCGTCCGCGAGCACCACGTCCAGGTCCCGAGGCCCATCGTGATGAGCGGCGTGACGCTCAGCATCGAAGCCGCGGTTGAGGCGGTCGAGACCATCGCGGTCAATACCGGCGCGGTCTTTCCGGGCATCGGCGAGCTCGCCGACGAGTACGTCGTGATCGGCGGGCACCACGACCACATCGGCACAGGCCAGTTCGGCACACGCACGCCAGAAGCCCGAGGCCAGGTCCACGCCGGCGCCGATGACAACGCCTCGGGCACGGCGGCCGTGCTGCTCGCCGCCGAAGAAGTGATCGAGCACTTCGAGGGGAGCTCTGACCCGAGACGAAGTGTTCTCTTCATGACCTACAGCGCTGAAGAGCAGGGCCTGCTCGGCGCTCGCCACTACATGACCGACCCGATCGCAAGCCCAGAAGACCACGCCGCGATGCTCAACATGGACATGATCGGGCGTGCCCTCGATGGGTCGTTCGAGATCCACGGGGTCTATACGGGCGAGGGTTTCCGCGACATCGTCGAGACCGCGCTCGACGAGCGAGGTGCACGAGCGGATGTGCCCGAAGACGTCTCGACACTTTTCACGCGCAGCGATCACTACCCGTACTACCAAAACGACATTCCCGTCCTGTTCGCGTTCAGCGGCAACCTTCACGACGACTATCACGGCATCAGGGACACGCTCGACAAGCTCAACGAAGAGGTCGCCGCAGGCGCCGCGATGGTGATGGCGGACATCGCCGTCGAGCTGGCGAGCAGGCCTGAGCAGCTGACCTTCAAAGAAGCCGAAATCCCGCGCCGCGCCGCGCCGAGGATCCGGATCGGCGTCCAACCAATGCCCTCGCCCGACCTCGACAACCCGGGCATGCTCATCAGCGCTGTCACACCGGATGGCGCCGCGGATCAGGCCGGCATCGAGATCGGTGACATCGTGACCCGCTGGGGTGATATCGAGCTGTCGGACACCGCGGCGTTCTGGCGCGCGATGATGGGAGCTAATCCGGGCGAAGAGGTTGAACTCCTTGTCGTCCGAGACGGCGAGGAAATCACGCTGACGCTGGTGCCCCAGGCCCGCTAGTCACGGGTTGATCCACAGGGACACACTCAGGCTCCGCGCTGCCCCGCCGCAACACATCATGGACGAGGTACTCGTCTGACGCCTCTGGCGCATCGGAACGCCAATGCGCCCCGCGGCTCTCGGAACGCCACGACGCACTCCGGGCGATCAGGTGTGCCGCGAGCAGCGTGTTCTGGACCTCCCAGCCCTCGGGCTCATCGAGGATCTTGTCGAGCGTGTAGCGCGCCCAGAACCCCAACATCTCGCACATCTCGGCGAGCTTGGGGCCTTCGCGCTCGATGCCGACGTTGCGCCACATCGCCGAACGCACACTCGAGCGTACATCGTCCAGGTCGAGGGATGCGTGCTCGCTGGTGACCAGATCGCTAACGACCTTCGCCGGCGTCGCGGGGGGCTGCGATGCCCCCTCCTCTACTGCCGCGGTTGCCGCGCGACGCCCAAACACGAGCCCCTCGAGCAGCGAGTTGCTCGCGAGTCGGTTGGCGCCATGGAGCCCCGAACACGAGACCTCGCCAGCGGCGTAGAGACCGGGCACGCCCGTACGCCCGTCAAGATCTGTGCGCACCCCGCCCACCATGTAATGCGCCGCAGGGTGCACCGGGATCAGGTCTGCCGATGGATCGATCCCGAACCGCTCGAGCGTCGCGGCGATGCTCGGGAAGCGAGATGCGAACCCGCCGATATGCCGGCAATCGAGGTACACCGCGCCGCTGCCGCCCGCACCGCTCTTGGCAATCTCGCGAACGATCGCCCGACTCACGATGTCGCGCGGCGCAAGCTCGCCCATCTCATGCACATCGGTCATGAACCGACGACCCGCCCGGTCCGTCAAGTGCGCGCCCTCTCCACGAACCGCCTCGCTGATAAGCGCACGCGATGCGCCAGGGAGATACAACACGGTCGGGTGGAACTGAACGAACGCGGCGTCCGCGATCCCCGCGCCGGCGCGATACGCGAGGGCAACACCGTCCGCGGTCGCCGAGGGGGGGTTGGTTGTCTCGCGGTATACGCCGCCCGTGCCCCCGCTGGCGAGCACTGTCGAGCGAGCCCAGATCATCTGCAGCCCGTAGCGTGTGTGGTAGGTGATCGCCCCGAGCACACGGGCACCAGGCTCGTCCGACGCGGTGATCAGATCCAGGGCAAAGCAGCCGTCGAACAGACGAACAGCCCCCATCGCCCGCGCACGCCCAAGCAATACGCGCTGGATCTCAGCGCCGGTCGCATCACCGCCGGCGTGATAGATCCGGCTCACACTGTGCCCGCCCTCGCGGCCCGCGCTCGGGGATCCATCGGAACCGCGATCGACATTCATACCGATCTCGAAGAGCCAACGGACAGCCTCAGGACCCTCGCTGGTCACGGCATGCACGGCTCCCGCGTCGCACAGCCCCGCGCCAACGGCCGTCGTGTCATCGGCGTGCAGCGCCGGGCTATCGCCTGACTCGAGCGCCGCTGCAACGCCCCCCTGGGCCCACGCCGTGGCGCTCTCGCCCAGCTCGCCCTTGGCGAGCACGATCACGTCCCCACCCTTGGCCGCCTCGATAGCGCAGGTCAATCCCGCAATGCCTGCACCAACAACCAGGGTGTCCGTGAAGATCTGCGGCAGCAGGGTCGAGCGGAACGGGATCAGGTAGCGGCGCTCGTCGAAGAGCTCGCTCATCCGTCCGCACCTCCGCGAGCATCGCCCGAGGCGCCAGGTGCACAACCACACCCCGGCCCGCAACCGCCGGAAGGAACATCGTCGCACCGTTCGGGCTCCGGCGCAGGCCCAAGCAGCTTGAACGCCTTGGCGTTCAAGAACCGAACGTGATGCTCAAGGTGCCAGGTATCGAACTCAACGATTCCACGGAGCGAGACCTCGCCGTGCTGAGGGTGGAGGCCCCTACGAGCCAGCAAAGACTCATCGAGGCCGCCGAGCCAGGCCGACGCCCACTCGCGGAGCGTGTAGATCACCGCCGCGTACGCGCCCACGGGGAAGCACGGCTTGGGCCACGCGCTGGATGCCTCGGTGGATCCGTAGATCCCTGAGTCAACAAAGGCGTCCTCATCCCACGCGCTGAGCACCGGGTTGTCCTCGGCCGCGATCCGCCGCATGCGATGAACGCTCCCGAGATCACCATCCGCCAGGTGACCCAGCAAGACACGGACGGGCCAACGCCCGACGCCGGCGTCCGACAGGAATGCGGTATCTAGCTGCTCGTCGGTCATCTGGATCACGCGCGGATCGAAAAGCTCGATCCCGGAGCGATACCTATGCAGCAGGCTTGGCCACGGGATGTCCGCAAGCAACCCGCGGTCGATGGGCGGGCCGACGAGTTCGCGGGCGGCTTCTGGCATCGTCATCGCCGGCTCCTTACGCATGTCGGCACCCGCCGACCCCGGTCTCTATCGTTCGCTCCCCCATCGCCCGGGTCGAATCCCGGGCTGCGCAGGGCACACAGGGGGATCCAGGAGCATCGATGGCCGACACGCCACCCGAAGAGCGAACGCAGCACCCTCATCCACGCCGGCTCGCCCTGCGGATCGTCACGATGCCGCGCGATACAAACCCGTACGGCACCGTCTTCGGGGGTGTGATCTTGAGCCACATCGACCAGGCGGGGTTTGTCGAGGCGCGGCACTTCGGGTGCCACCGCTGGGTTACCGCGAGCATGGAGCGTGTGGACTTCCACGCCCCGGTGCAACTCGGTGACGTGGTTAACTACTTCGCGCAGACGGTCCGGGAGGGGCGCAGCTCGGTCTCGATCCGGATCGAGGTCGATGCCCAGCGCCACCAGACCGACGACATCGTTCGCGTCACCGAGGCCACGCTGACCATGGTCGCCCTCGGCGCGAGCGGCAAGGCGATCGACTTCCGCTCACCACCGACGATCACCCCATGACCAGCTCCCCCGCCAGGCTCGTCGTTGCCCTATCGGGAGGTGGGCGCACACTCGCGAACCTGCTACAGGTCATCGATCGCGGCGAGCTCAACGCCTGCGTCAACCGCGTCTTCGCATCGCGTCCCTGCAAGGGCGTCGAGATCGGCTCGAACGCGGGAATCGATTCCTCTGTCGAAGAAGGCGAACTAACCGCCGAGAAACTCGGGGCAATCCTCGATGGCGCGGGCTGCGACTGGCTCGTTCTTGCCGGGTACCTCCGCCGCATCCACCTGCCCGACCGATACCGAGGGCAATGCGTGAACATCCACCCTGCGCTCTTGCCCGACTTCGGTGGCCCGGGGATGTACGGCGATCGGGTCCACGCCGCCGTGCTCGCGAGCGGTGCCCAGGAGACGGGCTGCACCGTCCACATCGTGGATGATCAGTATGACCACGGACCGCACGTACTCCAGCGTCGGTGCCCCGTCGAACCTGGCGACACCGTCACGACCCTCGCTGCCCGCGTGTTCGCGCTGGAAAAAAACGCCTATCCCGAGGCCCTGCGCTTGCTGATCGCCGAACAACAAGAGGCGTGAACCCACTCCTTGTCATCCCAGCCCTCGCAATCATTAGCGTGCAGCCATCACCCGCGCCCGACCCGGCCCGAGAGGCTGCGACGCGGATCAGCGAAGCGCTTGGTAACGGAGCAACGTCCGCCATCGACGAGGCCGACGGCCTGATCATCGCTGTCTCCATTGCCGGACTCACCGCGGAAGATACTGCATTCGACCGTCGCGCAGCCCGGACAATCACAGAACTGGCGTTCGACTTGCCGAAACCCGATGGGTGGGACGGTGTGCTCTGTCTCGACGAGCGTAACTTCCGCCGGTTCACGGCTCCGCTCCTGGGTGGGCGCGACAGCGTGACACGAGGCAACTTCTTCGCGGTCGGCGGTTTTTACGACCGAGACTCACGACGACTCGTCAGCAATCGCCTGGGACCAAACCTGCGCCACGAACTCGTCCACGTCCACCACGAACGGCTTCAGCGTGCCCAGCGCATCCGCCACCCGGCATGGGTCATCGAGGGCCTCGGCACGCTCGCAGAGAGCGTTTCGCTAACCGACAGCGGGGACATCCGGGTCGAGCCCTCGTACCGCATCAATATTGCGAAGCGGCTCGTTGGTGCTGGCCAGTTTGGCTCCATCACCGACTTTGCAGGCCTCACCCCGGCCTCCTTCGTTAAAGCCCGTCCGCTCGCCGCGTATGCCCGCGCATTCGCTGTCTTCCTCTATTTAGAGCGACACGGGCAACTCCGCCCGTTCTTCGGCGCTCTTGCGGATCCCGTGCGGGGTCTTTCGACCGACCCCACGGGCCTGCTCGCGCTGGAGCAGGCGACCGAGATGGACACCGCGACCTTCGACCGCGCTCTCACCGGCTGGCTGCGCGAACAACCGTTTGTTCCGGAGGAAGTGCGACCAGGGATGGCTTCGCTCGGGCTTGAGATCTCGAACGAGCCCCGTGGCCTCATTGTCACAGGGTTCGCCCGAGGGCGACGAAGCATCGGGCTCGGATCAGGCGATGCGATCACAGCGATCGATGGGCTACCAATCCGCGAGCTTCCCGAGCTGATCCTGGTGCTGTCTCGATACGAGCCACGAACAGAGATCGAGCTGACCCGCAGACCAATGTCCGGGCGTCCCGACGAAACCGTCCGCGTTGAGCTGATCCCCGCGGGCCGCTGATCAACTCTGTGCTTTGTTTTTGCACGCGGCGGAACCGAACGTTGCTATACTTTGTATAACATAGTATGGCTCCTAGACCATTATCCCATGCCGGAGGTCACACGTGAACCCCGCCAAGCTCGAACGAGAACTCATGCGAGGAGCCGGGCCTACCGCTGTCCTTAACCTCTTGTCAAACAAAGAGATGTATGGCTACGAGCTCGTCGTCGCGCTCGCCGAGCGCACCGAGGGCGTCCTCGCGATGGGCCAGAGCACGCTCTATCCCATGCTCTACAACCTGGAGGCCAAGGGCCTGATCCGGGCTCGCTGGGAAGAACCCGGCGACGGCGGAGGTCGGGCCCGGAAGTACTACAGCCTCACCAAGCAGGGCCGCGAGCGGCTGACCACCGACACCGACCAGTGGAACCGGCTTGTCACGGCCCTCCGGGGCCTGGGCATCGTCGATTCTCCTCCTGGACACGCCAAACCCGCGCAAATAACGGAGACGGGGGTGCTCGCATGAGCGGCCACAGTTCGAACGACTTCATCCGCAAGCTCGGTACGACACCCATGCGTGACGTAGTGCGCGGGCGACTATCTAGCAGACTGGATGTCAGGAAGCCGACCCAGGACCTGCCCCAGGGACTCCGGGAACTCGCAGACGCAACCGTTCGAGCAACCCGGCTCAAGCGCGTCGAACGTGCGCAGGTCGCCACTGAGCTGGCCGACCACTTCGAGCAGGGTCTCGCCGATGGCAAAGATCCAACGGAACTCATCGCGGCATTCGGCGACGGCCCGGCCGCAGCAAAGCTCATACGCCGGGCGGTGGTGCGGCAAAGACCGTTGACGGTACGAGCACTTGGTTGGCTCGCATGGGGGACGGGTCTCGCGTCGGCAGGCGTTGTCTTAGGCACCGGCTCGCTCGTGACGAGCATCGCCCTCGCGAAGCCTCCAGCCAACCCAACCAACTATGTCGCCCAGCACAATGCCGCATCGCTCGCGTTGCCCGCGTCCGACCGCGCTTGGGATCTCTACATCGAGGCGTTTGATGCGCTCGAGGTGCCAGACCGAGGCGACGACGACTACAGGATGTACCGAGACTACGACCCGGGGATCACAAATGATGAGGCATCTCTGGCTGTGATGCGCCGGATCATCCAGCAGAACGATGAAGCGCTCGCACTGATAACGAACGGAGCAAGCAGGACGCACTTCGGGTCGCTCCTCATGACGGCGCCGTCAGACTGGGCGGATGCCAACTCGCTCGGCAGGTGGCAACCAGCACGCGACGGTGCTCTGTTCGAGATCCTTCTGCCCCACCTCAGCCCGATGCGGCGATCGGCCCGGCTGCTCGCGACACGTGCTCACATCTCCGCAATCGATGGCGATGGGGCAAGCGCTCTGCAAGATATCCAGTCCCTCGAACGCCTCGGACTCCACGCTCGCGAGAACGCTTTCCTGATCGGCTCGCTGGTTTCCCTCGCGATCCAGAGTCTCGGGACCCAGACCGCGAGCAGCCTGATCTACCATCACCCCGAGGCATTTAGCGCCTCAGACCTCGCGGGGTTCCAAGCACTGTTCCGCACCGACCCACGCGCGATCGTCGCCGATGGACTCGAACAGGACCGGATCGCAGGCATCGACACAGCGAACCGCTACTACAGCGCCAACGGCATGTTCCTCTTGCCAGAGTTCCAGAAGCTGCTCAACGACATGCGTCCTGACATCGGCTCGGTCGTTTCCGCCTACGCGACCGCGGCAATCGATGCAGGCCGCGACGCGAACCTTGAGGCCTACGAGCGTTGGATCGACCGCGCCCGTTCGCTCGCCCTGCGAGCACCATGGGACGTCCCATCGCTCGATGAACTCGATCCGGAGCAGCACGCCTCGGGGCCCGGATGGCGCTTCGTATTCCTGAACACGTTCGCGCCGTCCTTCGACAGGACCGTCGGCACCGGCTTCCGGGCATGGCAACAGCGCGAAGAGGTCCGCATCGCAGCCGCGATGGAACTCTTCAGCCGCGCCGAGGGGCGGTGGGCCAACCGGCCGGACGAACTCGCTCCGTTCGGTATCCCAAACTGGCCCCGCGACATGCACACCGGCGACCCGCTTCGATTCAACACAGACTCCGAGACCCCGGTGATCTATGGACTGGGCTGGAACCGCACAGACGAGGGCGGCAAGCGGTCCGAAGCGAGCGCCGCATGGCGCCCCGCCGACTGGGAGCCCTCCGAGTCCGTGCTCGACGCCGCAACTCGCGGCCCGCGCGGCGACCATGTGCTCTGGCCGCCTCAGCCCGAGCACTCGAACTAGCAGCGGTTTTAGCCGGCCGGAGTACGATGGCGCTTGTATGGACGCCAGGCTGCTCAACGACGTACTTGCTCGGATCGAAGCCCCTTCATGGCGGATCTGGCAAGTCGCCGAACCTCGACCCGAAGCCGCGCTGAGCGAACCGAGCAGGACAGCGATCCGCAAGCTCGTACTCCGTGTGGGAGGCAATCGGACCGAACGACGCAGGCTGGCACAAGCGTTGACAAATCTTGCGGAGGCAGAGCAAGCCATTCGCGAGCACCCTGCCTTGCCAAAGGAAACCTGGCGGCTCGATCGCTCAGATCGGCGTCGGCTCCGTGCCGCGATCCGAGCCCAACGAGAGACGACAGGCCGGATCGGCATACGAACATGGATCGCAGCGGCGATCGGACCGGGCCATGCAGTCGTGATCTCGGTGGTGTGGGTCATCGTCGGGCTTGTCGAGTCTCTGGGGGTGCCCGTTGACAACGTCGGCGCATACAACGACCGTGTCGCGGCGATCCCGATCGAGGACCGTGCCTGGCCTGTATACGAGGCCGAGTTCAAGGCGATACGCCTTGGCTCCAGCGAGGACGAACAGGTACTGATCGGTACAGCCAGCAGCGAAGAATGGGGGGTCGAAGAGATCAGCACACTCCGCGTTCTGATCGAACGCAACGCCGAGCGGCTCGATCGGATTGTTGAGGCGAGTCACAAGCCTCACAGCGGCGGTTTCTTATACGAATCGTCGTACCTCGTTGGGAACAACTGGCACACGCCAACGGAGCCCGCCAGGCGGATCCCGATCAGCTTTGCTGATAACAGGTACCTAAGTCCAGCCCGCACTGGCGCTCGGCTCTTCGGCACACGGGCGAGGCTCGCCGCGATCGATGGGGACACCGAAGCGTTTCTTTCCAACCTCGAGGCCATGAAACGGCTCGGGCGTCACGCCGCCGAAACGAAATCAAGCCTGTTATCGCAGCTCGTCAGCAACTCGATCGAGATAATCACATTGGACACCGCGCTGCGATCGATCACGACGACAGACCTGCAACTCACCGAGGCACAGCTCGACCGATTCGAGCAGTTAGCAACATCTGATACCGAATCCCATCTCCGCAAAGTCTTTGATGGCGAACGTCTTCAGATGCGGGACGGGATGACATGGCTGCCGTATCTTCGGGCCCCCGCCGGCGACAAGTCTTCACCTGGTGCGATCGGCATCGTGGACCGCATACTGGCGATTTTCGGTTCGGCGACGATCGCACCGAAGACCAACCTCCGGATTGCGCTCGGCTCGCTCGATCTCGCCGAAGAAGCGGCGCTGGCCAAACCCTGGACCGTTAGCCCGCTCTTCACAACGGGATACACCCCCCCGGCTGGCATCTGGGGCGCGCGGAACAATCTCGCCGGGATCATGACCAGTTCGTTTGATAACGCCGTTCGTGCGATCTGGCACATCGAGTTGCAGCGGGAACGCCACAGGTTTATCGCCCAGATGCACAAGCTTTTGGCGGCCGGAGAGGGCTTGCCTATGACCGCCGAGGCGTTTGAGAGCGCCTCTGGCCTGGCAACGCCAACCGATCCCTACACGGGCACCCCGGTCCGCTTCCACGTGATCGATGGCGAGCTTCTGGTTTATTCGGTCGGCGCCGATCTAGACGATGACCTCGGGATGTACAGCGTTGAGGCCGGCAACTTCGATCTCGTCGCCCCGCCCAACGGCGATTACCTGCTCTGGCCGCCGGACCGCATCGTCGAGGCAGAGACGGTCCGCCCATATCAGTAAGTACGGCGTTGCCCCGGGCGGTTTCGGGTACGACTATGCCTCATGAGCACGGACGCCCCGACCGGATCCCCCACCACCCAGGCCAAGTCCCAGATCGAGCCACAGCCCAGCGGCGACACCCCGCAGTTTGACATCAACCGCGTCCGCCCCGAGACCGGCTTCGTCGATGTCATGGGTGGTGACGCTCGCCAGGAGATCCGCATCGGCGAACACGGGTTCATCGCCCTTGTTGATGCGATGCCAAGACTCGTGCCCGAGGGCCAAACCGGGGACGCCGCGATCGTCCAAGCCGCAAGGGTTTCCTATGGGGCAGGCACCAAGAAGGTCAACGAGGACCGGGGGCTGATCCGGTACCTGCTCCGCCACAGGCACACGACCCCCTTCGAGATGGTGGAGTTGAAGTTCCACGTCTCGATGCCGGTGTTCGTCGCCCGCCAGTGGATCCGCCACCGCACCGCGAACGTCAATGAGTACTCGGCCCGCTACTCGGTGGTCCCCGATCGGTTCTACCGCCCCCCGCTCGACGGCGTCAGAAAGCAATCCTCAAGCAACCGGCAGGGCGGAGAGCAGCCGTTCGACCTGGACAACCCCACCGAGGCGAAGACGGCCCAGGAATACCTTGCGTTCCTCGACGCAGTCGAAGCCCAGTACGCCACCTATGAGAAGCTGCTCGAGGCCGGAGTGAGCCGAGAGCTTGCAAGGGCCGGACTGCCCGTGAATGTCTATACGGAGTGGTACTGGAAGTGCGATCTCCATAACACGCTCCGTTTCCTGAGCTTACGTATCGATTCACACGCTCAGAAAGAGATACGCGACTTCGCCCAGGCGATGCTGGCCTTGATCGAGCCGATCGTGCCCATGACCGTCGAAGCCTGGCGCGACTACGAGCTGGGCGGTGTGCATCTCACGCGGCTCGAAGTTGAGGCGCTCCGGACCGCGGGGCTCAGCCTGCCCAAGAGCTTGAAGACGATCTCATCGGACAACCGGCGGGAACAGTCGGAGTGGGCAGACAAGCTGGTGCAGCTCGGTCTCTCGGAAGACTGAGACCCTGCCGAGGGCGCAGTTGTAAAGCTGGGCGCCTGTCCACCCTACCAAAGGCCAATCACGGGCTGTTATAGGGCATGACTTGCCCCACCATGGGCACTTCCGAATGCCCTTTGTGCCGGGTAATCCGGCGTTTTTTTCTAAAGCAACTGGCACCTCCTCGGACTTGAGGCACCTTTCGAGCGGATGTGGACCGCTCCGGAAGCGGGGCGGTCGGCGTCCATCCTGCGAGATCTATCCAATCAGACGTTCGGATACCTGAGGAGATGCAGAAATGAAGAGCACTGTTGCTGCCCTGATCGCCGTGGCCGGTGTTGCCACCGCCGCTAACGCCCAGATCTTCGACATCGTTGTCGATCGGGATTGCGTGAACGTTGGCGAGACCGTCAACTTCAGCCTGTACCTGGACAGCCAGGGCGCCACCAGCATCGACACCGGCGGCGCGGGCCTCGCCCCCTTCGAGGGCTGGGCGGGCATCAACGGCGTGTTCCGCACGACCGGTGGCTCGTTCAACCTGGTCGAAGAGACCGATGACGACGCCGCCGGCGGCGCCGTGTTCTTTGGCACCATCGAGGGCAGCGTCGCCCCGACCGACTGGGTCGGCCGCCGTCCCGGTGTCGCCGCGGTCAACGGCTCGGTCGCGACCTTCCCCGGCATCGGCGATGTCCCGGGCAACACCAGCGTGGATGGAAGCGACGGCTCGTTCCGCTTCAGCAACATCGCGCCGAACTACGAGGTTCGTGACGGTGGTCTCACCCTCGGCACTGACGGCGGCGGGAACATCTCGGGCGCCCAGTCCGCGACCGTCGTCGGCGGCTCGAACCAGGACACCGCCGAGCGTATCGAGGTGTTCCGTGGCTCGGTCACCTTCGACACCGAGGGCGACCAGACCATCAGCTTCGATGGTCTCGGCAGCTTCTTCATCGACGCCGACCTGAACTCGTTCACCTCGGTGAGCTTCCAGAACTCGGGCGGCGCCGTGAAGGTTATCCCGGCCCCCGCTTCGGTCGCGATGCTGGGCCTCGGCGCCCTCGCCGCTGGCCGTCGCCGCCGCTAATCGCGGGGCACTCCGGGGGCTTCTCCGGGGCAATCAAAGAGCAAGAGCCCAGCCGGTTGCGCCGGCTGGGCTTTATTTAATTCACCTATATAACTTCAAAGCGAAATGATTCGAATAGATCTGAGATCGCCAGGAAAAATATTTTTGCTTTTGTCTGGCAAAACCGGCCCGGGGCGCTTGCAAGTCAAACGGGCCTTGCTACCATGTATTCGGGTCAATCAGGGGGCCGTGAAGGCCCGGGGTTACCGGACCAAATCGG
Organism: Planctomycetota bacterium; assembly: GCA_039186605.1. GTDB lineage: Bacteria > Planctomycetota > Phycisphaerae > Phycisphaerales > UBA1924 > JBCCZZ01. The sequence goes on along the minus strand of JBCCZZ010000006.1, from coordinate 126,055 downwards.
TCCACTACGAGAGAGGCTGTGCATACCACAGCCGGTGGAGATTGAAGATATGAAGCGCACTGTTATCACTCTGGCTGCTGTCGCCGGTTTCGCGGCTGCCGCCAACGCTCAGGTCTTTGACATTCAGGTCTCGAGCGGTGTCGCCGACGTGAGCGGCGGCCCGGTCACCATCGACTTCAGCCTCTGGCTGGACACCCAGGGCAACGAGACCGGCATCGACGTCGGTGGCGCCGAGCTCGTTGACTTCTTCGGCTGGAGCGGCATCAACGGTGTCTTCCGCACCACCGCCGGCTCCTTCAACGCCGAGGCCGAGACCGACAGCGACGCCGCCGGCGGCACCGTCCTCTTCGGCGCCTTCCCCGGCACCGTCGCCGCCACCGACTGGCGCGGCCGTCGCCCCGGCATCGCCGCCGTCAACGGCTCCGACGCCGACTTCGGTCCTCCCTTCGGCATCATCGGTGGCCAGATCAGCGACAACGGCAACGATGGCTCGTTCCGCTTCAGCAACGTGAGCGGTGACCAGGAAGTCCGTGACGGTGGCCTCACCCTCGGCACCGCCGGTGGCGAGAACATCTCGGGTGCTCAGTCGCCGACCGCCGTCGGTGGCTCGGGCCAGAACACCGACAGCCGCATCGAGGTCTTCCGCGGCTCGGTCACCTTCGATGCCGGCGATGAGGGTCTCCAGACCATCAGCTTCGACGGTCTCGGCAGCTTCTTCGTCGAGGCGGGCCTCACCGGCTTCACCTCGGTCGCGCTCAGCAGCATCGGTGGCGAGGTCAACGTCGTTCCGACGCCAGCTTCGGTTGCCCTGCTGGGCCTCGGCGGCCTCGCCGCCGCCCGCCGTCGTCGCTAATCCGGCTTCGGCAACAGCACTCCTCTAAGCGATCTCGCAGGATCCACGACCCCGCCGGTGACGGCGGGGTCGTTCTTTTTGGACACTTCGGCGGCATTCCAAACGCCGTACGGGGCGGCGAAGCCAATCAGTAGGCAGCATTTGTGAGATCTGAATAGATGCGCTTCCGATGGCTCTTTTCGATCACTCAAACCCTATCAGAGTCACAATTTGGGGACAAAACCCCCAGATTTAACGAGGGCAATTCTGCCCAGAAACTGTAAAAATATACCGAAAATGCTGGCACACCCTGAGAATCGTTTCTTGCCGCAGGGCAGAGGCCTCGGTACAGTCTAAGTGGGTCAGGTTCGTTTGCAGTGGAGGTCTGGCGATAGGGCCGGGCCGATCTGCGAGAACAACTGTGTCGCAGAATCGCACACGAGGAGATTGATAGACATGAAGAACGTGATCGCTCTCGCCGCTGTCGCCGGCATCGCTGCCGCCGCCAATGGCCAGGTCTTTGACATCGTTCCGAGCACCAACGTCGCTGATGTCAGCGGCGGCCCGGTTACCGTTGATTTCAGCCTCTGGCTGGACACCCAGGGCAACGAGACCGGCATCGACGTCGGTGGCGCCGAGCTCGTTGACTTCTTCGCTTGGAGCGGCATCAACGGTGTCTTCCGCACCACCGCCGGCTCCTTCAACGCCGAGGCCGAGACCGACAACGACGCCGCCGGCGGCACCGTCCTCTTCGGCGCCTTCCCCGGCACCGTCGCCGCCACCGACTGGCGCGGCCGCCGCCCCGGCATCGCCGCCGTCAACGGCTCCGACGCCGACTTCGGTCCTCCCTTCGGTGTCATCGGTGGCCAGATCAGCGACAACGGCAACGATGGCTCGTTCCGCTTCAGCAACACCTCCGCCATGCAGGAGGTCCGTGACGGCGGCCTCACCCTCGGCACCGTCGATGGCAACATCGCCGGCGCGCAGTCGCCGACCGCCGTCGGTGGCTCGGGCCAGAACGCCGACAGCCGCATCGAGGTCTTCCGCGGCTCGATCACCTTCGATGCCGGTGATGAGGGTCTCCAGACCATCAGCTTCGACGGTCTCGGCAGCTTCTTCGTCGAGGCGGGCCTCACCGGCTTCACCTCGTTCGGCTTCAACAGCATCGGTGGCGAGGTCAACGTCGTTCCGACGCCAGCTTCGGTCGCCCTGCTGGGCCTCGGTGGTCTCGCCGCCGGCCGTCGCCGCCGCTGAATCTGCCTGACAGGATGAGCTCAGAGCTCAGCTTGTTCGCAGTTTGAAGATCATCAACCGGCCCCGCCCTTGAGGTGGGGCCGGTTGTTTTTTTGGCATATCGCTGAGCAGAACCAACTTGAGCGACCCGAACAGTTAATCCAGGCAAGGACGCGATAGACGATGTCGTCTCGCCCGAAAACACGAAATGCCACAAAGCAACTCTTTTGGGAGGTTTTTTGTCACTTCCTGAGCTCCTGGACTTGCTCTGCCGCTGGGAATCACTAAATTGGACCAGTCGTAGGACTTCCGAGAGAGGGAGAAGACTCAGCCATGACACACCGATTCGTTATCGTTGCGGCCGCGGGCGCGGCCCTTGCCGCGTCAGCCGCTTCCGCCCAGGTCTTTGACATTGTGGTGGACCAGAACCTGATCGACCTTGAGAACGGCAACAACCAGGTCGTGAACTTCTCGCTGTACCTGGACATCCAGGGCAACACGACCGACCTGGACGTTGGCGCCTCCGAGCTTGTCAGCTTCAACGGCTGGTCGAGCTTCCGCGGCACGTTCAGCACCACCAACGGCCAGTTCGTCGCGAACCAGGAGTCCAGCTCCGATGCCCGCGGCGGCACGATCGCGACGCCCTTTGGCGATGCCATCTACAACCAGACCGGCTGGTTCGGCCGCGCCCCTGGCACCCTCGCTGAGGGTGGCAGCAGCGGCGTGCTCGGCCCGGGCTCGGTCGCTCCCGGCACCCCGGTGACCGGTTCCAGCGACGCTGGTGACGACGGCAGCTTCCGCTTCGGTAGCGGCAGTTCCCCGTCTTACATCACCGAAGCCAACGGCACCATCCTGAGTGACAACGGTGGCGTGATCGAGGGCGGCCAGTCCTCAAGCGCTATCGGCGGTGAAGGCCAGGACACCGCGGGTCGCGTCGAGGTTTTCCGCGGTCAGATCGTCTTCAGCTTCGTTGAGGGCGATATCTCGACATACACCGCGCTGCTCGGCACTACCGACATCGACTTCAACGGTGCCGCCAGCATCTTCATCGATGCCAACCTGGAGGGCTTCGCCCCGGGTCTGTCGATCTCGAACACCGGTGGTCTGATCACCGTCGTTCCGACTCCGTCGGCCGTTGCCCTCCTGGGCCTCGGTGGTCTCGCCGCCGGCCGCCGCCGCCGCTAAGGGCATCCGTTCCGGGTCGGTCCGTCCCTTTTTCGGATCCGTCCCACACTGCACGGAATGTCTACGACAACAGGCCTGAATCAGGGCCCCGCGACTTGCTCGCGGGGCCCTGTTCTTTTCATTCGGTCGTCGCTTGCTGAACCTCAGTACGAGAGCACCGCGTGCATCGCGTTCGGGTCAGGCAGCTTTGCACGGCCCCCCAGGTCGAGCAGTTCGATCAGCACGGTCATTCCGAGGATCTCGGCACCGCTGAGCCTCGCGAGTTCGCACGCCGCGACCATGGTGCCGCCAGTAGCGAGCAGGTCATCGACCACGAGCACCTTCGAGCCGGGCGTCAGAGCGTCGGAGTGGATCTCGAGCCGGTCGGTACCGTACTCGAGCTCGTAGTCGACACCGTGGACACTCGAAGGCAGCTTGCCCGGCTTCCGAATCGGGACGAAGCCAGCGCTGAGAGCTTGAGCGATCGCCGTCCCAAAGATAAACCCGCGGCTCTCGGCACCGATGACGAACTGGACATTGCGCCCTCGGAACGGGTTCGCCATCAACTCGACCGCGAGAGCGAGACCCGAGGGATCCGCGAGCAGTGGCGTGAAGTCTTTAAAGACGATGCCAGGCTTTGGAAAGTCAGGGACATCGCGGATCAGGGTTCGAAGACTGTTCATGCTGCGCTCCCGGGTCCACTCGGTGGCGGACGCGTCGGCTCGGAGCATACGCCCCGCTTCATGAACCTACGATGTCTTTATGGCGCAGAAAGCGAGCCCGAAGACACCGCCGATTGAAACCGTAGAGCCGATCGGCAAGCGTGTCCTAATCCGCAAGGATGAGGACCGGAAGCAGACAAAGACGGGCATCCATCTGCCCGACAAGATCGAGATCCCCACGATCACAGGTCGAGTCGTCGCGATCAGCGCCCAGGTCGAGCGTGACGAGGACTATCCGGTCGATCAGTACGACCGAGTGCTCTTCAACCCGAAGAACAGCATCCCGGTTGACCTTGAGGGGGACAACCGGCTGTTCGTGATCCCGATCGAGGATGTTGTGGCGGTCTTCCGCCGCGATGGCTGAGTGATCGATGATGGCCCGGGGTACTGCAACCCAACTGCCGGACCCGCTGCCTCTGCCGACGCTCCGGCCTGGTGCTGCGTTCGATCTCTCGATCCGACCACCCGGCTCCAAGAGCCTGACAAACCGCGCATTGCTTCTTGCGGCGCTTGCTGAGGGTGAAAGCACGATCCGCGAGGGGCTCACAGACGCCGATGATGCGGAACGCATGATCGCAGCCATCCAGCAACTCGGAGCTGGTGTCAGGCTGCGGGGTGGCGAGCTCCGTGTTCAGGGGGTGGGCGGGACCTGGCGACCGGAGAGCGAACCAACGCTCAATCTGAACAACGCGGGAACCGCGACCCGGTTCTTGACCGCCGCGGCGTTGCTCTCCGCCGGCCCGATCGTGATCGACGGGAACGCGCGGATGCGCGAGCGCCCGATTGGTGAGTTGGGCGATGCGCTCCGCGTGCTGGGCGCCACAGTCGAGCACCTTGGCGAACGCGACGGGTGCCCTCCAATCCGAGTGACCCCTCCGGCGCAGCGTCCGAGGGCCGCGGAGCTGACGATCGGGCGGACCAAGTCGAGCCAGTTCCTGACGGGGCTGCTCCAGCTTGGGCCCTGGCTCGAGAGCGGGTTGACGCTCCGCTCACCGCAGGGGATCACGAGTGAATCGTACGTGCGCATGAGTTTGAGATTGCTCGAGGCGGTTGGCGCCCAAACTCAATGCGCAGACGACCTCCGATTTGTTCGAGTTCGTTCCGAGCGCCCCGGAGGTGGGCTCGCGGCATTCGATCTCACGATCGAGCCTGACGCGAGCGGCGCGACATATTGGTGGTCAGCCGCCGCCATGGTGCCTGACGCACGCATCACAGTCCCCGGCCTCAACGCTGACAGCCTGCAGGCCGACGCGAGATTCCCGGAACTGCTCTCGCTCATGGGCGCCCACGTCGAAGGCTCCATGTCGGGGACCGTGGTCCGCGGGACGCGTCGGCTGGTGGGCATCCGCTGTGATATGGCTGACATGCCCGACGCCGCGATGAGCCTCGCGGTGGTTGCCGCCTTCGCGGACAGCCCCACCACGATCTCTGGCCTATCGACCCTACGCGACAAAGAGTGCGACCGCATCGACGCGACGCGTGCCGAGCTCGCAAAGATCGGTGTCTTGGTCGAGACACGTGTGGATGGAGACGACGGCACGATCCGCATCGTGCCGCCAGATGGAGGAATCGATTGCGCCGAATCAGTGGCGCCGGTCGAGTTCGACACCTATGACGATCATCGCATGGCGATGAGCACAGCGCTGATCGCACTCAGGCGACCGAACGTGCTGATCCGGGATCCCGGATGTGTCGCGAAAACCTATCCGGGGTATTGGGCCGACTTCAGACTGCTCAGGGGCTGAGCCGTCTTCAGCGGCGGCGACGGCTGGCCACTCCGACGCAGCCGACAAGACCGAGCATCGCGGCGCTCGGGAGCGGAATCAGGTTGCCCGGGGGCGGCGGGACGAGCGAGTAGAAGATGTTGTCGTACGCGCTCGAGCCACCGACGGTGATGAGCACGATATCGAAGAAGTCAACGCCGAAGTCGGCCGCGAGCAGCGGGTCGATCCGGTTGACGCTGTTGTCGCCGTACTCGATGTCGCCGAAAGCACCGCCAAGGGTCTCGTCGCTGAGCGAGAGGTCGCCGACCTCGACGCCCGCGCTGAAGAGCTTGATCGAGCCATTCCGAGCCGACGCACGCTCGAGATCGATGATGTCGATCCCAAAGCTGGTGATGCCACCGGCCTGGCCGAAGTCGAACTCAAGCGAGCCGGCGGGGCGGGCGCCCTCGTCATCCGGGCCGTCCGAACCACCGACGAAACCGGGGTTGTTCGAGTCCTCGTTCTCCTCGCTGATGATCAGGGCGTTGCCCATGACCGGGGCGTCGCCGTTGGCGCTGGCGATGTTGCCGCCGTCCCAGGTGTTGGCCGCAGGGCCCTGCAGATCGGGGTCCTCGCTCGCACCGCCGAGGCTCGTATCGAAGATCGCGCCAATGTCGAAGCTCTTCGCGAAGCTGTCCACCTTGAGGTAGACGCCGGGGGCGATCTCGGTCGCGACCAGGCCCTGCGCGACGATCTCGCCGTGGCCAAAGCCATCGAAGGTGATGGTTTCACCCTGGGCAAGGCCCGCGGAGAGGGCAACAGCAAGCGCGGCGGCGCTGATCGAGCGGATCTGCATTTCGACTTCCCCAAGTCTGGCCCCGACGGGCGGGGTCGTTGATGTGTGCCCGGTGTGCAGCCGAGCGGTCTCTTCCTACATCACAACTGTAGCCCTGCAGAAGGGTTGGACCAAGGAAATTCCCCACGGCCAGGGCACATTCGCGCGGTCATAACGGTTGGTGACCCACACGTCCGGGAACCTATCATCCCGACCCTCCAGTCAATCACCATCGCACCAGTAGAGGAGTTCGCGATGCCCGAAGCCATCACCATGTCCGCCGGCACACTTCAGGTCCCCGATGAGCCCATCATCCCGTTCATCGAGGGCGACGGTACCGGCCCGGACATCTGGAAGGCATCGCAGATGGTCTTCGACGCCGCGGTCGAGAAGGCGTACGGCGGCAAACGCAGACTCGGGTGGCACGAGGTCCTCGCGGGCGAGAAGGCCCACACGAAGACCGGTGAGTGGCTCCCACAGGCGACCCTCGACGCGTTCCAGAACTACCTCGTCGGCATCAAGGGCCCGCTGACCACCCCCACCGGCGGCGGCATCCGCTCGCTCAACGTCGCACTGCGGCAGATCCTCGATCTCTACACCTGCCTCCGGCCGGTCCGCTACTTCGAGGGCGTGCCCAGCCCGGTGAAGCGCCCAGAGCTGACCGACATGGTGATCTTCCGGGAGAACTCGGAGGACATCTACGCCGGCATCGAGTTCGAGCACGGGTCCGACGAGAGCACCAAGTTCAAGGCTCTGCTCAAGGACGCCTTCCCGGACCGCTTCGGCAAGATCCGCTTCCCGGAGACCGCTGGCATCGGCATCAAGCCCGTGAGCAAGGAAGGCACGACGCGGATCGTGAAGGCCGCGATCCAGTACGCGATCGACCACGGGCGCAAGAGCGTGACGCTCGTCCACAAGGGCAACATCATGAAGTTCACCGAGGGCGCCTTCATGGCCTGGGGCTACGGCGTCGCGGCCGAGCACTTCGGCGCCCAGCCCCTCGACGGCGGGCCCTGGCACGTCATCCCCGATGGCAAGCCCGGCGCCGGCATCGTCATCAAGGACGTGATCGCCGACGCGTTCCTCCAGCAGATCCTCACTCGCCCCGCCGAGTACGACGTCGTCGCGACCATGAACCTCAACGGCGACTACATCAGCGATGCTCTAGCAGCCTGCGTCGGCGGCATCGGCATCGCCCCGGGCGCGAACATCAACTACGACACCGGCCACGCGATCTTCGAGGCCACCCACGGCACCGCCCCCAAGTACGCCAACCAGGACAAGGTCAATCCCGGCTCGGTGATCCTGTCGGGCGTGCTGATGCTTGAGCATCTCGGCTGGCAGGAAGCCGCGGACCTGATCGTGAAGGGGATCGAGGGTGCGATCGGTGCGAAGACGGTGACGTATGACTTCGAGCGCTTGATGGAGGGGGCGGAGCTGGTGAGTTGTAGTGGGTTTGGGGAGGCAATTGTGGAGCACATGGCTTGATCCTCCCAACGATCGATGATGTATTTGGCGTATCCAAAAGCCGCCCGCTGAGCTATCTGGAACGCGAACATGTAGACGGAGATTTCTCACGAGCGCTTGCACGTGACGATCATATTGTTATATATGGCGCTTCTAAGCAAGGCAAAACTTCTCTTTGGCAAAAGCACTTAGAGGACTACGATCCAGTCGTAGTTCGCTGCGAACCAAACACGACCAAAGAGTCAATCTATGCAAGCCTATTACGGCAACTTGATATTCAGCTGCAAGTTGGGTCTACAAGTGAGCGGGGCGGCTCGATCGATATCGGCTCCTCGGTCTCAGCCGAGGCACGTATCCCGCTTTTTGCAAAGGGCACGGTCTCAGGAAAAGCAGGCGGACATGCGTCTCGTATGAATCAAATGTCTTTTGAGACCGTCCGGTTTCGGCTTGATGAAGCACAGTCTGTATCAGAAATTCTCTTGCGGCGTGGATTCTCGCAGTCTGTTATTCTTGAAAACTTTCATTATCTATCCGAGTCTATGCAATCCGATCTGGCTTTTGATCTAAAAACATTTCATGAGTTAAACGTTCGTTTTATCATTGTTGGCATCTGGCAGGAATCGAACTTTCTACTTCACTTCAATCCCGATCTTCTTGATCGCCTAATTGAAATTCCAGTTGAACCGTGGCACGAAGGAGAATTTGACCAGATTATCCAAAAGGGTTGCGAGAAACTTAGATTTCAAATTTCAGGCGCCATCCGAAGCTATTTTGCATCACGAGCGTGCAACAATGTTGGCCTATTGCAGGATTTTATTAGAAAATTTTGTCATCTCCATGGAAAACAAGAAGGCGATGACGACACACGCCTGCTATACAACTGGGATCATGTTCACACTGCGATTCAATCCAAACTGGATCTACAGCGTGGCCACCTAATTAAACGTTTGCAGTCAATATCGACCAAGAGCCGGCCCCGGAGCGATTCCGAAGATCCTCTGGTTTTGCCCTACTATCTAGTACGTGCGATCTGCGAGTTGCCACTTGACACATTGAGGAGAGGTGTATCCAAACGACAACTCCGCGATTACATACGAAGAGTCCATCACCGGGCTGACGGCATTAGCCCTCGGGACAGCGATATTACTAATCTGCTAAATCATCTGGGCCAATATCAAAAGCCCACCAAGAGCCCATTTCTTGCTTACAGCTCGGAAACTAGACTTCTGCGTGTTGTAGACGCTCGCCAGCTGTTCGTTCTTGAGAACTCTGATCGGCACAAGATACTTGCTGAGATTCAACATCCATTGCATGAGCATGTAATGGATATGGAAGAGTAGGACGACGCTTCAGGCATGTGACCCGGCCAACCCGTCGCCCCGTGCACTAGCTCTGCTAGGCCGTGCTCCTCGCGGAGCGCATCCGACAACTAGTCCTAACTCGCTCCACCGTGGGGCAGGTGGCACGCCCAAGCGCCCCTTGCCACGGTATAGCTCTTGCTAGGCCGTATTCTCCGCAGCTTTCGCCCACCAACACGGCCTAGCTACGCAAGGCCATGGCAGGGGCAGGCGGCACTGACCTGGTCCTTTCTGCCCCACCACGTACCATCACAGTGTTTGCCAGGCCCAGACCGGAGGTGACGCGTGCCGATTCTTGTAACTGGGAGTTCCGGCTACCTGGGCGAGGCACTGCTGCGGGTGATGGGTAGCCAGGGCATTGATGCGACGGGCACAGACCTCGTCCCCGGACCATTCACTGACGCTGTCGGGACGATCGCCGACCCCGACTTTGTAGACGAAGTCGTGCGCGGCGCGGACTCGGTCGTGCATGCGGCCACGCTGCACAAGCCAGATATCAAGACCCATTCTGATTCGCAGTTCATGAGCACGAACGTAGCGGGAACACTGAACCTGCTGACGAGTGCCGTGAAGCACGGTTGCAAGCGCTTCGTATTTACTTCAACGACCAGCACCTTCGGCCGGACTCTTCGGCCGCCGAGGTCTGAGCCGGCGGCCTGGCTCACCGAATCAGTTCGCCCCGTCCCGCGAAACATATACGGCGTGACCAAAGTGGCGGCCGAAGAGATTTGCGAGCTATTCCATTTCCGTCACGGCCTGCCGTGCTTGGTGCTCCGCACATCACGCTTCTTTCCTGAAGAAGACGACAACAGCGCGATCCGTGATGGATACGACGACCTCAACGCCAAGGTGAACGAACTTCTCTACAGGCGCGTCGATGTCTCCGATGCCGTTGATGCTCATCTTCTGGCGCTGGAACGAGCAGAGTCCATCGGCTTCCGCCGGTACATCATCAGCGCGACAACTCCGTTCGGAAGAGACGACGTCCGAATGCTCCGGGAAGATCCGGGACGCGTCGTCTCGAAGTACGTGGACTACAGCGCCGAGTATGAGAAGCGAGGGTGGCGACTGTTCGATGATTATGAGCGGGTCTATGACAACAGCCTCGCGCGAGCCGAGCTGGATTGGGCTCCCAAGATCTCATTTCAGTCAGCGATCGAGCAGCTGCAGCGAGGCGGGTCGCCGTTCAGTGTCCTGACGAGTCGCGTTGCCAGCAGGCGTTGATCTGTTTCATGGCATCTCTCCCCTTGCAATGCTCGTCCGGAAGATAGCATGGCCAATACAGCACCCCGTGACACGGCCTAGCTCTTGCTCGGCAGTGTTCTTCGCGGCGGTCACCCACCAGCATGGCCTTGCTGCGCTAGACAGTGGCACAGTGGTGAGGCTGATGGCCCTTCCCATCGCCCTGGACCCAGAGTAATCTCTCCGCGTTCGCATCACATCTATTGGAGTACCGCGCGATGGCACCCTCGATCAAGCCCTTTCTTATGTACCAGAAGGCCGACTGCGAAGAGGCGATGAACTTCTACATCGACGCCTTCGCGACGGGCCAGATCCTGAGCATGACCAAGTACGGCAAGGACTCGGAGTACCCCGAGGGCACGGTCGAGCGCGCAACCTTCGAGCTCGGAACCGCCTCGGGTGACACGCTGACGCTGATGGCGATCGATAGCCCGCCCATGCACAAGTTCGACTTCACACCCTCGAGTTCGCTCTTTGTCGAGGTCAAAGATGAGGCCGAGTTCGACGGGCTGATCGGGAAGCTGGCCGAGGGTGGCGAATACCTCTTGCCGGTGGACAAGTACCCTTGGGGTCAGAAGTTTGCGTGGTTCAACGATCGCTTCGGCGTGTCGTGGCAGGTGAACCTGGCGTAAGCACGCCGAAACACCAAGGCCGGCAGATCTCGTACCGTGAGGTTCGCACTCAGCGCGACGGAAATCCGCGTTTCTCCTTGCACTCCAACCGGAGCGGTGGCACGGTTTGAGATCGTGCCCCGGGTTCTTCGGGTTGCGGCAGAGGGGAAACCGGATGATGCATGCACGCAACGCAGCGCGGTGGCTGAGCGTCGCCGCAGCCGTCTCATCGGCGGGCTTCGCGCAGGCCCAGGTGATGGGCGGTGTCAAGGCCGAATCGATCCGCGTGGATTACAACGTGCCAGATCCGATCGCGCCACCGGATGATCTAAGCGGGATCGGACAGCGGATCGGCCTGGTTCTCAACCAGAACATCCCCATCGCGCAGCTCTCATTCATCTACGGGTCGGAGTTGCTCAACCTTGACATGGGCATCGTCGAGAGCAGCACGGTCGACACGAGCGTGGACAACGCAGATGGCTCGCGCACGACCTTCTACGAGGCCTCCGAGGGGAGCCTCGTCGCATCGATGCTGATCACCCTCGGCAACGGCACGGTGCTGCGTGCGGATTCCTCTGACAAGGTAAACTTCGCGCTCACCGATGGCGACGGCGACGGAATGGACTCGGTTGCGTTCACGACGACCTTTCGCGGGAACGCGCTGAGCAGCGCCGGGATCGACTCGGAACTCACCGAGGTGTGGACCATCACCTGGAACCTGCTGCTCGGGGCTTCAACGCTCCAACGCGACGCAGCAGATGCGGTGAACTTCGGCGCCGCCGGCGCGTTCCCGCTCGTCACGGGGAACCTCTTCATCGATTCATCACTGCCACTCGCCTCGTCGCAGGGCCTGCAGACCGACCCCCTCTCGGGGTTCCAGTCGTTCCTGTTCGGTGCAGACGCTGAGTTCGAGGTGATCGCGGTTCCCGCGCCCTCGGCCGCGGGCGTGCTTGGCGCGGCCTTGCTCATCACGCGGCGACGCCAGAGGGATTGAGTCCGGCTCGTCCCGGATCAATCAGCGCCGGCGGTTGACCATCGCGATGCCACCGGCGGCGAGCAGAACGGCCGAGCCCGGGCTGGGCAGGATCGTCACGCGGACATTGGTCGAGTCAAAGAAGAAGTTGTTGATGTCGTTCGGCCCGACACCCTCGGGGCGGAGACCGATGACGAGGTTGGCGTTCGCGCTGTCTATCAGGTCAAACTCGAAGACCTGCTCCACGCCCGTCTCGCTTGGTGGGATCAGGAAGAGATCACCACCGACGAGGCCGCTGCCGAAGATGCTCAGGGTGACGCCGTCGCTCGCGGCGTTGCGCAGGGTCGCGGCGACGCGGACGGTGAGCGTCTGGCCCGTGTTCGCGCCGTTGCTCTGCCAGCGGCGCCAGACCATCGGGTCCGACAGCGGGCTGCCGCCGACGGGGCTCATGCCGGTCGAGCCGATCGCGCCCTCGATGTGCGTCCAACTGCCGTTGCTCCAGTTGGCGAAGTTGTTGAACCCGCCGGCGAAGCGCGAGCCGTCGCCCGAGGTGCCCCAGCCGTAATCCCAGGAGCCCGAGCCGGAGCTGTCGGCGTGCCCGTGCTGGGCGACGTCGGTAGCCGATCCCGCGGCGACCGAGGTTCCTCCGATGCCGATGCCGTCGTTGATCGCGGCGACCCAATCATCCAGCGAGTCCGCGATCACGCCGGCGTGTGCCACCGATGCGATGCTAAGGGCTCCGGTAGCGACAGCGATTGTGCGACGAGCGGATAGCGGCATCTCTTCTTCCCCCACAACTGCGGGCCAGAGTCGGGCCCAACGCAACTCCAAGCCGGAGCGTGCGCCAACTTCTGCGAGATGCCACTAACTTGTCAAACAAGTCTCCAGATGATGCTGGATCGGTTACATCATCGCCCGTTTCTCGGCGACCGCCCACAGGTTCGAAGCCAGGACCCGAAGGCCCGGCACCTGTTCGGCGGCACCATTCAGGGCATAGGCGTGCTCAACGAGGCGGTTGAGCTTGCCGAAACGGCGGCCCTTTGCCGCGAGCGAGGGAAGCATCTGGTGGTGGCCAATCACGAGGGGCCAGAAGCCGCGGCTGAGCAGCTGCCGACGGAAGCGGGCGCGGGCGTAGAGCCTGCGGTGGTGGATCGCCTTTAGCCGCCGCGATGCCCACTCCGTATACGACCAGCGGTTGGGCAAGAAGGTGATGATCAGCCGACCGCCCGGCTTGATCACGCGGTGGAGTTCGCGCAGGCTGGCGTCGTCGTCTGGCACATGCTCGAGCACGCCGCTCCCGATGACCGTATCGAAGGTCGCGTCGTCGTAGGGCAACTGATATGGATGCTCGAGCGGGCGGTATACGAGCTGGATCGCAGCGTGGGCCTCGGCGCACCGGGTCGGACCGACATCGCAGCCGTGGAGGGTGCTCGCTTCCCCATCTTCTGATGCGCGAATCAACGCGGAGTCAGGCGCGTGACGGCACCCCCAGTCGAGGATGGTGCCGGGTGTGATCCAATGTCGGTAGCGAAGGAAGATGTCAACATGGCGCAGCAAGATGACGCGCGACGACCAGCCTTGGGCCACGCTGTCATAGCCCTCGCCCTCCTGCGTGCGTACGAGGACGTCCATGAGGCCGTCGCGTGTGGAGGAGCCGCGGGTGGGCATGGGGTCGAATGGTACGCTGATGGTCTGCTCTACCCTGCCGTATGTCCCTCCCCATCACCTTCCGTGAAGCGGTCACCACGGATCTTCCGCAACTCCTTGCGCTGCTCAGTGACGACGCGATCGCGAAGCAACGCCCGCGGCGCGAGGATCGGACCAAACCGGCTTTCGCCGAGATCTTGCGTGACCCAAACATCGTGATGCTTGTTGCTGAGGCTCCTCACGGTGCAGGGCTCATGATCATCGCCTGCTGCCAACTCACCTACACCCCACACCTGACCTATGACGGAGGAACGCGTGCAACGATCGAGGGTGTGCGTGTGGACGCCGCGCGGCGGGGCAGCGGCGCGGGCAAGGCCCTGATCACGGAAGCGATCCGCCTGGCCACAGAGCGCGGCTGCCACATGGTGCAACTGACCACGGACAAACGGCGCCCGGATGCGATCCGGTTCTACGAGTCACTGGGATTTATCGCATCGCACGAGGGGATGAAGCTGCACCTGTGAGCGGGTGCAGACCAACTCCGTGGCCGATCAGCTCTGACGCCGACGGCCCGTTACCAGCAGCCCGCCGGCGAGCAGAGCGGCTGCACCGGGCGAGGGCAGGATACGAAGCTGGACCCTCGCCGCGTCGTTGAAGAAGTTACTGCCGTTGTTCGGACCGGTGCCCTCCGGCCGGATTCCCGCCAGCACGGCCTGCCCCGCGAAGTCCTCGAAATCGAGGGTGAACGTCAGCGGCTGGTTCACCTCGGCGGGCGTGATGAGCCTGGTGATGCTGGCGTTGCCAGCACCAAGGACGTTGAATACCAGCGTGATGCCATCGCTGGCCGCGCTGGTGCTCTCGACCGTGACCTCCGCGGTCAGGGTCTGGCCGGTGTTCGCCCCGTTGCTCGTCCAGCGGCGGTAGATCATCGGATCTGCATTGATCGAGCTTCCGCCCGGAGACTGGAACGTGGCCCCGATCGTTCCCGATCCGAAGCGCCACGCCCCATTGACCCAGTCCGTGATGGTCGGAAAACCACCGCTGAACGCCTGCCCATCGCCGCTATTGCCGAAGCGGTAGCTCCAAGTGCCAGAGCCGGTGCTATCGGCGTGCTCCTGCTGCGCGGCGTCTTCTGGACTCCCCGCGACGACCGATGCGCCTCCGACTCCGATGCCATCGTTGATCGCGGTGTTCCAGTCCTCCGCCGAATCGGCGATGACTTGACCCATCGCAAACGGCGCCGCGAGCATGATGCCGATGGCACCCGAGCTGAACATACCGGTCGTCATGTGTACCCCTCCACGCCGAAACCCATCAAGAACGAGCGGATGACGACGCACCGAACGTGCGCCAACTATCGCGGCAGCCCACCGAATCTGGAGAAAATCTTCGATTGTGAAGATCCCGCCGAGCCATCTAGGCCCTCTTGAATGGGGGACTAACCCCAAGTAATCTGGCAGCAGATCTGGGATTTTCGCCATTGAGACTGGGTTGAGAGGGAAACGACATGATCCGATTTGCGCTGCTCACGGTTGTCGGTCTGGCTACCAGTTCGCAGGCACAGGTCTTCGAGATCGTGTGCTCCCCGGCGTCGCCCGATGTGTCATCCGGCCCCGTTGTGGTCAACTTCAGCCTGTTCCTCAACACACAAGGCAACGAGACCGGGATCGATGTCGGCGGCACCGAGCTCGTCGATTTCTACGGCTGGTCCGGCTTCAACGGGGTCTTCCGCGCAACGGGCGGCACGTTCAATATCGAGAATGAAACCGATGACGACGCCTCCGGGGGCACGGTCCTGTTCGGTGCCTTCGAGGGCACCGTTTCCGCGACTGATTGGCGCGGCCGGCGCCCCGGCATTGCATCGGTCAACGGCTCCGACGCCGACTTTGGTCCCCCCTTCGGCATCATCGGCGGACAAATCAGCGATAACGGCAACGACGGCTCGTTCCGCTTCAGCAACGTCTCGGGTGAGCTTGAAGTCCGCGACGGCGGGCTGACCCTCGGTACCGTCGGAGGCGGGAACATCTCCGGTGCTCAGTCGCCGACCGCTGTCGGTGGTACGGGTCAGATCACCGACAGCCGCATCGAGATCTTCCGCGGGTCGATCACCTACGACGAATCAGATGCCGGTACCCAGTCGATCATCTTCGATGGCCTCGCGAGTTTCTTCGTCGAGCCGGGCCTGACTGGGTTTACGTCCGTCGCGCTCCCCACGATCAAGATCCCGTCGCCGTCGGTGTTGGGTGCGCTTGTCTTTGCAGGTCTCGGCGTCCGCCGCCGGCGCTAGCGCCACAAGACACGGAAGCGTTCGCACAGGATCGGCATCTCTTCGCTCGGCTCGCGCCCGATCCGCGCAAGATGCCGCTTGAACCACTCCCAGTGAACGCGGCGCCAGTACGCAAGGGTGCGATCGCCCTCTCCTTCGGCGTGCGCGTGTGCCTCGCCGACTTCTCGGAACGGGACATCTTCAAGGGATGTCGTCTCGACGATGCATCGCGGCTTGCCGTCGTGATCTGTTATCACCGCGAGGGTGCCCACGCCAAGCGGCTCATCGCCGTCGGCCTCCCACTCCCACCGGCATGTACAACTCGCGGTCTTTGTGCCCTCAAGCACGAGCCGCGTGAGCTCCTCGGTCATCTCTGCCGAGTCCCCGAACCTATCGAGCACAACGCGACGTGCTCGCATCGCTTGCGGATCAAAGCCCAGGCTCGGCGCTCCCTTTAGGAAGTCCTCGAAGTAATCCAGCGCTTCGGGCGTTAGGTCGTGCTCGCTCATCGCTTCAGGTTACCGATAACCAGGAATCCACCCGGCAGATGCTTGCCGCGCTTCGCGCACCGGACCGACCCGACCGGGAAACGGACTTGCCCGGGACGGTGCCTCGCAACCCAACGGACTTGGCGCATGCTTCGGCAAGAGCACCGATGCTCAAGATCCAGACCAGAGCCTCGGATCTCCCCCGAGCGAAGAGAGAAGAGAGGGTTGAACGATGAAGCACGCCGCTACCGCCGCTGTCCTCGCCGCCGCCGGTCTCGCCTCGGGCGCTCATGCCCAGGTGTTCGAGATCGTTCCCGATCAGGGGATCGTCGATGTCACCAGCGGCCCCGTTGATGTGATGTTCAGCCTGTACATCGACAGCCAGGGTGCCCCGCTCATCGATCTGGGCGGCGCTGGCCTCCAGCCATTCAGCGGCTGGTCCAGCTTCACCGGCAGCTTCGGCGCTACAGGGGGCGAGTTCCAAGCGGTCACCGAGGGCGTCACCGACAGCTCGCTCGGCCCGTGGATGGGTCGCCGCCCCGGCTCGGTCGCCGGCGTTGACGGCAGCTTCGGCAGCTTCCGATTCGCGAACCTCCCCGCTTTCGGCCAGCAGGTCGTGATGAACGGCGGGCTGACCCTCACTGGCGCCGCAGGCGCCCTCTCTGGCGGGCAGAAGCAGACGGTGCTGGGCGGCACCGGCCAGAACAACTCGGGCCGACTCGAGGTCTTCCGCGGCGTGATCCGCTTTGACGACAGCGACCTGGGCGACCAGCAGATCACGTTCGCCGGAAACGCGGGCTTCTTCCTTGACCCGACCTTCCTGACCACGGCATCGACCAGCCTCGCCAGCACGGGCGGCGCCGTCAGTGTTGTGCCGGCACCGGGCGCCGTGGTCCTGATGAGTGCCGGCGGACTGGCGATCGCTCGCCGCCGCCGCGCCTGATCCAACCGATCCCTCCCGGGCAATGCTCGGCTCGCAGCGCATCGTCTCAGCACTTGGGGGAGAAAGGACAGGCCCGCGTGAGAACGCGGGCCTTGTCTATTCAGAATACACAGATTGTGGATCAGAGATGCGGCGTACCGCGGAGTGCGAGCACAACCCCGCGTCCGCTACCCGGAATCAGCTCGCCAATATCGCACACGAGCGCACGAGCACCGTCGGCAACCACGTCCGACTGAAAACGCAATCCCCGGGCTTCATCGCTTCCTGCATAGAACGAGATGTCGAGAGCTGTGGCGTAGCCATGCAGTGGTTTTGCGCAGACACTCAGATTGAAACGCGCGTCCTCAGAGACCCCAGTCAATCTGGCGCATTTGCCCTGCCGGACCAGCAACGTTGGCATCCTCACCGATGTACGCTGCGCGTCGAGTGCGAGCGCTTGGCTCCGGATTGCTCCGAACAGCCCCGCATCGGCCAATCCATTCGCCGAAGCCGCGCGGCGGAGCTCGGAGATGCTCTCTGACCGATCTTTAACGTCGTACTCCACAATGATGAACTCCGCCGTCGCGCTCTCGGCCTGCCTCCGCTCAAGTAGCGCCATCCGAGCGGTATCCATGCTTCGCTGACCTTGTTCCGCAACTACCACCGTGCCGCCGACTAGCAGAGCGGGTACAACGAACACCCACAGCGTCAGCCGATCCAGCGTGCTCTTGTGCTTCTTTCCCATCACCGCGTCTCCATACATAACCGACCAGCCACGAGCCGGGCCGGCAGACATGACATCATCAAACACGCGGGGTGAGACGCCGCAGAATGCGGCATCATCAAGAGTTACGCCTCGAAACCTCGTGCGGGTTCATGATGCCCAGGCAAATACGCATCGACGGCCCGCTCCGCGCGATACGCTCGTAGCGTTCCGGGGGGCGAACTGGAGCACACAGCATGGACACATTCGACGCGATCTACGCCAGGCGTTCGATCAAGGCATACGACCCCGACCACCAACTGATAGCGGAAGAGGAAACCAAGCTCTTGGAAGCCGCGATCCAGGCGCCCACGAGCTTCAACATCCAGCACTGGCGGTTCGTCGTGGTCAAGGACCCGGAGCTGCGCAAGCAGATTCGCGCGAACGGTAACGACCAAGCACAGATGACCGATGCCAGCCTGCTGATCATCATGACCGCCGACACCAAGGCCTGGCAGAAGGATCCCTCGCGGTACTGGCAGAACGCACCACAGGAGGTCAACGACCTGCTCGTCGGCTGGATGGGCCCGTTCCATGAGGGCCGCGAGTGGCTCCAACGCGATGAGGCACAACGCTCGATCGGTATGGCTGCCCAGACCATCATGCTGGCCGCGAAAGCGATGGGCTACGACAGCTGCCCGATGATCGGCTACGACATCGATAAGGTCGCGGAGCTGATCAACCTGCCCGAGGATCACGTGATGGGCATGATGATCGCAGTTGGCAAGGGGACAAAGGCCCCTTGGCCGAAGCCGGGACAGCTCAAGCTCAGCGATGTGGTGATCGAGAACACGTACTAGTTGACGGCTAGGGCGTCGGATCGAGGAAGTCACGCACCGTGATCTGGCTCACGGGCCCCCACTTCTGCACAAGCTCAACGTGCTGTGGGTGCTCCACGTATTCCGCGTAGCCCGCCATCGTGCCGTAACCCACGTAGATCGCGACGTCGTAATCGTTCAGCACCGTGCCGCGGCCAGCCTCCACGTGTTTGCCAGCGGCGTAGCTCACCACGCTGTGGATCGTCGCGAGAAGCCGATCACAGTCGGCGACCAGTTCGTCGGCCCGTGACGGGTCATCGAGCTTGATGAGCACGATGTGGCTGATGGCCGCGGGCCGCGGGGCAACGGCACTCGTCGCGCAGCCTGCAAGAACCAGCACGGCCAAGAGTACGAGCAGGCCGCGCATCAACCGCCGTCTTTCTTGTCACCGCCCAAGAGGTTCCCGAGCGCACCACCAACACGGTCCTTGATCTCCTCCGCCGCTTCAGTATCGATCCCAGCATCATCGAGCAGCTTGGTGGCTTCCTCTCCCAGTTGCCCCGCGAGTTCGACCCGTCCCGCATCGATCAGCGCCTGGCGCACGGCGTCGTCCGTGATCGAGAGCGACGGATTGTCGAGCGGCCCGTTCACACCGATCGGAAGCGTGAAGGACTCCACCGGCTGCGGATCCGATCCAGGGATCGTGACGCTTGAGTTGTTCAGCGTCACTTCGAGTGGGAGCGCGATCCGCGGGCGACCAGCGAGTGAGATCGATCCATCGGCCCTTACATCGAACGTTCCACCCGACAGGGGCGAGCCAGAGCCCAGCCCCGAGGTAAACCCGTCCACGTCGAAGCCCAACAAGGCAAGCCGTGCGGTCGCATCGCCGCTGGCCGCGTTCGCGCCAAGGTCAACGCTAAACCGCCCACTACGGCTTGACAGCTTGAGCGAGACGGGCTCATCGACCAACGCCGGATGCGTAGAGAGGTTGTCACCCTCGATGTCGAACAACTCGTCGGGCGTCTGCGCCGCGGTCAGCGTCCGGACCTCAAGCCGCTTGATGAGCAGCGTCGGCGAGCCTTGGACCAGATGGTCTGCCCTAACCAGCGCGTAGCCCAGATCACGGATTTCAAGTTCGATCCGCTCCTCGCGCGACTCGGCCTGGTCCTCCGGCGTCTCACCATCACCACCGATCTTTTCTAACCAGCGGCGGAGCTGCGCGAGCCGCTCCTTCCAGACCTCAGCCTCGGCCAAGTAATCGTCGATGGTCTTGCCACCCTCACCGTCCTCGCCTTCAGAGGCGGGCGGCCCCGGCTCGGGCCCCGGCCCGATCAGCACGCCCGGAACACCGCGTTGCTCGCCGTGCGATGCGTCGTCGGCGACCACCAGGTCCAGCGTCAGCCTCTTGCGGAGGAGATCCATCCCCGCCAGATCAGCGGTCATCCGCTCAGTCCGAAACAGGTCCGTCGAGAGCTCTGTCGCGTCGGCGAGTGCCAAGCCTTCGAGCTCCAGCTTGTTCTCACTGAGATCCAGGCTCGCGGCCCGCAGATCTACCGTCGCGCCGTTGGCCTGCTCCAAGCCGCGCTGGAGCGCCGCGGTCACGATCGGGCCGCTCGCAAACTGCGCGACCAGGAACACGAACCCGACAAGCATCAGGCTGAACACGACACCGATTATGCGGATCGGATTCGCCTTCGCGTCCAGGATCTCCTGGTAGGTCTTCTTGCCGTGCCCCTTGCCGATGAGGAGCCATGTCATGAACTTGACGGACTTCTTCTCGCTGTACTTTTTGAAGCGGTCGCTGTTCTCGCCCAGATCCATCATCTTCTTGCGGAAGGCCGTGACCGACTGGACGAGCACAACCCCCGCGGTGAAACCGAGCAGAATGCCAAGAAGCTGACCACCGGCAACCGCGTAGTACTCAAGCCCGAACCAAGCGAGTACCGGCGCGTTGACCGCGGCGGCGAAGATACCCTCGGTCGGGCCTTCCAGCAGCACCCGCCCGATCGCGAAGCTCACGGGCAGCAACGCGAAGCTGATGGCCTTGGCCCCCACCGCCACAAGCCCCGCAACCGCGAGGTTCGCGTTAAGGATCAGCAGTACGCTGAGCCAGAACACGACCAGGCCCGGTGTCTGCCAAGCCATCGCCTCCAGGCCCGGGATGAACCCGATTCCGGCACCGATGATGCACGCGGCCATCAACTGGAAGGGCGTCGCGGTGCCCCGAAGAATCTGAGCGAACTTGCGGATCAGCATGGAAGGGCCCTCAAAGGTGTCCCCCAAGCCTAGCAGGAGCCCGGATGCGGACCGTCACCCTGATCACAACCGGCGGAACGATCGAGAAGACCTACGACGAGGCCACCGGTTCGCTCGCCAACCGACGGAGCGTCGTGGACCGCATGCTCCGCCGCCTCCGCCTTCCCGATGTCCGGATCAACCCGGTCAGCCTGATGCAGAAGGACAGCCTCGAACTGACCGAGACCGACCGGGCCCGGATCGCAGACATGATCCAGGCGGTTGGGGGTCTCAAGGCTGCACCAGGTGAGACAACTGGAATCATCATCCTGCACGGCACGGACACCCTCGCCGAGACAGGAGAGTTCCTGACCACCGAGATCCGCGACCCCCGTGTGCCCATCATCCTGACCGGCGCCATGCGACCGTTCGAGATGGTTCGCTCCGATGCGCTGCAGAATCTGACCGAGGCAATCTTTGCCACGGGTGTGCTCGAGCCCGGCGTCTGGTGCATCGCACACGGCAGGGCCCTGCGGTTCCCGGGAGTGACCAAGGACCGGCAGGCCGGAACATTCATTAAGCAGAGCGACGGCTGATCGACCAGGGTTCTCGTCGGCGGAGGCCCGCGAACCGGCTCAACCCGAGATCGAGGTCACCTTGACGCGCGTGTAACGCTGGCGGTGACCGGTCTTGCGCCTGTAGCCAGTCTTGGGCTTGAACTTGTAGACGTGGAGCTTGGTGCCCTTCTCGACGCCGGCGAGGATCTCGGCCGTAACCGAGGCTCCATCGACGTATGGCTGACCGATCTTGGCGCCTCCGCCCTCATCGCCAACCACGAGGATCTTGTCAAAGGTGACCGACGAGCCGGCCTCGGCCTCGCCCCCATCGTGGAGATCGATCAGGAACTCGTCGCCCTCGGCGACGCGGCGCTGGCCGCCAGACTCTTCAACGATCGCGTACATCATCCACCTCGCGATGAGCCCACAGGCCCAGGGGTGCAACCGCGCCAGATCGGGGCCGAGCAGCACTGCTCGGGCTTTGGTCCCGTCCGGCAACGGGGCCGCAACGATAGGCGGCTCAGCCGCTTGCGTCCTCGCCCGGGTCCTCGGACGCTTGTGGAGCAAGGGCCTGATCAAACGGTCCAAGATGGGCCGCGAAAGTATCTGCCACGCCTATCTCGTGCTCGGCGATCGCCTTCCTAAGCCGCCCACGCCCGCTACCGATCGGCGGCCCTGCATAGGCCTCGGGGGCCAAGCAGGCCTCGTCGAACTCGAGGCCCAAGTAGGCCAGCAGAGCGCGGACCACCGGCTCAGGGTCCCGGACGAGATCCTCATAAACAACGTCGAAGATGCCGCCACTCTCACCCGGCAGAACTTGCTTCCAGTGTTCCATGACACGTCGCTCACACCTGGTCGCAACGCCCGATGCTCGAAGGTTGCCGGCGTACTTCGGCCGCGTGCCTGGCGGATCGAAATAGGCGTCAACGCAGGCATCCCGCGCGTCCCGGACACATCGGATGATCTTGAGACCAGGCAATATCGCCCGGAGGGTGCCCAGGCTGCCGACGTGAGAGATCTGGCTGTCGGTGGTGATCTTCTGGCCCCGCTTGAGCAGCTTGCCATAGATCTCGATCGCGCGCTTGCCGACCTGTTCGAGCCGCTCGGGAGTCATCACGAGCACACCGTTTGGGCTGTCTGCGCTTCTGGTGCGGGTGTCACGCAGCGCGGCGATCGCACGGAACAGGTCCCCACGCGTGCCTCCTGCGGCGACCTCGGGGTGGCAGGCCAGTATGTGCTCGACCAGGTGCTCACCGCTCGCGGGCTGCCCGACGATCAACGCAATGCTCGATCCGTCGTCCGGCCGCTCCGAACTTCGCTCAAGCGTCTGAGCGGTCTTCTCTTCGCTCCAAGCCGCGATCAGCAGCTCGAGCTGCCGCTCGTGCGAATCGGTGTCGAGGTCGGAACCGGCGAGCAGGTTCGCACGCTCCATCGCGTCCCACGCCCCGTCGTGATCACCCCGCTCCCGGCGCAGCGTTGCCAACGCAGCATTCAGCTCGCTCCGCTCGGCATCGCTCAGCTTCGGGTCCGAACCGAACTCCTCAAGCTGTGACTCCGCCTCCGACCGCTGTTCGTCGGTCTGCGCGAGCAATCCGAGTGCGAGCGCCAGCAGCGGGTGCCTTGAGCCCTTGTCGGTCAGCGGCTGGAGGGCCCGCACAGCCTGCTCCTCCCGACCAAGAGCCTCAAGTACCATCGCGCGCCGGCAAATCGGCCCAGGCTCGCCCGGCGCAAGCCGCGCCGCACGCTCGAACGACAGCACGGAGTCTTCAAGCCGACCGAGCATCCGGTAAGCCCGCGCGAGGTCCTCGTGCAAGGTATAGGGAGGCCGCTCAACGATCTCCGTCAGCCTGACGAGCCGGGGTAACGCGAGATCGGGTCTGTACAGACCCAGTTCAGCCCGCGCGAGCAGGTGGAGCAGCTCGGGCTCGTCCTTGATCGTCTGCGCGAGGGGCCTGAGCGCCTCACGAGCCTCGAAGAACCGCCCGGAATCGAGGAACCGTCGGGCCTGGGTGAGGTGATTGGTGAACGCACGCCTCTGCTGAGGCGTCATCAACATCTGCTTGGACTTCTTGGACATCGCTGCCGCGAGGGTATAACCGCCGGCCAGGCGCGTCAGCTAACCCCGTGAGATCACGCTGCGAGCTTGCAACAGTGCCGGGACAGGAACCCGAATCGGTTCAGTTATCGCCGACGGCGGCTCGCCGCCAGCGCGCCGAACCCACAGAGAACCGCGGTTCCGGGCGAAGGAACCAGAACGACGATCTCCGCGTCAAGGGTGCCCACCGAGCCGTTCTCGGCAACACGGTGCAGCGTGAGATCACCTATAAGCGCCTCGCTCAGCAGACCGCCGTTGGAGTAGAACTCCGACAGATCGACGTCGCCGAAGAACTGGTCGCTGGTGGTGAAGTTCCCGGTCGCGACGAGACCGTCGACGAAGAAAGCCGAGCCAACGGTTTCGCGGATCTGGCCCGCCGCTGCGACATCGATGCTGAGCTCATCGCCCAGGTCGTTCGAGAAGGTGAACGAGCCACCGGTGACATCGCCGTTGTCGAATGTGAGCCTGGCAGTCAGGGAATCGAGCACGCCCCCGTTGCCAGCTTCCGTAAACGAGCCGAACGGAGTGCCCGAGCCCTCGACGGAGTTCAGGACGGACTCGGTGATATCGAAAACGGAGATCGTGCCCGTGAAGCTCTCGCTCAGCTCCTCGCTGGACTCAAAGCCAAGCTGGTTCAGGTCGAACTTCAGGACCGGGTAGGCCGGGTAGTTCTGGCTCGCAATATCGCCAGCGGTGAAGCTCCCAGCGGAAGCGAGCTCGTTCTCGAGCGCAACGTCCAGGGGGCTCGCCGCGAGAGCCGGCACAGCGATCGCGCACGCGGCAATGGCCGCGGTCATCCGCGTCTGCATATCTCACTTCTCCAATCACCACCCCATCGCGCGGTTCTCCGGCCGCGACCCGGGGTTTGACCCGTCGGCTGGAACCTGCCACGGGAATGACCGGTGTGCCAGCAGAAGAGAAAGAAACCGGTGGTTTTTTTCCAGTCGTAGCGACTGTCCGGCGAACACCCCAGTCAGGGGTGATCTGGTCCGATAGATAAGCCGCTCAAGCCGACGAACGGACACAAAGCCTGTTTTCACAGATGCTTAGCTACGTCGACGCCGCGTACCGAGCATGGCGATGGTCCCGAAGGCGGCCAATGCGCCCGGGCCCGGGACGAGCACAACGATTTCCGCGTCGAGCGTGCCTCCGGTCGTCCCACCGGGGATCCGGTGGATCAGAAGATCACCAATGAGCGTGTCACTGAGAGGGCCCGAAGTTGAGTAGAACTCGGCGAGATCAACATCACCGAAGAACTGATCAGCGCTGTCGAACCCTGAGCCCGCATGCAAGCCGTCGATGAAGAACCCGGACCCCGCGGTGCCACGGACCTGACCAGCGGCACTCAGCTGTATGCTGAGCGAGTCCCCGATGTCATTCGACAACTCGATGAACCCGCCCGTCACTTCGCCGCCGCTGAAGTCGATCTGGCTGCTGAAGCTGCCGAGCGAGCCTCCTGAGCCCGCACCGGTGAACGCGCCAAACTGACTCCCCGAGCCTTCGACTGACCGGAGTGTGGACTCGTCACCACTGAAGATAAAGAGCGAGCCGGAATAGCTCTCGGTGAGAACGCTGTCCAGCTCGAACTGAAGCTGGTTCAGATCGAACTTGAGCACCGGGTAGGCCGGGTAGTCCTGGCTCTTCGGATCCAGATCCGCGCTCGTGAGCGAACCACCGCCGATCATGAGCTGATCGAGACGGGGGTCAACGGTCGAAACGCCAAGGGAAGGCGCAGCCACAGCGCACGCGGCGAAGGCCGCGATGATCCGCGAGTCCATAGCTCGTATCTCCTCACCCGGCTGCGAGCACGCGGACAGTCACCGCGTGGCTACGCACCAAGTCCGATGACACACTGCCACCGACATCTCGGGTATGCCAAGAAAAGAACCTGGAAAACTGCCCGGATTACCTAGCCGAACTATTCGGAGGATTCAGGCTCGGGCCGCACGCGCCGCACGCCGCCGGTCCGCCTCGTTCAGAAGCCGCTTCCGGAGCCTGACGGACGCCGGCGTGACCTCGACCAGTTCGTCATCCTCGACGTATTCCAGCAGCTGCTCGAGGCTCAGGTCACGCGGCGCCTTGAGCGTCACTGTCGCTTCCTTGTTGGCGCTACGGATGTTGGTCAGCGGCTTAGGGCGGATCGCGTTGACCGGAATGTCGTTGTCCCGGTTGTGCTCGCCGACGACCTGACCGCCGTACACCGGGTCGCCCGGCTTCACAAACATCACACCCCGGTCGGCCAGACCCTCCATCGCATAGGCCGTGACCTGGCCCTTCTCCGTCGCGATCATCACGCCCTGGGCGCGCCCCGGGCGGTCACCCTGCAACGGCGCGAACCGGTCGAACCGGTGGCTCATGATCGCCTCGCCCTGACTCGCGGTCAGCACGCGGCTCCGCAGCCCGATCAGTGCCCGGCTCGTGATCTCGAACGTCATGTGCGTAATCGTGTCGCCGCGAGGCTCCATCTTGACCAGTTCGCCCTTGCGCGAGCCGACCATCTCCATGATCGATCCGACCGCATCGTTGGGGGTATCGATCACAAGCTGCTCGATCGGCTCGTGCGTCTTGCCATCGATCTCGCGAAGGATCACGCGTGGACGTCCCACCGCCAGCTCGAAGCCTTCGCGTCGCATCGTTTCGATCAGCACACCCAGGTGCAGGATGCCGCGACCGGAGACGATGAACTCCTCGCTGCCCTGCCCGGGCTCAACGCGCAATGCCACGTTGTGTTCCAGCTCTCGATCAAGCCTGCTCTTGATCTGGCGGCTCGTAACAAACTCGCCCTCCTGACCCGCGAAGGGAGAGTCGTTGATGCGGAAGAGCATGCTCAGAGTCGGCTCATCGACCGTCACCGGCGGGAGCGCCCCAGGGTTCTCCGGATCGCTCAGCGTGTCGCCGATGTCCAAGCCCTCAACACCCGCAACGGCGCACAGATCCCCGGCATGGACTACTTCCGCCGGCCGCTTCCCGAGTCCGGCGAATGCCTCCAGTGTGCCAACCTTGGCCTTCGTCTCCTTGCCGTCCCGCTTAACCAGCGTTACCTGCTGGTTCCGCTTCACGCTCCCAGAGAACACCCGGCCAACACCGATCCGCCCGGTGTACTCCGAGAAATCTAGACTCGTGATGAGAAGACGCGTCGGTCCATCCGGATCATCCTTGGGCTCCGGCACGTGCCGAATGATCGCCTCGAAGATCGGGCGCATGTCTTCGCCAGGCGCGGCCTCCACATCGTTAATCGCCCAACCCTCCTTGGCAGACGAGTAGACGATCGGGAAATCCAGCGCGTGGTCATCCGCGCCGAGTTCAACCAGAAGGTCGAAGACCTCTCCGATCACCTCATCCGCCCGAGCATCGGGTCGATCACATTTGTTCACGACAACCACCGGCTCGAGCCCCGCCTCGAGCGCCTTGCCCAGCACGAACCGTGTCTGTGGCATCGGCCCCTCGAACGCATCGACGAGCAGCAGGCACCCATCCGCAAGCCGCAGCACCCGCTCGACCTCACCGCCGAAGTCGGCGTGACCCGGGGTGTCCACGATGTTCACGCGATATGTCTTCCCGTCCGCCCCGGTGTAGTCCACCGCACAGTTCTTGCTCAGGATCGTGATCCCCCGCTCACGCTCGAGCTGGTTCGAATCCATGATCAGGTCGTGCTGACCCCCCGCGAGCTTCTCGAGCTCGGCGGCCCGGAAGTTGCCCGACTGCTTCAGCAACTGATCGACAAGACTGGTCTTGCCGTGATCGACGTGCGCGATGATCGCGACGTTGCGGAGGTTCTCGTGACGCGTGGTCATATCGCGCGGCCCGCGGTCTCCCGCGGCTCCTGGGTCTCGTCTTCTTGTCCGGATGCTGGACGGCAGCCCCACGGCGGATGCCGGAGGAACCGATGGTAGATCGGCGATCCAGGCCCAGGGAGGCCCAACACACCAGCAGCAGACAACCGATCGGTCAGCCCGCGGGGACCAGTTCGAATGAGGCCGTGGTCTCGATCACGGCGCGCCCCCCCACGCCCCCGGTCGGCTCGTAGATCGCCCACCAACCAATCCGACGGATCGCATCGATGAACGTCGGCAGCGGGATCTGGCGCTGCGCTAGCACACGACGGAGCTCCGCGAGTTCGATACGGCCTGCCGCCACGACACCGGAATCGCCCGCCGGAGCCGCCCCCACCGAGATCCGATCCAACCACCCGACCGCTCGCTCGCGATCGTCGAACGCGAAGCCCATCCACTCTCCACCACCCGCACCGAGTTCGCCCGGGATTGCCTGCCCGAACTTCCATGCCGCCACGGTGCCGCCAGTGTCATCACCGAGCGCGACCGTTCGAACCGCGCGCGGGAAAGCCCCCTCAAACCCGCCACCGTCGCCGGCCGGGTCTACCGCCTGCCCGATTAGACGGTCGGCCATCGCTCGGGCCCGCTCCGGCGCGATGATCGGGTTGACTGCCATCGCAACGCCAACCCCAAGGGGCGAGCCCGACTCGGCCACGTTCCGCCGCCACAGCGCAAAGCTCATCCTCTCGCCCACCAGCGGTACCAAGGGGGCCACGGGCGCTAAAACCGGGAACTGCGCGACCTGAGCCAGCGCCTCTGCCCGCTCACCCGCCCCGGGTGGCAGCACGCCTAGCACAGCGAACACCATGCCGTCGATCGCCGCCTCGGCCTCTGCGGGTGCCCAGAGCGAGCCAGCCTCGCATTGCTTCCCATCGCCCCAACCGGCATTAGGCGCGGAGCGATGAGCGATGCGAACCAGCCCGGGCGTAATCAACACCGCGCCTGCCTGGAACCCTCCAGCCCCAAGACGCCGCGATGCGAACAGCACATCCGCGCCTGGCCCAATCGCGCGCAGCTCCTCAACCGAAGGATCGCCGCGCCATGGGTCCAGCCCATCATCACCCACGAGCAGCGGCAATGACGCGTCGAACATCGGCGAGTCGGGCCCCGGACCGATCAATACCGGCGCAAGCCCATCGCGCACCGCACCGATCGCGATCTGGTAACGCCCGCCCTCGATCGCGTACACCGACACGCGACCGCCCGCGCCCCGCAACTGAGGCTTCAGTCTCGCACGCACACGTGCCAACCCGTCAGGCAGCGCCTCGGTCATCGCAGCCCAGTCGCCCGGCGCTACATCGCGATCCGCAAGCCCAACCGCCACACCAACATCGAGCATGGAGTCGAGCTCGGGCAGTTCCTCAAGGGCGATCCAGAGCCGGCCAGCAATCAGGAGCCGCGCTGCCTCCGCCTCTCCCACACCGAGCCTGCGTGCAAGGTCAGCCCAGGCCTCACGGGTACGGGCAAACGACCCTGTCCGACGCGCGGCCTCGAAGGCCACACGCCCGGGCTCCGAGGTCCACACCCGCTCGGCGTCATCAACGATCACAACAGCACCGGCGGCACCGGGCGTACGCTCGATCAGGTCGAACGAGTCACCCTGACCGTGCGCCATGGGCGGTAGCACCGAGGCCAAGATAAAGGCAAACCACACGAACAAGGCGTGCGATTGTTGAACTCTGAACACGAGTAAGGGCATTGCCCGGTTAGGGCAGGTAGCCATCACCAACCCGCGCTGAGGCCGGCTGGGCCGTCGGCGTGATGACGCCCATCGGGCGTGCAGAAACAAGCCAGACATCGGACACGGAGCCACCGACGGCGCACTGCGGCAGGTAGTACGACCAGACAACCGGGACGGTCGCCTGCTCGCGACCGCACTCGATGCGGTAGTTCCCGTTGCAGTCGCCGCTGACCGCGATGAACTCACGACACTGCTCGACACTGCCAACCAGCCGAACACCATCCAACTCACGATCGCATTGGTAGGGCATCGCGAGCACATTGGCCTCGGCAAGCTTCGGTCCCAACTCGAGAGTTGCCCGCCGGATTTTCTCGGCGCCGCGAGCCGCGTCCTCACGGCCCGCCTCGACCACACTCGTCACGGGCGAGACATCGGCGGTCCAGCCCGCGGTCCAAGGCGCGATGCGGTTGACCATCGCGGTGACTGCAATCAATGCCAACACGCTGCCCACAAACACGAGACGCCCGCGAACAATGCGCCGCCGACGGGTGGGCGTGATGAACGCACGCTGCTCTTCAACTCGATCCAGGATCGAATCGGTCAGGTCGGGCGTGCCCGGCAGGTCTTGATCGAACTGGTCCCCCGAAGAAGCGGTCACGTCCGCGCCTCCTCGGCGTCGGCGAACTCGTTTGCGAGTCCGAGCACCTCTTCCATACGAGAGCCGTGAACCTCATGCTCGCTCAGCAGAGCACGCATCTTGCGGCGACCGCGGTGCAGGTGGCTTTTGACCGTGCCCTCGGGCATGTCCATGTGATCCGCGATCAACGCGATAGGCCAGCCCTGCTGGTGGAAGCGGATAAGGATCTCGCGCTGCTCGGCTCCGAGGCTATCGAGCGCGTCATCGAGCGCCGACTGGGTGTGCCGGAGCTGCTCGTTCGCGACAACCGGTTCGCCGGGCGTCCCGCCCTTGCCGCGGGCGTTGCCGACTGTGTCGGTGTCGTAGGCGGGCTTGAGCTTCTGGCAGGCGTTCACGTAGAGCCGGCGGGCGATCGTGAACAGCCAAGTGCTGAAGCGATACCGCTCGTCGAAGCGGTGCAGATTCGTGAGGACGCGGACGAAGGCCTCCTGGACGGTGTCCTCCGCGACGTCCGCCTTACCGCTCAGCCTGTACATGTAGGCGTACAGCGACCCTTGGTGCGCACGGATGAGGTCGCCGGCGGCTTCCTTATCCCCCGCCGCGGCACGGCGGATGAGCTTCTGCTCCTCTCGTCGTGTCATGCCCATCAGAAACGCTCCTTGGCCCTGCGCGGGCAACTCGTTCGGACAATGTAGCCCGATTCGGTCCAAAAGCCATACCCAGCAGTACGCCCCGGGTTCCCGAGTACCCAAAAGTTTGGTTTTTAATAGGGTTTGAGCGAGATTATTCGGGCCCAACACAAGAAACAGCGGCCCGCGCTTCCGCACGGGCCGCTGCGTGTGAAGAGGTTGGGTCGTTTCCGTGACCCGACCGGCGCGGATGACCTGAGAGGTCGAAGGCTCAGGCGGCCGCGCGGGTCTTCCTGGTACGCCCGACTGTGCGCTGGTCGGCAGGCGCACGGTGCTCGGGCTCGTGAATCATGAGGTCAACCAGCTCTAGCGGGTCCTCGGCCCAGAGATCGGCGCCGATCTCCTCGGCCAGGCCTTCGGCGCGGTTGAACACGCCTCCGCCGACGATCAGCTGCATGCCGTCGCATGCACCGATCTCGCGGACGGTGTCGATAAGGCGTCGAATCTCGGGCAGATCGCCCGGGGCGCTCGCAAACATCAGCACCGCGTCCGGGCGGTTCTCGTGGATATGCCCGAGGATCTCGTCCATCGGGATGCCACCGCCTGTGAAGGTCATGCCGAAGCCGTTGGCTTCAAGCAGATCCACCGCGATCTGTGCGCCAAGCTCATCGGCGTCGTTCGGGCCGCAAAACGCGAGCACGGTGCGGTTGTTTGCCGTCGCCGGCACCTCGAGGCCCGCGGCGACCTGATCGGTCAGCACGCGCAGGAGCCTCGTCGAAAGGTGATAGCCCAGCCGGCTGAGCTGATCGTTGCGGAAGAGCCGCTCGACCGTCTCGTAGGTGGGCCAGAAGAGGTCGCTGATGATCTCAGCGGAGCTCAGGCCCCCGCCGCTGGCGGATTCGACGAGGCGACGCGCATCGCGGCGGTCCCCGTGGATGAGCGCTTCAAGCAAGCGCTCGTTGAGAAGCTGCAGGTCCATCTCTTGGATCTCCTGTGTCATGACAGGCCAGGTGTCCGTGACCGACCGACCCGGCCGGCGCGACACGGGAACGCCCCGCTCGCGGGCACTGGGATCGGTGCACGGCCCCGAACGGCAACAGCACCAAGAGATGAACTGCATCTAGGTCCGAGAACAGGCAGGCATGCACTGCGCAGACCACCGGAGCGTGTCCCATAAGCATCGAAACGGATCGGTTCTCGGACTCAACCCGCGGCGCGGACCGCTCGATAGCAGATGCAGATGCCCAGGCTCAGTGCTCGGCTCTTTACGTCCGAGAACCCAACGCTTGCGATCTCTGTCTCCATCTCGTCACGTTCCATAAAGGATCCGACGCTTTTGGGTAAGTACTTGTAGGCCCCGGAACGATCACGCGCAATCAGCGTCGCAGTCGCCGGCATAATCCGGGCGCAGTACAGATCGTTGAACACACGCAGCGGCGCGAACCGCGGCTTGCCGAACTCCAGTATCACAAGCCGCCCGCCGGGCCTCAGGACGCGGTGAAACTCCGCGAGCGCCCGCGTCGGCTCCTCGACGTTCCGGATGCCAAAGGCAATCGAGACGACATCAAACGCCCCGTCGGCGAAGGGCAGGTTCTGAGCGTCGGCCTCGATGTACGAGATCTTGTCCCGCTTGGGCTGCTGCTGGCGGACTCGCTTTACACGCGCCACCTCAAGCATCTCGTGCGTGTAGTCCGCCCCAACCACCATCGACGCGGGGGACCGCGCGAACGCCTGGGTCAGGTCCCCGGTCCCGCACGCGCAGTCGAGCACACGATCACCCGCCTGCACACCAGCCGTGCGGACAGCGTGGGCGCGCCAGAGCTGGTCCATCCAGAGCGAGTGGAGGTGGTTGTTCAGGTCGTAGGCATGGGCGATCGCACCGAACATGCCCTTGACCTTGCGGGCCTTCTCGGCATTCGCGTGCGGGTCGGCATTGAGTTCGTCGTCCGACCAGCCGGCCCCCGTGGCACCATTACCCGCCCCAGCGGGCTCGCGACGACTGATCTTGCTCTGGTCACTGACAGGGGCCATCCGGGACTTTAGACTTCGTTGACTGGAGGGCCCCCGATGCACCGCACGTTCATGCTCGCCTTGACGATCATCTCGGCCTCGCTCCTCGCAGGCGGATGCACCGTGAACCCCGCGACCGGGAAACGCAGCTTCACGCTGCTCACTTGGGAGCAGGAGAAGCAACTCGGGGCCGAGTCCGCGTTCAGCATGGGAGAGCAGTTCGGCGGGGATGTCCCGAGCGCGGAACTCCAGGCCTATACCGACCGCGTGGGCATGGACATGGTTGCCCATATCGAGGAAGGCGTGCCAGAGCTCGAGTGGGAGTTCAGCCTGCTCAACAGCCCTGTGATTAACGCGTTCGCACTTCCGGGCGGCAAGGTATTCATCACCCGTGGTCTGTGCGAACAGATGAGCAACGAGGCGCAGTTCGCAGCCGTGATCGGGCATGAGATCGGGCACGTGACCG
Organism: Planctomycetota bacterium; assembly: GCA_039186605.1. Classification (GTDB taxonomy): domain Bacteria; phylum Planctomycetota; class Phycisphaerae; order Phycisphaerales; family UBA1924; genus JBCCZZ01. The sequence continues at coordinate 92,928 of JBCCZZ010000006.1, read as the reverse complement.
CGCGGCACGGCAATCAGCGAATCAGTCAGCAGTCGGGGGTGGAGGTCGTGCTCGCCGCACTTGGTTTCGCGATCGGAGCGGCTGACGAGGAATCCACGCTCAAGAAATATGGTTCTTACGGGCTGCCCGTTCTCCAGATCGGCGGCCAGTACGCGCTGCTGGGTTACTCAAGAGGCCAAGAGATCGAGGCCGACATGCTCGGTGTGCGATACATGAGCAAGGCGGGCTACGACCCGCTCGGCGCACGCCAGGTCCAAGAGATCTTGCTCGGGGCGGCCGGGTCTACGCGTCCAAGCCTCATCGAGGGACTCCAGGCGACTCACCCTTATCCACAAGACCGGATAGACGCCATCGACAGGCTGCTTGCCGGTGAGTACAAGCAGTTCCGCGACAGCCAGGCGACCTCGCTGTATGCCGACCGGTGGGAGCGATCGTTTATGCCCAGACTGCGCCGCCTGCCCGCGGCACCTGTCCCGGATCCGGTGTCGATGCGAGAGGGCCGAGGGATGATCCTCGCGGCCCAGAGCTGGTGCGCACACTGCGCAGCTGCTGCTACCCACAAAGGCCAATAGCACGCAACAACTCAGAGCCCGAAGACCCGCTCCCAGTTCTTGCGGCGGAAGCCATCGAGCTCAGCGTTCGACCACCCGCGCGACCGGAGCACATCCACGATCTTGTGGACGTGCCTCGGCTCGTCGATGCCTTCGGGCAGGTGGCGGGCGTCAAAGCCGCCATCCATGTCCGTGCCGAGACCCACGCCGTCCTTGTGGCCCATCACTTCGCACAGGTGCTCGACATGGCGTATGCAATCATCGATGCTCGGGCGGTCGCCCCGCTTGAGTCCGTCGCGCAAGAAGCTGGCACAGAGGTTCAGACCAACAACGCCCCCACGCCTGCCGATCTCCGCAACTGTTTCATCGCTGAGGTGCCGCTGGGTGCTCTTGGTGAGCTTGCCGGCTTCGCCATCGGGCGCGAATAGCTGGCGGCAGTTCGAGTGCGTCGCCACCACCAGCTTGTCGGTCCGCTCCAGCAACTCCTCGGTCGCTTTCTGGGACAGGTGGCTCAGATCGTGGATGAGTCCGAGGCCGTCGATCGCCTCGACCATCCCGCGGCCGAGGTCGGTCAAGCCGCGGTCCTCGCGCAGATGCACGCTGTTGCCGTCGGCGTATCGCCCGCGGTGCGCCCATGTCAGACCGACCGCGACCACGCCCGCATCGGACCAGTTGCCGAGTTCATCGGGCGATGGCACGGGATCGGCACCCTCGATCAGGATGCCGACAGAAAGCGGCGTCTCACCCTCTGGGCGCAGCTTCCAGAGATCGATGGCATCGCCCTCGTGCCAGGACTTGTAGAGCAACATCTGACGCCAGCCAGCGCGATAAGCCGCATCGCTATCGCCCCGAGGGAAGGCATAAGCCCCACCATCAGCGGGCTCGTCGCCATCATCAAAGGGCTGCGTGAACACAGTCGCGAGGCATTGGGTCACCGAACCCTCGGCGAGCGTGGGGAGCGTCACCGCAGGCGGCCGCAGGGCCCCGCGACAGTCCGCTAGCCCAGCGTGCATATCACGGCCTATCTCGACGAGGTACGCGAGGTCAAGATGGGCGTCGAAGAGTGTCACGTGGCGGATCCCCATTGCGTATCAACCGGTACATTCAGCAAGTGACGGTAGACCCCGACGAACGCCTGCTGGCCCCAGCCTCAGAATCACGAGGTATCCCGCGCTGGATCGGCCCGTTCTTCTTCGGAGCATGTGTCGCGCTGTCGCTCAGCGGCATCGTGCTGCTCGCGTTCCATAAGCCGCTGATCGCCCTCGGTACCAGGGCCCTGGTCATCAAGACGCTCGAACCCGTCGCAAGCGAACAGCAGCTGAGCACCATTCGAGACGAGCTCAAGCGTGTCGGCGAGTGGTACACCTCTGGCGAGATCGGTACAGATAATCTGTTTACAGCGGTCGAGGTGTGCCGGCGATCACCCATCATCGCGTTCAGAGCGAGCGATGCGCTCCGACGCGCGATGGAGCGCTGGCCCGGGGTTGACCCGTCCCAAGCGAACCAGATCCGAGATCGCTTCGCCGCCGCGGTGCATGCGGGCTTCATGACCCACGGCAGCCTGCGCGAAACGCTCGGTGATAACCACCAGCAAGGCGAGGCCATGTTCTTCTATGGGGAAACGACGCTCGCGCCGATAGATCTCACCGAGGAACGAGCCGCGGAGGTCATCGCCGCGATCGAGGCCCTGCTCGACGAGCGTGCGGCCCGCGCAACGCCGCTCGGACCTGACCTGTCCTCCTGGCTCCGTGCCGCCATCGACGCCGAGGTCGGTTGGGCGGTGAGCGGGCCCTAAACGGCTACCGTGGCCGGCTCCCCCTCGACGATCAGTTCCGCCTGGGTCTGCTTGAGCACTTCCTCAGTGGACACGCCCGGCGCGAGTTCGGCGAGGCGGAATCGCTGTCGCTCGCGGTCCATCTCCAGAACGCACAGATCGGTGATCACCATGTCGATGCAGCGCTCGCCGGTCAGCGGCAGCGTGCAGCTCTTGAGGATCTTGGGCTTGCCCTTCTTGTTGCAGTGCTCCATGGTCACCACGACGCGTTCAACGCCCGCGACCAGATCCATCGCACCGCCCATGCCCTTGACCATCTTGCCCGGGATCATCCAGTTGGCGATGTCGCCCTGTTCGCTCAGTTCCATCGCGCCGAGGATGCACATGTCAACGTGCCCACCCCGGATCATCGCGAAACTATCAGCGCTCGAGAAATAGCTCGCGCCCGTCCGTGCGGTCACCGTCTGCTTGCCCGCGTTGATCAGGTCGGCATCGACCTCGGACTCTGTCGGGAAGGGGCCGATGCCCAGCAGCCCGTTCTCGGATTGGAGCCAGACGTCCATCCCCTCGGGGATGTGGTTGGCAACAAGGGTGGGCATGCCGATGCCGAGGTTCACCACGAAACCGTCGCGGAGTTCCTTGGCCGCACGGCGGGTGATCTGGTCGCGTGAGAGTGCCATGTGAAGGATCCTACACCCTGGCTAGCGGCTCACGAGCGACCCGAGCAAGTCCCAAGCCATCACCCAGAGCTCGACAGCGACGGTGAAAAACACCATCCCCCAGAACACGCCGAACGCAATCGTCAGGATGGGCTTCCTCTGGAGCCGGTCCTTGAGCTCCGCTGCGCGGCGTTTCGAGCGGGGCGTTGCACTCGCCTCCCACGACCCTGAGCCGCGGCTATCGACCTCATCAACCGCAACCTGTCCGGCGAGGCCAAGACCGACGCTCTGATTGAGTGCATCGGCGCGGCCCGAGGCCGACACCACGTGTACTCGCTCAACCCCGTCTCGACCCTGGCCCGTGAGGCGATATCGCGGCATGGGGAGAATCCTCCGATCAGCAATGTAACGGGTGAAACACACAGTCGGGAATAGAACTGAGAGAATCGGAGTTAGCAAATACAAACATACCCCATGAAGTACGGGGTCAAACGAAGGCACGAGCCATGTCAGGCAGAGCGAATCAGAGGAGCTTCAGCCATGCACCCGACGAGCAACGACCGTTCAAAACTCGCCCCACACACAACGCGGGCCGCCGCGGGCATCCTCGCCGCCCTGGTGCTCACCGCGACCGCGACCACCACCGCTACGCCGGCCCTCGGCGTCACCCTGGCGCAGGATGAGAGCCAGCCCGCCGAACAACAACTGAGCCCCGACCGCCAGAAGGCCGCGAAGCACGAGGCCAGCGACAGGATCCGCGACGCGAAGTTCAGCGTCGATGGCAAGAAGAACCTGGCCCTAGGCGGATACGACCCGGTGGCGTACTTCCCCGATCACGGCGGCAAGGCGACCAAGGGCAAGAAGAAGATCACCCACGTCCACAAGGGCGTCACCTACCGGTTTGCCAACGAGTCGAATCTCGCGACGTTCAAGGCCAACCCCGAGCAGTACGAGCCCGCATACGGCGGCTGGTGTGCGTACGCGATGGCCAAAGGCGACTACACCGAGGCGAATCCCAAGCGCTTCACCATCCAGGGCGGCCGCCTGATGGTCTTCTACGACGGTCTCTTCGGAGACACCTATGACAGCTGGTTCGAGGAAGGACCGACCCAGCTTGAGCCCGACGCCGACCGCTTCTGGGCCAACGAGCTCGAGGCCGAGGCAAACAAGTAATCCACTTCAGTCACTGACACCCGTGCTCGCGAAAGCGGGCGCTCAAAGAGCCCCCCCTCTGCGTGGTCCGGTCCCAGATGGTCTGGGGCCGGGCTGCGTTCTTCTGTGTGCCTTTCGCTATCAAACCCCGAGAACGGCACATAGCTCGGTGAGCGAGCCGCACGTCAGGTCGGGCTCGGCGTCCCCCGCGCCGCTCGCCACATCGCCGCCGTCCCGCTTGATCAGGCAGGTGTTGAAGCCCATCGCCTTGGCGGGTTCGACATCATGGAATCGGCTCGCGCCGACATGCAGGATGCGATCGGGCGTGAGGGCAAAGTCCTCGAGCACCCGGTCGAAGTGGGCTCGGTTCGGTTTGTAACTCCGAACGATCTGAGCCGTAACGACCGCGTCGGGCGTGACACCCAGCTTGGGCGCCGAGCCCTCGAACAAGTCATTGTCAATGTTGCTCACGATCCCGAGCCGGTACTTGGCCTGGAGCCGAAGCAGGCAGTCGGGCGTTTCGTCGAAAGCGGGCCAGTCCTCAAGACTCATCGCGAGGAAACGCGCCTCGCCGTCCTGGAGCGTGGCACCGAAGCGCTGAGCGAGGCGCTCGCTGACCTCAGCGCATACGGCGCGATACGGGATGTATGAGCCATCTTCGACCTCTCGCTCGACCTCGCCGAACGCGATGAGCAGTTCATCGCCGGTGGCGGTGCCGCCTCGGTCGTTGATGAGCTTTAGGAGGGCGTCTTCGACACCGGCGCCCCAGTCGATGAGGGTGCCGTAGCAGTCGAAAGTGATGGCTTCTACCGGCCGAAGATCAGCCATCCCTCACCGTCCGCTGCTCGATCCGCTTCTCGCTCTGGGTCTTGACCACCCGGTGCACGAAGCTGCCCGGCACGTGGATCTCGTCCGGCGCAAGATCACCCAACTCAACAAGCTCATCGACCTCCGCGATCACCATCCGGCCCGCGGTCGCCATCATCTCGTTGAAGTTCCGTGCGGTCATGCGGAAGACCAGGTTTCCGAAGGGATCGGCCTTGTGCGCTTTGATGAGCGCGACATCCCCGAACAGCCCGGTTTCCATGACGAACCGCTTCTTCGGCGCGTCGATCGCCGCGCCGCGGTTCGCACCGCGCGTGTCATCACGAGGGCGGTAGAACTCGCGGGTCTCCTTGCCATCGGCGACGACCGTGCCGACACCTGTCGCGGTGTAGAACGCCGGGATGCCGGCGCCACCGGCCCGGATGCGCTCGGCCAGCGTGCCCTGCGGGTTGAACTCAACCTGCAGGTCACCATCGAGGAACTGCTTCTCGAAGGTCGCGTTCTCGCCGACGTAGCTTGAGATCATTTTCTTGATCTGACGAGTCTGGAGCAGCAGGCCCAGGCCCCAATCATCCACACCAGCGTTGTTGCTGACGCACGTCAGATCCATCACACCCGTGTCGCGAAGGGCGATGATGAGCTGCTCTGGAATGCCACACAGGCCGAACCCACCCACCATGATCGTCGCGCCGTCAGAAAGGACACCGAGTTCTTGAAGGTCCGACATCGCGGCCGCTGCGCTCTCGTAGATTTTGTTCGCCATCAGCGTTCCTTTGCTCGGCTTCGCTCTTACTCAGACTGCGGTTCGGCGACCAGCACGTACGCGCGATAGCCCCCGCTCGGGCGCTGGACGAGCGCTGTACGGATGATGACACCCGAATCCGGATCAACCGCTCGGTCCGCGGCGGCGAGGCTGAACGCAGCCCGGCCCACACGCACGGCGTCACGCCGAGCCTCCAGCACCGAATCACCCTGACCACTTGACGCCACCATCAGTCGGCCGTCTACAACCCAAGCATCGTCTTGGAACCATGTGGGTGGGTCGCTGGCCGCGGCAGCCCCAGTCGGCAGAGCAACCGACCTCTGCTGATCGGGCTCGGGCTGCGTGTTTTCTGGAAGCGTCTCTATAGGTTGTGCCTGTTGCTCCGGCTGCTCAGGCGCGGGCGTGGTTGTGATCTCGGGCGCCGAGGTCGTCACAGGCTGGCTCTGTACCAGCGTCGGCGTTGAATCCGTCGCCCTCGATGCAGAAGAAGACGACGCGCCCCCAGGGCCTTGCTGTGCGCAGCCTCCCACAAGACCCGCCACCACCAGCGTCATCACGATCCGCATCAGAACAGCTCCTGCTGGTTCTCGAGCTCGGGGGGCTGGTTGGTCAGCTCCTCGATCTGCCGCTCGATGTCCTCGACGCTCCACCCGGGGTAGTACTCACTCGCGTAGCGAATGAGCACAACTGGGTCCAACTGCCTCAGCTTCGCCATCACCAGCTCGCCGATGGCTCGGCTCGGCACCTCGCGGGCATACCGGCGGCTGATCTCCTCCTCCACAGCCTCGACGACGCCACGCTTCTTGTCCGCGCTGATGGGCCGCTTGCCGCACGCGGCCTCGATGCCGGCCATCAGCTTCTCCGGATCAAACACCTGGCGGGTGTCGTCCCGCTTGATCACCGTAAGCCTCGCCGCCTTGTCCACACGCTCGTAGGTTGTGAACCGCTTGTCGCAGATAAGGCAGTGCCGCCGGCGCCGAATCACCCGCCCGCCCTCGCTGGAGCGGCTGTCGATGACCTTGTCGTCGTTGTGGTCGCAATACGGGCAGATCACGCCGGGAACACCGATCGCTAGGGCACGCCTCGGACCGGGCCCCAACGTCTGGGGCCGAGCCCTCGATGGTCGCCGGCTGGACACTCCCCGTCAACCCGCGCCGGGGGCGGCTTGGCCCGCAAGGATGGCACTCTCAGAATCTCACCCCGGACGCCACTTCAGGAAGCCAGCTCCGATGCCCACCATTACCCTCCCCGACGGCTCCACCCGCGACTTTGAGGGCCCGGTCACCGGCCTCCAGGTCGCCGAATCGATCAGCGCCGGGCTCGCTCGGTCCGCCGTCGGCTGCCTCGTCAACGGTGAACTGACCGACCTGAGCCGAGCGATCGAGGCAGACGCCGAGCTGTCACTTCTGACCACGCCCCGCAAGGGCCAGGAAGCGGACCCCAACGCGCTGCAGCTCCTCCGCCACTCCGCGGCACATGTGATGGCCGAGGCGATCCAGCGAATCGTCCCCGAGGCGCAGCTCGTCTATGGACCGCCGCTCGAGAACGGCTTCTACTACGACATCGCCTTCCCCGAGCACCGGCCCCTGCGTGAGGGCGACTTCGAGGCCATCGAGAAAGAGATGGCCGCGATCATCAAGGAAGACCGGCCCTTCACCCGCTACGACCTGCCGCTCGACGAGGGGATGAAAAAGCTTGTGGGCGAGGGGAGCAAGTACAAGATCGACAACGCCGAGCGTGCGAAGGAAGCGGGCTCGAACGAACTATCCTGGTACGCCACCGGTGCGCCGGGCGAGAACTGGGAAGACCTTTGTCGGGGCCCCCATATCCCCAGCACGGGCCGAATCGGGGCAGTCAAGATCATGAGCCTCGCCAGCAGCTACTGGCACGGCGACGAGAACTCCGACCGACTCACCCGTGTCTACGGCACCGCGTTCTTCAGCAAGAAGGACCTCGAACAGCACCTCGAGCGGCTCGAGCAAGCCAAGGCCCGCGACCACCGCGTGATCGGCAAGAAGCTTGGCCTCTTCCACATCGATGAGACCGTGGGCCAGGGCCTCGTGCTCTGGACGCCCAAGGGCTCTGTCATCCGCAAGGAACTCCAGGACTGGATCGGCGTCGAGCTGCGCAAGCAGGGCTACACCGACGTGTTCTGCCCGCATATCGGCAAGCTCGACTTGTATAAGACCAGCGGGCACTTCCCGTACTACGCCGAGAGCCAGTTCACCCCCGTTGTTGAGCGGGCGTACCTCGAAGAGCTGGCGAGCGAGGGCTGCTCCTGCGGCGACCTCTTGAACAAGCTCGGGGACGGCGACATCGAGGGCTATCTGCTCAAGCCCATGAACTGCCCCCACCACATCAAGATCTACGACGCCGAGCCGCGGAGCTACCGCGATCTCCCGGTCAGACTGAGCGAGTTCGGCACTGTCTACCGCTGGGAGCAGTCGGGCGAGCTTTCCGGCATGACCCGCGTCCGATCGTTCACGGTGGACGACGCCCATCTTTTCTGCCGTGAAGATCAGATCGGGGATGAGGTCCGTGGGTGCCTAAGCCTGGTCAAGCTTGCGTTCAAGACGCTGGGGCTCGATGACTTCCGTGTGCGCGTGGGTCTGCGCGATCCGGACAGCAGCAAGTATGTTGGCGACCCAGAGGTATGGGACCGAGCGGAACAAGCCTGCCGCGAAGCGGCCGCGGAACTCGGCGCCAAGGTCAGCGAGGAGCCGGGGGAGGCCGCGTTCTATGGACCGAAGATCGACTTCGTCGTTCGCGACGTACTGGGCCGCGAGTGGCAGCTGGGCACGGTGCAGATCGACTACAACCTGCCGAAGCGTTTCGATCTGAGCTACATCGGCGCTGACAACGCCAAGCACCGCCCCGTCATGATCCACCGAGCGCCGTTCGGCAGCCTCGAGCGTTTCGTGGGCGTGCTCATCGAGCACTTCGGCGGTGCCTTCCCAACATGGCTCAGCCCAGAGCAGGTCCGTGTATTGCCGATCAGCGAGAAGAGCAACGAATACGCCCAGCGTGTCAGGAAGCAACTGGTGGAGGCGGGCGTTCGGTGCGGACTGGATGACGGCGACGGACGCGTCCAGGCGAAGATCAAGAACGCCGCCGAAGAGCGGCTCCCCTATCTCCTCGTCGTCGGGCCGCGTGACGCGGAATCTGGGACGGTCAGCGTCCGTGCCCGTGGTGTCGAGAAGGATCTGGGCGCGATGCCCACCGCCGATTTCATCGGGGCGATCACCTCAGAGATCAGCACGCGCGGCAAGGAGCGAGTCATCGACCGATTCGCCGCGACCACCGGGTCTTGACCATCTCGTGTGAAGCTGGGTGTTCTGTGCCTGCTCGACACGGACCTGGACGTTTGTTTTTGGTCAAATCCGGCCCCTGCATCGGGTTAGTGCTTGGCTTGCAGGGGAGTCGCGGTGTACCCTAGGGCTGCACGCTATGGGGTTGTCGCGCGGTCGGGGTGAGGGACCCTGCTCGATCGGCATCGAAGAGAAGAAAGAGAGCTTCGAAATGGGTACCGCTACCCGCGTCGCCGCCGGAGCGCTGCTCCTCGCGGTCGCCGGCTCGGCTGCGAACGCCGAGATCATCCGCTCGTTCGCGCTGTTCAACCACCCGGACGGCGCGGTGAACCCGTCGGCCTACGGCCTGCGTCTGGACAACTTCCCGACCAGCAACCCGGGCGCCGACAGCAAGAACTCGGTCACCTTCAGCTTCCAGAACGGTGGTGACTCGAACGTTCGCCTGGACATCATCGATCAGATGGACGGCTCGTTCGACCTCCGCATCTCGGGCACCATCTGGGGCAACAGCGCCAACGGCGGCGCGAACCTCGGCATGTACTCGCTCGACGTCACCTACGAGGACGTCAACGTCGAGAGCGATGGCTGGACCGTCACCGGCGCCGGCGAAAGCATGTTCCCGATCGGTGGCCTCACCGCTGCTGACGCTACCGCCGAGGCGGTTGCCGGCACCGACGAGATCGCGCTCCAGGCCAAGAGCCGCTCGAACGGCCTCTTCTTCAGCTTCCGCGACGAGCCGCACCGCGGCAACGACGGCTGGAACGGCTTCGGCTGGGTGCTCAGCACCGAGAGCAGCGGCACGCAGGACTTCCTGTTCCGCGCCGTCGAGGTGCCGCCGCCCAGCACCCTGATCCCGACCCCCACCGCCGCCGCGCTCGGCATGGTCGGCCTGGGCCTTGTCTCGAACCGCCGCCGCCGCGGCTAAGCCGAGCCCGATCAGAACACCTCAGTGATGAGACGGGGTGGCGTTCGCAGCGTGCGAGCGCCACCCTTTTTCGTGCGCCATTACTCGTCGGCGCTGGTCACCCGACGGAACCAGGAGAGCGATGCCGGGTCCTCATACGCCGGGACCCAAGCGAAGTGATCCACTCCGTCGTAGAGTTCGATGTCTACTTCCCCGCCCGACGCGCGGATTGCCTGACCCACAAGCACCGACTGATCGACGGGGACCACCTGGTCCTCGACCCCGTGGCGGATCCGAACAGGCTTGCCCCGCACGGCAGTGGCGATGTGCTTCAGGTACGGATTCTCAGGATCCGCATTGAAGACGTATTCTCCGCTTTCGCTGCGCGTGTATGAGGGCCCCCAGCCGCACACGCTAAAAAACGCGCAGAACCGATCGGGCGCGAGCATCGCAATCGACCAGACACCGTGCCCGCCCTGGCTCAGGCCTGTGAGCACGACCCGATCCGGATCGACACGCCCGGCCGCAATCTCCGCATCGAGGGCCGCGAGCACGTCCTCAGCGTGATCCTCCCACTGGCTCTCGACCGTGGGCTTCTGGGGAGCGATCACGACAAAGGGCCAATCCGAGGGGCTCTTGGCGATCACAGGTGGCAAGCCAACGGCGACCTGCCTCCGGTTGTCCGTACCGCACTCACCTGAGCCATGCAGAAAGACGATCGCTGGGCGAGCCTGATGGGGCTCACCCAGAACATGCTTCACGCGGTACCTGATGACCCCATGACTGGTCTGTGCCTGGCCCTGCTGGAACACGATGTCGATCATCGATGGCGGGTTTGGTCCGCCCTCAAGCCCACGGGCCGGCTGCTCGCTCGCGACGGCCGACGCTACCGCAGCACCAATCGCAACCGCCAGCACACCGATGATCACATTTGAGAGCACGTTGGCCATAGCGAGGACCGCCTTTCCATCCTTGAACAGCATCAGGGTCTCGTGCCCAAACGCGCTGAAGGTCGTGAGCGAGCCAAGGAACCCCGTGACGATCAGCAGCCTTGCGTGCTCGCTGACGTGTTCTCTCTCGAGCACGAAGAAGAGCACGAAGCCGATCAGCAGGCAACCGAGCCCGTTAGCGATCAGCGTCCCGTACGGGAATCCGGTACCGGCCAGCCGGTGCGCCGCTTCGCTGAGCCCGAACCGGGCGAGAGCACCGAGGCACCCCCCAAGCCCGACCGCCCCAACCGCGAGCCATCCTCCGCTCAAACGGCGGCCCCTCGCATAGCGCCGGCAACGACCTCTAGGCCCCGCTCGAGCTTCGCTGGATCGGTGGCGTAACTGAGCCTGACGTGCGTGTCACGCTCGCTGAACACGCCGCCGGGGATCAGGATCACACCGTCCTGCACGCACCGCTCCATGAACGCCTGGCCCGTCATACCGAGTGAAGCCGGGACCTCACAGAAGGCGTAGAACGCGCCCCCGGGCCTCGAGATCGTCGTCACCTCACCCAGCACCTCACATACGCGATCGCGGCGGCGGGCGTATTCGCTGACCTCGTTGGACATATCGGTCTCGAAACTGGCCATGCACCCCCACTGCGCGATCGATGGGGCACAGACGAATGTGTACTGCTGGAGTTTGGTCAGCTCATCGATGATCCGCGCCGGACCCGCGGCATAGCCCATGCGCCAGCCGGTGACTCCGTAAGTCTTCCCGAACCCACGGACAACCAGCAGGTGGTCATGGCTCCCCGCAACACGCCCCGGACTGGGACACGCGGGTTGACCCGAGGCGTCCGTCGCCGTTCGTGCGTCGGGGAACGTGAACTCGTCGTAGATCTCATCGCTGATCAGAAGCACATTCTTCTCGCGGCACAAGGCGAGAAGCTCCTCGCAGTCCCGCTGGGTCGCAACAACGCCCGTTGGGTTACCAGGGCTATTGAGCAAGACCGCCTTGGTGCGCTCGGTAATCACCGGCGCGACTCGCTCGGCGGTCAGCCTGAAGTCCGGATACGTGTCCACGATGACTGGCTTCGCGCCGCACAGCTTCGCGAGCACCGGGTACATCGGGAAGTACGGATCGGCGAACACGATCTCGTCATCCGGCCCAAGCAGAGTGAGAGCCGCGAGGAGGAGCGCGCCACTCGTGCCGCCCGTCACGATGACTGGCGCTTCTTCTGGCCAGCCGAGGTCGCTCGCGAGACGGGCGTTGCACGCGCGACGGAGGGGCGGGATGCCGCCGCTCAGTGTGTACCCGTTCCGCTCGGCCTCAATCGCGTCGATAGCCGCGCGCTTGATCGCCTCGGGCACCGGGAAATCGGGCTGCCCGATCGAGAGATTGACGGGGTCGGTCAGCGTGGCACCAAGCTCGAACGCGCGGCGGATGCCGCTTGCGTCAATGCCGGATGCTCGATCTGCGATTAGTCGGTCAAAGTCCACGCCCGAAGATAGGGCGGGCGATCACCCAAAGGCATCACTCGCGGATGCGGACCTTCTGCAGACCCAGCGCGCCGCCCTTCTTGGGATCGATCTTGCGCTCCTGCTTGAGGATCTCGACACGCTCGGCGCGGGTGTACACGCTGCGCTTGCCGGTGAGGCCGCCCTTGGTCTTGAGGCTGCTATCGATGCTCACGGTGTCCGCCTTCCGCTTCGCCGGAGCATCCGGCCTCGCCACGGGCGCCCTTGCCCGCAACACGCGGTCAGGGCGAGTACTTACGCCACAGAGGCTGGCTCAGGTTTGAGCTGCCTCCCAGTTGCCGCGACCAGACCCGGCCCAGTTCAGCAACCCGCTGTTCCAGAGCCTGACGCTCCGACGCAGAGGCACCGTACTGACCGACCGGAACCGCTCCTGAGAGCAGCGAGATCCGGTAGCGGGGAGGATTGTTGACCGTTCCGGTCGCCTGGTCAACGGTGGGCAGCCCAACGGCTTCCAGCCCGTTCTGTGCCAGGTAGCCGATCAGCTGCTCAGCCTCCTCAGTGGGAACGGCATAGGCCGAGCCGATCAGCTCCAGATAGTTAAACTCGGGCTGGCGAGGATCGGAAGTGCTTCGGCCAGTCGAGATGAGGACAAGACCCTGCGAAGGGGGCGTAGATACCACCGAGTTCTGCCGGTCAGGCCTGCTCCTGGTCTCCCCGGATGTCGCGGCCTGCGGCTCCCGACGGGGCGTAGCCTGGGCAACCCCGGGGCCTGCGGTCGGATCCGAGTGGGTGATCGTCTGGTCGAGCGGCTCGATGATGGGCGGCACGTTGGGATCGAGGCTGTATCGAGCCTCCATCTCTTGCTGCTTCTGGCTGGCCCCGATGTTGTACGCCAGACCCCAGACCAGGATGAGGGCGATCGCGACGCCCGCCGCCCCGATGTAAACGTGCGCGAGCTTCAGCTCGATCGTGCCCGAGGCGAATGCCGCGACCTCGGGGGACTCTGGCGGCTCTGCAGGCTTGTCGGGCTTGCTGCTGGCCTGTGGCGTCCCGGTTGAGACCCGCACGCGCGGCTTGGCCTCCACAGGAATTCGCTCTGGCGACGAGGGGAGGGGGGCGGGAGCGGGCTTTGGCACCGGGTCTGCAGCCGGCTTCGGCGGAGCGGGAGACGCGATCGGAGGCGACGGTGCCGCGTCGGCCTTTGGCTCGGGATTGGCCCGTTCCGGCTCCGCTTTATCAGGAACTGACTGCGTCGGGGGTGGCGGCTCGGGCTTTGTTTCTGGCTTGGGCTCGGTGGCGACGGTGGACTGCGGCGACCTCGCCTGACCGGCGGATCGACCGACGCCCTGGTCGTCATCTCGGAGCAGCTCGAAGAGCGGCGGGTGTCCTCGCTTTGATGCCATTCGGTACCAGTATAAAGCTGGCGTGCGCGCAGGGTTGAAGATCCGCGGCGCGGAGCCTGCGCCCCCGTATACTCCGCCTCCATGCCCATCCGCGACGACGAAATCGTGCGCATCAACCCAGCGCCAATGAACGCTTCGGAGAAGATCTACTTCCCGGAGGTTTTCAAGGGCTTCGCGACGACGATGCGGCATTTTTTCACCAGCTTCGGCCAGAGCCGCGCATTCCCTGGCCAGCCCAAGACCAACCGCAGCCTCCAGTATCCGGAGGAGCGCCGTGAGCACTATCCGGTTGAAGAGGGTGGCATGCACGCCCCCAACTTCCGGGGGTTTCACCGCCTGAACCGCGATGAGGAAGGCCGCGTGAAGTGCGTCGCGTGCATGATGTGCCCGACGATCTGCCCGGCAAACTGCATTCACATCACGGCCGCTGAGAGCCCCTGGGACGACCGCGAGAAGTATCCCGCGAAGTTTGAGATCGACGAGCTGCGGTGCATCTTCTGCGGGATGTGCGAGGAGGCGTGCCCGGTGGACGCGATCGAGCTAACCACCGAGTACGACATCGTGGGCCTGAGCCGCCAGGAGATGGTCTTCGACAAGGCCAAGCTGCTCAATGTGTACGACGTGACCATCGACAAGAAGCCGATGTGATCCCGCCGACGTCGCACGCGGCTCGCGTCGAAACCTGCACAACCAGCCGAATTCCTCCCGTTTAACTGGCACGCTGCGCCGGCGCGTGTATCTCTGTGGCGGAGTAAGTGCAGGCTTAGGCACCCGAGTTCCGTTGGGTGTGAGCCACGAGGGAGAACCCGATGTCCGCGATACGTGCAGCCGCGCTTGCGGTAACTGCTGTCGCTGCGCCCGCTGCGGCGACCACGTTCAGCTTTGCGTCAGACTTTGCGTCGAGCCAGTTCACGTTCGAGGACGGTGCCGCCAACGCGGTTCCTGTGGACCTGCTGATCGACGATGAGAACGGGGTTTTCTCGACGCTCTCGATCAAGGCGGAGTTCTCCGGGCGATTCGCGTTGTCATCGCTGGTGGAATCTGTCGAGGTGATGCCGGGCCTGTTTGTGCACAACTACTGGGTGCGTTCGCCGTTCTTCGACTTCAAGGGCGACCTCGATGGTGACGGCGTCTTTACGGACACACTGATGACGGTGAGCGCAAGCGACGCAGCGCAGACCGTGCTGGGCACCTCGGACACCTGGGGCAGCTCGGGCGGGATCTTCGGCGGCCCGGGTTCCAATGGGAGTGCTGTGCGTGCGGTGACCTATTCGGTCGAGCAGACACTCATCGACTACATCGACACAGAACTCGGTGCCAACGCCGCCGATTACGGCCTTTTCGCTGGCGACAGCATCGACAACAGCGCCGACTTCGCCTTCACGCTTACGAACATCCAGCCGGACCCGATACTTGGAGCCCCTGGGCCGCTCGGGCTCGACAGCCTTGGTCGCCCCGACCGCCCGTGGGTGAGCGAGGGGTCGTTCAGCGGCACCGCGAGGTTCATCCCGGCTCCCGCCGCAGCGGCGATGCTGCTTGGTGGGTTTGGTCTCACCTCACGCCGTCGGCGATCGCACAACTAGAGAGACAAAGACATAGAGACAGACTGACCCAGGCCCGGGGTGGTGCGCGTTGTACCGCTCCGGGCCTTTATATCATCGTTTATCAACCAAGCAGGGACGCGCTCTCCAGCGCGAGCTCACGCGCCGCGCGGCGGACAGCCTCGGTCCAAGGCTCGCCCCCTGCGGGCTCGGCGAAGATAACGCTTCGACTGGCGTTAATAACCACGCCCAGATCGCCGTGGCGCTCGGCGTGGGGCCTGCACATCTCACGGACATCCTCGATCGTGCCGCCCTGGGCGCCAACTCCAGGGATCAACAGCATTTGATGGGGCATCCGTCGGCGGAGGCTTACTGCGTCCGCGCGCTTCGTTGCACCAACCACAGCGCCAGCGTCGCTGAGTCCTCGGTCACCGATCACGTTGGCCCCGAGGCATGCAACCTGCTGGGACATCATCTCTGCCACGGTCTGGCCGTCCGCGAGCGTGCGAGACTGAACATCGTCCGAGCCCGGGTTGCTCGTCCGGACGAGGACGAAGACACCGAGGCCGGCTTCGAGATATGGCTCGACGGTCTCAGCGCCGAGGTAGCCGTTCACCGTGATCGCGTCGACGCCCATGCTCGAGGCCGCCGCGGCGTAGTGGCGGGCACTCACACCGATATCGCCCCGCTTGGCGTCGAGGATGACGAGCAGCCCCGCATCGCGGGCCGATCGGACGGTGTTCTCCAGGGAGCGGATGCCCATGGAGCCGAACCGCTCGTAGCAGGCACTCTGGGGCTTGACCGCAGGGACGAGATCGGCGACCGCGTCGATCACGCCTCGGCCGAATGCGGTGAACCGTTCTGGGTCAACCGCACCCGGGATCGATGGGTCGAGCCTGCCGGCGTCCGGATCCAGCCCCACGCAGACAGGTGCCCGCTTTGCGTCGATCGCTCGCGCGAGCCTATCGCTGAAGCGGCCCACCGGCTGATCACCATTTGGATTGGCCGTCATGGCCTGCCTCCCGCGTACGCTCATGGGTCATGGCGAGGGTACCAGACCAACCCGCGAAGCTCGACCTGAAGAAGGACCGGGGTCTCGCGATCGAATGGGCGGACGGGACAAGCTCGTACTACCCGATCGCGTATCTCCGCCGGCTGAGCCCCAGCGCGGACATGAAGGAGCTCCGCAAGCAGATGGACGCGAACCCGCTAACGGTCTTGCCGTCTGCAGCGGGAGGCGCCGTCGAGGCAATCGATGCCGAGCTGGTCGGGAACTACGCGATCCGGATCCGGTTCAACGATGGGCACCAGACGGGAATCTTTTCGTGGCAGTATCTCCGCGAGATCGATCCGAACCCTGATCTGAAGCATCAACCAAGTTCCGATGTGCAGCAGGAGACCGGCGGTGGCTGAAGCGTCGGTCCTGACACGCTCGATCATGAGTGTCCCGGGGATCGGGGCGCGGAAGGCCGAAGGATTCCGGACGCTCGGGCTCACGAACATCGGCAAGCTGATCGCGCACCTGCCCCACCGTCACCAGCGGGAAGCGGGCGAAGGGGTGATCGCGGATCTCGTCGAGGGCGTGGTTGGGACCGCACGGGGTGAGGTCGGCGCGTGCCGTGCGGTTCGTACCGGGCGGGTGTCCCGGTTCGAGGCCGCGTTGCTCGATGATTCTGGGCGGGTGGATCTGGTGTTCTTCAACCAAGCGTTCCTCGCGAAGAAGATCCACGCTGGGGATCGGCTTCGCGTACAGGGAACCCCAAAGGCGCGCGGCGGCGGCTTGCAGATCGCAAACCCGCGGTTCGAGTTGCTCGATGAAGACGGAGACGATCCGGAGCCTGAAGCAACGGGCGAACGGCTGCGCCCCATATACCCGGCAAGCGAGCGGGTGGCGAGCGCAGATATCGAGCGAGCGGTCTCCGAGGTGCTGTGCGATGCGCTCGAAGAAATCGACGATCATCTGACCGAAGCCTATTGCGGCGAGCGTGAGCTTCCTCGGCTCGCCGAGACATACCGCATGATGCATGCACCCGAGGATGAATCGGAAGTCGCCGATGCGCGGCGTCGGCTGGCGTATGACGAGCTGCTGCTGATGCAGCTCGCTGTTCACCGGAGGCGAGCCGATATCCGCCGGCTGTTCCGTGCCCCGGAGCTCGACACCGCGGACACGATCCACGAGCGAATTCTGTCGCGGTTGCCGTTCGAGCTGACCAAGGCACAAGCGAGGGTTGTTCAGGACCTGCGCGGGGACCTGGCGAAGGTGCACCCAGCCAACCGGCTGATTCAGGGCGATGTGGGCAGCGGGAAGACCGCGGTCGCGCTGTACGCGATGCTGCTCGCGGTCGCCGAGGGGCACCAAGCGGCGCTCATGGCGCCAACGGAGATCCTCGCGGAGCAACACGCGGCGTCGATCGGAAGGATGCTCGAGGGCTCACGCGTGCGTACGGCATTGCTGACCGGTGCCTCAGCAGAGCGAACCGCGACACTCCGTGACCTTGAGGCGGGGGAGATCGACCTCGTGATCGGAACGCACGCTCTCATCGGCGAGCGGGTGCGGTTCTCGTCGCTCGCGGTTGCCGTTGTGGATGAGCAGCACAGGTTCGGCGTGCGCCAGCGGGCGGTGCTGCGCACGGGCGCAGAAGCCGGGCGGGTGCCGCACACGCTGGTGATGACGGCGACGCCGATCCCTCGGACGGTTTCGATGACGCTGTACGGGGATCTGGACGTGATCACGATCGACTCGCTCCCGCCAGGGCGGACACCGATCGAAACTGAACTGATCCCGCTCGCGGGGCGGACCGCGGCCTACGCGGATGTACGCGATCGGATAGGGCGTGGTGAGCGGGCGTACGTCGTGGTTCCGGCGATCGACTCGGAGCAGCTGCGCGATGTCGAGCGTGTGCGCGAGGAGCTATCGGAGCACTACTTGCCCGATGCCCGGATCGGGGTTGTGCATGGGCGACTGCCGCGCGGAGAGCGCGAGTTCGTGATGGACGCATTCCGGGATGGACGGCTCGATGTGCTGATCGCGACGACGGTTATCGAGGTGGGTGTGGATGTTCCTGAGGCGAGCGCGATCGTGATTGAGCACGCCGAGCGGTTCGGCATCGCACAGCTGCATCAGCTGCGGGGACGTGTCGGTCGTGGGTCGGCCGCATCAAAGTGCTGGCTGCTGGGCGATGCGGAGACCGAGGACGCGAAAGAGCGGCTCGAAGCCGTCGCCGCCACGAGCGACGGCTTCAAGCTGGCCGAGGCGGATCTACGAATCCGTGGGATGGGCGAGCTGTTCGGGACGAAGCAGTCCGGCATGGCGCCGTTCAAGATCGCGGATCCGATGAAGGACCGTGAGTTGTTAAACTTGGCGAGGAGGGACGCGGCCGCGTGGATCGAGCGTTCCCCCGGGCTGGATGCGCCAGAAGAGGCGGTGCTGTGGCGGCGGCTCAAGCGGGCGCACGGGGCCTGGCTGGAACTCGGTGACGTGGGGTGACCGGCCCGCCCCTACCCTGAACACATGGGCAAAACGGCCGAGATTGCTGGGCAGTTCGAGCAGATCGCACAGATGCTTGAACTGCTCGGAGAGAACCGCTTCAAGGTGAACGCGCACGCGAAGGTCGCGCGCGTATTGGGCGATCTGGGGGCGGAGGTCGAGACGATCGCGGGCGACGGCGACGCAAAGGCTCGATCGAAGCGCCTCCAGGAACTCGACGGCGTGGGGGCTTCAGCGGCCGAGAAGATCGTCGAGTACCTCGACACCGGGGCGATCTCGGAGCGCGACACCCTGGCCGCGAATGTGCCGGCGGGACTGATTGCATTGCTCGGTCTGCAGGGGCTGGGACCCAAGACGGTCAAGCTGCTGTGGGATCAGCTGGGTGTGGTTGACGCTGCGGGGCTGAAGCGTGTGATCGAGGACGGGTCGATCATGGGGCTCCCGCGGATGGGCCAGAAGACGGTCGACAATATCACCAAGGCGCTGAAGTACGCGCACGAGGCTGGGCGGCGGATGCCCCTGGGCATGGTCAGGCCTCTCGCAGAGCAGCTGGTCGAGCAGATGCTCGCGATCAAGGGCGTCAATGACGCGGCGTTTGCAGGCTCGCTCCGACGCGGCAAGGAGACAATCGGGGACATCGACATCCTCGTCACCGCCGAAAACCCAGCGAGTGTCCATGAGGCGTTTCGCTCGCTCGACGGCGTTCGCGAGGTCCTCGCGAGCGGAGAGAGCAAAACGAGCGTTCGGCTCTTGCTGCCGCAGAACTTCGGGCGTTGGCGCGGACTCGCAGAAGATGATGAGCCGACGATCCAGGCAGACCTCAGGGTTGTACCGGCCGAGAGCTGGGGCGCTGCGCTGATGTACTTCACGGGCAGCAAGGAGCACAATGTCCGCCTCCGCGAGCGGGCGATCAAGCAGGGCCTCACGCTCAACGAGTATGGGCTCTTCGAAGATGACAGCTCGCAGGATGAGCCGCCGCAGAAACGCGGGCTCACGCCTGTCGCCAGTGAGAGCGAAGCGGCGGTGTACGCGAAGCTTGGCGTTCCGGAGGTCCCGCCAGAGCTTCGTGAGGATCGGGGCGAGCTCAATGCAGGCGAGCTTCCAGAGTTGGTCACTGTCGATTCGATCAGGGCCGAACTGCATGCACATACGACCGAAAGCGATGGACGGCTGAAACTCGAAGAGCTGGTGTCGTGCGCTGAGGACCGTGGATTCCACACGATCGCGGTGACCGACCACTCGAAGAGCAGTGTGCAGGCGAACGGCCTCAGTGTCGATCGACTCCAGGCGCAACGGAAAGCGATCGAGGCGGTCCGTGCTGAGCACCCGGATATCTCAATACTGTGCGGCAACGAAGTGGACATCCTCGTCGATGGGACGCTCGACTACGACGACGACGTGCTGCGTGAGATGGACTACTTTGTCGCGAGCCCCCACGCGTCGCTCAGCCAGGACCCGAAGACGGCGACCAAGCGGCTGCTCCGGGTGATCGAGCACCCGCTGAGCCGCGTGATCGGTCATCCCACGGGGCGGCTCATCGGACGCCGTCCCGGGCTCGAACCGGCGATGGACGAGATCATCGCGGCGTGCCGCGAGCACGATGTCGCCCTTGAGATTAACGCTCACTGGGTCAGGCTCGATCTGCGGGACACGCATGTCCGCGCGGCGGTCGAGTTAGGCGTGCTCATCGCAATCAACTGCGATGTGCACGTCGCGGAGGACTTTGACAACCTTCGTTATGGCGTGCAGACCGGGCGGCGGGGATGGCTGACCAAGGATCTGTGTGTAAACACGTGGGACCGCGAGACGCTCGCTGGCTGGATCGAGACGGGCAAGCGGCCCGGCTAAGATCCCCCGCTGCGGTCACAGCTCTGACATCCGATGACACCATCACCGATGCGGCCCGATCTGCGGCGCATCGAGAGGGATCTGCATGTTCGAGCGGCTCAACGACAGCTTCAACGGCCTTTTCAAGAAGATCAGCGGCAAGAGCGAGATCACCGAGTCCAACGTCCGCGAGGCGATGGAAGAGGTCGAGACGGCGCTGCTCGAAGCCGATGTCCACTACGACGTCGTTCGCGGTTTCTGCGATGAGGTGCTCGATGAGGCCCTCGGCGAGAAGGTCATCGGCGCCGTCGAGCCCGGTGAACAGATGATCGCCATCGTCCATCGGAAGCTCATCGAGATCCTGGGCGGGGATCCGGAGGCGCCACCGGAGGCTGCCCTTGACACCAGCGCGTACGAAGTGCCGGCGTTCAAGCCCGGCCCGACCGTTGTCATGATGTGCGGGCTCCAGGGCTCGGGGAAGACCACGACATGCGGCAAGCTGGCCGCGAGGCTCCGCAAACAGGGCAGGAGCGTGATGGTCGCCGCGGCGGACCTCCAACGCCCGGCGGCCGTCGAGCAGCTCGAGACCGTCACCGAGCAGGTCCGCGAGAACGCGCCGGGCGAGACTGATATCGCGTTTTACGCGGAGAAAGACAAGGTCGGCGCGTACGGCGAGCGTGTGGGCGTCGCGGTCGAGGTCTGCCGGAACGCGCTCAAGTCCGCGCGCGATCAGGGGATCGACACATTGATCCTCGATACGGCGGGTCGGTTGCATGTGGACAACGACCTGATGGGGGAGCTGGCGGGTGTGCAACGCGCTGTCGAGCCTCATCAGATCTACCTCGTTGTTGATGCGATGACCGGTCAGGACGCGGTCAACAGCGCCAAGGCGTTCCACGAGCAGCTCGCGGTTGACGGCGTCATCCTGACGAAGTTTGATTCAGACACGCGAGGCGGCGCCGCGATCAGCGTGCGCAAGGTCACGGGTGCTCCCATCCGGTTCATGGGTGTCGGCGAGCATCTCGATCGGCTTGAACCCTTCCACCCGCAGCGGATCGCCGGGCGGATTCTCGGCATGGGCGATGTCGTGTCGCTCGTCGAGAAGGCCCAGGCGGAGGTATCGGAGGCGGAGGCCGAGCGGCTTCAGAACAAGATGGCCCGGGGCGAGCTGGGCATGGATGACTTCCTGAAGCAGCTCAAGACCATCCGTCGGATGGGACCCATGAAGCAGATCCTCGGGATGCTCCCGGGTGTGGGCTCGGCGCTGAAAGACATCCCGATCGACGACGGACAGCTCGACAGCGTCGAGGCGATGATCAACTCGATGACCAAGGAGGAACGCGCCAAGCCCGATGTCATCAACAACCCCCGCAAGCGCCGCATCGCGAACGGCAGCGGCAGCAAGCAGGAAGAAGTCGGCCGGCTGGTCAATCAGTTCGGCGCGATCAATAAGATGACAAAGATGATGGGCGGCATGGGTGGCGCTGACCAGGCCGAGCGTATGGCGGGCCTCGCCGCGGGTGCCCACGCGGGGATCGGCGGCATGGGCCTTCCGGGCATGGGCGGCAAGGGTTCGACCAAGAGCGCGAGCAGCGGGCGGTTCAAGAGCCGCAAGGGCGGGGGCAAGGGGAAGAAGCGGCGACGGTAAGCTCTGTCGTGGATGACCCTCGATTCGCAACAGACAGAGATACTCGGGCGACAGCTGCTGATCCACCAGATTGTCAGTGCTGGCTTCGAGGTCGCACTCCCCATCCGTGACCGTGGGGTTGACCTGGTCGTCTATTCGGATCTCGTTGATGACACGACCGAGTTCGTGTCGGTCCCGATCCAGATGAAGGCGGCGACGCGTGCATCATTCTCGATCCAACAGAAGTATGCCAAGATCTCCAACCTTGTCCTTGCCTATGTCTGGAATGTCTCGTCGCCGCAGCGCTCCGAGATCTACGCGCTGAGGTATCCGGAGGCGATCGGTATCGGAACACGGTTCGGCTGGGACGGGCGGGCGAGTTGGAAGCACCAGGGCCGCAGCGTTACAAACAAGCCGAGCGCAGTACTCACCGAATGTCTCCAGGAGTACCGCGCCACTCCGGAACGTTGGCGCGACCTTGTCTTCGGGCCTGGCCGCGAGTAGGAGAACAAACATGCACATCGGACTCGTATCAATAGCGTTACTGATCGGACAGATCGGAGAGCAGCCCGCCACGGAGGACCCCGCGGACGCCGTATCAGCTGTGGTAGCCAATCTGTACGATGTCATCTCCGGACCCGCCGGAGAAGAGCGCGACTGGGATCGATTCCGTGAACTCTTCGCCGAGGATGCTCGCCTCGCGAGCGTGCGTAAGCGAGACGGTGTCTGGGCGCCTGGGGGCGTCACGCCAGAGGGCTACATCGAGGCGTCGGGTGAGTGGCTAGAGACGAACGGGTTCTTCGAGGTGCCGCTCTACAACGAGATCGACGTGTACGGCGGCATCGCCCAGGTCTTCAGCAGCTATGAAGCTCGGAGCGAAGAGGACGGGCCGATCATCGCCCGCGGGATCAATAGCATCCAGCTCGTACGCATCGGCGATGACTGGAAACTGCTGAGCGTGATCTGGAGCAGCGAGGACAACGCAGGCCCCATACCTGCTCGATACCTGCCTCCCGTGGAGTGATGGCTCTCAGGGCTCGCCGACGAACCGCGCGAGTTCGGTCACCACCGCATCGCTCACAAGCGCGGTCTCGCGGATCTCGATCTGGCTACCGATGCACTCAAAGAGTTCGTCGTGGAATGCGAACACAAAGTGTCGGTATTTAAGCAACCACGCCGCATCGAGGGCTTGGCGACCGGTGTTGTATCGCTCTGCTTCACGGATCCAGGATGACTGACGGACCTCAAACACACCGCAGGGCTTAAGCCCTCGCTCCGCGAGCGGGTGACCGGCAATCGATTCATCGTTGGGTGGCCCGAAGTAGTGCGCGATGCAGGTCGGGAAGCGGATGAGAGCTACCTCTTCGGCCATGTTCTGCTTTGGATCGCTGCCTGCTTGGTGCCGATTGCCAACGGTGAGGTAGGTCAGACCCACGCCAGCCTGGTTGGCCACCACAGCAGGACATGGCGCGTCCGGATCAGGCTGCGGGATGCCGCGAAGCTCAACGACTTCGTCCCGATCATCCACCCGGTACATCGGCTGTTCCTTTCCCGTCGGGTCTTGAACAGAGCCGTCAGTCCTCGCTGATCGGCAGCGGGTCGTTCGCACGGCCCTCGGCCCACTCACGGAAGCGGGGCCAAAACAGCTCATCGGCCGCGATCTTGAGGCACGCGGCGATCGGGATCGCAATAAGCAATCCGAAGACGCCGAAGAGAACGCCCCCCGCGAGCGAGGCGAAGACGATCGCGGGCGTGCTCATGCCCGTCTCCTTGCCCTGGATCCTCGGAGTCCAGAGGTAGTCATCGATCGCTTGAGCGAAGAAGTAGAACGCCGTCGGTGCGGCGATAATCCACCACCACTCACCTCGAAACCCAGCCGGTGTTTCTAGGAACATGAGCCCGATGCTGATCGGGACGCCCACAAGCGCGAGATAGGGCACGATCGAGAGCAGCGCAACCGCGGGCCCAAGGATGAAAGCCGCCGGGACGCCTATCGCGGCGTAGCCGATCGTGAACACGATCGACTGAAGGAACGCGATGATGAGACGCCCTCGGATGAAACCGCTGATCACGCGGTCAAACTCGCCCGTCAGGTGGACGGATTTTTTGCGGTGCTTGCTCGGAACGAGCTTGAGACCGAAGTCTTTGACGTCAACCCAGCCGCTCGAAACAAAGAAGAAGAAGAAGGCCGTCAAGAAGAGCATGAAACCGGCGCCGATGATGCCGGTCGTGAACCCAACGAGCACACTCAACAAGTCGGCACCGGCGCCTGCGACGCTGGTGGCGACGCGCTCCGAGTTATCGATCACCCAGTTGCTCACCGTGTCGAGCGTCTCACCAAGATCCGTGTCGCGCCGGCCCGCCTCGGCGATCTTGTCGTAGATCCAGACCCAGGCGTCGCCCGACTGCTCATGGACGAACGCGCGGCCCTCTTCGAGCTGAGCCGCATACGCCGATTCGCCAGGGTCGTCGCCATCGAACGATTCCGGCGCCGCAGCGGTCGGCAGCTGACCCCGGACTACCTGAACATTCGCGACAACACCCGTCACCAGACTGACGATCTGGACGATTCCGTACGTCAGGGCGAGCGCCGCGGGCACGACAACGAGGGAAATCGTCGCGACCAGAGTGGCACCTACCGCCGCGGTGCGCTTGAGCTTGAACCGGTTCATGACCCACGCGACGACCGGTTCGAGCAGGTAAGCGAACAGGATCGAGAGCAGGACGGGGACCGTGACGACACTGATGGACTGGCCCAGCCTCAGCAGCAGAACGATGCAAACGATGACCAGGATGTCCCGAACCCAGCGGTACTGCCAGATGTGCAGCCCGCCTCGATCGCCGGTTGGGGTTGATTGCTCGCCGTTGGTCTCGGTCATTAGGTGCGCAGCATACAGGCGTGAGAAACACGCCAGCTAGCATTTCGCATTCGGTGTCAGACCGTTTCGAGCGGCTCGAAGCCCTCGTCGAAATCGAACACCTCGACAAAGTCTTCGAAGGAGTCTTCATCGGTCTTGCGCATCAGGCCCAGATCGACCATGGCGAAGACAATCTTGCCGAAGTCCTCGGTGCGATGGATGCCCCAACGCTCAAGCACGGTACGGGCAAGGAGGCCATATCGCTTCTGAGCGAGATCGCGAAGACCAAAGCAGAGCTCGGCGCCGGAGACATGCTGCTCGTCTGGCCCGGCGTCCTCGCGGCAAGTGCGGACGGTGTGGCCAAGTCCGTCGTGGACGAACGTGAATGCCTCGGCGCTATAGGGACCCGCAGCATCGCGGAGCGCGTTCCAGTCCAATGAGGTTGGCTCATTCATGGGCAATCTCACCGGGCCCTCTGCCGAGTGCCGTACGTACCGATCGTATGTCGGATACGAGGGATATCGCCAAGCAGATTTCCGTGTGATGTGCTCGGGGCAAATAACAATGGTTTTACCCTAATCTCTTGCGAACATCCCCGCTGGTCGTGGGCCGGCCTTTGCTGACGTGCGCCTCTCCATCCAGAAAGAAACGGAGCGGTTTCGTTGCCCAAACCCCCGCGTACGCGACCCCGACACGCGCTGAGGATGCGATCTTCCTCGGGCAAGCCTCGTCGCCCGCTTCGAGAAAGAGCTCGGAAGACCGGCACGCGTCGACACCGCTTTGTGCGCGATCGAGCACAAGCGCTTCGCACAGCTTGGCCGGCCCGTTGCCCAGGTCTATCGGCCTCTTTGCGTTTGGACGGTGCGATCTCATGATCTCCACACCGTCCACCGGTGCGATCGCACGGATCAGCACCGCCGATGGGAAGCCCTCGCGGTCGGCGCTGAAGTTCAGGCAATGGTGCATGCCGTAGGTCATGTAGATGTAAGCGGTGCCCGGCTTCGCATACATCGGCTCAACCCGAGGTGTGCGAAGCCAGCCAGCGGTGTGCGCGGCCAGATCGTCGGGCCCGAGGTACGCCTCGGTCTCGACGATGCGGCCCGACATGCGCTGGCCATCGAGGACACGAACAAGCGTGCGGCCCAGCAAGTCGTGCGCGAGCGTCTCGGCATCGCGGGCGAAGAAGGCAGGATCGAGCCTGGTCACGCAGTAGAATACCGCCGATGGATGCTGGTCTGTACAAACTCGGATACTTCCCGGCACTGTCTCCCGGGGACGATCCGGGATACGAACCTGGCACCGACGAAGCATTTCGACACGATGGCACCTTTGCAGTCGACGCTGGAGACGGCTGGAGCCGGTTGCGCGTTGGCGTACCGCGGGCGGGTGTAGAACTCCTGCTAAACCTCGCAGGCATTCTCGAAGGCCCGTTCAAACTGCTTTACATCGTGTTCGCTCGCCCGATTGGGATCGAGTCAGGACGATACGAGAGTGCAGGATGGCTGAGCCTTGGCGAAATCACTGAGACGCTCAACGCTTATGCGGAGATGCTTGAGCGTGATGGACGACACGCGATCTGGGTCATGAGCGAAACCGGCCAGGTCATCTACGACCAGCACGAAATGCTCTTTTTCTATGGTCCCGTGGCGACCGCACAAGAGCTGATCGAGACGCTCGGATTCATCCCCGGCGATCCACGAGTACCATCACCACATGTCCACCATTACCACGATGTCTACGACTCGCAGTCGGAAGCGTTTGTACGGTCGCGCGAGTGGCTATGGAGTGAGCTCCGCGAGGGCGATGACCCTTGACTCTTACGCGTACGCGTGCAGGCCCGGCAGCAGCAGGTTCACGCCGAAGTAGGTCCAGAGCATCACCACGAAGCCGATCACGCTGAGCCAGGCCGTGGTCAGTCCCCGGTCCTTGATGTTGCTAAAGCGGAGGTGGATGACGATCAGGTACACGATCCATGTGATCAGCGCCCAGGTCTCCTTCGGGTCGAAGGCCCACCAGCGACCCCAGCTGTGATCCGCCCACCAAGCCCCGAGCAGGATGCCGACCCCCAGCGTCCAGAACGCGAGCTGGAGGATGATCATCTGGGCGCTATCGAGGTCCTTGAGCGTGCGCTTCACGCTTGCGGCGACCGGCCGTGCCTCCGGGCTCAACGCGGCGGCTGCGACAGACTCGGGGCCCGCGCTGAGCGCTGCGCCGGTGCTGCTCCGCGCCTCAACCGATGCGACCGCCGGAGTCTTCAACCGCGCCATGTAGTGCGTGCCAAGGTAAAACAGGCTCACGATAAACGCGAGGGTGATCAGCCCGTAGCTCACCAGCACCGTCGTGACGTGATACTTCAGCAAGATCGAGGTATTCAGAATTGCGGCCTCGCGCTCGATCGTCGAGCCCGGGATGCCCGTTTGCGTCGCGGTGATGAGCACAAGAAAACCCGTCGCGCTCGCGGCCGCGGCAAAGATCCACTGCTTGCGGAAGGCCGCGAGCGCGAAGCCGACGATCGCCGCAAAAAGGCTAATCCCGGTCATCGACTCGAACTGGTTCTGGATCGCGAAGCGCTCAGCGATCAGTGACCTGGCGGTGAAGCCAAGCGTGTGAAGCACCAGAGCGATGATCAGCGTTGTTACGCCAGTAACAAGGAGCCATTTGCGTCCAGTGCCGAAGGCAAGCAAGAGCGCAAGCAGGCTGAAGAAATAGAGCCAGCTGCCCCACTCAAAGGCGTTCGATCGGTTGTATGCCATCTCCAGGCCGATCCGAGTTGTCGGGTAGCCCGCCTCGTCGATCGCACGAAGCTCTTGCGTGAGCATCGCGATTGCGCTGTTGGTCCGTTCAACATCGAGAGCGCGCCACGCAGCGCCGAGTTCAAGGGCCGCGGCCTTGGCCGGGTGGCCGTCGGGCAGTTGGGAGACGTGGGTCCAAGGCAAATCCGGATCACCAGGGGTCACCAGCAGCATGTTGTTCTCGCTGGCGGTCCACAGCTGGAGGGCGTTGAAGACACGCCCCGCCGCCTCGCGCCAGGGGTCCTCGAACTCGTGCTCCGCGAAAATCTCCTGCCCGTACCGATCCGCCATCAGCGGGCTTATCTTGCCAAGCTTTTTCCAGCCCTCGCGCGTCTCGGGGTCGTCCGGGAGCGCTTTGTTCAAATAGGCCTGCCGCAGCGGCAGGTAGTTGACGTGGATGAGCGGCTTGGTGACGTAGTACGCGGGATCGATGATGAGGTCGAAGAGCGTGAAAACCGGGTCGTAGCTGGCCTTCTCGCGCCCACCCTCGCCATCCGGCACCACATCGAAATATGCGCCCTTCCCAGTTATGAACGAAACCGTCTCTCGCGCGAGCGTGTCCATGACCTTCACACGCCCGCCGTGGCTTACGGCGAGTTCAGCGAGCGGCTCAACATCGATCTGCTGCGCAAATTCATGCTTCTCGGTCGCCTCAACGGTGTCATCGATGATGAGCGCCGGTTCACCGAACGGGTTCGGTATCTCTTGCTCGGCGTTTGTGACCGCTTCGGTCTCCGGATGAGCGTTCCCAGCCGGGGCGGTCTGCGCGAACAAGGCGTACGGAAACGTGATGAGGGCAATCAGCAACGCGAGGACTCGGGCGGTCATGCCGGGGCTCCTGCTTCTTCCTTGGCTGTGCTGTGTTCTTCAACGGCCGGAGATACGACGGGCTTTGGCTCAGATGCGGATTCCTCGGCGGCGCCCTTTGCGTGCTGCGCCCGAAGTCTGGCGGACTCACGCCGCACCAGCCAAGGCTTTACATAGAACGCCCAGGGGATCCCGACGCTCATGAGGATTCCACCGAGAGCGATCACGTAGATACCGGGGTTGTTTCCGACGCCCAGGATCGTGAAGTTGGCGATCGGCCTCGGCATCTCACCCCGATCGGTCGCGGCTTGGGTGGTCTCCCAGCCCGCCTTATCCCAACCCGCCTGGCTGAACTTGAACTGATCCGGGTTCATCCCCACAAAGAGCTTCTTGATGAATCCGATAGGGCCCGCACCATCGGCGCCGTCCTTGTGGAATGGCGCGGTGAGCGGGGCGTTGAGCTTGGTGACATGGCGGTACGGCTCTTCGAGCGCGGGGTTCTGACCCGCGGGCTCGACAATCAGCGTGGACTGGTAGTCCCTCGGTGCGCCGCGGTTGTCGTAGGCGATCATCTCGAAATCAACGAGCCTGAGCTGAAACCCCGGCAGTGGGCGTTGCACGCGACCGAACACCAGATCAACGCGCCGCCCGTCTGGGAATGAAACCCGACGCTGCAGGCTTGGATCGAGACCCATGTACTTGCTGAAAGGCACCCAGACGATGCGACGCATGGGCTCTGCCGAGCCAGAGCGGCGAGCGGTGACCTCTACCGCCAGCAGCGCCTTGTCATGGGTGCCGATGAAATCGCCCTGTCGATCAAGCTCGGCAACCGGGACCGGTCGCTGGAAACGCTGGGCATGCCGCCACTTGTCCGCGATCCAGAGGTCGAGGTTCGGAACAAAGTCACGAAGGACCGGCATCGGCTCGCCGTTCCAAGGCGCGGCTTCGATGGGCAAGCCCTCAACCACACGCACAGCGCCGCCGGGGCCACGGACGATCACGCGCGTGTCGCCGGTCGGCGTGTCGATGAACTGCGCGCCGACCCGGGTCGCATCGAGGTACGTTAGTTTCAGCCCGGGCTCGGGGTCGCGCCGATTCGGGCGGCCATCGGCCCGCGTTCCGCCCACGATGATGTCCTGATCGATCGCGGGGAAGCGGCTGTATATGTACCGTTCGTACGTCTCGGCCTCTCCCGTCTCGGGAACCGTGCGGCTCACTCGGACGACAGCAACGCTTGAGTTCGCGCCCTCGTAGCCCTCGGTCACGATCGGGAAAGGTGGCTCTGGCAAAAGCTGCTGAACCGTGATGGTGTAGCCCGTGTCACCCAGCGTGATCGCGCGACCGATCTGCGCAGGCACGACGCGCCTCAGGCCCGCCCCGGGAACCTCGATCACGAGCCCGTGCGGAGCTCCACCCGGGATCTGCTCGCTCAGGTCACGGATCCGTTCGGGGCTCGTGCCGATCGGGAGGTACTCGACAGAGATGAACCCGTTGTCGCTGTAGCGCCCAGTCGGCTCTGTCGGGGCGAGCGTGAAAGCGAAGGCACGCGCATCCTCGACGTTGCCGTCGTCGTCCGGGAGGCGGCTCGTAAGCTGAACGATGTTCAGTGGGATCAGATCGCCCCGCTGGGCCGAGAGGGGATCCTCTGACGGGTCCAGTTGCACCCAGTCGTCTACAGACTCGGCATACTGCGCGTAGCCAATGATGCGGAACTCGATGTCTGGATCGATCAGCGCCCGCGCGGCCTCGTCTTTCGGCGCCGGGATCTCAACAGAGAGCGTGCGGTCGGGCCCGTTCAGCCACGCGGGTTCGAAACCGGCGACCTCGGATGCGGTCAGCCCAGCGGTCACACCGAGGTTGTAGTCGTTGTAACGGGGCACACCGGACAGCCTGCGCTGCTGCCAACCCCGGTGCTGATACACGAACAATGAGGTCTGGATGTTGTCATAGTAAATTCGCTCGGGCCGGCCCAACCCCGGGCTGCCGTCGGCTAGCGGCGCGCCGGAGAGCAGGAGCATGTCGCCCTCGCGCTTGAGGCCCTGGTAGTACACACTCCCGAGTGCAATCACGACGATGCCTGTATGCACCGTCAGGACGCCAAGGTTCTTGAAGGTGAACTCGATCCTCCGAACGGTCGCCGTGACCATGTTCACCACGAACAGCATCAGGATGAGCTGGAGCGGCCACCACGAGTAGAACTCGAGCTCGGTCATCTCAAGCCCGGGCAGGCGGCGGAGCGTGGTCTCCTGGTACGCCTCAACAAATGCCGGGAAGAACCGGATTCCTGTTTCGGGCACGGGGTCGTAGCGCAGGCCGGGCCATATCGAATCGCTGAAGAACCAGGCACCAACCGCCGCGCCAACGAGGCCCAAGAGCAAGGACAGCGTGAAACGAAGCGCGCCCTTGCTGGTGAACCGGCGCACAAAGAACACGCCGCACGCGGCGAGCACGAACGCACAGCCCGCGGCAACTCCTACGTACACCACCCAGGTCGGGATAAGCGCGAGCATGCCAATCGGTACGCTCGCGAGAAGCCCATAAAGAGCCACCAGGATCAGCAGAACAACAGCCAGCGCGATCGAGCTGAACGCCCGGAGCACAAACTTCGCGGGCGCCGCCCAGTTGGGGAAGTGCGCATCGTCCCAGGCCAGGCTACGTCGCCATTTGGCGCTCAAATCGGTATCTCCCCGGGCCGCGCCGGACTGTCGCCCGGCGGACTGTTTGTCATCCGAACAGGGTAGGTGTCCCCCCTGTGTGCGGCCTCATCAGCGAGCCGCGTTTCGCCCAATATCGATCGGCTCGGGAGGGGCTTCGGACCGCAGGATCCGATGAACGACCGGCCGATTCTGGGTTGCGTCATCAACAGGCACAGCCACCAGCCCCAGGGGGAACACGCCATCGCGGATCACGACACGATCTGGATCGAGTCCCAGTGCAACTGCGCCCCGCCGCGTGGCCATATCCAGCAGCGTGAACGCGTCGGCACCATCGCGGCGGAAGAGCAGACGCATGTCGTCAAGCGGCCCCATGCCGTGCGCGCCGAGCGGATCGCTCCCTGGCAGTTCGGGACGAGGCCCCAGATTGACAATGGAGTCGGTTCCGAGACACACGTTTATCCCGGCATCGAGCATGTCCCGGTAGCGGTGCGGCCCGAGTTGATCCTCACGGCGAAAGTCGGCGTGCCCGCGTGGGCAATACGCCACGCTCGCTCTGGTCGAAGCGAGCACTTCGAGCAACTCGTCGTTCGGCACGTCGTTGCAATGCGCTAGCAAGACGCCGAGGCCTGACTCGGTCGCTTTCCGGACCACCGAAGCGAACAGCTCGATCGGGTGGGCACCCGCTGCGTATCCCGCAGGCAACTCGGCGCCCAGCATCGAAAAATCATCGAGCATGCTCCGGATTGGCCCGGTGCCGTACTCAACAAACGTGCGCTCGTCGAGGCTCTCGGCAAGATGGATCAAGAGAGGATGCCCCTTCGCGATCACGTCCTCGACCGCGCGCGGCTCGACTGTGAACGGCGCGTGGGGGCTCACTCCAACGGTCGGCCCCGCTGGCCAGGCCGACAGTGCCACATCGAGGCCCGCAAGGCCCGTGTTGAAGTCATTGCCAATCGCGAAAAACTCTGCATACGACACGCCTATCAGGCCACCGGCAGCCATCGCTTGCGCTGACTCGGGCCGTGCGCGACCCCTATGGCTGCCAGCGATATCACCCAGTGCCACCACACCCGCACGACGGCTGAGCTTGGTACCCAAGTCCGCGGAGGCCCGACGCTGCGCCGCATCGGACGGCCGGTCGGCCGACATACGCGCGAGCCACTCACCGAAACCAATCTCGGGATCAAACGGGCGAGGCCCGATGCTCGTCAGATCGAGGTGGGTGTGCGCATTCACAAAGCCAGGAACGATCACGGACTCCGGCCGCATGAACCTCCGGGCGGCAACCGCAGCCTCGTGGTGCTCGACCTCATGGCGAGAGCCAGCGGCAAGAACTGCGCCTTCGGCGCTCAGCAGGACCGATGCAGGGCCATCGATCGATCGGTTTGCATCGGCAACTCCTGCGGCTTCGATCAGCAGGGGTTGCGCCCCCAGCGCGGGGTCATCAGATTGAGTGGCGGGATTCATGGGGCGTCTCGCGGGCCTCCGATGGGACGCCTCGGAAATGGGGCGGGATCGGGGAGCCCGACAGGGCGCCCCGGGAGCTCGTATACGACTATTCTCCCGCGATGGACGCGGAAACCGGCGATGGAGCGACACCAATGATCGTGACAACAAACTTTAGGCGCAGTGTGCTGGCCCTCCTCGGGCTGGCAGCCGCGGGAGCCCTGGGCGGCGGTTGTGCGAATGACGCACGCTACAACGACACGCTCCAGGCCAACAGGGTCCTGACCGAGCGGAACCAGGCTCTGGTTGCCGAGCTAGACGAGGCGGAAGCCGAAGTCACTCGCCTGACCAGTGAGAACCAGAACCGAGCAGGGTCGAATACCGACCTGGTCCGGATCAACCGGGACCTCCAGAACCGTCTGACAGCGGCGCAGGAGCTTCTTCAGCGCTTCGAGAGCAGGCTGGGCGAGGTCGCGTTCGGGCCGCTGGACGCGGCAACGGATGCTGCACTGGCCCAGCTCGCGGCCAACAACAGCGATCTGATGACCTACGACCCGGACCGTGGCATGATCCGCCTCTCAAGCGACCTTTCGTTCGCATCGGGCTCCGATGAGGTGCAGTCACGGGCGATCGAGGGCCTGAGCCGGCTCGCGACGGTCCTGAACAGCCGCAGCGGTATCGACTACGAGATCATGATCGTTGGGCACACCGATAGCCAGAACCCGTCGGCGAACACGCAGCGTCGGCACCCGACCAACATGCACCTCTCGGCCCATCGGGCCATCGCGGTACGGAACACCCTCAGGGGACAGAGCGTGCCTCCCGAGCGGATATTCGTCGCCGGCTGGGGCGAGCAGCGTCCGATCGTGCCAAACAACGAGCGGGGCGGGACGCCCGCCAACCGCCGCGTCGAGCTGTTTCTGATGCGTTCGACGCTGAGCGACTTTGGCACCACCGCTTCGGTACCCGAGCCAGCTGGGACGAACAGCGTGGCGCCGGCACGCGGCGCCGCTCCCGTCAAGTAAGAGCGGAAGAAGACCCGCTCCATCCGGAACCCTTCCAAGGCCCCGGCGTCACGAGCGCCGGGGCCTTTTTGTTGGCCGCTCGCGGTAGGCTCGCGGTGTGACAGGCGTAACCGCGAGCACGGGATGGCTAAGCCGCTTTGGAGCAAAGCTCATCGGCGGCGTTGAGGGCGTCGGTCGGTTCAGCACGTTCGCGATGCGTGGGCTGCGGGCGGTCGGACACATCCGGAGCTGGAGCCGGCGCGACCGGTTCGCAGCCCAGCTCTTCACCGTCGGCACCGCGTCCGTCCCGGTGATCATGATCACCGGTGCGTTCATCGGCATGATCCTCGCCATCGAGGGTTTCCTGCAGTTCAAGGCCGCGGGGCTTGAGCAGCGCTACGGCGGTGTCATCAACATCTCGGTGACCAAGCAGATCGGGCCTGTCCTCGCTGCAGTGATACTCGCCGGGAGGGTCGGATGCAGCCTCACGGCGGAGCTTGGATCGATGCGGGTGACCGAGCAACTCGACGCGATGCGGGCGATGGGCGCCGATCCATCGCGTGTGCTCGTGGCGCCGCGCGTGATCGCGTGTGCTGTCATGGCACCCCCACTCACGATCATCAGTAACTTGTGCGGAGTTGCCGGCGGCTGGCTTGTGTGCACGAAGTTCTACGACGCCGACCCGACGCTCTACTGGGAATACTCCGGCAGCTTTGTGTCGTGGTACGACATCTCGGGCAGCATCGTAAAGTCGTTCGTCTTCGGCGTCGCCATCGGCCTGATCGCGTGCTACAAGGGCTTCACGTGCAGACCCGGCGCGCGCGGCGTTGGGCGGGCGACAACCGAGTCGTTCGTTGTCGCATTCATCGCCATCATCGTGCTCAACCTGATGCTCGCGCACCTGTTGAATCAGATCGACCTGATCCGCAACGGTGGTGTGGTGGACTCAGTCTTTGTCTGACGAGGAGCCCGACGCGCGTCGTGACGGCGCGCAGGCAAACGCGAGCCCGACCGTGAAGACAAGTGCACCCGTGCCGGCAACACCGAGCCTCCAGCCCGCGTTCACGAGCGAGTCCTCGGTGAAGTTCTGCTTCGGCGCCGATCCCTTGGGCATCGTGCGGAGCGCGGCGTCGTATTGCCATGTCCCCCGCTTGAGTTCGCCCTCGACCGGCGTTTCCATGTGCTTGGCGCTCGGGAAGTTCAGCGTCTCGGCTCGGATACCGCCCCCGGGGATGAGCTCGTAGAAGGCGAAGTCCCAGTGCTTGCGCATCACCTCGCCGTAACCCCAGGCGTCTTCGTCTACATCGAGCCCCATGAGGCCCTTGCGGTCTTCGGGTTTGGGTGTACGCGTGACGATCGCGAGGCGATCGGTAATTTCGCCGGCCTCGACCAGCTCAAAGATCTCATCCGTCGATCGACCCGGCTCGGTCTCGACGAATCGCAGCACCTTCATCCATCCCTCGAACCTTGCAAGGCCCGGTATGTCAAGTTGCTTGGGGACACCCACCTCGAAGATCTCGGCCGCGTCGCCGTAGACAAGTGTGATATCCCCGCGGCCTAGCTCGTCGAGCTCCCAGCTGAGTTCGACGGGCTGGCCCGCGTACTGAAACCGATTGGCATTCAGCTCCTGCATCAGGAACACCGTCGGCGGGTTCTCTTGATTGAAGTCTCTGATGCTCAGTGCGAGCGACCCACCGGCTCCGATGAAGGCGACAGCCCCGACGAGCGTGGAGATGAGCGGGATGACGCGAGAGCTATCCAGAGCGCTTTTCCGAGCGAGGAAGACTTAGTGGCTTTCAGCTTCCGAGTGATCGTCTCCGCCATGGTCACCGTGACCATGACCGGCCTGGACAGGGGCTTCCGCAGCGAATAGCCCTGCGGTCAGACCGGTGCGGGGACGAGAATGCTCGGAGCTCGAGTTGTGATCGTGGTAGCCGTGCTCAGCGTCGTGCTTTTTCACGAGCTTCTCGTAGTGCTTGGAGCCCAGAACGGCGCCGGCGATGGTCGGATCCTTGGCGAACTGGGCGACGCTGACGCCAGAAGTAATGCCCCGCACACTGGTCTCGCCATCCGCACCGATGACCTCGATCTCACGGAGAGAACCGACGCTGGTGCCGCCCTCGATGATTGGTCCATCTTTCCAGGCGAAGATCGTTCCCCGGTTGCCAAGGTCGAGGCCCGTAAAACCAAGGAAGATCGCAAACGCTGCAACACAGCTGACGAGGATGACTGTATTGAGCTGGTTGTCATGGCGCAGGTGCATGAAGTACATCAGCACGAGTGTGCCCTTGACCGTCGCGATGCTCATCGCGACCAGCACGTTGACCCACTGGGGGATGTAAACGCCGAACGCCTCGCTGATCCAGATCTCGACGAAGTAGGCGATGAACGTCAACGCCGTCAGGATCATGAGGATCACGAGCACCAGAACGAGCGTGAAGGGGCTCGAGACGTGGTGGGCGTGGTCGCCGTTGCCGTGTGAGTGGCTCATCGGAGGAGTTCCTTCTCGCGGCTCAGTGAATGAGGTACAACAACGGGAACAGGAAGATCCAGATCAGATCGACGAGGTGCCAGTAGAGCGCGACGTTCTCGACCAGCGTGTAGTGCTTGGGCCCGTACTTGCCCCGGCTGGCATTGATAAAGACCCACACGAAAAGGCCCATACCGATGATGACGTGGGACGCGTGCAGGCCTGTCGCCCCGTAGTAGACGCCCCACCAAATCGGCTCATGCGCGTTCTCGGCAAAGGGATAGCTGAAGAGTTCACCGGGGCGTTTGCCGTCGGCCCACTTCGGCCCGTACTCAAAGATGAACTTAATGGCGAGGAAGGCGGCGCCGGCGAGGAACGTGATCGCGAGATTGATCTTCAGCCAGAGCTGGTTGTTGAGTTGGGCGTTGCGGACGCAGTACGCAGCCGTGAAGCTGCTCCCGAGCAGCACCGCGGTGTTGATCGCGCCGAAACGCCAGTCAAGGTAGTGCGACCCGTTGACGAACGCCTCGGGGTACTTCATGCGGAAGATCGCGTAGGCACAGAACATGCCTGCGAAGAGCAGGATCTCCGTTGAGAGAAAGAGCCACATGCCGATCTTCGCGGCGTCGAACTCCGCCTCGGCGTCGGGCCAGTGGTGCCCATGCTTGTAGGTCTTCCACAGCGGCTCGCGCTTGGCGAGTGCCGGGCGTTCGTTGCTCGCGGGGTCGATGGTCGCCATCGGTGGTTCCTTACGAGGGCGTGATAGTCAGCCCACTCAGAAGCAGAATCAGTGGGGCTTTGCGCCACCCGGTAGAGGCTCCGGCAGCGGGAACTCCTCCGGATCGGTGTGCGGCGGCTGGACGTCATCGAAGTCGTAGGGCCCGTGCGTCGCAACGGGGTCGTGGTGGAAGTTGTGGAGCACGGGCGGGCTCTCGGTCTCCCACTCCATGCTCAGCCCGCCCCAGGGGTTGGGCGGAGCCTGGCGTCCAAAGACCAGCGACCAGAAGAAGTTGCCGGCATGGATGAACAGGCCGATGGCGAGAATCCACGACCCATAGGTCGAGATCTCGTGCCAGATCTCGTACTCATCAACATACGTTGCATAGCGACGCGGCATGCCGCGCGTGCCCATGAGGAACTGGGTGAAGAAGGTGACGTTGAAGCCAATGAAAACCAAGACACAACCGGTGATGCCCCAGAACTCGCTGTACATCTTGCCGAACATCTTCGGCCACCAGTGGTGGATGGCCCCGATGAACGCGATGATCGTGCCGCCCATCATGACGTAGTGGAAGTGGGCGACGACGAAGTAGCTATCGTGGAGGTGGAGGTCGGTCGCGAGCGCCCCGAGCGGCATGCCCGTCAGACCACCGATGGTGAACAGGAACAAGAAGCTCAGGGCGTAGCACATCGGGGTGTTGACCGCGATTGAGCCCTTCCAGAGCGTCGCGGTCCAGTTGAACACCTTGATCGCAGTAGGAATCGCGACGAGGAATGTCAGAGCGCTGAAGACCGTGGCCGCGAGTTCCCCTTCGCTGGTGAACATGTGGTGGCCCCACACGATGAAGCTCACCGCGGTGATGCCGAGCGAGGCGAAGGCCATCGACTTGTAACCGAAGATCTTCTTGCGCGCGTGGACGCTGATGATGTCACTGATCAGTCCCATGCCCGGGAGGATCATGATGTACACGACCGGGTGGCTGTAGAACCAGAAGAAGTGCTGGTAGAGAACCGGATCGCCACCCAGCGCCGGATCAAACACACCGATGCCCATCGTCCGCTCAAGAATCAGCAGCAGGGTCGTGACACCGATGACAGGCGTCGCGAGGACCTGAATGATCGCCGAGGCGTAGAGCGTCCAGACCAGCAGGGGCATGTCGAACCAGCCCATGCCAGGCGCTCGGAGCTTGTGAACCGTCACGATAAAGTTCAACCCGGTGAGGATCGAGCTGAAGCCCAGCACGAACACGCCCAGAACCATGATCACAACGCGCCAATGGTCTGCATCCGTGGTGGTCGAGTACGGCGTGTAGAAGGTCCAGCCGGTATCGACACCACCACCGATGATCGACGCGACCGCGAAGATGCTGCCGAAGAAGTAGATGTACCAGCTGAAGAGATTCAGCTTCGGGAAGGCGACGTCCTTGGCGCCGAGCATGATGGGCAGCAAGAAGTTGCCCAGGCTGGCGGGAACGCTCGGCACGATGACCATAAAGGTCATGATCGCGCCGTGGAGCGTGAAGAAGCGGTTGTAGAGGTTGTTGTTGGCCGCGACGTTGTCGCCGTACCAGTTGAACATCTGACCGGTAACAACCCCCTCGGCGGTCTGACGAACCGGATCGAGGAGTTCGAGTCGGACCATGAGTGCCGCGACACCGCCGAGGAAGAACATAAAGAGGATGGCGAAGAGGTACATCACGCCGATCTTCTTGTGATCGACGGTGGTCATCCAGTCCCAGATGGTGGCCCAGAACCCGCCGCGCGGGGTCAGGTAACTGCCCTCGTCGTGGTGATGGTCGTGGTGCTCGTGCTCGAGACCCTGGGTTTGGCTGTCAATCGTCGTCATGGCGTGCTCGCTTCTCCGAGCCCTCAGCGCGGGTCGGTGGTGCAGTTCGCTCTCGTGCGGTCAGGTGTTGTCGTCTGTATCAGGACGGTTCAGTGAGGCTTGCGGCTCTTCTTCGGTGGATTCGGGTTCGCCCTGAACCTCGTCGATCAGGCTCGTAGGCGCCCGGTCGGAAAGGCTACGGATGTACGCGATCAGTGCGTTGAGCTCGAAGTCATTGACCTTCCCCTGGTAACTCGGCATCTGGTTCGGATAGCCCTCGGCGACCTTTGCACCGGGGACAAGGATCGACTCGCGGATGTAGTTGTCATCGACGATCCCGGCGGGCGCGTTCGAGAACTGACGCTCGTAACCAAACGCGTTCCTCCAGGTAGGACCTGTGTTATCACTTCCATCCACGCTGTGGCACTGGGCACAGCCCTTGACGGTGTAGAGGATCGCGCCGGCCTCGACCGGGGTCAGTTTGTCGAGCTCGACGCCGCCCGTAACTACCCAGTTCGCGTAGTCCTCACGGCTCGCAACCCGAATGATCGCGGCCATCTCGGAGTGGGAGTCGCCGCAGTACTCCGCACAGAACAGCGTGTGATCCCGATAGCCGCTCGGGAAGGCGTCGTTGGCTCTCGCCCGGTCCTCTTCTTCGAGCGGGTCCATCCGGAACTGATAGCTCGTGTACCGGTTCGGGAACACGTCGAACTTCTGACGCAGATCCGGGATCCAGAAGCTGTGGATCACATCGCGGCTCGTCATCCGGAGCTGGACCGGCCAGTCCTCCGGGACGACAAAGATCGGATACTCGTTGAGCTGGCCCGGGTCGATCCGATCGGAGACCAACGAGACCGCTCCGTTGGGGTAGGTCATCTCCCAGCCCCACTTGTAGGCCTCGAGATCCAGCTGCTCCGCCTGTGCCTCAACGACCACCTTGTCCAGGTATCCCCAGAAGCCGCGGAAAAAGAATACGACCAACAAGATCGTTGGCAGGACGGTCCAAGTGATCTCAAGCGTGGTCGAGTGGCTCGACGAGCGTTGCTGGGGCACGCCCGGCTTGCGCCGGAACTTGACGAGGCACAGCACGTAGAACGCGTTGAGTCCGATGAACACGAACGCGCACACCCAGAAAATGAACATGTAGAGGTCGTCGGAGTACGCGCTTGTGTCCGAGTACGCGCGGTCTCCAAAGAACCAGTCGCGGAGCAAACCATCGATGAACAAGGGTGCGATCATGCCAGTGCTCTTTCGGTATGGCTACCGTTGTCGGTGTCGTCGTGCGTCTTCGCGGCCAGCTTCGCCTTGTTGCGGCCCTGATTCCGGCTGCGGAGAAGCATCCCGCCGATCAGCCCGCCGAGGGCGAGCATCGTCAGCACGCCCGCGGCGCGCATGATGAACCAGGCCTCCATGGAGTAGGCCGCGGCGTTCGGATCCCAGACATAGCAGGTGAACAGCAAGCGGTCGCCCCAGCTCTCGGCGATGTCTCCCTGGCTCGCTTCGAGCAGCGCCAGTTTGAGGCGTCTGGGCGGGTAGTCGAATCCATAGATGTAGCGGCTGATGGTGCCCTCGGGCGTGAGCATCATCAGCGCGACTGGGTGGCTGTACTCCCCGTTCGCGAGGCGACGGTAGTTGAAGCCCGTCGCGCGGGACAGGTTCAGAGCGTTCTGCTCGTCGGTGACGTGGTAGGCAAAGCCAGCGCGAACCTCGTCGGTGATCGGGCGGTTGTAACCCAGCACCGAGAGCTCGCGACGCTCGAAGGCTGCACGGACCTGTTCGGTGTGGTCGAAGCTCACCACGACGAGGTTGAAGTCCTCGCCGACCGTGAAATCCAGGCCCTGGAGCGCCTCGTTGAGCTTGGTCAGCGTGACCTCGCAGACCACGGGGCAGTCGTAGTAGACCATCGCGAGGATGGTCGGCTTCGGTCGGCCATCGCTGGCCTTCTGGTCGAAGTACTCGCCGATCTCGACCCACCGGCGATCGGCGTTCTGGAGCTTGATAGTCTCGGGGATTCGCGCACCGAGTTTCTCTTCGACCACCGCGCCGCGAGCGGGCTCGGGCGGCTCATCAAG
This sequence comes from Planctomycetota bacterium, assembly GCA_039186605.1. Lineage (GTDB taxonomy): Bacteria > Planctomycetota > Phycisphaerae > Phycisphaerales > UBA1924 > JBCCZZ01. Next base: position 52,046 of record JBCCZZ010000006.1, on the reverse strand, counting down.
AAGCACCTGCGCGTTCGACGAGAGCGCGATGCACCCGATCGCGGCCAGGGCCGTGACGATCGTGAGTCGGGCTCGATCGAAGAGGTGGGCCATTGGCTTCTTCAGTTGCTCTCCTGGGCGACGAGCCGCATCGCGCGGTCGATCGGGATGTGTGTCTTGCGGATCACACCCTCACCCGCAGGATCGGGTGTCGTCCAGACACCCGCGGTCTCAAGCCGGCTGTTCGCGGTTGCGCGGGTCGCGGCGTACTCGCGGTACGACGTGGTCGTCTCGGTCTTCTCGGCGAGCTTCGCCGCCAGGGCGTGGTTGTAGTACACCACCGTCACCCCAACGAACACGGCGACAAAGACCAGAGTCACGATCAGCACCACGATGAGCGCCTGCGGGTTCACCTGCTGGAGGTGCGCATCCTGTGGCCTGTCGTGAGAGTGGATCTCTGACCAGTTCTCGACGGCGTGGGGATCCATCGCGGATTGGCTCATCGCTCGCGTCTCCCCCGGAAGTGGCGGGCTGGACACCTCCTGTCCAACCGTTCAGATTCCGGTTCAACAATACGCTTCGGCCGGACTCACGTATCCGATTCCCGGCCGCTGATGTTCCTGACAGCGGGCGATCTCGCCCGCTCCAACTCGAACGGTGCCCGGTCCTCTAGCTGACGTAGTTCTTGTGGTGCAACGCCTCGGGCAGGCGAGGATCCTTCACCGCAATAAGCGGTCCTTTGGTGATCTGGCGGCAGAGGCCTCCAAGGAAGATGGCAAAGACGCCCCCAATGGCAATGAGATCGATGAACCAGCCGGTCGGGCCGGGTGCCTCGCCGGCGAGGTCGTTGATAAAGACCATCGGCCGGATGATGTAGACCATGTCCAGGACATGGAAGAAGAGAACCCAACCGGCCATGAAGGGCAGGGTGTAGCGGTTCCGCTTGATCGGCCTAAACAGCAACAGCAGGAACGGCAGGATGAACCGGCCCATGATCATCAGGAACCCGAGGTTCTCCCAGCCCCCCTCCTTGCGGTGGACGAACCAGGCGGTCTCCTCGGGGATGTTGCTGTACCAGATCAGAAAGTACTGGCTGTAGGCGATGTACGCCCAGAAGACGCTGAACGCGAAGAGCATCTTGCCGAGGTCGGCGAAGTGCTCCTCGGTGCAGATCCCGCCTTGGAGCTTGCCGCCGCGCTTGAGGAGGCTCAGCACGAGGATGAGCATCGCGATCCCGGCACCTGCGGCACCCGCGAAGTAGTACACGCCCCACATGGTGCTGAAGAAGCGGTAGTCCATCGACATCATCAGGTCGAAGGCCGCGAATGTAGTGGTCAGCGCGAAGAGCAGCAGGCCCCAGCCCGACATGAAGCGGACCTTCTGGCTGAGCCAGCGGTCGCCGGTGGCGTCCTGCTCACGCCCGACCATCAGGAAACGCCGGCTCAGATAGATCCAGACGAAGGCGTAGATGGCGAGGCGACCAAGGAAGAAGCCGACGTTGAGATAGGGCGCCTTCTTCGCGATGAGATACGTGCTCTGAATATCGGGATCGAGCCAGGTCAGCAGCAGCCCGCCCTGGGTGAGCTCGATCACAACAAACACGGCGATCATGGCCAAGATCACGGGCAACTGCGCCGCAATGTTCAACCATTGCCGCTTAATGGTCGCGTGCCAGCTGCTGGACGTGATCTCGAAGACCATGACCCAGAACAGCGATCCGAGGGCTATCGCCAGGACTGCCATCACACCGACTTGATAGGCCGCGACCGCGTGCTTGAAGACACCCGCGTCGCCGGTGAGCCCGACGACCGCGAGGATGCCGAGCAGAACGGCACCGACAACACTGAGCGTGTTGCCCAGACGTCCGACCGAGCCGGTCGTCAGACGGACGTTGGTGTCCGCCATGTCCTCGCGTTGAGCGATCTTGTTGAGCTGTTGACGGAAGGCCTCGTCGGTGACGATGCTGCTCACGACTCACCTCCCTGAGCGATTGTCTGACCGGTTGCGTCAGTGGCCCCGATGCGTTGCATATCGGAGCGTTCCACTTCGGTCAGGTCGTCCATGGTCGCGTCCTGCGAGCGTTGCAACGCTCTGATGTAGGCAACCACCGCCCAGGCGTCGCGCTCGCTGAGGGCATGGCTGTAGCCAGGCATCTTCTGAACGCCCTGGGCGTCGTAGAGCCCGTTGAGCGCGATGTCCCAGATATGCCCGTCCTGACCGAGTTCGCCGCCCGGCTTGTATTTATCGTCGTGGAAGGTCGGCAGGGCGTAGGACCACTTGCCGCCGACCGTGCCGTTGCCGTCACCGAGGTAACCGTGGCAGACGGCGCAGTAGATGTTGAAGCGCTCCTGGCCGTGCTCGAGCATGTCGAGCGTGACCTCCACAGGCATGGTCTGGAGCGGATTACCGTTGGTATCGACACCGCGGTAGATCGCGTCGTCTTCTCGGAGGAGATCGGAGCGGATCGAGTTGACGTGTTCGACCCAATCGGCAGGCTGCTCGCCCTCGATCGGCAGCTCGCTCGAACGCCCGAACGCGATCGTGCCCGGAACGTTGGGACGCTGCATGCGCCCGTCCTCGAAGAACTCGCTCTGACCCTGGGCGCTCCAGCGGGGCTGGTCGTCCATTCCAGGGAGGAACTGGCGGGGCGGCGCATCGCTGCGGTCGCCGCGGCAGCCGGCGAGGCCAGCGACCGCAACGGCAGGGATCAGCATGAAGAGGCCCAGACGCATCAGCCGTCCTCCTCGATCAGTTCGAGCTTGGTCGCTCCGGTATCTCGGAGCAGGTCACGCGTTCGTTCCGGATGGAACTGCGGATCGACCGACTCGATGCAGATGACAAGCTTGTCATCGGAGACCTTGAGAAAGCTCTTGGTGGCGAGCAGCGGGTGGTTCCAGCGCGGCAGACCGTTGAGCGCCAGCATGCCGATCAGCGCGCTGAAGGCCGCGAAGAGCACGCCCATCTCGAACGTAACGGGCAGGAAGGGCTCCCAGGCCGCGTAGGGCTTGCCCTGCTTCATCAGCGGGTAGTCGTAGCCCGAGATGAACCATTGCATCAGATAGCCGAGTATCGCACCGGTGAATCCACCGCCCGCAACGATCAGCGGCAGAATGGTCCGCTTGACGCCCATCGCTTCGTCGATCCCGTGGATCGGAAACGACGCGAACACGTCCCAGTCGCGGTAGCCCGCATCGCGAATCTTCTCGGCGGCGTGGTAAATCTCTGGCACCGTGGCGTACTCGGCCATCATGCCGTGGACCGCGGCCCCCGACTCAGTACGGAACCGGGGCGGGGGCGACTGGATGAACGGCGCGTAGGAAGAGATCAGCCGCTTCACGCGGTTGGGCTCGCGGCCCGACTCGAGCGCCTTGCCGACTTCGGCGGGTGCATCGCTCATCAGTGGCCCTCCCCACTCTTGTCCTTGTCGTCGTTGGCATCGCCGTGGTCGTCATGCCCGTGCGGGTCGGCCTGCGGGATGACAGCCTTGAGCTCCGCGATCGGGAAGATCGGCATGAAGCGGACGAACAAGAGGAACAGCGTCATGAACATGCCAATCGAGCCGACGAAGATGCCGATGTCGACCCAGGTCGGGAAGAACATGTGCCACTCGCCCGGGAGGAACGCCCGGTGAAGGCTCGTGACGATGATGACGAACCGCTCGAACCACATGCCGATCGTGACGAACAGCGCGACGATCCAGATGGCCAGCGGGTTCTGACGCAGCTTCTTGAACCAGAAGATCTGCGGACTGATCACGTTGCACGAGATCATCGCCCAATACGCCCACCAATACGGAGCGCCGTTGTCGCTGATCCAGGTCGGCAACACACGGTTGTACGCGAAAGCATAAAACTCGAACTCGTTCGCGCCGTACCAGGCGATGAAGAACTCCATCGCATAGGCGAAGCCCACCATCATGCCCGTGAGCAGCAGGATCTTCGCCATGTTCTCCAGGTGGCGGAGCGTCAGCAGGTCCTTCATGTTGGGCAACAGCTCTCGCAGAGGCACAAGCAAGAGCAGCACCATCGCGAAGCCTCCGAACACGGCACCCGCGACGAAGTAGGGTGGGAAGATCGTCGTGTGCCATCCCGGAAGCACCGAGGTCGCGAAGTCGAACGAAACGATCGAGTGCACCGAGAGCACCAGCGGGGTCGAGAGACCCGCGAGCAACAGGTACGCCAGCTCGTAGCGGTGCCAGTGGCGGCTCGAGTTCCGCCAGCCCAGCGCGAGCAGACCGAAGATATAGGACCGCAGAAAATCCGGGATCCGGATCCGACGGCCGTTGGCTTTCGATGTCAGCATGCGGCCCTGGGCCCGGTCTCGCATCGTCGCGAAGTCCGGGATCAGACCCATGAACCAGAAGAGGACCGATACGGTCGCGTAGGTGCTAACCGCGAACACGTCCCAGAGCAGCGGGCTCTGGAAGTTGGGCCAGATCCAGTTGTAGTTCGGGATCGGGAACACCATCCAGATGAACCAGATCCGACCCACGTGGATCGCCGGGAAGATCCCGGCGCACATGACCGCGAAGATGGTCATCGCCTCCGCGGACCGGTTCACCGCGGTTCGCCACTTCTGCTTCAGCAGACAGAGGATCGCGCTGATGAGCGTGCCGGCGTGGCCGATGCCGATCCAGAACACGAAGTTCGTGATGTCCCACGCCCAGTTGACCTGGTTGTTGAGCCCCCAGGTGCCGACACCCGTGATCAGGAAGTACCCGATGAAAAGACCGAGCAGGCCCATGAGGCTGGAGGCCATGAGGAACAGGCCGATCCACCAGAATCCGGGCGGCTTCTCCGCGTAGCCGCAGACGATCTCTGTGATCTCCGAGATCGATCTGTTGCGAAGCACCATCGGCGGCCGAGCCGCGGGGTCCTCCACCAGGGAGCCATCGCCCAGGGTGCCCGAGCCACCGGCGGGGCGTGGGCTGGCGATGCCGCGTGCGGTCGCTTCGTCGGGGTTGAACGTGGTCATGCCATCACTCCCGAGGCGGCGCCGAGCACACGGAGGCTCATGGCGTAGCCCTTATCTCTCGCCTTGCCGGCGGGGTCCACAAACGCGTGGTCGTCGCCGTGCGATTCGCCGCCGTGGTCATCTCCGTGACTCTCGCCGTGCCCATCATCGTGGCCGTGCCCTGCAAGCGGATCGACTGGCTCACGGAGCGCAGGGTTCGGGTTGTTCACCCGGAGCATGTGGGTCGTGCGGGGGCGGGTATTGAGATAGCCCAGCAGCATGTAGCTCCGCGGGTTCTCGCGTTCGTCGTGGACGCGGCTCGACGCATCGAGGATGTCGCCAAAGCTGATCGCATCGCTCGGGCAGGCCTGCTGGCACGCACTCTGGACAAAGCCATCCGGCATGCGGCTGCCATCCGGCCCGTTAAGCCCCTTGAGCTTTACCTCGACCTTGGCAACGTTGATGCGCTGGATGCAGTAGGTGCACTTCTCCATCACGCCGCGACCACGGACCGTGACGTCCGGGTTCTGGCGCATCTTCTCGATCTCTTCCATCTGCTTGCGCAGGCGGGGCGGGATGAAGTTCCGGTTCGGCACGTTGTCGAGGATCTCGAGACCCTCGATCGCGCCGCCGTTGAACTTCACCTGGGCGTAGTCGAAGAAGTTGAAACGCCGCACCTTATAGGGGCAGTTGTTGCTGCAGTACCGCGTGCCGATGCAGCGGTTATAGACCATGTCATTGGTGCCCTCGGGGCCGTGCACCGTCGCGTTCACCGGGCACACGACCTCGCAAGGCGCGTTCTCGCAGTGCACACACGCGACAGGCTGGTGCAGAATCTGATCCGGCTCGTTCAGGTCGTCGCCGGTGTAGTAGCGATCGACACGGATCCAGGCCATCTCGCGGCCCTTGGCGACCTCGCGCTTGCCGACAACCGGAATGTTGTTCTCGCTCTGGCACGCGATCGTGCAGGCGCCGCACCCTGTGCAGGAGGACTGATCGATGCTCATACCCCACTGCGGTCCGCGGCTGAACGCAGGGCCGACCGTGCGGTTGAGCGCCTTGGCGGGCGTATTGCCCAGCTCGTCGGGCGTGATCGGATTGTCCGGATCCGGGTCCTTCGGGCCTCGGTTCATCGGGTTGGGATAGATCGAGATGTTCGCCGGCGTGTGGCTCAGCTCGCCCATCTGCTCGGCGAGGTTCAGTTCTACATCGCGCCCCTCGATGCCGTAGATCTTGTCGGGCTTGGGCTTCACTTTCTCGTCGGCGTATTCATTGAAGTACTGCAGATCGACCTGACGCACGATGCTCGTACGGCTCTCCATCGACCAGTGGATCTGTGTACTCACGAGTTCCGCGGTACCGCGTGCCCTCTGCGCCGTCGCCCCCCTGGTGCCGGCGAGCGTTGCGCCCGTACGCACGGGGTAAACATCGACGCCGACGCCCGTGCCGACCGAGCCGCACTCCCGACGCCCGTAGCCCAGCGGCAGGATCACGGTGTTGTCCGCCATACCAGGCATTACCCAGACGGGGATCGTGACCTTGCGGCCATCAACCGTGAGCTCTGCGATGCGCGACTTGGGCAGCTGCGTGGCGGTGTACGCGCCCTCGATGCCCGACGGCGGCTCAAGCCCGAGCGCCTCGGCGGTCGCTGGGCTCAGCAACGCCGCATTGTCCCACACCAACCGAGTCGCGGTCTGGGGGAGTTCTTGTAGCCATGCCCGGTTCGCGAAGCGGCCGTCGTGGATGATGCCCGTGGCGAACACGACATCGAGCGATTCCGCGGACGGCCCAGCGGGCACACTTTCACCAGATAACCCCGAAGCAACACGTGCGTTGTCAACGCCCGCCTGCATGCCGTTGCGGGGCGCCGAGCCCGCGAGCACACCATCGTGCAACGCGCGACGCCAGATGCGATCGAACGCGGGCCCGCTCGAACCGAGCCGCTCGCGCCACGCGGCGCGGACAAGCTCGTACCCACGGGCTTCGTAGCCCACCGGCTCGTCACCGTCAGCGATCAGCGAGACGAGTTCGAGGTCGCTTAGCGCCCGCCCGTAGAGCGGCGCGATCATCGGCTGAATGGGCGCGATCGTGCCGTCGAGCGCCTCGGTGTCGCCCCAGGCTTCGAGGTAGTGAGCACCGTTCAGTCGCCAGGTACTGATCTCACTGGTCTCGGTCGGGCCAACACTCAGGCTGACCGTGTTCTCGACGCTCGAGTAGAGCTCGGCGAAACCAAGATCTGCTGGCGCGTCGTACACGGGGTTCGAATCGAGGCACAGCAGCGTGCTGACCTGCCCCGCCTGCATTCGGCTGGCGAGTTCTGCGAGCGTGGTCGTCGCCATCGTCGGTGCCGGAAGCGATCGCACCGTGCGGCCAGTGTTGCCCAGGGCGCTATTCAGTGCCCACACAAGAGCGTGCACCCACGCCGGCTGGTTCTTGCCAACACACACCAGCGAGGTCCCACGGTGCGACGCGAGGTCGGCGGCCGCGGCTTCAACGAAGTCGGCCTCGCGCTGCGTCGGCTCACCGCTCAGCGCGACGTCCGCGAGCGATTGAGACAGGCCGGAGTCGCCGCCAACCTGATCCATCACCGCACGGGCGAGCCGAACGACAAACGCCGGGATCGAACTCGGCGCCATCCGCATGCGATGATCAGCAGCAGCTCCCGTCTCGGAAACGCCCGACTCGACCGAGTAGAGCCTGCTCATCCGATCGCCCGCCTTCATCGGGCGACGGCCTGCGGCGAACTGGCGTGCAGAGACCAGACTTCCCGGCTCATGATCCAGGAAGTTCCGATCGATCGCGACGATCACGTCTGCGGTCTCGGGCTCAAGGATCTCGCGACGAGGCGAGCCGAAGGCGATGCGGGCTCCCTCCGCCGCGTTTGCGGTGTCGGCGGCATTGTGGACGACGATGTCTGCCCGCGGGAAACGCCGGCGGAAGCGATCGACCGCAGCAGCCAGCGAAGGGCTGGTCTTGTGATCGAGGATCAGCGCGATGCCCGACCCGCCAGAGGTGTCCATGCGCCGGAAATGGTCGTATTGCCACGCAAGGAAGTCGTCGAGCGTTGCGCCGAGCACCCCACGCGCCGGGTTGTCGTAGCGCACCCCCTTGAGCCGGTCGGGGTCGTATAGATCGAGGATGCTCGAGAGCGACCACGAGCTGCTCTTGCCTCGGTTAATCGGGTGGAGCGGGTTGCCCTCAATCTTGGTTGGCCGCCCCTCATGGGTCTCGACGATCAGGCCCTCTGCGCCACCACCGGGAAGCGGCATGCTGGTCGCAAAGTACAGGGGTACGCCGGGCACCGAATCCTCGGGCACCCCGCGGCTGTAGGTCACGATCTTGTGATCGGGCCGGCGACAGCCTGGGATGGTCGCGGCGCCAGCAAGGGCGAGCCCCGCCCCCATCAGCTTCATGAACTCACGGCGGCTCTCGCCCGTGCGGCGTCCCAACTCGCTCGCACCGGCAGGGAACTCACGCTCCAACCAGTCGGCAATCCCGGGATCACCGGCGAGCTCCTCTGGGCTGCGCCAAACCGAGGTCGAGCCGGTCTTATTCAGCGCGCGGGAGGAGGGTATCTCCTTCTTCCCACGGGTTGACGGGCATTGATCTTGGCTCATCTTGTTGATCCGATCAGTGGTGACAGGCGCCGCAGTTCTGTGGCGGGGCATCGTGCAGCGACTGGAGCAGGTCGGCGGCGGTCACGCCCTCGTGGACACGATCACCCACGGGCTGGCTCATCCACTCGTCCTCGACCCACACGAGCTGCGTGATCTGCTCGGGCGGGACCATGTACTTCTCAGGCTCGCGATGGCACTCGAGGCACCAGCCCATGCTCAAGCTCTCGTGCTGGTACACGATGGGCATGCCCACGATCTGGCCGTGGCACGAGTAGCAGCTCACGCCCGCGTTCACGTGGACGTGGTGCGGGAAGTTGCGGACATAGTCCGGAAGCTTGTGAACACGACGCCACTCGATGGTCTCGTTGTTGCCATAGGCCTCGCGGATGAACTCCACACGGTGGAACTCACTCCCGGCGAGCCGCGTCTCGGCGTGGCACCCGTAGCAAGTAGAAACCGCGGGCACATTCGAGTGCGGGCTCTCCTCGACATTGGTGTGGCAATACCGGCAGTCGATGCCGAGCTGGCCAGCGTGGAGCTGGTGGTTGAAGCCCTCACCCGGCTGGACCGGCATATAGCCGACCTCCCAGTAGTCGGGCGTCGCGTAATACCAGGTACCCGCGATCACGGTCAGCAAGCCGCCGAAACTGGCGACGGCGCCGACCGTAGGAATGATGTTCATCCACTTCGGAAAAAGAGGCTTCACAGCGCCCTCCGCACCGCCCGGACACTTCCGAAAACACCGGAGTGAGCCCGAGGTCCATCTACGAGGAACACTGATCGGCCAGATCCTTATCCGGACGCCGCCCGAACAACCGCGGTAAGACACTCCGCGGAAGAATTCTCGTAGAGCAGCAATGTAGCCCCCTAGGGTGCGTCTGGGGGCCGCTGGTCACGGTCTGGCCGTAATCGAGACCTAGTCTCAAGATGGCCAGGGTCTCCGCCCAGCCTCAATCTGGGAGGTCCGATATGCAACAAAGACCGAACCATCAGCCCACCGCCGCATGGCTCACCGCTGGCGTCGGCGCGGCTTCCGCGTCCTGGGTCACCGCCTATCTGCTCCACCTGCCCGGGCTCAATCTCCCCGTTCCGCTGCAAGTTGCTGTTCTGGCAGTGGTTTTGTTCGGTGCACTCGCAATCGCCGGCCGGACCGAGGGCTCTGGCAGACTCCGCACGGGCCTGCTCGCCGGTCTCACCGCCGGCTCGATCAACCTCCTGCTGCTCGGGTCCCTGTTGGTTGAACAGCCCGAGGGCGTCTCGGAGATGGAGAGCGCCGCGAACGACTTCCGCCCCAACGCGGTGGCCGTCGTGCTGGGATTTCTTGCTTTCAGCACCGCGCTGGGCACCGGGGCCTGGGCATTGACGAAACGCAGATTCGTTAGCCAAGGTGGCGATGCCAGACGCTGGCATGCCAGGCTCGCGATCGTCTCGGCCGTGACCTTTCTCCCACTGCTCGCGGTGGGTGGTGTCGTTACGAGCACCGAGTCCGGCATGGCGGTGCCTGACGCCGTAACCAGCTACGGCGCCGTTTCGTTCCTCTTCCCGTTCAGCCTGATGAGCGAGCCGCGCATCTACTTCGAGCATGTCCACAGGCTGTTCGGGTCGCTCGTTGGCCTTCTCACACTGATCGTCATGCTGCGCACGTTCGCGGTTGATCGGCGTCGAAGCGTACAGATCTTTGCGGCCGCGGTGTTTGTAGCGGTGACGATCCAGGGCATCCTGGGGATCGTGAGGGTGGGCGAGAACTTGGCCTGGATGGGCAGCATCCATGGCGTGTTCGCGCAGATCGTCTTTGGTGCCGCGGTCATTCTCGCACTCGCGCTGTGGCCCTGGAAGAACGCCACGCCGGGCTGTATCACCACGAGCACTCGTCCGTGGGCGAACGCCGCGATCATCTGCCTGATTATTCAGCTTACATTCGGCGCGTTGTACAGGCACCTCGGCAGCACGCATGCGCTGATCAGCCACGTCGTCTTCAGCATCATCGTCGCGGGTGCGTGCATGATCCTGGGCTTCTCCTGTCAAACCGCCAGCGGCAGGGACGGGGCGGCGACCGGCACCAGACGGTGCGGCATCGCGCTGGTGGCGGTGGTCGGCGTTCAGTTCGTGCTCGGTTGGGTCGCACTGGTGCTCGTGATGCAGGGCGGTGGACACAGCCCAGTCCCGCTGGCCGATGAGCTAAGTACGGCACCCGCTGTCCGACCTGAAGAGGCACTTATCACAACCATCCACCAGGCGACCGGCGCATCGCTCCTCGCGCTGGCGTGCCTTGCGCGGGGCTACCTGAGCCGGTTGCGTATCGCACCAAGGCATACCGAAGAACACACCCCACGAGCTTCCGACGCCCCTCATAGAGCAACCTTGCAACCACGGGCGAGCTGACAGCCATTTTCTGGACGGAACTCGGTGTGCCCGTGCAACAAGCCATCGGCTCGCGCGTTCTCATGGAGGAGGTCCCGTGGTCGTTCAGCCTCAGTATGCACCGCTCGACACGATCGCCGGTGATCGCTTCGGTATGCCAGAGGCGCGGCACCTGTTGCTCCGAGCCGGGTTCGGCGGGACACCAGCACAAGTCAGAGCAATGGCCGAGATGGGGCCCGAAGCCGCTGTCGATCTGCTCCTGGACACCGAGGGCACGCCGTTCAGGGATGACACAGACGGCGGTTTCAGCGGTGAGGTGATCGTCCCGCTCACTCCGGCGCAACGCTCGGCGTACAGGCGGGCGCAGCAGACGGGTGACGAGGACACACTCGCGAGGTTCCGGGGCGAGCGGCAGCGGCAGCAACGCGCAGACCGGGAGCAGATCCGCGGGATGCAGCGGTGGTGGCTTGAGCGGATAATCGAGACACCCAAGCCGCTCGAAGAGAAGATGACACTGTTCTGGCACGGGCATTTCGCGACCAGCTACCGCACGATCGAGAACAGCTACCACATGCTGATGCAGAACCGGCTTTTCCGGCGCCACGCGCTCGGAAACGTCGGAGACCTGCTGTTCAGCATCATCCGCGACCCGGCGATGCTCGCGTACCTCGACAACAACGACAGCCGGCGCGATGCCCCGAACGAGAACCTCGCGCGCGAGCTCATGGAACTCTTCAGCCTCGGCGCGGGGAACTACAGCGAGCGCGACATCAAGGAGGGAGCACGCGCACTGACCGGCTATACGTTCGAGGGCAACGAGTTCGTGCTTGATCGCCGCAACCACGACAGCGGCACCAAAGCGATCCTTGGGCAACGTGGGGCGATCGATGGCGACGGATTCGTCCGTGCAATTCTGGCGCAGCGTGCCTGCGCCGGATTCATCGCCCGAAAACTCTACGGGTTCTTTGCGACCGACCTGCCCCAGGGCGGCGCCGAGGCGTCAAGAGAAACCGAGCATGTGATCTCGGGGCTCACCGACGACCTGATCGGGGCACGCTACGAGATCAAGCCGATGTTGCGGCGGCTCCTCCTGAGCCGGCACTTCTACACCTACGACGTGATGAACGCCAGGATCAGGTCGCCCATCGAACTGATCGCACAAACGATCCGATCGCTCGGCGCACCAGCGCGATCCCTTAGCGTGCTGGCGGACGCCTCGGCGTCGATGGGTCAGAACCTGTTCTTCCCACCGAACGTCGCCGGCTGGCCGGGAGGACGCACGTGGATCAGCAGCTCAACGCTGTTTGTGAGGCAGAACCTCTGTGTGTACCTCTTGACGGGCCGGCTCCCGAGCGACGAGGGACCGAGCGATTCGATCGATGTGGAGATCGTGCTCGACGGACTCGCGCCGAGCCGTCGGGATGTTCCGGAAGCCGTGGCTGAGCACCTGCTCCGCCACGCAACTGGGTTCGCAATCGATGAGGATGTAGCGATCCTGTCGGAGATACTCAAAGACGCGTCTTCCATTCGTGAGGGGGTGACGAAAGCACTCGTGCTGGTCACCTCGATGCCGAAGTATCAGTTATGTTGATCGATGTTGTGAGGCCTGCTGCGTGGGGCGGTCAGGGAGTTCTCGCTTGAGCCTTCACCTGAATCCCTCCGACGCGAACGCCTACACCAGACGCCGTTTCCTGCACGGCACGCTGGCGTTCGCATCTGCCAGTGCGTTTGTCCCCGCCTTCCTCCAGGATGTCACCGGGCTGCTTCCTCAGGCTCGGGCCGGGACCAGCAGCGTCGCCGGAGCTGACGAGGGCCGCGTGCTCGTCGTGATCCAGCTCTCAGGCGGCAACGACGGGCTCAACATGCTCGCGCCGGTCGGGCTTGACGAATACCGCCGAGCCAGGCCCGGCATCTCTCTGACCGAGCGTGACTCGATCGCACTCGACGGTCGGTTCCCCGGGCTGAGCCTGCATCCGTCGATGGACGCGGTCAAGGAGCTCTACGACCAGGGCCTCTGCTCGATCGTGCAGGGCGTGGGGTATCCCAACCCAAACCGCAGCCACTTCAAGAGCATGGATATCTGGCAGACCGCGGACCTTAGTGGAACAGGCACGGGCTGGCTTGGACGGTACTTCGATAGCGAGTGCTGCGGCTTCGGCGGCGGCGAGTCGGGCTCTGCACCTTCGATCGCGATTGGTGGTGATGCACCGTCAGCCCTCGAAGGTCGCAGCTCCAGACCGATCGTCTTTGAGGACCCAGATCTCTTCCGCTGGTCGGGCGCTGCGTCGCTCGAGAGCGCCGCCCAGGATCTGGTCGAGCATGCCGCAACGGAAGCGATCGGGGATTCGCCGGCTGACTTCCTCGCACGGACCGCGCTCGATGCCCGGGTGAACAGCGAGACAATCAGACGCGCGGTTTCGCTTGAGCCGCTCGTTCGCTACCCGGGCTCCAGTCTGGGACAGCAACTTCAGATGATCGCAAGCATGATCCGTGCCGGCTTGCCGACTCGCGTGTACTACGCCGTTCACGGCGGCTTCGACACACACGCGGGTCAGGGCGGAGCGAGAGGCCGGCACAGCCAGCTGCTGCGCCAGCTCTCCGACGCGATCGGCGCGTTCTACAACGACCTCGGCAAACAGCGAAACGACGGCCGCGTGCTGACCATGACATTTTCCGAGTTCGGCCGCCGGCTGGGCCAGAACGGGTCCGGTGGAACCGATCACGGCACCGCGGCGCCGCTGATGTTGTTCGGCCCGATGGTCAAACCTGGACTCACCGGCAGACACCCGTCCCTGCGCCAGCTACAGGACGGCGACCTGATACACACCGTCGATTTCCGGAACGTCTATAACGATGTCCTGACCGGTTGGCTCCAGGCTGATGGGCAGGCCGTTCTTGGAGCGAGGTATCGGCAGCTCGGGCTCATCCGGACCTAGTCGCACTACTCGATCAGAGCGGGCGGCAATCCGAAAGCCCGGAGTCTGACCCTCAGTTCAGGTACCGCGCCCTGAGCGAGCTCGTCCGGGTTCACGAGCGGTGAAGCGATCGCTTCGAGTGGCTGGCCTGAACCGTCGAACGCAACGACGCGCTCGGCTACTGCGCCAACGGCAAACGTCAGAAGCACCGTCTCGCCCGTGGGGATGCGCGAGGGAACAACGGTGTGGGTCCACACACCCTCTTGCGAGAGCGACATCTCGGTCCACTCGTCGCGGTGCGCCAGCTTGTAGAGCAGCGGCCGGCCCTGGTTGGCGGTCCCCGATTCATCGATCACCGAAAGCCGGAGACCGCGCCCGAGCACCTCGGCCCGGACGGTGCCCGTCTGCTCTTCAGCGAGCGCACGCTCGGCCTCTTCGCGGTCGCGTGTGCCGGGTTCTGTGAGCCTTCCGCGGAGCAGCTCACCGATCGCGTTTGCGCCGCCCGTGTCGCCCGCCCCTGCGCCGACCGGCGGCGCATCGGCCATCGGCTTGTCATCACGGAACGTGACCATGATCCAGGCCATCAGCCCGACGATGATCACGAGCGGGAGCGCGAGCCAGGTCAGAAGCAAGACGTTCTGCTTGCGCACTGGACCCTTCTCAACCCTTCGCCGCGGCGAATAGCTCCCCGACCATTGCCCAGTTCACGACCTGCCAGAACGCGGCGACGTAGTCGGGCCTCTTGTTCTGGTACTTCAGGTAATACGCGTGCTCCCAGACATCGAGGCCGAGGATCGGACGGCCGCCACAGCCCGCGGCATCTCCGATCGCGTTCCGCATGAGCGGGTTGTCCTGGTTCGCGGTGCTACAGACCTCTAGGGCGCCGTCCTTCACGCAGAGCCAAGCCCAGCCCGAGCCAAACCGAGTCGCCGCTGCGTTGGCAAACTGCTCCTTGAACGCCTCGAACGAACCGAACGCCGAATCGATCGCCGCGCCCAGATCACCAGATGGCGCACCACCACCGCCAGCGCTTACGGGCGCGAGCGTCTCCCAGAACAGGCTGTGGTTGTAGTGGCCCCCCGCGTTGTTGCGGACGGCGGTCTGCTTGTCAGCAGGTAGCTCACCCAGGCTCGAGATGACCTTCTCGGGATCGGCATCGGCGAGGCCTGTGCCCTCGAGCGCCGCATTGGCCTTATCGACATACGCCTGGTGATGCTTGCCGTGGTGGATCTGCATGGTGGCCGCATCGATTGCCGGCTCGAGTGCGTCGTGAGCGTACGGCAGCTCGGGGAGGGTGAAGGGCATTTCAGGACCTTTCTGGTGCTCTCGCAGCTGCGAGATACGGCGAGCGGGGTTTGGCAAGAACGAGAGTTACACACCCTATCGAAACCCGAATCAAGAATCGGTAAGGGATTTGTTTGCATATAGATGCATCAAAAAGATCGAGAAAACGAAGCTCCCTGGCCTTGCTGGGCTTGATATAGCCGGTACATTACTAGGCCGCGGACAACCCGCGGGACGCAAGGATGCGCCCCGATCCGTCAGGAACTGAGTTGTTATTCCGGACGGTATTCGGGTCCTCAAGCCGGGTCAATGCCGGTTGACGAGCAGCGTGAGAAGCCTTGATCAAGGTTCTTCGCACGTTTCAGGACGATCCGCCTGCAAAGGCGATCTTTCGTTCGTCAAGCGGTGTATGGAGACTCGGGCCGATCGGAGCCCCCGCTGGATGGTGCCGAGGCGCCGCGGCGTGAGTGGAATCCAGATCGGGTCGCCGCGTTATGTTTCGCGGTGTGGGGCGGACATGTGATTAGCAACCGCCTGGGTGTGGAAGCCCTGGCGGGGTGGGGAAAGCGAGTGCTCCGGGGTCCACCCGAGGCGTCACGAATAGACGTCTGGGGCAGATACCGGAGACGCGGTCCGCGCGGGGACAGATCCTCGGGCGGTAGGCAATCGAACCGACTGATCCGTTGAGGCGTAAGCGCTAGGCGGATCACGAGATCCGAAACACCCGCGAGGACGAAGCGGGTTGGACAGCTAGGACGTAAGGAAGCCGCAATGAATCGCATCCCTGGCAAGCGACAGATCAAGCCGCGCGACCAGGTTCAGCGCCGCAAGCGTGTGGGTATCGCTGCGCAGGCCTCGACCGGGGCCGGCAAGACGTTCGCCCGCAAGCTCAGCGAGCGTGATGAGCAACTGCTCAAGCAGATCCTGTCTGGTCCGCAGGACTTCATCGACAGCCCCGTCTTTTACGAGGAAGACGCGGAGGTCAAAATCTACGACGAGGTCCCGGATGTGCAGAAGCCGGACACTACCTGGTACCACCCGGTGATGGACGACCTGAACGCGACTCGGAGCCGCACGGTCAAGAGCACCCAGCAGGTGATCCTGACCGGCGCCGAGGAGCGAATCCTCTTCCATCAGTTCAACTACGCCCGATTCCGCATCCGCGAGCTACAGAAGGCCGTGGACGAGAACCCGGACAAGCAGCCCGATCCGGAGCAGGCGCAGGACATCCTGCGCTGGTACCGGCTTGCTGACATGATCCGGGAGCAGATCGCCGAGACCAACCTCGCGCTGGTGCTGGCGATGGCCAAGCGGACTCGCATGAGCGAGGTGGACTTCGCAGACCTGGTCAGCGAGGGCAACATGGCGCTGCTCCGCGCCGTCGATAAGTTCGACGCCGGTCGCGGCTACAAGTTCTCGACCTATGCCTGCCGGGCGATCCTCAAGGCGTTCAGCCGTCAGGGGATGAAGCTCAGCAAGTACCGCCAGCGGTTCCCGACCGACTTCGATCCGAAGCTTGAGCGTTCGAACTACCTCGAGACCAAGCGGGCCGATTTCGAGAAGGACGCCGCGGACGAGGTCAAGAGGATTGTCGTGGAAAACCGCGCCGATCTGACAAACATCGAGCGGACCGTTATCGAGCACCGGTTCAACATCCGCACCGTGGATGGCGAGCCGATCGAGGACGAGAAGCCCATGACCCTGGAGCAGGTGGGTCAGATCATCGGCGTGACAAAGGAGCGCGTGCGTCAGATCCAGAACAAAGCGATGGAGAAGATCAAGCACGAGCTCGAGGCCAACTTCCTCGGCAGCAAGGAGCAGCCGAACGCCGAGCAGGCGGAGGCGGTCGCGGCCAACTGAGGCTCAGCTCATTTACCGGTTCATTCACCTAGGGCCCGGCTCGTTGCCGGGCCCTTTCTCGTTCCAGTCCCGAGCCGTTTTTGGTCGGTCATGGGTCGGGAATGGGCCGTTGAGCGCCGCGGCGCACTAGGATTATCAACGCTCGCGCAGGGCACAGGATGCCCAGGCAAGGCGGCCCACACAGGCCGCGGGGCGCGGCGTCGGGCCGACAGGCTTGGTCCCCGGCAGGCATGACCGAGAGGGAGCGCACCGATGGGCGCCAGCGTTGACATCAACGAACAGAGCATGACCGGACACGTCTCGATCGGCCCGTTGAAGAAGGCCGATCACTACGCGACGCGCTGGGGCAAGTTCCTGAAGGCAACCGTCGATATCGGCGGCTCCGATCTGATCATGAAGTCGGGCCAGCCACCGAAGCTCCGAGTGAAGGGTGCGCTCAAGGCCCTCAACACCGAGCCGGTCAGCGCCGAGGAGTTCTGGGACATCGCCAGGACGATCCTCAGTGACTCACAGATCGAGGACCTGACCAAGTTCGGATCGGTTGACTTCGCCTATGACTTCGAGAAAGGCACACGCTTCCGCGTGAACCTGTTCCAGGCCAAGGGCGCTCTGTCGGTCGCGGCCCGTCTGATCACGAGCAATATCCTCCCGTTCGAGAAGCTGCACCTGCCGCCAATCATGAGTGATATCGCGACGCAGCCCAACGGCATCGTGCTGCTCTGCGGCGTGACCGGCTCGGGCAAGTCGACGACGATCGCCTCGATGCTTCAGTACGTGAACGAGCGGAAGCCCGTCCACATCCTCACCCTCGAGGATCCCATCGAGTACATGTTTGAGGACGCGAAAGCGACAATTAATCAGCGTGAGATCGGGCTCGACTGCCTCGACTTCAAGACCGGCCTGCGGGCGCTGGTGCGTGAGAACCCCGACATCGTGCTGATCGGTGAGATGCGCGATTCGGAGACGTTCGAGGCCGCGCTCCATGCCGCTGAGACCGGCCACCTTGTCTATGGAACGATCCATGCGTCGAGCACGACGCAGACCTTCAGCCGCATCTACGGCCTGTTCGAACAGGAGGAGGTCGAGCAGGTCCGGAAGATCCTGGCCTACCAGATGCGCGCGTTTGTCTATCAGAAGCTGCTGCCCACGCTGCACGAGAACATCCCGCGTATCCCGGCGCTTGAGATCATGGTCAACAACTCGGTCGTGACCAAGTACATCCTGGAGAGTCGCGAGGGTGAGCTCCGCGAGTACCTCAATACGGTCGAGGCGATGCAGGCTGGCAACAAGGATTTTAACGTCAGCCTTGTCGAACTTGTCGAGCAGGAATATGTCCACATGCGGGTGGCGACCGAGGCCAGCCCGAATGTGGACGACTTCCAGATGCGCCTGAAGAAGCTGAAGTGACACCCATCCGTTCGAGATAGAGCCCGGCCTGTGCGCGGCGGGCTCCATGGGGAACAACCCAGTGCTGCAATCCGTGACCGATGCCCTGATGCCGCTGACGACCGGCGTGTTCCTCGTCTCTCCATGGAAACCCGTGGTGCTGGCGCTTCCGTTCCTTGGCTGGGCCTGGCTGATCAGCGCCGTCTATGACAAGCACGCGGCGAAGTACTTCCTTGAGCGCGAGCGTTGGGGGCTTATCCACCTCGCGATGGGCCTGATCGCGTTCATTGTCGCGATCGGGATGCCGCTGGCGGGCGGTGTGGCGTTCTTCGCCTCGCTGGGCGCCGTCGTGGTGCTTCTCGGAATCAGCGCGGGTATCTACCCGCTCATCGTGAATCGCGATGAGCGTGTGCCCGAAGACGGCCGCGTCAGCCTCGACCTCTCGAAGCTGCGCGGCGGTGAAAAAGAAGAGAAGCAAGAGAAGCACACCTCATCGCTCGTCATCACAACCCCATCGGACGGCAATCTCCCGGTGCCAGACAAGGACGCGCCGGAGTACGAGGTCAGGGTGGAGGCCGAGCAGCTGTTTATCCGGGCGATAACGGCGCGCGCAAGCCAGGTGGACATCCTCCCGGCCCCGGGCAGCGAGGGCCGGATGTACGTCGAGAGCCGCCTCATCGACGGTGTGCGCCAGAATGCCGAGCCGATCTCCGCTCGGCGGGCAGCCGAACTCGTGGCGGTCTGGAAGGCCGGTGCCGGGCTGGATGTCAAGGACATGCGCCGCAAGCAGCAAGGCATTGCCGAGGTCGCGTTCGCCGGCAACGAGATAAAGACACAGGTCACAACGAGCGGCAGCCAGTCGGGGCTCCGCGCCACGCTGCTCTTCAACCCGGACAAGGCCGTGCGTCGCCCGATCGAGGAGTTGGGCCTTCGCGACGCGCAGCTCGACGTGGTCCGCGGGTTCATCAACGATCCGGGTGGCGTCGTCATCGTTGCGTCTCCTGCGGACAACGGCGGAACCACTACCCTTTACTCGCTGCTGAAGCTGCACGATCCGTACATGAGCAACGTGCAAACGATCGAGTTTGAGCCGCGATCGGCGATGGAGGGCATCCGCCAGAACAAGTACGACCCGTCGGCCGATGGCGTCGAGTACGACAAGCTGGTCCGCTCGATCCTCCGCCGCGATCCGGACGTAGTCGGTGTTGGCGAACTCCCCGACGCGGACACCGCCAAAACGATCGTCGCGGCCGATCTGGAACGCTCGCGCGTGTATGTGTCCGAGCGTGCCGAGGGCGCGATGCCGGCGATCCAGCTCTGGGGGAAAGCAGTCGGCACACCCGAAACCGCCGCGGCGGGACTCAAGGGTGTCATCGCCCAGAAGCTCGTCCGCAAGCTCTGCGAGAACTGCCGCACGCCCTACCAGCCAACGCCTGACATGCTGAAGAAGCTGAATCTTCCGGCCGACCGTGTCAAGCAGCTTTACAAGAAGGGCGGGCAGGTCCTCATCAAGAACAAGCCCGAGGTTTGCCCGGTGTGCCAGGGCTCGGGTTATGTGGGACAGACCGGCATCTTCGAGGTGGTCCCGATCGAGGAGAACGAGCGGGCGCTGATCAAGGCTGGCAACCTCAACGCGGTGCGAGCCGAACTTCTCAAGAGGAAGCTGCCCACGATGGGCCAGTGCGCGATGATGCTGGTCGCCGAGGGGGTTACCAGCGTTGAGGAAGTCACCCGCGTGACCCAGCCCGCAAAGAAGGCCGCGCCCTCCGGCGGTGCAGCGAAGCGCCCAGCAGCCCCGGCCCGGTCGGGCCAGTGAACAGAACGGAGCCGAGAAGAAGATGATCCTGAACGTCGTCGTCATCCTGCTCGTGCTGGGCACCGGCTACCTTTGGCTGAGCCGCGGCTTCTTCAGCGCGTTGATCAACCTCATCTGCGTCGTGATCGGCGGCGCCATCGCCTTTGCGGTCTGGGAGCCGGTCGCTGAGTTGATCCTCGGTGTCGCGCCGACCACCGGGCTTATGGGCGCGATCGGCGGCTCGGCCTGGGGGCTGGCCCTGCTCGTCCCGTTCGCGATCGCGACCGGCGTGATCCGCGTGATCTCAGATGTGGTCGTCCGCTCGAACGTGAAGCTAGCCGGCCCGCTGGATATGGCTGGAGGCGCGATCTGCGGCGCCGGCACCGGCGTTGTGCTCTCTGGCATACTTGTGCTGGGCCTCGGCTTCTCCCGGTTCCCCCCGGCGCTTGCCGGCTACGAACCGGTTGAGGTTAACCAGGGCAGCCCGAATAGCAGCGGCGCGCTTTGGATCCCCGCCGATACACTCGTTGCTGGGTTGTACAAGAACCTCTCGGTTGGCGCGTTTGCGTCTGGCCAGCCCCTCGCGGATCTCTACCCGAACCTCGAGGTCACTCCAGCGACTCTGCGCCTAACGCATAACGACGGCCAAGGCCAGAATGTGCTCACCGATAGCGATTTTTCGGTCTCGGGCCAGTACACCGTCGCGGCCGAGGACCAGAAACCCATCGCCCAGTTGACGGGCCCGGACCGCTGGTACAGCGCTCAAGCCAACGTGACCAACATCGATGGGGACCCATACGGCGCGGGCCATCTCCGCGGCTATGTCGTTGACTTCGATGCCGGCGCCCGCGAGAGCAGCGGTCAGGTCATCATGTCTGGCCCGCAGGTTCGTTTGCTCCTCGACAAAGCCGACGGTGGCACCGAAGAGACATTCCCGATTGCGGTCGTCTCGGTCATCGAGGGGGACACGAAGCAGTTCGCCAGATTCCGATTCGACAGCAAAGATGCCATCGCGAGCGCCGGCGCCGGTGACGTGAAGATGGCCTTCGAGTTCCCGATCCCATCGGGGTCCACGCCGCGTTCCCTGATCGTTCGCAACATCCGTAAGCCACTCGAAGGGGTGCCGGTCACCGAGGCCTTCACAACGCCCCAGCAACGCGACGCGGCCATCGCGACCGGCCGGCTCATGGGGGGCGAGAGCGATCTCGCGCAGCTCGACAACCTCGACGCGAAGTTCATCAACATCGTGAGCAACACCGGGACGATCACCCCGAACTCTGGCGTCTCCGTCAACACCGGCTTCCCGCTCCGCCTCGTTATGAGCAAGGGCAGCCGAGGCTCGATCGAGATTAACGAGGACAATCAGGTCATAAACGGCCGCGAGGTCTACGCGCTCGCGGCGTTCCAGAACACCCGTGGGCTGGAGGGCAGCCTCCGAGTTGATCGCTTCGCAGCGCCGCCCGGCACGGTGCTCGTGCAGTTGAACGTGAGTGCCGACTCTGACTTCTCGATGCTCGAAAGCGCCGGCCAGAGCGCAGACCGCGACGCGTCACCGGTCCTGTTCGATACCGACGGCGGGCGGTATCAGTCGATCGGGTACGTGTACCGAGACGATGAGGTCGTGCGGATCCGCTTTACACCTTCGCGACCGATCGCCGGCCTCGCGGGGCTAGACCGCGATGGGATCGAGCTCAGCAGGCTCAACCAGTCCCAAGAGCTGGTGCTGTTGTTCGCGGTGAGTGAGAACGTGGCGCTGAAGTACTTTGCCCTTGGGAACAAGGTCATCACCGAGCTCGAAGAACCCGCACCGGTTGGCCAAGCCCGACGTCGCTAACCCAGTTCGGTTCCAAAGCACCTGAATCAACAACGGCCGCCCCATCGGGAGCGGCCGTTGTTCATCCGTCGAAGAATGCGGTGCTCAGGCTTCAGCGGCCGCGGTCTCCTGATCGGCGGGCTTGCCCGTCGATCCTTCATCGCGACGCGACTTGGGCTGCTCGATGAGGTTGCCCTCATCGTCGAACTCCATCTCCTGCCGCTCGTCCTCGTCGAGCTGACGATCGGCGACGATGTGGATCTTGACGTGAGCCTCGAGGTCGCTGGCGAGCTTGACTGTGACCTCGAACTCGCCGACGCGCTTGATCGTCTGGCCGATGCGAACCTCGCGGGGCTGCACCGGGTGGCCCAACTCGGTGAGCGCCGCGGAAAGATCCTGCTGCGTGACCGAGCCGTAGAGGATGCCCTGGTCGTTGCACGAGCGCTGGAGCGTGAGCTCCAGGTCCTGCATCTTGCCGATCGCTTCCTCGCGCTGCTGGCGGAGCGCGGCGACCTGCTTCTCGGCCTCCGCTCGCTTGGTCGCGAGCTCGGCCATCAGCTCATCGCTGGGCTGGGTCGCAAGACCGCGCGGCAGGAGAAAGTTGCGGGCATACCCGAGGCGGACGTTGACGACATCACCCACGATTCCGAGGTTGTCGACGTTCTCGGTGAGCAGCAGCTTGATGTTCTTGGTGGGCATGGTGCCCCTTTCGCTGTCCTGGCGAGCCTATGTGAGTAGCCCGCGAGTTCAGGAGCCCGGTGCTCACGGTGACAATGCCGCAAGAGGCCCCAACGGAAGATGAAACAGATGTTAGGCCTTGTCTCCGGCCGCCGGCCTGGCCCGGTACACGTCCGTCCGCATGCCGGCGAAGCCCCAGTTCTCCTGCGGTACCTCATCGAGCACGATGTGGATGTGGTCCGGCGCCTTGCCGAGCACGTCGACGAGTGCATCGGTCACCCGGGCTAACAGCTCGGCCTTCTGCTCCGGGCTCACGCCATCGTCGGTGACTTTGATGTTGACGTACGGCACAGCACGAGCCTCAGAACGGGATGTCGTCGTCGGGTGGGACCTGCGAATAGTTCTCGGGCGCCGGAGCACCTCCACCCGCGCCGCCGCCGTAGCCACCACCGCCGCCTTGGGACTGATAGCCGCCACCCCCACCGCCACCAGCGCCACCGCCCTGGCCGCCTGAATCGACGAACTGGAAGTTCTCGACCACGACACGCATCTTCGAGCGGTTATTACCCTGCTGGTCCTGCCACTGATCGAGCTTCAGCCGGCCCTCAATAAACACGGGGCGGCCCTTCGACAGGTACTGGGCCATGACCTCCGCGGTCCGGCCCCAGGCCTCGCAGTCGATGTACGTGACCTCTTCACGGTTCTCGCCGTTCTGCGTGCGGAACTTGCGGTTAACCGCGAGCCCGATGTTGGCAACCTGCTGACTGCCGCTCGGGAGGTGCTTGAGCTCCACATCACGGGTGAGGTTGCCCATGAGCAGGACCTTGTTGTAGCTGCCGGCCAATGTGGCATCCTTTCCCCCGCGGGGAATCTACCGCGGGCGTTCGTTCGGGTTTTGTCAGAATAGTCTACCGCGACACCACTGGCGGGGCATTAGCCCTCGGCGGGTGCCTCGGCCGCCGGCGCAGGCTCGGTGTCAGCCGAAGCGTCCTCGGCCTCGGGAGCTTCGGCCGGCGCTTCGGCATCCGCGGGCTTGGGCGGCGCACCGAGACTCACACCCTGGACCCGCTCGGCCTCCTTTGCGGCCTTTTCGGCGCGGAGCTGCGCCTCGGTCGCGAGATCGCCGCGGGCGTCGGCCGCCTGCATCTGCTCCTCGGTCATGTGGTCGGCCCGCACAATGAGGTGGCGCATGACCAGCTCGCTGAGGGTCAGCTCACGATCGAGCGGGGTCAGGATGTCACCGTGGGCCTTGAAGTATCCCAGCAGATACACACCCCGCTTCTGCTTGTCGATCTCGAACGCGAGGCGGCGCTCGTCCCACTTACGAAGCGCGTGCAGCTCACCGCCGTGGTGCTCGATCGCGTGGACCAGGAAGTCAACGACCTCCTGGAGGTTCACGGCCGCGCCCTGGCTGATCAGGAACATGGCCTCGTAGTTGTGGATCCGGTGTTGCTCGTTTGTCTCGGACATGTCGGCGTGCCTTCCTTCTCTGGACCGGCGGGTGGCTTTACTCCCACCGGGACACGTGTTACGTCGTACTTCGGTCTTGGCTCGGTCTCAGGGGCGCTCACGCGGCGCCGCCCTGTGGTGGTTTGTCGGTCTTGCTGTCGTCCTTATCGCGGGATGCTGTTCCCCAACCGCCAGACTTGGCGTTGAACTTGTTCATCGCGGCGTCAAGGCCTTCAGCGCAGAACATCTCGCAGGCATCGGCCGCCTTCTCGCAGGCCGACTCGATCAGCGCGGTCTCGGTCTCGATGAACCGCCCCAGCACGAAGTCCGCCTGGTTGATGAAATCAGGCTTCGGGCCAACGCCCATCCGGAGCCGGGGGTATTGCTCGCTCCCCAGCATCTTGGTGATGTCCTTGAGCCCGTTGTGACCACCCGCACCCCCGCCCGGGCGGAGCCGGATGGAGCCGGTCGGCAACGCCACGTCATCGGTGATCACAAGCAAGTCGGTCTCGGGCTCGAGCTTGTAAAACCGGAGCGCCTCGTTGACGCTGCGCCCCGAGAGGTTCATGTAGGTCGTGGGTTTAAGCAGGACCGCCTTGCCGGACCCCGGCATCGCGGCGTCGATCGTCATGCCGTGGAAGCGTCCCTTCGCGATCGCGCCACTGGCGTGACGCTGCGCAAGGACATCAAGCGCCATGAACCCGGCGTTGTGCCGCGTCCGGTCGTACTCGCGTCCCGGGTTGCCAAGGCCGACGATGAGCTTCAAGGCGTGATCCTCAGAGACCGGACTACTCGTCCGCCTTCTTCTCACCCGCCACCTCGGGCTCGGCCGTCTGGACACTCTCGGTCGATGCCTCAGACTCGCTGACGTGGGTGATCGTTGCGATGACGGTCTCTGGATCTGTCTTCAGGACCATCGTGGGCTTGGGCAGTGTGACGTCCTTGGCCAGGATCGACTCGCCAGCATCGAGGCCGGTGACATCCACCTCGATCTCCTCCGGCAGGTTCACAACGGCGCACTCGATCTCGAGCGAGTCGAGCGGGTGCATGAGCACGGCGCCGGATTTCTTGAGACCCTTCGCCTCTCCAACAAGCTTGATGTGCGGGTGGGTGATCACACGCTCATCGAGGTCAACGCGGGCGAAGTCGGCGTGGATAATGTCCATGCCCAGGTGGTCGTACTGGAGGTCCTTGAGCAGGACCGTCTCGACCTTGCCGCCATCGACATCGAGCGCGAAGACCTTTTCGCCCTTGACAAAGTGAGCGATGGCTTCCTTCGCGTCGATCACGACACTGACGGGGTCTTCCTTGTGCCCGTAGACCACAGCGGGCAGCTTTCCGGCCTTCCGGCTGCGGGCGGCGTAGCGGCTGCCGAGCCGCTCACGCTTCGTCGCGTGCAGGGGGGTTGCGTCTTCGTGCATCTCGTTGCTCCAATCAGCTCGTTCGCTGCGGTTGTTCTCGCCGCATGTATTCGTGCTATCGCTTAGGGCCAGCGCTGTTCTGAAACAGCTCACTGACCGAGTCGTCGTTGTGGATTCGCTTGATCGCCTCGCCGAGCAGCGGCCCAACGCTCAGGACCGTCAGCTTGCCCTTGAGCGCGTCGCACCGGCCCGAAGTCGGGATGGTGTCCGTCACCACAACGCGGTCGATCACATCGTCCGCGAGGTTGGCCATCGCGTTCCCGCTCAGCACCGCGTGGGTCGCGGCGGCGATCACCTTCTTTGCGCCGTTGCGCCGGACCAGTTCGCCGGCCTTCCGCACCGTGCCGCCCGTGGAGATCATGTCATCGAACATCAGCACGGTCTTGCCCTCGACCGATCCGATGATGTTCCCGACATCCACCTCGCTGCCGCTGATCCGCTGCTTGTTGATGATCGCGAGATCGCCACTCAGCTGATTGGCCATCCCCTCGGCAACCTTCACGTTGCCAACGTCCGGGCTCACCAGGCACAGGTCGCCCAGCTGCTCGCGCATCGCCCTAAAATGCTCATCAAACACGGGGGTCGCCGACAGGTGGTCCATCGGCAGATCGAAGAAGCCCTGAATCTGAGCGGCGTGGAGATCAATCGCCAACACGCGGTCGGCGCCCGACGCCGTGATCAGGTTCGCGACCAGCTTGGCCGTAATCGGCACGCGCCCCTCCGTCTTTCGATCCTGACGCCCGTACCCGAAGTACGGCATGCAGATCGTGATCCGGTCGGCGCTGGCACGCTTCAGGCAATCGACAAAGATCAGCAGTTCAACGAGGTTGTCATTCACAGGGTCGCAGGTCGAGATGATCACAAAGATGTCGCGACCACGGACATCCTCTTCGAGCTTGACCATCAACTCGCCATCAGGGAAAACCACGGTCTTGGCGACGCCGAGCGGGATACCCATGTGGGCGCACGTGGCTTCAGCCATACCGCGGCTATGACGCCCGGCGAATACGCGCAGCGAGTCGTTCCCGTTCCTCATCAGGCACCCACCCCTTGGCGAGCGCGGAACACGCGATCA
The DNA here is from genome assembly GCA_039186605.1 of Planctomycetota bacterium. Lineage (GTDB taxonomy): Bacteria > Planctomycetota > Phycisphaerae > Phycisphaerales > UBA1924 > JBCCZZ01. Next base: position 25,460 of record JBCCZZ010000006.1, on the reverse strand, counting down.
ACCTCGGCCAGCTGCTCGGGGTTGTTGATGCTCAGCACGTCCTCCGGCGGGACCGCCGCAACGACCTCGACGGTGTCACCCGCTCCGCTGAGCATCGCGGGCACATCGGTCACGTAATACTCACCCGTGATCGGGTTCTTCTCGACCTTCCCGAGCTGATCGAAGAGCTTGCCCGTCTTGAAGACGTAGTAGCTCGGGTTTATCTCGCTGATCGACTCCTGGCCCGGAGCCAGGTTCTTCTGCTCAACGATTGCCTGGAACACGCCGTTCTCATCCCGGACGATGCGTCCGTATCCAGTCGGGTCGTTGATGACACTCGTCGCGAGCGTCGCGGCCGCACCGGCGCTCGCGTGACGATCAAGCATCTCGGTCAGTGTCTCGGTGCGAATGAGCGGGCCGTCGCCGCACAGAACGAATGTGTCGGCCCCGGGGTCGGACAGCTCTGTGGACAATGCGTCCTTTGCGCACAGCACGGCGTGGCCCGTCCCAAGCTGCTCGTCCTGATCCGCGTATGCAACCTTGTCGCCGTACTCGGCGAGGGCACGCACGACTGTGTCCTTCTTGTAGCCCACCACCGCGATCACGCGGCTCACGCCTGCCGCGAGGCAGGCGTCAACCACCGCGCAGACCATGGGCCGGCCCCCCACCTCGTGAACGACCTTCGGGAGGTCCGACTTCATGCGCGTGCCCTTGCCGGCAGCGAGGATCACGGCGGTCAGATTGTCTCGGTTGGTCGTCAAGGGTCGGTCCTGCGATGCACCGGCCTGCGAAACGGCAAGCAACCCCGCAAGGACTCGAACCTTGACTAACAGTACCAAAAACTGCTGTGCTGCCAATTACACCACGGGGCTGTGGAGAGGCCGGATTGTCTGTCGGTGGGTGCTGTGTCTGCGCTGGGCTCAAGCGTCTAATGAGAGTCAGACGCGAACCCACGCCCCCCGGGACACACGCCCAGAGCGAACAGCGAGGCTCGCGGCAGGGACCGACGGATGCCGGTCCTGGAGCGGAATCCCCGTCAGCCGCGATCGGGGGACCCAAGGACGTGCCTCCGAGCAGCCATTTGGCTGTCCGTCATCACGACCGGCTCCGGTCAGTTGTCCTGAGATGCTAGGACTCTTCTGACGTGTCGTCAGGCTCGGCTTCGCCTCCACCTTGCAGGTCCGGATCCTCTTCGGGCTCGCCTTGGATGGCGGCTGTGCCGATCAGGTCATAACAGGTCGCGAGCAGTCCCACCAGCGGGAATCGCCCCTGGAATGGGCTGGAACCCAGCCGGCGGAGAAGCGGGTGGCTCACATCCGGTGGCCGAACGGGTGTCTCAACCATCCCCAACTCCGGACCTGCGGCCCAGAAGTCCTGGTTGTCGAGTTCGCCCGCCTGCACATCGCTCGCACCCGGAACGACCGGGGCGTAGACCGGGGCCGCATCGCCACCAAGCCCCGCAAGAGCCCGCTGTTGACGCACACGTTCGAGCAGATCTCCAGGATCCATACCTCGGAGTTGGAAGATCAGAAATGGATCCGCGTCGAGTTTGTCGGCGAGCAGATAGCCGACACAGCCCATGTGTTTGCTCCAGGGCTCCGAGCCATCAGGCCTCGGGGCGGGCTTGGTTTTGCAGGTTGTCGCGACCTTGACATCGGTCGCCTCTGTCGGGAATAGCTTGAGCCCAAGCGGCGCGAGCAGGTCCTCGATGTTCGTCGGCAGCTCGCCAGCGAGCAGCTTCGCGGCGTGGACCGCCTGGTCCGCCAGCACGCCAACAACCTTGTCCCACTGCTCCGGTGCAAACCGCTGGAACTCGAGCGTGATCTGATAGGGCCGATCGGCGCGGCCCTGGACGGCCGCACGAACCACCCCGTTCTCGATCGTCATCCGCCTGGTCTGCCCGTTGACGGCGTACTCGACCGCCTCAACGGCCTCGTCGCCCGCGACCGCTTCCTCTACAAGCCTTGCCCAACGCTGACCCGCCCATGTGCTCGGGTGAACACCCTCTTTGCTGGAGAGCTTGATGCCGTTGCGCACCCGCTTGGGGTTCACGGGCGGCGGCTTATCGCGGCGTGGGAACTGTCCGGGCACAAACACCAAGTGAGCAGGTCCTTCCTTGGGGCTACTCGTCGCCGACCGTCTCGTGGCGCAGGGTCAGGATCTCGCGGAGGCGATCGGTATCAAGCTCGGTCAGCCAACGCTCGCCGGCACCGATGATGTTCCGTGCGAGCTCAGTCTTCCGCTCGATCATGTCATCGATGCGTTCCTCAAGCGTGCCGCGCACAACGTACTTGTGGACCTGCACAGTCTTGGTCTGTCCGATCCGATACGCGCGGTCCGTCGCCTGGTCCTCCACCGCCGGGTTCCACCAGCGGTCAAAGTGGAACACGTGGCTCGCGGCGGTCAGGTTCAGACCCACACCGCCGGCCTTCAGGCTCAGCAGCAGGATCGGGTGACGATCGCCCTCCTCATGGAACTGCTCGACCAGCCGTTGGCGAGCCTTCTGGGGGACCCCGCCGTGCAGAAACAGGATCTCGCGATCGAAGTTCTGACGCAGCATCAGGCTCAGCAGATGGCCCATCTGGCGGAACTGGGTAAACACCAGCGCCTTATGGCCCTCGGCGAGCACCTCGTCGAGCATCTCGAGGATGCGGATGCACTTGCCGCTCCGCTTCGGGTCAGGCGGTTTGCCCGACGACGGGTCGTGGTCCTTGAGCAGCTGGGCCGGGTGATTGCAGATCTGCTTTAGTCGGATCAGCGTCGAAAGCACGAGCCCACGACGGTGGATGCCCTCGGCATCCGAGACATCACTGAGCATGCGGTTGACCGTCGCCTCGTAGAGCGACGCCTGTTCGCTGGTGAGGTGGCAGAACTCCTTGCTCTCAAGCTTCTCTGGCAGGTCGCCAACCACGTCGGGATCGGTCTTCAATCGCCGAAGCACGAACGGGCGCACCAAGCCCCGCAGCTGCTCAGCGCGGTGCTTGTCCCGATGCCGTTCGATGGGCACGCTGAATCGCTTGCGGAAGCCAGAAGCGGGCCCAAGATAGCCAGGGTTCAGGAAGTCCATGATCGACCACAGCTCGGTCAGCCTGTTCTCGACCGGCGTGCCGGTCAGCGCAATCCGACGCTGCGTCTGGAGGTCTCGCACCGCGCGGCTCTGCTTCGCCTGCGGGTTCTTGATGCACTGAGCCTCGTCCAGCACGACACGGTGCCACGCGATTGTTTTGAGATCCTCGTGGTCGCGGTTTGCCAACGCATACGTCGTGACGATGATGTCGCTCTCGACCGCGATGCGCCGCAGATCATCGCCCTGCGGGCGCTCGGGCCCGTGATGGACATGGACCCTAAGGCTCGGCGCAAAGCGTGCGGCTTCGTAGACCCAGTTGCCCACAACCGACATCGGCACGATGAGCAATGTCGGACCGATTGGCTCGCCCGGGTTCGCGCCCGCTTCGATCCGGTCGATCCGCTTCTGACGCTCGTACACCGCGAGCGCAAGCAGCTGGATGGTTTTGCCGAGGCCCATGTCGTCGGCGAGGCAAAGCCCGAAGCCGAGTGTCTCCAGGAATGCCATCCACGACAGACCGCGCTGTTGGTATGGGCGGAGCGTGCCCTTGAAGGTGCTCGGGGCCTCGACGTCCGGAAGCTCGCGGTTTTCACCGCCGATGAGTGCACCGAGCCAGCCGCCCGCTTCAAGTCCGAGCACAGGAACGCCCGTTTGCTCAGCATCAGAGGCGTATGCAAGGCGCAATGCTTCGCCGAGCGCCATCTCACCACCAGGGTTCTCACCGATGAATCCGACCGCGGCCTTCACGTCCTCAGGCCTGATCTCGACCCACTTCCCGTTCACACGCACGAGCGGGCTGCCGCGCTCGGCCAGCTTCTCAAACTCGTGCAAGCTGAGCGTCACCTCACCGACCGCAATCTCCCAGCGGTAGCCGATGAGCGTGTCGAGGCCCAACTCCGGAGCCGCGGCACTCGACGAGCTGGAACCACCGTCCTCCTCGTCCATCATGCCCGGCGGGTCGTCCAGCTTGAGCCGCGCCCCGAGACGGGCCGACGGGCTCTCCCACCAATCGGGCACCTCAACACTCACCCCTTGCTCGATAAGCAGCGGGCGGATCTCACGGAGAAAGCGGTACGCCTCCTGCGTCTCGAGCGGCAGCTCGATCGGCTCCGGATCGCTGAGCGCACTCTCGAGCGGCTTGTAAAGCCTCGCAGCACGACCAAGCTCTGCAAGAAGCAGCTCCTGCGGGTTGTCGGCGCGCAGGCCCTCAACACTGACCGAGTCGCCACCCAGCGCCCAGATATCGGCCGCGTCCAGCATGACCTCTGGGGAGTCCACGGCACGCAGATGGAAGCTGATGGTCCACATGAGACTCGTCGGTGGCGCTTGGAGATCTTCGAGCAGCCCGGTATCGACCGGCTCGTTCAGGCGCAGGCACAGCTTCCAGTTGCTGCTCGCGCCGCGTTCTTCAAGCAGCCCGATCCACCGGCGTACTTGCTTCACGGCCTCGGGTCGGTCGGTCGGTCGGACCGGCACCGAGGGCTGGTTGCCGAGAAGGCCGTGCAGCCACGCGATCTGGGCATCATCATCCGGATCGCGGTCCTCGACCGTGTCGTACATCTCTTCCCGCCTAAGCACGCGGCGGCACTCTGCGTCTCCAAGCCGACCGATCATGTCATCAAGCACTGCCCACGGATGGTGAGCCAGCGAGTCCACCCCGGCGCGGAATGCAGGGGGCATCGCGCGGACGAGCAAAGCTGCCTGGGACGAAGTGTGATCATCGGCCAGCCAGGGGCGCCATGAGGCGCTCAAGTCGCCCCCCGGCTCTTGGAGCAGCATCGGGACGAACCGGTGCTGGCTCAGCAGGTGTCGCACAAATCCAGAGGCAGCCGCGGCGAAGCCCAGCGTGTCACCCAGTCGGAGCTGATCGGACGGTGAACCTGTGTCGAGCGCATCACCGAGTATCTCACCCGCGATCACGGCAAGGTCGGGGCTGCACACGAGCGCGGGCGCATTGAACTCCGCCGGTTCGTCTTCCTCCTCGCGAACCTGACGCTCAAAGCCAACCGCAGCGGCCAGCCCAGTGCTGGGCTCGGGCCGATTCCCCCCGACCGGAAGCCTGAGCCGGAGCTCCCCGGGCTCGCAACCGGTGACACCGATCATTGAGAGGGCCTCAGCAACGCCGTCGGCATCTGCCGCGAACGGGTGATGACCCGCGCCGCCTTCAGACGCCGAGACCCCGCTCTGGTTCAGCTTCGACGCCGACTCTGCCCAAAATCTCAGAGCGCCCGACATCCAGCACGCGTGAAGCACCAACATCCGTGTCTCGCCTCCAGAGCGGGGCGGCCCAATACGCCCGGCCCGCTCCTCCATGCGCTCAACCCAATACGGTCAGTTCCATCGAATAGGGACGCAGGGACTCGAACCCTGGACCAGCGGATTAAAAGTCCGATGCTCTACCAACTGAGCTACGTCCCCTATGCCGGCAGGCTCCCCCGCTCCCCCACGCGGGGACCAGGTTCGCCCGGTGCCCGTTCGGACTCCGGCGCGGCGCCATCGTAGGGAAGCACTTTTCCAAAAGCTCGCTTCGCCCGATTCGAGGGCAGTCTGGGGTGGACCCCGGGGCGGTAATTTGCGCAGCGTTCACGCGATCGAGCGCAGCAGCTCCGCATGGCGGGCGCTAGCCCCCCGCTGCCTGTCCACACAGGCCGCGGCCCGCTCACCCATGCCCCGCCGGCGTCCCGGGTCGGCCATGAGGTCGCCGAGCACGACACCGAGTTCATCGCGGGCCGCAACGCAAACAGCGTCGGACTGCTGGAGCATCCGGATAGGTTCCAAAAAATCACCAAACGCCGGCCCGATCACGATCGCCTTGCCGAGTGCCGCCGGCTCGATCGGGTCCGAGCCGTGCAGGTCGCCGAAGCTGCGCCCAACAACGACGAGGTCCGCGAGTTCGTAGAGCGCTCGGAGTTCACCGATCGTGTCAAGCAGGTATCGCTCCGCCGTGCCCCGCTCGCCGAGTGAGCGACGCACGCAGGAACCAAGGTCGTCTGCGGCCTGGTCAAACCGCTCGGGCTTTCGCGGAGCGCAGGCGAGTTGCACGCCCGTTGGGCAAGCGTGATGGAGCAACGCCTCCTCGCCAGGGCCGGTGCTCCCGCCCACGATCAACGGCACGGACCGGTCAATACCGAGCGCCTCAGCGAGCACTAAAGCCGCGTCACTTGGCCCGTCTCCATGCCTTGGGGCCGCGTCCCACTTCATGGAGCCGGTGATGAGCACGTCCTGATCGCGCACACCCATGTCCGCGAACCGCTCGGCATAGGCCTCGCCCTGGACCGCCGCAAACGACAGCTTGCGGAACGCCGGGCCAATCAGGGGCCTAATCCGGCGGTAGCCCTTGGATGATCGTTCGCTCAGCCGCCCGTTGATCACGCTCACCGGGATCCCGCGGCGAACACACTCGTCCACGAAGTTGGGCCAGAGCTCGAGCTCAACGAGCGCGACCGCGGTGGGCTTGATCGCGTCGAGGAACCGGCCCACGCACTTGGAGAAATCCAGCGGGTAGCGGACGACCGGGCACACGCCTCCGAACAGATGCGAGGCGCGAGCCGTGCCCGTATCCGTCGTCGTGCTCACGACCACTTCGGGCCCGCCGGAGGCCGCGAGTTCTGGGATCAGCGAGCGGAGCGCGTTGACCTCGCCGACCGACACGGCGTGGATAAGCACGCGACCCTCCGGCCCCGGCTCGGGCAGCGACTCGGCGTAGCCCCGACGTTCCCGCCAGCCTTGACGCTCCTTGCGCATCCAGAGCGGCGCGGTCAGTCCGGCCAGCAGCAGGTAGAACGGGTCGCGGCTGTTCAACGACCGCCCCACACTTGCCGCTCCAGCCGGGTACTGACACCGGACATCCAGTTGGGACGGCCCAACTCATCTTCGGCATACTCCATCGAAGTGTGGCGCGGAGCCTCGCCAAAGATCTCCCCGAAGTACCGCTCGAACTCGCTTGAGAAGCTGTAGGTGAGCCGGTCGGTCCGGTACGGGGCCTGCGTAATCCACTCCGGCGTCACGAGGGATGCGACGGACGCCGTACCGCGTGCCAGGCTCACTCGCACCGGCCCGGGCCTCATCGGCAGCCTGAGCACCCGCACACCCGCCGGGACGATCTGTGGGTCGAGCCCATCAACCCGAAGGATGCTCTGCTCCTGTGCGATGACCAGCACGTCAATGCCATCGTCAGCGGTCGCGGGTCCGACCGTCTGCTTGGTCCGCACCGCGACTGAGTGTCCGGAGGGCATCGCGTCGGATGGGTACTTCTTGAAGTACACCGCCAGTGCGTCATAGCCAGGCTTCTCTGGGTTGCCGCCCCGCCACTGCCGCAGGTACTCGCGCAGCATCACCGCGAAGCCGAAGTTGTGGTTGATCTCTGGCGCCAAATGGTGCCCTTCGGGGTAATCGTTCCAGGAGGTGTAGCTGATGATCGGTGCATCGATGTCGATCGCGATTTTGAGTTTTTCGCGGAATGTCTGTGTGAGGCCCATCACCTGCACGCGGCGTTCGATGCCGCTCGTGCCTATTTCAAGCACGCGCTCTACATCGAAGATCTGAGCCTGCTCACCCTTCGCGTAGACCTTTGAGGTGTAGTAGTCCGCATGAACCTCGGGGACGTATGTCCGACCCACCTGTTCCGCGAGAGCCGCGACCTCGCGGCGACGTTGCATCCTGTCTGCGCCGGTCTCGCACCAGCCGTATACAGCCGGAAAGTGCTTCAACGCCTCGGCCACCAAGCCGTCAACATCCGGCTGATCGAGGTGATAGATCACGGCGATGTCTTTCTCGCCCGCGAGGCTGCCCATGTGATCGAGCGCCGTCGCTACCGTCTGGAGCAGTTCCGGTTGCTCCCCGATCTCCCAATGACGCCCGTCAAAATCGCTCGATACGAAGGCGTCGGCAAGCCAGGTGTAGATCAGCAGTCGTCCGTCCGGCGTGCGAAGCCAGTTGCTCGACCGATCGGTCTGCTCGAGCAGACCATTTAGATGCTCGGCGTAGATCTCGGCTTTCGCGAATGCGTCCTTGTCCCCATGCCCGTACGGCGCGAGGCAGAGCGTCAGCTTGAAATCGAGACCGTGCTCAGCCGCTGCGGCGAAAAACGCGACGATGTATTCGTCGTACCGATCCCGGAAAGCCTTATCCGGCCCCAGCGGGTAGTAGAAGTTAAACCCGTCGATCCCGAGCGTCTTCGCGGCACGCATCTCGAACAATGCGGCGGTCTCCGGATCGGCCAGCCCCTCACGACTCCCCGCATGGAGCGAGATCACCGGGATCGTCTGATACAGCCCGCCTGCGGCGGAGGTAAACCCGTTCGGGTCATATCGCGCCGGATCGATCCAGCCGAACTCACCGCTCGGTGTCGGAAGCATCCCCGTCATGTAGTGCGCGATAACGAGCTTATCCTGCGCGATAGGCCTCGATAGCACCTCGCGGTTTGCACTGAGCAGCGGCACAGGCTGCGACATGGCGGCGGGCTGCACAAGCAAGAGAACAGCGAGTGCAGCCACCCAAATCCGTAAGCGTGAACCCACTCTCATGGTACTCATCCAGGGGAATACGTGAGCCAACCGAGCTCTCAGCTCTTGCTCGCTACGACCATCCCACGGGACATCAAGCCGCCTCAAGCGCTTCCTGCATGACACGACGCGGCTCGGCATGACCATTGAACTTTACGAGTGCCATCTGCTCGCTCACGGAGATGATCCTTCCGAGCGTGCCGGCACGGAGAGGCTTGCCGTTCCTGCCCGGACGATCCTTTATGAGCCGAACCCGCTGCCCGGGCTCGAATCCGCCTGAGCCCCCGGCGGAGCGGCGGCTATCACTCGAACCCGATCCACCGCCCCCACGGCTTTGTCCGCCGGACCCGCCCGGCGAGCCGGTGCCCCGCGGTCGTCCTCCGCCGCGGCCCTTCTTCGCGGCAGCAGCCCGTTGACCGCCGCCACCCCGACCCTTGCGTGCAGCTCTCTTCGCCACAATCATCCACGCTCCCCTTGGGCCCACACTCTCTTGAGCGTATCCAGCGCAGCGAGAACCGCTCCGGTCGGATCGACAGCCTGGTCAATGTCACTGAGCTTCTTGTCTATCCGCTTTGTCTCTGCGCTGCAATCCGATCTCGTTCCATCAGCCAGATAGACATAGTTGTATCGCTTCGATATCTGGGACATCAGAACCTTGGACACGAGCGCGGCGCCTGCCTTGATCGCCTTGTCAGAATCTTCTGTCATCCCCCGGGTCGTCAGGTAGAGAGAGATGAAATAGCCGATGTCCCAGTCCGCCGGCACACGGACCGCGAGCACACTGATCAGCGCAACCAGGACCGAGTGCTTCGCGTCAGCATGCAGCTTCTCGTTCCACGTCCCGTCGACCGACCTCGGCCAGTAGAAGATCCCCTCATCTGATACAAACCGATAGGAATAGTTCTCGAGAAGAGCCGCGGCCTGGCACTGCTGGTCTTCCTGTGGCCCACCAATCGCCCGCTCGATGACCGTGATCGCTGCGCTAGGTTCGACCTGATCGGCGGGGAGCATGGATTCGAGCAGCACAAGAGCAAAGTCCAGATGCCCAAGTTCCATGAGCGCGAAGAGCGCCGCAGTCTTCTGGCTGCTCGCCGCTTCCTGCCCGTCTGGCGTCCCCAACTGGGCGAGCGCGTTGAGCATGGTATCGATCTTCAGCCGGCGTTCGGCCCGATCCTCTCGATCCGCCTGCCGCTCGCTGTAGCGAGCCTGACGCGCCTCGGACTGCTCTCTTATTGTGAGTTCGAACTTCTTCAGCCCCTGGCTGACTCTGTTTGCGCTGTACGCGATCGCAGCACCGACGAGCGTGCCCAAGAGCGTGATGACCGCGGCAAGAACCTTTGCGTCGGGATCGAGTATGCCGAACAGACCATCGTCATCAGCATCAGCATCGGTGTTCACCGAGTTGCTATCCGCTGAGTGACCGTCCCCCGCCGCACCGCTGCCGTCTTCTGGATCCGCATCGGTCTGTGTGGCTGGAGTCCGACCAGATGCTTGGGCGAGGGCCGGGCTGGAGCACACCGCGACCACACCGAATGTTGCGATGCAGAGTGCCCTTTGGACGAGACGTCCTAGCCTGCTTCTAAGCAAACCGCCAATCACGTCCGGATTCTAACCTCCGCGCCATTGAGCTGACAAAGTAATGGGCAGGCGGGGACTCGAACCCCGGACCCCTCCCTTGTAAGGGGAGTGCTCTAGCCAACTGAGCTACCCGCCCGGGGGAGTCAATCTGTACTCTCTGCCGGCTCCGTATCCTGTTCGATCGGTGCATAGCGCCCCGGCCTAGGGGGCAGGAACGGCCCCGGTAGCCCCATCTCCTCCTCCCGCAGCGCAGTCACAGTCATCACATTCCCATCTGTACGGATCACCGAATAGGGTACGCGGACCTCAATCGAGCGGTCACCGACCGCGAAGATCCGTTGACTGACCTCGTCGCGCACGATCAGCGTATCGATCGCGCGGTCAACGGACTTCATCCCAGCACTCACCTTGACGGGCCCGAACGCGACGGAGTGCTTCACAGTGACCTCCTGGCTCAAGACGTCGACATGCAGAGGCCCGAGCTGGGCTGCCAGACGAGGCTCGAATCCCATCGCCGAGGGGATCGGGTCCCGGTCCGCGATCATCTCTTCAAAGGCGGAGTTGGCTTCGTGCACCGCGATCACCCGCGCGAGGATCAGTTCCTTCTCGCTCGAAGTTGCGGCTCCGGGGGACATCTGAGCACCAAGAGCCTCGTACTCCTGGATCGCCTTGTTCAGCCCAACGAGCGCTTGAGCCGCCTCGAGACGCGGCTCGGGGTCGGCCTTAGAGATCTCGATGAGGTGCGCCTTGATCGAAGCCAAGCTCGTACCACGCCGGTTCAGGTACTTCTGCTCCTCTTCGGGATCACCGGTCTTCTGCGCTTCGGCGAGCTGCGCGTCTGCCGCGAGGATCTCTTCGACCTCCCTCAGCACACTCGCGATGCGGGGCCGCAGGTAGTCCAGGTTCCCCTGCTCTTCTGCGTTCAGCTTCGAGGACTCAACGGGCCGTAGTGCGCCAGGCTCGGAGCAAGCGCAGGCCAAAAGGCAGGTCGCCGCGAGCAGTGCGGCACAGCTATCGCGAAGGCCGGGTTGTAAGTTTAGCACGAGTTCTCCTCGATCAACTAGGTCTCGACGCAGAACCGACCAAGGGTGGCTTTCAGTTATGTTGACTGCGTCGCTATTCTAGCGGTCACCGGCGCCCTGGAACTCGAAGAGCTTGGCCCCGATCACAAATCCAACGATCCCGATCGCGATCAGGACACCGCAGGGCAGCAGCATCTCAGCGGGCGAATAGGCACGCCAGAGGGCGCCCTCTGTCGCGAGGATGGACCAACGGAACGGGCTGATGTAGCTGACCTTCTGCAGCCACTCGATGTTGAGAAAGTCCATCGGAACCGCCGCGCCGCCCGAGAGCGCCAGGATCAGCATCACCGCGCGGCCCATGCCCTCGGTCCCGGCTTCGGAACGCCCCAGAGCCGCGAGGACCATCATGATGCCCACGAAGCCCGCCGCCGCCGCACTCACCGCCATCGCGGCGGTCAGGATCGAGGGCACCCGAACGTCCAGGAACAGCCAGCCGACGACCAGCAAGAACACTTGAACAAGAACGGCACTGACAAAGCACCCCGTCGCCTTTCCTGTCAGCACCGCCTTGGGCGTGATTGGCGACGCGAGCAGCCGCGGCATCGTGCCCTTTGAGCGTTCCTGCACCAGCGATGTGGCAAAGCCGAAGAGGCACCCCATCAAGGCCCATGCACCTGCTTGTGGCATCGTGATCTCGAATGCGTTGGCCGGTCTGTCGCCGTGGACGGTGACCTCCTGGAGATCGAGCTCGAACAAGTTGGCGAGCGGGCTTCCGCCATCCTCGTCCTCGGTAGTCGTATCACCACCATCCCCTTGAGCGTCGGCCTCCGCGTTGTTGATCAACTGCTCGATGTTCGAGAAGACCGCCCCCAGCAGGAACTTCGTCGCCGGGTCCGTATCTGCCGTCGCGAGGGTTTCCTGGGAACGCTGGACCATGCCCCGCGCCAGCTCGGGCTCGGCGAACCGTTCGCCAAGGAGCTCAAAGAGCGTCTGCGCGGTCAACCCTTGAACCAACCCAAGCGTCATCGACGCAGTCGGGTCAATCGAGCCGCCAAGCCTGAGCGAACCGCCGATGATCGGCGCATCCAGGGCCTCCCCAAAGCCCTCAGGCACAAGCAGGAAGACCGACGCGTCGCCGCGCCGAACCATCTCCGGGCCTTGGAGTGGATCTTCGAGCCGCGTGATCCGAATCTGCTCCCTGGCGTCGAGCGCCTCGATAAACGCGGCCGACGCCTCCGTTCCGTCCTCGTCGAATGCGAGGACGTTCACGGAGACAGACCCGCCCCCACCAGAGAACATAAACCCGAACATGATCCCGTAGACCATCGGGAACACGAATGTGAAGAAGAACGCCGCCTTGTCGCGCATGAGCAGGCGGAGGTCCTTGGCCGCGATGACGAGCGCCGTCCGGATCAATCCCGCAGGCTCCTTCCGGTCAGGCGCAGAAACACCGCTTCGAGGTCGGGCCGATCGAGGCGGAGTCCGAGTGTTTCCGGGGCCAGCGCGTGCTTGGCCATCTCGGCCATCGGCTCCGCGGTCTCGATCTTCTCGACGCCAGAGGCCCGCTCGATCTGGATCATGCTGTGCCCACCGTGCTCCTCAATCAATGCATCAACCGTGCCCTCGGCGAGCATCGCGCCCTCGTCGATGATCGCGACGCGATCGCAAAGCCGCTGGGCTTCTTCCATGTAATGCGTGCAGTAGACGATCGTGTGCCCGCCCTCACGCAGCTCTCTGATCAGCTCGAAAAGAGCGTTTCGGCTCTGGGGATCCACCCCCGCTGTCGGCTCGTCGAGCAGCAGCAGCGGAGGTGAGTGCAGCAACGCAACCGCCAAGTTCAGCCGCCGCTTCATGCCACCGCTGTAGCCCTGGATCCGCTCGCTTGCACGAGATTCGAGCCCGACACGCTCCAGCAACTCGCCGACCCGGGCCTTGAGCGGCCGCCGTTCGAGCCCCTGGATCTGCCCGAAGAACATCATGTTCTCCGTGGCGCTCATCTCGTCGTACAGACTCAGCGACTGGGGCGCAAGCCCGATGTGGGCCCGGACTGCTGGATCCTCGGGGCTGCCTGTGCCGTTCACCGTCACCGTGCCCGAATCAGGCTCCAGAAGGCCGACCGTCAGCGCCATCGTGGTGCTCTTGCCGGCGCCGTTCGGGCCCAGCAGTCCGTACAGCTCGCCCTTCTGGACGTGCATCGACAAACCACGAAGGGCCTGGACCTCGCCGAACGACTTGGTGACCTGGTCGATCTTCAGCACGCCGCGGGGATGGTCGCCCCTCCACCCCTCGGCGTCAACGCATCAGACCGGGTAGCGTTGCACGATGAGCCCCCAGACCCCCGAAACTGCGATCTGCACCGTTGGACCCGTTGAGATCGGGCCCGGCAAGCCTCTCGCGATCATCGCCGGCCCGTGCCTGCTCGAGTCCAAGGAGCTGGGCCTGGAGGTCGGCACAAAGATGCGCAATGCCTGCCAAGAGTTGGGACTGGGCTACATCTTCAAGGCCAGCTTCGATAAGGCCAACCGCTCCAGCATCGACAGCCCCCGGGGCCCGGGACTTACTCAAGGGCTCGCCTGGCTCGCTGAGATCCGCGAGACGCTGGGAGTCCCCGCAACCACCGATCTGCACGAGCCCGCTCAGGCCGATCCCGTGAGCGAGGTGATCGACCTGCTCCAGATCCCAGCGTTCCTGGCCCGGCAGACCGACCTTCTCGTCGCGACCGGCCAGGCCGCCGCACGTCGCGGCCGCGCGGTGAACGTGAAGAAGGGCCAGTTCATGGCGCCCGGCGCAATGAAGGGCCCGGTTCGCAAGCTCGCCGAGGCGGGCTGCACCAATGTGATGTTGACCGATCGGGGCACGTTCTTCGGATACGAGCGGCTGGTCAACGACTTTGTCGGGCTCGGCGAAATGATGGAACTCGATGTGTCGGATCTCCCGAACGATGGACCGCCGCCGGTGTGCCTCGATGTGACCCACTCCTGTCAGCGACCCGGGAGCGGGAATACGACGGATGGGGATCGCAAGCATGCGCCGCTGTTGGCAAGGGCGGGAGTTGCGGCTGGGGTCGACGCGCTGTTTATCGAGGTTCACACAGATCCGAAAAGCGCGATGAGCGACTCGAGTACACAACTCACGCCGGGCTCGGCGACCGAAGTGCTCCGCACGCTGCCGTCAATTCGGCATGCTCTCCCGGAGTGACTGGAACAGCGAAAGCTGCCGCCCGGCACAAAGTGATCGCATAACGCCTGATAACCAAGGCCAGGGCCAGGAGACAGCTCGATCAGCACCATGTGTCTTCATCCCTGTGGTAGGGATCTGACAAGGCTCTGGATACGCTGCTTTGGTCGGGAACATAGAGGGGAATCACGATGCGTCTAACACATCAGTCCATATCTGCTCTCGGGCTGTTTCTGGCTGCTGCCAATGCATCAGCGCAGTCCTTCATGTCGCTCGGCGTGCCCGATGACGCGCTGGCGAGTTATCCCGCGGGCATAAGCGCCGACGGGACAACGGTGGTCGGCACATACACCGCGAGCGGCAACGCCAGCCGCGCCTTCCGCTGGACATCGGCCGGCGGCTTCGAAGACCTCGGCACGCTTACCGGCGAGACCGGCACCGCGCTCGGCTTAGCGATCGACGCCGATGGCACCACCGCGGCCGGCTGGTCCAACAACTTCTCGCAGAAGGGTTTCGTGTGGACAGCACCGGGTCCGATGATCGAGATCCCATCGTTACCAGGGGGACAAGATAGCAGCTCTGCACAGGGCATCAGTGATGACGGCGTGGTCGTTGTCGGCTTCGCCTGGTCGGAGGACGCGAGTGCGGAACCGTTCAGATGGACCCCCGGAACGGGGATCGTCGGGCTGGGTTTCCTGCCGGACCCCGGCTCGTTCCCGCAGGGTCAGTCACGCGCGGCAAACGCAGACGGAAGCATCGTCGTCGGCGAAGCTTCGGCGAACTTCAACCAACGTCTCGCGTTCCGGTGGACCGAATCCGAGGGCATGGTCTCCCTTGGCGATCTCCCTGGGGGCCAGGCGTTCAGCGGGGCATACGCCGTAACCGCGGACGGTTCGGTCGTGGTCGGCTTCAGCTCTTCAACTTCGGGCTTCGAGGCCTTCCGGTGGACCGAGGCGGATGGGATGGTGGGCATCGGCGACGCGCCGGGCGGCAACTTCAGCTCGATCGCTTACGACGTTAGCGATGATGGCACGGTCATCGTTGGCGAAAGCGATACAGCGAACGGCTCCGAAGCGTTCGTCTGGACTGCCGGCACCGGCGTGCAACCACTGCGCGAGGTGCTCACTGGTTACGGCATCGATCTCACCGGGTGGACCCTGCGCGATGCACAGGGGATCTCCGCAGATGGGAGAACGATCGTCGGCGACGGAATCAACCCGATGGGCATGCAAGTCGGCTGGATCGCGACTATCCCGCCCCAGGCCTGCTCGATTGCGGATGTCACGACAACAGGGGGCACGCTGCCTGGTCAGCCGGGCTTCGGCATCCCAGACGCTCGGATCGACCTCGATGATCTTGGCTTCTTCCTGAATGTCTGGCTGCTGGGCTGCGACTAATCAGGTATCTCAACGCGTCATGAAAACGACCCACCGCTTGGCGGTGGGTCGTCCATTGATTCAACGATCTGTGCTGCTCAGTTCTTAGCTGCGAGCTCGCGGAGGTACTGAGGCTTCGGGGTCGCGGGATCCAGCGGGTCGATGTGGACCTTCCGGCCCTGGAACACGACCTTGCCTTCCGCAACCGCAAACAGCGTGTCGTCCTTGCCCCGGCGGACGTTGAAGCCGGGCTGGAACTTCGTCCCGCACTGCCGGATGATGATGCACCCGGGGCGGGCGTGCTCGCCGCCATAGAGCTTCACCCCGCGGTACTGCGGGTTGCTATCACGAACGTTGCGGGTCGAGCCCTGGCCCTTTTTGTGTGCCATGGCGGCCTCCAGCGGGTCTAGATCACAGCTCTCAGCGGCTCCCATCGCGGCTCAGAGCGGCTGCAACGCTAGGCCGGCACCCGGGCCGGGTAAAGCAGCGTCGGTCCAGGCTTAGCGCATCTGCCAGATCGGGTCGCCCTCGGGGTTAAGAGCCTTCGTGCCTCGGATGTCGATCACGCCCGGGGTCTGGTAGCGCTGGACAAGGGTCTTTCGCAGCGTGATCCGAACGGGCTCGCCCGTGGTTGGGTCGATCAGTTCCAGAGCGTCGGTCTCGCCGCTGAAACCCGCCGCGTAGACGGCGACCTCGTCCACCTTGAGGTCCGGCAGCGGCCAGATTACGACGCCATCACGGGCGTTCTGCTCACCCTGAGCGATCACGCCCACAATGCCGATCTGATCCTCGATAAGGGGATCCTTGAGCCGACTCAGAAGGTCCTCGGTCACCGCGTTGGGCACACCAGCGCCCGAGAGCAGGGTCTGCCCGTTGTCGAACGCCAGCTCGAACTGCGGGGCAAGCAGCAGATCCTCACCCGTGTAGTTCGCAACCGAGTAGGTCAGGAACAGGAACGGTCGATTCAGGGTGCGTGTTACGCCCTCAGAATCCCGGACCTGGTACTGGACTGTGGTTGCACGGAGCGGTCCAAGCTCCACATCCAACTGCCAACGCCGCGGCACAGGATCCGGCTCGGGAGCGAGGGCGGAAGCCGGTGCGGGAGCAACTGCGGCCCCGGTCATCACAAGGGCGGCAAACGCGAGGGTCTCAAGGATGCGGCGCATGCGGCGGCTCCAAGGTGTCTACAAACGGACGATCAAAATCGTGCGATCCCGGCGTTCGGGACAGCAACGGGCGTGTGCTTGCCCGAGTTCAGAGGACCGAACGGGCGAACTCCGTAGGCGAACCCCGCCGAGCCGGATAGTCTAAACCGGCTTCCGGGGCGATCAACGCCTCGCCCGAATCGATACGGGCGGCCCCGGGGCGAGGATGCGACCCAAGGCCCAGCGCCTATGTGGCCGCGAAGCCCGACAGGAGCGGCGACCGACGATGGATCGCGGAACCGGCCCAGCTGCGAGCGGGGTCCGGGTCGGCCCGGTTGACCCGAATCGCCTCCTCGATGCCACCGAGCGGCTGGTCTCGGCCTCCGTGCCCAGCGATATGGGCCCGGGAGCCCTCACCAACGCCGCACGAGCCTTTGTCGAACAGGCAAACAACCACGGTCTCGACATCTCGCGAATGTTCGCGACCACGACCGAGAACGGTGCGGCCAGACAGGTGTCGCTCGCGGTCCCGTCTCCCGGACGCACCGCTTCGGTATTCGTTTCTGGGCCCGGTCACGCTCCTCGATGCGGCCAGCCCGAGACCCAGGCGAGGGAGCGTGCAGAGAGCCTGGAGTGTTGCTGGGAATCGGTTTCCACTGAGCCGGGCACCCCAATCAAGCTGCTCCAGGCGCTGCCGACATCAGATGAGCAGTGGTTCGCCGAGGCGCTCGACCGTGCCTCATTCACACGCGTCGGAGAGCTCGCGTATATGAAACGCGAGATGGGCCCGCGTGAACGCCCGAATGAGGAATCACCACTCGGAGAGCTTCCCCCGGGCGTCACTTGCAGGAGCGCACGTGCCCTCGGAGCCGGAGCCGACGCTGCGGTCGTGCGTGCACTCGATGCCAGCTATGTCGGCACGCTCGACTGCCCGAAGCTCTGCGGCCTCCGCGAGACATCAGATGTGCTCGAGAGCCACAAGCGCTCTGGTGTGTGCGACCTCTCCGCCTGGCACATCTTGCTCGAGGACGACACACCCAAGGGATGCATGCTGCTCAACCGTGTGCCCGAGCAGGACGCGGTGGAACTCGTGTACATCGGGCTCGGCCCCTCGTTGCGTGGGCGTGGCATCGCTGGTTTGCTACTCAACGAAGCGGTGCGACACACGCTCCGCGTTGGCGCAGCGCGGCTTACCTGCGCCGTTGACCGCGCCAACAGCCCTGCGCTGCGTCTCTACGCATCGCGACGGTTCGAGCCCTTCGCGTCGCGGCTTGCGTTTGTCCGCCCGGTGCGCCAATAGAGCAGGATTTCTCGGGAAACTCAACCGGTTTTGCACAAGGTGTGCGATCCCCCGTGAATATCGGTGGAGAAGTTTTTTCTACGCAACGCAAATCCTTGAAGGGTCAGCATTCAGCGGTTGTGAAGACGCTTGATCGCTGAGTGGCAGCGTTGCGACGCTCTGTGCTTCGGCCTAAGTTTGCCGACCGGTCAAGGGATGACCTTGGCCCGTGAGTATTTCCGGGGTTTCCCGACACGTTTGCTGGCATCCAGCTGTTCTCCAACCGTCAAGCCCTGAATAGGGGTCTGCGGAGGATGCCATGTGTCTCAGCGCGGCGACCGGTTCTCATGGGCCTGAGTTGGGACACGAATGGACTCGTTGCACACCGAACCCCGGCGCCACAGAGCGGCGTCGGGCCTAAGCGACGGGGACGCCGAAGGATGGCGAGTACGAGCAGCAACACCTGGGCCGGGACGAGTGTCCCGGCTCGTGATGAGAAGACAGGCAACACGCCGCGAGCCCGAGGCCGCATGGGGCGGGACGCGGGTCTACCGAAGCCGCCACACGCCGGGGGGCATCACACCAACGAGACCCCGCGCCGCGTCGCGCAGCGCGACCGGGTTGGGCCGGTGAACGCCAGCGATCAGATCCACGAGGCGCTGCTCGAAGCACTCGGCGCCGAACGCACCAGGCGTTACTTCGGACCCGACAGCGCGAATATCGAGATCGATCGCGACGCGGGGCTCCGCGTCTTAGTCCCGACCACGTTCCTTGCCGACGCGCTCGGAAGGCGGTTCGGCACCGAGCTGGCCTCGCTCGCAGAGCGCCTAACCCAAACCGATACCGTCCGGTTCGAGGTCGATGCATCGGCGTTCGGCGACACCCACCGAGCTGAACCTCCGCCACCCGTGTCCGTGGCCCACGCCCAAACCATGGGCACGAAGGGACGAGGCAAAGACGCGTCGAAGCTTGCCGCGGCGCTCGACACCTTCGTGGTGGGGCGCAGCAACAAGCTCGCGTTCGCCGCGGCGAATCGGCTGGCGGAGCAGCGCGGCGCAAGCGGGTTCAGCCCGCTGGTCATCCACGGGCCGTGTGGAGTGGGCAAAACCCACCTCCTGCGTGGCTGCGCCGCGAAAGCAAAGCGGACGAGCCCCGGCGTGCGCACAAAGTACGTCACCGGTGAGGCCTTCACCAACGGCTTCGTCTCGGCGATGAAGACCCAGAAGCTCGATGAGTTCCGTGAGGTGTATCGCCGGCTGGATCTGCTCTGCATCGATGACGTTCAGTTTTTCGGTCGCAAGGGTCACACCCAGCAGGAACTGCTGCACACGCTCGATGCGATCGGGCTGGACGGCGCGGGCGTGGTTCTCGCGAGCGACGAGCACCCACGGAGCCTGAGTGACGTTACCGAAAACCTGCGGTCGCGCTTTATGTCCGGCGCGATCGTCGAGCTCCCGCCCCCGGATCGGGACCTCCAGCGGGAACTGGTGCGTTCGTTCTCGCTGCGCCGGGGCCTTGTGATGACCGACGACGCGATCGAGCTGGTCTCTGAGCGGGCCGCGAAGCTCGGTGTCGCGGCGGGCTCGGCGTCGGTGCGCGACCTCGAGGGGCTGCTCGCGCAGCTCGATGCGGTGCGCAAGCTCGTACCCGATCTATGCGCTACCGATGGGGCAATTGGGCTCGTTCTGGTGCGCCGTGCGCTCGGGATCGACTCCGAGCGTGCATCGAGCCAAGCGATACAGCGACCGGTAACCCTGCCACAAATCGAACGCGAGGTGTGCAGGCGGCTCGGCATCAGCCGCGAGGAGCTGCTCGGGCGTGGCCGTCACCGGAGGGTGGTTCTGGGCCGAGCGCTGCTCACGACCCTTAGCCGGCGCATGACGACCCACAGCTACCCGGAGATCGGGCGCAGCCTGGGCAGGGTGAACCACAGCACGGTCGTGACCGCGCACAAGCGGTTCGAGCGTGAGGCCAAGGAGGGCAAGCTCGTTGAGGTCGGAACGGCCGATGACGGGTTGACGTACGGCGAGCTCGTCGAACGGATCGAGGGTGACCTGAGCCGGGCCGCCCGCGCGGGCTCCTGATACCCTGGCGTGTTGCCGGGCGCCGGCATTCCCTCCGCCGGCGCTCGGACGCGCCCGGGGGCTAGGCCGTCCCCTCGGCCCCAGGAGCCGATCGCATGCTGTCCGACGAGATCGCCCTGAGCGGGCCGGACATTTCCCATCGTGAGATCCAGCTCGTGAACGAGGTGCTCCGCTCCGGGCGGCTCTCGATCGGGCCGATGCAGGAACGGTTCGAACAGTTGGTCGCGGATCGCTCGGGCTGCCAGCACGGGATCGCGGTAAGCAGCGGCACAAGCGGGCTTCACTTGGTGCTTCACGCGCTCGGAATCGGTCCCGGCGATGAGGTGATCACGACACCTTTCTCGTTTGTCGCGAGCGCCAACGTGATTGTCTACACCGGCGCGACACCGGTCTTTGTCGATCTGCATCCGACCAGCCTGAACATGGACCCTGACCGGGTCGAGGCAGCGATCACACCAAAGACCAAGGCAATTCTGGCGGTTGAGGCCCTCGGCAATCCGGCGCACATGGATGCGTATGCCCAGATCGCCGCGAAGCACGAGGTGCCACTGATCGAGGATTCCTGCGAGGCACTGGGCGGCAGCCACGCCGGCAGGCCCTGCGGGTCGTTCGGCCGCGCGGGCGTATTTGGCTTCTACCCCAACAAGCAGGTCACAACGGGCGAGGGCGGCATGATCGTTACGGACGACAGCCGGCTTGCCGAGCTCTGCCGCAGCCTCCGCAATCAGGGCCGGCCGACAACCCAAACCGGCTCGGGGCGGGACGGAAGCGATCGTGGCTCATGGCTCGCTCACGAGCGGATCGGCTACAACGCGCGGCTTAGCGAGATCGCGGCGGCCATCGGCATCGGCCAGATGGAGAGGCTCGACGAACTGCTCATGCGGCGCAAGATGGTGGCGGAACTGTACTTTGAGAAGCTGGCGGACCATCCAGATCTCGTCTTGCCAACTGTTGACCCAAAGAGCGACATGAGCTGGTTCGTGTTTGTTTGCCGCCTCGCCGCGGGGTTTACCGCAGAAGAGCGGGACCGCGTGATCAAGGGCCTGCGGAATCACGACATCGGGTCAGCCCCTTACTTTCCCTGCATTCATCTCCAGCCGCCCTATCGAGAAATGTTCGGATTTCGTGAGGGACTATTCCCGATCGCCGAGAGCGTCAGCCAGCGAACCCTTGCGTTGCCGTTTCATACCGGCTTAAGCGAACGGGAGATCGATCTGGTTGCCCAGACGCTGGGGCTCATGCTGACCCGTCAGGGGTTCAGCAGGGGCTGAACCGGAGGCTGGCCCGGGGTTGGGCGCGGGCTTGCTTGCTGACGCTGGCGAGGTTGGGGCCTACCATCCCGACCCGTCGGGCTTTGTGGTCCGGCAGAGCGACCTTAGAAACGGACCGAGCGATGCCCAGCGAGTGCTACTTCACCGGCAAAAAGACCAGCTTCGGCAAGAAGCGGACCTGGCGAGGCCAGAAGATCGTCAAGGGCGGTTTCGGTCTGAAGCCGACCGGCATCACCCGCCGCACGTTCAAGCCCAACCTCCAGACCGTCAACGCGGTGGTTGAGGAGAACGGCGTGACCCGCACCAAGCGGATCAAGGCATCTGCGAAGGCCATCCGTTCGGGACTGGTGATCAAGCCCCTGAAGCGGAAGTATGGCTACACCCGGGATCAGAAGCAGGACGCCTGAGCGTTCGCACACCGGATCAACGACTCATCCACACGCCCGCGGGCTTCCCGCGGGCGTGCTTTGTTTCCGGATCCGCCGCACGTAAACTCGCTCCATGCTCTGTGACGATTGCGGCGAACGTGAAGCAACCATCCATGAGGTTGTGATCCGAAACGGCCAGCGAAGCGAGAAACATCTCTGCGAACACTGCGCCCAGAGCAGTGGGCTTGGGAGCAAGTCGCAGACCGGCGGCACAACCTCTGGCCTTGTGCAGGGTCTGGTGCTCGGCGGGCCAGCCCGGCCGAAACCCCGGCAACCGATATGCCCCGTCTGCGACATGACCTATGCACGGTTCCGTGAGACTGAACTTCTGGGCTGCCCGGGATGCTACAAAGCGTTCGAGCCGCAGCTGACGCCGTTGCTCGGTCGCACGCACGAAGGCGGGACACACCATGTGGGCAAGGTCCCGAAGCGGGCGCTGGCGCTCTCGCGCCAGGAGGGGTCGCTGCAAACCGAATCGGTGCTTGGCGACGCCGAGACACGCTCTGCGCGGATCGCGCACCTCAGGCACCTCTTGGACCAGGCGCTCCGGGCAGAACACTACGAACAGGCCGCGAGGCTGCGCGATCAGATCGGTTCGCTCGAGGCGGGCGATCCGGACGCGAGCTGAGCGGAGCAAACCAGGAAGGACAGCGGGACATGGACGCCGGTTCGCCCAGCCCATCCCCCGACGACGCGCACCGTCAA
This sequence comes from Planctomycetota bacterium, assembly GCA_039186605.1. GTDB lineage: Bacteria > Planctomycetota > Phycisphaerae > Phycisphaerales > UBA1924 > JBCCZZ01. Next base: position 2,845 of record JBCCZZ010000006.1, on the reverse strand, counting down.
GAGGCGCCAGATACGGCCCGGGGGCTGGTGCGTGTGACACCAGAGTGGCTGCGCGGCGAGGGCGAGTCGTCGGATGTTGTGCTGTCTTCGCGCGTCAGGCTGGCGCGGAACATCGCGTCATTCCCGTTCTCGCACGAGGCCGACCGAGCGGCGCGCGCGGAGATCCTGTCACGCGTGCATGCTGCGGTGGGCGCCGTGGGCCTGCCGTCCGGCGGAGGACGGGTCGGACTGACGGCCCCCCTGTGGATCGATCTGGTCGATGCAACCAAGCTGGAGCGTCAGCTGCTCGTCGAGCGGCTGGCGGTGAGCCGGCAGCTGGCAAAGGGGCGGTACGGGCGTGACGGAGGCGGGACCGATGAGCCGCGCGGCGTTGCCCTTTCTCTGCCCGGCGAGCGTGCGGGCGTGCTCGTCAACGAAGAAGACCACCTTCGGATCCAGTCGGTCCGGAGCGGGCTCGCGCTGAACGAGGCGCTGAAGGAAGCAGACGCGATTGACGATGCGATGGAGTCGAAGCTGGACTTCGCGTACAGCCCTCGATTCGGCTACCTGACCGCTTGCCCAACCAATGTCGGAACGGGGGCCAGGTTCGGTGTGATGCTGCACCTGCCCGGACTCCGGATCACCGGAGAAGTCGAGAAGGTCCGCCGCGCGGCGGCTGATATCTCGCTCGCGGTCCGGGGCTTTCATGGCGAAGGCTCGGAGACGCTGGGCGATCTGTACCAGCTCAGCAACCAGACAACGCTCGGCAAGAGCGAGTCGGTCTTACTCGGTGAGCTCGCCGACGACATCCTGCCGAACGTGATCGGGTATGAGCGGCGGGCACGGCAACAGCTCCTGGAGAACAGGCGACCTTTCCTTGAGGATCTCGTTTACAGGGCGCTCGGCGTGCTTTTGCACGCTCGGCTGCTGACCGCCGAGGAGGCGATGCAGCAGCTCAGCCTGCTGAGACTGGGCTGTGACCTCGCGATCATCGGCGACAGCGCACAACGACCGGGACTCCGCCGCGCGGTGCACGAGCTGTTTCTGACATGCCAGCCTGCGCACCTGCAGCAATCGATCGGTGAAGTGCTGGGCCAAGACAAGCGGCGCGAGGTCCGCGCAACGATGGTTCGTGACTGTCTCTCGCCGATCCTGGGTGGCGGGTGACTGGCGAGCGCGTCACTCCCGACACGCCCTTCGTTTGGCCTCCACGCTCATCGGGCGACGCACCGATGAGCAGGCCGCCGGAACCCGAGCAACGCTGCAAACAACACGGACCAATCGCACGGGCGCTCGGCGCTATGTCGCACGACGCCGAACGTGTATTCCTAGGCACACCCGGCGGCACACTCCGCGAACGGTTAGAGCTCGCGCTCGACGGTCAACCCGAAGCGTGCTGGCGATGCGGGCAAGAAGTCGGGCCGCACGAGACCGACGGCGCTGGCTGCCCTGCATGTCGCGGGAAGCGCCCTCACTGGGCAGCATTTGTACGCCTAGGCCTACACGACGGGGAGCTTCGCGAGCTGGTCCATGAGCTCAAGTTCACGCGGTGGCGCCGCGTAGGCGAGGAACTCGGGCGTGAGATCGGAAGGCGAGTTCTGAGGCTGCCACAGGTAGAGGCGGCGCTGGCGCGACCGGACGCGGGCCGTGCTCAAGTCGTTCCCGTTCCGATGTCCAGGGTGCGCCGGCTTGTGCGGGGCATCGATCACACACGATGCATCGCGCGGGGGATCCGATCGGTAACGGGATGGGCGATACACCAGCCCCTATTGAGAGGCTACAGCCCGAGCCAGCTTGCGGTGCCCGTGAGCGCCAGGGCGCGGAATGTCCGGAGGACGTTCCACGCGGGAAAAGCCTGGCGAGATACAACGCCGGCACTGGTGGTGGTCGTTGACGATGTGCTCACAACAGGATCCACACTTGGTGCAGCTTGCCGCGCCGTCCGTCGTGCTGCAGGAAGACATGAGGATGGATCACGGCCGGTGCTGATCGCGGCGTGTGCTTCGATGGCGAGCGATCCTGCCCGCCGGAAGGGGAATCCGGCGGAGCCCAGCCCGAGCCCGGGAGGCGGCACCCGACCGATAAATCGGGCGTCCGGCGGGGGCGGAATGAAGAAATCATGACCCAGACTGCTTGACCTCATCAGGCTACTGGATACGATCGCCTCTGCCCCAATCGACGGGGCGGACCGATTCTGAGCCCCGTGATGGGATTGAGAATCGACCCTCTCTGACAAGTGGATCATTCGGTTCATCGCGAGAGTGTGCGATGCTGACAGCGGTCTACGCCGCGACCCGGGAGGGTCATGCCAGCATCGAGAAATCTCCCCCGGCAGGGTCACAGCTGCCGGAGGCTGGCACTCTCGTAGATAAAAGACAGAGCTCTTTTATTTGAGTTTCAGCGTAAAACATGGGTGCGGAGATCTCCGGATCGAAGCGCCCTAGACCGGCCCGTCTGGTAGAACCAGCGGGTTACCAAGGTCAACCTTCAGATTTATCTCCGGGGCTGTCCCTCGTGGGCAGTTACCGGTTACGAATCACCAATTGAAGAGTTTGATCCTGGCTCAGATTGAACGCTGGCGGCATGGCTAAAACATGCAAGTCGCGCGAGAACCCTTCGGGGGGACAGCGGCGGAAGGGCGAGTAATGCGATCGAACCTACCCCGAGCTGGGGGATAGCCGGTGGAAACGCCGAGTAATACCCCATGTGTCCTACGGGAGAAAGCTCCGGCGGCTTGGGAGGGGCGATCGTCCTATCAGGTTGTTGGTGAGGTAACGGCTCACCAAGCCGAAGACGGGTAGCGGGTGTGAGAGCATGACCCGCCGCATCGGGACTGAGACACTGCCCGGACTCCTACGGGAGGCTG
>JBCCZZ010000005.1:0-233873 GCA_039186605.1 Planctomycetota bacterium | reverse complement strand
TGACCTGCTCCCCAGAACCGAGTCCAGCGTCTATGCGACAATACCGGCGGCTGGACACATCTGGGAAGGCGATTTTTCATGGCTGGGATCAAGCATTCACCCGAGCAGATCATCGGCAAGCTGCGTGAGGCAGAAGTGCTGCTGGGCCAGGGGGCCAAGGTCCCCGAGGTGGCGCGGCGGCTCTGCGTCACGGTGCAGACCTACTACCGGTGGCGCAAGGAGTACGGCGGGCTCAAGACCGATCAGGCCAAGAAGCTCAAGGAACTCGAGCGTGAGAACGCGAAGCTGAAGAAGCTGCTGGCCGAGGCGCACCTGGACAAGGCGATGCTGCAGGAGGTGGCGTCGGGAAACTTTTGAGCCCGCGTCGGAAGCGTGAAGCGGTCGATGTGTTGCTGGATCGCTTCGGCGTCTCTGAGCGGCGGGCGTGCAGGGTACTTAGGCAGCCGCGTGCGTCGCAACGGTACCTGCCGATCGTGCGTGATGACGAGCTGCCACTGACCAAGCGGATCATCGAGCTGGCGTGCATGTACGGGCGGTACGGCTATCGGCGTGTGACGGCGCTGCTGCGTTGGGACGGGTGGTTCGTGAATCACAAGCGTGTGGAGCGGATCTGGAAGCAGGAAGGGCTCAAGGTGCCGAAGAAACAGCCCAGGCGTGGAAGACTCTGGCTCAACGACGGCTCGTGCGTGCGGCTCCGGCCGGAGCACAAGGACCACATCTGGAGCTACGACTTCGTGCAGGGCCGCACGCACGACGGCCGGCCCTTCCGGATGCTTACCGTGATCGACGAGTACACCCGCGAGTGCCTGGCGATCGACGTGTCCAGGCGCCTCAAGAGCGACGATGTGCTCGAGCGTCTGGCGTGGCTGATGGCTACGCGTGGCGTGCCAGAGCACATCCGGTCGGACAACGGGGCCGAGTTTACGGCCAAGGCGGTGCGTGGCTGGCTGAAGCGTGTGGGCGTGAAGACGCTGTACATCGAGCCGGGCAGCCCGTGGGAGAACGGGTACATCGAGAGCTTCAACGGGAAGCTGCGGGACGAGCTGCTCAACAGGGAGATCTTCTACACGCTCAAGGAGGCCAAGGTGCTGATCGAACGATGGCGAACGCACTACAACACGGCACGGCCGCACTCGTCGCTGGGGTACCGGCCGCCGGCCCCGGCTGCGATCATGCCAGAGGGCTGCTCCGCTACGCTCCGCAGCCCTCTGGATGAGCTGGGAATGAGCCTTCGAGTAACATAGTCACTGGCACAAACAATGGGGGCAGGTCACTCGAGACAATGGGGGATGGCATCGCCAATCAGCGCGGCTGTGAGCAACGCGTTCGTGTGCCTTGCCGACTTGAAATCATGTTTCGGTGATGTGTCTCGGCCTTCATGAAATCGCTCTTGCGAAGCGGTGGATTAGATGGGAAGCCGGCGGCATGAGTGATGCGGTCATTGCCCGCGACGCACGGTTGATGCCAGGGGCCATCTGGGCCCTCTCGCATTACCCTTGTTCATAGGTAAGGGCATGTGGGGAGCCAAAATGCTCATGGATGCGACGATCTCAAGGCAATAACGATGTTGATAAATAGTTAAACTGGTGATGAACTAGAACGAGATGGTGCCTACAATACAATGCGTACTTCCGGCAATGATCAGTCTCTAAATTTGTCGTTAAGTAAACACCAGATGTAGGCGGCCATGACTAGTGCTGAGGGAATGTTCGAGAACCGGGTGATAGATCACGGCGAGGCCGCTTGGGAGCAGCAGGCCGAGCCGCGCTACACCTGGCGTGACTATGCGAGGGCTTCGGATCTGCTCCTTGACCGATTGCACGCGTTGTTCAGACGCGATCCGGGCGATGGGGCCGCGCTGTTGTCGTTGGCCACGCGGGTCTGGCGCTTGGCTGAGTCGGGGTGTCCAGATCCCGCCTTTGACGCTCGGCTTCAGTTCGCCGCGGCGTGGTTGTCGGAGATCCGCGCCAGGGCCGATAGCGACCTGGGCAACTGGAGTGATAGGTGCGTCGAGATGTACTCGCGTTACATCAACCACGACCACGCGGCCGAGCCGCTACTCAGCGTCGCATTCAATAACCGTGGTGTACTGCTGATATCTGTGGGTCACCCTCAGGGCATTCGAGATCTTTTCAGAGCGGCGTTCGGAGTAAACGGAGATGTTGCAACGCCACCCGGGCAAGAGGCCCGCGAGACGGAGGATCTTCCTCGGGAATCCGGTCCTGACGCAAAGAGCCCGCCGGAGAAGTTAGAGCCGCAGGCGCCAAAGCACTCGGGCGATGAGAGGGCGCGCGGTTCAAGGGTCCACCGGTTCGGGCCGGGTTGTTTCAATCTGTTATCGCTGTGCGAGGCCAGTCTGGAGAGCCCGCGGTTGCGGGAGGCCGTGGATACGGTGCTGGCTGATGTCATGCCCCGCATCGCCGACGAGGACCTTGCGGGGATCTTCGGCCGAGGACGCCGGCGTCCGAGTGGGGACCACGTCGGCATCCTGCCCCCGCGACAAATCCTCTCAAGCTCTGATGAGTTAACGACCAATCTGTTTCTCGCCGATCTGGCGCGGTCAGCGAACATAAATATACCGAAACAATTCCGATCTGAAAAGCCAAAAGAAGCGGAGAACTGGGCGGATAAAGTCGGGCAAGAGCAACTCCAGCTGTGGCCGCTGGGGCTCCGACGGGGCGTACTGAACCAGACACTGGGCGCGGACCTTACGCCGTACAGCGAGGCGTGCGTGTATGAGGCCGCATCGTTGCTGGATGGATCCGAGGTCCCGTCTGATTTTGGATCGGTAACGCCCGAGTGTCGTGCAGAAGAAGAACGGATCCGAAGGCACTTACGCCGGGCCAGCGAGGACGCAATCGGCGGGCGGTTTGTTCTGGCGTTGGAGGGTCTTGAAGCGATCGAAAACCTGCTCCGAATGACCCCCGTGACGAACTCGCAGCGATTCGAATCGGAGATCCGTCAGATCCGCAGTCGTGCCGAGGCGGCCCGCCGTGATGCGCTTCACGCTGAGCTTCGGGCCGCAGAGAACGCCGCTTCCAAAGCGGTCGAGCGATATGAAACTGCGGTCGGAGCCGATGTCGAATCCGCTCGGCAGCAGGCCGAAGTGGCCCTCGGGCGTCTTCAGGATGCAGCGGGGGCGGTTCACCCGGGTACCGGTCGGGCCGAGGTTGGTGTTCTAAATGAACGGATCCGGGCACGAGGCCGAGCAGTCGATGGGGTTCGAATCCGCGCACGCCTGAAGCATGAGTTAGAGCGGTTGGAGGAGATCCTGGCTTCGTCATGGTCTGAGCAGGCATCAGCCGAAGCGCACGCGGCATTGCGCCAGATCGAGTTGATTGATCCCGAGGTTGTGGTTGGTGGAGCCGGTTCTTGGGAGCCGCAACTCGACGCATGGGACGCACGCGGCATGGTCGAAGCTGCGGTTGACATGGTGGCCGGGCACGGGCGGGGCGGGGGTGATCGGCCCAACCATGATGTGTCCGACCGGGCGACAGAGATGCTCAACAGTGCGATCGCGTGCGATCCGACCATCGCGCCGCTGACTGCGCCACTGTTCTGCTATCTGGCCTTGCCTAAGGGGGGCGCGACCACGAGGAGTTTGAAGGGACTTGCCGGGCTGATTGTCGAGGATTGTCGGGCGCTTCTTCAGACTCCGGAGCCCGCCCCCGGCGTGAGCGTTTACCCGCTCGTTCGGCGCGACGCGGTCTCGGCAGTGATGCGATCGGTGAGCAAAGCCTTGGCGGTTTCGGCCTCGGAGCACGGTTCGCTTTTGGAGGTTATCCGGGACTTGGCAGCCGTGATGAAGCCGGTTGCGCTGGGGAACTCGCTCACAGCGATCGAGCAGGTCGAGGAGCTGATGCGCGAGTGCCTGCGTGAGTGCCCGCGTATTGCGGGGCGAGCATTGTCTTCATGGGACGCGAGGAACCCGCTAGATTCGCTGCGGCGGCTGTGCCGAGTGAGTCTCGCAATCGGGAACGCCGAGGATCAGCTCGACGGGCTGGGCGTTGTGCTGGCCTCGCCGGATCGTCGGCGGGCTGCGGCGGAGCGAGCGTGTTCGGACTTCCTTGCTGCGGCCCAATCGCTGGGCATTTGGTTTGACGAGGCTGCGGCGAGCGACCAAGACGACGATGCGTTGGCGCGGGAACTCGCCGGGCGCGTAACGACAGGGGTCTATCACGCAGCGAAGCTAGCGGCGGGGCAGCACCCGAAGCACGCGGACGCTGATGCACTTGAGCGATGGGCGAAAGAACTGAGCCGCGACGAGCTCAGACGTTTCGGGAAAGCCATGCTCGCCTCACGAGCCGAGCTCGGGCGCTTGCTGGATGTGTATTGGGATGGGCCCGCCGAATCAGGCAACGCCGACCCGTCCTGTGAACGTGCGGAAGGGGACGACGATGAGGAGTAGGGCCGTGCTGCTCATCCTTTGGGGCACGATCGCTTGCCTCATGTCTGCTCCAGCGGTGGCTCAAGAAGAGCAACAGCGGGCGCGTCCGGTCGGTAACGCCTCGGCGCGACCGGTTCTCGCGGTGGTCGCGACGGACAGCTCTGGGAGTATGAAGTTAAACGATCCGGTATTCCGAGGCCCAGAGGGGGAAGAGCGGGCGTTGCGGTTCGATGCCCAGGTGACATTTCTAAGTCTTCTGGCGCTGCGGCAGCAGGCATATATCGGAACGCTGCACTTTGGTGATCAGATCCGGCGAGCGATGCCGCCCGAGGGCCTGGCCAGGCTCGGGGCAGACAGCGACTTCAGCACATTTCTCCCGGGTCGTCCAGCCGAGAGCACAGGAGGGACCGACATCGCGCGTGCGATGCAGGAGGGGCTTGATCGGATCGAGGCGATGCGGCGGCGGACCGGATCCACCGACCCCGCCGTCTTTGTGCTCATCAGTGATGGTGACCCGGATCAGGCGGCGCGGGAGCTCGCGTCGCCGCGCTCGTCGCGCGTGCTGGCTCTTGCCGAGCAGTTCAGGCAGGAGTCAATCCGTGTGTACTCGGTGATCCTCAACCGGGCTTCGCACAGGCCGGGACGCGCCCCGGGTTTGCTTAGTCAGAACGACCTGGCGGGCGCACGCTTGATGCGCCGGATCGCCGAACGCACCCGCGGGCGGGCATTCGAGATCACCGAGCAACAAGGATTCCTTGAGGTCTTCACCGATATCCTCGGCACGCGTGCAACAGAAGTAAACGCCGAGATGACAGTGAGCCAGGGCATCGAACGCGTTCTGATCCTCGGTAGAGGGCTCCGAGACCTCGAGATCGAGGTTGTTCCCGATCAGCGGCCGGGCTCCCCAACACGCATGATCCGGCCGTTTGATCCGGCTGGCGCGGGCAACAATGACCAAAGCGTGCGCACAAGGCTCGTGCCCTTTGGCGAGTGGGACCTGGTGTTGATCCAGCGTCCTCGCGATGAGAACGCGTTCCGTGAATTCTGGGAAGGCATATGGCGGTTGACCATCCGGGGAATCGCTTTTCGGGGCGGGGTCTACCTGGTGCCTGACTTTACGTTCGACCTCGACTTCGAGCAGCCCGCGCCGCGGTTCGAACGTCAGACACTCTCCGTGCGAGCCGAACAGAAGCCCCGCCGTGTTGAGGACGTTGTCGAGGACATACCGATCGCGGCTTCGGTGGACCTGCTAAACGCGCGGCTGGTTCCGATCCGAGGCGGCCCAACGATCGAACTCCCTCAGATGCGTCCAACAGACGGAGGACGAACATGGATCAGTGGCGTGTTCGAGGCTCCCCCTGCCGGTGAGTATGTCCTAGTGGCAGAGGCCTTCGACCGCGTACTCGGCAGCATGGTCAAGCTTGACACGTTTGAGACCGAGGTCTTGATCGATTCGTTCCCTGTCACGGCAGAACTCCGGGAAGTAGGCGGCCGAGACGAGCCGCTTCTTGATCTGGTTCAGCCACAAGGGGCGGCAACGGAGGCCGGCTCGGCTGTGGTCGCCCGAGCTCGCTCTGGCGACCGTCGGTTGACAGGGGCACGGCTGCTGTTAGACGGCGTCCGGGAGCCCATTGAGTTGATCAGAGCCGGGGTTGGGTTGGAGTCTGGCTCATTCCGGCTGCCTGATACTCGTCGGTCTGTCGGAGGCCGTCTCGTCGTTGAGTACGCGGGGAACCGTATCCAGCTGCCAGAATTCGAACTGTACATGAGCCAGGGGCCGTTGCCGGTGGAGACGGAGGAGATTGACGCTCGACCGGCATGGGTGGGAGAGATGCCAGTTCGTTCGTTCACGGTCCGCGTTAGAAACGTCTTCAACGAGTCTCGCGCGCAGGTTCGTGACGAGCTGCTTCGACCTCGGCAGGGCGGCTTGCTTCAAGGCTCGTACCTAAATGTCAGTCACGATATCCCGCTCGTGATCGACACTCCCAACGATGTTCAGGAGACACCCGTCGGTGACACGTGGGTGGTCGAGGCAACCTACCGCGTGCGCGCGACAGCGCCCGTCCCGGAAGTTGGCCGCTGGTCGTTCGATACAGGGATTGTCGTGCTGGGCGAGGCCGTTCGTGCACAAGATCTCTCGGTTGAGGCGATGCCCGTGCTCTGGCGGATCGGGCATGAGCAGCTCGTCAATCTCAACAGGTCCTACGCCGCGCCGCTCTTCGAGGATGCAAAGGTCTGGTGGCAAGCGAGATGGCCACGCGAGCTCGGACTGAGCAGCCTGCGGTTCATCGTCGAGGGCGAGCCCGGCGCCGCAATCGATCTGGCTTCTGACGGATCTAGCGCGGTGCATGACGCGCACTGGGGCCTCCGGCCGGGAACGTATCAGATTCAGTTGGAAATCGGTGTTGAAGGCGAGCCTGAGCCCCGACGGATCCTCCCGCTTGAGCGCAGCGTCACTGTTAGCCGACGTGCGCCCTACTACAACTCGTTCGGATGGAAACCGCCCGACACCGGGGAAGCCGGCGAAGGTTTCCGGGCGCGCGTCGGCGCCCCGGTGAGCCTTCCGTTCGAGGTCATGGTCAGCCGATTCGATCGTGATCGTCATACGCAGTTGATCGCTGGACTTCGGAGTTCGCTCAGGCTTCGTGTTTTCGGGCAGGACGGCGAGCTGGTGGCCGAGCAGCTCCCCGATCTCGTCAGTGAAACGCAGAATCTCGATGAGCTCGGCTTCGGCGATGTCACGCTCGTAGGCAGCTTCCAAATCACACCCGAGTTTGTGGGGCGGGCGGTACTGGAACTGTCTGCGGAGCTACAAGTCTCAGACACACGAGTTTTGGCCCTCAGAGACGTGAACTACTTGAGCGTGGCGCCGGTCGGGATCGATGTTACGGCTTCGCCAGGGGCCACCTACCTGCTGCCCTCGAGCGTGCAGGTGACCTCCGAGCGCGAGTCGGTTTTCCGTGGCCGCTTCGTGGTACGAGGCGCAACTGACGAGAACGGCGTGCGGCGGCCAATACTCGATCTGCCTCTCGAACTGCAGCCGGGCGAATCCAGGCGGCTAGATGTGCCGACACCCGCCCCCGGCGACTATGCCATCTTCATCCGGGAGGACGGCATGCCACCGGGCGAAGCCTCAGAGGTCTCGGCGGCCACCGTCCGGGCGCCAGTGGTTACCGCCGGGCCCGGCGCCCAGGTCCCCGACCGGTTCACTCTGTGGACGCGCGCCTGGCCATTTAGGATCGTGATCCCGGCCGATCAGATACCTGGGACCTTTGGTGATCCGAACCACACAACCGTGAAGTTCTCACTCGGCGACGCCGCCGCGTACGGAGCCCACTTCGATCCGGTAATAGACGATGGCCAGCGAATGTGGTACCCGCTGCGCCCCTCAAAGTACCTCGAGCACAGCAGGTCGCTCGTGCCCAGGGAGAACACCAGGATCGAGTTCTCGCACGGCAACGGAAATCTCCTGGAGTTCGATCCGAGTCCGCCAGCTGTCAGCGTGACCGAGCCTTGGCTGTCCGTCGAGGCTGTGAGCAACGGCACGCGCGTTGAGTTGAGCGAGGAAGCAGCTGTCGAGGTCACAGAAGCCGACGGACATCTGAAGTTCTCGATCACACCCAGTGATGCCGCAACAGGTCCCCTAAAGGATCGATGGGCCCCGACTTGGCGTCGCCTCTTCATTGAGCTGCTCCCGGCCACGAACGCGCAGCAACCAGGCCATCTCTCCGCCGCCGAACTCGATCGTATGGACCAAGAGTTCAGCGGGAGGCTCGGGGCCGAGACCGAAGATGCAGATGGCTCACCCACGTTCAACATCCACGTTCGTGAGTGGGAGGTGGATACGGACAAGAATCCCCCCGTTCCAGAGCCGATGCGTAGCTCTCGGGTGCGGCTCGATTGGGAGGGCGATGTTTCGAAGGAGGGGACGAGTCTCAATCTCCACTTCACCCCGGCTCGCCCATTCCTCTGGCCTCGCCAAGAGTCCTTGATCGCGGTCACCGTTGTTCAAGGGTTCGAATCAGACATCAAGGTACTTGGAAAGGGCATCGAGGAGTGGAGCCCGCGGTACTTGATTCGGATCACGCCGGTTCTGCCCTGGTCGTTCTTCATCGTCCCTCCGTTGGCGGTCTGGTTCGGGATCGCCGTGTTCTTGCGGATGTCGTTCGTGCCAAAGCCAGAGTTTACTTGGACGCGGAACCAGCGAGACAGTGACCAGAGACGCAAGTTCTTGGCAGATTCTAACAATCTGCAATCGCCGCAAGGCACATTCATATCCACTCTCGAGCCTGAGACCTTCAGGTCGGGTGTTGCTTGGCGCGACCGGGAGATCCGGCGGTACCTCAAGGGCAACGCCGTGACCGAGTCGTTTCTCGGCGTGATGGAGCACTTGGGGGTGATCGGCATCCGGCCGAAACTGCTCGCGCTCGGTTGGTACCTGCTGTCCTTCTTGTGGTGCCGGCGCCACTCAGTCTTGATCTACTCCGAGTTCAAAGGCTCCTACAAGAGCGAGCCTGTCGAGGCAGGCGGCGTGGTCAGGGTCACGACGGGTTTGTTGGGCGGCAGGACGGCGACTTGCTACTTCTCCGGGGGCAAGAGCGCACCGATCGAGCCTGGCCGGTCTGTAAGAGCCTGCGTGGCCGTGCATTACAAGACCGAAGAACAATCGTTGATGACTATGCCAGTGGTTGACGTTGTCTGCGACAATGTGGCCCGTGAGCAGGAAGCGAAGGAGTCGGACGATGGCTAAGCACCGGATTTCGGGTGAGGATGGGCCAACCCGACGCCCATTGGTAAAGCCGACCTTGATCATTGGATTGGGCGGCAGCGGTGTCCGGGCGTGCCACTACACACGTCAGTTCATCCAGCAGCACGTCGGGCCGACCGGTGGGCTCGTCCGCTACTTGTGCTTCGACACCGACCTGCACCCCGATGAGTTTGGCCTGGGATCGGGGCCTGTCGACGACTTCGAATTCACCGACCTGCTCGCCGAGCTCGACCTCGGGCGGGTGGTCCGCTCCGTGATCGACAACCCGATGAGCTACCCGCACGCGAGCTGGCTCCAGGGGATCAGGCTCAACGCCGCGTCCGCGGACCGCGGGGCCCAGGGGATTCCCAGGCTCGGGCGGCTGGTCTTCGCGTTGAACCGTGAGCATGTGATCAGACCTGCGGTGGAGCGCGCAATCGCGGATCTCCAACGAGCTGCTGGCCAGCACCCCGCCGATCGTCTGGGTGATCTGGACGTCGAGAGCCGAACGAAGCCGGATGTCCACATCCTCTCGAGCGTGTGCGGAGGCACGGGCGCGGGCATGCTGATTGACATGGCCTACAACGTCCATGACTGGGTCTCGAATGGCTTCTCGGGCCAGCCCGACATCCTTGGGCACATGCTTCTTCCGGATGTATTCGAGGCAGAGGAGCGCGTTCGGAACCGGTTGAAGGCCGTCGCATATGCCACCCTCCAGCAGATCGAGCTGCTTACGGACAACGCGCGGGAATCACTGCCCGTGCGCTACCGAGAGATCGCGTCTAGGAGGCTGCTCGGTCCCGTCGAGGCGCCGTTCTCTTTCACGTTCCTTGTCGGCGGCCTGCCCGGAAAGCGGGATATCGCGTGCCGTCGCATCGGGCGGATGGTCAAGACGCTGGTGATCGATGAGGCCGGTCGCGCAGCGAGATCCGACCGCAACAACGCGCAGCAACAAGCGTTGGGGGGCTACGACCAGGATACCGGGCGTCCCCGCTGCTTCTCGACGTACGGGTGGACTGCAACGCCCGACGATGGCAACACCGCGTCGCAACCGATGGCCGGCCTCGTGGCCCGGGTACTCGGGATAGTCGCAGACGCCAATAACCCCAATGCGATCGATGACCCGGCCGAGTCAGACGATTGGTTGGGCCAAGCCGCCAACCCACGGCATTACACCGGCAACGTTGACACGGGTTTGCTGGACGCCAGCGAAATCGGTACACAACTCAGGGCCCAGGAGCGCGAGCAGGCTCGAGAGGGAACGGGCGGCGGGTTCCCCTCGCAAAGCGAAATGATCAATCGCGTCCGAGAGCACCTTGAGCAGAGTTTTCAAGGAGGAGATCTTCACAACCAGTTGGAGCGTTTTCTCGAGAGCGCCGGGATAGGACAAGCAAAACGCGGGATCCTGGACACTTGCTGGAACCATGCGTTCGGGCCGCTCCTGGATACGACTGAAGGCAGTGAGGGTGCGTCTGTCCCTGCTGCTGCGCGTCGCCTCGCGGCCGCGATCAAAAAACTACGTGAAGCCCGGCCGGACATCGATTCGAATGGCTATCGACAGGCAGTCAACAGGGCGTTGAACAATATCGGGAATCGGCTGCAGCAGCGGTCAAAGGAGAGCATGAACTTCCAGCCGGGAGATGTGTCCAGCATCAATGGCATCATCCAGTCTGAGCCAGGCCTGCTTGGCGAGGTGCTGCACGCGCTCGCGTCCGAGATCATTCGCGACGCGGTCGATGGGGCCTTGGGCGAGGCTCAGCGTTGGGTTCGGAACGCGGGCGCACTCTCGAAGCAACTCAACAGCCGGCAAATGTCCCTCGACCGGCGAGAGGATGACGAACTTCTCCCCGCGTTCCGGCGGCTGCAATCGAACCGCTTCCATCCCGAAATGGAGAGAGCGGACAATGTCGAATTTGATGCGTCTGAGCACGCATTTCGCCGGTTGCTTCGGACCGTGTTCCTTACAATCCGAGAGAACAAAGAACCAGACCAGAACGCACTTTGGACCTCCGAAGAGGAGCGGAGCTTCAAGTCCCAACTCGCGGAAGAAGCCTCTATGCTTCGAACGACGGGGGCAAAGGACGGATACGCGGCGTACGGCCCTATCGCGAACGATCTACTCGATGCCTCCAGGCCCGAGATCACGCTGAACAAAGACCACGCCCTCGACAGGCCGCTCTCCAAGCGGATCGTGCAGACCGACCCATCGATCTTCGAGGCCATCCGGGCGAGGGTCGGAACTCGTGACGATATGGATGTTGTAAGAAATGCCGTGGAGTATGTGCGACCGCCCGCACTGCTTGCGACAGCGATGCAGTTTAAGTACGGCTTTGCGCTCGGGGCACTCGGGGCGATTGATGAGTACAAGGCCGCGACGGTGGCGTACACCTCGAGCCAGGCGTTCAAGGAGGCAGACCTGTGGCTCGATGTCAGGTGGTACAGCGCGTATCAAAGGAGCCTTCGGATCTGGGGCGCCAAGCGCGGAAGCCCCGGCGAAAGGCCGCGTGAGAGCCTTGTGTACAAGCGGACGGTCGATTGGAACGGCGAGCTCTGGAACGCCGGTCAAGCGGTCTTCGGGGTTCTAGAGACGGCCCTGAACGGGCTTGAGATCGCGGGGATCGTCAGGGTCGCCTCAAGGCTCTTCGAGCAGAAGCAGGATTTCTTGCAAGGGATCATCGTTCCTTCAGAGGATCGTTTTTCCACGGAAGCTCAGGTGGACCTGGCCGCCGCCGACCAAACAGAGAAGCTTCACGATATCGTCGTGGTCATTGCTGACGATCTGGCCCGCTTGCCGGGCTGGGAGTCATCGATGCAAGCCATGCTCGACAGCACTATCGGGGTGTGCCGCGAGCACATCGGCCGCCTTCAGAAGTTCAACTTCGCGGCGCGCACGCCAAAGAAAAAGCGCGTCCTAGCAGCGATCGAGCACTCCTACAGCCGATTCAAGGAGCCGCTGCTCGGCCGGGGCTGGGCTGCTGTTGAGGAGCTGCGCGACGGTTTCTTAGAGGACACGGTTGTCGCGTTCGAAGACGAGCTGGAAGGTGTGCTGTGGAAAGCGATGGAGCACCTTGCCGATCTGTCGCGGATCGTCGGGGCGCCTATCGAGCACGTCCCCGCGAGCGAGTGGCGGAGCTCAGTTGCCATCATATTTGATGCAGTACGGGAGTCTGGTTCTCGACCGATCGACGGTGCATGCGGGGAACTCTTGAAGACCCTGTTCAGCGGGAGCGAAAGCTGGGCTCGAGACGTTGGCAAGCCGGGTGCGTTTACAAAGGACGATCTCGAGACGCTCAGCGAGCTTAAGAACCGGGATTTGTCGACCAGCGAGGGCGCGACCGAAGCCATCCTCGGGATCATGGACATCCTTGCGAAGCATCCCGCATACCTCGGGCAAGACTTCGCGCATCTGCTAAAGCAACTCATCCGCACGCTGCGTCAGGTGCACCAGGCGTGACGGCCAGCGTGGCGCTCAGCGATGAAGGGTGGCCGTGAGCAACAAGGACGATCCAGACTTCCCGGTGATTGTCGTATCGATCGGTGATCGGGCCGCGGGCGTGCCCGCGGCGCTCGTGGCCGAGGCAGACGAATGGCCCTGCCGGAATGCACGAGCGGTTGGCTTCCTGTCGCTCGATGCGGACGGGGGGGCGCTGTCGCTCCAGATCCGATCGCGTCTGACCAGGCCCCCGGAGCCGAGCCATGAGGCCGAGCCGGAGTGGTCGATCGAGAAAGGCGTCCGGCTTCTGGCGGGGGCGATTGGGCAGTACCAGAGACCCAGGGGCCGGACGGGCAGACCGGGAACACCCCGGGCGTTCATTGCCGCTGATCTTCGAGGGAGACAGACCGTGTCGCTGGCATGGCGACTGACGCGTGCGCTCAATGACGAGTTCCGTCACTTAGACCAGACGGTCTTGCTACTCGTCGATCCGGACGCCGAGGAACGGCGGCCATATGACGCAGTTGTCGATGCGATCGAGCTTATGAGCCCCGGAGTCGCTCCGGCACGGGTCTATCTGATGGATCCGATGGGTAACGGCCAGGACCATCGGGTGCTTGAGGATGACGAGCTGTGCAGGCGCTGCGGGGGGTTTATTTTTCAGATCGCGTTCGGTGTCGCAAGCGGCGCGCTCAGCCGAGCTCAAGTCGGTCGCGAGCTGCCCGGCGATGAGATACTCGGTGCGCTGGGGGCAATTAACCATTGCACGGTGCGGTATCGCAACTCACTCCCGGTTGAGGCGGTGGCCCGCGCGGTAGCACGCCGACTCGGACCGACGTCTGGGGACGTTCGGCAACCGAGTCAGGACCGCCAGCGGCAACTTGCCTCCATGGCCTCGAAGTTGTGCGCAGACATCGTCCGGCTATTCGACGACTATGACGAAGCGCGGCGGAGCATCGATGAGTACAGGAATGCGGCATCCGATCTGCTCGCGGATGCTGTGCGGGGCATGGGCGAGTCCGGAGCAGGCATCCCCGGCGAGCTAACGATGTTCCTTAGGCAGTTCGGCGCCGCCTTGGGAAACGTTGAGAACCAGCGCGCGCTGATTGACCGTGTGCGCCGCAGGGCGCAGCTCGCAAAGAACCTCGAGCATCTCAGGGCTTGGCGGCTGAGTCTTGTGACAGAGATTGAGGCCGCGCTGCCGGCAGAACGACACGATCTGGCTCGCGACAGCGGAAACGCATGGCCGTTGACGTTGGCGGCGGTCACGGGCATCCTGGGCCTTGCTGGTCTCGCGTACGGCTTGGCCCAGGGGCTGCCGCTGGTCACAGCGGCATCAGGTGTCTTTGTGGTATCCGCTCTCGTTTTAGTAGTACTTCTGGTTCAGCACAGGCCGCTGCCGGTCTCGCCAGAGAAGAAGCCGGAGCCCCCGGCTCGCGTCGGGAAGCCGGTGATCGAGGCGCCGGAGCAGAACTCGCCCGCAATTCGGCGGCGAGTCATCGGCGAGTTCGTCGATCGGATCAGTGACCTGCTGATGGTCCCGGCTGTCGAGAGCAGAGTTGACCAATCCGATGCGACGAGCTTGGTCGGAGTCCTCATGCCAAACCATGTGGACCGGCTCGCCCAGCTCGTTGTAGATCGGGCCCGTCAGGCCACAGGAGCCGAGCCTGTCGCGCTCGCCCGCGACCCGGGGCTTTGGGCAGACGCCATGCGGGGGGCGTTCGGAGATCTGCATGTCGTGGGCGGGCTACACATGGCGTTCGCTCACAATCTTGTGTCACGGGAGAGTGAAGAGCTCAAGCAGCGCTGGGCCGAACTGTCGGATGCGTTCAGCAGTCAAAGCCCCGGGCTCGCGGGCATCCTTCGAAGCGAGGCTCCGGCCCTCTGTCCCCTCATCGATGGCGTGGACCCCGAGAGGACGCTCGGGGCTTTCATTGTCGACGGGCACCGTGGCCAGGAGAGCTTTGAGAAGGATGATGGGCGGTTCCAGGTCCATTATCTCCGAGGCGGTCCGCATCGACTCGCGTTGACCCACATTGTGCAAGGATTCGCCGGAGGGCTTGCGGGGTACGCGAGTCTCGACATCGGCGCCGAGCCGTGGAGGCGGAGTCTGGCAAGAGCATTTGAGAAGGGCAGGAGCCGGCTCTACCGCCAGCTCGGAGCCAGCCCGGCGATCAATGGTTCGGGCGATATCGGCGAGCTGCAGAACTACGCGGTGCGCAGCGGCCGGCTGCATGAGGGGCTCAAGGCTCTTGGGGTGCGCATATCTGGGCTTGAGCGGGCCGAAGATTCCGGGTTTGCTCAAGTCAAGCAAGACCTTGACAGGATGTTCGAGGAAGACGGACTCGAATGGATGCTCGGCGAAAAGGAGGCCTAGGGCCAAGCAATTGCCTTTGGCGCTCGCTTCTTCGACCGGTATTCAGCTAGGCGGCTTCGAGCGAGCCGCTTGACGCCTGGAAAATGATGTGCATGCTCAGGTGCGTGCTATCAATCCAGGTGATGTCATTGTCGGATTCTGCTGCAAGGTCGATTAGTGCCGACACCGCGTCTTGCTCATCTCCGGGCTCGTAGGAGATCGCAATCACTGAGCCGTCTGGTCTAGTGATGCTCGCTCGCTTGAGCGATCCGTCCCGTGCGATATAAGCCCCAGGCGCCTCATGGTTCATGTAAATCGAGATCGGCGAGCGTCGGGCGGTGTCTCCAGAAAATACGATTGCAAAGCCTTTGAGCGACTGCTGGTAACGCGTGGTGGGCGTGTTGGCGAGAGTGACCTGCCCCCATTGTTTGTGCCAGCAGCTATGTTAATGCAATGACGCCTCCCGGCGCTTTCAGAGGCGTGCGGAGCAGGCCTCTGATAGCGTGACCGCCTCGGGCGCCGGCGGCCGGTAGCCCAGCGACGAGTGCGACCTCGCCGTGTTGTAGTGTTTCCGCCACCGCTCGATGAGCACCCTGGCCTCCTCGAGCGTGTAGAAGATATCGCTGCTGAGCAGCTCGTCCCGCAGCTTACGGTTGAGGCTCCCGACATACCCATTCTCCCATGGCGAGTCCTGAAAGGAACCATCGCCGAAAATTGGTATTGGAGCTTGATAGCGGCCTCGCGCGAGTAGATCGCGATGGTCAGAACCCGTCCGTGAAGTTGGCGAGCGGCCATTGGCTCCGTATCCGGATTGCCGGCGATACCGAGGGCTGGAGAGACGGCCGGTTTCTGTCGGTTTTCAGCTTTGGGATTCTCGGTGCTCATTGCTGGCCTCCCTCAGAGTGCTCGCTCGCTGCTTCGACCGCGGCGTAGACGGCAGCCTTAACCGGCTCGGCGAGCTGCGGCCATGTCACGATGAGCCGTTCGAGGCGAGGGTCAGCAGATGGTGGCCCGGTTCCCGTTGCGGGGCTGGTTGCGGGGGGCGCCTTTGATGTGCCCGTAAGTGTCTGTGAATCCAGGTGGTTGTCAGATCCTGCCCCGGACTGTCGATCCGGGGTCATTCCAAAGCCAGCAGCAAAGCGTGCAATGCTCGTCGTGCTGGCTCGGAGAGTGTTGGCCAAGCGTCTGCAATCGCGGTGAAACGTGGATCAGCCGTTGCTGGATCTACTGCTGGATCAGGCTGCTCATGATTCGCAAAGTCTTGCTGCTGAATCGTTTGTGACTCCGAGCAGCGGACTTCTAATCCGCCGGTCGCAGGTTCGAATCCTGCCCGGGATGTTTGTGGGATGGGCTCGGGCTTTGATTGGCCTATGGGCAGCCCTGCAGCCACGCGTTCAGGAAATACCCAAGATCGTCGAGATCAACGGCCCCATCCGATATTCCGAATCCCGGCTGGCCTTGGAGCGTTGCGCCCGAAGTCGTCAGGTCTGCAACGCTCGCGTCGGTAGCCAGGAAGAATCCCAAGTAATAGCCGAGGTCATCAAGATCCGCAGCGCCATCGGGCACGCCGAAACCGGGTTGCCCAGCGAGCGTTCCGCCTGTGCTGGTCAGATCACCTGTGCAGCTTGGCTCGGCGAGTGCCGTGGTTGGATCGACAAAGGGGAACTTCACGTACTCGATGAGGGCATCGCGTTCGGTCGCGTTCATCGCAAGCACAGCGTTCTTTGATGCTTCGCCCTCGCCGCCGTGCCAGAGGATTGCTTCCATGAGCGTCCGGGCACGCCCATCGTGGAGGTAGTTGGGCTCCGCGGGCGTGCCGTTCGGATTGAACGGATCGGTGGGCGTGCCGAGTACGTGGCCCACGTAGCCGATGCCCCAGAGCGGCGGTGTGCGCCACTCATACCCGTTTGCGCCGAACTCGGGTCTGTTGTCCGCAAGGCCCGGGCCCATGTCGTGGAGGAGCAGGTCTGTGAAGGGTTGGATGACCTGGTCGCGGTAGGGGGCGAACGCCGCGTTGGTCGCGGTCCGCATCGCCGGGCGGTGGCACGACATGCAACCCGCGCCCTCAAAGAGCATCTTGCCCTGCTGTGCGATCGGGTTGAGGTAGTTCTCTCGTGGTGGTACGGCCAACCCTCGGAGATAGGCGACCATCTCGTCGAGCTCTGACGCGTCGACTTCCTCCGGGCCATCTCCGAATAGCGATGACGACATGCCCATGTCGTGAGCGAAGGCGGACGCGGCCTGCTGCTTTAGATCCGGTTGTCCGGCCTTCCAGCCGAATCGTCCAAGCACGAGTTGACCGGTTACGACGTCATCGACGTAGTTCGCGCGTCCGGAGATTCCGTCGCCGTTGGTATCGTTCTCATCGGCCCATGCCAGGATTTCGGACTCATCTACGGCTTCGAGCAGGCCGAGGCCAACGAGCATCGGGGCGACACGCACTGAGACCTCGGCCTCGCCGTTGTAGGGCCCGCCGACGGTGGTCGCGGCCGAGGTGCCTGGGACGTTCGTACCGATATCGCCGTACAGCAACTCGGTGAACTCGACCCTTGGGCGGCGTAGTTCGTAGGGTGTACCGTCGTCGAACGTGCCGGCGATGAACTCCCATTCGATCGAGGCCTTGCCCTCGGGCGTTGCGCCTGGTACAGCTCGTGTATCGAGCTGCACGCCGTAGAACGGGTGGGGTTGTGGCGCTGCGCCGGGTTGGCCAGGGATACTCAATCGGACGACGTAGTCTTCGAGTGAATCTGTGACTGAGGTAGGTGCCGAGCCGCGCCCGTCGAGCATGTGGCACTCGATGCATGAGTTATTGGTGTAGAGCGGGCCGAGCAAGCCTGGCTCAAATACTGGGCTCGGCCCCATGTTGAAGCCTACGGGGCCTCCGTTACAGTCGAATGCGGTGGGGGGATTGAAGAGCAGCCCGTCGTCCCAGCGGGTCTCGAACGCCACCTTGCCTTCCATGAACTCGCCGAGCTGGGTCGGCGCGAGGTTCAGTGCGTGTTGGTTGAATGCGAACTGCTTGATGGTCACGACCGGAATCGATGCATCGCCGGCGGCGTATGCGAGCGGGTGCTGTGACTCGCGTTGGAGTCGCCCGTCGCCCACGTAGTAGTAGATGAACTCGCTGTAGTACGTCTGTGCGGCGAGCAGCGTGAACTCGATATCAACCCGTTGCCCATGGACCAGATTGTCGATCGTCGATGTGAACGACCCGCCGCCACCGGCCATCCGCGTGCTGATCGCCGAGATATTGCGGTCACAGAAGCCGACGTCCCCAGCCTGGTTGTACCACTTAATATCTACGGCATTCACCGGCACCTCGGGTGCCGTTGTGAGTTCGATGTCAAGTCTGTCGCCGCGATCAGTGATTCGTAGGTCGAATGTGCGTCCCACGTCGTACCCCGCGGGGTAGTGATCGAAACGCCACTCGTTCTCGTGCCGATCGCGGAACCTGAGACCAACAATGGTCTCGATCGGGTCTGCCGGGAGCGTTGGAGCGGCATCGCCGATCGTTCGTGTGAACCATGCGGTATCGACCGGCTCGATTCCGACGGTTTTGACGAACGTGTAGGAGATTTCATCGCCCGGAAAAACATCCGGGATGGTGCGTCCCCAGATGAAGCCGCCGAGGTCGGCCATTGGTTCGGTCTGCATAGGACCGTCAGCGATCCGGTAGCGCAGTTCGACACCCGTTACGCCGGGCAGTGGCGATGCGGGCTGGCCAGTTTCGAGTAGAACCGACCAGTCGCCGTTTGTCTCCGTGACGTCGTGGCGGAAGGCGCGTGAGTGTGGCAAGCCACCCTGTCCGAAGTCGCCTGGATCGATACCGCCACCATTGTCACCACCGCCGTTGTCGCCGCCATTGTCACCGCCGTCGTTGTCGTTGCCAGTGCCGAAGGCGGTGCATCCTTCTGCGACCGTGAATGAGTGCGTGGGGAACTCGTACTGTTGCGGAACCTGGATGACCAAATGGAAGCTGAACTGTGCGCCAGCAGGAAGGCCCGAAAACGTTGCGCTGTAGTTGCCAGCGCCGTCATTGGTCATGAAGTAACCGCCCCCGGGGGGATTCGGGTAGATGAGGATCGCGGTCGCGGTCGGATTTGCAGTGACCGCGATGGTTGCGGTTGAGCCAGTGAAGCAGACCTCGCCGGAGTAACTCGGTGCTCCGGACTGGGCCCATGCGGAAGTTGAGGTGATGAGCAACGCGAACAGAACGACAAAGCGGTGCAGCATGGCGGCGTGTTCCTCTTGAGAGGCATCGCCGCATACGGGCAAGACCTTGGCTTAATCGTATTGGTATTCCGGTTTGGACGCAATCTTTCCGTCGGCGTTTCATGCGATCCGTAACTGTTCCGGAAGTGCTGTCGAACTCAAAACAGCCTGAATTTGGTCGATATTGTGCGCCTCGCATTATGGATGGCGGGCAGAGCGCAAGCCTTGATCAGTTCAGGAATGAGTTGATCCTGCTGAAGAACTTGGTGATGTCCGTATCTGCGAGGCCCGCGATACGGTCTGCCTCTCGGCGTCAATGGTGCCGCGGTTGCTGAGTGTCAGGCCGTTGAGCGTACGGTCACCGGTGATTGTGTGGAACTGGAAGACCCGAGCGTTCGATGTCGCGCGGTTTTCTCTTTATACCCCGGTGACCGAGCCTGACAGGGTTGTGCTGCCGGAGTTGCCGAGGTCCGATCCCGTGTCCACCGGGATGGACAGGTCGCGGTCGAACTCGCCGATCACGCCGTTGTCGTTATGGTCGGTCGTGAATGTGAGGTCGCCGGATGCGAGCTGGACATCGCCGAGTGTGGACAAGGCTAGGAGCGTGAGTGTCTGGTTAGCGAGGATATCGATGATTGCCGCGGCTCTGCCATTGACTCGACCGCCGTATGGGGAGTTGGCGGTATCGAGAATGCCAGGAAAACCGGCGCTGCCGCTTCTGCTCCAGTTGGTCGAGTTGTTGATGCCGGGTGCCCCCGCGCCGCTCCACTCAAAGATCGACTGGCCGAGCGCGACGGACGCGGGTTCTGCTGGGGCACAGAGTGCCCTGATGAGACTAGCCACCCAACGAATGCCCACGTGACACGTGGCCCCCTAAACCCATGTGAAATGACCTGCCGAATGGTTGGGCTTGCGCTCAAAATAACCGGTGCATCTGATGCAGCACAGTTCGCACCGCTTCGCAGGGTGAAACTGGGTGGACTGTGTGGATTCGCCAAGCAAAGAGTGCCTCACCTGCGGCCTTGACGTCTCATGGATTGGGCGATAGCCTCGCTTTCGCATCAAGAGTCCCAGGATGTCTCAAAGGTCCTGGGCGGCAACCGAGCTGGTGATCCCAGCCACGGTGCCGAGACCAGCCCCGGCGTGGGGAACGATGTGGTCGAAACTGCTTTGCAGGCTTCGGCAAACGAGCGGTGTTGTTGCCGCACCACGCCAGCACTGGAAGCTCTCGATGCTGTGAAGGAGTTCACAGCATGGGACATGTCATTACAAACGGTGCCTCTGATGGAGTCTTCGAACGGGCCGCGCGTCTATGCCCTGGCATCGGGCACGGGGTGGATGATGGCGATCCGCTTGTCGCACCGCTGGTTCAATCGACCACCTTCGGGCGGGCGAGTGTGGGGACGAATCCTCCGCATCAGTACTCGCGTGTGTCCAACCCAACG
Organism: Planctomycetota bacterium; assembly: GCA_039186605.1. Taxonomy (GTDB): domain Bacteria; phylum Planctomycetota; class Phycisphaerae; order Phycisphaerales; family UBA1924; genus JBCCZZ01. The sequence continues at coordinate 213,293 of JBCCZZ010000005.1, read as the reverse complement.
GTCTCGGTGTTAGAAGAAGCGCTGGGTGGGCTTGAGGAGACTCCGGCCGCGGTGTGCTTCGGTTCGGGGTTGGCGGCAGAGACCGCACTGTTTCTCGCGTTGCTCAAGGCGGGTGATCATGTCGTTTGCAGCCGTTTCACTTATGGCGGCACGACGCGGCTACTCACCGATCTGTTGCCCGGGTTGGGCGTTCGCTGCACATTCGTAGACGCGACCGATCTGAACGAAGTTGAGGGTGCAGTCTGTCCCCAGACGAAGCTGGTGTTCATCGAGACGCCCTCGAATCCGACGCTTGAGCTGACCGATATCGCCGCGTGTGCCGAGATCGCGCACCGGGTCGGTGCGCTCCTCGCGGTGGATAACACGTTCCTGACCGCGGTCTTGCAACGCCCGCTCGAGCACGGTGCTGACATATCGGTGTATTCCACGACCAAGTTCATCGACGGACACTCTGTTGCAACTGGCGGAGCGCTTGTTGCTCAAGACTCAGCGTTGCTCACAAGTTTCCGGTTTATCCGCAAATGCACCGGTGCGATCCAGACACCTCTAAACGCGTGGCTGACGGTTAATGGCCTCAAGACACTGCCGCTACGCATCGCGGCGCAGTCTGAGACCGCCGAAACGCTCGCTGGATGGCTCAGTAGCCATCCAGGAGTCAGTGCGACCTACCACCCCTCACTCGCGGACAGAGGCGGCCAGGCGATCATCACCAAGCAGCATCCCGCTGGGAACGGTGCAGTTGTGTCGTTCGAGCTGAAGGGGAACCTTGCCACGGCTCGTTGGTTCGCGGAGGCATTGCAACTCTGCACGCTCGTCGAGCATGTTGGGTCGGTCGAGACGTTGGTCACCCATCCCGCGACGATGACTCACGCCGATGTCAACGCCGAGGAGCGCCAGCGGGTCGGGATCCGGGATGGCCTCTTCCGTATATCCGTTGGGCTCGAACCGCTCGCGGCGATTCGAGAAGATCTCGAACGAGGCTTCGCCGCTGCCCAGGCATTGGGATGTGAACAGCAAGCCTCGGGGCTGGAGGTGCTGACTCATGCCTAAACAGCCTGTTGTTGTGCTGAAGTTCGGCGGTTCGGTACTGCTCGGCGAGGAGAGCCTTCACCTTGCGGTTCGAGAGATCGGAGTATGGCGTGATTCGGGGTACCGGGTGGTGGCGGTGGTATCGGCTCTATCCGGTAGGACCGATCAGCTTGAGGCCACTTGTGAACGGGTGGCCCCAGAAGCCACGGGCCATGCGAAGGCCGCGCTGCTGGGGATCGGAGAGGCTGAGACAGCTGCGCTGTTGGGACTGCAACTCTTAGGGGCTGGTATCCACGCGGGCATGCTGACACCAGGTTCGGCACGGTTCATCGCTAGAGGAGACCCGCTCGACGCGGATCCTCTGGGCATCGATCGAGCCGTGCTTGAAGCGACGCTCGATCTTGAAGGCGTTGTTGTGTTCCCCGGCTATACAGCGATCGATGAGCTTGGGCGACCCGTGACACTTGGCCGCGGAGGATCTGACGCTTCGGCGCTTTACATCGCGTACGCACTCGATGCGGCTCGGTGCCGGCTTATCAAGGACGTGGACGGACTGTACACCGGTGATCCAGCAAAGTCGGTGCCACCTCCCGCTCGGTACCGCGTGTGCTCCTTCGACGACGCACTCCGGACCGATGGCTCGATCATCCAGCACAAGGCCGTCAGGCTTGCCAAGCGTTACGGAGTTGAGTTTGAACTCGGAGATCTCGGGAGTACAGAGCCCACCCGCATCGAGAACTCTTCGAGTGATGTTGAACGGGTGCTGGGATCTGCGGGCTAGGCGAGGACCAGCTCCGCGATCTGGACGGCGTTGAGCGCGGCGCCTTTGAGCAGTTGGTCGCCAGAGACGAACAGCTCACAGGCGCCCGCGCGGCCGTCTGGCTGTGGGTTCACGCTGGGGTCGATGCGAACACGACCCACGAGAACGTCGCTCCCACCCGAAGCCTTAGCTGAGGTCGGGAAGCTGTTCTGCGCCCAATCGTCTTCCAGCCGTACGCCCGGTGCTTCACTCAGGATCTTGCGGATCTCACTGGGTGATGCAGGAGTTCTGAGTGTCAGATGAAGCGACTCCGCGTGAGCACGGAGCACCGGAACCCGCATGCAGGTGGGGCGGACGATCAGGTTGGGCCTATCCCAAATCTTGCGCGTTTCCGAGATCATCTTCGACTCTTCAACGTTTAGTCTGGTCTCGGGATCAATGTCTGAGTCGTGGCTAAACACATTGAACGCGCAGGGCTCCGCGAAGAATGACGGCTTGGGCTCGTTGCCGTCAAGCACCGTTCTGGTCTGATGACGCAGCTCGTTCATGCCTTCCAGTCCTGCGCCGGATGCCGCCTGATACGTTGAGACGATGATTCGCTCGACGCCAAATGCCCGTTCAATGGGCGTCGCGGCAACGAGCATGATGATCGTTGAGCAGTTTGGGTTTGCAATGATCCGTGGCGTACGATCGGCGCGGACAAGATCTCCGTTCGCTTCGGGGATAATCAAGGCTTTGTCTTCGTCTCCTCGGAATGCGGAGGAGTTATCGACTACTACAGCGCCTCGTTCGACAAGCACGGGCCCGATATTTCGGGCGATGCTCGCTGATGCGGCGAGAAGTACAACCGTGTGGGTGTCATCGCCTAACGACTCGATCGATCGGATGGTGAGCTCGTCGGCACCAAATAGAAGTGTCTTGCCCGCGCTCCGTGGGCTCGCATAGGCACGCACGGATGAGGCGGGGATACCACGTTCGCTTAGGAGACCGAGTATCTCCTGGCCAACAGCGCCGGTTGCGCCGACCACCGAGATCTGCTCTTGAGCGAGCGTCATGAGTTGAGGCCCTCCTTGCTGGGATCAAGCCCGAGTGTGCGTGACACCACCTCAGATACGCTAGTGAGTGTTGGTTCGCAGACTGGCAGCTTTGACAGATCGCCCCCGGGTGCGTGCTGAGCGATGACGGCATCGGCGTCCTTTAGCACGTGCCCAGTCAGGACACAGACGACGCGGGCTTGCTTGGAGATCACCCCTTCGCCAACGAGTTTTTTTAGACCCGCGACCGAAGCGCACGAGGCGGGCTCGGCTCCAATCCCGGCACCGTCCACCTCGCGCTTGGCAGCCAGGATCTCTTCGTCGGACACCGCTGTCACTACCCCCTTGGTCGCCTGGATCGCACGGACGCACTTTCCCCAGGACACTGGCGAGCCGATCCGGATGGCGCTCGCGAGTGTCTTCGGATTGGTCACCGAGCGGGGCTCATCAGCCAGTGCGTCGTCCTTGAAGGCGGCATAGAGCGGTGCCGCGCCTGTAGCCTGGGCCACGGCAATCCGAGGAAGCCGGTCGATCATGCCGAGATAGCAAAGTTCGGCGAGGCCCTTATAGATAGCCGAGCTGTTTCCGAGGTTGCCTCCAGGAACGACGATCCAGTCGGGCACGTTCCAGCCGAGCTGGTGCATCATCTCGATGCCAATTGCCTTTTGGCCCTCAATGCGGTACGGGTTGATCGAGTTGAGAAGGTAGACGCCCTGATCACGGCAAACCTCTTGTACAAGCCGCATCGCGTCGTCAAAGTTGCCACGAATCTGCACGACAGTCGCGCCGTAGGCGAGCGCTTGCGATAGCTTGCCGAGCGCAATCCCGCCTGCGGGTATAAACACAACTGCATGCATGCCCGCGTGGGCCGCGTATGCCGCCATTGAGGCCGAGGTATTTCCCGTCGATGCGCACGCGACTGCTCGCTGACCGAGGAGCTTCGCAGCAGTGACGCCCGCGGTCATACCCCGGTCCTTGAACGAGCCGGTTGGATTGTGACCCTCGTGCTTGAGCAGAAGGTTCGAGACATTCGCCCAGTTGCCGATCCTGTTCGCTTCATAGAGCGGTGTTGAGCCCTCGCGCATCGTCACCGGAGCGTGAGAATCGACCGGTAAGATCAGCTCGCGATAGCGCCAAACCCCTGACCCGTCGGCGCCGGTGAAAGCTCCGAGCCGTCTGGTCCAGGTTTCGCGAAGTGAAAGTGCTTGGAGTGCATCGAGTTCATGGATCACTTCGAGTAGAGCGCCGTTCTCGGAGCGGTAGCGTATCTCACGAGGTGGATAGTCAACCTTTGTGTCGGTGCACCTGACCCGCCACCGCTCAAGCATGGGCCGTGGATCACTGCTTTGGGCGGGCTCAGTGGTCATGCAGGATCCCCTTCTCGCACACCAGGGCAGTCGGCTGGGGAAGTGAATGATCTCGCTTCGATCCCCTTCGACGCCAGGGCTTCAACTGCCCCTTGGGCGCACGATACGGCACTCTCCTCTGATCGGCACCAAGCGAAGAGCGTTGGGCCCGAACCCGAGATGGACGCACCGAGCGCACCCTGCTCACGCATGACTCGGATCGCATCGGCGCTTCCCGGAATCATGGGGATCCGTGCTGGCTCAGCGATCGCGTCGTTCATGCAACGTGCGATGAGGTCGGAGTCCCCCCCGTAGCAGGCGGCGACGAGAGCTCCAAGGTCAGCGGTCTGGCGGATTGTGATACCGAGATCCACCTCCCGGGGGATAGCCTCGCGTGCGGCTCGTGTCATGACAGTCAGCCTTGGCATCACAACTGCGATACGGAGACCGGATGGCACCGGAAGCCGTACGACATCGATGGGGTTGATCCTTCGGACAAGAATCAATCCTCCAAGGAGCGCGGGTGCGATGTTGTCGCCATGCCTCCCAGAGGCGGCCCGCTCAGCCTCGAGACAGGCTTCGATCAGCTGGGTTTTTCGCAGGGGTGAACCTATTGCTAGGTTGGTCGCGTAGGCCGCGGCGGCCGCGCTCGCGGCGGAAGAACCAAGGCCTGAGCCTATCGGCAGGCCCTTGCGGAGCTTGATACGAGCAGACCCATCAAAGCGAGCGAGCCGGAGCGTTTCCTGTGCGGCAATCGTCGCGGTGTTCTCGTTCGAAGCGGGTGGCAGGTCGGTCACGCCTTCAGCACCGGTCACCTCAACGAGTTCCGCCGTGAATCCACGACCCGAGGTCACCGAGACCTCGGCGCTGTCGCAGGGGCCATCCACTGCCATGCCCAAGACGTCGAAGCCCGGTCCGAGATTTGAGAGGGTGCAGGGGGCATACGCGGTGGCATTCATCCTCACGAGCGTTCCCTCCCGCCGAATCGCCTTTCCGCGACCATCGCGAGATCGCCCAGTACCGCGGCGGCGGTGGGGCGGGCACCGGCGCCTGCACCCGAGATGACCAGTGGCCGATCGCCGTTCAGCTCCGTGTGGATCACGATCCGTGATTCGCTTCCATGCATCCCATCAAAGGATGAGCCTGAATGTGTCTCCACAAATCCAACACTCGGCTTATCGCTAGGAACGAGTTTCAGAAGGTATCGAAGTGTTGCGCCGGATTTTTTGGCTTCTTCGATTCGGCGGGTGATTACTGCGCCTGCTTCATCGAGTCGTGAGTCGAAATCCGGGGTGTTGGGAGTCAACCCGTTGACATCAACGAACGGTTCGACCAGTACGTTGTCTGTGCCTTCGAAACCAGCCAGCCGCTTGAGGATTATCGCCTTGCGCTGCATGTCGCTGCCGAGCAGGTCTGCGCTGGGGTCCGGTTCGGCGTATCCGAGTTCAACCGCTCGTGCGACCGTTTGTGACAACCGCTCACCTGCCGCGATTTCGCCGAGCAGATAGCCGATGGTTCCCGAAAGTGATGCTTCGATCCTGAGTACCTGATCCCCCGCGCCGCGGATAGTCCTGAGTGTCCGCGCGACGGGTAAAGCAGCGCCGATGGTCGCTTCGCCCAGCAGCATTGCACCTGTACGAGCCGATACGGATCGGAGCTCACGGTAACGCTCCGTCGAGCAGGCGAGAATCTCCTTGTTCGCCGTCACGACATCGATGCCAGCGCTCAGTGCCGCGAGCACGGTCTCTACCATCGCCGGAGTTGCCGAAGTGTCTACAAGCACGAGATTGGGCATCCCAGATCTGATGCTCGCCTCGACCATCGAGAGAGCGGGGTTTCGTGCCGACTCGCCTTCAGGCATCTCGGCGATCTGCTCCCCCGACGATTTTGCATGGGTGACACGTGTGGACTCGGCGTGCGTGAATCCCGCAGCAGCAAACGCTTGCCCCGACGAGTCGGCCAGTCCGATCAATCGATCTGGTGTGTTCGCGCACACGTTTGCCGCGACTTCTCTTCCTACCCGGCCCAGCCCAGCAATTGCGATCGCAAGCCGAGGACTGCGCGAAGGATCCTCGCTGGGAATCGCTCGCACTGCTTCGTGGAGAGCACGTGCCGCGGCACGAATGCTGTGATCGTGTATCGCGAAGGAGATTGACAGTTCGGACGACCCCTGCGCGATCGCCAGGATGTTCACGCCCGCGCGAGAGAGCGCTCCGCTCATGAGTGATGCGGTCCCCACCCGATGCTTCATACCGGAGCCAACCGCGGTTACGATGGAGACGGTACGACGGATTGATACATCCTCGACCACACCCCGGGCGATGTCGAGCCTGAACTCATCGCGGAGCGCTGCCTCGGCAGCCCCGGCATCGGCCTCTCGCACAGCGATGCAGATTGATGACTCGCTCGAGCCCTGGCTGATCATGACTACTGAGATCTGGGCTCGCGCCAAACTTGCGAACAGCCGCGCCGAGACACCGGCGACACCTGCCAGCCCGCCGCCCTCGATCGAGACCAGCGCAATATCACGCAGTGTTGACACTGCTATCTGTTCTTGTCGGGTGCCGCCCACTTGCCCATCGATCCGTGTGCCTGGCAAACTCGGGTCGATCGATGATCGCACGATCGCAGGGATCCCTTTGGCGATCAGCGGGATCACTGTGCGTGGGTGGAGCACCTTAGACCCGAAATAGGCCATCTCCGAGGCCTCGCGGTAGTGCAGGTGAACGATCGGCTGGGACTCGGGTACGAGCCTCGGATCTGCGGTAAAGACACCCGGGACATCGGTCCAGATCACGACTTCATCTGCACCGAGTGCCGAGCCCAGCAAGGAAGCGGTTAGGTCTGATCCACCTCTGCCGAGCAGCCGCGCGTCGCCGTCGGGACCGCGACCTACAAAGCCTGTGACAACGGGTATCCTGTTCGAATCAAGCACCGCTCGCAATGCTGCGGCCGTCCGTCTGTCATCTGTAAATGAGGTTGGGTCTGCTTCGCCGAAGGCGCCGCTGGTCTCCAGGAACTCATCGGCGAACATGGCACTCGCGGGTATCCCGGCTTGGCGTAGCGCCGCGGCCAGGAGCGTCACCGCAAGCCGTTCACCCATTGAGGTGAGGCGGTCTCGGAGCCGCTCCGGTGCGACACGGACCGAGCCAATCGCGTCAGCGAGCACTCTGGTCTCAGAGAGCAGTGCGGCGATGGAGTCATGGGCGGGGTCATCATCCGCTAGTGCAAGAGCAGCGAGTACCGCGAGATGTTGCCTCTCAAGCTGATCAAGGGCCTCGAAGCGGTCCTTCTTGCCATCAGATAGCGCAACTAGGAGGTCGGTGACCCCAGCCATGGCCGACGATACGACGCACGACCGGCTATCCCGCTCCGCCTCACGGATGATCGAGGTGACGGCCCGGAGCCTGTCGGCGTCAGCGACCGAAGTGCCTCCGAACTTGTGGATACAGACGCGCACCGGTTCCTGACTCAACGTTGTCTCACTCACAGGTGCACGCTCGCTCTCAAGGAACGCGCCGCCCCCGAGCTGCGCGTAAGACGAGCAACTCTAGTACTTCGTGTGGGGGGAGCGCGGTGCTGCCCGCTTGTGGAGCCCGATTCGCGGGGGCATGAGGGGTATGGCTCGGTTGGAGCCTGTGTCGAGCCTGAGCCCAGGCGTTGCCAGATGGCGCCGTACCTCAGATTTGGCTGATGGTCTGAAGCGAAGAGCACGGTTGGCAACAAGAGATAGTCTTGGTGCGAACCCGTGCGGATCCCATCCGTATACGCATCGGTCTAGTTCGTTATCTAATGAGTAGCGATCCGGGTAATCTCACCGTATCGTGACGTATGGCTTTGCGAGGCGATTGGACCCGCCTCATCAGGCAAAGATCGGCAGGGACGGCGGGTCTTCGATCCGAGATCTGGGACATGCCAAAGTGGGGTAAGGTGGGCCGAGTGAGTTCGCTTCCACTCGGCGATCAGGCGGGGCAAGTGGTTACGCACAATCAGGCTACAAGAGGACTTTGACCCAACGCGGCTCAGCAGCCGCTGTCGCGCAGAGAGGATCTCGATGCATCGAACGTCACTCTTACTCGCACTGGCGGTTGCGGCTCTCTTGATCATGACGGCATCCCTCTCGCCTGCTGCGGTGCTCCCGATAGCGGCACCCGAGACATTCCCCGATGAGTGGCACTTTGATGGTCGCCCACAAGAGCTGGTCGACCTGATCGGCAAGCCCGCGCCAGACATCACTGGTTCCGAATGGATCGGGGATGCAACCAGCATCGCCGATGCCAGAGGCGATGTGGTTGTGCTCGACTTCTGGGGCACCTGGTGTGGGCCTTGTGTCGCTGCAATCCCGAAGAATATCGAACTGCTCGACGAGTACGGCGATCAGGGTCTGACTTTCATCGGTGTTCACACCGAGGGGGGTTGGGACAAGGCGCCCGCGATGGTCCAAGAGAAGGGAGTGAACTATCCGTCCGTTAGGGATGGGAGTGGCGCTGCGACAGCAAAGGCGTACCACGTCTCGTTCTACCCGACCTATGTCGTGATTGATCGCGCCGGCGTTATCCGCGCTGTCGGTCTGATCCCGAGCCATGTTGGCGATGTGGTCAAGGCTTTGCTTGCTGAGGATGGACCCGCCCGGGAGCCGGAATCACTGGGCGAGTTCGAACTGGATTGGTACCTCGGTGGTGAGACGAGGCTCGATGTCTGGATGGAACTTGAGGGTGGGCCAGCTCCTGAGATCCAGGTTGCGGCCTGGGCTGGTGATGCGCCCGAACTTGGCAAGCATAAAACCTCGGTGCGTGTCATTCATTTCGTGCGGCCGGAACTTGGCGTGTCGCTTTCGGCGCTCCGCGCGTTCGATGAGATCGCCAAAGAGTACGAAAACCAGGGCGTATTCTTCGCTGCGCTGTGCGATGCGGGGTCGGCTTGGGACGCGATGATTTCGGCGGCCCAGCGAATGGAGATTTTGGTGCCGATTGCTCACGACCGTGGGGTGCCACCGGTGGGCGATGGTGGTCCACGGGAGGCCGGTCTAACAGCGAGCGCCTTTGGCGTGCGTTACGCACCCGTTACCGCGGTGATCGATCGGAACGGACGCTGCCGTGCGATTGGTCCGAAGCCTGAGCATCTTAAGGACATCATCGATCAGCTAATGGCTGAGCCGTATACATCGCCAGGTACGGCGGGCACCGACTCGGAAGGCGCTGTCACCCCGTAGTGCCACAGAGGGAGTGGGTATGACAACCGCAGAAGACAACCATTCGGCTGTACACACTGCTGAGGGAACTCCAAATATTACCGAGTTGCTCGCGGATGACACCGCCGCTTGCGAGCCTGTCGCTGAGTTTGCCCGTCGGGTTTCGGATCAGGTTGGGCAGACAGTCGTTGGTCAGTCGGTGGTGGTTGAACGCGTGATGATTGCCTTGCTGACAGGCGGTCACCTGTTGCTCGAGGGCGTGCCGGGTATCGCAAAGACTCTGCTGGTGCAGGCCGTGAGTAAGGCAATACAGCTTGATTTCAGGCGCGTTCAGTTCACGATCGATCTCCTGCCATCCGACATCCTTGGGTCGGAAGTCCTCGACCAGAGCACCGGTGCTTTTCGCATTCACAAGGGGCCTGTCTTCACGAACCTGCTGCTTGCCGACGAGATTAACCGGGCATCACCGAAGGTTCAGTCGGCGCTTCTTGAGGCGATGCAGGAGCGCCGTGTCTCTATCGGCGACGAGACGCACGGCTTGCCCGCACCATTTCTTGTGATTGCAACCCAGAACCCAGTCGAGCAAGCGGGCACGTTCGAGCTGCCCGAAGCGCAGCTCGACCGTTTTATGCTCTGCCACCGGCTTGGTTACCCGAAGCCGGATGATGAGAAAGAAGTGGTTCGTCGCGCGCTCCAGCTGAAGCTCAAGCGGGAGGGAGCGGGGGCGGTTCCTATGTCGGCCTTCGATGCGATTTCCAATGATGAGCGGCTCGCGGCTCGAGACCTGACCGAAGCTATGGAGCGTGTCCAGGCTGTTCATGTCAGTGAAGTCTTCATCAATGAGTGCGTTGAGCTTGTTGGGCGCACGCGGAACCATCCGCACCTCGTGCTTGGATGCAGCCCCCGGGCTGCTCTTTCGCTTGTTCAGGCCTCGCGAGCTAGGGCCTTTATTTATGGGCGAGAGTACACGATCCCTGAGGACCTCTTCGCGCTCGCCGAGGACGTGATCATGCATCGAGTTCGGCTTAGCTACGAGGCGCTTGCGGACGGTCTTCGTACCAAGCAAGTGATCGATGAGCTACTGGAATCCCTGGTCTGACCGGGCGTGCTGTCTTGCCCTCGGCGGGAGCTGCGAAGCCGATGACTAGTTTCGTGACAAAGTACGGCGATATCGCGGGGGAGAGTGGACCCGATCGTCTACCACCGGTCGCGCAGATGACCCAAGCAAACTTCGAGATGGTTGTCCGCATGCTTGCCGATGACCTTGCGTTCGGGTCGGACGACTCGCTGTTTGTGGGTTCTGGACTTGAGTACGCGCAGAGCCGGCCGTACGAGCCGGGTGATCCCGTGCGTCAGATCGACTGGAAGATCACGGCTCGCTCTGGCAGAGCGTATCTCAAGGAGTACGAGACACTCAAGCGTATGTCGACGTATCTACTCGTTGATACGTCCGGATCGATGAGCGTTGCGTCCACGCGGCTTAGCAAGCTTGATCTCGCGGTCTGGATCACCGCGGCCATCGGGCTTATTGCGATTCGTCGTCTCAGCCCAGTTGCGATCGTTGGGGCTGGTGAACGGCGGACGCGTATCAAGCCGAGTATGGCCACAAGCGATCTCTGGCGAATATTGGAGCCGCTCCGAGCGGCTCAGCCTCGGGAGGCTACCGATGTCGCAAATCAACTCGTGTCCCTTGATCCGAGGCTCACGAGACGGAGTCTGATCATTGTCATCAGCGATCTGCATGAACCGGAAGTCGTCGGCGCAGTCTGTCGAGCGGCACAGCGACACGACACGGTTTCGCTCCATCTGAATGATCCCGCCGAAGCGGGAAGCCTGCGTGCGGGTTTCTTCCGAGGTACCGAGGCAGAGACCGGTACAGCTTTTCTTGGTCACGGTCGGTCCGCCTGGCATGAGGACCAGGGAATCGGGAAAGCGATTGCAAGCGCCGGTGCGAGCTATCTCAGGCTCCGGACTGATCGCCCGTTCATCACGCCGCTTCGTCAGTTTCTCGCGAATAGGCACGTTGTGGCGCGGGGGAGGGACTGATCTGATTCGCATCCAATCTACTTTGGGCTGCACATTGCTCGTGCTTTGGTTTGGGATGCCTGTTGCACGCGCTCAGGAAACTCCGGCGCATCAGATTCCGCGTGGAGTCATGAGCGAAGTGATCATTTCGGCCCATCAGCTCAACGACGCCGGTATCGAATCACTCCGTGCCGCGGTGAGGCAAGAGCCTGACGCGCCGATCCTGGTTCGTGTCCGACCGGTTGAGGAGCCGAGCGAGAGCGTGGGTTCGTACCGCGTTCTGGTCTTCGCAGCTATCGCCGGCCTCCATGATCTGTCGGAGATGCTGGAAACGGCCGATGGCTTGCCGGCTACCGCGATCCTTGGCCCGATTCCCATTCGAGTATTTTCTGATTTGCCAGATGATGCCGGGGCAAGCCTGTTCCCGGGTGAACAGTATCGGGTGAGTCTCACAGCTTGGTACATGCCGCTGGCTTGGATGTTCGCGTTCGGATGGCTTTCGGTGCCTGCTGTGGTCATTTTACGCCGCAGGCTCCGTGCTGCTCCTAACCCGGAGGAAGAGGCGTCAGTGCCTGCCCCGACACTCGCTGATCAGTTGCGGCCACTTGTTGCGGCTGCGGCTACAGGAACGATCACCGTGCGCGAACAGGCTCGCCTCGAAATGCTGCTGTACAGGCTGTGGCGAGAGCGGCTCGGGCTTGCTGACGCTCCGCTACCTGAGGCTATTGCCCGGCTCCGAGTTCATTCGGACGCGGGTGAGCTATTGCGTGCTGTCGAACGATGGCTCCATCGCCCGACGGTGCCACATGCCAACGCGACAGCGGATCAGGTGGCGCGGCTGCTCGCCCAGTACGCGGACCGTCCGGCGCTTCATGAGGATCGAGAACTCATTGGGCCTGCGAGAGGCACAACAGCATGATTTTTGTGCACCCTCAGTTGCTGTTGCTGCTGATTATTCCGGCGCTCTTGCTGGTATGGGGTGTCCGGCGGCGTGCAACGGGCATGTCGCTGCCGTTCGATCATCGCGACCACCCCAAACACTATGCGCTGAACAGCACGCTCCGCGGCTTTGAGCTCGTTCCGGCTGTCCTGCTCGCAATAAGTATTGTACTGCTCGCCCGCCCTCAGACTCTCCGCGTGCCCACACAGGAGCGCGTGCTCACGAACATCCAGATCTGTCTAGATGTCTCTGGGAGCATGGACTGGGAGGGTCGGTACGAAATGGCATCGTCCGCAATCGAGCGATTCACGCGTGCTCGCGAGGGTGATGCGATCGGGATCACACTCTTTGGCTCATACCAGATCCGGTGGGCTCCGCTGACGCGTGACCTCGACATTGTTCGCCGGGCTCTCCCTTTCGCGGATCCGAACAACCAACCTCCGGGCATGAGCGGTACCTCAATCGGTGCTGCACTCCGGTTCTGCCGTGACAACATGATCACGGAAGCCGAAGAGGGCGACAAGCTGATCGTGCTGGTGTCCGATGGTGTAAGTTCCGACCTGGGTGGGAGTGCAACAGACGAGGTCGCAAATCTACTTGTTGATGCTGGAATCCAGCTCTTTCATGTTCATGTCGGGAGCGACAGCGTTCCTTCAGATGTTGCCGATATTGCTGAGCAAACAGGCGGTGATGCTTTTGTTGCCACCGATGAGGCAGGCCTTCAGCGTGTCTTTGCTCACATCGACGCAATGCGCCCCGAGCGTTTCCGCCCAGTGTCCTCGGTTCCAGCAGACGACACATCATTGATTGCGCTCTTCGGGCTTGCTCTTCTCGGCTTGCACACGTTTGCGTCTCTCGGAATGAGGTACACCCCGTGGTAGACCTCGCAAACACTGCGACGTTTGGTCTCATACTCGCAATGGCGGTCGGGTTGGTTGTCGGGGTCGGAGAGGTGCTGCACGCACGCCGTGTTTCTCGAGTGCGCCATCTTGCATTTGGGCCCACGGGCCGACCGGCGCGGTGGGTTGGTATAACGCCTGCGATGCGCACGGCTGGGTTTGCAGTGGGGGCGTTCGGTCTCGCGGTGCTACTAGTTGTTGAGCCCGAGACCGCAGAGGTTGAGCCGGATCCAGAAGCGTCCAAGCATGTCTTGGTGTGCATGGATGCTTCGCCGAGCATGTTTGTCGCCGATGCTGGTCCTGATCCGCGGAATCTCCAGAGCCGGACTGTGCGCGGTGGCGATGTGATTCAGGCAATCCTCGACCGTTTAGATCCGAAGAAGACTCGGGTCACTGTCGTTGCGGTGTACACAGAGGCGATACCTGTTGCGATAGAGACATTTGACAAGCAGGTTGTCAGGAACTTCTTCGACGGCGTTCCCATGTACGCGGCATTCGATCCGGGGCCAACGCTACTCCGTGCCGGTGTGAATGAGGCATTGAAGCTCGCACACGATTGGCCCGCCGACTCGGCGTTAGTTCTTGTGGTCAGCGATGGCGATAGCGATGGTGGGCGTGCCGTGACGAGACCACCACCGGCGATCGCGGACGCGATCGTCATTGGCGTTGGTGATGCACGTCGGGCGACCACGATCTCTGGCCACAGATCTCGACAGGACAGCCGTTCGCTTCGAGAGCTTGCGTCTCGGCTCGGCGGCGTGTACTTCGATGCCAACACCCGGCACTTGCCGAGCGCTGTGCTGAACCGAGTTGAGATGACTACTCCCGATGGAGCAGGGCGAGTTGGTTGGCGAGAGATCGGAGTTGTCTCGGCCGTTACTGGTACGGCAACCCTGGCAGCTCTTACGCCCATGCTTGCGGTATTCGGACGGCGAAGAGGGTCTGAGAGCGAAGTTGATTTGATTCAGATTGCGCCTGCCGCGCGCGGAGGTACGGCGTGATCAGGACACTCCTGTGGTCGATCTGGGCAGTTCTCCCGGTGCTTGGTTTGTCATATCACTTCGGTCCGGGTCAGACGCACCTCTCGCGTGACTATGCCGCGTCGCTGCTCGCCGAGGCGCGTCGGGCGGAAGCGGAGGCCGAACGTTTGCATCAAGCGGCGTTCGATGCTCATCTTGCTGTGTTCGAATCGCAACGCCGCGCCTTCGTTGATACGAGCATCGCTGCCGAGGACATCCCCGATGCCGCTCGAGAGGCAGTGCAGGCGGAGCGTGATGCGTATGAGCGAGCTTCGGATGCTTGGGCTTCAGCGGCAGCGCTGTACGGTGAGGTTGCATCCCTTCTTCGCGTTGATGGTGTTCCCGCCACAGGAGAGTTGGGGAGGCGGGGCGCTGTGACCGATGACTTCGACGCGATCTCGCTGGCCGAGGCCCGTGCGATGGTTCGCTCTGGCGAAGTATTCCGCGGGATTTCACGGCTCGAATCGATTCTTGAGGAGCGCATGGCCTCTGGCGATTCAGACGAGCGCGGGTCGATTCTTACGGCGTCTGTCCGCGAAGAACTAGCCGCGTCGAAGTACGTTGGAGCCAGACTCCTCCGCGAGGAAGGCTTCCCAGGCGAGGTTTGGCGCGAGGTCGCGACAGAGGCGAGACAGCACTACGCCCTGTTGGCGCAGCGCGAGTTCCAGGTCGGTCAGAGCCCTGAGGCGGAGCGTCTGCGTTTGAATGTCGAGCGGGTGCTCGATCTTGAGCAGAGCGATCGCTCGGAACTCGATGGCATGCCGCTGCCGCGTCGCTCTCCGCGTGGACGTCGCGCGGGGGACCGTGACCCTGGTGATGGACCACCTGAGAATCAACCTTCTCAACAGCCGCGCCGCGGCCCCCCGGCGAATGGGGCCTCAGGCAGGATGCCCTTTGGGCCGGGTTGGTAGGTGTGGCGGTAGATCTGATGGGTATCAATTGGTGTGCGAATGGGGTGGCTGATGGGCGTTGATATGAATCGGCGAGGGCTTACGGCTTCGGTTTGGTTGCTCATCCTTCTTTTGATCACCGATTCTTCCGCTCTGGGAAGGGGGCTTAATGACTCACCGGATGAGCAGGCGTCAAGTGCTTCTGCGGTTCTGAGTGATAATGAGATCGCGGTTCTGTACGAGACCTATCGCTCGCTATCGGATGCCGAACAGCAGGCGATGGTCGCGGTCTACGAGGACCTCGGCATCGATCTCGGCACGCTCATGGAGGCAAAAGAGAATAAGGAACGAACTGCGGCCACACCGGGTGCACCACCCTCCATACAACTCATGGAAATCATCCGGACAATCGGGTTTGTTCGGCAACCAGAGACGGTGTTGGCGGCGCGTGCTCGGATCGGCATCAAGCCAGAGCCGCTTCCTGGTGCGGACGCCGGTGCTCAGGAACTCATTGATTGGATGAGTCGGCATGTGATGGCGGGCGAGTGGGATGCATTCGCGGTGTTTCTGGCCGAGCGAGCAGGTCCGGAAGCCGAGCAGATCTATTCCCATGTGCTCCAGTCAACAAACGACGACAAGTCCGAGTTGCTGCCCGAGGATGTGCTTGGGCTTTCGGAGGCCGCGCCCGCGGAGCTCACCGACTGGCAGGTTAGCGCGCTGGCCGCGTTGTTGAAGCGCGCCGCTGCGAACTCAAGTCTTGAGCCGTTGCTCGCACGCATCGAGGATGGGACCAGGTGGTTCGGATCTCAAGATGAGGCTGCTCGTGAGCGCACAGCACGGTTGCTCGTGGCGGCCGGTCTCGCTGAGCGAGTGATCGACTACCTTCCGCCCCTTGCGAAGGCCCGTGAAGAGGGTAACGCGGTCGAGATAACGGCACATGCGGAGTACCGTGCGGCGCTCGCACGCGCTGGGACCGATTCCGACGTGAACTACCGCGAGGCCTGGCAGTTATTCGGTGAAGTCGGACTGATGGAGGACGCCGAGTTCGAAATGCGCTTGGCTGCGATCGGCCGCGCTGTTGGGCTGCTGCCCCGTGTCCCACCCAAGGCAGGAACGGCGTGGCTGACCGATGTGCTCCAGAGTGAGCGGGTAGCCGCAGCTACATTGCAGTCTATCGCGCTCGAGTCGCTGCGTGTTGGTGAGGCACTGGTGTCCGAGGATGAGGCCGCGCAGGCAATCCTGACGATGAAGGAGGCGGTAGACACACTGCTTGAGGCCGAGGGCGTCGACCGTAACGCGATGCGTGTTCCCTTGCGGATGCTGACCATCGGCCTCCTATCTCGTGCTGAGCAGGCCATTGACGAGCACCTGAAGACCCGGGAGGTGCAGCCTGTCTCATCGCAACTGCTCCGAGCGCTTCCCGATCGGGAATGGCGCGATGGAGTGGAAGCCAGTCTGTCGGGGCGGATGTACGACGCTTGCCTGGGTGTCGCGTTGCTCTGCGATGAGGTAGATATCGCCCTGGATCTGCTCTCAGAAGGTGTTGAGTCGAATCCCGAAGCCGCCCGCGCGTTGGCTGAGTCATTTCTCAGTCGTTGGGTCATTCGTCTCCGGGCAGCCGATGCGCCGCAGCAGGAGTTCTACGGATACTTTTACTTCGGTTCGCGTCGGCCCTCGCCGACGCTCACTCGTGGGCGTCAGAACCGAAACTTGGATCGATTGGGCCGGCTGCTTGATGTGATGGAAGAAGCGGGCGTCGAAGCCCGGTCCCTCGATGGCGTTGTTCCTGCGTTCGCGGCCTGTCACTCCAGAGCCGAGACCTATCAACGTGAGACGGTGGAGCGAGTCCTCGGACCCATCGATGGCATCGCGCCGGCGGTTGCGGCGAGCATGGCTGGGGCGATGCGTTCGGGACTCAACGGCGATTGGCGCAACCGAGAAGCACAGCAAGACGAGGGCTTCCAGCGTAGCGAATCAGAGCTCCGAGCCATTGTCGAGCGGGGATACGAGCTCGCGATCGACCTGATCGATTCCGCGATCGATCGTTCCGAGACCGACAAGTGGGAGTTTGCACTCACGAAGGCCTCGCTAGTTTATGACAGGATGCGTTTCCGCCGGCAGAAAGAGCAGGACACCGCCGACTACCACACGGCTCGGCGCGAGGTGTTTCGCTCTCTGGCCGCAGCATCGAGTCAGTACCGCGCTGCGGTCCAGAGTGGTGATCTCCGCCCCGATATCGGTTTATACATTACTTGGTTCTCACTTAGCCTTGGATCAAGCGATCTCGGGGCGCTTACCGCCGACGACTTGCTCACCGAAGGCGTCGTGAACGCCGATCAGATCGATCTCATTCACGCGGGTCTTCGTGAGTTCGAGCCTGAGCTCACAGAGCGTCACATCGGTGCATTCGCGCGTGAGATCGTTGCGGCTTTGCCGCAAGTTCAAGCGGAAGCAAAGCCAAGACTGGTCGAGGCGGCGGTCCGGATCGCCGGGGATCACCCAGCGGGCGCGCCCCTGCGACGCACGCTTGCGTTGTATCACGATCTGCTGAACGACGAGATCGAGCTCCGGATGTCGCTCGATGGCGATGAGCGTGTTGGGACGGAGCCTTTCGGTGTCTCGCTGACCCTGCGTTACACCGCGGAGATTGACCGGTCCACAGGCGGCTTCGCGCAGTACCTCCAGACCTCCTCGTACGGGCTCTACAACGGAGTATGGCAGTTCATCAATCACCGGGAGCGGCTCGAGAAATCGATTCGTGAGTCGTTCGGTGACTCGATTGAGATGATCTCTATCGGCTATTTCGAGCCCATGAACCCCGCAACACCGGTCACACAACGCGGCGAGCGTGGATGGGAAGAAAAACCGTTCGCCTACATCGTGCTCAGGGCGACCGATGAGAGCATCGACGCGGTGCCGCAGATCCAAGTGGATCTGTCGTTCGAAGACACAACCGGATCAGTGGTCCTCCCGGTGGTCTCAAATATACTGCTTATCGATGCTGGTTCTGAGCCGATTGCGCGTCCGACGAGTGACGTGCTACTCGAACAGATGATCGATCCACGTCCGCTGCTACAAGGCGAGGAAGGCAGAGAGGTCCACCTCGACGTCACTATCGCCGGTGCTGGTGTCATGCCGACTCTCGAGCAACTCTTTCCCGCCCTCGACAAGGTGCTCCCGGGCTATCGGGTTATCGAAGAGAAGGTTCAGGAAGAGCCAATGGAAGTTTCTGCAGCGCATCTTCGAGCGCTGGAGGAGTACCAAGAGGTCTCGGGCGAGTCATTCGACCGATCGAACGCATATCGGTGGGATGAAGAAGACAAGACCGACTACGTCGAGCCAGACGAGGGGGGCTTATTCCGCCTTGGCTCATCGCGTTCCTGGTCAATCACGCTTGCCCCAGAATCTTCCGGCGTTGTGTCACCTGAGGGATTCGCGTTCCCTGAACCGAATGGTATCGGCGATGCGTTCGTGGTTCGAAGAAGCTTCGATGATGTAGAAGTGATCGACGTTTCGGGAAACTGGGTCGCGTTTGAGCGCAACGGCGTGCATTGGCTTTGGTGGGTTGGGCCTCTATTGCTCGTGTGTAGTGCTGCTGCGGTGTTGTTTGCATTCCGGGCTCTGCGTGCGACAGGCGGTATCGAAACCAAACCAGGAGTTGCGGCACCCGAGCGGGACTCCCCGCTTAGCGCGCTGATGACGCTCCGCCGAATCGAGGCGGGATTTGGGGACAGGTTCAACGATGCCGAGGCACGCGAACTTCGTGCTGACATCGACGCGATCCAGCATGCTCACTTTGCGGATGGTGAATCACAGGCGCCAGCTCGGTTCGATTCGATGCTTCAGCGTTGGGTCCAGAAGACCCGAGGCCCGCTCCCGCCGACGGATTCGTGATCCGCTAGGGCCAACATTGTCGCTCGGTGAATCCCCTACGGAGTCATTTGAGCACGAAGTCATAGAACGGGTTCTGGTTGTCGATATCGAGGATCCCAGATTCCTGGGCCGACGCTTGTGCTTCGCGCCAGTCCTCCCAAGAGTCATTTGAACCGATGCCAATAAACTCTTTCTCGGTCTTGTCAGCGGTATCAGCCGGGACTTCAGCCGCCCAGCCGATGTCAGACCGTATGACGCGGCCCCTGCACCGTTCCAGTAGTCGCGTGTACAACAGTTTCGCAGGCATCTTCCAGGAACCCTTGGGATTGCGCTCGAGCGCAGTTTCTCGGCTGACAGGGATGAACGCGACGAGGTCGGGCCCCATCAACTCCAAGCCTTTCCCCTTGGCGGTAGCGTTGTGGCTGCCGTGATGGCCGACCTTGTAGAACACTGTCCGAGAAAGCAGATCCGCAGCATTTACCTGGCGTTCATCGCCGTCGGGATCCTCAACTGACCATGAGATTGCATCGCCGTGCCACGACAGCCAACTGCCTTCTTGGGCATCGCCTGGGAAGAGCATCACCTTTCCATCCGCGATGCGCTCGATTGCGAGCACAAGGCTGGTGTTATTGATCTGATGGTCGAGTTGGAGTGCTAGGTCGGCGACTCCGTGCATCCAGTCGGTGTCGATCTTTCGCCAAGAGTTCTCCTCTGTGTCGTAGTTCGGATAGAGGGCCGACCTCGTGATGGCACCACGGTTCGTGTAGCGAGCATCGAATGGAGCGGCCTCGTGCTCCTCGGGTAGATCGATACCATTCGGCACGGCGCCAGCGGCCCGGAGTGCTGCCCGGAACCCGTACAACTCCTCACTCCCGTGCTTGCCTTCGTTCTTCCGTGCGTTCTCGGCACGGGGTGGTCCCAGCACATAGAAACGGAAACCCGGAGCCCAGGCGGGCTCGATTGGCCCATCGCCTGGGCTGAGATAGCGAACCCGTCCGGTTGTTTCGGTCCGGACGCGATGCATCGCGTCATTCACGCTGTTGGCAAACCGGAGCGCGGGTTCGCCGACAAACCCGAGGAGGCTGTCCACACGATCCGCGAGCTTGGCGTCGATTCCGGGCATGGACTGTGCGGCCACGACCGCTCGGCCCAGGTCGTTGATGTGCTGCGCCGCTGCTTGGGCATCGGGATCGTTTGGATCTTCCGTCCAGGCGAGCCAGACGTTAGCGATCTCCGTCTCTGCGAGGAACTTCTTTCCGTCTTTGAATCGGAAAGCACCGACATGATCATCATGCTCGTGTGTGATGACGAGCAGGCTTAGACCGTCATCGCCGATGTGCTTGCCAACCAGCTCGATTGCGTCGCTTTTGCTTATTTCACCTCCGCCAAGTGACCCACAGTCAATCAGCGCATGGGCATCGTTGCCATCTGTGTCGGTGAACGTGAGCAGGAAGCAGTCGCCTAGCCCGTGACGGTACATCCGTACGCGGGCTGTCGGCATAACTTCGCTTCGTGAGCTTGCTGCGATGCTCCGTGGTCGGCCAGTTTTCTTGCGTCCCGTTTTTTTGCGTGCAGGGGTCTTCTTTGTGACGCTCGAAGAACGGGCGCTCTTCTTCCCGCCCTTTGTTTTCTTGGTTGAACGCTTCTTGGTCCGCTTGCTTGTCGGCTTTGCCATCGCTCTTCCCCTTAGAAGCCCTTGTGCAAGAGTGCGAACGGCTCACTGTTTGTGTCGTCTTCTTCGCTGAAGTACACCCTTCGGAGCGACTCCTCATCGGAGAGCATGAATGCCCGCTGACGCGATTCACGGCTTCCACTCCTCGCATTCTTCCGGACGCAGTACTTGATCGCTCCCCCGGAGAGATCCAGCACAAGCGTGCATCCGCCATAGAACTTTGTGCTTGTACCTCTGAGGTGCATCTCTCGCTCTTGGAGGATTGACACGATCATTTCTCGCTGGACGTTCCCATCGGGACCGACCCTGTTTGTGAACCGCGCGCCTCGGATGCTGAACGGGCCGTGTGGATCGATTCCGAGCAGATCTCGCAGGGCCATGATCTCCGTGGCGTCAGACGTACGTGGAACTGCGTACTCACGCAACCAGGTCTCGAGTGCCTTGCACATCTCGTGCTCAGCGATGAACACATCTTTTCTGGTTCGCAGTGAGTCGAATCGATGTGCAGTTCTCAAGAGCTCTCCCGAGTGATCGGCAAGGCCCGACGCCCTCAGCGCCCCGGGCATCGGGCGATGCCAAAGCAGGCTCTCGATGCTCAGTGTCCTCACATCACGTGGATAGATCCCGCGGCGGCGGAACGCTTCGATGAACGCGGTCCGGTAGTGGAGATCATCATCACGGACCAGCTCGTAGTCGGCTGTGATCAGCGCCCTGAGATACTCTCCGAAGGTGATGTCGGTGGGGGGGCAGTAGTCGAGCGCCCTGATGCACATCGTGAGCACGTGCTTCGCGGCACATGTTGCTTCACGGGCAAGCCGCTCAACCAGATCTGGATGGATCGCGCCGTCGGGTAGTATGCCAGTGCCGCCACTGGCGAGGCGGACCAGGTCTGCGGTTCGACGCTCGAAGATCGATATGAACGCATCGAATACCGCGGCAACGAGAATCGCGCCCCGGCTATGGGGGCTCTTTGTCCTGCCCAGCGCGGTCGGGTCCGGCCTGTTTCGGATCCAGTTGTCGTCGCTATCGAACCGGCCAATTGCCTCGCGCAATGCACCACGTGTGCCTGCTCGCTGTGCCGGGCCGAACTGGATAGCGAGAGAACCGAGCAGGGATGGCTGGTCACGGATATTGCCACGTGTCTTCGCGATTTCATGTCGCAGAAGTTCGGGGAACGTCAGACGCTGAAACAATGAGACGATGTCGGCGAAGGCCTCATGAAACGCATGGACATCGGGGTTGGTGGGTTTCAGAAACTCCTTGTGCAAGCCGTCAAGGAGTGCGTGTGCCGTCTCATGTGCGATGATGTCGTGCGAAAGGCAGGTGAACACCCGTCCGCCCGGAAGCAGTTCGCTCGGATCATTATTTCGTGCATTGAAGTAGCCGAACATCAATGCCATCTGACGAGTCGCGTAGTATGCATTGGCTTCGCGGAGTGCATGTGGGTAAATGCGCAGCTTCGGGATGAACCCGAGATCACCAGGCTTTGCGGAGTTCGGTCTGGCACGCCACTGGGCACGACGCCCCAGCGCTGACTCAAAGTGCTTGATCGTCAGGCTGCATACCGCATAGACCATTTGTTGATGGAACTGTGGTGAACCTTCGCTTGGGGGAAGGCCATCCTGAGCGAGCAGTTCGGGCCTCTCCAGATCCACGGGCTCGTAGCATCGGGTCGGATCGCCTGCCGGATCGACATCGATCACCTCCAGATACTCGCCGACCGGGCCAGGCTCGAGAGGTTCCCAAGGGACTTCAAGGGTGATCCGGCTCACAAGCGCGCTGTCGAGATTCGTGGCTAGCAACGGATCGACCGCGAAGCACTGGAGCCGTCGCGACCTGGGTTCCGGTATCTTGACAGGCGGCGAAGGCTGTTCGGGTATTGGCAGACCGCTGCCGACTCCGACTCCGGTTTCAGGACCGACACCGCTCCCGCCGGGCCGCTTGGCCGTTCCGTCGAGTTCGAGATTTATTCTCTTTCGCAGAGCTTTGGAAGCACTTGGGTGCGAACGCAAACGATCGAGATACTCTGTCACTTGCCGCTCGGGTGTCTCGTCCCGGCCGACATCTGGGTCGATGTCGAGCGCCTCGTACGGGTTCTCGGTCTGCCCATCCCATCGCTGACTCAGCTGCGCAGCTTCCAGCGCCAGCATCTGCTCTGACAGCGGGTCGGACGCCACTCCTAGTCCTGTGATGGTGCGCCAGAACGCAAGCCCTGCACGGTCTTTCTTTTCTCTCCGGAGTGCTCTCCGCTCGAGTGGTGCGATCTTGAGCGCGTCTGAGGCGCGGAGGAGGCCGCGACCGAGCTTCTTGAGATCGCGCGGGTTATCTGGCGCTGCTGCGGAGTCAAGCAACGCACGGCGGACCGCCTCTGCTTGCATCCATTTTTCTGGGTACCTCGATGAGTCAAAAAGCGTGTCGCCGTGCATCTGGAAGTACAGCGCGGCGGCAGCTGCAATCTGCGGCGTCGCGCAGGATGTGCCTTGTCCGTCCATATCGACGACTTTGGGGCAGCCGTGCTGCGCCCAGGGCGCGTTAGGTGTGTAGGCGGATAAGGAAGTATTTGCCTTGCTCCGCGGGCCCCAGTTGCCCTGAAGCTTGCCGATGCGCAGTCCGTAATATGGGGTTCCATCGGCCATGACGCCGCATGCAGCAAGGACGCGTCTGAATCGGGCGGGGTACACCGTGTACCGCGTCGGGAGCCCGAATGCGCCCGCCGAGACGTTGTTGCCAGCTGCTGTCACGAGAACGAGGCCCGACTCATATGCGAGGTTGACCGCATCAGCCCAGGCATGAGAAGCGACACCGCCCATACTCATCGACAGGACGTGTGCGCCAACATCCACAGCATGCTTGATGCCGGAAGCGACGCTACTGGTCTTGAGCTGGACGACAGAGTTCCCAACGCGGATGGGGATGATCATTGCGTTGGGAGCCCCACCGAGTTCCTCATCGAAGCGGTAGGGCCCGTTCTCGATGAAGAACCGGCCGCCCGACAGGATGCTCAGTGTTCCCGCTCCGTGGCCCGGATGCTTGAGCATCCCGCTGTTGCCAGGGTCAGTGGCGTTGTTGTCGAAATCAACAAAGTCAATCTCATCCGTGATCCGACTCGCGGGAAAGGTATCGTGTGCTGGGTCGTGACCGGTGTCGAGGTGCGCGATCCGAATGCGTGTTGCGCTCGCGTGCTGTGCCGCCTCTGTGCGCGCGGTACGGAGTTGCGAGAACTCATCGTCAAGGTGCCACGCGAACTTCTCACGATGCTTGGGTGGGAGCGACTGATCTATCGGATCGAATCCGCACGAGGTGCTGTCCGTGGCGCTCAACCCATGGGGTGGCCGAGCTACGGGGGTCGGCCAGTCTTGAAGAAGATCGGGCTCCACAAGAGCCGGGCTGTCATGGTCGAGTCCGAACGCACTCCCGATAGCGGCTGATTGGCTATGGATATGGTCCCACATATCCGACATCTGGGACTCATCAGCCTGGTGACGGAGCCATGTGACGCCACCGCCGCGAATGCCCAGAGCCTCGGTATGATCAGCGGTGATCGTAAAGAGTTCATCGAATTTCGACCGACACGAAATGCCAAGGCCTGCACTGACTTCTTCAGGCTTGGCGCCCGCTGGAACGCGCATCAGAAAACCGAACGCCTTCGGTCCGTTCGACATGGTGTTGACCCCCTGCTGGCGGTGCCTCGCCGGGCGTTGCTGCCCCCCCAGATCGTTTCGCCCCAAAGATACTCGCAATATCTGATTATCGATGCGAGCTAGTTCTTAGACTCGAAGCATACCGGAAAATACAGAGTTGGACCTCATCTAGATCCAGAAGCGGTCTTTGACGTGGGTGCTCCACAGCGTTCTGGGGTTATCGCTGGAATCAACTTGCTCTTTGGAATCGGATCTGATCATGGCTCACGGGGCCGTTTGCTTGGCAGGCAAGGGTGCGAGAGGGGATGGGCTCTTTACACAATCTCCACTAATACTGCCTTGGACCGGGTCATAATCGCGGCTCTCTCGGCGAATGAGTTATCTTGGGTACCGTTTGATATTCCAGATCTTGCGGGTGGTATTACTTGATTTGTCAGCGAATACAACATGAAAGCGAAGCAGATCCCAGAGCGTCCCACGTTGATCAAGCTATCTTCGACCAGAACAGAAGAATCTGGTTTCGCTCAGGATGAGGCCAATACGAACGCGGCATGCCAGCGGGACTCACCACACCAATGCGAATAAGTACAAACAGCCACAGATAGAGCTTTCGAGTAGTACTTCGTGCTTCAAAGCGCCAGTATTGAACGCTTAGTGCATAGCGCAGAAGCAGAATGAGGTCACCGTGCCGCTGCACAGGTGAGCGTTCTCATTGAGGTTTACTCAGATGAGGCACCAGAGTCCTCAGATGGCTCAGGTGGGTCGTCATCCTGCGGCGAAGTTGGATCCCAGCCGCCACCGAGTGCCCGCTGGAGGGCAATATAGCTGGTCGTGACTTCGGCCGTGCTCAGAATGAGATTGTCCTCGGCTGTAAACAGCTCGCGCTCGCTATCCAACACGTTTTGGAAGTCGCTTCGACCTTCGAGATAGAGTTGCTTCGAAAGGTCTGCGGATGCGCGGGCCGCATCGGACGCTCGGGTGAGTGCGGCGGCACGCTCGATTTGTCGAGCGTGCCCATACATCGCGCTCTCAACTTCTTCGAGGGCTTCGAGCACGGTTTGACGGTAGCCGAGCAGTGCGATGTCAGCTGCAGCTTCCTGGGCCCTGACCTCGCTGCGCTCACGGCCACCATCGAAGAGATTCCAGGAGAAGCTCGGCCCAAATCCGTGGCCGACACTGTCGGCGTCGAACAGCGATCCAGAGTTCGTTGAGTTGAACTCCAACGAGCCACCAAGCGTAAAGCGTGGGTAAAGGTCCCCGAGTTCTACACCGATTGAAGCGACCTCGGCGGCGAGTTGTCTCTCCGCTGATCGGATATCTGGCCTTCGTCTGACTATGTCGGCCGGGATCCCAACCGCGATCAGGTCAGGGGCGCCCGGGATCATCCCGAATCCGAGTGTGCCCTCGAGCAGAATGGTCGGTTGTTCACCGAGCAGAACTGCGAGACGCAATAGCCCATCACGGATATCGGTGGCAATCGATGGCAGTTCGGCCTCGGTGTTCGCAAGATTCGTTTCAGCCTGTGCAACATCAAGTCGGGGAGCCGCGCCGTTGTCGAATCGCGTGCGGGTCAGTTCCAGGCTCTGTCGTTGGATCTCGATGTTGCGAGTCGCGACCTCAAACCGGGCCTGAGCTGTGCGGAGCAGGACATACTCGTTGGCAACCTCGGCGATGAGGATTGCCCGGACATCCCGCAGATCCTCAATCGATGCTTGCAGATCGGCATCCGCAGCCTCCACGACGCGGCGGACGCGGCCCCAGACATCGAGTTCCCATCCGAACTCCATCCCGAGGGCAAACGACTCGAACTCTGCGGGCTCAAGCATCGCGGGAAACCCGTTGCTCCCCTGGCGGTCACGGCTATACGAGCCCGTCGCATCCAGATCAGGGAAACGCTGACCCGCAGAGACACCTCGGACTGCCGCGGCCTGGCGGACACGCTGGACGGCCGAGGCAAGATCGAGGTTCGCGGCGAGGGCCTGATCGATCAAACCATCGAGCGTCGGATCATTAAGGCTAACCCACCAGTTGGCCAGTGAAGTAGGAGAATCGGCGGTAAAGCGATCCTCATTGCTTGCTTGCCAGTCGGTGGCCGTGTCTAGCTGTGGCGGGGTGTAGTCAGGGCCGATCGCGGCACAGCCACACAGTGCGAACGAGCCGAGCATCAAGATCTTGGCACGGGGTCTGCTCATGATGACACCCTCATGCCAAGCCGCTCAGCGAAGAACACATAAACGGTCGGGATCACGAGTAAGGTCAGGACAGTCGAGAGGCTGAGGCCGCCGATCATTGCCCAGGACATACCCGCCCACATGGGGCCCCCGAACAGCGCCAGCGGGAGCAGCCCACCGACGGTGGTGAGTGTCGTTAGGAGTATGGGCTGCATGCGAACGAGCCCCGCCCTCGCAACTGCGGTACGCAGTTCGGCGCCTTCTTCCACCATCGACTCAACAAAGTCGATCAGCACAATCGCGTTGTTGATGACTGTTCCACCCAGCGCGACGATACCGAGCAGCGGCATGAATCCGAGTGGCCAGCCGCTGAGGAATAGCCCGAGCATTGCGCCAATAAGCGCCAAGGGGAATGCCGTAAGCACGACAAACGGCTTCGAGATAGAGTTGTATTGGATCAGGAGTACCAGGAAGATGAGCAGGATACTGATCGCAAACGCGTTGCTCACATCGCCCTGAGCATCGGCGGATTCCTCGGCCTCGCCTCCAACCTCGAGCCGGTAACCCTGGGGAAGTCGGGCAACCATCTCGCCGAGTGGATCAGCGATGTCAGCCGCGATGTTGTTGGCGAGGAAGCCTTCCGCTGCTTGGGAGCCAATTGTTATGCAACGTTCCCGGTCACGTCGGCCGATGGTGCCGTACTCAAAGCCGCTGTCGATATTGGCGATCGATGTGAGCGGGATCTCTCCCTTGTCGTTTCGGAACGATGTGGTCTCAAGCGTGTCGAGCGAGCGGCGTTCATCTTCCGAAAGCCTTAGGACGACATCAACGAGATGGTCGCCTTCACGGAGCGTGCTGAGTTCGCCACCCCCATAAAGCACATCGAGGTCTTCGGAGATTGATCGGCTTGTGATACCGGCCAAATAGGCACGGTCAACATCGACATCAAGCTCGATGGTGTTGATCAGTTCGCCCCAGTCATCGAAAGGCATGACCGAGCCTGGAGTTGAGTTCAGTGCGGAGAGCATCTCGCTCCCAACAGCCCGCATCACATCGATGTCACGGCCGATGAAGCGGTACTCGACCGGGTTATCTACCGGAGGTCCGGTCATGAACGGCCTGACATCGATCCGAGCACCAGGGATGGCCTCAACCTCACGGCGGAGTTCGTCCACCCATGCGCGGCTGAGCTCTGCCTTTGTTGTATTGACCAGAATGAGCGCGTAGTGCGGAACGCTGTGCTCGGGATCGAGCGAGAGCATCATTCGCGGTCCGCCGGTGCCCACGAAGCTGGTCGCGTTAACAAGCCGTTCGCTACCGCCCGCTGAGTCTTCAAGCCGGCTCGTCCGTTCGATCACGTCCTCGACCTGTGTGACCACCTGCTCCGTGGCGCTCAGCGAGGCCCCGGTCGGGAGCGTGATATGGATGAATAGCTGATCGCGCACGCCTCCCGGGAAGAACGCGGTCCCAACGACTGGGACGAGGCCGATCGCCATTACGACCGCGATTGAGGCCGCAGACAACGTGATCAGACGGAACGACACGCACCAACCGATGACCTTCGTGTAAAGCTCTCCGATCGGGCTTGTCTTACCTGCTTTCTGTTTCTTGGGCTTAAGCAGCCAAGCGCACATGATCGGGGTCACCGTCATCGCAACCACGTAGCTGCTCAGGAGCGTCGCTGAAACGACTACGGGGAGGCTCCGCATGTACTCCCCGGTCGCGCCGGGGATTGTGAGCATCGGCAAGAATGCGCCAACGGTTGTGAGGGTCGACGACAGAACCGAGCGTGCAAGCCCGTTTGCACCGTCGATCGCTGCTTCTTCTCTTGGCTTGCCTTCATTTAGCAGCCGCTGAATATTGTCGGTCACAACGATCGCGTTATCGACGACCATCCCGAGCACGATGATGAGTGATGCGATCGCGAACTGCTCGAGTTCAACCCCAAGCCGAGGGACGATCGCGATGGCAGAGACCATGCAGAGCGGGATGGCGGTCGCCATCACGAGCGCCGGGCGCCAGCCCATCATGAGGCAGGCAACCGCCAACACGATCACGATCGCCTGCCACAGGCTCTCCACGAAGTCGGCGATGAGCACGTCAACTTGGCGCGGGAGGTCGTTGACGCGGCTGATCTCGAGCCCTTCGGGAAGCGATGAGGTTCTGAATCGTTCCACCAACCGTTCGATCGCCGCGCCGAGCCGCACGACGTTCTCACCCTCTTTCATCGTGATCCCGAGGAGGACTGCCCTGTCCGAGCGGTGATCGGGCGAAAGGAAACGCACGCCGCTCGAACGCGGGTCCTCGGGCCCCCTGCTGACCCTGAAGGGCAAATCCCTTATCGTGACAGGCCGGTCGTCTTCGGCCGTCTGCACGGGTATGGCGGAGATTTCCTCAATCGTGTAGATCTCGCCCGTTGGGCGAACTGGGAACCGCCTGTCATCGGTAACGATCACCGCGCCGCTGTTGGCGATGTTTCGCCGGTCGATTGATGCTCCGAGTTCGTCGGCTGTGATCCCGAGCTTCGCCCAATCCGCTGCATCGATTTCGAGCGTGATTTCCTCGTCCGGTACCCCGAAGGTCAGCACACTGGCAACCGAGGGTAGGAGCTTCAGCTCGGTCTCGAGATCGTCCGCGACCAGTTCGAGCTCTCGGTATGAATAGGGCTCCGATCGGTCCGAGCCCGTCGGATGAATCACAAGACATACTGAGGAGACATCACCGAAGTCGGAGTTTACAAAGGGCTCGCCGCAGCCTTCCGGCAACTCACTACGAGCCATATCTACCTTGTCTCTGACAAGGTCGAAGGTCTGATCGAGCGTGTCGGCGCCGACGCTATCGAGCAGCGTGATATCGATTCGGGAGTACCCAGTTCTCGACATACTCTCGAGCGTCTCTACTTCTTCAATCTTCGCGATCGCATCTTCGATGGGTTCGGTGACGAGTTCCTCGATGCGCTGCGCCGAAGCACCCGGCCAGTATGTCTCCACGGTCGCTGCACGGATGGTTATCCGCGGGTTCTCGCGCCGTGGCATCGAATCGAACGTCATGATCCCAACGAGCAGGGTCAGTGCAGCGAGGACAAGGATGATCGGGCGATGTGTGATCGCAAACTTCGGAAGGTTCATCGAGCAGACCCGGTCCGGTCAGACCTGATGGTGACAGACTCGCCGTCGGAGAGGTAGTGCATGCCGCTCGTGACGAGCGAAGTGCCGTCACGGAGCACGGGCGAGGCAATCCGGCGGAGACCACCGGTCGAACCCATCACATCGACCTGAACCTCCCGGGCTTTCCCATCCTCAACGGTGAACACGAACGTATCACCTGTCCGCTGGATCACAGATGTGTTCGGCACCCAGAAACCTTCGGCGGGGAGGGCAGCGTCGAGCCCCACCCGCACGATGTCGCCGGCTCGGAACGCATACGCGATCGAACCGATCGTGACACCTTCTTCGTCACCGAGCGATGGGTGAACAACGACCGCAGTGCCTGGTTCTAGCTGAGGCGTCGACTCAATTCGACGGAGTGTCCAGGTGTCCATCTGCTCCCACTCATCCAGCAGGCGGACGGGCACGAGCTGGGGTACTTGGACCGAATCACTGAGGTCGCGTTTTCCCCCGGAGTCCGGAAGCGCGAGCACGTGCGGCCTTCCATCTCGTTCGAGCAAACAGGCAACATTGACAAAGAGCGCTCCATCGTGTCGGCCTGGTAAAGCGAGGATCGGGAACAGATCTGAAGGCGTCACCGGGTCATCGCCGATCGGCGTGATGCTTGACTCGATCACGGGGTTCGGGAGTATCAGCCCGATACGAAACGTCCGTGTTCCGGTATCTGCCGCGCTGGACTTTTCGAACACCGTGCCCATGACAGGTTCAGCAGATGAGCCGGTCTCGCCGACGCTTGTGTAGACAGGCAGCCGGTCGCCCAGTTCGAGCCGGCGCTCTTGGTTCGCCGAAACCGTCACAACCACCTTGATCGCGGTCTCCATGGTCAGCTCAACGATCGGTGAGCCCGCATTGATGTACGAGCCACGCTCAATCAAGCGATCGGTCACCCTTCCCTGGAAGGGGGCTCGCAACACGCAGGAGGCGAGGTCGGTCTCCGCACGATCGAGGTCGTTCTCGAGTTCGACACGTGACGCGTAGAGCGTGTTGAGGTCGGCTTCTCTAACACTGGCGTTGGCGCGAGTCTCGTCGAGACTCGCCTGGGCTGATCTTTCACTCTCGATCGCAGCGTCCGCAGACGAGCGAGCCTGGGACAAACTCGCGGTCGCAGTGCTGAACGTCGACTCACTCTGATCGAGGACAGACTGGGCTATCGCGCCGGATTGGATGAGCACCCTATCTCGGTCAACCGTGGTACGGGCGAGTTCGAGCTCGGCCTCGGCAGCGGCGACCTCATCCTGTGCGGATGCAACGTCAGCTCTTGCGGATGCCACCGATGCAACTGCGCTAGCAATTCGCGCGGGGTATACATCGTCGAGTTCAATCTGAATCGCTTCGATCTGCCGGTCGGTTGATTCGATCGCGAGTTCTGCTGCACGGACAGCCTGCTGAAACCGGGTCGGATCCAGCTGCGCGAGAATGGTGCCTTCCCTGACCGGCTCGCCGTTCTCTCGCAGAAGCAGCTCACCAGAGCCATCGAGCTGGGGGCCTTCCGCGGGGGAGCCAAGGTCGATGACTTCCGTAAGAAGCCCGGCGACATCGAAGCTGACCTCAGAACGGCGGTACGGCTCAACAACCCCCGAGACCAGCGTCTCATCGCGCGGGACCCCGGACTCGATCGAGACCACGCTCACGGCTTTGGGGATGGGAGCTTCTCCGCTCACATTGTCTTGGTTGCATCCCGCGAAGAGGAGACTCAAGGCAACTAAGCTCGGTGGCAAAGTGCTGATGTTCAGCGAGCGTGGCTTTGTGGTAACTTTCGATCGTTCTTTCACGGCTTTGTATCCCCGGGCTCGGGCCGCGTGGTCAAAGCGGACGCCCAACGGGAAGCCGTGGGAACCCGATAAATGATACAGGAGGATAGTATCCACTTGGATAGGGTACTGCAACCGCTCAGCGCCGCACAGCGGCGCTGAACAGCAGAATCAACAGACTCACGGATGACGAGCAGGGCTACCGGCGGAGTCTCTGCAGACCTTGCAGCGCCGTTTCGGCGATAAGCAGGGCGATCTCGTCGATTGTTTTCTTTGTGAGTGTTCTTTTGCCGAGCCGCTTGAGCAGGACACCGTGCCCGACGCGCAAGAAGATTGCCTGCCCGATGACGTTGAACGTCAGGATTTCGAGCGTCTCATCGTCTGTGATATCGGGTCGGATTGCCGAGATCAGCCTCCGGAGTGCGTCATGGCCCGGGGAGATCACGCGCCGGTAAAACTGTGGGTTTGGGGGCCCGCCAAGTTCACCTTCGCCCTCCACGTAGAACATCGCAATTTTGGGGCTTTCACCGATCCGAGCTTTCACGGTGACCAACACCTGGACAAACTCTCGAAAGAGAGCGATCGCCTC
Organism: Planctomycetota bacterium; assembly: GCA_039186605.1. Taxonomy (GTDB): domain Bacteria; phylum Planctomycetota; class Phycisphaerae; order Phycisphaerales; family UBA1924; genus JBCCZZ01. The sequence goes on along the minus strand of JBCCZZ010000005.1, from coordinate 181,296 downwards.
TTCCGGAGTCATCTGGGAAGCATCCGGGATGACCGGAAAAAATGAGCCAACGGCCTCGGGTTTGAAACGTTCGAGTGCTGCCTCGTAGAGAGCGTCTTTAGAGCCGAAATGATATCGAACGCTCCCGTGGCTTACGCCCGCCTTGTCAGCGATGTCACGGAGGGTTGTGTCGCGATAGCCACGCTTCGCAAAGAGGTCGAGGGCAGCCTCGATGAGCCGCACCTTGAGCGCGGATTCTACTTCTGTCATAACACACCCGAGTGCCGTGCGCGGCGCGATCCCCTGCCCATTCTGTGAGCATCTAACTATAGGGGCCCGTTTGATCTGCCAGCAGACCGGCTCCTCTCGCCCAGAAAGCAGCCGCAGGCCGGTTTCGTGATATCGCCGCGATACCATTTGAGGCGTCGGGCCTCAAGGGAGTAGGCGTCCAGGCAGGGTCTTCGTGTGACAACGGGATCGGCCTAAGCGATCTGAGCCACCTTCTGCACGATCTACTCGCATCGGGTGAGATGGTGGGGGGGGAGATAGGTGTCAGGGAAGTCCATGCGTCCTCTGTCCGTGAGGCAGATTATCTGGTTGATTGCCATCGGCCCGACGCTCGTCGCTGGTGCGGTATTGCTCGCTCTGTCCGAGCGCGCTGCGGAGACGATCGCGGAGGCTCTCACAACCCGCTACATAGAAGACGCGCAGAGCCGCGTACGGCAGCAGATCGACGAGTATCTGCGGTCGGCCATCCTCCAGAGTGATCTGATGGCAGCGCAGATCGAACGCGGCGCTCTTAATCCTTCGGATCTGGAGTCTTGGCTCGTTCCGTGTGTGACTCGTCTGAAGTCGGCTCCGGATATCGCATCGATCACGTTCGGAGATATCGATGGCCGTGTCTTTTGGGTCGTGCGCACTCCGGAGGGCTACGAGTGTGCATTCAAGTTGGATCCGATAGATGGCATGCTTCGCGAGCATCGGGTCACGGTGAACACTGAGGAGGTGGGTGAACTCCTTCGAGCGAGCGAGTTCGACACCCTCGGAAGGCCATGGTATCGGGCTGGGGCAGAGGCTGAAAACGCGACATGGAGTGAGGTGTACAGCTGGGTTGGTGGTGGCACGGGCCGTTACGCGATCGGTTCGTCGTACGCAAGGGCGATAAGCGGGCCTGATGGGCAACTGGCTGGTGTTCTGAGCGTTGATGTCACACTCGGAGCGCTAAGTGACTTCCTTGCGCGAGTCCCCATTGCCGAACAGGGAACGCTGCTGCTCGCTGATGAAGGCGGGATGCTGCTCGCCTCATCAGACGCGCCTGTGCTCGACTCTGACGGTAATCGGAGGTCCATAGAAGCTGCGATGCTAGAGATCGATGCGAGGTTGGACAGATCACAGGAACGCCCGCTGCTCAGCGCCCGCCACCACGGGCTTCTCTTGGGTGAGCCCGCCCGCTACGCGACGGTATCTATGAGCGCTGCCGGCTTCGATGGCCTCACGCTGCTCATCGGGATCCCTGAGGACTATCTGTTCGCAGGCGTCGCAAGAACGCGCGTTCGCCTCCTCGCCACCGGTGGCATAGTGATCGTGGTCGTCGGGGCGCTCTCTTTCGTGCTGAGTTCATCACTCGCGCAGCGCATGCGCGCTGTGAATACCCATGTTCGTGCGGTCAGCCAGGGCCGGTTCGAGTCCCGTCTCGATGAACGTGGTCCGAGTGAATGGCAGATTCTCGCAGGAGATCTGAACCGCATGGCTGGAGATCTCGAGACCTATGTAGAAACGCAGAAGGGCCTTGAGGTCGCGATGGAGGTGCAGCAGGCGTTGCTGCCGGAGTCGGTGCCTGATCCCGACGGGCTGGAGGTCGCGGGTCACAGCAAATACTGCGATGAGACCGGTGGCGACTACTACGACTTTCTCGAGCGTTCACAATCCGGTGCGACAGGCCAACTCGTCGCGGTGGGTGATGTCATGGGCCACGGAATTGCCGCGGCGCTGCTGATGGCAACTGCGCGAGCCGCGCTTCGTGCCCATGCTCCGACGAGTGGGACGCTCGGCCGGCTCATGACCCGCGTCAACGATGTTCTTGCTGCCGATGCCAGGCATGGACGCTTCATGACACTATCCATCTTGCTCTTTGAGCCAGGCGATCGCTCGGTTCGTTGGGCATCTGCAGGGCACGACCCTGCGCTCGTGGTAGACCCTGTGAGCGGCGAGGTTTCCGAACTTGAGGGTGGAGATATGCCGCTTGGTGTCGCGGAGGGCGTCGAGTATCAGGAGTACAGCCAAGCAGGTCTGCCGGAAGGCGCCCTTGTGCTGATCGGGACCGACGGAGTGTGGGAGATGTCCAACGAGAGCGGCGAGATGTATGGCAAAGATCGACTCCTGCACGTTCTTGCTGGAACACGCGGAAAGTCATCGCAGCACGTGATTGATGCGATTGAGCGTGATCTCGTCGAGTTCCGCGGAGGAGCTTCAGTTAAAGACGACGTGACGTTCGTTGCAGTACGGTTTAGATAGTCGTGCAATTTGATTAGCTGTTCTTTGCCAAAGCGGCTTGTAAGTGCCCATGCGGATCAGGCTAGCTGATTCGCTTCCCTGTTTGCCATGATGGCCGAGGCATCCCTTCATGTCACTGAAGGAGGAGCGGCTTGGGCATTTACAAACAAGCCGTTCGATAGTACAGGCATGCAATGCCCTTTGTCTTTGCAGTCTTTGCGCAGCAACACAGCGTTGGCGAGCGCTGGTTCTCAGGATATGTATCTTGAAAAGAAAAACTCAGTAAGGAGTTGTCGATGCTCCGACATCATCGCCTTCTTCCTCACCGACGACCTCGGTGTTGAAAGAGTCTTCGGCAAAGACGACTCCCGGTTGCGTCGGGTCAGCTTGGATTCGGATGAGCTCCGACATCTCTTGACCGCCCGCGCGAAGGACGACCTTGTACGTCCCGGGTGAGACCAGAGGTCCACGGCGGAACCGTGCATTGCTCTCGCCGCCGGCATTAGGGGCTGCGCGGCGGAGGTCCCACTCAATGCGGTGGAGCCCGGTGCGCCCAGAGCCTTCGGGCAGTTCGAGTCGCCGGATCGGTCTGCCCGAAGCGTCGTACACATCGACCTGAACATCGTTGGTATTGGCGCCGAGTGAGTAAAAGATCTGCGCTCCGCTCGGAGGGTTCTCGCCATTGAAACCCCGGGTGGCTCCACGCCCGCGGCTGGGCGTCGTTCGCCAACGAACTACGTCGTTTGGTGCGTACAGATGCGCGGGGGCCGACAACGTTTCGGCAGACATCTGACGGAGCGGGGTCCCGTCGAGGACCCAGATGCTCCGCCCATGTGTTCCCGCGATGATGTCACCGCTTGCCTTGTGCTGAGCGATCTCGTGGATCGCAACGGTTGGCAGATTCGTTGCGGCGCTGAGGTTCGTCCAGCTAGCACCTCGGTCGATGCTGGCGAAGAGGCCGAACTCGGTGCCCAGGTAGAGCAGGTCCGCGTTCTCAACATCTTCGCGAATGACGCGAACGTTGCCGGTGGGCAGGTTTGCCGTGATCGACGCCCAGCTCTCGCCGGAGTCTTCGGAAACGAACACGTGCGGGGCGTCGTCGTTGTAGTAGTGCCCGTCAAGCGTGATGTAGACACGCCCTTCCTCAAACTTCGACCACTCGATAGAGCTCACCCGCTTGGGGCTGGTGACCAACTCTGTGAGCGGGGGGCCGGACGGGCGGACATCTTCACCACCCGAACGAGTCGCGGTCCAATCGGCTTGGAACCCGAAGGAAGCAATCCCGATCGTGCCACCGAGCTCATCATCCATGAGTGCAGCGGTAACGTCGATGAGGCCTTGCCGCCCACGGAATGTCAGGCTGATATTGCCTTCGTCATCGATCGAGCCTGACTCGGTCTCCTCTTCAATGAAACTTGATTCGATCGAGGCGCCCACGGTGGTCTCATCGATGCTTCTGAGTGTCAGAAACAGCGGAAACGAGCCCTGATCGCTATTGATCGTCACATCCCAGTCGCCCTCCCAAGGGAGACCGGGTTCGGGCTGGGACTCGCTTGATCTATCAGTGTCATCCGCCTGCGCCGACGGTGCGGGGTCTTCGGAATCTGATTCGGTCCGGGCCTGAGTCTCGGGCTCGGGTGCTGATTCCTGCTGCGGCTCGGTTGCTTGAGCAGGCGTACCACCGGACATGCGAGCCATCATGTTGCGGACAGTCTCGAGCTCCCCGCCGTCGAGCTCATCGTCCTTGTTCCTGTCGACCATCGAGAAAAATCGCTGGAGCTGCTCTGGGGCCTCGCTCTTCTGGAGCTTGCCGTCACCGCTGGTGTCGGCCTGGGCGAGCATGCGCGCGAAGCGGTCGCCCCCTTGGGTCTCGGCGTCTTCCGCGGGTGTATCGCTTTCGACCGCATTGGCTTCGTCTCCAGTCTCGCTATCGGCGGTGTCTTCGTCTTCTTCATCTTCCTCCGGATACGCGGTCTCGTCGTACGGGAAGATGAGGTTCTCCCACTCGTCACCCCCGTCGCGACTCACCCAAAGGGCGCCGTCATTCGAGCCAACCATCAGCAGGTTTGGATCTATCGGAGATTCATCGAATGCGGACGCCGCGCCACGGCGAGTCCGGACGATTTCCGGGCTGATCCGCTTGATATCATCCCCCTTGTTAAAGCTACGGAAGACGTAGTTGCCCGCCGCGTAGTAGATCCGGGGGTTGTGATGGCTGAGCATGTAGGGGGTCTTCCAGTTCCAGCGATACTCGAAGTCCTTGGGCTCCCTCGGCGCGAGGCTGGCCCGATCTCCGGTGCGGAAGTTGACCCGGGCAAGTCCGCCGTTCTGACTGCTGTAATACACCTGGTCGGGGTCCGACGCATCGACATAGCAGATGAAGCCATCGCCGCCGCCGACCCGGAACCAGTCGCTGTTAAGCGTTCCCTGGCCGTTGCGGGCACGGTTCGGGGCGCCCCATGAGCCATTGTCTTGGAGGCCGCCGTAGACGTTGTAGAGCGGTTGATTGTCAACGCCGACGTGGTAGAACTGGCCGATGGCGGCGTGGTTGAAGTGGTCCCAGGTTTCGCCACGGTCGTACGTCACATAGAGCCCGCCGTCGTTGCAGAGCATCATGTGCTCGCCATCGTTGGGGTTAATCCACATGCTGTGGTGATCGACATGGACCTCGGGTGGGATGCCGTCGCTTGACCAAGTCGATCCGTTGTCCTCGCTCTTGAAGAGCTGCACACCGAGCACCCACATGTAGTTGTCATCGCTTGGATCGGAGTAGACCTTCGAGAAGTACATCGGTCGAGGATTAATCGAGTTGATCCGCCGCCAGGTCTTGCCGCCATCGTCTGACTGGAAGAGCCCCCCCGTCTCGATGCCGTCGTCACCCTGCAGATCCTGGATATCCGCGGCCTGCCCTCCGAGGAAGCCACCGAATGGGGTCTCGTCCGGGTCTGGGTGTTCGATGAACTCGACATCGATCTCGATGATCTCACCATCGCGGACCACCTCGAATGTCGCTTCGGATCCCGCCTGGCGCTTCTGGATCTGTTCGATGAGATCGTCATAACGCAGCACACGTTCGCCGTTCACGGCGATCACGAGATCCTCTTGCTCGAACCCGGCTTCCTTTGCGGGACCGTTGTCGAGGATGCGCGTGATCCGACAAGCCGCCTCGGCATCCTCGCCAATGACACCGAGATATCCCGGGTTCTCGATGCCTGAGCCGATCTTGTCGGTGTCCACAAGCAGGTACACGGTGTCAGCGTTTGTCCCGCTGAAGCTGATGTGCATGCGGCCGAGCTCAGTTGCCGGCAGACCTGTTGTAATCTCTTTGAAGGACTCGCCGCCATCGGTCGTGCGGTAGAGGCCGGACCCCGGGCCCCAACGCTTGGCCGGGTCATTTGTGTCAAATGGATCGCGCTCTCGCTCCCAGGTTGCAACCAGCATGACATCCGGGTTGTCGGGGTGGAATGCCATATCGATGACACCAGTCATGTCATCGATGTAGAGGATGTTTTCCCAGGTCTCTCCGCCATCCGTGGTCTTGAAGAGGCCGCGTTCTTCGTTGGGGCCCCAGAGTCTCCCGAGCGCCCCGACATAGACCGTGTCATCACTCTCGGGGTGAATCAGGATCTTGCCAGTCTGGAACGATTCCCTAAGCCCCTTGTGCTCCCATGTCTCGCCACCGTCGGTGGACTTGTAGACACCGTCGCCCCAAGAGACCGAGTTGCGCGGGTTGTGCTCGCCGGTCCCAACCCAGATGAGGTCGGGGTCTGTCTGGCTAATGGCGATATCGCCGATCGAGACTGTGCTCTGGTCGTCGAATATGTGCTCGAAGGTGACGCCGTTGTTCGTTGTCTTGAGAATGCCTCCAGATGCGGTCGCCAGATAGAAGTGCTTCGGGTTATCGGCGTGAACAGCGATGTCGATCAGACGACCGCTCATGTTGGCCGGGCCGATCGATCTCCACTCGAACAAGCCGGCCAGTTCTTCAGAGAGCGTGGGCTCAATCTCGGCGCTCGCATCATTACCCTGGGCCGACGCGATGCCCGCAGTCCCGATAATTATCCCGGCGAGGCACACAAGCACGTGATTCAGTAGTAATCGACGCGACATATCTCTCTTCTCCATCTGGCTGTCGACTCGCCAACCGGTAAGTCTCGAAAGGCCAACACATGCCCATCTGTATGCGCACTGAGGGCGCAGCATGGGCCCGCCCGCCCTGGATCTACCGATGTGCGCGGAGCTGGTCGCTCATCCAGCCCGTCAATCTGGATCAACTTGGCACAAATTGGCCGCATGACCTCTCTGTGGGCCACCAAGGCCGAGCCGGAAGGCATGTCGTTAACTGAAGCAGCCGGGGCCCAGCGAATCAGATGAATAGGAAGAGAGCCATTCCTGTCTGCTGTGAGCGGTTAGATCAAAGTGATGAGCACACTCACGACCCATCCCCAGCCCTCGGGTCCTCCGCGATGCGCTCTAACAGGTTCTCCAGCATTGCAGCGACTTCGGGCTCGGCGTTCAGCAGGTTCTCAGTCTCACCGGGATCTGAGAGCAAATCGAAGAGGTATGCCCCTGGACCGATCGGCTCGCTCCAGAGCGGGTTGCCGACCTGGTTGTGCTTCAGTGTCGACCAGTGGTTCGCAAAGCCTCGTCTGGCAGGATTAGCCGCGATGTACTTCCAGTTCTTGTGATGGATCGAGAGCCCCTGAACGCCCTGGGTGACCAGTGTCGTACGCCCGTCGTCGTTGTCTCCGAGCAGCGTCAAAGAGTGGTCGCGGCTATCGATCTGTGCAAGGCTGAGCTCATCGAGTGGTGCTTCAGCGATCATCCCGAGTGTGGCAAGGAGGTCGATCTGGCCCATGAGTGCATTGGACACACCAGGCTCGATGGTGCCCGGCCAGCTCGCGATAAACGGCACGCGTGTCCCGGCCTCCCACATCGTGTACTTGCCACCTCGATACGGCCCATTCGGGTCATGCTGACCTTTGTCACGAAGCACACCGTCGCCGTATCCATCGTTCATGACCGGGCCGTTGTCGCTTGAGAACAGCACGAGTGTGTCTTCTCGGATTCCCAGTCGCTCAAGTGCATCGATGAGCCGGCCAACCGACCAGTCCACCTCGAGCATGGCATCGCCTCGCAGCCCAAGCCCGCTCCTGCCAATGAACTGCTCGCCTGGGAGCCGCGGGACATGGATCTGGTGCAGATTGAAGAACAGGAACCAAGGCGTGTTGGTGGCCGCACGGCTCTCGATGTACTCGATGGCTCGGCCAGTGAATCGATCAACCATTGTCTCGTCGGTCCAGAGCGCCGCCGCCCCGCCGTACTGCCACCCGATGCGGCTCACGCCGTTCACAATCGTGCCCGAGTGCTGCCGATCAGCGGGGTAGCGAAGCAGGTCGGGCCGCTCGGTCCCGGTTGGCCAGTCGCCGATCTTGCCGTCGTAAGACACCCGGAGCGGATCATTCTGGTCAAGGTTCTCGACGCGATGCCCATCGAGGTACACGCACGGGACACGATCACCGGTCGCCGGCAGCAGGTACGAGCGATCGAAACCGATCTCAAGCGGCCCAGGCTTCACATCACTGTTCCAATCGACCTCGCCTTCGCCGAGCCCGAGGTGCCACTTGCCGATCACCGCGGTGTGGTATCCCGCCGCAGCGAGATGGCTCGCGACCGTTAGGCTGCCCGGTTCGATGAGTAGCGGCGCGTCCCCCTCAAGGATCTCCGCCCGATCGTTCCTGAACGGATATCGCCCAGTGATGATCGAGAACCGGCTAGGCGTGCACGTCGCCGACGCCGCGTGCGAGCGCGTGAACCGCCGACCTGACTCAGCGAGCGCATCGATCCGTGGAGTCTGTAAGTGACCGTCGCCATAGCAGCTCACATCCGAGTACCCGACGTCGTCCGTGTAGATGATGAGTATGTTCGGGGGTGCCGCAAGCACCGGCGATGCCGACAGCATCAGCGAAACAATGGACCAGCGGATTATCTGCAGAAGCATGTGAAAGAATCCCGTATGTCAGCTGCGAACAAGGCTGAGTGCAGAGAATACTCGGTCACGCCCCCCGTGGACGGGGCGAGATTCCTTGCGGTGCCAACTGGTGAATTGTAACCCTAACCCCGAGCGGGATGAGTAAGTGTGGCTCCTCCGCGGTGATCTCGTCGTAGTCGTCACAAGGCCCAACATGTTGCCCAACCGAGAGTAAGTCTCCAGATCTCGGATTGACTCACCTCTCTGAGGCCCGGGATCGCAGTTGTCCAAACCGCAGAAGATGAGCAACACTGCGGTCGCCGGGACAGTACCGTATAGGCGATCTTCCCGTCAGCCTGGAGTCATCATGCAAGGCCTATTGACCAGCCGTCATTTTCCCCAGATTCTCATTTTGCTCGGCGTGTCAAGTATTGCGACATATGCCGCCGCAAGTGATCGCGATGCCGGCTCGGAAGAGCCTGCTCCACCGATGAGCAGTGGAACGTTCGCGGGCCTCGAGCTCCGCTCGATTGGTCCGGCGTTGATGTCAGGCCGTGTCGCCGATCTGGCTGTGCATCCGGACGATCAGAGTACCTGGTATGTCGCCGTCGGCAGCGGCAATCTCTGGAAAACAACCAACGCCGGTACGACCTGGCATCCGATCTTCGATGATCAGGGCTCGTACTCCATCGGTTGCGTCACACTCGATCCAAGCAATCCAGAGATTGTGTGGGTTGGTACCGGCGAGGACGTGAGCGGGCGACACGTGGGGTACGGCGATGGTGTCTACCGAAGCCGAGACGGCGGGAAGAGCTGGGAGAACCTCGGGCTCAAGGACTCAGAGCACATCGGGATGATCGCCGTTGATCCGCGGGACTCGAATACGGTCTATGTCGCCGCGGAAGGGCCGCTCTGGTCGTCAGGGGGCGAGCGCGGCCTCTACAAAACGGTTGACGGCGGCGAGACTTGGCAGAAGATCCTCGGGGGTGGGCCGTACACAGGTGTCAACGAGATCCACTTAGATCCGCGTAACCCCGATGTGATGTACGCCGTTACTCATCAGCGCTTCCGTAACGTTGCCGCTCTGATCAACGGTGGGCCAGAGAGTGGTATTCACAAGTCCACAGATGGCGGTAAAACCTGGCGAGAGCTTACACGAGGGCTACCAGCGGAAGACAAGGGCAAGATCGGTGTGGCTATCTCACCCATCGATCCGGACATCGTCTACGCGACCGTTGAGTTGGCGCACCGCAAGGGTGGTTTCTACCGCAGCGCCGATGGCGGCGAATCATGGACCAAGGGTGCTGACTACATCTCGGGGGGTACCGGTCCGCACTACTACCAGGAGATATTCGCCAGCCCACACAAGCTCGATCGCGTCTACCAGATGGATGTCTGGATGCATGTCACCGAGGACGGTGGGCGAACGTTCACGCGAATGAACGGCGCCACCAAGCACCCGGATCATCACGCGCTCGCCTTTGATCCGAGCGATCCGAACTACCTATTGGCCGGCACAGACGGCGGTCTCTACGAGAGCTTCGATCTTGGAAAGACCTGGAAGTTCGTCGCGAACCTCCCGGTAACCCAGTTCTACAAGGTATCGGTCGATTACGACGAGCCTTTCTACAACGTCGTGGGCGGCACCCAAGACAACGCCACGCAGCACGGACCGTCCCGCACGGACAACATGCATGGCATCCGAAACTCGGACTGGATGATCACCGTCTTTGGTGATGGGCATCAACCAGCGATCGATCCCACCAACCCTGACATCATCTACTCGCAATGGCAGCAAGGGAATCTGGTCCGCCACGACCGCACGACCGGTGAGATCGTTTACATCCAGCCCCAGCCGGCCCAGGATGAAGAGACGGACCGCTTTAACTGGGACGCCCCGATTCTCATCAGCCCGCACGACCCCGCGACACTGTATTTCGCGAGCCAGCGACTCTGGCGAAGCGATGACAGAGGCGATTCCTGGACCGCGATCAGTGACGATCTGTCCCGCGGTATAGACAGGCTCGCCGCCCCGATGATGGAGGGCCGCGTCTGGAGCTTCGACGCCATCTGGGACCTCTACGCGATGTCGAAGTTCGGCACAATCGCGAACATTTCCGAGTCACCACAACAGCAGGGGCTGATCTACGCCGGGACGGATGATGGCCTCATCCATGTAACCGAGGATGGTGGACGCAGCTGGCGCCGCGCCGGCGAACTACCGGGCGTGCCGGACTTCTTCTTTGTCAACGACATCAAGGCAGATCTGCACGACGTGAACACGGTGTATGTCTGCGTGGACAATCACAAGGCCGGTGACTTCGCGCCGTACCTATTCAAGAGCACCGATCGAGGACGCTCCTGGACCTCGATCCGCGGGGATCTGCCCGACCGCCACCTCGTCTGGCGTCTTGTGCAAGACCACGTCGATCCTGATCTTCTGTTCCTTGGCACCGAGTTCGGAGTCTTCTTCTCCATCGACGGCGGGGAGCAGTGGATCAAGCTTACCGGGGGCGTTCCGAACATCCCGTTCCGCGACCTGGCGATCCAGACCCGCGAGGACGATCTCGTTGGTGCAACGTTCGGTCGAGGCTTCTACATACTTGACGACTACTCCGCGCTTCGACAGGTGTCTGAGGAGTCGCTCGAGCAAGACGTCGATCTCTTCCCCGTCCGAGACGCGTGGTGGTATGTCCCCCGTCGCACGCTCGGATACGGCCAGAAGGCCTCGCAGGGTGATGCATTCTTCGTCGCCCCGAACCCGCCGTTCGGTGCCACCTTCACCTACTACCTCAAAGAAGATCTCAAGACTCGCCAGCAAGCCCGAACCGAGCGTGAGAGGGAGATTATCGAGCAAGGTGGCGATACGCCCTATCCAGGCTGGGCCGCCCTCCGAGAGGAAGAACTCGAAGAGGATCCCGCGGTCATGCTCACGGTGCGCGACGCGAGTGGCGAGGTGGTCCGACACATTGCCGGCCCGACCACCAAGGGCATCCATCGCGTGAACTGGAGCCTGACATATCCCTCGACTGACGCCTGGGTGGAGACCCGCGAGGAGAACTTCTTCGACATGGGGGATCCGGAAGACGGCGTGCTCGTTGAGCCGGGAACCTACATCGTCCACCTGGCGACGCGCATCAATGGAAAACTGATCGACCAGGGCAAGTCACAGAGCTTTGAAGTCAAGCCGCTCCATGCAGGCGGTGTTCTGCCCGGCGCCACGCCGCGCGATATGGTCGCCTTCCGCCGCGAACTCGCGGAGATGCAACGCTTGGCCTCGGGCGCCCGCCGCGCGCTCAATGAAACAATGAGGCGCATCAAGGCGATTCGAGATACGCTGGACCGCTCGACCGTGGACGACGCCGGACTCGGCAGCGAGGCCCGTGCGATGGCTCGCCGTGTGGCTGATTTGCAGGAACGCCTTTCCGGTAACGCAAGGCGTGGGATGGCCAACGACCAGGGACCGGTCTCGATTTCGCGGCGGCTCTCGGTGGTGTCCCTCGGTACGGACTTCTCTGTGCACGGCCCAACGGCGACCCATCGCCAGGCGCTGGCCATAGCTCGTGAGCAGTTCGCTGAACTCAAAGAAGATCTCGATCGCCTCACGCGGGTTGAACTGCCGGCATTGGAGAGACGCCTCGACGCTGCGGGTCTGCCCTGGACGCCTGGACGGTCGGTTCCGGGAGGCTGACTAGCAAAGTTCGAGTTGGGTCATGGGTATATCGGAACTTCGCCACTATCTGTGAGCGGGCAGCGAGGAACGGTCTTGCACTGCCCACAGTGCTTGTTCCAATGTTCAGCGGCGTAACCGGTGAGTCGCCTCCAGCTGCTTAGGCGTGCGGAGCGTAGCTGGGCATTGAAGATATCGGCCTGGTGCTCAAGGGCGTTGGTTGCGGCGATTGCTCTGAACGCATTCAGGCAGAGCCCATCGACTTGATCCCGGCCTTGGATGCATAACACTTGTGTATCTTCTAGATCTCATCACGAGTCGAGTTCTTCTCTAGTTGTCTGCTGAGGTTGTTGCAGATAGGTCGAGAGTGGGCGCCGCAGCGATCCTCGCAGTCTCCGGCAATCCGTAGGTGTTCCTCGATCGCCGAGAGCGCCACTGGATGGGCCGACACTGGCGTGGTCTTTGACCTTTGTTGAACATCATCGGTTGGAGGGGCTCGCGCCGCTCACGGGGCTTTGAGACGCAATCCTCTCTGAACTCGGGTCGTATCTTGAAAATACCAGGTCAGCGATCACGTTTGGACTGACCATCGTCATCAAAGAGGATCCTGTATGCCGGCGTGTCTAAGTCGTCGCATTGACCGGTTCGGACCATCCAGATGAATCCGCCCACTGCGGCGGCGGCGAGCAGCAGCGCCGCGGGCAGCACGATGAAGAGAACTGTCATTGTCGTCTCGCCTTCCCCGCTCCGAGCGCGATGAAGAGCACCGTGAGTGAACTTGCCGGCATAATGACCGCGGCCAGCAGTGGGGAAATGAAGCCAGCGATCGCGAGTGCGCCCGCCACAATGTTGTAGCTGATCGCGAGGCCGAGGCACAGGCGAATGCGCCGAGTAACTGAGCGAGCCGTCCGCGCGAGATCAGCGAGTGGGGCGAGACCCGGTTCGGATAGATAGACGTCCGCTGCCATGAGAGAAGCCTCCGCACCGCCAGAGACCGCAACGCCGACAGTGGCTGCGGAGAGCGCCGGCGCATCATTCACGCCATCACCCACCATGACGGTGGGGCCGTCTGTCGAAGCCTGCGCAACCCTTTCTAGTTTCTGCTCTGGTGAAGCTCCCCCCGTGGCGCGGGTGATCCCGAGTGATCGGGCAGTATGCTCGACCATTCGTGGTTCATCACCCGAAAGCAGTTCTGGTTTCCAGCCTGCGGCTGCAAGCTCATCGAGGCAAGGCATCGCATCTGGCCGAATCGCGTCTCCGAGCGCAGCTACTGCACGGATTTCGTTATTCTTTGCGATGAAGACCGGGGTGCAATGCAGATCGGCGGCGATGTGAGATGCCTCGCTCGCCCAAGGCGGTTCATCGATATCGAGGTCGAGCATCAAGCGGCGCGAGCCCACGGCGAGCGACATCTCATCAATATGTCCGGTCACGCCGAGCCCCAAGTGATGGTGCGCTTGCGTGCTTGTGCTAGGAGGCTCTGCGACCGCCGCCAGCGCAATGGCCACTGGGTGTGACGATCCCGCTTCGAGCGCCGCAACCGCAGGTTTTAGGGATTCGTCTCCCGTCCATGTGCGGATTGTGAAGCGTCCTTCGGTGACGGTGCCCGTCTTGTCGAGCAAGAGCGTTGGCGTCGAAGCCAGGGGTTCAAACGTGTCGCCACCTTTGATGAGAATCCCGCAATGCGCAAGCCTGCCAATCGCGATCGAGGTTGCGAGCGGTGTCGCGAGCGCAACAGCGCAGGGGCAGCACACAATCAGCAGGGCAACCGCGGCTTCGAGTGCATGCCCAAGATCGGTGGGGGCGCGGACGGAAAGACAAATCCCCGAGGCCAAGAACACACCCAAGACAAAGGGCTTTGCGATCTTGTCCGCTGAACCGATAATCGGTGTACGCGAGCGCCCGAGTCGCTCGATGTCACTCATGAGCCGGCCAACCCGTGTTGTGCGGCCCGCGGCTTCAACCCGGACACGGATGCTAGATCCAAGGTTCACCGCGCCGGCAGAAACCGCGTCCCCAGAAGTGAGCGGGATTGGTAGCGACTCGCCCGAGAGCATCGAGTTATCCACCGAGGTTGTGCCAGACTCGATCACGCCATCGACGGGGACGCACTCCTGAGGGCCAATCTCGACAAGGTCACCACGATTCACGGCATCGATCGATGCGTCTTCGACACAGTCCGCTCGAACGAGGCGGACGCGCCTCGGGGTCACGCTGAACAGCATCTCGATCGCGTCGGTTGCACGGCGCTGCTGCCTCAGCTGGATCCACCGTGCGATCAGCAACAGCAAGATCAGCATGGTCAGTGAGTCAAAATAGATCTCACCGGACCCGCGTGCCACAGCAAATACCCCGGCGAATGTTCCGACGACCAGGGCGAGGGCGATAGGCATATCAAGATGCCAGACCTTCGCTCGAAGAGCAGCTATTGCCCCAGAGATGAACGGCTTGCCGGGCCATAACAGGGACAGAACCCCGATACCGGCGGACATCCAACGAAACAGCGTCAGGTAGGGCTCGCCGATGGCATCGAACTCGCCCGAATACAGCGCGAACGCAAGGAGCATGACGTTGCCGGCGCACGCAGCAGCGACGCCGATTCGTATCATGTATGCGCGGTCTTCATTCTTCCGTGCATCACGCTGTGCCGAGGGTTCAACGGGGTGCGGCACGTAGCCAAAGCGGTCAAACGCCCGGCAGATTTCGGAGAGCGCGATGCGCACTGCATCCCACTGAACAGTGGCCGTTCGGCGAGATAGATCGACTTCGCAGATCGTGACACCAGGGACAACCGAGGGGAGTTTCTCAAGCAGCCAGACACACGCTGCGCAATGAACACCTTCAATGTACAGTTCAACTGAGCAGGCACCACCGGGCAACGATTCGATGTGACGCTCGGTGAAGGCGGGGTCATCAAACTCTGTGTATCGGCCCGGACCCCTGCGGGCAGCCTCACCGGTCTCGGCGAGGCGCGATTTGAGCTCGTAGTAGTCGCGGAGCCCGCAAGCGTTGATCGCTTCGTAAGCCGCTTCACATCCGTTGCAGCAGAACTGCTTGTCCCGCTCGAGATGGAGCAATCCAGCTGGTACGTCGAGACCGCAGTGGGCGCACTCGATGCATCGGCTTTCTTTGAAGGGAGGAGCGATCTCGACTCCAGCGGTGAGTGCGGTCATGGCGCTGACCCCGAGGGGCTGGACGACTCACAGAGCGGACAGTGGGCTTCTGTAGGTACCGTGCCAGACTGAGACGCTGAGGCTGCGAGCGTGGCAAGGTCAGCGGTCGCTGTGCGGAGCAAGAGTACAGATGAGGCCAGCGCGATGCTGACTGTGAGCACTGCACGGGTGCGTGAGCCAAACCAGCGTTGCGCGATGCTGATGCCTGCCCCGAAGGATGCAAGTATCGGAACGGTTCCAAGCCAAAACGCTGCCATAACTATCGCGCCGTGTGTCGGTTGTCCTGTGCCGGCGGCAACAACCACAAAGGCATACAGCCAGCCGCACGGAAGCAGCGCCGTGAGTGAGCCGATGGCGAGTGCACGGCGTGTGGGTTGTGCCTTTGCGACGAACTGGAGGCCGAGGCGGAAGGCACGTTGCAGTGTTTTCGGGCTGTGGGCGTGAGGCAGTTTGACACCGAGGGCGCGGCAAGCAACTCCCACAGCGATGAGCATGATCGTCGCAGCCGCAAAGATCGATGCTGCGTGTGTGAGGCCGACTCCGGAAGCGCCAACGTTTATTGCTTTGCCAACCGCACCAGCAGCTGTGCCGAGCAGGGCGTATCCAACAAGTCGGCCCCCGTGATAGCACACCTGAAGTCTGGCTTTCTCGCGAACATCGCCATTGCCGAGCCCGCAAGCCAGTGTGACAAATGCGCCACACATACCGGCACAGTGAAGGCTACCAGCGAGACTGGCGATCAAGATTGCGCCGAGAAGAGGAATCATTGAACGGATTCCGAAGCGTACTTGTTCATTGTCGAGGTGAATATCTCACCCTGTGCCCTGATTATGGCACGGATCTGCCAGAGGCCGTGCCGTGGTGCAGTGATATGGGCGGTGTAGTGCCCGGCATGGGCTGCAGCCGAGAAGGTCACATCTTCGGCATCCCCGCGTGCCGCGTGGTGGAAAACAACCGCGTGTATACGGGCATCCGAGATCGGTTCTCCCTCGGCGTTTAGAAGGGTCATACGAACGACACCGTCCGGGGAAATTACTGCATCGACAGTCCATCCCAATGCATCGTTCTTCGCACGCTGGAAAGCGGTGTCATCCCAGGCGACCGCTTTGGCGTAGTAGTCGTCCTCAATCGCAAAGCCGCTGTCGCTTGTGGCGGCGATGACAGTGATCGTGCACACGCTGAGCGATACGACAAGCATCCCGATGACACCGAGCGGCCAGAGAATGTGGGAAAAGCTGCGTTTAGTTGCCATCGGTGGCTCCTTCGGCAGGTCTGGAGCTCCTGTAAACCGGGCCGAGCATGCGGTATGGCACGCTGGTCTCGAAGCCGTCGGTGCTAACGAGAAGCTCGACATCGATGCGGCCTGTCTCGAAGGCCTGGGGCGGTACACAGAAGAGCATCGGCTCTGTACGGATCTCTCCCGGGGCAAGCGTGATCTCGGTGCTCTCTGAGACAACCTGCCCATCTTCAACGCCAACAAGTGTCAACTGATAGGTCGATCCATCTGGTGTGCGGTCGTGGATCTTCACCTGAACGGAGTTGCTCACCCGGCCATTCTCGAGAACGGTGAATGGTGCCCCGCGGCCGCGCAGCACTCGGATCAGTGCCGGCTCGCGGTTCACAAGCAGCACGGTCATGACCGATACCAGGATCGTGATAACCGCGGGGTAGACAAACAGGCGCGGGCGGAAGAAGTGACGTTTCTCTCCGCCCAGTTCCCGTTGCGATGCATAGCGGATCAGGCCGCGGGGTTTTCCGATCTTGTCCATCACGGTGTCGCATGCATCAATGCACTGGGTGCAGTTGACGCACTCGAGCTGCAGTCCATCGCGTATGTCGATGCCCGTCGGGCAGGTCTGGACACAAAGGGTGCAGTCGATGCAGTCACCG
Source organism: Planctomycetota bacterium (assembly GCA_039186605.1). Taxonomy (GTDB): domain Bacteria; phylum Planctomycetota; class Phycisphaerae; order Phycisphaerales; family UBA1924; genus JBCCZZ01. Next base: position 164,120 of record JBCCZZ010000005.1, on the reverse strand, counting down.
CGTGGCGTATCGGGGATGACATTGAGGGAGAGATCGCTGTCAGCCTTGGCGCTCTGTTTCGTTTTTCCTCTGGGCTCGCCCCGTGTGTAGTCGTAACCGACGATGAGAGAGTCGCGATCGAGCATCACGCTCTGGAATCGACCATACGGGCAGGCAACGATGCAGAGCTGCTCCCGGAAATAGCCGAAGTCGAACAGCATCGCAACGGTCACAACGATCACCAGCAGAAACGACAGCGGGTGGTTTAGCGGTGATTGGAAGATCCACATTCGGAGAGCATCGGTCCCGACGAAGTAGCTAAGGAATGTGTGTGCGAGCAGGAATGACAGCAGCAAATAGCTCAAGAACTTCAAGGGGCCACCCGCGGGGCCGAAGGGGCTGTGCTTGCTGGTGAAAAGACGCTCAAGCGGCCGGTAGACAAGTTCCAGGTACACTGTCTGAGGGCACGCCCAGCCGCACCAGATGCGTCCGAATAGCGCGGTAAAGAAAAATACCGACAATGCGATTGTCAGGAGAAGCAGGGCGAGTAGCAGGGTGTCGGTCGGGTATAGCGTGGTCCCAACGAATGTAAACTCCCGGTTGATGATGTCGAGCAGCAGCGGAGGTTTGCCGTTGATCCTGAGATGGGGCAGGATCACAAACAGCGCAATGAGTCCGTAGCCGACAACCTTCCGGCGTGTGAGCCAGCGACCCTTGCTGAGCTTGGGGTTGAGCCAGCGGCGGCTACCGTCGGCGTTTAGGGTCGAGAGAACCCGTTCCTGATCGAGCGTTTCCCCGGCCATTGCCACGCTCCCTTCATTCTGCGTCGGTCTGAGCCTCAGAACTCCGCGTGGGCCAGGGAGGGATGATCTCTCCCTCGGCGGCCTTCCCACCCGATTGGCCGCGCAGTGTTGCGACATAGGCACTTAGCAGCACCATCTCGTTTGGGTGCATGCGGTTTGCCCAGGGCGGCATCGCGCCTGCGGCCGCGCCGTTCGCGATGACATCGTGGATGTCCGTGATGCGTGTCACGTTTTTCCAGGCATCATCTTTCAGATTGGGGCCGACATTGCCGCCACCATCCGAGTCGTGACAGGAGACGCAGTTGCCGCGGAAGACCGAAGCGCCGAAAGTCATCCACTTCTCGTCATCCATGAGCGAGAGAATGGTTTCCTCGGTGTTCTCGAGTTCGCCGATGTCAGCGAAGAGTCGCTGGATCTCTGCCTCCTGGGCCGCGACCAGACGGTCGGTCTGGTGCGTAAACATCGGGCTCCAGAGCGACATCGCGAAGTAGAACACACTCAAGACCATCGTGGAGAGCCAAATCAGGTGCCACCACGTGGGCGTTGGATTGTCGAACTCCTGAATGCCGTCGTACTCGTGCCCGCGGATGAGCGTCGAGTCGGTCTCTTTACTCGCCATCGTGGGGCTCCCTTGCTTTGGTGGATTGGATCTGGTCGATGTCATCGAGATCGAGCGCAGCGGCGGCCATCGCTCGGTTGAAGCCGCTCTTGGAGCGGAGCGTGCGGGCGCTCACCAGCAAGAACACGCCGACGAAGATGACCAGTGCCAGTTCGGGCCATACCGACAAATCGAGGAAGCGGATGGTGTCGCGCAGCATGTCAGTTGCCCCCTTCCGTCGTGCTCTCTTGGGACGGCGGAGGGCTGTTGATGTCGGTGCCAAGGCGCTGTAGATAAGCGATCAAAGCGACGATCTTCTTGCCACTCACGTCAAGGTCAGGATCCTGTGCCTGGTTTGCGATTTCGTTACTGAGGGCCAGCGCTTGTTCTCGCGCCATCTCCTCGGCATTCGTTACGGCGTCGCCATAGGGCACACCGAGCATCGCCATCGATCCGACACGGGGCTGGATCGCGCCGAAGTTCAGATCCTGAGCGATCAGGTGCTTGTAGCTCGGCATGATGGTGCCCGGGCTGATCTGGTCGGGATTCTCGAAGTGCAGGTAGTGCCAGTGCGAACTCTGGAAACCGCCTTCACGCGCGAGATCCGGGCCAATCCGCCGGCTGCCCCACTGGAAGGGGCGGTCGTAGATGAACTCTCCCGGCTTGCTGTACTCGCCGTACCGCTTCACCTCCGCAAAGATCGGGCGGATCATCTGCGAGTGGCAGTTGTAGCATCCCTCGGCGATATAGATGTCACGGCCCGCGAGCTCAAGCGGTGTGTAAGGCTGCACACTCGCGATCGTGGGGACGTTCGAGCGGACCAGGAACGTGGGGATGATCTCGAATAGCGATGCCACCGCCACCCAGATCACCACCCAGATGGTGAATCGAACGGGCTTGCGTTCGAGCTTGCGGTGCCAGAAGCCCTGGAGCCACTTGTCTCCCGCGTGACCCACCCCGACGTTCGCCTCAAGGCGGGATCTCGCGGCCCCCTCGCCAACAGCCGGCCTGAGCGGCGCTGCTTCCTGAATAGGCTCATCGTAGGTGGCCGGCCGCATCCGCCAGGTCATGAAGAGGTTGCATACCGCGATAATCATGCCGCCGAAGTACAGAGTTCCGCCGATCGCGCGGATCCAGTAGAGCCACTCCAGTTCGAGGACGGTTTCCAGGAACGCGGGATAGACAAGGTGGCCGGTTTCGTCGAAGGCACGCCACATCAGACCCTGTGTGATCCCCGCGGCGTACATGCTGAGGACATACAGCGCGATACCGATCGTGCTGGTCCAGAAGTGAGCACTGGCGAGCTTGATCGAGTAGAGCCCATTGGTCTGGAAGAGCCTCGGGGCGAGCCAGTAGGCCATACCGAAGATCATGAAGCCGTTCCAGCCAAGCGTGCCGGAATGGACATGTGCAATGGTCCAGTCGGTGTAGTGGCTCAGGCTGTTGACGGTTTTGATTGAGAGCAGCGGGCCCTCAAAGGTTGCCATGCCGTAGAAGGTGATACCCACGACGAAGAACTTGAGTACTGGATCGGTTGCGACCTTGTGCCATGCGCCCCGGAGGGTCAGCAGCCCGTTGATCATGCCTCCCCAGCTGGGCATCCAGAGCATGAGACTGAACAGCATGCCAAGGCTGCTTGCCCACTCTGGCAGTGCCGTGTAGTGCAGGTGGTGGGGACCCGCCCAGATGTAGATAAAGACCAGGCTCCAGAAGTGGACAATGCTCAGCTTGTAACTGAACACCGGTCGGTTCGCGGCCTTGGGTAGGAAATAGTACATCAAGCCCAGGAAGGGTGTGGTGAGGAAGAAGGCCACCGCGTTGTGCCCATACCACCACTGCATGAAGGCGTCCTGCACACCGGCATACACCGGGTAGGACTTCATCAGCGTGTCCATATCGCTGACACTGCCGGTTGTCAGGAACTCGTACACCCCAACGGGCACCCAGATGTTGTTGAATACATGCAGGATCGTGACCGCAACGATCGTCGCGATGTAAAACCAGAGCGCGACGTAGAGGTGCCGCTGCCGGCGGTGGATCAGCGTCATGAAGAAGTTGGTGCCGAAGAAGCCCAGCCAGACCACCGCGATCGCGAGATCGATTGGCCATTCAAGCTCGGCGTACTCCTTTCCCTGCGTGATGCCAAAGGGCAGCGTCAGCGCGGCACTGACGATGATGAGCTGCCAGCCCCAGAAGTGGAGCTTGCTGAGCATGTCGGACCACATGCGGGCCTTGCAAAGCCGCTGGGTCGAGTAGTAGACCGCGGCGAAAATTGCGTTACCCGCAAACGCGAAGATCGCCGCATTGGTGTGCAGCGGGCGGAGACGTCCGAACGCGATCTCTGGGATCAGGTTCAACTCGGGAACCGCGAGTTGGAAGGCCAGGATCACACCGACGAGCAGCGCGACAATCCCCCAAACAAGGACGGCCCAGAAGAACATGCGGACGATCCCATCGTCGTACGTGAAACGATCGACGTTCGGGTCAAGCGGGATCTGCTCAGCGGACTTGCCCCCGTCGCCGGCCTCAGTTGGGATCGGGTCACTAGACGCCGCTTGGCTCATCGGTGATGCCCTCCGGATCGGGTGGCTCTGAATTCCACCCAAATTCACGTGTATTCCTGTCAAATCAGAAGCAGTACTGTTCAGCCAAATATATCTATAAGACTATATTTTTATCGAGAAATGGGCTACGCGGCTAGTCAAACAATCGATTTTCCGATAGATTTATCGAAAATAATCCAGGCCCAACGCAACGAGATCGCGTGCGCCGGCCCCGGAGGGCAACGACATGTTCTCGATGACAACGGAGTACGCCCTGCGGGCGGCTGTCTATCTCTCGGAACAGCAAGGCGAGGTTCGAACATCCCAGTTCGTGGCGGAGGCTACACACACTCCCGTGCGATACGCCTCGCGTGTCCTCCAACTGCTCGTTGAGGCGGGGGTCGCCACCTCACAGCGGGGCCCAAGCGGTGGCTTCGCCCTTGCGCGTCCCCCCAGTCAGATCAGCGTGCTTGAGGTGGTCCAGGCGGTTGAGCCGATCCAGCGCATCTTCACCTGTCCGCTGAACCTACCCGAGCATGCTCACGAGCTCTGCCCGCTGCACAAACTGATGGACGAAGTCGCATCTGATGCGGAGGACAAGCTGCGCGCCAGGTCGCTCGCGGATCTGATGGTACAGCCGCTCGTGCCGCTCGGGTTGAACCTCCGGCCGGCGGGTGAGTCATCAGGTTGACTAACTGTCAGAACCTCGTGCCAGTAAAAGGCCGAAAACCGAACAACATCTGCATGAGCCCCATGTGTTGCGAGGTTACGGCGTGTCAGTTGTGAGAGATGACAGCTTGGCGCGAACGCGGTCAAGGGCAGCGGCTGGCGCACTGAGATCGGTAAGCAGACGCAGGGCTTCGGCGAGCGCTTCGCGTGCTTCTGCGGGATCTCGAGTGATCCCACCCAACTGTTCGAGTATTTCGGCACGCGCGTCGAGGTCGCCGGTTGACGCCGCGACCCGCTCCGCATCTCGAAGCGCAATCAGCATCTCAGCCTCATCACCGAGCGCTGAGTGAATCTCAGCAACGAATCGGATCGCCGCGAGCAAAACCACACCACCTGGGTCCCCGGGCTGGCGGGCCTCTCGCACGAGTCCCAGAGCCACGTCGAGCGCTTCCTCGTTTCTGTCCGTTTGTGTGAGTGCCCGGGCGAGGTTCCGACCCGCGTCGAACGTGCGGTAGTTGTGGGGCCCGAACGCGAGTGCTGTTGCCAGGTATGACTCACGAAGCAGTTCGATCGCCTCGTCGGTCTCGCCCAGGAAATAGGTGGTCACGGCGATCGCCATACCGGCGTTGATCGTCGATGCGTGGGTCGGTCCGAGTGTCCGAAGGCACGAGTCGTAGACCTCGCGCATCAGGTCGCGAGCTTCTGAGATCCGGCCCTGATCCTGGAGCAGGAACGCATAGTTGTTCCGGATTGTATTGGTCATCGCGTGGTCATCACCCAACACACGCACGGCGAGTGGTAGCAACGAATCGAACTCCCGCTGGGCATCCGAGTGCCGACCAACATTGTGCAGGGCAACAGCGAGTCCGCTCCGGCTTCCAATGGTGTCGGGGTGTTCGGGACCGGAGGCCGCAGTTCCGCGCTCGACGGACTCTCTGTAGAGCTCGAGACCCCGCTCGGGCCGGCCCGCGAGGCCGTGCTCGACCGCCATGTTGTGAAGCGATGTGAGCGTGTTGCGGTGGTCGGGCCCGAGTGTTCTCAGGCGGGCCTCATAGATCTGCTCGTGCAAGGCGATGGCGCGATCGAACTGGCCTGCTTCGGAGACGAGAAACGCGACATGACCTTGAGCCTCGAGTGTCACCGGGTCGTCAGGCCCCAGGCTGGCCTGGGACTTTGTCAATAGATCATCGGCGATCACCGTGGCTTCATCGAACTTGCTGAGATCGATGAGGTAGCCCACCTCATCATTGCGGTACTCAAGCCATGCCCTCGTTCCCGGGTTCTCTGAGCCGGTCAGATCGACGGCGTTACGCGCATGCCCCAGCGCGCTCTCGTAATCCCCCAGCGCTCGGTACGTGGTTCCGATCACCTCATGCAACGAGGCCCGCTCGGCTGGTGCGATGTCGGTCTCAGCAAGGAGTTCGGCCTCCGCACTCGCGACGAAGTCCCGGAGTGTCCCTGTGCGGCCCAGTTCGGATGGGTTCGCGGCCGCGAGCGAACGTTTCAAGAACTCGCTCACTGTCGTTGCGCGCTGGCTCTCGGCGCGTGCCTCTGCCTCCGCGGTGCGAGCACGAGCGAGCAGTAATGTGGCGCCAACAACGATGCCAGACAACAGGACGATCGCGAGGAAAGCAGCCGAGAGTGTCGCTCGATAGCGAGCGATTTGGCGTCTGGTTTTTTTCCAGGAACCGACGGCGCCCGCGATCACGGGTTCGCCATCGATAATCCGTGAGAGATCTTCGGCGAGTTCCCCAGCGGTTGCGTACCGCTCGTCTGGATCCTTCTCAAGACACCGCATGACGACGCGTTCGAGGTCCCGTCCGGCAAACTGTGACTCTCGACGCAGCGGTGTTGGTGCGGACTCCTCGATATGTCTGAGCGTTGCGGTGAGCGAGCCATCAACCGGATATGGGTACGCGCTCGTGACAGCCCAATAGATGATCACACCCAGCGAGTAGAGATCGGTCCTGGTGTCCAGGTCCACACTCCGTCCCCGCGCCTGCTCTGGGCTTGCGAACGCGAGCGAGCCGAGAAAGTGGGGGGCACTTTGCGTCACGGCAGAGTCGCCTTGCTCGCCTTCATCGATTGGTCGTGCGAGGCCAAAGTCGAGCACGCACGGATCGCCCGCTTGATCGACACGGATGTTGGAGGGCTTGAGGTCTCGGTGGATGACACCGCGCTGGTGTGCGTGATGGATCGCGAGCGCGATCTTGCGACCCAGCTCAACGGCAGCCTCTGCTCGCCGATCAGGCTGGACACGCTCCATGTGGGCATCGAGCGACTCGCCATCGACGAGATCCATGATGTAGAAGAGCCTGCCGTCGTCGGTCACGCCTCCGGCATAGACCCGCACGATCCCCGGGTGGCTCAGCCTTGCGGCAAGCTCGATCTCACGCTCGAACCTTGCTCGCGCCCTCGCGCTCTCCTCAGCGGGTATGTGAAGGACCTTCACGGCGACCCGTCGGCGTGTGGCTGTCTGGACCGCAGAGAACACAATGCCCTGCCCGCCCCGGCCCAACTCGACAAGCTCTTCATAACCGCTTATCTGCGGCGCCGCGGCCGAGAGGGAAACACCCTCGATCTCTCGGAGTCGGGCCAGGACCTCAGCGTCCTCAGAGAACCAGCTGTCGTCCTGCGACTGCACGCGGTCAGCCTTCCTCTTCGATCTGCTCCGTCACCCGCTCTCGGAGTCGCTTGAGAAAGCGGCTCTTCGCTTGATACACGCGGTCGAGCGAGATCCCGAGCGCATCGGACACCCGCTTTGCATCCCGTTGTTCTACGGCATATGCACGAAACGCGGCGACATCGAGGTCGCTGAACTCAGGTTCAATATGCGCCATTGCCCGCCGCAGGTGGTACTGGCGCCACTCCTCCTCCCAAGAGGTTTCCAGTGCCTGAGCGAGCGGGCTCGTCGCATCCTCTACATCACCTTGCGCCTGGTCCCTGTGCTTCTGACGGAATCGCGCGAATACGGCGCGAAGGGAGATGGTCTTCAGATATGCCCGGAACTTGCCCTTCGAGGGGTCGTATTCGAACCGCTTCATATTCCCGGTAAGCGCCATGAGAACATCTTGGACCACGTCATCGCAGTCCTGGGCGGGGAGCCCCTGTCGACGGGCAACCCCCTGGATAAGTGAGCCGTAGCGCTGGACGAACTCGTCCCAGGCATCGGCGTTCTCGTCCTCTGCGAGAGCGCGAAGCAGAGTCACATGCGTGCTGATCTGTGACACAGCTGCCTATTGCCTCTCAATGCAGGGTGGCGACAGCCCATGATCGGGACCAGACCCACACGGATCCAGCGGATGCCAAGTAGATAGGATCCCTATTTGGGCTTTGTTTGGACTCAAAGCTCTCCACCCCTACAGCGATCCAGCTTTTTTGTTGCATTTCGGCGGAGTGATGTCAGGGCTCGACCCGCGGCGCCAATGACGGGTGGTGGTTCGTAGGCCACCTTGTGGGGATAGAGAGAGCACAAGACACCTGGGCCCGGTCGCAGCCGGGCGTGTTCACGGAGCTGAGAGGGTGCCACCGCACGGTCGGTCTGCACTCTGAGATGCAGTGGAGTAGGTGTCATGATTCGTGCGACAGCGATCGTTCTCGCGGCTGGTATCGCAGCGCCCGTGTTTGCCCAAACCTCTTGGAACGGGGCAGGCGACGGCGTCGATTGGACCGACGACGCCAACTGGGACAGTGGCATTGATCCCAACGCGGTAGGCACAGACGCCATCATCGACGCGATGGCTTCTGTTCGACTTGCCACGACCCGGGCCGTTGGGGCTCTCACGATCGGGTTCAACAACACGCTCACCATTCTCCAGGGTGGCAATCTGACGATCGGTGGGGCGCTCGTCAACAACGGTCAGCTGTTTCTTCAGGCCCTCAACAGTTCGGGTGCGTCGCTCACGCTCGCATTCAGCGGCGACCAGACCATCTCTGGGACCGGCGAGATCGTGCTGAATGATGATCAGCAAAACTTTATCACCGCGAGCAACGCCGTAATAACGAACAGTGCTGGGCACACGATCCGCGGAGCGGGAAACATCTTGTTCAACTCCGGTGGGGTCGTTAATGATGGATCCATTATCGCTCAGGGCGACAACGAGCTGTCCTTCGATCCGGGCGCCCAGGGCTTTGTGAACAACGGCACGCTCCGCGCGGAGGGCGCGGGTGGACTCGAGTTTCGGGGCGGCGTCTACACGAACAACTCGACCATCGAAGTCGCAGATGGCTCAGTGGCGAACGTGAACTCCGGTGCGGAGATCGTGGGTGGATCGCTGACAAGCGCGGGAACCGGCGAGTTCCGGGCCAACAACGGCTCCGACTTCACCGGAGTCACAGTCACCGCCGGGAGTCAGGTCGTGCAAGGCCAGAGCCAGAACACCCAGATACGGAACGGGCTCACGAACAACGGGACCTGGTCCATCGAGGGGCTGGCGAGCAGCGGAGCGGGCACGACCTTGGCCTTTGTTGGGACCCAGGTGATCGACGGCAATGGCGAGATCTTCCTGAACGACGATTCAAACAACTTCATCACCGCGACGGACTCGGTCATTACGAACGGATTCGATCACACAATCCGCGGGGCGGGCAACCTGCTCTTTAACTCGGGCGGTGTCATCAACAACGGGACGATCCTGGCACAGGGCGCCAACGACCTCCAGATCGACCCTGCGGCTGATGGCTTCGTCAATAACGGCGTACTCCGGGCCGAGGGCACGGGCGGCCTGACCTTCAGTGGTGGTGTCTTCACCAACAACACATCGATCGACGTGGCCGACGGTTCGGTGCTCAATGTGAACTCGTCGGCGGAGATCATTGGTGGCCTGCTGACCAGCAGCGGGACCGGAGAGATCCGTGCCAATAACGGATCAGACTTCACCGATGTGACCGTGTCGATGTCATCACGTGTCGTCCAGGGCCAGAGTCAGAACACGCAGATCCGAAGCGGGCTCACGAACAACGGGACCTGGGCAATCGAGAGTCTTGCCAGCAGCGGTGCAGGGACGACTATGGCCTTTGTTGGTGATCAGTTGGTCGATGGCTCGGGCGAGATCGTCCTGAATGACGACTCGAACAACTTCATCACCTCCTCCAACGCGATTCTAACGAACGGTGCAAGCCACACGATCCGCGGTGCGGGCAACCTCCTCTTCAACTCCGGACAGCTGGTGAACAATGGCACCATCCTCGCTCAGGGCGATAACGAACTCCGGATTGATCCCGCGGGTACTGGCTTTGTGAACAACGGGGTACTTCGTGCCGAGGGCGCGGGGGGACTGACTTTCAGGGGCGGCATTTTTGCGAACAACACCTCGATTGACGTGGCCGATGGGTCTGTCCTGAACACGAGCTCCGGTACGGATGTTCGCGGTGGTGTGCTCTCGACAACCGGTTCGGGGTTGGTGCGTGCGAACAACGGCACGGACTTCACGGGCGTGGCCGTTGCCGCAGGCTCACGGGTCGTGCAGGCTCAGAGCCAGAACGTTGAGATTCGCGATGGGCTTACGAACGACGGGAGTTGGTCGCTCGAGAGCCTGCTGTCCAGTGGCGCCGGAACGACAATGGCCTTCGTTGGTGACCAGACGGTCGCCGGAACGGGCGAGATCTTCTTGAATGACGATGCACAGAACTTCATCACAGCGACTAACTCGATCCTTACCAACGGCAGCGATCACACAATCCGCGGCGCGGGCAACCTGCTTTTCAACTCTGGCGGAATCGTCAACATGGGCCGCATCATCGCGGAAGGCACGAACACGCTCGACATCGACGCGGGGGCGCAGGGCTTCGTGAACATCGCGACGGGTGTGCTGGGTGGGACCGGCACCTTTACCCTCACGGACCGCACGTTCGAGAACGACGGGATCCTCTCGCCAGGTGCCAGCATCGGCACCCTCGCCTGGATCGGCGACATCACCAACATGTCCAGCGCAACACTCGCGCTCGAGGTGCAGGGTCCCTCGTTAGTCGATCTGCTCGAAATCACCGGCGCATTTACCGCAGGCGGTGTCATAGATCTCAGCTCACTTGGTGACACAGGCGGTCTGGCGGGGCAGACCTTCACTGTGCTCACCGCGACTGATGGTGTCGCCGGTGAGTTCTCGAACGCGATCGCCGATGTGTCGGGAGTCGCCACGGGCGTGCAGAGCAACGGGCTGACCTTCGACGTGATCTATGACACCAATGAGATCCGGATCGCGAACATCGTGCCAGCACCCGGGTCGGTTGCCCTGCTTGGCCTCGCCCTGGCCTCGGCCACGCGGCGTCGCGGCCGAGGCGACTAAGACCTGCTCAAAGGCCTACGACCTCAACAACCCGTGACCCAGCAGTTGGGGATGGAACCCGGAGTCGCGCACAGCGCGTTCCGGGTTTCCTTTTTGTCCTGATAAATGAGCTTCCTAATGGTGCTTGGCCAACTCTCGGTAGCAGCACTCATTCATCTGCGACGGTTCGTTGAGGCCGTACAGGCGTGTTTAACAACTTGTCATTGAACCGTGTGACCTGCTGCGTCATTTTGTCCAGTTGCAGACCGAGACGTGCGAAGTCGATCGAATCAAAGTCGGGGAGTACATCAGCTGATACTTCCGCTGCTGTTTCTGCTTTGATTTCCTCAATGGCCTCATACTCCGCCGAGTGGGCCATCGCGGCCGCCACTCTGCCTGCATACTGAGCCTTCGTTTCTGATGGCAGAATGTCGGTGAGCGCGGCGACACGAGGGCTGTGACCTTCAAGATATGTCGCCCGCTTAAGCGAGTCGGTCGCCTGTTTGGGCTCATCAAGCACGAAATCGGTCGCGGCCAGCAGGAATGCATGGTCCGCTGCCGACACCCGTGTATCGCCCGACCGAATCCTCCGTTGTGCGTCACGAATCCGAAGCTCTGCGCGACGCCCCACAGGCGCATCTCCAAGCGATTGCGGATCCCACCTAACGGCACGCTCGAAGTTACGAACGGCGCGATAGGGCTGATCAAGCAACAGCGATGTGACCCCGAGTCCCACGCGGGGCCCGCTCTCCCCCGGTCTTCGCCGCACGGCTTGCACAAACGCGGCTTCTGCTTCGAGCACACTGCCCGACTCGATCAGCCGCCATCCCTCGCGGCTGGATGTCACTGGCACCAGCGGTGCCCGGTTGGTATGCGGTGCTGGGTACACAGCGCGCGGTTGTTCGGCTGTCCGGAACGGCGCCCGCCAGTTCACGTCACTGGCACAACCCTGCTGAGTCAAAGAGATGAAAACGCACACGAGCAGCAGGGCACGGCTTGTTTTAGCCGGATGGCTCATCGGTTATCTCCGTGGTAGGGGTGGCATCGACATCGAGCACCGGCTCAGGCTCCTCAAGGGCCAAGCGAAACTTGGCGTTGAACCGCTCGAGGAGGCGGTTGAGGCCGTTGACTTCCTGGCTCAGGCGTTCGAGGTCGATGCTCCGGCTTGGCTGAGTTTCACTCCCGATCGCCGGTGGGTTGTTGGATTCGGCTTCAGTGTCTCCCAGGAGAGATGGATCATCGAGGATGACACCTGCGAGTGGCTCGGGAAGTGCCGCGATTTCGAGCGTTTCAGCCCATTCGTCGATCTGGTGGGCATCAGACTCCACGGACGATGCTTCAACGGACGGCTCCATCAGCATCCCCGTTCCCAAGCCCACTGCTGTTTCGCTCGCTGCATCCGAGCCCGGACCTCGCTCAAGGAGCACAAGCGTTCCCGATACGGCGAGCGCCGCTGAGACGACCGAGACGCTGATCATCGCCGCTGCATGCTTGATCATTGGGCCACCTTGTTCGTCTGGACTGTCTTGATCTCGAACAGCAAGCGTCCATCTCGGATCGAGAAGCCACCGGCCACACTCGCGATAGATGAGCCCATCAAACCGCGGCGATCGGCTTCGATCTCGATGGCGCGTGCAAACATACGCTCAATGCTTGCGGGCACGAGCACCGCAAGACGTTCACGGCTCGTGAGCCGCGCTTCCCGCCGTGCCTCTGCGAACGCGGGGACGTCATCAACGATCCGCATGCGATTCGAGAACGCCGCGAGGCTGTCGTGATCCACTGGGTAGCGGTGCCAGCGATCACCAACGGGCTCGATGCTATCGGTGATCTCAACCCCTGCGTCGCGTCCGCGCAGGACTGCGAGAGACATGCCCGTTGCGCCCAAGATACGCCTCGCGTGCTGGCTGTCGCCCCAATCGATCCGGAGGGTTGGCTCGGTTGGGCCGTCTAGCGAGGCCGCGTACGCCCCGGGTTTCTCTGGCTCGGCCCGTGGCGTCTCGGCAAGACGCTGGAGCGGAGGCCGGTGTTCCGGCGCCGGCGGTTCGGGCGTCGGTTGTGGGGGCGCCAGCGGTTCACGCTGCGGCTCCGGAGTCGCGGGCTCTGGCGGCGTTCCTTCCGATGGCTCCGCTTGCGACGCTTCATCTTCGATCCTCTCTGGTTCTGGTTGTGCGACGACACCCACGGCTTGCAACTCCGGCTCGGCTCGTGCGGGCCGTGGGGACCGAAGCAGCATCCAGTGCGCACTTGCAGAGAGCACCAGTGCGATGAGCAGCGAGACACGTCGCATATTTACCCAGTCCCTTCGGCCCGAACGCCCGTACTACGTACACCAAGCTTCACGGTATAGCCTGCGTCGTTCATTACCGACCAGACCGCCATCATTCGATGGTGACTCAGCGACTCATGCGCGGGGACGAGCAGCACCCATTGCTCGGCTTCGATACGCGAGGCCGCATCCGCATCCGGGATCCCTTCCTCGCTGCCGATCCCGACAGATTCATCACCGACGACCACAACACATGCCCGATCGATGTTTTCAGGCGCGGAGCCTCCCGTTCCGACCTCAGCAGGCGCTGTATCCAGTGAGCCCACCTCAATCGAGCGCGACAGCATCACCAGCGTGCCGAGCAGGAGGATGAACAGCAGATCAACGAAGCTCTTGCCGATCACGTGGCTTCCCCATGTATCAGTGTCCCGGACGACGGATCAAGCCGAGCCAGCCAGTCTGACAAGTAGCGCAGCAGTGAAGCCCAGATCGCGATCGACAGACCAAAGACCGTTGTCATGCACGCGACCCCCATGCCGGCGCCGACCCCGCTCGCGTCGATCCCGCCCGAGAGGTCGAAACTCCTGACGATCCCGAGCACCGTGCCAAGTAAGCCAAGACTCGGTGGGATATCCACGAAGAACGGGAGTGCCCGCCTGTGCCAGTCACGCACGCTCGGACTCAGCCGGCGTCCGAATAGCCGCGCTGTGGTCAGCACCCAGAGCCGTTCGAGCGTGACGGCACCGAGTGCGATGGAGCAGGCCAGCAGCGGCCACATCAGCGGTCCGCCGAGTTCGATATAGCGCATCAACATCCGGCCCTCCCGATATCACTCGGTTGAGGCGAGGCGTACCGGGGGCAAGAACCCCGAGAAGTCGATCGAAGCGAGGAAGCGGATGTTGTCCTCGTGCATCCGCACGAGGGCTCGCTCACGCCCCCTTGCGAACGCGTCATCGGTTGCTCGGATAAGCACGGGATCGTCCTCCGTGACGGTTCCCGTTTCACTCGGTGCTGGCCTTAGTGGGAAGCCGTGCCGCGCAGCCATCAGTTCGAGTCGAAGCCGGACCAGATCGAGTCGATCCTGGACCGAGATCTGCTCGGCATGCACAACCGCCGCGTCGCGGCCGTCGCGAAGAAGCCGCGCAGCACGCGCGTCGAGCCGGCGAAGCTCGATGACAGATCGGTCACGCTCGCGCAGCAGTCGGTCAAACTCAACGCGCGGATCTTCGGTCTCAGTTCCAGTCTGTCCATTGTCGGCATGCTCGACTGGCGCATCCGGCATCGCTTCGGCACGGTCCTGGGCTGCGAGGGCTGGGGCTGTCAGCACACCGAACGCGGCGAGGATCAAGAAGCGGGAGCAGGTCATGGTGTATCTCCTTCCTGGATCGGTGTACTCGGCTGCGCACGCAACCGGTCGAGCCGCGACTCAAGCTCAGCATCGATGTCTTCCGCGATGACGGCGCCGTCTGAACCGGCAGTGCCCGCGTAGGTGTCCGACGAGAGGCGATCGATCTGGACTTCGAGCCCCGACATCTGGCTCTGGAGCGCGGCCTCAACCGACTCGTTGAATCCCGCGAGCCGCTCTTGGAGCTGGTTCATGTTGTCCGCGAAACCGCTCATTCCCTCGCCGCTACTCTCGAGGCCGCGGACCATCGTGAGAAGATCGCTCGCGCCATCAACCGTCCGCATGAGACGGAGGTACTCCTTCAAGTTTGCGCTGGTGACCTCGAACTGGCTGAACAGCACTTCGCTGCCCATCAGCACACGCTGGTGGGCAAGGGCCGCCTCATCGAGCACATGCAGAACATTGAGCCACAGCTTCCGCTGGTCCGGGGATAGGTGATCGGCGATCCGCCGGATCCGACCAATGTCCCGTACGGCCCGGTAGTGCGCGGTCAACCGCCGCTTGCGGAGTTCGTCGGGTTCGGCCACGATCCGCGTCGCGATAGAATCGAGCACGGCCTCGGTCTGAACATCCCGCTCGTCGGGTTCAGACGATTTGCTCTGGAGTGCTGCAGCGTTGACTGCTCGTGCGAGTCGAGAGCGTGCACGAGCGGTCTCTTCCTGCAGCATCTCTTGGCCTGCCCACATCGGTTCGAGCACCGTCTCTCGGGCGAGCAGCACACCGTCGATCGCGTCGGATGCTTCCTGCACCGCTTCATCGAGCCTGCCTTCATCGAGCAGGATCTCCGCACGTCCCATCCGCTCGATGAACACCTTGAAGCTCCGGTCCATTTCGCGCTGGAGTGGCGTGACCGAGCGTTCCATCACCTCGACGACCTCGCCAAAGTCGTAGCCATCAAACGGGTCTGCCGGCTGCGCGTATGCGGCGCCGGCCAGGCACGCGAGCGCGGCTGTGCTCATGAGGATCCCTCTGTTTCCGTGTATCACTGGGCACCTCCTGCTGTCGAAGCCTGGCGAACATCAACGCCAACACTTCCGGCGGTGAGTCGCAACTCTCGTGCGAGCGCTTGATCCTCGATGAGCGACCACTCATATCCGGCACGCTCGGTGTCGCCCTCAAGCAACGCCTCGGCGCCATCAATCAATCGCGCCATGCTGCGGACCTTCATCGCATCGTCTTCGGTGGTGACGAAGGTCTCGGTGGCCGTAAGCTCCCGGCGCGCCGCCGCAAGATCGGCCGCATTCACGTGATACGCCGCGGTCGCGAGGCCCTCACGGAATGACCGCTCAGTCTGCGCGATGTCGTCCTCCGCCGCGGGGCTCGTTGTCGAAGCACAGCCCGAGGCCACCAAGAGCAGCCCGCCGAAGGCCAAACGAAGGAGCCGCGAGTGCTTTGTGCCGGACTGATTCTGTGGGGACATGTGGGTACCTCGCAATCCGGCGCTGACAGCCGAAATATGCTCGCAAGCACTTACGAACTTGGGGTGTATTCCTGATTCCTTGTGAGTGTTCATTCACTTGGTCCTATATCAATGCCGCGGATCATCACCAGGACCGCGTCAGAGCCAAGATACCGGCCCCCAGTTCAAAGTTGAACAGGAAACTGGACTGAATCCCAAAAATATTTGTGAGGGCTTACTTCGCTTTTAGCCAGCTAGCGGACCGTTGCCTCACCGGAGAGGGGTGCCTCGGTCTCATGCTCGTGAGTACCGAGCGTGTTCCAGCCAAGCATCGAACTTGCGAGCAGGTGTCGGTGCTGGATCGGCACACCGGCTCGATCGAACTGAGGGTTCTTCGAGACATCAACCCGCATGAGCTTCGGCAGTTGGTAGAGCGACTCCGGAAACCGCTTGATTGCGGTCATGCAGACACCCAGACCGCGAAGCTCAGGGAGGCCACCGGCGACCGCGTCGAGGGTCTCGACCGGTCCGGCGCCGATATTCAGGATCTGGACGCGTTGCAAAGCTGCGAGCGCCGGTTCGAGGCGGACGAAGCGGTTGCGGTAGAGCGTGAGACGTCGCAGACTCGTCATGCTGGCGGTATCACCAGGAACAGAGTTGATCCGGTTCTTTGCAGCAATGAGGGTATGGAGCTTTGGAAGTGAAACGACCTCGTCGGGGAGCGTCGGTTGATCGCAGGCCGCGATGTTGAGCCAGCGCAGATCTGATGCCGTTGAGAGTGCCCTGAAGTCACGGATCGGGTTACAGGTCAGATCCAGTTCGCGAAGCTTTGCTGGGAGCGTTCGCGGTATTCGATCGAGGCCCGCGTACGCAAGCGAGAGCGTGCGAAGTGACCCGAGGGAGCCGACCGCCTCGAATACAGCATCGATCGTCCCCTCCCGCTGGCCGACGAGTATGTTCCGCGGGTACCGTGCGCCGTCAGTGAAATCGAGCGAGCGGCAAGTTCCCTCATTATCGAATGTCGCGCGAGGCGTGGCACCCAGGAGCCCGCAGATCTCAAGGAATGCGGTTTCGGCATGGAGGGGCACAGCCACTGCACTGGTCTGTGCCCGGGGCGCGTCCAGGGGCGCCGAACTGTCGCTTGAGACGAGCAATGCTTCGAACCGTGCGCTAAGCAGATCTTCCCAACCAGGACTGAGCGGCGTATCGAGAATGATCGGTTCACCGAGCGCGAGCGAGCCACGCGACGTAAGGATGCGGTTGGCCTCCTCGGATACGCGGCTCCGAGGTGTCTCGCCGATCGTAAAATCGCCCGACAGGCAAACCAGGTGACGTGGGGAACGCAGCGGCGCGTTACTAAGCCAACGCTCGACCTGGTCAGGGATCCGATCATCGCCGAGCACAGGCAGCACGAAAACCTCGAGATCAGCGGGATAGGCTTCTTCGCCGAAAGCGACCCGACGGCTCTCGGCGGCGGGCACGAGCGGCTCGATTACGTCCGCAATCGCGATGCTGGTCCGGTTGCCGAAGAGGCGAAGCGTGACCGATCGTGGCATGAACTGTCCCGGTCGAGAGATCACGTTGTCTCCGCTCGCTGCGCGGCGACGACGGTCCGGAACGCGTCGACGACATCGCGCACATCAGACAGTTCCATACCTGGGTAGATGGGCAGCGAAAGGATCTCTTCCGACAGGGCCGCCGCAACAGGCAGGCTTTCGGGTGCAATCCCGAGCCGCTCACGGTAATACGGCTGGAGATGTGTCGAGATGAAGTGCACACCGACGCCGATATTCGCTTCCCGGAGCGCGATCATCAACTCGTCACGCGTCGCGCCGAGCATCTCGGGGTTGAGCCTGACGATATAGAGGTGAAACGCGGACGCGCGCTCGGGCTTCCGCGTGAGCGGTGTCACGCCCTCGAACCCCTTGAGCATCCGGTCATACTCGCTCGCGAGTTCGCGGCGTTTGGCGATGAAACCGTCGAGCCGGTCCATCTGATGGATACCGATCGATGACATCAAGTCGGACATGTTGTACTTCATGCCAGGCTCGATGAGTTGCCAGTGGGGACCCTGTGCCCGCTCACGATTCCAAGCGTCACGCGAGACCCCATGCTGACTGAGCACGCGGACACGCTCGGCGATCTCGTCATCGTTCGTGGTGAACATGCCGCCCTCGCCGGTGGTCATGTTCTTCGTGGCGTAGAAGCTGTAGCAGCAGTGGGTGCCGTCGGCGCCGACCTCGACACCCTTGTAGGTCGATCCGAGGGCGTGGGCCGCGTCCTCGATCACCGGCAAGCCCCGCGTGTTTGCCACAGCGTGGATCTCGGTCATATTACATGGCTGGCCCGCGATGTGTACCGGGATGATCGCCCGGGTCTTGTCGGTGATCGCCTCTTCGAGTTTCGCGGCGTCAATATTCAGCGTGTCACGCTCGATATCCACAAACACGGGCTTGGCCCCCGCGTGCCAGATCATGTTGCTCGTCGCTGGCCATGTCACGGGTGTCGTGATGATCTCGTCACCGGGCTCGATATCGAGCGCAAGCATCGCAAGGTGCAACGCCGCGGAGCAAGAGCTGAGCGCGACGGCGTGCTTCACGCCCAGCCGTTCACGGAAGAGCCGCTCGAACTTCTTGGTTTTGGGTCCGGTCGTGAGCCAGCCGCTGCGGAGGCTATCGATGACTTCCTCGACCTCGGCCTCGCCGATGACGGGTAGCGCGAGCGGGAGGAACGAATCACGCACGGCTGCGGCACTCCCTCGAGGACAGGCCACGGTAGAGCTTCTCCGCAGTACGCACGGGATAGTAACGATCTTGCTGCGGATCCCCGAACTCGCCGCGGCTGAGCAGTTCGGCGACCTCTTCGACACCGGTGCGGGTGCGGGGAGCGGGTATGAGGTTCATCGCGCGATTGAGGGATGCGCCGCTCACCCGGTAGCTCCGGGGGTCTTGGCTTCCCTCCATCGTCTCGACTCGCACACCAAGCGCATCGCCGACGATCTCGCCCAGGCCGGCGATCTGGTGGTTCTCGCCCACCACGTTGAGCACCGAGCCGCGTGTACCCAGATTCGGGCGTTGCAACGCTGCGACGAACACCCTTGCTGCTTCTTCGACGTGCAGCAGCGGCCGCCACTGGCGCCCGCCGCCCCCGACACGGACGACACCTTCCTGTATCGCAGTTAGCGCCATCTGGTTGGGGACCAAATCGAAACGCATCTTTGGGGAGGCACCGAACAGCGTACCCATCCGCAGGCAGATCACACCCAGGCCACTGCACGTCAGCGCCAGCAGCTCTTGTTCCGAGTCCCGCTTCGTCTCCGCGTAGATCGACAGCGGGCCGAGTTCGGACTCCTCGCAAAGCACATCTGTGTCGCTCGCGCCATAGACGCTGCACGAAGACGCAAACACAAGGTGTACGCCACCCCGCTCGGCGCACAGCTGCCCGAGCCGCACAGTGGCCTCGTGATTGATCTCGCGGCTCCAAGCCGCATCGAACTCGCACGACGCGTCATTGCTCAGGCCCGCCAGATGCGCGACCGCAGAGACATCGGCCAGGAGATCTGCGCCCAACTCGCGGAGGTCACCCCTCACGACGGTCAGGTCCGAGTTTCGACGGGTCAGCTCCGAGAGCGCAGTCGTGTTCTCCGCCGGCTCGTTCGGAAAGAGGTCGTGCGCCACGACCGAGAAGCCCTCGGCGAGCAGCAACTCTGTGAGCACGGTGCCAAGGAACCCTCCGGCGCCTGTCACGAGGATGGGCCGGCCACCGCGACCGATAGCTCGCGCTCCCCGACCATCGCCTGGAACTGGCTTGACCACGGATCTATCTCCCCCGGCGGTACTGATACCCGGCAGGCAGAGACTACTCACACACAAGCGCTGAACAAAGAAACTCGTGCTTTTTCGCTGTCAAACCTGAATCGGTTCGGTGGTGGTAGGGGGAAGTTAGCTGTCGAGCTGATTCAGCAGAACTCGCACCGCCGCTTCGATCTGGGTGTCGCGGCCGGTGCTCGCGGCCTCCGGTGGCAGCGCGACCTTGTGGGTTGGCTCGAGCTGGTCGTTCTCGAGGTATGTTCCGGCCGCACCCTTCGTCCCAACCTGCGGGATACCGAATGTGATCGTTCCCGTGTGAAGCGTCTCCCACCAGACCGCGGTCGCCGTTCCTGGGACGGGCATGCCGACCGTCTCGCCCGCGCCGACCTCGGTGTAAGCCCACGGGAAGAAGTGCGCATCCGAGTAGTTGCTTTCACTCATCACGACGATGGACGGCTTGTTCCAACGCTTTGCCGAATCGCCAACGTACGACGTGGTCGGACTCGCATCGCTCCGCGGGTAGATCGTGACGTATTGCGTGCCGGTCAGGAACGTGACGAGATCGTCGTGGAGCCATCCTCCTCCGTTGAATCGAGTGTCCACGATGATCGCTTCTTTGTCGTAGTGACGGCCCATCACATCTTGGTAGAAAGCGCGGAACGAAGCATCGTTCATCCCCCGCACATGCGCATAACCCAGGCGGCCCCCGGAGAGCTCTTCGACGAGGTCACGCCTCGTTGTGATCCAACGCTCATAACGGAGCTGATTTTCTGCGCCGAGCGAGATGGGCTTGACCACTACATCCGTGTCGTCTCGGCCGCGGCGTATGGTTAGCCTCGTGCGCTTGCCCGACTTGTTCTCCAACTGGTGGAAGTAGTTCACACCCTCACCCAGCTCCACGCCGTCGATAGCGAAGATCACATCGCCCACCTCAACGTCGAGTTCCGCCCGGTCAAGCGGGCTGTTGTGCATGATCTCGGCGATCCGGAACCCGGGGCCGTTGTAGCTGTCATCGAAGAACACCCCGAGCGCCGCGGTCGCGGTGTTGCTGTCCCCTCCGCCCCGGTAGAAACCACCCGTGTGGCTGGCGTTCAGCTCTCCCAGCATCTCACTGAGCACTTCCGCGAAGTCGCGGTCGGTGTGCACACCACCGAGCTTGGGCTCGTACTGCTCGCGGTAGAACGCCCAGTCCACACCGTGCATGCCTGGGTCGTAGAACTTCTTTTTGGTCTGGCGCCAGACGTGATCGAGAAAATACGCCCGCTCGGCGTGGTGGTCCGCGTCGATCTCCGCACTAAAAGAGATGGGCTTGCGTTCACCGGTGCTTGGATCAACCTTTGCGAGCCCGCCACCGCTGAGCAGGAAGATCGCCGACTCATCGGGGGACATCTGGAAGCTCGCCCCGCCGCCACCAAGCTTCGCGAGGATCTTCGTCGATCCCTCGCGGAAATCACGCAGCCAGAGATCTTGTCCACCCTCGAACGCCGCGAGGTAGAACAACTTGTCGCCGTCGTTCGTCAGGTAGAAGTCGCCAAGGCTCGACGAGTGGATCGTCATTCGGCTGCGGCGGATATCGAGTCCATCGATGTCGAGCTCGATCGGGTCTGCCTTGTCTTCTTGATCCTCATCGCTGCTATCGCCGTCATCGTCACCTTCTTCGCCATCGCTGTCTTCGTCGGACTCGCCTTCCTCATCTTCTTCCGTTTTTTCGTCGAGCTCCTTCTGAAGCTCGTATTCCTCTTTACTCAGGCGGAAGCGATCCCAGGCGTCCTGGTTCAGGAACACGCCGAGCACGTCGCGTTCGCCACCCCACGATCCGTGGCTCCGCTCTCCAAACCGGCCGCTCGACCACACGATCGCGTTCCCGTTCATGCTGAAGCGGGGCGTCGAATCGTCGTAGCCACTGAGTGAAAGGTTGACCAGCTCGCCGGAGCCGTCGGCCTTCACGAGACCGACATCGGCATAGAACCCGAGGCTCGCGTCGTAATAGTGAACCGCGAGCCAGTTCGAGTCCGGTGCCCAGTGGTACCAGTGATCGCCGTCCGCGTACGAGTAGAACTCGTCGGCGCCGAGCGCGGTCACGCTCCGTCCCGATTCGAGGTCGAGCACATTCACCGCATCTCGGCGGTACACATATGCGAGCTTCTCGCCGTCGGGGCTGTACCCGGGCTGAAACTCCTCGAACTCGGTGGCGACGAGTGGTTCCTCTTCGATCGCTGTGGCGCTAAAGAAGTACAGCTCGTCGTCGTCCGTGAGCGATGCTTCGTAGATGTTCCAAGACCCATCACGCTCACCCGCGTATGCCAGCCTGCGGCCTTCAGGGTGGAACGAGGGCGTGCGTTCCTGCTCGGGCGTCGCGGTGATCCGCCGGGTCGTTCCGAAATCGACGCTGGTGACAAAGATGTCGCCGCGGAGTGTGAACGCGATCTCCTTGCCGTTCGGGCTAACAGCAAAGTCGTTGGCGCCGCGTGTCTCGTTCTCTGTCTGCATCGTGCCCGCGCCGGTATCGATCGCGAGCTCGATCTCGATCAGATCGGGCCTGCCTCGTCCCCGCATTGTGTAGATATCGCCATGCCAGCTGAATGCGAGCCGGCCGTTATCCGAGATCGAGAGCTCGCGAACCGGATGGTGCTCGAACTCGGTCAGACGCCGCGCAGGGGCATCGGGCTCGGGATCCATCCTGTAGATATTGGAGTCGCCGTCACGCTCAGACAGGAAGTACACATCCCCATCGCTCGTGAGGTGCGGGTTGCGATCCTCGTTCTCATGCGTCGTCAGTTGAGTGTGCTCGCGCGTTGCGATGTCGTACACCCAGATGTCCCGGGCGATCGAAGAGGTGTGGTGCTTGCGAAGCGGGTCCTCGTAGCCCTTGCGGTCCTCGTAGATGATCTGCGTGCCGTCTGCCGAATATCTCGCGTTCACAGCGGCGTTCGTCAGCACCTGCTCGGGCGTACCGCCTGTGAGAGGCACCAGATACACCTCATTGAGCACGCCAGACGGGAAGTAGACCGAGTTCACGTGGTCGAGCCGAGCGGACTGAAACAGCACCGCCGATCCGTCCGGAGCGAAGTCCGTCGGAACATCCGCCGCTGAGTGATATGTCAGACGCGTCGCGTCGCCGCCAGCCGCCTGCATCGTGTAGATATCCATGCTCCCGGCGCGGTCCGATGCGAACGCGAGTGTCTCACCATCGGGAGACCAGACCGGGAAATCCTCGTGGGCGTCGGTCAGCGTCAGGGGAATTGCTCGACCACCCCCAACCGGGACCGAGTACAGATCGCCCGCGTGCGTGAACACGACCGTCCGCCCATCGGGGCTGATCGCCGGGTTGCGATACCAGTTCGACGACACCTGCTGCGCGGCGGCGGTCGTCGTGAGGGCGAAGGCGGCGATCGCGGCGGCGGCGGTTCTTGAACGCATCGGTCTCTCCAAAGGGTTGATATCAGGAGCGTATCGGGGGCCCAGGATCCCCGTTGCACATGACGCGCGACGCAAGGAAAACTTGCACCAGTTGGGACTTGGTTCACACCGCGTGTGATTCTTCCAAAACAGGGACTATTTGGTGTCGATTCCCCGCACTTTTACATTCACTTCGCTCGCGCCCCGCGATACTTTGGCCATCGCCAAGGACGTGTCCCTGGCGGAGGAGAGACCAGTGAGCGGGGCGGTACACATACAACCAGGGAAGGTCTGGCTGCGCCGGCTCGGCGGCAGCCTCGGCTCAGCGGTGCTGGTCGCCGCGATCGGGCTCTCGCTCGCTGCCGCGAGGTCCTCCGCGATCGCGGATCCCGCTCCGGCTATCGTCGAGGCATCGCATGTCAGCGGTGCCATCGTGACGGGGATTGACCAGAGCGTCTCGCCCGTCGCCGAGGGACTCGCAAAGCTCGCCCCCACGCCTGGGGCTCTGGTGCTCCTAGGGCTCGGCACCCTCGCGTTCCTGCGCCGCAACTGATCATTTGGTGGTGCGCGAAGCGTCTCCACCTCGCCGCGCGAATGATCGTGAATGACCTGGCCCCCATCTGATTCATCGGCGGGACCGATCGGTGTGCTCGGTGCCATGCCCGAGGAGATCGAACACCTCGTCGAGGCAATGCAGATAGCGAGTACGGATACGCTCGCTGGCCGCACCTACCACCTGGGCTCGCTGGCGGGGCGGCGGATCGTGCTCGCCCAGTGCCGTGTCGGGAAAGCCGCCGCCTCGGTCAGCAGCACGCACCTTCTCACCCGGTTCGGCGCAAGCTCGCTGGTGTTCACAGGCGTCGCCGGAGGCGTCGCGCCCGAGGTCAGGGTGGGCGATGTGATCGTCGGGAGCGAACTCGCACAGCACGACATGGACGCATCCCCGCTCTTCCCGCCAATGGAGATCCCGCTGACCGGGCAGACATGGTTTAGGGCCGACCCAGCGATCAGCGCCGCACTTGCGGCCGGTGGGAAGGGCTGGGCCGCCGAAGGCAGGCCGGGGCTCGATCGGGCTGACCACTTCGAGGGGGCGTGCGTCCGCGAAGGTCGGATCATCAGCGGTGACCGGTTTGTCTCAAGTGCCGAGGAGGTCCGGACGCTCGCTGATCGAATCCCGAAGGCGCTCGCGGTTGAGATGGAAGGGGCCGCGGTCGCCCAGGTCTGTACTGAGCACGGGGTGCCCTTCGGCGTTGTCCGAATCATCAGTGACACCGCCGACGACCACGCGGCAGACCACTTCACCGAATCACTCGGGGCCTTCGCGGGCATCGCATCACTCGAGATCCTGACCCGGGCCCTGTCGGGCCCGACCGCCGGCTAGAGCTACACTCGCCGCCTGTCCCACAGGAAGGGCGCGACGCGGATGCTTGAACTGGGGCTGATACTGCTGGTAGGTGTTGGGGCGCAGATTGCGGCCTCACGCCTCCGCATCCCCTCAATCCTGCTCCTCCTCATCGGCGGCCTGCTCGTAGGCCCTCTGAGCACGCTCCGTGGCGAAGACGCCCTGCCATGGCTCGATCCGAGCGGGATCTTCGGGGATGTCTTGAAGCCCTTGGTGGGTCTGAGTGTCGCGGTCATCCTCTTCGAGGGGGGGCTCACGCTCCGCTTCAGCGAGATCGAACGCACACGCAGGGTCGTCATGAACCTGTGCACCTTCGGGGCGCTGGTCACCTGGTTCCTCGCGGCTGCTGCGGCATGGATCCTGATCCCCGACATGACGATCCGCCTCGCGCTCCTCATCGGCGCGATCCTGATCGTGACAGGCCCCACGGTCATCATCCCGATGCTCGCCCACATCAGACCCAAGGGGCCCGCGGGCGCCGTGCTCAAATGGGAGGGCATCGTTACCGACCCCATCGGTGCGAGCATCGCCGTCATTGTCTTCGAGGTGCTCATCGCGGGCCAGGAGTCCGCTGCCAATGAAATCTTCAGCGGGCTCGGCAAGACAATCGTTGCCGGTGGCCTCCTCGGGGCTCTCGGGGCCTGGCTCTTGCGGGTCTCGCTCGTCCGCGACTGGGTGCCCGAGCACTTACACAACGCGGCCAGCCTGCTCGTTGTGATCATGGTCTATGCCGGCTGCGACGCAATCCAACACGAGAGCGGTCTGCTGGGCGTCACACTGATGGGCGTGATACTCGCCAATCAGAAGACGCTCGACGTGCGTCACATCCTGGAGTTCAAAGAGAACCTCCGTGTGCTCCTGATCTCAGCGCTGTTCGTTGTGCTCAGCGCCGACCTAACGATCGAGGACCTGAGCAAGATAGGCCCCGGCGCCGTTGCTTTCGCCCTTGCACTCGTGCTGATCGTCCGCCCCGTTGGCATCTGGCTGAGCACGCTGGGACAAGATCTGAGCTGGCCCGACCGGATCTTCATGATGGCGATGGCCCCGCGAGGCATCGTCGCCGCCGCGGTCGCCTCGCTCTTCGGGCTTGAACTCGCACGCAACGGCGAGCCCAACGCCGAGGTCGTCGCGCCGACCATTTTCGTCGTGATCCTGGTTACCGTCAGCCTCTACGGCACGCTCACACCCATCATCGCACGCCGCATCGGGCTCAGCGAACCCGATCCACAGGGCATCGCAGTCCTCGGCGCGCACGCCTGGTCGCGCTCGATTGCCGCGGCGCTCCAGGCACGTGGCATCCGTGTCCTCTTGATCGACTCGAATGCCGGCAACGTGAGCGCGTCTCGGATGCAGGAGCTGCCCACTTATCGAGGCAATGCCCTGGCCGAGCACGCCATCGAGGAGATCGATCTTTCTGGCATCGGCCGCCTTCTCGCACTGACGCCCAACGATGAGGTCAATGCGCTGGTCTGTCAACGCTTTGGCCGTGTGCTGGGGCGACAGCGGGTCTGGCAGCTTCCCCCCGCGGGCGAGACGAAAAGGGGCTCGACGCTGTCGCGTGAACTGAGAGGTCGGATGCTCTTCGATCAATCGGCGACCTACGGCAACCTCGCATCAAGGGTCTCATCGGGACACGTTGTCAAGTCCACGAGGCTCAGCGACAGCTTTACCTGGGACAGCTACCGAACGCTCTACGGCGCGAACGCCCTGGCTCTTTTCGTAATCTCTGAATCAGGGAACGTCAGAGTTGCCGAGGCGGGGGCGGTCAACGAGCCCAAGCCAGGGGACACAGTGGTGGGGCTCGTGGACCCGGAGAGTCTGTTCATCGGTTCGCCATTCGCCGGAGATGACAAGCCAAATCCCTAACCACCGCCCTCGTGCAGACCGGGGGCCGCGGCCCACCGGAACTTGCCCACAAGCGTGCGCCAGTAGCTCGCCTCGGGGTTCTGGACGAACGGGATGGTGCGGCCGTCGCGCCGCACCGTGAGCGTGTCACCGCTGTGCAGCCGCTCGGGCACCTGGCCGTCGAGCACGAGCGTTGTTCCGCCGCCATTGTCCTCGTTGACGCGGGTGAGCCTGAGTTCGATGACGGCCGATCCACCGACGACCACCGGGCGGAAGCTCAGCGAATGTGCGGCGATCGGGGTAATCGCGATCCCGTCAGCATCGGGCGTGAGGATCGGACCACCCGCCGAGAGGTTGTACGCCGTCGATCCCAGAGGCGTCGCGATGATCAGCCCGTCGCCCGAAGAAGTCGGGCCGGGCTGCTCGTCGATCCTGAGGTCAAGACCGATCATTCGGTAGGGCGGGCCCGCGGTCACAACCGCCTCGTTGATCGCAACGCCCTCGAAGCGGGGGGCGCCCGAGCCATCGCGGACCTCGGCGCGGAGTACGTGGAGATCACGGACCTGCAATGGCCCATCTCCGAAGAGCCCCTCCGCCTGCGCCGTGAGCGCATCGAGATCGAACTCGGCGAGAAACCCGAGTTTGCCGAAGTTCACGCCGAGTAGCGGGAGGCCCGTCCCGAGCAGGCGTCGGGCTTGGCCGAGCAGGGTCCCGTCTCCTCCGAGCACCACCGCGAGATCCGCGTCGGCGCAGCAATCCGGAACAGGGGCGCTCACCCGCGCGTCGTGCTCCCCGGTTAGCTCGCCGTGTGCGCGCACCATGTCGGCGACATCACCCGCCGCGGCTCTCGCCCCGGGCTTGTCATGATTCACGAGTAGGACAACGCGCCGGCCCATGAACCAGACGGTATCAGGCGTTCACGCCGGATGCGCGGTCGGCGGGGTTGGCGGGTTTCGCCGGTCCCGAGGTGATCTTAAGAATGCTGCGCCGGATCGATGCCCGGTCGATACCCGCTTCCGCGAGCTGCTTCGACCTGCTGTCCTGCATGATCCACTCATCGGGGATGCCCAGCACCTCGACCGACGCCGCGCGGCCCGTCTTTGTAATGCACTCGCAGACTGCCGCGCCGAACCCACCCAGGACGCTGTGATCCTCGAGGGTAACGATCGGCACTCCCCGCTCCACGATCCGTCCGATCAGAGCCTCATCGAGGGGCTTAGCGAACCGGGCGTCGTACACCGCGACCCTAAGCCCATCCGTGTCGAGCTCGTTCGCCACGGCAAGGGCGTCGATAGCGGGTGTGCCGAAGGCAAGCACCGCGACATCGCACTCGTGCTCCTCGGCATCTACATCGGGTGTGAGCAGACGCGCCCGACCAAGCTCGAACGCCGGTGTTTTTCCGAGCGCATCGCTCGCGAGCGAAGAGCAGTCGTCTCGGGGGTATCGGATCGCACTGAGACCGGCGTCGTACTCACGCATGAACTCAAGCCCCGCGATCAGCGAGGGTTCATCGATCGGCGCGAGGAGCGCGGCATCGGGCAGGGTTCGAAGAAGCGAGACATCACAGAAACCGTGATGCACAGCGCCGTCGCCGCCAACCAAGCCCGCACGATCAAGGCACAGCCTGACCGCGAGGCCCTGGAGGCTGACCTCCTGGAACGCCTGATCGAACGCCCTTTGGAGGAAGGTCGAGTAGACCGCGAAGAACGGGCGGAGCCCGGTCTTGGCCATCCCCGCCATCATGTCCATCGCGTGCGATTCGCAGATGCCCGTGTCCCAGGAACGCTCGGGGAAAGCCTTGAGCACCTTGGCTATGCCTGTGCCATCGGGCATCGCGGCCGTGCACGCGACCGCCTTCTCATCCCGCTCCATCAGGTCGGTCATCGCATCGGCGTAGGCAGCTGTAAACGAGCGGCCGCCGGACTTGATCTCTACGCGGCATCCTTCGCGCTCGTGACGCTCGAGCTTGAACGGCTTCGGTGAGTGGAACGTGGTTGCGTCGCCCTCGGCCACATCGAGGCCCTTGCCTTTGACGGTCTTTACATGCAAGACCATCGGCCGGTCCATCTCGCGAGCCTCGGCGAAGAACTCGAGCAGCTCGGGTATCGAGTGCCCGTCGATCGGCCCCGCGGTGACCAGCCCGAACTTCTCGAACCAAGCGTCCTCAGCGATCATTGCTTTGGTCGCTTCACCCATTCGGTGGTAGGCCTCGCGGACCATCGACCCACCCGGGACGTGCTTAAGCACCTCCCCCGCCCCCTTCTTGAGGTCGCCATAGAGGTGGCTCAGGCGGATCCGGTCGAAGTACTGCGCGACCGCCCCTTGAGGCCGGCTGATCGACATGCCGTTGTCGTTGAGCACCACGAGGAACTGACGCTTGAGCGTGCCGGCGTTGTTCAGGCCCTCCATCGCGACGCCATTGACGATTGACGCATCGCCGATGAGCGTCGCAACGCGGCGGCCCCCCGGGTTGTGCTTGGGGTCGTAGCCATCGCCGTTCAGCGAATCGCCGCGAGCCATGCCGACCGCAGTGGAGATCCCCGTGCCCGCATGCCCGACGTAGAACAGGTCGTAAGGCGACTCGTGCGGCGCGGGGAACCCCGCCATGCCTTCGCGGGTGCGAAGCTTGTCGAGCAGGGGGTATCGCCCGGTCAGCAGCTTGTGCGGGTAGCACTGATGCCCAACATCGAAGAGCAATCGATCGTGCCCGAAGTCGAACACTCGGTGCATCGCGATCGTCAACTCGACCACGCCGAGATTCGGCGCGAGATGGCCTCCGGTCTCTGAGACCTGGCCGATGATCGCTTCGCGGATATCGCCCGCGAGGTCCTCAAGCTGGCTGACGCCCATCGAGCGGAGATCCGCCGGGCCCGTCAATGTGGGAAGGATCTTCATCCATGCTCCATCCCGGCAGGGTTCGTCACGCCTCGGTGCGCGGATGGCCCCTGCCCGGATTCAGTCTATGTGGCTGTGCAAGGCCACAACGTCGGGCGGGGGCCCCGAGTTCGGCCCAGATCACCACGGAATCGGATCAATGCGTCCGGACGAGCAGATATTGGACGAGTAAAGCGAGAGGCTCGGCTCGATCACCAAGGTTCTCGACCGCCGCGAGTGCCTCGTCATGGAGGGCCCGAGCCTTCGCACGGGAGGCCTCGCCCCCGAGCAGGCCCGGATATGTCAGCTTCCCCGCGGCGATGTCCTTACCCGTACGTTTTCCGATCGCCGCTTCATCGCCCGAGGCATCCAGAAGATCATCGACAACCTGGAAAAGCAGACCGATCGCGCGGCCATACGCCGTTGCAGCTTCAAGCGAACCGTGGTCCTCCGCGGACAGCACACCCATCCTGCAGGCCGCCGTGATCAGCGCCCCGGTCTTGCTCCGGTGGATCGCCTCGAGCCGTTCTGCATCGGATTCCCCAGGCGGGTCTGCGAGGGTGTCGTAGACCTGCCCGTCGACCATCCCCGCGGTACCCCGGGCGAGTTCGAGTGCGATCGCCGCGGCGCGGGCTGGATCCTCTGTTTGTTCGAGAATATGGAGCAACGCCCCGTTGCAGAGTGCATCGCCGGCGAGGATTGCCAGAGCCTCACCCGCGTGGCGGTGGAGGGTCGGTCGGCCCCGACGGAGATCGTCGTCGTCCATCGCAGGTAGATCATCGTGAACCAGGCTGAACGCGTGAACGAACTCGATCGCGCACGCCGCGGGCAACGCTCTGTCCCCAGGGGCACCCGCTGCGATGCACCAGTGCCAGACCAGCAGCGGGCGGATCCGCTTGCCGCCACCCAGCACCGCATATCGCATCGCATCGAGCAGCTGGCCCGACTCGGCCAGCGGGGTGAGCGCGGCGTCGAGCGCTGTCTCGATCCGGTCGAGCGGGGCGCTGACCGCCTTCGGCAGAGTCGTTGTTGTGCTTTTCGGGTGCGCCATGGATCTCCCGCTGAGGCTATTCTCCGCCCGGACCATGCTCCAGACCGCACGCGACATCCTCTCGGCGGGCGGTTGGGTGATGTACCCGCTGCTGGCACTGAGCCTGATCTCCGCAACGCTGACGTTCGAACGCCTGCTCTTTTGGGCAAAGCACCGCGCCGGTGCGTCGGCGTCGCTTCTGTCCAAGCTCAGAGAAGCGGGCGGCGACCGTGCGAAGGCGAGGCGTTCCGCTTCAGAAAGTCCAACCGTCTATGGGCGTTTCGCATCGGTCGCTCTGGCTGGTGAGTCCTCGGGCGCCGAGGCCCATGATCTCCAAGCGGCGCTCGACACGGTTCGTCCCAGCATCGAACGCTTTGGTGCGACGATGTCCGCGGTCATCACCGGCGCACCGATGATGGGCATCCTCGGAACGGTGATCGGCATTATCGAGAGCTTCAGGCTGCTCGGCGCCGAAGGTCCTGTCACCGATCCGACGCAGATCGCAGGAGGCATCGCTCAAGCGTTGTACACCACCGCGTTCGGCCTTGTCATTGCGCTTCTCACGCTCTTCCCGCACGCGATTTTCCGAGCGAGATCCGAACGCTGCCTTGATCAGTTGGAGGTCATCGGCGCCGTACTTGCGGCACCGACGAAGAGTGACGACTAGGCGTTCGCCTCGCTCGCGTTGAGCAGTTCGAAGAGCTCCTCGGCGCTCTCGGTCGAGTAGATCCGGTTTCGGAAGTCCTCGACAGTTATCAGACGGCTCACACGGGCGAGTGCCTGGATGTGGTCGCTTGTCCGGTCGGGCGGACTCGCGAGCAGCACAATCAACTTTACTGGCTGAGCATCGATGGCCTCGAAGTCCATCGGTTGCGCAGGCCTACCGATCGCCATCGCAAGGCTATCTACACCCGATGACTTGCCGTGGGGTATCGCCAGCCCGTGTCCGATGCCTGTCGTCCGGGTCTGTTCACGGACCCAGACCGCTTCCTTCAGGGCCTCGGAATCGGTCACCTTGCCCTCGTTTGCCAGCAGATCTACCAACTCGTCGATCACGCCGCGCTTGTCGGTGGCTTCCAGCGGCACCCGAATAGACGCTGGCGTGATGATTTCGGTCAGGTTCATGGAGCTCTCAGTCCCGGTCCCGTCGCCAGAGCGCGGCCCGCCAGCGAGCCGCCGCACGCCCTAGCGCGTGACGCAAAGTGTACGCACCCCCGAGCATCCGGATCACCGGAGCAAAGGCGAGTTAGCGGGGCCGGCTACCGCTTCAGCACGACGCTATACGCACCGTCCCAGTAGTTTGAGGCCGGGTCGCCCGGCAGTCCTTGCGGCTCGATGAACCGCTCGGCGGATCTTGCGAAGCCGTGCCATTTGCACGCCCACTCGGAGATGCCTGCGTTCTCCTCAGGCTCGAGGCTGCAGGTCGCGTAGAGGATCGCGCCGCGCGGAGAAAGCAACCGGATCGCGTCCGCGACGATCTGACGCTGCGTATCGACCAACCGGTTCACCTGCTCCGTTGCCGCACGGTATCGCGCCTCGGGGCGACGCGGAAGAACACCCGTGTTCGAGCAGGGCACATCCAGCAACACGAGATCAGCCTGGCCGGCAAAGGACAGCGGCAGCTCGTCCAGTGTGGTCGTCTCAACGTTTCCTTCGAGCGCGGGTGAGGCTTCGAGCTGGCGCAGCTTCGACTCTTCCTGATCCGTCGCGATGAGCCGCCCACCCGCCATGTGGGCGAGCAACTGGCGCGTCTTCGTCCCAATACCGGCGCACATATCAATCACTAGCCCGAGCCGGTCATCCGCGAGCAGTTCTTGAACACTCTCAATACCACCGGATGAAGAGGGGTCCTGGACCCACACCTTGGGGTAACGATCTAGGAAGGAACTGAGCGATCCGGCGACGCCATCGAAGACACGGTGCCCGGTTTTAGCGTGCTCGGCCGTCTCGGTCAGTTCGCCAGAATGCTGGCTCGTATTGAGAATTACAGGCGGCCGAACGAGACCGTGCATCGCTCGCGATCTTGTTTGCTCTTCGCCAACCGCGCCGGTCCAGCGTCGGAGCAACGCGCGGGGGCAACTGGCGGCTTCCATGAGCCTAACGAGTGGGTCCTCAGCAAACACTTGATCGGCAAGCAGCCGCGTCATCCCGTCCGCCAGCGGAAGAGCGTCGCGACGGTTGTCCCAAGGCTCGCTAACTACATCCCCGAGCGAGTCCGCGATCCGCCTGAGCACAGCGTTGACCATCCCCGCGCCGCTCTTTCCAGAGCGGGCCTTGGCCCACCCCACGGTCTCACCGATTGCGGCGTGGACCGGTACGCCGCCCATGAAAACGAGCTGCGCCGCGCCACCCAGGAGCGCGGCGCGGAGCACCGGGTCGGTCTTCGAGAGCGGCCGCTTCAGCCTCATATTCAGCATCGCGGTGAGCGTCAGCCACCGTCTGACCGTGGCGTCGTAGATCGCCGAAGCGAACTGAGCGTCGCGGGCGTCAAGATGCGAGGTCTCTGGCGAGACGGGCAACAGGTCCGGGAATCGTTCCGCTTGGCGTGCAACCGCGTCCAGCGCGGCGTGACGCCCATCGGTGGCGGGTCCACGGTTCGCGCTTGCCGCGGCGCGCTTCGGGCGCGAGGATCGCGTGTTGTCGGACGCCGGGCTTGGCAAGGTCGGCGAGTCTATGGAGCCACGATGGATACCGCGAACCAACACAGGACAAACACCGCGCCCGGCAGGCGCGGCCCGTTCGCGAGGCTGCGGATCCGCAAGAAGCTGATGGTGCTGCACACGCTGTTCAGCGCTGTACTCGCGTTCACGGTCCTGCTCGCGATCAGACCCACCCTGAGTCGGACCATCGCCGAGGCAGATCTGGCTCGGGCGCGCCAGGCGCTAGGTGGGCTCGGCGATCGCCCGGGCGAGGTGCAACTCTTCCGCGGGGCGGAACTCGAGAGCGTCGTCCCCGAGCGGGCACTAGAAACTGCGCGGCAATCCCCCGGTGTGATCGTCGAGGCGACCTCGTCCGACGGGTCCGTCGCGGTTGTCGCATTACCGTCGGGCGAAATCAGCGCGGCGAGGGCGAGGTCGCAGCGTGTTCGCGACGAGGTGGACAACCTCTATTTGTTCCTTGGGCTGACCCTTGTCGCGATGTACGGGTTTGTCGCCCTGACGCTCGAACTGCTCATTCTTCCGCGCCATGTCTACGGGCCGATCCGTACGCTCCGTGCGGCGGACCGCGCGCTCCAGGAGGGCGACGAGCAGGCGGGTCTGATCTCGGATCACCTGATCCCGGCAGACGAACTTGGCGATGTGATGAGGCTTCGGAATGAGTCTGTGCTCACCCTGAGGCGGAACGAAAAGGCGCTCGCCGCGGCACTGAAGCGCGTCGAGCAGGCCGCGACGGACCTCCAACGAAAGAACCACCTGCTAGAGACCGCCAAGCGGAGCCTGGCGGACGCCGACCGCCTCGCAAGCCTCGGCATGATGAGTGCCGGCATCGCGCACGAACTAAACACACCACTCGCCGTGATTCGCGGCACGCTCGAGCGTGCCTCGCGCCGAGCAACGCGTGAGCTGACAGCCGACGAAGAAGCCCTTCTTATCCGCGTGACCGGCCGGCTGGAGCGACTGGGCGAGAGCCTTCTGGATTTCGCGCGTACTCGCAGGCCCGAGGTCCGTCAGGTGATCACACGCGATCTTGTCCAGGAGGCGTTCACGCTCGTATCGATCGACCGCGAGAGCGCTGGTGTCGAACTCGTGAACGAGGTTGATGAGAGGTTCGTGTGCCGATGCGATCCGGACCGGATGCTGCAGGTTCTCGTGAACCTGGTGCGCAACGCGGTGGATGCTGTCAGCGAGGCGAGGTCTGGCGGACCGAAGTGGGTCCAGGTCTCGGCAGAACGCACCGAGCGAGAAGGTGAAGCCCACACGTCAGTCGTTGTTGCAGACACCGGGCCCGGGATCGACCCAGCAGTGCTCCCCACCCTGTTCGAGCCCTTCGTGAGCACCCGCCTCGACGCCCAGGGCACCGGGCTGGGTCTCGCGGTCGCCGAGGGCATCGTCGCCGAACACGGCGGCGTGATTCTCGCGGGGAACCGTCCGGATCGCGTGGGTGCCCGCTTCGAGATACTCTGGCCCGAGCATTCAGGCGAGAGCACTTCTTGACCACAGCCGAAGTTCCGACAACCGACAACCCGATCAGGCTCTCGATCGTCGCGCTCGACGATGACGCCGACTTCCGCGAGTACATTAAGGCGTTGCTCGAGGAAGAAGGGCACGATGCGGAGGCCGTTGCGACAGATGGTGCACTGTTCGAGCGGTGTGAGCGGGCGCTGCCCGACATCGTGCTCCTCGACGTCGCAATGGGTCCCGTCCGCGGTGAAGACGTCCTCGCAGAGATCCGTGAGCGCTGGCCCAAGCTGTGCGTGGTTATCGTGACCGGTCATGCGAGCCTGGAGAGCATGCGGACGCTCTTCAAGCAGGACGCGTTCGATTACCTCACCAAGCCCTTCGGTATCGAGGAACTCAACCAAGTGCTCGCGCAGGCGGCTGAGCGGTACCAGCTGGGCCGGCGGCCCCAGGATAGGCTGCGCCACGAGCTAGGCCGCCGGATTCGGCTGGCTCGGACCGAGCGGGGCTGGACCCTCAAGGGCCTCAGCGAGACTTCGGGTGTCAGTGTCAGCCAGCTGAGCA
Source organism: Planctomycetota bacterium (assembly GCA_039186605.1). Taxonomy (GTDB): domain Bacteria; phylum Planctomycetota; class Phycisphaerae; order Phycisphaerales; family UBA1924; genus JBCCZZ01. The sequence goes on along the minus strand of JBCCZZ010000005.1, from coordinate 129,151 downwards.
GCATCGAGCGGGGGGCCCACCTGCCCAGTCTTGAGTCCCTGCTTTCGGTTGCTGACGCGCTCGGCCAGCGCCCAAGCGCCTGGCTGGATGAGGCCGGCTTCTGATCTGCCCCCCCGCGCCGGTTTGACCCGGGCCCGGTCGCCCGCTTCACTCGCCCTCCGTGCCCTCCAATGCCAACCCATCCCGGAAGCCCTCGTTGCTCTTCACGGCCTTCGAGCCGAGTGGTGATGACCACGCATCCGCGGTGATTGGCGAACTGCGGTCGCGGCACCCCGACCTGATCATCAACGCCTGGGGCGGTCCGAAAATGGAAGGCTCCGGCGCCACGATCATCGAGCAGACAGGTGGCGACGCGGTCATGGGCCTGCCCGGGCTCGCGAAAATCCGTGAGCATCGACGCATAAATAAACGCATCGCCGCTTGGATCCAGGAGAACGGTCCAACGGTCCACATCCCCGTGGACTCACCCGCTGCGAACTTCCCGATCTGCGAGATCGCAAAGAAGGCAGACATGCGGGTAGTGCACCTTGTGGCGCCTCAGATCTGGGCCTGGGGAGGCTGGCGGATCCGCAAACTCAGGCGGTTGACCGACCAGGTGCTCTGCCTGCTTCCATTTGAAGAGGAGTGGTTCCGCGCCCGCGGCGTGCGCGCCGAGTTCGTCGGCCATCCGCTGTTCGATCGGCCCCTCGACACCGAGACCCTTGATGCGAGGGTTGCCGGCTTCGCCGGTGCGAACGAGGAAGGGGTGCCCAGGCTCGCGGTCATGCCCGGGTCGCGTCCGGGCGAGATAAAGGCGAACTTCCCGCTCCAGCTTGAGTCCTTCCGCGAACTCCGCAGGAGGCACCCCAACCTGCGGGGCCTTGTCGCCGCAACGACGCCCAAGGTCGAGGAACGGCTGCGTGCGACGGCGAACGAGCTCGGTGGTTGGCCCGATGGGCTCGACATCGTTTCAGGCCAAGCAGATGCGGTGATCCGCTGGTGCGACCTGGCTCTTGTTGTGAGCGGCACGGTCACGCTCCAGATCGCCCGCCAGCGCAAGCCGATGGTGATCTTCTACCGATCGAACCCAGTGATGTACACGCTGCTTGCCCGGTGGCTGCTCTCGACTGAGTTCTTCACGCTGCCCAACCTTGTCGCTGGTCGTGAGGTCGTGCGCGAGCTGGTGCCTCACTTCGAGGGGCACGAGCCGATCACCGAGGCGGTTGATGAACTCATCAGCCAGCCCAAGCTCGCCGAGGTCCAGGCGGGGCACCTTGAGCAGATTGCCCAGCAGTTCGCGGGGACCAACGCCTCAACCGCCGCAGCCGATGCGATCGAGCACGTCGCCGGGCTGAAGTGACGCTCATCCTGTCCGGACGGGCAGCAGCCAGACAGAGCAGACCGTGACACCGAGGCGATCGGAGATCTCAAACCGCTCATGCTCGATAGGGCCAACCGGAAGCCCCGCGTCGAGCATCGCAGAGACGAGCCCATCGCGATCGGCTCGGGCCACTTCATCATGAGCTGCAAAGTGGATCACGAGGAGACCGCCATCGGAGACCTCGCCTTCCTCAGCGAGTCGCTGGACGTCCGACACACATGCGGGAAGCGCCCTACGACCAGCCGCGCCAGTGTTGTCCACCACGCTCCCCACGACCCGGCACTCGATCCACAGTGCTTCTTCCGGGGCGAGCACACACGCGGCGGTCGGCTCAAAGAGCCCCAACGCCTCAGCCGGATCACCTGCACCGAGCCGAAACCCCGGCTCGGGTCCGATGACTAGATCACACCGAGGCCCACGAGCACCGCTGCCCGGGTAACGCTCGTCGCGAAGGACACCGAGACCGCTGAGAACAAGGCCATCGCGGACGATCTGCGTGATCGCCTTGGCGTCGAGGCTCTCGATACCTCGGACAGCCTGTTCATAATCGGCGCATCGCTGCGCCTCTTCGAGTGCCGAGCAGGATGCCGACACGATTGAGCGGTGGTCCATCACACTGGTGCCATGCTACCGCAGCCTGGGGTGGCAACGCTAAGTCCCGCCCGGTACGCTGCTTCACTCAATACAGGATCTGCGGGTCCCGGGGCGAGTCGTGCCCGGCGGCACCGCCGACAGCGGGGACAGGTTCAGATATGCAAAGCTTCTGGGATGCACTCAACGCCGCCAGCGGCATCATCTGGCACGACTGGGTGCTCTACATCGTTCTGGGCACGGGGGTGCTCTTCACCCTTTGGAGCGGCTTCGGCCAGTACCGGGCACTGACCCACGGCTCGGCTGTCATCCGCGGCAAGTACGACGAGAAGGACGACCCGGGCGCGATCAACCACTTCCAGGCCCTTAGTGCCGCGCTCAGTGCGACGGTGGGTCTTGGCAACATCGGTGGTGTTGCGCTCGCAGTCGCCGCAGGCGGACCCGGCGCGATCTTCTGGATGTGGATTGTGGGCCTGCTCGGCATGTCACTGAAGATGACCGAGGTCACGCTCAGCATGCTCGACCGGAACACCGACGACCCCGACAACCCGCACGGCGGCCCGATGTGGGTTGCCCAGAAGGGCATGGGAAGGCTCGGCCTTAAGCCCCTGGGCACAATCATCGGCGGCATCTTCGTCATCACACTGCTCGTTAGCGCGTTCACCGGCGGCAACATGTTCCAAGCCTGGAGTGTCGCCGACGTGACTCAGAAGGAGTTCGGCGTCCCCGGCCAGGTCTCAGGCCTAGTCATGACCGTCTTGGTCGCCATGGTGATCATCGGCGGCGTGAAGCGCATCGGAGCCGTCGCCGGGCGGCTCGTCCCGCTCATGTGCGGCATCTACCTGCTGGCTGCGCTCTACGTGATCGTGATGAACATCGGCCAGATCCCAGCGATGTTTGGGCTGATCTTCAAGCACGCGTTCGCGCCGACGGAAGCGACGGGCGCGTTCATCGGTGGCACTATGGGTTACGCATTCGCGATGGGCATGAAGCGAGCCCTATTCAGCTCCGAGGCGGGCCAGGGCTCCAGCCCAATCGCTCACTCGGCGGCGAAGACGGGCGAGCCCGTCCGCGAGGGCGTTGTCGCGGGGCTCGAGCCATTTATCGACACCATTGTCGTGTGCACGCTTACCGCGCTCGTCCTGCTGAGCACCGGCGCCTGGAACCGTGAGGCCGAGGCCAACTTTGCCGCCGACAACCCCATCGCGGTTGTGCAGGCCGGCGGACAAGAGAACACGTGGACGCTGAGCAACAGTGTGCTGCCTGAGCGAACCGTTGAAGCAAAGCGGATCGAGGGTGAGTGGGGGAGCCAGCCCTTCACCGTCTACATGGTCCTCGAGGTCGATGAAGAAGACAGCAACACAGGGTCCGTGACAAGGAAGATCACCGGCGCGGCGGAGATGCAGGAGTCGGGCGAAGTCTCGGTGGTCTGGGGCACGATCGAGTCCGCCACAAGACCGGTCCTTCGAGACAACGGTGTCCATGTCGAATACACGAGCGCATCGCTTACGAGTCACGCGTTCAACCGCGTCGTCCCGGGCTTCGGTACGTATCTCGTTGTGCTTGCGTCCTGGCTATTCGCGATCTCAACGATGATCTCGTGGAGCTACTACGGCGAACAGGGCGTTGTCTTCCTCTTCGGCGACAAGGCCGTCCTGCCCTACAAGATCGTGTACTGCGGCGCAATACTGCTCTCAACCGCTGGCTTCATCACGACCCTGCACGAGCTCGACACCCTGACCACATTCGGTACCGGCGTTATGCTCTGGGCCAACATCCCGATCATGCTTATCTTCGGTGCGACCGCGATGGGTGCCTACCACAGCTACATCAAGAAGCTCAAGGCTGGTGAGTTCGTGGGCCATGAGCCGGCGAGCATCACCGACGTCGCGGAGGGCAAGGACGTCGAGTAGCTCAACCACGGTACCTCTACCCGAGGGCCTTGCTGATAGCATCAATCTGTTCCAGGGCCGAGGCGTGTGCCTCGGCCCTGCTTTTCTTCCAGAGCTTGAAGACCGCCGGGATGCTCAGCACCGAGAGAGGCAGGTACCACCACCAGGTCTCGATGTTGTTCGCATACCAATCGCTGTAGGCCGCGATGATGTCGTCGGTCAGGGGCCACCCGGGCCAGATGCTCAGGGCCAGCACGATGGCGTAGCCCCAGATCCAGCGCCGCTGAGCACGAAGTTCGAATCGAAGCCCGCCCGACTCGGCCCGCCCGATCACTTCATGCGTGAACGGCGTGGCGTAGGCCTCCACAAGGAACAGCCCGCGGGCCTTCGGGCGAGCCATGAAGCCGGGCAGTTTGCCCTTGCGGCTCTGCTCGCCGAGGATCTGGAGCACCGCGTCGTCTCCCCGATCCGTAGGAACGGTGGGCAATTCCGCGTGCTGATTGGGCTTCTCTTCCGCCATCATCTCTCCGCCCTGGGACGTCGGAGCGTATCGAGGTCGGTCAAACCTGGCACGCGGTTCGCCCGTAGTGTTCTGCAGTGGACGACGGCGGCGTTATGAGACCGGATCAGGGCCCATCGTTGCGGCTCGTGTACCCCGAGAGTGGCCGGGGTGCATCATCGTTGCACAAGAGCAACAAGCCCAAGCGCCCGTCGAGACGCGATCGTCGCCAGGTGGAGCAGGCGAATCAGGAGGCGGCGCTCCTGTCCCACGATGACCTCCGCTGGGTGTTCGCGACACGCGTTGCGACCAAGCTTGAGGGAGGCCGTGCTGGGATTCTCCGGCCGGAGGTTCGCGAAAAGCTGCTGAGCCAGGGCCAGTCGATGGGTCTGCGGCCGTTCGATGCGAATCTCGTGATCGCGATCGTTCAGGACGCCGCACGAACCGGGGATCACCCACTCAGCGCGGACGTCACTGGACGGCTGAGACTCATTAGAGATCCGAATGTGAGCAGTAAGGCACCGATCTGGCCGTTGATCTGCTCAGCAGTTGCGCTCGGAGCCGCGGTCTTCTTCGTCCTCAAGACCTGGCTCGGTGGCTGAGATAGGTCCGTGTTGGGCAACGGACGTTGCCGTCCGCTCGGGGCGCGCGCCTACAGATGTCTCCCTCATCAGGAGACACACATGCCACTCATCGACGAAGGCAAGAAAGCCCCAGCGTTCACGCTCGAAGATCAGGAGGGGGCGAAACACGCCCTCAAGGACCTCGCCGGATCTCCCGTCGTGCTGTTCTTCTATCCCAAGGACGACACGAGCGGCTGCACCAAAGAGGCCTGCCAGTTCCGCGACCAACTCCCGGACTTCGAGAAGCTCGACGCGGCTGTTCTCGGTATCAGTCCGCAGGACACAAACAGCAAGGCCAAGTTCGCGGCGAAGCACGACCTGAACTTCCCCATTCTCGCGGATGTTAAGGAGAACAAGGACGGCAACCCGACCGTGTGCGACAAGTACGGCGTCTGGGTCGAGAAGAGCATGTACGGGAACAAGTACATGGGCGTCCAGCGGACAACATACCTGCTCGACGGTGCGGGCAAGGTCGTGAAACGCTGGGACAAGGTCAAGGTGCCCGGACACGCAGACGCGGTTATCAAGGAGCTCAAAGCGCTCGGATGAAACCTATTCGGCGCGTCCGAGCCATTCCTCCTCGGCTTCATCCAGCTCAGCTTTGAGCCTCGATCGCTCGTCGGTTAGCTGCTGTGCCTTGTCGGCGTTGGTCCAGATCTCGGTCCCGCCCAGCGTCTGGTCCATTCCGGCGATGTCGGTCTCGAGTTCGTTGATCCGAATCTCCAGCTGATCCGTCGGCATCCAGCTGAAACGGCTCTTCCGTTTCTCTTTGGGTGCGACGGAGCTCGTCGGTGGTGGTGTCACCGTCCTGTTCGGCTCGGGCTTGGGAGCCTGGGTTGCTGGCGGTCCGTTGTCGCCTGGCGCACCGTACTTCGCTTCGTACTCGCTGTACGTCCCGGTAAACACGCGAGCCTTGCCCCCGCCCTCAAGCACGACCAAGTTGTCACAACACGCGTCCAGCATCGCCCGGTCGTGGCTGATGAGCAGGAGCGCACCCTCGTATCCGCCATCGATCGCGAGCGCCTGCTCCAACCGTTCTGCGCTGGGGATATCGAGGTGGTTGGTTGGCTCGTCGAGGACTAGCAGGTTCTTGGCGCTCGAGAGCAAAGCCGCGAGGTCGGCCCTTGCCCGCTCACCGCCCGAGAGCACGCCCAGCGGCTTCTCCTGATCGCTCTGGCTGAACAAGAACGCCGCCGCCAGGCTCCGCGCGTCGTACTCGCTGAGCTGGAGCCCGTCGTTCTCCTTGGCGACCCGCCGCTGTATGTAACGGACCACAGGCATCTCGGGGTCCGCCTCGGGCGGTGTCTGGCGGAAGTAGCCGATCTGTACGTTCGTGCCGAGCTTGAGTGCCCCGGCATCGGGCTGAATCTCACTAAGCAGCGTGCGCACGAGCGTGGTTTTACCCACGCCGTTCGGGCCCACAACGCCCCAGCGCTCGCCGCGACCGACCGAGACATCGAGCTCCTCGAAGAGCACGAGGTCCGATCCGTCCTCGCGTTGGTACTTCTTCGTCAGCCCACGCCCGCTGATGACCACCTCGCCGGTCCGCTCGGCCTTGGGAAGATTGAGCTTCATCTCGGCGAGTTCCATAGGCCGCTCGATCTGGTCGGCCTTGGCGCGTTCGAGGATCGATTCTCGCCCGCGCGCCTGTTTCGCACGCTGGCCAGCCTTGTACTTGCGGATGTACGCCTCTTCGCGTTTGAACCGCGTCTGCTGCTTCTCGTACTCACGGGCCTGCGTGAGCTTCCGCTCGGCGCGTTGGGTGCGGTACGCGGTGTAGTCCCCCGGATAGTCGTAGAGCCTGGCCAGCTCGACTTCGAGGATCCGGTCGACGACTCCGTCGAGCAGCCGCCTGTCGTGGCTGATCAGGACGACCGCGCCCTTAAACTCGTCGCCGAGGAACCGCTCGAGCCAGATACGTCCAGCGATGTCGAGGTGGTTCGTCGGCTCGTCCAGCAGCAGCACATCGGGTTCTTCGAGCAGCAGCCGGCCGAGCGCAAGCCTGGCTTTCTGACCGCCAGATAGATGATTCGTCTGGAGTGCTAGCTGCGCATCGGTGAACCCAAGCCCGTGGAGCACACGCTCGACCTTGTGCCCGTGGGTGTACCCGCCCGCGGCCTCGATCCGCTTCTCGAGCTCGGTCTGCCGGTGCAGCAGCTTCTCAAGAGTGTCCCCTTCGGCTTCCGCCATCTGCTCGAACACGCCTTCGAGTTCGGCGTGCAACTCGCCCACTTCTCCGAACGCCGACTCCGCTTCCTCCCGCACGGTGTGGCCAAGATTAAGAGTGGGGTTCTGCTTCAGGTATGCCGATCGCGCTCCTCTTCGAACACCCACATCGCCCGAATCATGTGGCAGCTCGCCCGCGAGGATCTTCAGAAGTGTGCTCTTTCCTTGGCCGTTCCGCCCGACGAGCCCCACACGCTCGCCCGGCTCAACGCTGAGCGAAACGTTGCTCAGGACGAGATCGTCGCCGTAAGCGTGTCGGAGGTTGGTCGCGGTGAGCACGGGCACGGGGGCGGATGGTAGAGCCCTGCTGGGTAGCCATGTAAGGCCCCCTAGAATCCCGCATGCCCCCAGAGTATCTGTCCGAGTCGCGCCCCGCGATCACGATCGAGAGCCTTCGGCAACTGGTCCGTAACGGCGGTGACCCATTCGCCTGCTTGACCTGTTACGACGCGACGACCGCCCGGTGGCTCGAAGCCGCGGGAGTACCTGTTCTGCTCGTCGGCGACAGCGCGGCTCAGGTCATTCTCGGTCTCGATCGCACCAGCGAGATCTCACTGGATTTCCTCGTGACGCTTACGGCCGCGGTGAAGCGAGGCGCGCCGAGAACGCTCGTGATGGCGGATATGCCGTTTATGAGTTTCCATGCCGATGATGCCGAGGGAATCAAGAACGCCGGGCGGTTCCTGACCGAGGGCAAGGCCGACATCGTAAAGATGGAGGTTGATGCGGGCTTCGCGCCTCTCGTGAGCAAGATCGTTCGGGCAGGCATCCCGGTCTGTGCGCACATCGGTCTGTTGCCCCAACGCGTGGCGCTCACAGGGCGATACCGGGCCGAGGGCCGCACAAGTTCATCCATCGAGCGGCTGGTTGCTGACGCCCGCGCCCTTGAGGACGCGGGGGCCGCGATGTTGCTGATCGAGGCGGTACCCGATGAGGCGGCTCAGGCGGTGATCGAGCAGTCGGGGGTCCCTGTGATCGGGATCGGTGCGGGCACCTCATGCCACGGGCAGATCCTGGTTCTGCAAGACCTTGTGGGCATGAGCCAGAACCCGCCCCGATTCGCTGAGCCGGTTGCCGAAATGGGCGAGGATCTTCGCCGAGCGGCCTGGACTTGGGTCGATCGTGTGGCCCGCCGTGAGATCGGCGGGAAACGGTACAGGATGGTGTCGTCCGATACCCCGACCCCCTCAAGGCCCGCGGGATCTTGACAGGTTGGCGGGAGAGGGGCGTCCGGTAGGCTGTGGGCGGCGAATACCGCCTGGGCGAGAGCCGCGGGTCTGAACCCGTGGAGGCTCGTTCCCGTAGAACCTCACCGAGCGGCCAAGGCTGGCCGATTCGGGAGGTCAGCGGCAGATTCCGGTCGCCTGAGACCCGCCCGGAATGAGACATCTCGGCATCCGGAGAACTCGGAGTACGCACGCATGCGCAAGTTCGTCTCGATCGCACCCGCGGTGACCGTCTTTATGCTGACACTTGCAACCCTTGCGGCGATTCCACTCGCCATCGCGAGGGCGGGCCACGCCTCGGAACGGGCGCAGATCAGGCTCGCGGCACAGGTCATCGAAGCCGACGACATACTCGCTCGAATTGATCAGGCCCAAACCGCGGTTGCCGACATCGTCATGCCGAGTGTCGTCCACATCGAGACGACCCGCCGCGAACGCCGGAGCCGGGGGCTGAGCAGCGGGACGGGGTGGGTCTTTGACGAGCAGGGCCACATTGTCACCAATGCTCACGTGATCCGCAGCGCACAGGACATCACGGTGCAGTTCGCCAACGGGCGCACTGCTGAGGCCGTGCTCGTGGCTGATGACGCCTACACCGACATCGCTGTGCTCCGCATCGAGCCCGGTGTTGGGCTGTTCCCGATGGAGCGTGCCACATCTGAAGCTGTCCGGCAGGGTCAGCAGGTCTTCGCGTTTGGCTCTCCGTTCGGGTTCAAGTTCAGCATGAGCAAGGGCATCGTGTCGGGGCTCGGAAGGGATCCTTCCGGCGCGTTCGCGGCAACCAGAGGTTTTACGAACTTCATCCAGACCGATGCCGCGGTAAACCCTGGCAACTCCGGCGGACCGCTTGTGGATATCAAGGGACGCTTGATCGGCATGAATGTTGCAATTGCAACTGGTCGTGAGACCGATGGCACCACTGTCGAAGGGGGGCAGTCGGCGGGGATCAGCTTTGCGATTCCATTGAACGTGATCGAATCGATCGTGACCCAGCTGATCGCCGGTGACATCCCACGTCGCGGATATCTCGGCATCCAGATGTCGAACGGCCGCAACGGTAACCAAGAGGTCTTCTTTAACGGCCAGTTCTGGGGTATGGGTGTCCAGGTAGCAAGTGTGGTTTCCGGAACCGCAGCTGACGGAGCTGGTGTCCAGCCCGATGACATCATCACCGCGTTCGACGGTCAACGCACCCCGACAAGCGCGGTACTCCGCTCGTTAATATCGACCACCGGCCCGAACACGCCGACGGAACTCACTGTCTTCCGCGATGGCAGATTTGTAGAGCTTGAGGTTGTGCTGGATGAGTTCGCGATTACTGAACTGGTCGGGCCAGACTTCCGCGACACGATCCGTGCGGCCGGGCTCCAGATCGAAACCGTCAACCGCGGCGGCGGGCGACCTTTCATCACAAGGGTCCAGGACGGAAGCCGCGCAGATCGAGCCGGCATCAGGCGTGGTCTGCTTATTACCGAGGTTAACGGCGAGAGTGTCGAGGATCTTCCGGAGCTCGTCGAGCGCATGACCGCTGCTGGCTGGTTTACCAACCGCACCGTGCAGCTGACGCTTTCGGATCCGCGCAACAGTATCGATGGTTACACCGTCGAGCTTCGCAATCCGCGCTGATCCGATCGCTCGCTACTCGTCATCGGGCCAAGCCATGAGTCGGACAGTGACGGGTGTGCCGTAATCAGGCACGCGTTCGGGATTCGCGAGCCAGATCGGTTCTTCATTGGAAGCCTCGGGGCTCATGACGCGTGTGAGACCCACAGTCTCTCCGCCGAAAGTGTGGAGCCCCACAAGCACGCCCCGGCGATCTGCGTCGTATACGCGTTCTCCACGGAAATCACGGAGCTTCGAGCCGGCGAACCGCCATCCGGGCTGGTCGGGGGCGATGAGATTGCTCGTGACTTCGTCGTTTATCGCCATGATCCAGTCTGTTGCTCGTTCATCGCGCGAGCCGACGATGAAACGCACATCCAGGGCCGATCCCGTCGGCGGCGTCAGTACCGCTCGCCCATCGCTCCAAGACCACACGCCGGGCTCGCCCGGTTCGTAGCCAAGCAACAAGAGTGACGCGTGTATATGGCTTGGCTTCGCGTCCGTAACGACGAGCGACTCGTGCTCCTTGCTGTCTGGTATGCAGACGAGCACCTCGAGGTACACATCAGGGGTTTCCGGGTTGTGGGCGTCCAGCGGGACTGTGCCTTCGAACTCGACGGCTCGGATCGCTCTGTTAATGCGAACGCCTGGGAACACAGCCACCCATTCAACGGCGGGCTCCATGACCTGCGGAGAATCTGTGACCGGTGCGGGTGGGGAGGGCTCTGGGGCTGGCGACTCTGCGCCGATCTCCGTTCCGGCGCAACCAGCCAAGAGCAACGGTGGAACGAACGTGATGAACGCGTTTCGGAATCGGGGCCGCATTACGCGTCCTCCCTGAACTGCTCTTGCACGAGCTTAGTAAATCTCAGGCCGCGCTCTTCGAAGCCCGTGAACTGATCCCACGATGCGCAGGCGGGGCTGAGCAGCAACACATCGCCCGGGCGGGCTCGTTGTGCGGCGAGCTCAACCGCGTGTTCCAGCGTACCTGCCACTGTCCCGCCCGTGACCCGCGCAACCTCGGCTCCGGTCTGGCCGATGGCGAACACCTCGGGCGATCCCGGAAGGTCCCTCAACTCGTCGAGCGAAACGTGCTTGTCATAGCCGCCGGCGATCAGGAGCAGCCGCCCGTTGGCGAGTTCCTCACTGGCCGCGGCACAGGCGAGACGCGAGGCCGAGGGGGTTGTGCTCTTGGAGTCGTCGATGCAGCGCACGCCGCGGAATGTACCGGCGGTGCTGAGACGATGAGGAAGGCCTTTGAATGCTCTGATACCACTGGCGAGGTCGTCTCGGGAGGCGTTGGGTGCCGCGGCGACGCATGCGGCGAGCGCGAGCGCCGCATTATTGCGGTTGTGAGCGCCAACAACGGTGAGCCCATCGATGGGGTTTCCTGGTTTCACCACCCGGACACCGTCCGGTACTGGCCAGTCCAAGGATTGTTCAAGCACCGCGTAGTCGCTCGGAGTCTGCGATGCGAGGATCGACTGCTTGCAGCGCAGGTAATGGTCAAGGTCTCCGTGCCAATCGAGGTGATTGGGTTCGAACGAGGTCACAACCGCGATCCCAGGGCTCCAGCCTTTGAGCCAATAAAGCATCGCGCTCGAGAGCTCGAGCACGATGGTCGTGTCGTTCGCCTGATCGAGTCGATCGAGAAGGGATCCGCCAATGTTGCCACCGAGCAATGTCGGGATCCCCGAGGCGGTGAGGCCCGCCTCGATCATGGACGCGGTCGTGCTTTTTCCCGCCGATCCCGTCACACCGACTACACGCTTTCTATCGAGAAGGTGGCTCGCGACGAGACCGATCTCGGTTGTCACCGGAACCTTCGCGGCGGACGCTGCCCGGAGGTAGCGGTTGTCCCAGGGCTTCGGGACCGCAGGGTTTGCGATGACCAGGTCGGTGTCCGTGAAGTCGCTGATGTTGTGCTCGCCCAGGCGTAGTCGCGGCGGTTCAGCCGCCGGGAATCGCTTGTGGAGTTCATCGAGCGGTGTCTGTAGCGCGTCCTCCCCCGCGAGATCTGTGACGAGAACGTCTGCGCCTTGGGCTCCGAGCCACGCCGCGACGCCCAGGCCTCCGCCATGCCGGCCCAGGCCCATGACCGTGACACGGCAGCCTTCGAGTGGTGGGAGGCGTCCTTGCATCAACGGTGAGCCTATCGGCTTAGAGGAGCGCAACTGGATCGACATCGACCGCGGTATTTGCGTCGCTCTTGAGCAGGCCCGAGGCGCGGAGTGCCCGGAGGGGCCCCTGGGCCTGGGCCGCACTGTGTGCGGTTAGATCAACGGCAAACCGCCACTTGTCGGCGATCCGCTCAATCGGGCAGGCGAAGGGACCATCCACGCGGATCTCTGGCGATGCCGCATCACGAAGAGCCGCGGCGGTGTCCTTCGCTGTGCGTTCGGCCCGCTCGCGGTCGTGATGGCGACAGACGATGCGGACCATCCGCATCTCGGGCGGGAGGTGTGCGGCTTTCCGGGTTGCGAGTTCGCGCGATGCAAAGGTGAGGTAATCGTGCCGCGATGCGGCCTGGAGCACAGGAGCTGAGGGCTCGGCGGTCTGCACGAGAACACGTGCCGGGCGACCCGCGCGTCCAGCACGACCGGCCACCTGGCTGATCAGTTGGAATGTGCGTTCTTCAGCTCGGAAGTCGGGAACTGCCAGAGCGGTATCACCGCTGAGTACACCGACGAGTTCAACACCCGGAAAGTCAAGGCCCTTGGCGATCATCTGTGTGCCCAGTAGCACCCGGGCCTCGCCCGATGCGAAGCGGCCCAACGCATCGAAGTAGTCGGCCGCACGCTGCATGGTGTCGGCGTCCACTCTGATCATCGCGCTCTCCGGATCCAGGCCCGAGGCATCGACGATCGGTGCGAGCTGCTCCTCGGCGCGTTGCGTCCCGGTGCCGAGCGGGATGGGTGTCTTGCCACACCTCGGGCACCTGTCGGGTCTGCGCTGCTCGGCCGTGCAGTGGTGGCAGCGGAGGAGCTTCGCACGGCCGTGCCGCTTGTGGAGCACCATTGCGGCCTCGCAGTGGTCGCACCGGAGTGTCCAGCCACAGGTCCGATCCGGGCAACACAGGTGGCTCGCGAAGCCCCGACGATTCAGCAGGAGCAACGCCTGTCCGTTGCCCGAGAGTGTGTGCATGAGGGCGTTGGTCAGCGTCGGCCCGATCGACGCTTCTCGGCTCATGCCGCGCTTTCGTTCTTGAGCGAGGTCGATCAGCTCGACTGGCGGGAGTGAACCACCGCCGACACGCTCGGTGAGTTCTGAGAGCCTGAAGCGGTGCATCACCGCGTTGTGCCAGCTCTCAAGCGACGGGGTTGCCGAACCAAGGACGACACGGGCGCCGCAGAGTTGGGCTCGCTTGATCGCGACATCGCGGGCGTGGTAGCGGGGAAGTTGGTCCTGCTTGTAAGAAGTGTCATGCTCTTCATCGACCACGATCAGGCCGAGCTCCGAGAGGGGGGCGAAGACAGCACTCCGTGCACCCACAACGAGCCGTGCGGCCCCGGTTCTCGCACGTTCCCACTCGGCGTGACGCTGGCTCGCGGTGAGTCCCGAGTGCATCACCGCAACGCGATTGGTGCCGAAACGTGCCTCGAACCGGCCTGCGGTCTGTGGCGTGAGCGAGATCTCGGGGACGAGCACGAGCGCCGACCCTCCCGACTCAAGCACCCGCTCGATGAGCCGTAGGTAGACCTCGGTTTTCCCTGATCCGGTGACACCCCGCAGCAGTTCGACCCCGAAGGAGCCAAGCGAACCCGCGATCCCCTCGATGATCTCACGCTGAGCGGGGGTGGGGGTGGGACGATCAGAATGTTCAGTTTCGGCTCTCACCAATGGTGTGGAAACGCGGACCACCTCGCGTTCCTGCTCTTCCAGCAGACCCGCACGCTTGAGTCGGTTGATCGCGCCGATGGTCTTGTCGCCGATCAGGTCTGCGAGCCGCCTTGCTGTTGCCGGGTAGGGCGTGGGACTAAGCGTGCTGAGCGCGGCCCATGCCCGTTTCGCCGAGGGCGTCAGATCATCGGTTGCGGGTGCTTGGGCCGGCGTGAGCACCACTTCGGTCCGCTTGCCCACGCCCTTGCGTACTGCGGCAGGGGTCATCGAGGCGAGGACCATGCCGAGCGGGCAAACGTAATAGCGGCTGAGCCAGCGGGCGAGTTCTAGCAGCTCGCGTGGAAGGCCGGCTCCGAGCCGCTTGGACAGCGGCTTGACCTTCCGGGGGTCGAACCCGTTGAGCAGTTGAGCATCGCCCGTCGCGACGACAACGCCCGCGGTCGGTGTGCCCCCTCTGCCCAGAGGCACCTCGACGCGGTCACCCGGTTCCACGGGATCGTCTCCGACCCGGTACGTGAGGCCATCTGCCGCGCGGTCGCCCAGGCGGTCGAGGCCCCGCTCCACCGCGACGACGGCGTATTTCGCGTGGGGGTCACTCTCTGGCTCGGTCTGGAAAAGTTCGGGTCCGGTCAAGACCTAGACTTTACCGATGCCGCAGCAGAACGCGATCGGGAGGCTGGGCCTCGAGGACGGGACCGTGTACCAGGGCCGGGCGTTCGGCGTCGGGGCGGGTGGTGAGGCGGTCACCGTTGAGGCCGAGGTGGTCTTCAACACCGCGATGACCGGGTATCAGGAGTCGCTGACGGACCCCTCATACGCGGGCCAGATCTTGGTTGAGACGGCGCCGCTGATCGGCAATACCGGGGTAAACCGGGCCGATGTCGAGAGCGAGCGTGTGCAGGTTGCCGGCTTCGTCGTCCGGGAGCTGGCGCAGCTCCACTCGAACTACCGAGCGACGGGTGACCTTTCAAGCTATCTCGCGGATCAAGGTGTGCTCGGGATCACAGGTGTCGATACGAGGGCGATCACGCGCCGACTACGCACCACTGGTGCGTTACGCGGTGTCCTTACCGCCGATGAGGCGATCGGAGATGCGGAACTCGTCGAGCGTGCACGCCGTGCGGCATCGATGGCGGGTCAGAACCTTGTCGCGGGCGTTGGCTGCTCCAGCGATCACGGCTGGGAGGATTCGCTCGGCAGCTGGGCGACGCTGGGAACGGCTCGTCCAGATGGTCAGCTTCGCGTCCTCGCGATCGACTGCGGTGCGAAGCGGAACATCCTGCGCAACCTGACCGAGCGTGGCTGCGCGGTCACAATCATCCCGCACAAAGCGAGCGCCGCCGACATCGTTGCCCGCTTTGAACGGGGCGAAGCTGACGGGCTGTTCGTCAGCAACGGCCCGGGCGATCCCGCAGCGGTCGAGGCGACCATCGCGATGCTGCGGGAGATCATCTCCGGCGATCGCACAATCCCGACATTTGGTATTTGCCTCGGGCACCAGCTCCTGAGCCTTGCGGTGGGAGCTGAGACCTACAAGCTGAAGTTTGGGCACCGTGGGGCGAATCAGCCCGTCCGGAACTTGCTCACAGGGCGGGTCGAGATTACCAGCCAGAACCACGGGTTTGCTGTGACGCGTGAGTCGGTGGAGGCCGCGGGGGGGGAGGTTACGCATGTGAACCTCAACGATGACACGGTTGCCGGATTCCGGCTGCGTGACAGGCCGGTGTTTGCGGTTCAGCATCACCCCGAGGCGAGTCCGGGACCGCACGACGCGGGCTATCTTTTCGATGCCTTTGTCTCAATGATGAAGTCGAGCGAGCCGGTGACCGCGGAGGCGATGGGCGGCGTCGTCTGAAGGCTGGTGTCTAGTAGCGCGGCAAGTCCGGATCGATGTAGACGCTCCAGGCATCGATCCCGCCAGCGAGCGAGCGGACGTTCTCGACGCCTTCCTGCCGCAGAAGCATGGTCGCCTGGAACGATCGCACACCAACATGGCACATCAGCGCGAGGCCCTCCGGTCCCGAGGCGTCAGCAAGGTCCATGATCTCGTCAACTCTCGCTGCGAACTCGCTCGCGGGGATGTGCTCTGCGGTGTCGAGTTTCACAACCGCAAGCTCTTCGTGCTCGCGGATATCGAGGATCGTGAGCGTGCCCTTGCTTGAAGCGGCGAGGGCATCGCGTACCCCGATTTCATACTCGGGGCGGACGTTTTGCTCGACGGGGCCGTCGCTCACTCGTCGTCGGCCTCGGGAGCATCCGGATCGACATCAGCGAGGATCGCTGAGGCCCGCGGCGTGACTTCACCAACGGGTCCCCCATCGGTAGGCTGTGGGAATGCAACGGGCTCGGCGTACTGGGTTCGCTGGAACGGGTCCGATGGCGAGTAGTACGGATCCCAGAGGGGCTCCAGGAACGCCCGGACGGGCATCGTGACAAACTCGATCGCGGCGTACACGGGTGTGATGAGGGCGATCAGGGCCTGATCGCCCGGGGCGTGGTCCTCAAGCTCGAGCGCGGTCTCGGGCGTCGGGTTCGTGCCGGTTGCCCTGTGCGATGTTCCAACCTGGGGCTCGAGCCAGCGCCAGTCGGCGTTGTGCGCGACACCATCAACTGGCACGACATAGGTAATGGTGTCCCAGTTCTCGCGCGACAAATCGGTGATCGAGGGCTCGGTACGTTCCACCAGCGGCTGGTCGGAGCCCATCGCGGGCGGGGTGGCTTCGAGAGCCGCCGGCCGCTGCGTTTGCCCGATCTCGAGTCGGAGGTTCTCGTGCTTCTGGCAGCCTGAGGCGATGAGGATCAGGACCGACGCGGCTGGGAGCGTTACGTGTCGCTTGGTCATGGCATCATGGTACGCATTCGCGCCTCGGAGCAAAGGAAAGCCCGCCGAATCCTGCCTGGTACCAATGAACGAGCGGTTTGCATCGGCCTTTGCTTGCGGGGCTCCCCTGATCGATGCAACGAGGGTTCACATTGTAGATGATGCTGCCAGTTGGGTTTGAGGCCTAACGCAGCTGATTGATGTACCCCGCGATCTCCGAGGCCGCCTTCTGCTCGGCGTCCGCAGTGGCGATGTTGAGTCCAGCCTCGAGGGTGGCAATGGCTTGTTCGATCTCGCCGCAGGCCTCGAGTGAGCGAGCTTTATGAAAATATGCGTAGTGCTCGTGGGCGTCGATCGCGATCACGCGGTCGTACTCGGCGATCGCTTCGTCGTGCTCGCCCGCCTTGGCGAGTTCCTGCGCCAACGCGTATCTGAGGAACGCGTCGTCTGGGTCGGATTCGAGCATGGAGCGGATCTGATCGATCGATGGCATGGGTGCGGATAGCGTAGCGGCCTGTGCTGCCCGCTTGGGAGCGACAGCGGGCTTCGGGCTGAGTGCCTCCTACGCTGGTCGATGTGCGAGAGGTTCTGAGGATCGCGGAAGGCGGCCCGGAGCGAGTGTGGAGGCAGCGGAAGATGCACGAGGTCAAGACGGTCGGTGTTGTTGGTGGGGGCCAGATGGGCGGCGGTATCGCTCAGATCGCGGCCCAGGCCGGATTTGAGACCGTTCTCTTCGATGCCTTCCCGGGCTCATTGGAGAAGGCCCAGGCGACGCACAAGAAGCTGCTCGCCCGTGCGGTCGAGAAGGGAAAAATAGAGCAGGCAGATGCGGATGCGGCGCTCGGGCGGATTACGTATTCACCTGAGATTGCCAAGGTCTCTGCGTGTGACATCGTGATCGAGGCGGTGACCGAGGACTCCGGTGTCAAGAAGAAGGTATTCGCAGAGCTTGCGGGCTTGGCATCTGATCAGCAGATCCTCGCAACGAACACCAGCTCGATCAGCATCACTGAGCTCGCAACCTCAGTAGGTGTGCACGCCGAGCGGTTTATTGGGATGCACTTCTTCTACCCGGTCCCGGTGATGAAACTGGTCGAGGTGATTAGCGGGCTGGAGACCAGCGAAGCGACCACAAAGCGAACGATTGCGCTCGCTGAGGCGTTTGGGAAGACGGCGCTTCCGGCCAACGACCGTGCGGGCTTCGTCAGCAATCGGGTCCTCATGCCGATGATCAACGAGGCTTTCTACGCCTGGATGGAGGGCGTCGCGGAGCCCGAGGATCTTGACGGAATCATGAAGCTGGGCTGCAACTTCCCGATGGGCCCGCTCCGGTTGGCGGACTTCATCGGGCTCGATACGTGCGCACACATCATGGACGTACTCGCCGAGGGGCTCAACAGCGAGAGGTACAGGCCGTGCCCGCTGCTGCGTCAACTCGTGACCGCCGGCCGGCTGGGCGATAAATCCGGTCGGGGTGTATTTGAGTACTAGGGCGATACGCTGGGAATAAGTTATGATCTGGATCTTGTAGAGTCCACCTGCGTCCTGTAGCATGTGCCCCTCGGGTATTCACCGGAAGATTTTGCCGGCGGATCTAAGGGGGGGGTCGATGCGTGGAATGATTGGTGGCGCGGCAGCCGCGCTTCTCTGTGCGGCTGGCTGGGTGGCAACTGCCTATTTCTTTGGGATCGAGTCGAGCTGGCTCGCGATCCTGGTCGGTGTCGTTATTGGTGGTGCGACTAAATGGGCGGGGGGCGGCTCGCTGACCGATGGCTGCGCGGCCGTTGTATTCACAGTTGCCGCAGTAGTGGGTGGCCGTCTTGTCGGCGCTGAACTGCTCGCTGACAAGCTGGCGGGCGAGCTTGAGGTGATTGACGCATCGCTTAGTGAAGCAGAGACCGCCTATCTCGCCGACGAGGTGGCATGGGAGATGGAAGACGCGGGCCGTACGCTCGATTGGCCAAACCCAAACATCCTTCCCGAAGTCGAAGCGGACTATCCCCCGGAGGTCTGGGCGGAGGCCCAACGGCGCCGGGAAATGCGGCCAGATTTCGAACTGCCGCTCCTGGGCTTTGGGAATCCGACTCGTGATGAGCTGCGCGATGGCATTCTTGCGCGGATGTTCTCATTCGGCGGGATCACGGCCTTCGCGCTTGCGTTTGGCGCTGCCTTCAAAATTGGTGCCGGAGACTGACAGATCGACCAGCATCGGGCTGGTTTGGCACGGGATTTGTGTCGATGTGTTCTCTGCGTGGGTTCTGCCGGATCGTGTGTCGCGATCTGCGCAGAGCCCTTATTCCATGCGCAGAAAGGACTTGATATGAGCGCAATCGGAGGCCTGGGCGGGGCCGCATTCAATCCGCTCCAGTTCCAGGGGTTCGGTGCGGGCACTCGCCCGCAGCCGACCGCCCAGCAGCGTGCCCAGATCGAGGAGGCTGCCACGGCGGCGGGTATCGATCCGGCGCAGTTCGAGACGCTCCGGGCCGACATCCAGAGCGCCGTCGAGGGGGTGTTCTCCGGCGGCACCGATGATCCGCGTGCGGACATCGAGGCCGCGATCAACTCCGTATTCGAAGAGAACGGGATCGATCGGGATGCATTCCAATCCCAGGTCGAGGGGCTCTTCACGCAGGCGGGGTTTGCCACGCCGAGCGGGCTCTCGTTCGATACCGCGGGCTCGCAGAACGAGCTGCTTGACAGTTTGTTTGGTGACGCGGGTGAGGACACCGAAGACTCGTTGTTGAGTCTGCTGCAGAACCTGCCCAGCGGCAGTCTTCTCAACACGACCGCTTGACGGTCGCTTTCGCTCGCTAGTTAGCGGCCGGCGGAGCCGGACGGAGCATCTGCTTGGATCGGTGCGTGGGTCGCAGACCGATCGGGCGCGGCACGGCTCGCTGTTGTGTTGAGCCAGGAGTCTGGGACGGCGGAGCGTGTTCCCGGGCTCGGGCCGTGAGGTTAGAGCGGTTGCCGCGATGGCAACACGATGTTCGACAGCAGGAGGCCCGCTACAAGCCCAGCGGCCGTGAGCAGGGTCGTAAAGGCGGTGTCTAGGCCACGGAGCGGGTCGTCGGTGAGTAGCGCATCGAAGGTGCGGAGTCCCAGCGAGCCGGGGACCAGCAGCATGATGCCAGGGATCGCGGCGACCGCCGCCGGCATGCGGCGGATCCGTGCGTGCGCATTCGCAACGAGCCCGACGGCGAACGCGCCGGTGCTCGCGGCGAGTTCGACGCCCAGAATCTCGGCGCCCATCGACGCCGCGAAGTACCCGCTCCACGCCGCAGCGGCTGCGGCGGGCCACTCGCTCGGTCGCACCTGGAACAGCATCGCGAGGACCACGGGGATGACCGCCAGGGCGACATACGTGATCCATTCTGGTGCGGCGATCGCGTTGGTCGGCGGCTCCCCTTGTACGAGCGCCCGCCCGATCGCGACGCCGACGCCGATCGAAAGCACGATGATGAGCGCATACATGACACGCGCGGTCCCCGACACCAGATGCCGGGCCGCAAGCTCGCCCATCGCGATCGTGAGCGTGAGCCCTGGCACCAACGCGATAAGCCCGGCGATCGTTACAGTGAGTGCGTCCACGCCGTCAAAGAAGCGGCTGATCAGCCCAGCGAGTGCTGCGGCGATGAAACCGGCGAGGAAGTCGATCCCGCGCGCGAGCCGTGCCTTCCTGACAGAGAGCACGATCAACGCGCCGACCACGAGTCCAACGACGGCCGATGCGGCGAAGTCTTGCCACGAACCTCCGAAGAACAGCGACACGCACGCGGACGATGCCCCAAACACCACTGGCATCATCGGGAGTGGGTAGCGGAGTGGCCGGTCTGTGATCTCCTTGACTGCTTGTCGGCCCTCCGCGATGTTCACCTTGCCCGTGGCGACCTGTCCAGCGAGTTGATCAAGCAGGACGAGGCGTTCCATATTCGATTCGGTGGGCTCGACCCGTGTGAGCAGGGTGCGCTGGCTCTCGGGGTCACCGAAGCCGCACCAGATGGATGTGGGTGTGGTGAAAATCTGGGCAGCTTGGAGGCCGAGGTGATCCGCGATATCGAGCACGGCGCCCTCGAGGCGTTGGCTTGAGGCGCCTGCACGGTGCAGCGCTACCGCTAGCTCGAGCACGAACGCTTCGCGGCGGCGCAGCTCCTCAGTGGGCGGTCCGGACTGGGTCTGATCGGCGTTCATCGGCCGCGATCGTAGATGTCGGACCCGTGGGTCCGGCTCTCCGATACCGGAATTGGCTCGCTTGAGTGCGTTTCCTATCATCGCGAGAGGGCGTGCGGCCCTAAAGAAAGCTTTCCCGGGCCGATCTCTTGCCCACTCGGAGCACCTGATCCATGAGCCAGACCTCCAGTATCACCGGTGCCGGTCTTGATGGCCACAGCATTGACTCGCACAGCGTCACGATCTCGGGCGTTGTGCTTGACCCCGCCTATGGCCCCGGGGGTCAGACGATTGCCCTGCGAGACGGTTCGGTGCACCACTTCAGCCTGCCGGAAAGCCTCCATGACATCGAGGCACACGTTCCCGCGCCGGGTCAGTTCCCGTACACGCGGGGCCTGTTTCCCGAGGGCTACCGCACACGGCTCTGGACCATGCGCCAGTTTGCTGGCTTCGGCTCGGCCGACGACACCAACGCACGGTTCAAGTACTTGCTCGAGGCCGCGAAGACGAAGACCAGTGCGAACACAGGACTGAGCACGGCCTTTGACCTTCCGACGCTCATGGGCCGCGACTCTGATGATGCGCTGAGCCTCGGCGAGGTCGGCAAATGCGGCGTCGCGATCGACACGATCGAAGACATGCACCGGTTGTACGCCGACATCCCGGTCGATCAAGTCTCGGTAAGCCAGACGATCAACGGTCCGGCGGCCGTGATCTGGGCGATGTACCTCGCGATGGCGAAGCAGCGGGGCATCGGCTGGGACGCGCTCAGCGGCACGCTTCAGAACGACATCCTGAAGGAGTTCCACAGCCAGAACGAGTTCATCTACCCGCCCGAGGCTTCGGTGAAGCTTGTTGTAGACACCATCGAGTTCCAGAGCCAGCACTGCCCGCGCTGGAACAGCGTGTCGATCAGCGGTTACCACATCCGCGAGGCGGGCTCGACCGCGGGTCAGGAACTCGCGTTCACGCTCCGTGACGGCATGGAGTATGTCGAGGAGTGTCTGCGCCGCGGAATGGACATCGATGAGTTCGCGCCGCGCCTGAGCTTCTTCTTCAATAGCCACAACGAGTTCTTCGAGGAGATCGCCAAGCTGCGTGCGGCCCGCCGCATCTGGTCCCGCATGATGCGCGACCGTTACGGTGCCAAGAACGAGCGTTCGTGGTACATGAAGACCCACGTACAGACCGCTGGTTGCAGTCTCACCGAGCAGCAGCCACTTAACAACATCGTTCGCGTCGCCTATCAGGCGATGGCGGCGGTGCTCGGCGGGTGCCAGAGCCTCCATACCGACAGCATGGACGAGACCCTGGGACTGCCGACCGAGCAGGCTGTGAAGGTCGCGCTGCGCACCCAGCAGATCCTGGCCCATGAGACGGGCGTGACCCGTGTGACGGATCCCCTCGGTGGGTCGTGGTTCATGGAGACCATGACCGACAAAATCGAGGAGGAGGCCCTGAACTACATCGCCGAGATAGACGCGATGGGCCGTGGGGCTTGGCTGCCCGAGATGGGCGAGAGTCCCGACGTGCGGCATCGAACCGGCGGCGTCGTCGCCGGCATCAACAAGGGCTACTTCCGCCGCCAGATCGCTGAGGCGAGCTACCGCTTCAGCGAGGAGGTCGAGGCGGGCGACCGGATCATTGTTGGTGTCAACGAGTACATCGATGACGACGAGGAGCGTCCGATCGACATCCTGACGATCCCCGACTCGGTCGAGACCGAGCAGGTTTCGCGGCTGAAAGCCTTCAAGATGGGCCGTGATCAGGCGGCGGCCGATGCCGCGCTCGACGCGATCCGTGACGCGGCTCGTGAGGGTGAGAACGTGATGCCTGCGCTCGTCGATGGGGCTCTTGCCAACTGCACGCTGGGCGAGATGGTTCAAGCCATGGCGGACATCTACGGGCGTTACGCAGGCGGGCCCGAGTGGTAAGCGGCCCGCGGTGATCTAGCGCTTAGCAAAACGGGCCCACAGAAGGCGCCCAGCTGCGAGTCCAAGCGCGATCACAAAGAGCCCACCGGCAAGCCACGCGAGGATTCCCGTTGTCTGATCCATGCTGTCGGCGAGCACCAGCAACGCCGCCCCAACCACGAACGATGCCAGCACCAGAGACCAGCTGATATTCATGCTCGCCCGCTCGATCTCGCTGGTGAGGCGGTCGAGGCCGCGGTGCTGGAGGTTCAGTGCGAGCTCATTGCGTTTGAGCCTCGTCGCGATATCCCCTAGCTCGTTTGGCAAGTCCTCGAACAGATCAGCGTAGCGGATGGCCGCGGCTTCCAGCCGCTCACGCATGCCGCCCAGGCTGTAGCGTTGCTTGACCAGCCGCTCAACGTAGGGGCTGACATGCGCGACGAGGTCAAAGTCCGGGGCAAGCTCTTCGGCGACCCCCTCGATCGTCGTGATCGCCTTGATCAGGTAGACGATGTCGGCGGGCACCTGCAGCTTGTGTGTGCGGAGCAGGCCGAAGAACTCGTCGAGCAATGAGCCCATGCGGAGGCTCTCGAGCGTCCCACCTTTAAAGTTGTCGATGAAGCGGTAGACATCGGTGCGGAAGGCTCGGTCGTCGGCGAGCGTCGGGTCGGCACCGCTCATGGTCAGGGCGATGCGCATGACTCGGTCGAGATCCCGGTCGATTGTGCCATGCACGAGACCGGCCAGCTGTTGTTGGGTCCCGGGGTCGATGAGGCCTGTCATCCCGCAATCGATGAAGACGAGTCGGTCGGTGCCGTCGGGCTTCTCGACGACAAACATGTTGCCCGGGTGCGGGTCGGCGTGGAAGAAGCCGATCTCCAGGCACTGACGGAAGACCACGTCGGCCGCGAGACCAGCGAGGCGGGCCCGCCGCTCTGGGCTGAGTTGCTCATCGGCGAGTTTGCTCAGAACGGTGCCTTGGACCTCTTCCATGCCCAGCACGCTGCGCCGGGTGATGCGGCTGTCCACCTTCGTGAACGCAACGCCGGTCATATCGAAGAAGTCTCGGGCCATCCGCTCGGTGTTGTGGGCCTCGAGTTCGAGGTCGGTCTCACGCTCGAGCTGGCGGGCGAACTCGGCGACGACGGCTTCGGCGTCGACGCCGAACGCCTCGAAGTGGCTCTTGGTGAGACGCGCGAACCACTCCATGAGCTCTAGGTCGGCGCGGATGACCTCGCGGATGCCCGGACGTAGAACCTTGAGGACGACGCGTTTGCCACCCTTGAGCACGGCTCGGTGGACTTGGGCCATGCTTGCGGCCGCGAAGGCCAGTTCCTCGATCGACTCGAACAACTCGTCGAGCTCGGTGCCGTACTCGGTTTCGAGCTGTGCTCGGATGCCGTCATCCCCGTCCCAGTCCGCGGGCGGGATGTCGCTCTGCAGTTTCTTGAACTCGGTTGCCCAAGACGGCGGGATCAGATCGGGCCTTGTGGACAGGATCTGGCCCGTCTTGATGAACGTTGGGCCCAGGTCTTCGAGAAGCAGCCGAACGCGGACCTCGATGGGCTTGTCGGCGATCTCGGCGGTGACATCGACGCCCGAGACACCCTTGATGACCCTGTCGAGATGGGTCTGGGTCAGGAACTCCCCGAATCCAAAGCGGACGAGCGCCGTTGCGACGACACGTGCACGATGGGCAGTTCCGAGGGCTTGTGATGCGCGAGCGCCGAGGTCCATGAGCGAGAAGACTACCCAATCGAATCAAAGCGGTGTGAAAACGTGGATTTTGTGTTCCCACCACGCTGAGCGGCCCGGGGGTTAGTCACAACGCCGGCATTTCCGGCTCGGCTCAACAAGGAGAACTCCCATGCCCAAGCTCGCTCAGACCCTGGCCTTCGGCGCGACCCCGCTCGGGAACTGGTACAACGAAGCGACGCTGCTGTTGCTGCGCCTCCACGTGGGATACACCGTCTGCGTCGGTGCTGGTATCTCGAAGCTCTTCCCGACCGACGACAGCGGTGAGCCGCTTCCCGTTCCCCCGCCCTGGTTTGTTGACCAGGTCCGAGACCGGCTCGGATTCCCGGCGCCGGAGTTCTTTGCTTGGCTCGCAATTATCGCGGAGGTTCTCGGCGGTGCCCTACTCGCACTCGGGCTCTTCACGAGGGCGAGCGCGATTCTTGTAGCGGGGCACTTTGCGGTCGCCTCGTATCTCTTCCATAAGAATGTCCCGATTGCGGACATGTCCATCGCGCAGCTGTACTTCTTCGTCGCGCTCGCTTATGGGACACTCGGTAGCGGACGCACGGGACTCGACGCGATCGCGCGGCGGATCCTTGTGCCGCGACGCAGGGGCTCCATGATCGGTGACGCTTAGGGGCATCTTGCGCGGGATTTTGAGCCGCTACGACCGGCGCATCCGTGCAAGAGGGGTCTCCTTGCGTGGTTGCACAGACACACGTGCTGGTTTCTTCAAGAACTCAATTGCACGCTGTACCCACCCGCAGATAGCGCGGGATTTGCAAGCCAGGTGGAGACAACCCTGGGGTGAGTGTGGAAGGAACGAGTCATGGATCGCAAGGCAACACTCGTTATGCTGGCTGGGATGTGCATCGCAAGCGGTGCTTCCGGTGCATTTACCAGCGGCCTCAGCAACAGCCTTCCCGAGACGATCGTTCTTGCCGGTACGGTCCGTGATTTCCAAGAGCGTTCCGTTGAGTTCGGCCATGCAGACTTCCAGCGGCGTCCAGATGGTGGATTCGGGCTATATCAACGCGTTGTTGCCGACGAGTTGGGCGAGGACGGGAAGCCCGTGTTTGCGTCGCGAGGCGCCTTGGTCTACGAGCAGGGCCGGGATGCCGACGGCCGGCCGATTCTTGAGAAGTCATACATCGACCGTCGTGAGGGCGATAGCCGCACCAGGCTCGATACGAACTCGACTGGGTCGATCACCGATGCAGATTCTCTGTATTCGTGGTTCCGCGATGTTCCGGGTGTGAACGTTCGCAAGTCGTTACCGATCACCTTGGTCCGTCAGGCGGGTTCGGACACGTACGTGTTCGATGATCGAGAAGATCCGATATACTCGGGAAATGGTGGGTTCTTCCCGATCAACGGCCAGCTCTACGGGAACTCGGCCGGTGACGATAAAAACTTTCACTTCACGTATGAGCTGAGCACTGAGTTCACCTACGACGCGAATAGTGAGCAAGTCTTCCGGTTCTTCGGTGACGACGATGTCTGGGTATTCATCGACGGCAAGCTCGTGATCGACATCGGTGGTGTGCACGGGCGGACCGAGCAGTACATCGACCTGAGCCGATTGGACTGGTTGGTGGATGGCGAGTCCTATACGCTCAACTTCTTCTTCGCTGAGCGCCACCGCACCCAGTCGAACTTTAGGATCGAGACATCCCTACGCCTCCGCTCGGTGGATGTGCCCGGGATGTCGGCGATCTACGACTAAAGCCGAGCGATTCACACCTCTGTCATCTGCCGCCCGCCCCGCGCTTGGACCGCGGGGCGGGCGGTTGTACTATCTGAACATGAAGAAAAAGAAGAGCCCATTGGGACCTGTCCGGGGAGGCTGGATGGGCTTCGGTCTCATCGGGATACTGATCGCGATCGCGATTATTGCGTACATGATGGTCGGTGCCGGCGGGCAGGGTGGTGTGGTCCAGCAGGCGCAAACCGCCAAGCAGAACGCTGCGGAGACTCGTGTCGCGATCGACACGCAGCAGATCGCCGTTCTTGTTGCGCAGCACCACCTCCAGAACGACGAGTACCCGGAGTCTCCCGCGGATCTGGGGATGGAGAACCACCCGACGTTCAAGGACGCGTGGGGCAGAACGTTTCGCTTCGAACTGATACAGCCGACGCCGCGTGATACGCCTGCGTTCTACGTCATCAGCGATGGCGAAGACGGTCTTCCAGACACAGCCGATGACGAGCGGCGACAGGTGACACTCCCGTACTGAATGTTCCTCAGCCGAAGCCGCCTGTGAGATACATCGCCCCCGCGGCGAGCCCCGCGTGGCAGAGGACCGTGAGCCAAAACCGAACCATGAAACGGGTCTTCCGGCGTTTATGACGGAAGACGGCCTGGCCGGCGAGGGCCCCCGGCCATCCGCCGGCCAGTGACCAAAGGTGCAGCGTCCGTTCGCGGATTCTGTCTCGGTGTCTCACTGCCGCACGCTTATCCAGCCCGTAGAGCGCGAACAGCACCACGCTGATCGCAGCCATGGCAAGGAGCAAGATCTGGAACGGGGTCATCGGGCACCTCTCGTTGGGGCTTCTGGGTCGAGGCCTTGCGCGCCTCTACGGAGCATAAGATCGATCCATGACGACCTCGCTCAACGCCCCGACAACAGAGTTCGCGAAGAAAGACAGGTGCGGCGGCCTCGACCATCGCCCACGCGTCCTGCTTGGCAAGATGGGCCTCGACGGGCACGATCGTGGGGTCAAGGTGATCGCTCGGGCGCTCCGCGATTCGGGTGTCCACGTCATCTATAGCGGGCTGTGGCAGACGCCCGCGTCGCTCGCGGTGAGCGCACGTGATGAGGATTGCGACGTCATCGCCGCGAGCATGATGAGCAACTCGCACCTCACGCTGGGTCCCGCGTTGGTCACCGAACTCGCACATCGCGGGCGGGGTGATGTGCCGGTCCACATGGGCGGCATCTTGCCCCAAGAGGACATCCCCAGACTCCTCGAGGCGGGCATCGCACGCTGCTTCACGACGGGTGTCGGCTTGGAAGACATCGTTGAGGCCGTGCGATCGACCGTTGTCGAGCGGACGCCGCGGGTCGAAGGTGGGGATGCGGCGGCGCAGCTTGCTCGGGACATCTCGCTTATCCATGAGGGCAGGCCGATCCGTGAGGAAGCGCGTCGCGCGAGGCCACCCCGTGTGATCGGCGTGACCGGGTCGCCGGGCGCGGGCAAGAGCACACTTCTTGCCCAACTCGTTGGCGAACACACGAGACGAGCGACAAAGGATCCATCGCTCGGGCGGTGCGCAGTGCTCGCGTTCGATCCGATGAGCCCGATCACTTCGGGCGCGCTCCTGGGCGACCGCCTCCGCGTTGATTTCAACAACCTGGGTGATTCCGTGTTCTATAGAAGCCTTGCGATCAGCGGGGAGGACTACCAGGCGCTCGACGACATCATCGAACTGATTGGTGGCGCCGCTGATGGCGAGCACGCGTACCGAACGGTCTTTGTCGAAACCGTCGGTGCGGGCCAGAACGAGACCAAGATCCGCGGGCATGTTGACCAGACCGCGGTGGTGCTCACGCCGGGCATGGGTGACGCGGTGCAGATGGACAAGGCGGGGATCCTGGAGATCGCCGACCTGTTCGTGTGCAACAAGGCAGATCATCCTGGCGAGAACGAGCTTGTGAGGGATCTCAAGGACATCGCGGGGCGGAGGCCCGTGCTTGAGACCGTGGCAACGCACGCCAAGGGCGTGCCCGAGCTTCTCGACACGCTGCTCGGCCGCTGACTCAAAGCTCGGGCCGGGCGGACGCGGAGCCGATCCCCCAAGCCGCAAAGACACCCGCGAGCACAGTCAAGCCAGCGATGGGCGTCAGCCCGCTCGGCGGTGGGACGCTTTGGGCCAGCGATGTCTGCTGTGCGTCATCTGTGTTCGATATCGCTTCCCGTCGCTCCACGAGTTCTCGCCCGCCGAGGTCTGCCAACGCGATCGCGAGTCCGAGTGTCGCGACCGCGACTGCCCCGTGGGTGCCGCTCCGGCCCGGTCCGCAGGCAATCGCGATGCCGCCGCCGATCCCCACGCCGAGGAGAGGGATCGCCCACAGCGGCTCGAGCGCACCGAGCTGGAGCAGAATGACCCAAACTGAGGCCGCGAGGATGCCAGAGATCGCTGCGCCCTGGAACAGGCTTATCCCTTGGGCAGGCTGGGTGACAGCGGTTTGGTCAGGAGGCTCCTCATTGAGTCGTTCAAGCAGGTCGATTGCATCGGGACGTGGAGATGTTCGCGGTTCCGGGAATCGCGGCGGGAGCGGCGCCGAGGGGGTCTGATCGGTGCGCCCATCGCGTTCCGATTCCTGCTTGGCTTCTTCGATCGCGCGTTCCCGGCAGTCATCACAGATCAGCCCGTCGCCACGAGTCACTGTGCCGCACAGCGGGCATTGCGGCCCGTGGCGCCCGTGCGTCGCGGCCTGCACCGTGTCGGACACCATCCAACGGCTCGCGTCGTCGAAGCTTCCCACGAGCGGGTCTACGAGCGCCTCGCTGGGATCGTGATCTTCGAGCCGGCGCGAACGATCGGCCCGGGCTTGCTCCCTCTGCTCACGCCTCAGCGAGATGCACGAGCGGCAGGCGTAGCGCCCCGAACTGTTCTTCAGCCGAGGACGGTCCGAGCAGTCCTCGCCGCAGACGACACAGATCTTGGGGTCGGGCTCAAACTTCGGCATCGGGGAGCACTCCTGCGGGAGAGCGTAGCGGCTGTCCGCTAGGATCCCATTCGCCGGACGGGGCTCTTGGTTCGGAGCAAGGCTGTGCAGCGAAGAGAGCCCGAGGCCCCCGAAGGGCCCCAGAACAGACCGGTCTGCCTTGATCCCGAGTCGCTCGACCCGAGTGATGAGCCGTTGGCCATCGCACCTCCCGTGCCGGCACCGAGGGTATCTCCCGACGGGCGGCTGGTGTCCGGCAGACTCGCCGGTCTCAGCATGAACAGAGCGATCTGGGTCTTGTGCTGGCCTGTCCTCGTTGAGAGCTACCTGAACTCGTTCGTCGGACTGGTTGACACGATGCTCGCCGCACGGATCGGCGAAGCGGCCTCGGACGCGGTTGGGCCCGGTGCCTACTTCATGTGGTTTATCGGGCTAATCGCCATGGCACTCGGCGTCGGTGCGACCGCGCTCATCTCTCGCTCGGTCGGCAAGGGACGCTTCGCAACCGCCAACGCGGCGGTCGGCCAAACGGTTGCTCTGTCCGTTGTCCTTGGTGCGGTCGTGGGGGGATTGATCTACACGCTCGCGCCGTTCATCGCACGGATGGTCGGCCTCTCGGGCGAAGCCGAGCCGGCGTTTGTGACATACATGCGGATCGTCGCGATCGGTGTCCCGGCGAGCAGCGTGCTGTTCAGCGGGATCTCATGCCTCCGTGGTGCGGGCGACTCCATGGGCCCGCTGCGCGCCATGCTGCTCGTCAACCTTGTCAACCTGCTCGTGAGTTGGAGCCTCGCAGGCGTGACAATCGACCTTGGGTTCGGCTCGCTCAGGCCGCCCTTCGGTTTCTCGATGGGCCTTGCGGGCGTCGCATGGGGCACCGTTGCGGCTCACACCGTTGGGGCGATCGTCATCCTCTTCCTGCTGACCCGCGACCGGGGCGGCGTCCACCTCAAACGCAGCAGGCTCCTTCCGCATCGGGTCACAATTGCGAGGCTCTTCCGGATCGGTCTTCCAAACTTCCTCGAGAGCCTGGGCATGTGGTTTGGGAACTTCCTGATCGTGCTGTTCGTTGGGTGGATCGCTTCGGACATCGATCGCGATGGGCTCTTCGGTGCGCACATCATCGCGATCCGTGTCGAGGCGTTCAGCTTCCTGCCGGGATTCGCGATGGGCACAGCGGTCGCGACGCTTGCTGGTCAGTACCTCGGTGCGGGGAGTCCAGAACTCGCCCGCCGCGCAATCTGGCGGACCACCCTGATCGGAGCAGGCGTGATGACGCTGATGGGCGTCCTGTTCATCACGATCCCCGGTTGGATTACGGCCCGCCTAACGCCGGTCGAGAGTCACATGGATCTCGTCCCACCTCTGCTCGTGATCTGCGGGCTCGTGCAGCTCCCGTTCGGGATCGCGCTGGTTGTGCGATCAGCCCTCAGAGGTGCCGGCGATGTTAAGGTCGTGATGATCATCACTTGGATCACGACCTACGGTGTGCGCTTGCCGCTCGCATATGCCCTGAGCGGAGTTCGTATCCCACTGCCGGATGGCACACGGCTCGACAACCCATTCGGATTCGAACCCTCGCTCAGTGGGCTCTGGATCGGGCTCTGCCTGGAGCTCGCCGTACGGGGTGCAATCTTCGCGGGCCGCTTCCTGCACGGGGGCTGGGCCCGTGTGCGGGTGTAGCGTTAGTCAGACGAACTGTCCGAAGCTTCGTCATCGACCGAACGCCCGAACCCGCGCTGTAGGTTCTCCGCGAGATCCTCGATGCGCTCTAATGCTTCTGCACGGCGTTCATCGAGATCGAGATCCTCGTTGCGGTATCCGTATCGGTCGGCGAGGCCGATCAACGAGAGCGGCGGGACGACCGGAGTTTCATAGAGCGCATCGCTGAACTCTTCGAACGCCGCGGCCCGTAGGACATCGCCTCGGTCGTCGCCGCGGGCGCGGGTCTGGAGCGCCGGGCGGTAGCCGATGAAATCGAGCACGAAGTAACCGGGCGGGTTCTCGCTGCGCAGGGCGAGAACACGGTGCTCGGGCGCAATGAACTCAGAACGTTCAAGAGGACCGATGTGTTCCACGGCGTGCTCGAGCGCGATGACGCCCAGATCTGTCTGGCCCGACAGTGCGTCGAAGTAGCTGCGGATAACCCGCCTGCTGAACTGCACCGAGGGATCAACATCAATAGGCACACCCTCGGCGTCGAGCATGCGGCCAGTGATCGGGTCGGTCTCCACACGCGGGTTGAGGCGCTCCGCGAGAGCCCTCGCGCCATTCTCGCGGGCGAAGTCGGTGTACTCCTCGATCCGTGAGTCAAGGATCTCAAGCGCTTTGATCTGCTTGAGATCACGCTCAACGAGATCTCGCACAGCGTCGAGTGACTCCGCTGGCGAGGTGTCGCGGGCGGCAAGCGTCGTGAAGTACACCCGGTTGTTGTTGTACCCGCGCTGGAAGCGGGGGTCGTCGCTCATCGTTGCGAAGTACTCAATTGCGGGGATATTGAGTCTGACCTCGAGCGTTGTGTTGCTCTCGATCTGCGGCACGCTTCGCACCGCATCGAAGAACGGCACCTGCTGCGACCCCGCGCGGACCGTTGCGAGCGCGAGGCCCTCGAAGTCCGGGTAGGTCTGGGTGTCCTCGAAGCGAGCCCTGTTGATGAAGTCCGACCCTGTGTCACCGATCTGTGGAAACGGCGCGTCGATCCCAATAACGCCCGTCATCGCCTCCTGGGCGGCCGCCGCGAGCTGATCGATTGTCGGACGCTCGGGCCAAGTGGCCGGTGCGACGTGCACACCCTCGGCATCGGTCGGGAGGTTCCGCGTGGCCCCGAGCACCACCGTTCGGATCGCCCGGTCCGCCGCGTTGAAGGCCTCTTGTGTCTTGAGCAGGCGCAACTCCGCGATCACGCCCTCGCGTACGGCATCCCGGTCTGGCCCGAAGCGTTCCTGGTTGATCCTGTAGTGGCGGGCGATGTCCATCTCGCTGACAACGACCGCTTCAAGGATGTCCTCGTAGTTAAGGATGAGATACTCGAACCGGGCCCGGGGTCCAAGGTTGTAGCCGATCCCGTATTCGTTATCAGCTGGGTTCTGCTCACGATACTTGTCGAAGTGAGCCTGGAGCTCGGCCTCCGCTGGGTCCTCTACTTCATCCAGCACCGTTAGTGCGCGGAGCCATGCCACGGATGCGAACGCCGAGTCGTCGAACCGGCGCATCGCTTGTCTGAACCGCTGATCTCCAAACCGGATCAGATCCTCATACTGATCTGCCATTCGTTTAACGCCTCGGGCAGCGGCGATGAGCTCGTCAAACTCCGCTTCAGTGAAGCCGGCGGTCGCCGCTGCAGCCGCTCTTGTCCCCATGAGCTGGGCGGCAAGCTGCGCGGACTCGTCCGCGATCGCCGGAATTTGCAGGACCTGCTCAGGGTTCGACACACCCTGGGCGCCGTAGCGCAAGACGGTCAGCTGATCGGCGAGCTCCGGTATCCATGCGAGGGCGTCGGTGGTACCGCCAATGTACTCGCCTTCCTCCGCGGCACGCTTGAGAAGCAGCCAGTGGTCGTCCTCATCCTCCAGATTGAGCAGACCATCCGTGATGAAAGGGTTCCATCGCTCGAGGGCTGCTCGCTCCCTTCCGGCGCGGTCGAGTTCACCCTGGGTGACCTTGGCTCCGCCGATGGAAGCCGCCTGAGCGTTCATCGGGTTGGGCCCGAACTGCTGGACCGCCTGCGGTGCGACGAACACGACCATCAGGAAGCAGCCGCCGATGACGAGCAGGATCGTCTGGTACTTGCGGAGGAACTTCAGCATCTCGGGATCGCTCCCTGCCCAGCAAAGAGGGCAACTCGGGGCTTCTCAAACCAGAACGGGCCGACCAGCACCGCTGATCGGCCCGCAGGGTGTACAACCATGAGCCAACCGGAGTTCTCACCCCGGCTGACGCGCGGGCCTTACCGGTAGAACTCGATGATCAGGTTGGTATCCACGTCGAACGGGACCTGGTCGGGGGTGGGCAGCGCGATGACCTTGCCCTTGAGCTCGCTCGGGTTGAAGTCGAGCCAGCCCGGGACCTCGTGGCCCGCGAGCGACTCCATCGCCTCGCGGAGGACCTTCTCGATCTTGGGCTTGAAGCTGATCGTGTCGCCCACCTTGACCTGGAAGCTCGGTCGATCGACCTTCTGGCCATTGACCAACACGTGCCCGTGGGCGACCAGCTGGCGCGAGGCCCAGATGGTGCGGGCGACGCCGAGGCGGCGGACCACGTTGTCGAGGCGACGCTCGAGCAGCTGAAGGATCAGTTCGCCGGTGTTGCCCTTCTTCCGCTTGGCGTCGTCGATGACGCGGCGGAATTGCTTCTCCATCACGTTGTAGTGGTAGCGGAGCTTCTGCTTCTCAACCAAGCGGATGCCGTAGCCCTTGAGCCGGCGGCCCCGATAGCCGTGCATGCCGTTGCCAGTCAGCTGGCGCTTTGATGTGTGCTTGGGGCTGTCAGCGATGGGCACGCCGACACGACGCGAGAGCTTGACCTTCGGTCCGGTGTAGTTCGCCAAGGGGCGAGTGTCCTTTCGTCTACCAGAGCGATTCAGGGCTCTGGGTGCTCGGGGCCAGGAGGGGCACACCGAGCGATCCGGGCGAGACGTACGCGGCTGCGGTCGCGCCCTTGATGATCCGGCCATCGCGGACCATCCGCGACGGGCCACCATTTAAGGCCTCGGTGGCCGCCAAATCCAGGGTTCGGCTTGAGCTACACTTTCATCACCGGAGACCCCGCATGGATCGCAGGACGCCCCCGATCGCCCTCCCCGTTCTCGGAGACGCGGGGCGCCGTGGCGCCTTCCGGGCCAACGGCGCAGCCCCTGCAGGCCAGAGGTCCGGCACTCTGCAGGAGAAAAAAGAGAAGTGTGGCGTTTTCGGGATCTGGGGAACCCCAGACCCACTAAAAACAGCCTATCTGGGCTGTTACGCGCAGCAGCACCGGGGCCAGGAAGCCGCGGGGCTCGCCGCAACGGATGGGAAGGTCCTGGACGGCCGAGCCGGCATGGGCCTTGTCGCCGAGGTCTTCACATCGGACTCGATGGACAAGCTCGAGCGGCTCTTCCCGGCTCCCATCAAGGGCGCAATCGGGCACACCCGCTACAGCACCAGCGGCGGCAGCCTCGCGTGCAACGCTCAGCCGATCGTCGAGAGCTACATCGGTGGCCGTGTGGCGCTTGCCCACAATGGGAATCTGATCAATGCGATGCCGCTCCGCGACGCCTTCGAGCGAGCGGGGAGTCTGTTCCACACCACCAGCGACACCGAGGTCATCATCCACCTGCTCGCGAGGCCCGAGCAGCAGGAAACACCCGACCCGCTCGCGGCCACCATGCGACGTCTGCAGGGCGCGTTCAGCCTTGTCTTCCTGTTTCCTGACCGGATCGAGGCGGCGCGCGATCCTTGGGGCTGGCGCCCGCTCGTGCTTGGTAAGCTGCCGACCGGCGAGCCGGTTGTTGCGAGCGAGACCGTCGCGCTGGATGTGGTGGGGGCGGAGTTCGAACGCGAGGTCGAGCCCGGCGAGATCGTGACGCTGAGCGATGAAGGTGTATCTAGCCGCCGGTTCGCCGATGCGGCCGAACAGCCGGCGCACTGTGTCTTCGAGCACGTGTACTTCGCGAACCCGTCGAGCGATGTGTTCGGCCAGAACGTGCAGGTCGTGCGCGAGCGGATGGGTGAGGTGCTTGCGAGCGAAGCCCCAGTCGATGCCGATTGGGTCATGCCCATGCCCGACTCCGGGCGCAGCGCCGCCAACGGCTACGCCCGGGCCAGCGGCATCCCGTACCGCGAGGGCATCGTCCCGAACCGGTACGTGGGTCGCACGTTCATCAAGCCCACCCAGGCCCAGCGGATCGCGGCGGTTCGGCTCAAGCTCAACGTGATCGGCGAGATCGTCCGGGGTCACAAGCTGATCGTGGTGGACGACTCGATCGTCCGCGGCACAACCACCAAGGCGAAGATGGACCAGATCCGCCGCGCCGGGGCGACAGAGATCCATCTGCGGATCAGCTGCCCGCCACTACGGCACCCGTGCCACTTCGGCGTGGACTTCGCGACGCGCGACCAGCTCATCGCCCACAAGCTCGGGGACGTCGAGAAGATCCGTGAGTTCCTCGGGGTGGACAGCTTGCACTTTCTGAGCCTCGATGGGCTGCTGTCGACCATGCGCCGCCCGGCGGAGCACTACTGCACCGCGTGCTTCAGCGGGGAGTACCGGCTGGACATCGACCACCCGGTGACCACAGAGGTCGTGAGCAGCGGGCAGGGGCGGATGTTCGAGTGAGGCTTGATCTCTGCCCAGTACGTGACGCCAATGGAATCAACGCTGAGCCGATCGACCCCGCGGTCGAGCGATCGGCGCACCCGAGATGGGCGCGGCCTTTCCTCTCGGGGCTCATGCTGCTGCTCCCGGGCGTTGCGATCGCGGCCGCTGCGATTCTGGCCGTTGCTTCCGCGGCGTTCACTCGGGATTCCGTTCTCGATGGCTACATCTCAGTCCTAGCCGAGGTGCTCCTGGTATGGCTCCTCGCGGCATCAACATCGTCGGCGTTGGTGCGGCTCTGGTTCTTCGTCGCGAGGCGGCGCCTTGTGCCAAGAGCGGTCGCCCGTTCGGGGGTGTGTGGTACTTGCCGGTACCCGATCGGGTCGCTGCCTAAGGATGCGCAAGGGAACACCGTTTGCCCGGAGTGTGGGCTCCGATGGCTGATGGGCCTGGGGCGATAGAGTGCTGTCATGTCGGTGGCCCTTACGCTCGCCCACCCTCCTGGTTTCGAAGACCTGGTCATGCGGTGGTCGCTTGTCGAGACACTCGAGGCTCTTCAGGGCCGGGCCGCGCACAACTGCACCGCGTGTTTCAGCGGGGAGTACCGGCTGGACATCGACCAACCGGTGACGACGGAGGTCGTGAGCAGCGGGCAGGGGCGGATGTTCAAGTGAGGATCTACCTCCGCCCGGTCCGCGATGCCGCCGGTGATGTCGTCGATCCTGTCTCCCCCAAGACTGAACGCGCCATTACGCCGCGCTGGATGTCACGAGGTCTGACGTCTCTCATCGTACTCATGCTGGTCTCGGGGTTCGGCCTACCACTCCTCTCGATCGCGTTGGTTTCGCTGCGGGGAACAGCCTGGATACCGGTCGTCAATGGATCCGGGCTTGCGTTGTTCATTGTTGGATGCCTCTTCTTCCTTGCTCTCCTTGTCAGCGCAGTCCGCCACTTGTGGCTCCGCCCCAAGCTCGTAGAGTCCTATGTCCAGAGCTCGATGAGCTGTGGATGCTGTGGCTACGGTTTGCAGGGGCTGCTCACACAAGCCGCGTGCTCAGTCCGGTGCCCGGAGTGTGGGCATGTCTGGATCGTCGGGGCTGACTCGATAGAGTCTCCGGATGCCTGAGTGCCTGACCCTCGCCCACTCCCCCGACTCCGACGACCTTGTCATGTGGTGGCCGCTCGTCGGCATGACCGACGCGGATGGTCAGCCCGTGGAGGGCGAACTAGGCAAGCCCTCGGTCACCGACGACCGCTTCACGTTCGAGCTGCTCGCCGAGGACGTCCAGGCACTCAACCGGCGCGCGATTGAGACGGCTGACCTCGATATCACCGCGGTTAGCGCTCACGCGTACCCGCACATCAAGGACGCCTACCGGATCACCGCGACCGCCGGTAGCTTCGGCGAGGGCTACGGGCCCAAGCTGGTCGCGCCGGAGATCGGGGCGGTTACTGACCTGCACGATCTGGGCAAGGGTGACAAGACGGTGGCCGTGCCCGGGGTCCACACCTCGGCGTACCTGACCACACGGCTGCTGGTCGGGCGTGATTTCCCGATCATCGAGAAGCCCTTCGAAGAGGTCGCGGGCGCCGTGCTCAAGGGCGAGGCGCAGGCGGGCCTACTCATCCACGAGGCGCAGCTCACGACGGGCCAGGGCGACGACCTTCAGATCATCGCTGACATCGGCGCCGAGTGGGACCGCCGGTTCGGCATGCCGCTGCCGCTCGGGCTGAATGTCGTGAAGCGCGACCTTGACGATCGGTTCGGGGCGGGCACGGTTGAGCACATTGCGCGGTTGCTTGAGCGATCAGTCCACTTCGCGGTCGAGCACCGCGCCGAGAGCCGCGAGTTCCTGCGGATGCGGGCGCATCTGAGACCCGAGTGGGCCGACGATGCGCTCGTCGAGCGGTACCTGGACATGTACGTCAGCGGGCTTACGCTGAACATGGGCGAGAGGGGCGTCGGGGCGCTTCGCAAGCTGTTGGGCGATGGTCACGCCGCCGGGCTGTGCCCGGACCCGGGCCCGATCGACGTGGCTGGCCTCTCGTCCGGCGCTTAGCCTGAGCGCATGAACATCATCAAAACCGACTTGGGCGTTGCGATCGAGCGACCGAACGCCGAGCCGCTTCCCATCCGCCACATCATCGGCATCGGCCGCAACTATGCCGAGCACGCGGCCGAACGCGGCGCCGAAGTGCCCGAGCACCCGATGTACTTCACCAAGAACCCCGCAAGCGTGACGGTCCACGGGGCGCCGATCGTGATCCCTGCCTGCTGCAATAGCGAAGCAACGGGCGGCGAGCAGGTGGACTACGAGGCGGAACTCGCCGTCGTGATCGGTAGGCAAGCCAAGGACGTAACCGAGTCTGAGGCGCTCTCGTGTGTGCTCGGCTACTGCTGCGCAAACGACGTGAGCGCCCGCTGGTGGCAGAAGCATGGGTCGGGCGGTCAGTTCAATCGAGGCAAGAGCTTCGATACGTTCTGTCCGCTCGGGCCGGTACTCACGCCCGCAGCAGAAGTGAGCGATCCGCAAAAGCTGGAGATCGTCTTCAGGCTCAACGGCGAGGAAATGCAGCGGGACACCACGGCGAACATGGTCTATCCGGTGGCGTTCCTTATCTCGGAGCTGAGCCGCGGGACAACGCTCTTGCCTGGAACGACCATCCTGACAGGGACACCCTCGGGAGTTGGCGCGGCACGTACACCGCCGCGGTTCCTGCGGCCGGGCGATGTCGCGGAGGTTGAAGTTGGTGGGCTCGGTGTGTTGAGCAACCCCGTCGAGGATGTTGGCTAGGCAGCGCTGCGTCCATTGGTCTGCTCTTTGTCAAGCAGTTCCGTGAACACACGCATCCAATCGATCGTGCTGCCAAAGCCCTTCACACTCCACGGGAACCTGCCCGTGCTGATGAGTATGACGTTGTCTGCGATACGGACATGGAGACTCGTCTTGGTCGCCTGGAACAGCGGTGTGACCCGTGGCGTGATCACCGCGCGGCAGGCCGCCTCGTCGGGGCTCGTCACGCGATAGGTCTTGTTGAACTGAGCATCGCCAGGGATCTCGATGTCCTTTCCGACAAAGGACTCAAAGAGCTTGAGGAGAACACTGTCGGGCCTGATCTCGACCGTTGGGAGGGAGACCGATGACTCGACCGTGACAAAGCTCATGGTGTTGAACCGCCGCTTGCCACCCGACGAGCGCTCCCACCAAGAGCAGTCACCCGCGAAGATCGCCGAGCCTCCCAAGGCTTCGACCCGACCTTCGATTACGTTCCTGACCTTGTTGTCTTGCCCGCGCGAGAAGTCCTTGAACTGCGGGTAGCGATGACCGAAGTCGCGTCGGTCCGCTGGATCGAATGCCCAGCCCTGGCTCTGGCTCAGCAGCGTCAACCCCCGGCGTCGCTTCTTGCGGGAGAGATGGGTGAATCCGAGGACACCGGCGATCGCTCCGCCGATGACCACGATTGGCATGATGTCGTCGATCAGCATGGTCAAGAAATCGGAGCCAGCCCTAAGCTTCTTGATTCAGGCATGGCCAAGAAACCCAAAGTCAACCCGGCCAGCGCCGAACCGACGGTCGAGAACCGCCGGGCGCGGCACGATTACACCATCCATGACACGCTTGAGGTCGGCATTAAGCTCCACGGGTCGGAGGTAAAAGCCGTCCGGGCCGGGCGGATCAGCCTCGGTGAGGGATATGTCACGGCAGAACTGGCGCCGCTCGGTCTTCACCTGCACAACGCGACGATCGGCGACTACGACCCGGCGGGCCCGTTTGGGCACGCTCAGGGCAGG
Organism: Planctomycetota bacterium; assembly: GCA_039186605.1. GTDB lineage: Bacteria > Planctomycetota > Phycisphaerae > Phycisphaerales > UBA1924 > JBCCZZ01. Next base: position 89,897 of record JBCCZZ010000005.1, on the reverse strand, counting down.
ATTCGGACGCTGCTCGCCCACAAGCGCGAGATCGAGAAGCTGTTCCGGCAGACCCAGCAGAAGGGTTTCACGCTCGTGCCGCTGAAGCTGTATTGGAAGCACGGCTACGCGAAGTTGCTGATCGGCTTGGGAGAGGGTCGCGGCAAGGCGGACAAGCGGCACGCGATCACAGAGCGGGAGCAGAAGCGGGACATGGATCGTGCCATGTCCAAGCGGATGAAGTTCTAAGTCGGGCTCAGATGCCCTTGGCCTTCGAGCCCTTCGCGAGCTGCACTCGCGTCTTTGCGGCATGGATCCGGGACCGGCGATCGTCCCGGCCCTTCGCATCCTCGGGCATGGGCAAGCCCTCGGCCTCGCTGAGCGCTTTCTGCTCCTCGACCTCGTTGAGCTCCTCAGCCGGAGCGGCGTCCTCTGCGAGCACGGTCAGCTCGCCGCCAGCCATCTTCGCGAACCCGCTGGCGACGAAGAACGAACGCTCGGTTGGCCGGCCATCGTCGTCAAGAACGCGGACGAGCAACTCGCCAGAGCCAAGCCGCGCGACGATCGGCGCCCGGCCCGGCTGGATACCAATCAGCCCGTCCCAGGCGGGCAGGCAGACATAGACAGCCTCGCGGTCGAGAAGCTGGCGGGTCGGGGTGACGAGCTTGCACGTGAACTTGCTGGCCACGGATTGCTTCTCCAGATCGGTCACAGGGGCGGGCCATCCGTGGGCCCGGGCGGGCATGGTAGGTCAGGCCCCGCTCGGGCAGGCGCCGGTCGCGGCGAGTTCGGTCGTGAGCGATCCAAGCGCTGTGCTGAGTACCCCGACTGCCCGCTCGACCTCGCGAAGGTCGATCCGCTCCTCCGGGGTGTGATCGAGTGCGCTGTCCCCCGGCCCGTATGCCACGATCGGGCACTCCCAGGCGGGCCCGACGACGTTGAGATCTGCCGTCCCGGTCTTCAGCTTTGGCCTCGGGACCCCGCCCGCGGCGCGAATGGAGGCCGAGAGATGCCGGGCGATAGGGTCAGCGCGTTCGACGCGGTGTGCACGCTCCCCGCCCCTGAACTCGATCGACATCCCCTCGGTGAGTCGCTTGCGCAGTATTGAGGACAGTGCTTCGGGCCCACAGGCTTCTGGGAGCCTGAACCCGAGCCTGAGGCATGCGGACTCAGTCAGGCCATCGTTGTCCGATGACATGCCATGCACGGTGGACAGCACGCGGTCGAACGCGCGGGCGTCACTCGGCGCGATCCCGTCGAGCAGGCTGTGTGTGTCTTCCCACCAGCCGAGCAAGGCATCGCACGCAGAAGCTTCCGGCCCCGCGGTGTGCGACAGAGGACGTTCGAGCAGGACATCGGCAACCAGCCGACCCTTGTACCCGAGCGTGACCCCGTCCCACCCGCTGGGCTCGCCGATCACGCACGCGTCGGGGCGGAAGCGATCCACGATATGATGAGCGCCGGGAGACGAATGAGTCTCCTCGCCCACCGCGCCGATCACGACGAGTTCTGTGTCCGGATCGGGCTCGCACCGAGCAGCCGCGAAGAGCATCGTCGCGAGAGGCCCCTTGGCATCTACCGAGCCGCGCCCGTGCAGCACATGGCCCTCGATTCGTACCTGGATGGTGCCGGGCACGGTGTCGATATGTCCGAGCAGAACGATCTGGCGCGAACGGCTTCCGCTCGCCGCGGCTCTCCGCGCGATGCCGTTTCCGGCCTCGTCGATCTCGCTCTGGAACCCGAGTTGTTCTGCAGTGTTCAAGAACCGGCGGACTGCGCGAGACTCGCTCCCGCTCACGCTCGGCGTCGCAACAAGTTCGGTCAGGAACCGACGGATGCTCGGTGCGCTCATGCGGGAACTCCTTCGAACCGAGTGCCCGCGCCGTCGAGCGCCGCACCGACTGGGTCCTCGCCCGATGCGGGGCCGATGACAACGGTCCTGACCCCACCCGCGAGCGCTTCCTCGGCGGCGAGCACTTTGTTCTTCATCCGGCCATGTGCCGCGTTTCGTACGCGCTCGTCTTCGGGGCCCGCCGACGTGATGAGCGAAGTAGGGTCGTGCACGTCCTTGAGGACGCCGGGCACGTTGCTCAGCAGCAGCAACCTGTCAGCATCGAGTGCCGAGGCGGTCGCGGCCGCGGCACGGTCGGCATCAACGTTGATTGCGACGCCATCGTCGGTGATCGCGGGCGGCGTAAGGACAGGCGTCAGTCCACGATCCAGCAGCGACGAGAGAAACGCGCCATCGACGCCTGTGACGCGACCAGACAGATCGTCGCGGACGAGCGTGACCCGGCCGTCCTCCACCGACCGGATCGCGCCCTTCCGCTCACCCCTCCAGATCCCCGCGTCGATTCCGCTGAGTCCAACGGCATCCACACCCAGCCGGCGCAGCTCTTCAACGATCGACTTATTGACCAGGCCGCAGTATGCCATGAGGAACACCTCAAGCGTTGGACGATCGGTGCGACGGCTCGTGTGGCCGCTCGGGCTCGTGATGAATTGAGGGGGCCTACCGAGCGTGCGGCTCAGCTCATTGGTCTCGTGCGACCCACCGTGGACGAGCACGATGCGTTCGCCGCGCGCGACGCGATGCGCGATCGCTCGGACCGTTGGGCCTGCATCGATGCCCTCGCCCCCGCCCAGCTTGATGACCATGATCGGTTCGGTATTCACGCGTGATCTCCATCAGGCCGGATGCAGCCCCGGCGCCCAGAGCCCGGCGGTCTCATCGAAGCCGAGCGCAATGTTCATCGATTGCACCGCGCTGCCCGCGGCGCCCTTCACGAGGTTGTCAATTGCGCAGAACGTGACGATGCGTCCGGTCCGTTCATCAACCTCGAAGCCAACGTCAGCCAAGTTGGACCCCACGAGTGTCTTCGGGTCGGGAAGCCGGTACGCACCGCCCTTCTCCGCCACGACCCGCACGAACGGCTCGTCTGCGTACGCCTCGCGGTAGAGTCCGTATAGCGTCTTCTTCTCGATGGGCTCCGTCGGGATCACGTGTGCCGTGCATAACACACCACGCACGGCTTCAACCGCGGTCACCGAGACATCGAGCGTGAACTCCCCCAGGGCCTGGTGGACCTCCGCCGCGTGCCGGTGGCCAGCGGGCGCGTACGCCCTCATTGCCCTTGAGCGTTCGGGGTGGTGGCTGCCGGCGCTGGGCTCCCGGCCTGCCTCGCTCGACCCAACCTTGATATCGGCGATGGCACGCCCGATCAGGCCCGCACGAGCGAGTGGGAGCATCGCGAGGTTCATCGCTGTGGCGTTGCAGCCAACACCGCTGATGAGCGTGGCCTCCCTGAGCCGCTCGCGCTCGAACTCGGGAAGCCCGTAGACCGCCTCCGCCAGCAGCGCAGGCTCGGGATGATCCGAGCCGTACCAGGTGCGGTAGGCTTCGGACGATCGGAGCCTGAAGTCTGCCGAGAGGTCGATTACTACCGAGGCACACTCACGCCACTTGTCGATCTGATCTGCGGCGACCCCGTGCGGCAAGCAAAGGAACAGCACGTCCACCTCTGGCATATCCGTGGGCGGGCAGAAGCTCAGCGATGTAAAGCCGCGCAGATGTGGGTGGGCCCGGTGGATGGGCTTGCCCGCGAGCGATCGCGAGGCCGCGGCGACGATCTCTGCGCTCGGGTGCTGAAGCAACAGCCGCAGCAACTCGCCCCCGGTGTACCCGTTGGCCCCGACGATCGCGGTACGCGTTTTCATGCCGGGCTCCCTGTGCGTGCAAGCGACAGCGTGTGGCCCGCGATCAGGCCCGGGATGTCCACGCCAGTCGTATCGATGCTGTTGCGAAACTCGAGCGAGTGATTGATCTCGTTGACGAGCAGGCCCCGCTCGGGGCACTCGAGGAAGTCCACTGCGCAGATGTCGGTCGTCATGGCCTCCGCCGCCCGGACGCTCAGCTCGCCGAGTTCGTCGGAGATCGCCAGACCCGTGGCCTGTGCACCACGCGCGGTATTCGTCACCCAGTGCTCGCTCGACCGCGCGATTGCGGCGATCGGTTCGCCCCCGACCACAAACACTCTCAGATCCCGGCCCGGCTTGGCGATGTGCTCCTGGATGTAGAACACCTGCTGCTGAGGCCCGCCCAGTGTTGTACGGTGCTCGATGAGTGCCTCCGCGGCATCGTCATCGTTCACACGCGCGACAAGCCTGCCCCATGAACCCACGGAGGGCTTTACCACCGCGGGATACCCGATTTCGTGGATCGCTTCAAACGCCGCGTCTCCCCCAACGCACACGCGCGTCGCAGGTACAGGGATCCCGGCCTGTGCCAACAGCGAGGTCGTGGTTACCTTGTCCGCGCAGTTCGCGGCTGCCCGAGCGCTGTTGACGACACGAAGCCCCGCGGCCTCGATCAGCGGCACGAGCGTTTGTGATGCGGTGAGGCTCACGCACCGATCGATTGCGATGTCAAAATTCTGCCAGGATTCGCTTTCGAGCGGGTTCAGGCACTGACGCCGAAGGTCGATTGGCTCGGCCTCGGCCCCGAGAGATTCGAACGAGTCGAGCAGCAGCCGCTCTTCGGTTCGGATGCGGGTGTAGAGCAATGCCACACGCGGTGTCTGATCACTCACCCCAGTCCTCCTCGACTTCGGGGGCCTGCGCAAAGCGGAGCGGAGCGATGCTCGTGACCTCGAGCTCGACTCCGCACTCTGCGCAGGTCGTGATCTCACTGGTCAGCGGCGGTTGGTCAAATGTGATCGAGCAGTCGCATTCGGGGCATGGGGCCGTGTTCTGTTCTGTCATGGGTGGTTCCGTGATCTGGCTGGTTGATGAGCGAGGTCCCGAGCGAACAACGCCCGAGGCTGAAACGAAAAAAGCCCCGGTCGTGAGGACCGGGGCTCCGTGTGCTGCGTGCTGTGCGGTTGATCCGCCGCGTCTCGGCCGAGCTAACTCAGCCTGACGCCGGCGGCCGCGAGCGGCCACGTCGCCCGGTCCTGCGCCGGGGCGGTGGCTTTTTTCGAGTTAGAGTCAATGGTCTTGGTCATCGAGTCTCTTGATTCATCGGCGGTCATGCCGTTCTGGGAACAGTCCTTCGCGTCGATTCTTCCCGAATCAAGCGAAGAACAGCTAAAATTTGTGCTTGGTGTCGAGCAGCATCGCTTCGCCGGCGAGCCCAGGACCGAACGCCATTGCGACGATCGGGCCCTGAATGCCCTCGTCCATCAGCCGCTGGGCCACGAAGAGCACAGTTGGGGACGACATGTTCCCGTGCGTGTCGAGTACGCTCAGAGATGCATCAACGGAGCGTCTATCCGTGCCGAGCGTTCCCGCGAGGCGTTCGACGATCCTCGGACCGCCCGGGTGGATCGCCCACCCGGCGATATCACGCCGCTTGAGTCCCAGTTCGGCAAGCCAGGCATCGATCCAGGGTGGCACGGCCTGCGCGAGCACATCGGGCACGCGCGCCGAAAGGCGCATCTCGAACCCTTGATCGCCAATACGCCACGACATGTCGGCCGCTGTGCCCGGGATCAGAGTGCTACGTGTCGAGACCAAATCCACCCCTGACGCATCAGCATCCGCGCTCAGGACGCACGCGGCGGCGCCGTCAGCGAAGAGCGCATCGGCTGCGGTGCTCGTCCCCCGCGCTGGCCCGAAGTGGAGCGAGCACAACTCGACACAGCACACAAGCACCACAGCATCTGCTTGGGCCTCGGCGAACGCACGGGCCGCCGCGATCGCGTTGATTGCGGCGTGACAGCCCATGAATCCGACGTGTGTTCGCCGGACATCTGGCGTGAGGCCGAGTGACTCGATCAAGGACAGGTCAACGCCGGGTGCCTCGAAGCCCGTGCAAGACGCTGTCACAAGGTGAGTTACAGCAGCAGGGTTCACGGATGCATCGTTCAGGGCATCGAGGCAGGCCGGCAGCGCGAGCCCAAGGGCGTGATGCGTGTATGTGCCGACCCGCTCACCGGTCGTGGGGGCATGCGTGCGATCTTCGAAAAAGGGGAGCCGCCCATCGCTGGTCGCGAGCACTGAGCCCCGTGCACTGACACCCGAACGTGCGTAGAGAGTGCGGAGAGCCGAGGTGCGCCTGATGCTGCTGCTTCCCGCGAGACCACAGGCGATCTCCGCGATCCGCCCCTGCGGCAAAGACGCATCGGGGGTTGCGAAACCCATGCCGAGGATCGAGGTCACGCCACGGCTCCCGTGCCGGTTGTGCCAGCCGCCAATACCGTCCGGGCAACGAGCCCTGCCGCTCTCGGCGATAGCGACGCGCCGAGCCCAATGAGTGCTTGTGCGGCATCTGACCTGACAAGCCTCGTCAGCGCAGCACACCGTGCGTGTGCCGAACGGAACCGTCGGTCAACCACCGACTGCCAGGCACCCGGTCGCGTAGAACCACGGATGGTCGCATCAACGATCGGTGCAAGCAGCCCGGCGCCCTCGAACGCCCACGACATGCCTTGGCCGGTCATAGGCTCAGCGTATCCACACGCGTCACCCAGCAGGAAGATGCGTGTCCCGGCTTCGACGCTGTTGCGCTGGCGTGTGAGTGGGGCAGTGCCACGCACCGGTGCATCAAGTGCCAGTGTCCGCCCGGTGGCCCGCTGGTAGATCTGTTTCATGGCTCCGCTGGGCGACTGCTCACGGATCAGTTGAGGGGTGACGGCCGCGGCGATGCTCCACCGGCCCCCTCCGATCGACGCCGCGCCGACGTAGCCCTCAGCGGCGCATGCCATTGTGACGGCGTGCGCATCGAGTCCGGCATCTGGAGTGTCGGATACTGTTCCCAGCCCGACGAGCGATCCAGGTCTGACCCGCCATCCGAATCCCGGATGCTCTCTGAGCGAGGCGCCGCTCAGGCCGTCGGCGACAACTATCACACCCGGACTCAGCGTGCCGTTGTCGAGTTCGCAGATGCCATCAGGCCGGACGCGCGCGCTCGTATTGGGCCTGAACTCGACGCCTTCGCTCTCCGCGGACTCGACCAGTCTCTGATCTAACTCATGCCGCCCGATTGTTCGGTAGCTCGGGATTGGGATTGACACGGAGCGACCGCTGTGCGCCATCTCCATTCGGCGGAGTGTCAACGCATCATTGAGCAGCCCATCCAGGCCTGCCTGCTCGAATGCCCGCTGTCCTGCCGGCGCGATGCAGCATCCACAGACTTTGCTCCTCGGGAACGAGCCCTTATCAACCAGCACCACCTCTCGGCCTTGGCGCGCGAGCAGCACCGAGAAGAGCGCTCCCGCAGGGCCGGCGCCAATCACCAAGACCTCGGGCCTACGGGTCATCCTGTTCCCTTCCACGCGATGGCGAAACGTTCGGGCCAGACACGCCGGGCCATGATCTCAGTGAGCCCGGCCGACTCTCCGACCGATCGAGCTTCCGCGAGTGTGAACGCCGCACGAACCGAGAGCAACGCGTCGGTATGAACGACATGCGAGCGCGTTGCGGTGCGCGATGCGAGGAACGCGAGTGCATAGCCAAGCTTGGTTCGGAGCAGGTCGCAGACCAGAGCCGCACGACCCGCGGCGCACGACATGTTTGTGATCAGGGCCTTTGCGTCGGGTGCAGACAGGTGGTGCATAAACAGGCTACACATCACCACGTCGTACCTATTCTCGATCTGATCGCCGATGATGTCCGCCTGGAAGACCCGCACATCCAGCCCGTTCGCACCCGCGCGTGTACGGATTCGGTCACACGCCAGCGGGCTGATGTCGCACGCGGAGAGTTCCAAAGGGTGGCCGAGCCTTGCCGCGATCCGCGAGACGCCGATCGCGACATCACCCGAGCCCGACGCGACATCGAGCACGCGGGCGGGCCGGTCCAGGTCACGCAGAAGCGGTGCGAGGGATCTCCAAACGCCATTTGCCGCGAGCGCCAGCCGGTTGAGTCGTGCAAGGCCGCGCAGCGCGCGATCATGATCCCCTGGATCGATCGCGGGGTCGTCCATCAGTTCGGGCGTCAGGACACGGGTCGCAAGAGAGGGCGCCATCGGGTCCGAAGCTACCCGATCACTCAGACCTGGGGGCGCTCCGTAAGGATCGCCCGAATCGCGAGAAACATTGGGATCTCGCGGCGGGCCTTGTTCTCCGCGTCGGCACGAGGCCCTGGCTCACTCGTGCGCTGGCTCGCCCACTCCTCGACTCTCTCGACCGCGAAGCCCGCGTCGCCCAGCATGTTGACGTACGCCGACACTGGCCGGTGATGGGTCGTCGTGGTCACCGGGGCCTCCCCCGACGCAACCGCGCCAGGGTTCATCACGATCTCGGTTGGGTGCGCCGTGAGGTATGCCGAGACACGCCGGTGCTGGACCGGCTCACGCCCGTCGTCCTCCCAGACCCAGTCGCTTGATTTGGGCACCCGGAACGCCGGATGGATCACAACGACGACGAACCGCCCACCGGGTTTCAGCAGGCTCCCAACGCCCGAGCAGACCGGCTCGAACGGATCGATGTTCATCGCGGCGAGCACGCACGCCGCTGCGTCGAAGGGCGGCTCACCACTCAACGCCTCTCCGACGGTCCTGGCGTCGATCGTCTCGAATCGTTCGTTCGCCGTCGCCTCGGATCTCGCGGCCTGCACAAGCGACAGCGACGCGTCGATCCCGAGCACCCTCGCGTGACGCTTCGCGAGCGTGTGCGACAGCACACCCTGCCCGCACGCGACGTCCAGCACGCGTTCTTCGGGTTTCACCCCGAGCAGGTCAAGCACGCCCGGGATCACCACATCACGGTGGTGATCGCTCTGACCCTGACCAACGTGCATCGCGTACCACTGTGCGACTGGTTCCCAGGACTCATCAGCGGGTTTGGCCTTGCTCGGATCCTCAAGCATCCGCGCGAATGCATCGGGGACAGGGCACGTGTATCGCGCCTTCTTCTGAGTCGCGGGATGGGTGAAGCCCAACTCCGAGCGATGAAGCGCTAGGTTCGGTGGTGCGGGTCGCCCACGCGGCGGGTGCCCATACACCCGATCGCCGGCGGCGGGTGTCCCGAGGTCGCGCAGATGGACACGCGCCTGGTGCGGAAAATCCGTCTCCATGCGGAGCTTCACGAGCGCGCGGCCTGTGCCCGTCTCGGTGACACGCAGGTGCGTTGTCGCCGGATATGGCCCGCGCTTCGGCTGGGGCTTCACAGTCTCCTGCTGACCCGTCGCGAGCCCGCGGTATCCGCCGGGCTCACTGTTCGTCGTCCCGCCTGGCCCAGGCGAGAGCATCGACTGGTGCGTGAACGGCTCAGGCTTCCTGTCTGACCCGTCACTCTGGCGGTCTTCTTGCTGACCCGGCACACCCTCGGTCACGGCCGTGAACACCCGATGCGCTTTGTTCCGCTTGAACTCGGTGCGTAGGGCATCCGCAGCGGCCGGGCGCTTCGCGAGCACGACCAGGCCAGAGGCCTCGGTATCGAGCTCATCAGCGGTCCACACAAGTGGCTTGCGCTGGCTAAGGCCCAGAAGCCGCGCGACTTCGTGGATCAGGTCTGGCTCGGGCCTGCCCTTGACTGGGACGCGTACAGGCAGCCCCGCGGGCTTGTTGACGACGACAAGGGTCTCGTCCTCGTGCACGATGTCCGCCACAGTCAGTTCTGGTGCAACCGGGCTTGTCGCGCGGGGACGGTCGGGGCCGGGTCGGCGGTTCATCCTGGGGGCGGGCCCACGTGAGGGACGCATCGGTCCGCGGCCCGGTCGGCGTTGGAAGTCAGGCACCCGCGGCGCCTCTCGGCCCGGTGTTCGCGGCGGTTTCGCTCATGAGTTCGTCGATCACGTCGAGCAGCCAACCGGCAAACGCCGTCTTGGGGATCACGCCGTTGGTTGTCCGTCCCGGTGCGAGGGGCGAGGTATCGGCGACCACCGCGTGCGCCTCGATGTCCGATGCGTCCATGGTCTCAAGCGGGTTCGCGATGACCACATCCACGCCCTTGCGATCCAGCTTCCGGCGCGCGCTATCCAGCATTTCGTCGCGGGGCTCGAGCGCGAACGCCACGAGCGTCTGCCCGGGCTTGCGCTGCGCGGCGCAACCACCGACCAGGTCGGGCGTCGGTTCAAGCTCAAGGTGTACCTGCTCGCCTGTCCGTCGGCGTTTTCCGTCGAGATCGACCTCGGTCAGCCGAGGCCGATAGTCCGCGACAGCGGCGGCCATCACAAGTGCATCGCACCGCGGGAAAAACGTAGCGAGCAGTGACTCAAGCTCCGCGGTGGTCTGGAAACGCTCGACACGTACTCCAGCGTGCAGCGGGGACTTGTTCGTCGGGCCGAGCAGGAGCGTCACGTCCCAGCCCTGACCCGCTGCTTCGTCCGCGAGCGCGACGCCGAGTGTTCCCGACGAGCGGTTGCCGATGTAGCGGACCGCGTCGATGGGCTCGTGGGTCGGCCCGGCAGTAATAAGGAGTTTGTACGGGTTCTCGGTGCGTTCGGTCAAATCCGGAGCTTTCTGTCAGTCGTGGGCTCTCCCGAGCGTCCTCTGAAGCGACGGGGACCTGCACTGATGGTCCGGGGCCGATCGGCGTCGCCTGCCCTACCCTACATCCGATGGTAGAAGCCCCGCCGTGTTCCGGTTCGGTTCGCCGGAACGGACGGTGGGAGCTACCGCTCAGGAACACCCGCGGGGCGTCCCGCGGATGGGTGAGAGATCGCGCTGCCGGCGCGGCGGGGCCAAGCTCCGACCGCGTAGGGCGGGTGTGATGCTCGAAGCCTGGTGTTCGACCCCACGGAGCCGCCCACCCGAGCGGAGACTTGCGCAGCATGCGGACGTCCAAGAAAGACACGGCCCAGATCCTCGCCGAGCGGGGCCAGATCTCGCGCGAACAGGTGAAACAAGCCGAGAAGCTCGCCAAGGGCTCGGGCAAGAAGCTCGAGCAGACGCTCGTCGAGGCGGGCTTTGCAAGCGACGACCAGGTGGCCAGCGCCGTAGCGGAGCGGATGGGTCTTGAGTTCGTTGACCTGGGCAAGATGACCAGCGACGACGTGGATCTGAAGCTGATCCCGGATGACCTGATCAAGAAGTACCTGGTCATCCCGCTCAAGAAAGACAACGGCAAGCTGCATGTGATCGTGCACGATCCGATGGACCTTGAGCTGATGGACACGCTCCGTTTCAGGCTCAACGCCGAGGTCGAGCCGAGGCTCGCTCCCAAGAGCCGAATCAAGGAGTTCCTCGACTCGAGCGCCCCGAAGGCATCGATGGTCGCGGTCGCAGATTCCGACGGGAAGGGCAAGCTTGTCACGCAATCGATCGACAGCTCCGTCGATCGATCGCTCGACAAGTCGATCGACGTCGCCGGCGATGACTCGCCGGTCGTCAAGCTGTGCAACCGCATCCTGACTGAGGCGGTTCTCCAGCGTGTCAGTGATATTCATATCGAGCCCATGAACGACCGCGTTCGGCTTCGCTACCGCGTTGATGGCGTGTGTGTCGAACGCGACAACCTCCCGAAGCGGATGCAGAACGCAATCCTCAGCCGCGTGAAGCTGATGGCGTCGATGAACATCGCCGAGAAGCGGGTACCGCAGGACGGACGCATCAAGCTGCCGGTGCAGGATCCGAACTCGAGCGAGGTCCAGCAGATCGACTTCCGCGTCTCTGCCTGCCCGATCTACCACGGCGAGTCGGTTGTTCTCCGTATCCTTCGGCCCGACGCGGTGCGTATCGGTCTGACCAACATCGGTTTCGAGGAGGACAACCTCGAGATCTTCAACAAGATCATCAAGCGGCCCAACGGCATCTTCTTGGTGACCGGGCCGACCGGTTCGGGCAAGACGACGACGCTCTACTCGGCGCTGGACGTGCTCAATACGCCCAACAGGAAGATCATCACCGCGGAGGACCCGGTTGAGTACAACTTCGAGGGCATTAACCAGTGCCAGGTCCGCGAAGACATCGGGCTGAGCTTCCCCTCGATCCTTCGCTCCATGCTTCGCCAGGCGCCGAACATCATCCTGGTCGGTGAGATCCGAGACAAAGAAGTTGGCGAGATCGCGATCCAGGCGGCGCTGACGGGCCACCTCGTGTTCTCGACGCTCCACACCAACGATGCTCCGAGCGCGATGACGCGCCTGATCGATATGGGCATCAAGCCGTTCCTCGTTGCATCGAGCGTGCAGGCGGTCATGGCACAGCGCCTGATCCGCATCCTCTACGACAAGACCAAGGTGCTTGCGGATCCCGAGGATCTCGATCCGAAGCACCTCAAGCTGGTCGGGCTCACGATGGAGGAGGCGGTCGGCAAGGTTTACAAGGCCGTGTCCTCCCAGGAAGCGCCCGGTGGGTACAAGGGCCGTCGCGCGATCTTCGAGCTCATGCAGATGAGCACCGAACTCCGCGACCTTACCTTCCAGAAGGCGCCCGCCGAGAAGCTCCGCGAGATTGCGCTCGGAGCTGGGATGCGTCCGCTCGTCGGGGACGGGCGCCTCAAGATCATGCGCGGCATGACCACACCCGAAGAGATTGCCCGCGTCACCCAGGAAGGCCACTAGCAGGGCCCACAGGCCGATACACAGGAACCAAGCCACGGCGGCTGCTGCGGCAAGCCGCGAGGAGACTTGAAGCATGTCCGCGATGCAGATCGACCGCCTGCTGGACACCGTCGTCCGCCTGGGCGCCAGCGACCTCCACCTCACCGTGGGCCGACGTCCGACCGTTCGTCACCACGGCCACCTCAAGGATCTTCAGACCAAGGTCCTCGAGCCGGACGACATGGTCAGTCTTATGAAGTCCATCACGCCGGAGCGAAATCAGCAAGAACTCCAAGAGCTGGGCGGTACCGACTACGGCTTCGCCTTCGGCACCGCGGCCCGCTTCCGTGTTTCGGTCTTCCGTCAGCGCGGTGACCTCGCGATGGTCCTGCGTCAGATCCCGAACAGGCTGCTGACCTTCGACCAGATCGGGCTTCCCTCGATCGTTCAAGAACTCATCAAGAGGCCCCAGGGCCTCTTCCTCGTCACCGGACCGACCGGCTCGGGCAAGACCACGTCACTCGCGACGATGATCGACTACATCAACATCAACCTCGATCACCACGTCATCACGATGGAAGACCCGATCGAGTACTACCACCAGCACAAAAAATCGATCATGAACCAGCGTGAGATCGGCAACGACGTCACCACGTTCGCCGAGGCACTCAAGCGGGCTCTGCGTCAAGATCCGGACGTGATCCTCGTCGGCGAGATGCGCGACCTTGAGACCGTCGAGGCCGCGATCCGAGCCGCCGAGACGGGCCACCTCGTGTTCGGCACGCTCCACACCAACGGTGCGGCGAAGACCATCGACCGTGTGGTGGACGCCTTCCCGGTGACTCAGCAGAACCAGATCCGCGTTCAGCTCTCGACCGCTCTGATTGCGGTGCTCAGCCAGCAGCTCCTGGCCCGCCACGATAAGCCGGGGCGGGTCGCGGCATACGAGTTCATGGTGGTCACCCCAGCCATCGAGAACCTCATCCGTGACAACAAGACCTTCCGCATCGACTCGATGATCCAGACAGGGAAGCGGTTCGGCATGCAGCTCCTCGATGACCACCTGTGGTCGCTCTACGAGAAGGGTCTCATCAGCCGGGACGAGATGGTCTACAAGGGCCGGAACCCCCAGAATCTCGACAAGAAGCTCAAGTCAAAGGGCGAGGGTGGGGTGCGTTCTGAGCTTGACGAAGCCGCGGATAACACGGTTACAACAGAATCAGATTGAGGCTAAAAACCGCCCAATACGCGACTTCAATGTGGTGTCGCATCGTTTAAAAGCCATTCTGGGCCATTGTTCTCGGGAACTTCACGGTTATCCTGTTCGAACGAGCAACAGGACCTGCCTCTTCACAGGCTGCACTTGGCCGGAGGAGGGGCAGAGACCTACAGGCATCATCCGACGGGGTGATCCGTGGCCCGAGCGGGCTTGACCGGCGCTCCCGGGAGCGTTGGGGCCGGGTGGGTGTAAACCCCGGAACGTGGTCAGGCCAAGGAAGAGGAAGGAATCAGGAAGTCCATGGCGACGACTGTTCCAGCTGAGCTCAAGGGCCGCAAACTTGGCCGTGTCCTCACCAAGATGGGCAAGGTCACCCGCGAACAGGTCCATGAGGCCATCGCGATTCAGCAGACTCGCAAAGTGAAGATCGGCCAGCTGCTTGTCGAGCTCGGCTACTGCACCCAACAGGATGTGAATGTTGCGGTCGCCGGCCAGGCCGGCATGACCTGGGTCGATGTCACCGAGGTCGATTTCGACGATAACGAGAAGCTTGTGGGTTCGATCCCGCCAGAGAACGCGAACGCTTACGGCGTCGTCCCGATCGCCTTCGATGAGCCTCGCAAGAAGCTCAAGATCGCGATGAAGAGCCCGGACAACTTCCAGGCCGTGGACGATCTCCAGTTGCTGATGGGCTTCCAGGTTGAGGCCGCGGTGGGCGACGCTGAGGCCATCGATGCGATCCTCGCCAAGCACTTCAGCAAGCAGACCTCGGTCGCAGAGCTGATGAGCGAGGCCGCCGGCGATGCGAAGTTCGCGGGGCTCGCGGGTGATCAGTCGATCGATCTCGACGCGCTGACCGATGCCGCCGAGGACAACCAGGTCGTCAAGCTGCTCAATCTGGTTCTGCTGCAGGCGATCCGCGATCACGCATCGGACATTCACCTCGAACCGTTCGAGAACGAGTTCAAGATGCGCTACCGCATCGACGGCGTGCTCTACGAGATGGTGCCTCCCCCGAAGGCGCTGGGCAACGCCATGGTGAGCCGCGTGAAGGTCATGGCGGACCTGGACATCGCCGAGCGTCGTCTTCCGCAGGACGGCCGCATCGAGCTCCAGGTCGGCGGCAATCCGGTTGACCTCCGTGTCGCGGTGCTCCCGACGCTGTGGGGCGAGAGCGTTGTGATGCGTGTGCTCGACCGTTCGAACGCCGAGATGGACCTCGACCGGCTGGGCATGCGTGAGGATGACCTTGAGTCGTTTCGGGGTCTGATGTCCCGTCCCAACGGCATCGTGATCGTCACGGGTCCGACGGGTTCGGGAAAAACGACCACTCTCTACGCGGGTCTCAACGAGCTTAACGACATCAAGACCAAGATCCTGACCGCCGAGGATCCGGTTGAGTACGACATCGACGGGCTGTGCCAGGTGCAGGTCAACACCGAAGTGGGCCTGACCTTCGCGAAGGCTCTCCGGTCGTTCTTGCGTCAGGACCCGGACATCATCCTGGTCGGTGAGACCCGTGACCTTGAGACCGCCCAGATCGCTGTCCAGGCGTCGCTGACCGGTCACTTGGTGCTTACGACACTCCACACCAACGACGCGCCCAGCTCGATCGTTCGCCTCATCGACCTTGGTATCGAGCCGTTCCTCCTTACGGCGACGATCGAAGGCATCGTCGCCCAGCGTCTCGTCCGCACGGTGTGCAAGCACTGCAAGGAGGAGTACACGCCGGATGAGGAAGAGCTGATGGAGCTCGAACTCACCGAGGAAAGCACGCACGGCAAGCACTTCGTCCGCGGCACAGGCTGCGATCGCTGCAACGGCTCGGGCTACAAGGGCCGCATGGCGCTCTTCGAGATCCTTCAGATGAACGACGAACTCCGTGAGCTGGTGATGAACGGCGCCAGCACTGCGGTGATCCGTGAGCGCGCACGCAAGCAAGGTATGAGGCTCCTCCGGGAGTCGGGCCTGCTCGCGATCTACGAGGGGCAGACAACGATCGACGAGGTGGTCCGGGAGACCGTGCTCGACGGCTGATCTGGAAGACCTGATCCGGATCGGATCACCGAAAGGGAGCGCCCGATATGGCGACGTTCACCTACGAGGCCCTCGACGCGGCCGGCAAGCAGAAGAAGGGCACGATCGAGGCCACGAACGAGGCCGAGGCCCAGCAGAGGCTGCGCGGGCAGGGCATGTTCCCAACCGCGGTCCGCGAGAAGAAGGTCAAGAGCAAAGCCGCGGGCGGCGATGGCAAGAAGAAGCCGGCAAAGAAAAAGAAGAAGGGCGGCGGCGGCATCTCCATCGGTGGCGTGAACGCCAAAGCGCTCACCACCTTCACCCGTCAGCTATCGACGCTGCAGGACGCGGGTCTCCCGCTCCTCCGCTCGCTCCAGATCCTTGAGAGTCAGCAGAAGCCGGGCGTGCTGAAGAACGTGCTTCAGAATGTCGTCGAGGAGGTCGAGGGCGGCTCGAGCCTCTCGGATGCGATGGCCAAGAACCCGAAGGCGTTCGACCTGCTCTATACCAAGATGGTTGCGGCAGGCGAGATCGGTGGCGTTCTTGACGTCATCCTCCAGCGTCTCTCGGAGTTCATGGAGAAAGCGCAGCGCCTCAAGAGCAAGATCAAGGGCGCGATGGTCTACCCGATCGTCGTCGTCGGTATCGCGGTGCTCATCCTCACGGGCATCATGGTGCTCATCATCCCGAAGTTCCAGGAGATCTTCGCGGACTTCGGCGTTGAGCTCCCGGCCATCACGCGTTGGCTGATCGACACGAGTGCCTGGGTCGCCGGCACCAGACCCGACAGCCCGTTCCCGGGCTTCGGCGCCGCGGTGATCGCGGGTTCGCCGTTCGCCATCATGATCGCTTGGAAGATCATCAGAAAGGCCAAGCCCGGGAAGGCCGCGACGGACTTCCTGCTGCTGTACGCGCCCATCTTCGGCAAGCTGATCCGGAAGACCACCATCGCTCGCTTCACGCGCACGCTGGGCACGCTTATCAGCGCCGGTGTTCCGATCCTTGAAGCGATCACGATCACCGCGGAGACCAGCGGAAACTACGTCTTCGAGCGCGCGCTCATGAAGACGCACGACAGCATCCGCGAGGGCGACACGTTCGCTGAGCCGCTGCGCAAGAGCAAGACCTGTGACGCCCTCGTCGTGAACATGATCGACGTGGGCGAAGAGACCGGCGACATGGATGTCATGCTGATGAAGGTCGCCGACACCTACGACGAGGAAGTGGATGTCGCGGTCGCCGCCCTCGTTAGCCTCCTCGAACCTCTCATGGTCGTCGTCCTGGGCGGCATGGTCGGCACGATCGTCGTGGCGATGTTCATGCCCATGGTCGCGATGATCGAGTCGCTCAACGGCGGCGGGGTCTGAGGCAGTGCAACAGGACCGACCGCCACCAGTGGTGGGCGGCCGACGAACGCACTGCGAACGAGTTCGCGGGGGCGGCCGAGGAGTCTCTCGACAGAAGGCGGGAGCACCGAGGCACACGAACAACGAACTTCGGGACTTCGAGCAAGGCCCGATTCAAGGGGATGCGAAGGCGATGCGAGGCACACACACGACAGTGGAACGCCCGGGCCCTGCCCAAGTGAGTGGCGGGCAGGGCTCTGGGCGGCCCCCAGTTGTCGCTTGTCGAGCGTTCTCGATCGTTGAGCTGCTTTTGAGCATCGCCGTGATCGTGGTGCTCATCGGGCTGCTCTCGGTCGCGGTCTCCGGTGCGTTCAGCGCGGCACGCAGCGCCGCCGATACGCAACTGGTTCAGAACCTCGCGAGCGCGGCCTCACAGTTCAAATCGGACCACAGCTTCAATATCCCGCTCGTTAAAGACAACAACCGTGCGCGGTATCCGTCGGGTTTCTCGGCCGCTAACTCGTCGGTCTTCCGTGAGACCCACCCGGTCTATGAGTTCGGGGGCAACAACGACGATCGGCGTGTGAGCGTGTTCTCAGACAGCACCGCTGAGCGCAATGCGACCGACCGCGATTACTTACGGGGTTCGGACGTGCTCCTCGGCTCTGCGCTCCCGGCCCAGGGCGACTATCGCTTTAGCGAATACAGCCTCGCCTATTACCTCGCCGGGGCACTGCCCGCGAGTGTCGATGGGCAGGACGGCCCGGGTCTAAAAGCGCCCAATCGTTCCGGAGGCTTCGACCGCGACAGCGCGATGGTCTACGAACCTTACTTTGACCTAGGTGATCCACCCGACCTTGTCGGGCTTCAGCAACCCGAGGATCTGGACACGGACCCACCGATCGACCCTCTGGAGGGCCGCTATGAGCTGCGCGACCGCGCGGGCAAGGCGGTTCGTTACTACCGCTGGCTGCCCGACGATGTGGTCTCCAACATCAACGACCTTAACGTGCCGCTGGTCGTCGCCGGCGAGAACGCGGAGATCAGCGACATCACACCCAACACCTACGCGGAGATCGGCGATCCGCGCATCCGTGCCGCCGCATGGGCGATCATCGCGGCGGGACCGGACGGCGTGTTCGGGGATCCCGCAACCGAGGAGATCCAGGATCTGATCGACGCGACAGGAATAGATGTCGAGAACCCCGCGACGCCAACCCCAGGAGAGATCCAGGCCCTCGTTGAGGCGGCACGTCTCGACAACAAGTTGGCGACCGGGCAATGAACCACACCCGCCCCAACCAGTCCAGTGGTTTCACGCTTATCGAGTTGCTCGCGGTTGTGGCGATCGTCTCGCTGCTGCTGGCGGTGGTCGTTCCCGCCTTCAGCTCTGTGCTTCTGGAGAGCACCGAAACACTGGCGAAGAACCGGGTGCGGTTCGCGATCGCCGGCGCGAGCGATGCGGCGCTGCGAAACGGTGTTGAGGAGGACACCTGCGCTGCGTTCTTCTATGACCCGCGCACGAGGCGGATGACCATCCGGATCTTCCGCCGCATCGATTCGCTCTTGGACACCTACAACCCGAACGAGGATCCAGACGCGCCAGGCACCATCACGGTCGAGCGTGATGTCTTCGTCCCGGACGGTATCGACAGCGTGTTCGAGATTCCCGAGCTGTTCGCGATCCGTGGGTACGTGCCGGCGGGCTGGCTCGTGCCGGCGACCAACAGCTCAGACGCGGGAGCGTGGTACAGCGGCACCGGCGAGTTCTATGAAGACAACAACCAGATCGAAGAGGCCCAATGGGTCTTCCCCGAGAACTTCGTCTTTGACGCCAAGGACACCTCACCCCAGAACGGCGCCGGCCGACACACCTTTATCATCCGTTTCGAGGGCTCGACCGGCAGGCGGTCAAGCAACACAAACGAGGTGCTCCTGGTCGATCCCGGCCTGAACCGGGGCCTCCGCTCTCAGCAGCCCTATCGCGATTTCAACATCGAAGACGACACGGACATCACGCGATGGGCCCAGCGTGTGCTCAACGGTGACTTTCTGGGTGAGCGTTTCGCGCAGCTCGAGCTCATCGGCGATCGTTCGGTGGACACGGTGCTCGCACGCCCGGTCCCACGGATCGCGCTCTACAAGCCTCTTGATCTCGCGGCTTCACTCAACGTCCGCGTGAACATCGACTCCGGGGCGCTCTACTTCAACGGCGCTCCCCGTGACACGCTGCCCGTACCTGTGCCGATGTGGCGTGTTGTCGATACCGGCAACGATGGGGGCAGGCGCATCCGGCGGTTCTTTGCCAGCAACGAGTCCGCGACGCTCTTTGGTGTCGATAGCGGCCGCGGCAGGCTGCGGGAGCAGACCCGATGAACCTCCTATCAACCCATCATGAACGTGGCGCGAAGGCCTTCAGCCTGATCGAGGTGCTCATCTCGGTCGTCGTGCTCTCGCTCGGCGTGCTGGGCCTCGGCGCCGTGATCCCGGTCATCGTCGGGGCACAGCGCGATGCCGCGGACAAGACGCTGGGGCTCGCCGCAGGTGAAGCGGCGGTCAGGGCGCTCCAGCAGCGGGCCGATCTGTCCTCTTACCAGAATCGGAATGGCACGGCCTTCGGTTTCTGGGACGATGCAACCACGGGCGAGTGGCACCCCGGCAACGCCGGAAATCTGAGCCAGTTCGAGGGCAACTGGATCGTTCCGTACTACGAGGATGAAACCGGGACGATCTCGCTGATCGGTGCCGAAGGCATGGCCTACGAACCCCTCCCGGGCATCCTGCCTCCCTCGACGACCAGCATCCCGCCGTCGACGATCTTCTCGGTAAACCAGCGGCTCTTCCCCGATCCGCGATCGGGCGTCGGGGTTCCCCGTTACGTCTGGGACTTCGTGCTCCGGCGCGTCTCCGACCCGGCCGCCCCGGGAGGTGTTCTCGAGGCGTTGGTCTTCGTGCAGCCGATCGATCTCGCGCTCAGGCTTCCGGTCGATCCGACCCAGCAGCTCACTCGGTCCCAGCTCATCGCTCGAGAACTCATGCTCACGGGCGTGCCCGACAGCCCGACCACCCGTCGGCCGGCGGAGTTGAGCCAGACGCTCGTGCCCAACGACGAGATGAACGAGACGCCCCTCTCGTACCCGGTCGCGCTGGCCGAGAACGGCAGGCTCACCGGCACGGGTCGGGGCGGCGATGGTCAGAAGGACTCCGCGTTCTACGGGACTCCGATCGCCGCGGTGCTTGCCGATTACACATTCAACGACAACGCCCCGGGGTTTGATCGCGGCCGCCTCCGCCTCTCGTTCCAGACCTCGAATGACGAGTTCCGCACCGGCCTCGCAAACCCACCCGACTTCGATACCACGGATGGCCAGCGGGTGCTCCAAGAACTCGCGTCGCAGCCGGGCCAGGTGCTCGCCGCGAGCAATGGTCAGATTTTCACGGTCCTCCGCGTTGATGAGGAACTGTCAACAGCGGATGTGACGGTGGTTGAGATCGATCAGCCTGTGGATGAGGCGATCGAGACCGCACCAGAGCTGGGCCGCATCGCGTTCGTCCCGAAGCCGCCCGTTGCCCACTTCGTGGTCACGTTTAGGCCGGCGCGCTGACATGAGAAGCCAGATGCAGAATGGAATCATGACCCAATCGACCCGGGACAACACGGGCAAGACCCGTGGCGGATTCACGCTGACCGAGATCCTCGTCGCGGTCGCCGCGGTGAGCGTGCTCACGGTCGCCGTGGCGCAGATCTTCCAGACCGTGGGGAACACGGTGGATCGGGGCCGCGCGGTCAGCCGGTTCAATCAGACCGCGACGCGTCTCGAGGCACAGATGCGGGCCGACCTTGAGCGCATGTCGGCGGATGGCTTCATCGTGATCCGTCACGCGCTGATCGGCTCGAACGGCCAGGAGCTGATGCCTCGCGATGTCCGCCCAACACTGCAGAGCATCCTGAGTAACCCCAACGGTCAGGGCCAGGTGTACGTGGAGCGCGCCCCCGAGGACCCGGACCCGAGGCCCCGGCGTGCCGATGAGCTGCTCTTTTTCGCCGAGGGCGAGTTCACCTCGGCGCGCCCGCCACTCGTTCCCGGTCTCGCCCCGACCGCCTCCGCGGCGAGGATCTACTACGGGCACGGCGTCCGCGAGCCCGCCGAACTGCTCGAGAACGCGAGCACCGACGACGTCCTCCCTCTGCCTCAAGTCAACGATGACTGGCTTGTCGTCAGCTCTGGCAGATACAGAACCGCCGCGTACCGGCTGGGCGGCAATACCAGTGAGCCTCCCGGCTCTCGGGGGCCCAACGAGTACGCCTCGGATTGGACACTGCTCCGCCACGTGACGCTGATGGCGGGCCCGAACCCGACAGACTTCATTCCCGCGATCGCGAACCGCGCGTTCAACGAGGTGGATGTTTCTGAGAATGTGATCAATCTTGCGCCGCCCGGCGAGTCGATCGCGAAGGACCGAACGTTCCAGCTCGGGGGGCAGCCCGCGGCATCCTCGGTGTTCGGTTCCATCGGCCAGCTTCTGCTGTGGGATCACGGCGTGTCGAACTCGGCCTATGTGGACGCGGATCCCACGCTGTACCTGCGTGGGTTCGGGCCTGGCATCCCCCGAGGCGTTGCCGACGCCGGGTACTTCGCGATGCAGGGCGACGCCGCGAACCCGACCTTTGCGTCGGGCCTGGTCGACATCGCGACCGAGTCGATCTCCGACTTGCGACGCGTCATCAACGGCAGTGCGAGCCTGCGGGTGCCGGGCGGGGTGAACGGGAGCAGCGAGATCGGTTTCAACGGGCCGGCCGAGGTCATCGGTGGGCGGAGGGGCGAATCTACCTTCGGAACCGACCTCGCGGCCTTCCCGCTCTTGCTCGAGATCGGTGATGCACCGGTGCCGGCGAACACACCGTCGTTCCGCGATGACCTGGTAGAGAACCTGCCCGTGGATTCGAGCGGTCTCGCGTACGAGCGCCGGCAGGAAGTGCTCGCGAACATGCAGGCCTGGATGCGTGACGCCTTCCCGACGAACGACCTGGGACGGGCGCTCGCGGCGTTCGATTCCGCGGGCACATCCACCGCTGTCCCGACGAACCGTGAGCTCTGGGGCTCGCGCCGTCGTGTCCGTTATGAGCCTGACGCGCCGGACTTGTTCCTCGTGCTCGACCAAGACGAGTTCGTGGTCAACGACTACCGCGACGGTTCTCCGGAACTAGAAGATGACCTTGTCGAGGCCCAGCGTCTGGCGGATCAGGAGATGCTCGCGTCTCAGATCTTTACGGCGGGTTGCACCGAGTTCATTGTCGAATGGTCGTTCGGGCTGATGCCCGATGATCAACGCGATAGCGATTTCGGCGAACTGATCTGGCACGGCCTCGCTCGCACCGGCGACGACAACGATGAGGAGTACACCGGCACCCTGCCGGAGAGCTTCAATGCCCAGAACGACTATCTCGTCCGTGAGTACCCGTTCCGCCGGATCGAGGGAGCGGACGAGGCCGTTGTTCCATCGGGGCGGCTCAGGTATCGCGAGGACGATGTTCCGATCGATCCCGTCCTGATCCACGGGTACCCGTATTACGACGGGATGCAGAGCGGTCCGAGTTCTGGCGCTGGGCTCTTCGGCGACAACTCATCGATCCCCGTTGCCCCGGGGACATTCGATTGGAACGAGCCGCTGCGCCAAGCAAACTCCTACACGTTCCGCTCCGGGTCAAACACGGAAGAGGACGATCGCGTCGAGCTCTACAGCTACTTCGGGTACATCAACCCGCTTGAGGGGCTCGACCGTGAATGGCCTAGGCCGAAGCTGATCCGGGTGACCATCAGCCTCGCTGATCCGACCGATCCGCTCGTGGAAGAGACGTTCCAGTTCGTCTTCGAGGTGCCGCAGAGCTGACCGCACGTGGGCGCTCTCTTGACGAGGAAGGAAACTCCGATGAACACGGACCACCGAACGAACCAGAGCCCCCAACGGGCACAGCGTCGGCTTCGCAGGCGCGGCTCGTTCCTGATCTTTGTGGTAGCGACGCTTGCGTTGCTGTCTGTTGTTGTCGTGACCTATGTCGGAATCGGCACCACTGACCGGCGGTTCGCCGAGTCCGTGGTGAGGACCCGCGTTGCCGATGATGTCCCCGAGGACTTTGCCAACTACATCGGTCAGGTCATCGGAAACGACAAGCTCGATGTCACGCCCGTTGGTGGCGAGATCATCACGGGTGCCGGCATCGATGTGCTGTACGAACGGGAACGGACCGACTATCCATCGACCGACCCGGATGCGCGGGCAATTCTTCGGAACAGTGCGATCCCCGCGAACCCGTACGTTCCGACCGGGACGGGCGGCACCGACCCGTGGCTCGCTTCGACCGAGCCGTCGATCATCGGGCAGCTTGAGGGCAACGCGGTCCTGGAGGATGGTGACCTCGATGCTGACGCGGCGTGGCGCCTCCGCCGAGACTGGCGCCAGATCAGCAACTTCTCACCGAGCGGCATCTTCGTCAGCCTCGGCAACCTACGCAACAACTTCGACGCTATCCCCGGGGTCGAGCAACGCTCGGGTGTCAACGGGCTCGCCGAGATGAGCTACGGCCTCACGCTGCAGAACATGGACAGCAGTTCGCTGGGCACCTACCGCAGCCCGCTGGCGCAGAGCGGTTCTGATGTTCCGCTCACAGCTGGCACGGCGGCCGACCCGCTCGTACCGGCACACTGGTCATCGAACCAGCTCGGCGCGTTCAGGCCGCTGTCTGAGCCCGATCCCGCATTCTTCCCAAGTTCGCCTGAGTTCTTTTCAAACCAGTGGGCCGATGCGGATGGCGACGGCTTCGCAGATAGCCGCTGGTTCGAGATGCTCATGCCAATGCTCGAGCCGGGCAGCACGACGGTCACGAGCCAGTCACTGTTCGTCTCGGCGATCCCGGAGCGCGATGACCTGCGCTACTTCTTCGCGGCTCGCGCGATCGACCTCTCGGGCCTGGTCAATGCCACTACGGCGCGCGATCTGATCAACGCCCCCAGCGAGGAGTTCCCGATCGGTGCAACACCGGCGGATGTTGATCTGCTCCGTGTGCTGACCCTGGGTGACGCGACCACACGCTACTTCGATGGCCCCGATCCGCTGAGCTACGCCTCGCTCATTCATCCCGCCGACACCTCGGACCCCGCGGACTACTCGGGCGTCAGCGACATCGGTGCCCGACAGATGGCCCTCTCCGGCTACAGCACCTGGCGAGCAGATCAGAATGTGGATCTGGGCGGGACCGTTGTCGAGTTCCGCCCCGACCCCGATTCGGGGTTCCCTCTCTACGACGTGACCCTGGGCCCCGATGCACGCTACATCCACTACGACCGCCTCAGCGGCGCCGGTGCAGCCTCAACGTACCGCGACCGTTTCGACATCGTGCGACGCCGCGCGAACAGTGCTCGCGGCAATGACTCGCTCATCGAGTTGCTCACGTACCGCAGCGTGAACAACCCCGTGGTCACGAGCCCGCTCGAGCGTGCGATCGATGCGAAGTACAACGCCGCGGACATGCAGGACGACTCGATCCGAAACTACGGGCCGCTGCGCAGCAACCGTCCGCTGACCTACGAGCGTTCGCAACGCATCGTTGTTTCGGCAGAAGGCGAGCCCATCGACGAAGCCCTGTACCACAGCTTCATGGACGCACGCCAGCGCATCACCACGCTGAGCGGCAACCGCATCCTCCGCCCTGTGGCTTTCGCCCCCGAGGCGACGGGCAGACTCGACGATCGGATCCTGACCTACAACACCACCGCGACCATCGCCCCGATCACGGAGGCCGAACTCGCCTTCGATCCGGCAAGCATTCTGACGCGGCTCGACTCCGCGGGTGCGCGGCGCGCGGCCGTCGAGGATCTGTTTGCGGCCTATGCCGACATGCTCCTGCCGCTGGCCGACTCGACGCAGGACGACTGGAACGTCGGGACGCCCAACTACCGGCAGCGCGAGACGCTGCACTACGGCCACCGCGGCGCCGAGGCCGCGCTCCAGGCGGCCGCGCACATGGCGGTCAACATGGCGGACCTCTACGACGACGAGAACACGTCGAGCAACGTGAGCATCGAGGAGCCCACGGTCATCACACTGGTCGTGGACAAGAACGAGACGGGCGATCGCCGCCTCTCGCGGCTGAACGACTCCGGCATGTCCTGGGACGATGTCCAAGATATGACAACGGCCGAAAACCTCGGCATGGCATGGGTTGAGCCGGCAGAGAACAACGATGGCAGCGTGAGGCCTTGGGTGATTGACCTCGATCAGCTGACCGCCGAGGGCCGTGCTGTCGGCGCAGCCGAGCGGCTTGCAGACACAGACACTCGGGCCGGGACTGATCTGCCATCAACGGATGTGGTTCAGATCTACGGCATCGAACCCCAGCCCATCCTTACCGAGGTCGCGTCGTTCACGATCCATACCGACGCCCCGGCTCGCCCCAGTGGCGCGACCGATGGCAAGTGGGGCGACGAAGATTCATCCGATGACGCCAGCGATTACCTGGCTGGTGGTCCTGGTGGCCAGACCTACAACGGAGTGACCCAGCCAGTTACGATCAACTTCTCGGTCGATATCGACAATGCGGACTTCATCGCACAGGGCATCGCGTTCCAGCTCACCAATCCGTTCGAGCACGACATCCCGCTGTACAGGCCAGCCGGCACCGGCCAGGATCTGCCACGGTATTACCTCGAGTACGCGGGCCGAACCTACGCCGTCACCGAGATCCGGCAGACATTCGACAATGCGTCCGACTTCTGGCCCGATCCCGCCGATCCCGCCAACGGAGGCGACGAGTCGATCCAAGCGGTCGTTGCGCAGACCGCATCCAGCGCGACCGACCGCGATGTGCTCAAGGCGGGTGAGAGCCGAGTCTTCTACGCGCTCTCGCACGATCCCGACGAGATCGCGACACACGTTGGCAGGCTGCTTGACCAAGCGAACGATGCGGTCAATGGCATCCTTGGGGCATTCGGCAGCGACATCGACCGCATTCGGTTCAACTCCGCATCGACCACGACCAGCTCCTCATCGGAAGCATGGCCCCGTTTCCTCAGCTCGCAACTCAGTACAGACAACGGATCGGGTGACGATACCGATCCGGCGTTGATGCCCGAGTTCGACGCGGCGAGCTTCGAACGCATCGGGGTTGACCCCGCGATCCCGGTTGAGCCCGATCTGTTTCAACGCGCAGTACCGGCGCAATCGACCGCGTACGGACAAGCGACCAACGAAGCGAAAGACGTGGCCTTGCTCTGGCGTGTGGTCCTGACAGACGACGAGGAAGATCGCGTAATCAGCAGCGCCCCCGGCGGTGGCTTCTTGGCGCCGATCAGGAACATCCGCGAGAACGATCAGCTTTTGGATCGGCTCAGAGTGCCCAGTACCTTCAGCCTCGATACGCGGACACAGACCGATCCGCTGGCACCAATGACCGGGCCTTCGATCTCGGACGCGGATGGACTGATCGGTCTCGGCAGTTCAGATTTCGACAATGACACACTCCAGGAGTTCGCGCTCGACCTGAGCGCGAACAACAACCTCGGCCTGACCATGATGCGCTGGGCCGCGGTGATGCGGCCGGTGAGCCCGACCTCCGAGGGCGACGCCGTCCGGGCCTACATGGTCGAGCGGAAGGTCATCACGTCCAGTCTGGATTCGCTGAATGACACCGAGCGGGATTCTTCGTTTTACGACGGGACACCGGCATCACCCTACACCGTGGCAGGCGATTTCGAGTTGGACTCCGCGATACAAGACGGCAGTCGTGGGTTCCACACGCTCGCCGATTTCTTCGAGTTCATGGGTGGGACCACCACCGGTCTGACTTCAACGAATGAAGTCTTCAAGTCACTGCGCGATGAACCGCCAGAGCGCCGACCGAGTGGTGGGTACGGCGGCAAGACACTGCAAGAGGATGATCATCTCGCGAGCGAGCGGCTCTTCAAGCCGCGTGACCTCTACAGGCACGCGTTCCGCATCTATCCAGGGAATGACCGATTCCGCGAGCCGGTGACCGGCGATGTCATCCTGCGTCCCGCCGACATGCTCGCCGCACTCCCGGTCGGGCCACGGTTCGACCCCGGCGCGATCGCCGATCCGACGGTACCCGTCGGCAACGGGCCGGCGGGGGGCATCGGCTTGCTCACCGATTACGGCACCGCCGAACGCATCCAGGCCCTCGATCGAGCCTGGGTCACGCTGCCTGAAGCAATCGCAGTCGGGCTTGGGTACAGCGATGAACTCCACGGCAGAGGCACATATCCAGGCGATTCGTTCTCCAGCACAACCGGTCCGCTGGTTGGTTCTACCGGACCCTACGGCTTGGCGAGCGATCCGCTCTATGGCGCGGGCCGATACATGACCGGTGCCGACGCGAATCGCTCAGGCGACCGCCAAGCGATGTTCTCCAGGGCGATGCTCAGGCCCGAGGCGTTCGTGCCGTTCATCGATGACGATGCGGGTGGTGGCATCCGCGAGGCGGGCGTGATGGGTGTCGCGGATGAGCCCGCTCTGCTCACGGGGGCTCCCCTCGCGCTTTCTGTTTTCGAGAGCCTGGCACCCTCTGCCAAGTACGGGGCGTTGACCGAGCCCGTTCCGGGTCTGATCAACCTGAACTCGGCCGACGCCGAGGTGCTGCGCTCACTTCCGTTCTTCAGCCGTTCGGGTACGACTGAACTCGGTGTTTCATTCCGGGGCGAGCAGCCTGATATCTCCGAGGACTGGACGGACATCGCGGCCACCGCGGTCGCCTACCGGGACATCGCGCCGGTGGTGAGCCGCGAGAACCTCGGTGGGAGTGGGTTGCTCAGCTACGTTGGTGAGTTCTTTGATGCGGCGTACGGTCCGGCACTCAGCCCGACCCCGCGGCGTGATGTGATCGCGACCCCGGGAAGCGGTGACGCTGAATCGTTCCCGGATGTCATGCGCGATATCCGAGAAGAACCGGGGTTCAAGTCGGTTGGTGAACTGTTCGCGGCAAGACGGACGGCTGCGACGAGCCGTGGTGGAAGCATCGTGCGCGACGATATCGATCGGTTCGGACGCGATGACAATCCAGGAGCGGCTTCTGGCAGCCAGAATGGCTTTACAACCAATGAGCTCGGCTACGAGTTCTTCGGTGGTGACGATCAGAGTCGAGTGGGCAATGATCTCGACGAGTCGCTCGCGATCATGAACGCGGTTGGTAACTCGGTGACGGTCGGCAGCGATCTGTTCGCCGTGTGGTTCCTCGTGCACGGCTATTCGCGCGAGGACGTTTCGGGCCTGCTGCCCGAAGACGCGATGTCGCCCACGGTGCGCCGCCGGTTCCTGCTGATTCTCGACCGTTCGAACGTTACCCAGGTCGGCGATACCCCCCGGATCGTCACCTTCCAGGAGCTCCCCCTCTAGATCTTCGCCCAAGGGGCTCCGGTCCGAGCCGGAGGGTGAATAGACTGCTTTCTAAGGCCCGCCAGGGGAACTTCTGGCGGGTCTTTCAATCCGCAGGGTGTAGCTCAGCTTGGTAGAGCGCGTGCTTTGGGAGCATGAGGTCGCAGGTTCGAATCCTGTCACCCTGATTGACCAACCAGAGGCAGCAGGCGAACTAAATCGCCTTTGTAGAATGGTTTAGATGCCATTTGCGTCCGTCGGAGATCCGGCCAATACCCGAACACATTCGATCGGATTGGCATTGTTCGGCATAGCTCGGCACCCAGAACGCCACGTTTTGGCCATGCTCGCCAACTGGGTCATTCGGCACCTCCGGCCAAACGCAAGGTTGTGATCCCACTCCCACGCGAGGCGGGCAACGGGGCTGCCAAGCGGGTGGCCATCGCGGATCCGGCCAACCCGAGGTCAACGTAGATCCGTTGTGTCATGTTCGGGTCCGCGTGGCCCATCAGCTCCTGGAGCTGCTTCATCGCCATGCCAGAAAGCGCCATGCGGGTCGCGAACGTGTTCCGCAGTGAGTGAAAGACCAGCTGTCTGCCCCGGCCGTCGTCGGGCATGATTCCCGCCCGCACGCAGTCTTTGCGGAACACCGGGGGCCGGACCCGCGCCGGGAAGACGGCATCGGCTCTCGAACGGCCTTCGATGCGACGCCTCAGGATTCCCATGACGAGCTCATCTTTCGCGGGAACACCGACGATGCGGGTCTGCGCGTTCTTCGTACCGTCCCCCCGGATGTTGATCAGCGCATCGCCGTCGGGGGTGAAGTCGATATCACCAACCAGGACATTGGAGAGCTCGGTCGAACGCCCGCCGGTTGCCAACGCAAACGCGTACAGGTCACGCCGGTATGGCCAGAGGCTCGGGTGCGCAGGCGGAACTGGCGGGGGTGCGTGGAGCAGCAACGCCACCTCGGCGTCCGTCAGCGCTCGCCTTCGGTTGCCCTGCTCGGGCCTGGCGAGCTTGATCGTCTCCGCAGGGTTGGTCTCCAATGCGTATTGCTCGACCAGGTACCGGCAGAATGCGCGGATCGATGCCAGGTAGTTGTGCCTGGTTTTCAGGAGTGGGGCGGCCTCTTCGAGGGCGGCGCGGATCTTCGGCGTCGTCAGATCTCGGGCATCGCGAGCGCCCACCAGCTTGCAGATGCGCCGAGCCTGGTTGAACACGCCCTGTTTGTGTCGTTTGCTTCGAGATGCGAGGTCGTGCTGGCGCTCGAAGGAGTTGAGGTGATCGCCGATGGGGAGACGCTGGGCCGCGGGCGAGGGGTCCGCGTAGCCCGCCGCCCTGCCGCGATCGGCTGCGATTTCTTGGGCGAGTCTGGCGGCGGCGAGCTTGCGGTCGGTGGTCTTCGTTGTTCGGCGGACCCGTGTGCCATCGCTCCGCACATACTCCATGTGCCAGTTGCCGCCCTTGCGAATCCGATAGAGCCCCATGATGCGCCTCCCTAGGTTGCCGGGCCGGCTTGGGCGCGGTCCACCAGAGTCTGCGCGATTCTGTCGAGGTCTTCAACTCGCCAGCGTTTCGGGCCCTTGGCGCCTGGGCTTGCTCCGTAGCTCGGCAGATACAAGGGCTTGATGCCCATGTCCTCGACGAGCGTGTCGAAATAGCGCAGCGAGACATCGAGGTACATTGCCGCACTCGCGCGCTTGAGCATCAGCGGCTTCGTGTTGATGACTCTCTCGGGTTGGGCGGTGGAATGTGTCACGGTCGGGTATGGGTGCTTTTACAGTTCTGAGAGGATCGGACCTTCAGCCGCAGTACGGCGCCTGGTCGCTGATAACCTCATCTCGCACGCTGTCCAGGCGGACCGTCAGGAGCACGCAGCCCGGGTCATCGCCGATCACCTTCATGAAGTTGTCGGCGTCGCACTCCCGAGCGAATCTCATGGCGTTCAACGCCACATCGACATACAAGTGCGACCTCGCCCCTGGTTCCGCTGGCTTGAACTGCATGTAGTCGATCGAGACTCGCCCGGAGTCCATGTCACTCCGACGGATGCGGCGGATGATCCATGCATCAGACCGCGCCCCCTCCCCCGCGTCAGCCGCGGGCTCGGGGAAGGCGGGGGTGTTGGGCTTTTCATCGTGGGGCATGTTCAGTCCTCTACGGGCACGTTCGCGATTGCTATGAGCACGTCGGCATGACATGGCTTATCAAGACGGCACCAGCACATGAGGTCTCGCCCCCTGAGTTCAGACTTCGCGGCACGTGCCACCTCGAGACCATCTGGGTCTTCTGTTAACCAGGCGCGGAAGCGTTCCACGGCCTGATCAGGAGAGCATGAACTCGACAACCGAAACGGATTTCCGAATCGAGATGGACGACCAACGAATACCGCGCCATCAGGCTTACGCCACCCCTTCGTGCGCTGTCGTCGTATTCGTCTTGGTTTCCTCATCGGTGCTGGCCTTTCTGTTCGTGGGGCCGAAGAGAAGTTGACAAACCTCTGGCACGCTGCTCCGAGTCGATCGAATCAGCCACACTGGCGCGGACCACACCGAGCGCAGACATCGCCTCATCGATCTCACTGAGTAGCGCGAGGTTCTCCGTCAGTGTTCGATCGGTACCACCCTCACTCACGGTGCCGGTGATCTCTGTGAGCATGCGCAGCACATCGCCGAGCTCCGCACCGGCTCGCATGACCTGGCGTTCTACCGATGTGTTGTCGCCGTAGATCTGCTCGGCCGGGGCGCCCGGTTCGTAGCCGCACTCGCGGCAGATCGCCTCCGTGATCCTGTGGCGGTGATCCCCGAGGATGGTCTCATCCCCGAGAAAGAGCATCAGCGTGTTGAACGAGAGCGGCTGGGTGTTGCCGGGCTCGAGTGAGCGGCGGAGGGTGTGCTCGGTTACGCCGCTGAGGCCGGCGACTTGTGGGATTCTCTTGCCCGAGTCGCGGATCGCGCCGCGGACCGCCTGATGAACAACCTGCGCGTACGGGTTCAGCCCGGCTTTGGGCTTGTCGTCTCGCACGCGTCCATCGGAATGGCTGACTCGGTGCGTTCGCGTCTGGCTCATCGGTCGCTCCGGGGTGCACACCCGCGCATCACGCCGCGTGGCGTGCGCGGATCTCCTTCATCGTGTGAGTGAACGCTTCGAGCGCCGCCGCTACCTCGGCCGCGCAGTCGCCGCCCGTGCCGGCGAGGTCGCGTGCGTGCTCAAGCTCGCGCTTGGCATCGTCGATCGCCTCAAACGGGAACTCGAGCTGGTCCCCGTCGTTGGATGCAGTAGCTGCAGATCGATGCCCCGAAGGGTGCCTCGATCGGTGCCGCCCCGGCCGGGCGGGCTCATCGCTCGTGAGCATCGCCAAGAGCTCGGATGCGGTTGCGTGCGCAACCCCATCTTCGTACCGATTCGGGTCGGACGGATGGTCAGGGACCGTCGCAGCGATCGAAGGCCTGGTATAACCTTCGTTTGGATCAAGGCGAGCACCCCTTGCCTTGGTGGGTTCCTCCAGCGATGGAGGAACCCACTCATTGTGGTGAGACAAGGTGTGTCCGGGCGCGGCCTGGGGTCGCGACGGATCACAGGCCGCGACCCCAGGCGCACACGAGTGGCTCGGCGGGAGGGGGATGCCGAGCCGCTGCTTATCGATGTGGAGACAGACCGAACCATCGCGGTACTTCGCCTCATCAAGGTCGCCCCGTTCATCGCCCAGGTGCCTTCCGAGCGTTTCGTACCG
Organism: Planctomycetota bacterium; assembly: GCA_039186605.1. GTDB lineage: Bacteria > Planctomycetota > Phycisphaerae > Phycisphaerales > UBA1924 > JBCCZZ01. The sequence continues at coordinate 57,793 of JBCCZZ010000005.1, read as the reverse complement.
GCCAAGCGTGGTCTCGGAGAGACCGAAGAGGTCCGCGAGATCGACGCGGCTCCCTCCGAACGCCTCGCGGAGCCGGAGGCTGAACGCACCAACCCGCACCTGGGCGCGGCAGGCCGCTCGGTTGCCCTCGCGGACCTTGACCACGAGCCCGCCCGCGAATGCGCGAACGCCGTCGATTGTTTCAAACGGCTCGGTGATGCCGAGAAAGTCGATCTCGATCGGCCCGCCGGGCAGCGGCATCTCTTGGACCCGCTGAGAACGGCGTCTGATAGGCCTGGCTCGTTCCGCCGCCTGGCTGTGTGCGTGAGTGACCATCAGACCTCGAGTCGATCAGCAACCAGTTTCCGGACGCCGCACCGGGCACTGGTCGAGGGGGTTGAGACTGTCAAACGCGGCAATCAGGGAGGGCCCCGATTGCACGCGAGCGGTGTTGGTTGACTCGAGGCATGAGTCAGACGGTCACAATACCTATACGTCAATACCGTTTCAATGGCAAATGATGGATTTCTGCAAAAAACCAAGAGGGTTTCGCTCGCCTCGGTGACGGTTCGCGGAAGATAGTTTCGTGGCAGACCACAACGCCATCCTGGTCATGCGGACACGCCGGAACCTCACGCTCCAGCAGGTCGTCTCGGCCTCCGGGGTCTCGATGACCACGGTCAATCAGATCGAGCGAGGGCACCGCAAGCCCTACAAGTCGACCGTCTTCAAGCTCGCGATCGCGCTCGACCAGCTCGGGCCGAGGCTCAAGGAAGAGGAGTATGGTTGGCTCGCTGATCTAATACCGGAGCACAGCGAACAGAGCATCCGACAGGCCGTGTCCGACGCACGCCAGGCGGCCGGTGGGGGGGTCGACGATTTTCCGATCGGGGCCGACGATCAGGCCGCCCTCGGCGCGATGCGACAGCTCGCGGATGAGGTCGGGTCGATGCCCGGGGCGATCGCGCACGTCTACCAGCAGATCGAAGAGCTGCGATCCCTCCGCGCTCACGCCGCGAGGATCGTCGATGGCGGCGGGTCAGAGATAGAAGCACCAGATGGCATCAGCGATGAGCTCGCCCGGGAGCTCCCGCTGCCGCCGGATCCCGAGCAGGAGCGGACGCTGATCATCGAGCAGCCGCCCCGTGACCTCGGGGGCGGGGTGATCGTTCGCAGACAGATGCATTACACCGTCACCGAGGGGCAGGGCACGGCCCCCGGCGACACCGACGCCCGAGCCCGGGCACAGCAAGAGGGGGCCGAGAATGGCACAGGCAACGAGCAGCAGTCCACAAAACCCGCAGCACGGCGCGGCAAGCGCTCAGGCAACGCGGGCTAACAAGCCCGATGCGGCCGCATTGCTCGGCCAGCTCCTCGCGGAGCAGCAACGGACGAACAAGCTGCTCGAGCAGCGTGGCACCGCCCGGGTGATCGCGTCGGGCCTGTTCATCGCCATGTTCGTGTTCGGGCTGCTCACGGTCGCGCTGGCGGTGGGCATGATGGCGCTGGGGTCCGGATCCGGCCTCTAGCCATTTATGCAGCACGCGCATCCCTACGGCGCGTCTGTCGTGAGCTGCGGCCCCTTGCCCTGCGGGCAGGCCTTGATCTTCAGCGCCACCGCGGCGAGGGCTTCACACGGACACCCGCAGGTCGGTGGGTCTGCATCCTCGCGATCGTCCCACGGCTCGCCGCAGTACCACACGGTCGCGCCGCGATCCTGCTGATCGACCCGGCTCGGGCACGTTCGGCACGCCTCGAGCTGTTCGCGCTCCTGCTCAGGGGTTGCGACATGTCCCTCCGCGATCGCCCGGACGTACCTCTTGGCGCCTCGATACGCGTACCAGACATCGACACGTTTTCCCTGACGAACCAGGCGAAGGGCCTCGCCAAACCAACGCTTCCCGCTCTCAAGGGCAAGCCTCGCGAGCCGCATGCGCTCATTCGCTTCAGGCATTCACCAGCTCCGAGAGGTCCACATCATCGACCCCATCGATGGTGCCGCACGATGCGCAGCCCAGACGCTTTGGAATCCGCCTGCGTGTGGTTGAACGTGCGACCGGGCTGAGCCTTGGCTCGATGGGCGATAGCGATGGGGAACTTACCGAAGGACCCGCGGGAGCTGGAGGACCAGCGATCGGTGTAAGGCTGAGCGTGAGGCCAATCGCGAGAGTGGTTACCCATTCTCGATCTTCGGTATCCAAGAAGATCTGGCGTGTTGGGGTGCAGTCACCGTCGCAACCCCATGCAGCTCTGAATATCAGCGTGCTCGAATCAGAGAACGTCCTACGGGTGCCGCATGTAATCGAGATGCTGATCGATTCGAGGCATCCCTGGTTATTGGTCTGGATGCCACTGATCCCAAGGCCCGCTGTTGGAACTTCGGTTCGGTCGTCTGTGGTCTCAGGTCCGACCTGCTCCTCGACGGTCGTGTTGCAGATCTCCTTGTTTGATGTAGTCGCGTTGACGTTGTCCACATCAACCAAGCCACCGAGTGGTGTTTCAATCGCGAGGAATGCGGTGTAGCGGCCGTCGGGTAGCAGCCGAATGCTGACGAATCCGGTCAGGTTGAAGGGTGCATTAAAACTAGTCTCGAAACCGATCTGGATGTCCCAGGCGCCCTCAGGAACCTCTACCGCACTGGTTGCTCGCACGCCTTGTCCAGGACCGATCGCTACCTGCTCAAGGGGAATCGCAGGCAGGCCACTGGCGGTTGTGACCATGTTGGGATACGAGGATGCATCGAAAAACGGATCTGCACCGGGTCGCCGAAACACGCCGACACCGAAGTCCACTTCTGTGTCGATGTCGTTGACCGTGTTCACACTCTCGACGGGATCCGTGCAGTAGCTGTATTGGATGTTCCGAGTTGTTCTGGATCCCGTCCCCGCGAACGTGATCGAGGCATTCCCGATGCTGGAGGCCGATATCTCATCACACGGCTGAACAACATTCGGCGAAGAAGCAGAACCAGTCCCGGTAACCGTTGAGACAACCGCGATCTCGCTAGCAGTGCCAGCCAGACCTGAAGTCGAAACTTTGCATGACGGTGTATCGATGCACACACCATCCTCATATTCTCGGGTGTTTGCGCGTGTGGTATCTTCGGTGAATTTGTAATCGACGTCACAGCTCACGATCCGTACCTGCTGCTCAGGGCAACACTGCAACTCACCGCAGCATCGGCAGCGAAGCAGACTCACGGGAGGCACGCCCCATCGAGGTGTGCTCCACGACTGAACAGACAGAACGGGCTACCGTCCGCGGCGACCAGCGGACGCATGAGGACCAGCGCATCGTCGGGCACCGGCCGCAGCGAGAAGCCCGTGCCCGCCAGGTTCGACACCTCAACGCCGATGCCCAGTGTCCCCGAGGCCGTGTTCCCGAACTCGACGGCGTCGTAGGCATCGCCGAGCTCGGCGCTCGTGACACCGCCGCTGATGCGCGACACGGCGCCGGGCGTCGGGAACTCGGCCGCGGTCCACGTGTAACGCCAACGGTTCCCGCCCGCCGTGACCTCCGAGCTGCCGTCGATCATCGCCCAGAACGTCTCGGCCTCGGCGGCCGGCTGACGCACCAGGCTGATTGTGATGCCTCGCGAATGCCGGCTGAGCCGGATGCCCCTGCCCGCCGAGAGTCCGAGCAACTGGAGGGCTTCAGAGTGCTGCTTCGCGTTCCAGCCGGCGGGCATCAGCTCGCCGGGTCGGTACACGGTCATCGACGCACGGCCCCCGCCTGTCACGATGGCAAACCCGACGGGTCGTAGACCCGATCGAACCGGGCCTCCGGGTAGAGCCTCGCTTCCCGCAGCACCGGCTCCGCTTTGACCCTCGTGTCTTCCCAGCCGCCCGCGTGGGTCGGAGCAGCCAACAGCTCCGCGGTCAGTTGACGCAACCCGCTGCCGAGATTGCTGATCGAGAACGAAACAAATCGCAGCCGACCAGGAGTGTACATCAATTCGATGTTCGTCCCCGCGATCGCCGGAAGCGTTGTCGCGGCGTCGTTCACCACCTGTTCTCGGCGCAGATCCAAGAGCGCTGCAACATTGAGCGAGGCGCTGACTGACTCGATCAGGTGCGTCTGAAGCGTGATGATCCCGACATCCTTCGGGATGCCGCGTCCCATCGCGATGCCGTTTACCGCGAGTTCTTCGGGGGTGGGTTCGATGTCCGCGGGAATCGCTGTGGCGTTGACCGAGTAGAGCAGCTCGATGGTCCCGATCCCGCCTCCGCCGATCTCGGTCCACGACTGACCGGCCTGGGGAGCGAACACGGGGCCGGGGGAGCGGACCGGCTGCGGCGCGGTGTCGTACGTGATGCGCCAGATCTTCGATGGTCCGCTGTCAACAAGCTTCTCACGTCGTCGGCACAGGACCGCATCCAGCGGGGCAGCGCCGAGCGGTGCCCCGAGCACTGGCAGCAAGGCGAGCGCCGTCGCATCGGTCTCATCCGTTGATATGTAGTGCACATCGGCCTCACACCGAGTGCCCCCCGAGCCGTCGTCGGTCTCGATGAGCCGCTCCGGATACTGCTCATCGTTGTAGATCCGTGTGACGCTCATGCGGTTGTCCCGGTTCGCGCGACGCTGTCGGCGATCTCGCGGAGCGTGCGGTGGCTCTCGCGGACCGCACGCTCCACAGGATTCACGCCAGCTGCCCCGAGGCCCGCCTGCTGCGCGATCGATCGGGTCAGGCCGATCCCGGACAGGCTCGAAGCGAAGCCGCTGGCTGATTCGCTCCGATCCCGGATGCCCGCGATGCGGGCGCGCTCGATGCCGTCGAGCGCCTGGAGCGCAGTCGCCCGGTCTTCCGCGGTCAGATCCTGGCGCATGATGCGTGTGCGCTCGGTTTCGATCTCCAGGCGGATGCGGGCGAGCTCGGCCTGCCGCTCGAGGCCTCGGGTCTCGAGATCCTGGATGCGGAGCCGCTCCCGCTGCGCGTCGAGCCCTTCGACGAGATCACGGCCACGGACCTCCCGTCGCTCGGCGTCTTGTGCTGCGCGCTCCGCCGCGCGGCGCGACTCCCGCTCTTGGCGCTCGGCGCGGCGTTGGGCCTCTTCGGCGGCACGCCGAGCGGCCTCTTGGTTGCGTCGCCGCTCTGGAGCCGAACGGATCTGGCCCTCGATCTGATCGGCACCGGCGCGGAGCCGGTCGCGCTGCTCGCCGTCGAGCCCGGCGCCGGCCAGCTCCTGGTTGAACCCCCGCCGGTAGAGCTGCGCCTCGATCCGCGCGGCCTCATCCTCATCGCCTCCACGGCGGGCGAGGTCGAGGTCTTGCCGAAGACGCAGGTCCGTGAACCGCCTGGTCTGCGCCGATCGCTCGGCGATCCGCTCGGACCGGAGCCGCGCGGCGTTCGCGGCGTCCACTTCCGAGCGATCGGCGCCGAACAGGCCGATGGCGAGTGAGTCGGTCAGATCACCAATACCGTCTCGGATCCTCGGCAGAATGCGGTCGGTTGTGGTGCCGAGCCCCTCGATCGCGCCGACCACTTCGCGGCCGATCGCGACGTTGATGTCATCCCACTGCTCGCGGAGCTTCTCGGTCTGTGAGCTGAGTCCGGGGAACCTGGACTCGTACGCGTCGAGCGCGTCGGCCCCGAGGTTGAACGCGCCGACGATCGCGATACCCGCGGCCACCGCGGCCTGCGCGGTGCCCTCCTGGATCCTGCGGCGACGCTCGCCCCGTTCGCGGTCTCGCTGCTCCTCGGCCCGGAACCGTTCACGCTCGCGCCGCTCCTGATCGCGGCGTGTCTGCTCGGCGAACCGTGCCCGCTCGGTGTCGCGGCGATCGAGCGCATCGGCTTCACGCTGGATGTTCTGTTCCATCCGGCGTGCATGACGTTCGGCGAGACGCTCTTGCTCGGAGAATCCGCGGGCTAACCCATCGCTATCGAGTGCGCTTGTATAGACCAGATCGGCCATAGATCTAGTTCTCAACCACGGCGATGGTCGCCCCGAGCTCTTGCGCGAACCGCCGCTTGACCCGGCGGACATGTGTGGCTCGGCCTACGACGCCTGTCGCTGTAAACAGGATCCGGAGACGACGCTCGATGAAAGTCGCGTGTGGCTCCTGGTTGTGCAACTCGATGACGCTCACGTTGTCACGGACGAGCTTAACTCCATAACCTCCATAAACCTTGGTGATGACCGTGCTTGTCAGCCGCCCACGGCGTCCGTATCCGAACCGACCACCCAGAACTCCCGCATCGTCTCGAAGAATCACGGCACCGCTCGGAGAAGCTTCGGCCTTTTCTGCTTCTTCTCTCATACGTTTCGCCGCACGCTCCAGCCTGCGGCGGCGCCGATCCATCTTCTTTGGCCAGGGATTGCCGCGTAGTCCACGAGAGTCAAACCACTTGGTCAGCAGATCATCGATCTTCTTCGCACGGCGTTCTGCTTCGTCTGCCGCTTCCCGCAACCGTCGAATGATCCGATCGAGATAGCCGCTCTTCTCAATCTCACGCGGCCTGAGCACATCAACCCCGACATCATTTGCGGCCTCGATGAATCCGTTCATACTCCGATTCGTGTCTTTCGGCCACTGCTTATCGACTTCTAGGATCAGCATCCCGACCGCTTCGAGGAGTGCCGCATCTCTCGCTTCGTCGATACGTGAGAGCATCTCCTGGTGTCTCCGCCGGAGACCTTCCAGGTCGAGCGTCATTGTCGGCATCCGCGAGATCATCTATATCCCCAGCGGCGAACCGGCGATCGCTTCCCGGAGTGCATAGACCAGCATTTGGTGCTGCTCCTGCTTGCGAAGATTGCGGACCTCGATCAGCACCGCGCGTTCCTCATCGGTCATGCTCGCGATCTCCGCTTGCGTCGGCGGCGCCGCGAGCAGCAGCAACTCCGCCTCGGGCGTCAGCCCGTCGTTGGATCGGAGCCGCCGGTAGTCGCCGCCGTCCGTTCGTCCCTCGACGGGCTGGACGAGCTGGGCGCGGATCCTTTTCCCAGGCCGTGCTCGGCTTCACGCGAGAGAGCCTCGCGATACGCGTTGAACACGGCTTCGCAGTGACCTGCAACGATCTGATCGAATCGTTCTATCGCGGCGTTGCACCACGCTCGGGCGGCTTCGCCTGGCATACGCGGACCGCCCGCGGCCAGACCAGCGACATCGGCGCCGCTCTCCCCGAAGCGTTTCCCTTCATGGCGGAACCCCAGGATGATGTGCAGGCGGCACGCTCGCAATGAGTTCCGTCGCTTGCTGTACGCGGCTTCGTTCTCTCTGCGAGCGCTCTCATCCGCATCGAAGGGGAGCAGCGGCGGCTCCGGGAAGAGCTGGTCGAGCCAGCGCTCATCACGCTGCGATGGAAGAAAGATCGTCTCGCGTTGCCCGAAGAGCGGGACCTCGACCCTAGACGAGGTGGCGATCAGTCGCTCGTAGAGCGGTGCTGGGCTTGCGTTTTCCGGCTGTGTGGTGACGGTGCTCATTGCTTCTCACAAGTTGTTGATCCGGGGTCGATGCGTTGGTCTCGGCGCATCAGGCCGTGGCGACGGCCGGACCGGGGTTCGGTGACATGGCCGTGAACGAGATCGTGGATGGATTCCCGTTGAAGCCGGCGCGGACACTCACGCTCGAAGGATCGATCTCGCAGCCCGTGAAGATCGCGGTCTGTTCACGCCGTGTGGTGTCGGACGGCTTGTCTTCTCGCTGCTTCGTCGTCATCGTGAAGGTGTGGACCACACCACCGGCCGGGAGGGACGACTTGTCGGCGGCTCCCAGCAGGAAGGCGATCAGATCGTCGGTGGTCCCATCGCCCCGGTACTCGGCCGTGATCTGGATGCGTGACCACTGCGGCAACCCGACCAGGCTCGTGTTCTGTGTGCCGTCCTGGTTGCGGCCTGCCGGGACACGCTCGTGGCCGCCCGGGCTGACACTGTGATCGGTGAGCACCAAGTCCAGACTCACGCCGTCGTCGCGGAGCAGCGCGGTCGTTGGGAGCGAGCTGGGATCGTGCCGGAAGGTCTGGTTCGAGGGCATGGCAAGGCTCCGGTGCTTGGATCGGGTGGGGGGTCATGGGTTCGTGACGGCGGTCAGCGGAACGGTCGGGGTGTCGCCCTGGGTGCGTGATGCGTAGCCCCGGACACGGACGGCGCCGCCGCGAAGATCGCGCGGGTTCTCGGGTGATCGGTCGGGACGACCCTCGGCACCGAGAAGCTGGAGGTGGTGGTGTGTCGCCGTGTCAGAGGTGTTCCGGTTGGACAGTGCGCGGCGGACATGACCGATCAGCGTCCCGACCGCCAGTGGCGTATCGAGCTCGGGCGTCACCACGATCTCGCAGACGAAGAGCAGCTCGTTACGCCCCGCGGCCCCGCCGACGGTCCCCGCCCCGGGACCATCGTCGATCTCGGGAAGCCGCATCCGGACCCACCACAGCGGGCGAGGAGCACCGCCGGTGTTGTCCGGATCCGGGTCTTCGGGCCAGAGCAGCGGACAGCCCTCGGGCAGGCCTGCCCGCAGCAGATCGGCGATCATCTTCGCGACACGGGCGTCGTCAATGATCACGACGCTTCCCCATCATCCTGCTCGGGGATGTAGCCATCGACCTCGGCGCCGGAGGCGCCGCTCGCGGGCGATGAGGTCGCGCCGAGCCTGTGGCAGGCCATCGCGATCATGGTCCCGTCGAGCACTTCGCGTGCCGAGGTGACCTCCCAGCGTCCGCTTTGCGGATCGTCGATCACCGACCCAACCCCAAAGGCCACGGGGTTCAAACCATCGGGATCCTCGTTGCTCGGCCCGAACAGGTCGCAGGCGAGCAGGTCGAACGTGCGTGCTTGACCATCCTGCCGCCCGCCGCCGATCGCGGCCGGCGAGTCTTCGATCGAACCGGGCACGGCCAACACGTCTCGCGCGACCCAGATCCCGGTGCTCAGCAGGGTCTCGGGGTCTCGCGATGTGCCGGTCCGATGGCTGATGCGCACGGTGCGGGCCTGCGGGGAACGGGAGAGCAGCATCGCTTGCTGCTCCGTGATCATCCGGGCGTCATAGGGGATCGTGCGGGCTATGAGCCGCACCAGATCGCCCTCCGGTGGATCAAGGCCATCGACGCCGCTCCCACCGAAGCCGATCAATCCCGCGACCGGGGCGCCGACGGGTGTTCCCACATCGATCACCGGATCTTGCCCGCTCACTTCGGCATCGAGAAGTTCTTCAGTCGATGCGAACCAAGCGCAGATCCGCCCTGCGGTATGGCGGATCTCTGCCCAGAGATCATCTGTGGACGCCAACAGCCCCGATGCCAGGCTCTCGGTGCTCCCCGCGCTGCCTTGGATGTGCTCGAGCGTCGCGATCCCCGATCCGAAGCTCAAGCAGAAGCCATCGAAGAGGGCAACGTCGTTCTGTGATGAAGGATCGAGATCATTCAGCCCGAAGTACACGCACGGGTCGCTGCCGCTCACCGGCCGAACGTGGCACCGGATCGAGACATCACCCATCATGGCCGTGGGGTTGCCTCGGCCGCGGACAACCAGTGCTCGCTGCCCTGACGGAACAGCCGTCGCGGGCGGCGGGTTCGTAGGGTCATCGTCGGCATGGCCCGATATGCGAAGCCCGGTCGCAAACGAGATCGTTGTGACACGGACCGGGGTGTACGCGTCCGGGAGCGTTGCCAGTCCCTCGAAGGTCCGATCCATGACCGCGCCGGGCCCGCCGATGACAGGCGCTGCGACCGGCCCCGAAACTCCCCCTGATCCCGCCCCCGGATCGGGATCAGGATCGGGTGAGCCCGGTGGCGTGTACACGATCGTGAGCTCCGGGCCGAGCTCGAACGCCCCCGGGTTCCCGATGCCGGAGATGTTGTCCGCCTGGGCGAGGATCAGCGGCTCGCGGTAGCCCGGGGCCTCGGGCCGCATCACGAAGCGCATGCCCGCGTTGGGCGTGCGTGTCGGATGGTCGAGCATCTCCTGCACGATTGCTGCGAGATCGGGGCCGAGATCCTGGAGCGTCATCTGTGATGGATCACCGACCGAACCGAACGGTCCCGTTGGCCCAAGCACCGACGCCTGTGTCACTGGCGCATCCCACGCGCCACCGGTCTCGGTCTCTCCGCTCGGCCAAGGCTGCGGGTCGTCCTCGAGCGTGCCGTTGATGGTGACCCCGGCGTCGGGCTTCTCGTTGTTGCGGTAGGCGACTCGAAGGAATGCCGTATCGATCGTCGAGCCCGGGGGGATCGCGACACCCGGGAAGAGCATCCACAGCGCCGTCTCGGTGACGAACGGGCCCTCTTCTGTGAACTCCGCGGCCATGAACGGAGCGTCGGTATCGAGCTCGTTCTCGGAGAACGCGTCAGCGGGGCTGTGGTGAAACCCGTCGTGCCCACGGAGGCCGTTCTCGCGCAGGAGCCGGATGGTGAGTGTGGTCTGGGGCATCGCGAGCTTCGTGCTCGGGGCGTCTTGAGCTACTTCCCGACGATCTTCGCCGGCGGTGACTTGCACGCGACGAGCACACCGATGATCGTCACGATGGAACCGGCGATCTGCTCGATCTCGGTGTCTGAGAGCGGGACATTCTTGTCCCACGTCGCGATGAACGAGCCGATCAGCACGGCCACAATGCCGGTGAGCGCCTTTGTGTTGCGCATGATCGGGACTCGAGGATCGGTCGAGCTGTTCACGGCTGATCTCCGTTCGGCCGGAGCATCAGGAGCTGCATGATCTCTCTGATGTCCGACTCGTTGCGTTCGATGCGGTGCTTGTTCTCACGAGCGATCGCGTTGTACTCCCCGATCGATGTGTTGAGGGTCGCGATCGAGTCCTGGAGCCGGCCCATCGCGACGGTGACATCTTCGAGCTTCTGAGCGGCCACCCCTCGAGCCTCGCCTTCACCGAAGACGAAGCCGAGCAACCCGGCGCCGAGGCCGACGAACGCGACGATCGTGGCGATGCTGAGCTTGCTCTTGGCGCTTGGACTCATGCTCAAGGCTCCAGAGCGGCCCGCCCGCTGGGATCAGAACGGGCGGGCCGCCGAAGCAGTGCGGTGTGGCGATGCAGGATCGAATCAGGCGCGGAGATTGCCGACGAGCAGACCGACCGGGGTTTCTGTGAGTTTGAATGAGAGCAGCTCACTCACGAGGAACATGTCGGCCGCCGGGTTATTGCTGCGGTACTGCGTTACGGCGACTGGCTGATCCTGTGGGTAGTAGCTCGCGCCGAGACACGGGGGCATCGTGTCGGGGACTTCTTCGCCGATGGCAGCGAGAGGAACATAGAGCATCCCCATCGCCTGGGGCCAGATCTGATTCTGTACCTCGGCCCCCTTCGGGCCGGTCTCGTAGGTGCCGCTGAACGTCCACACATCGCCGATGCCCCATTGTTCTTTGAGGTGGTTCGCCATCAGTTGCCCCTTGGCGAGTTCGGTGGCACCACCACTAAAACGGCTGGTCACTTGCGCATTGAGATTGAGATCTTTCAGCACCCTTCTGTGCATCGCGAACTGCATGTCCTCCGGTTCAACACCGGTGGTGTCCGCGAGCTGCTCGACGGCATCGTCGATGTCACTGATCGGCGTCGAGTTGTCTTGGTTCCAAGGTGTCGCGACATCAAGGCCAGTACCATCGCCGATGGGGAAGCGCGCTCGGCTGAACAGCAAATCCGATACATCGAGTTCCTGATCGAGCGTGACGGCTTCTCTCACCTGCGCCATGGCAAGGGCTTCGAGCCTCGCATGGTTCTGATACAAAGACTTCTGACGATCGGAAACCACCCCTTCCAGGGCATACTCGATCGATTCGTATGCATCGTCGGTGAAGCTGAGGCTGACACGACCGGCGGGATCGAGTTCGGCTGTCTTTGTGTCGATCCGTCTGCGAAACGCCGCACGCTCAAGTATCTGGAGTTGCCCTCGTTCCAGTGGCACCGGGGCACGGGGCAAGAACCGCATGGAATGCTGCATGCGCCTGATCCTGACCTGTGAGTAGGTGTACTCAAGATCAACGCGGGGGCGGCTTCCGGGTGTTGAGGTCACCGACATAACGAGCTCCTTCGGGGTTGGCTGGAATCAGGGGCGCGTTGTCGGCGCCGGGGCTAAGTCAGAGATGATGCGTGTTCGAGTTGGTTAGGAGTTCCGAGTGACGGGCGGGATGAGCTGGACCTCGACGACATCGCCGGCGCCCGTTGACGCTTCGACCGCGTAGCCGATGACAGGATCACCGGCGTTCGCCTGAACATCGTCAACGAGTCCGGAAGCGGCGAGATAGAGCGGCGCGGATTCGAGGAAAGCCCCGGCCGCTCGAGCACGAACCGTGCTCTCGAACGTCCACGGCAACGAGTTCACTTCATCACCGACCGCGAGATCGTTCTCCCAGACAAAGCCCATGCCGGGGTCGGTGTCGGTCGCGAGAAGCGCGGTTTTATTCGGCCCGAGACGGATGCGCTGCCCTTGCAGCAATGCCTCTCCGGCGGTCAGTCGGGGGCGTCCGTGAAACTTGCTCATGCTCTTGATCTCCTGCGAGTGGGTTGGCGAGTTGGTCGAGTGTGTGATGGCCTTGCGCTATGAAGCGCGGGTGCGGTACGCCTCGACCAGGTCGGGACGGTGGTTATGGATCCCGGCGATTGCGTCTTGGCGCGGAACACCGGCCGTACAGAGCATCTCGAGTGCACCCTCGAATGTGTCTGATGGCTCAAGTGCGCGGCTCAATGCATCTGGGGTCGTCGGACGCGCCGAGCGACGCTGGGAGTTGGACAGGCGATCACTACCACGCCCACCACCGCCGGATGCTTTCTGGTGGGGATTCGGCTTTTCGCCGGCTTGCGAGTTCGCCTGTAGTTCACCGGCGAGCGAAACAAACTCGGTATCACCGAGCCGCTTCCGGAAGCCGTCCATGATGAGGTCGTTCTGGTTGCCGCTGTACCAGGCTGGTACCAACGCTTCAAGTTCGGCGATGCGTCCAGATTCGGCTTGCGCATCTGGTAGCGTCCGCCCTTCGTCATCGGAACCTTCCTTGGCAGTGCTCTCTGGCTTCGTAGCCTCGGCACCATCGGAATGATCCTGGTCCTCGCCCGCGTTGGATTGTGATTCGGTGTCTTCATCTAGTTCGGCGAGCTCGGATTTCAGCTCGGCGATCCGTTCCCGGCGTTCGTCTTCGGTCATGCCGCCCTCGGCCTTCGCGTTGGGCTCTTCTTGGGTGGGTGTGCTGCTCATGGCTTCGGGCTCCTTTGGGATTCGTTTGCCTGATGTGGTCGATACCGGCACCGCGCCCGCGTCGGGTGATCCCGAGTCGATGACGACCGGTGCCCCCGCGGGCTCGGGCCTTGTTGCGGAGGGAAACGCCGTGGCGGTTGGATCGGCGAGGTGCCGTACGAGCGCGGGAATCGAGGTAACGACGCCGTCCACGAGTCCGGCATCAAGCGCATCGAATCCGATGAACTGCTCAGAGCCGATGCCATCCACCTGGTCGGGTGTCATCTTGCGTCCGGTCGCGACAAGCTCACGCATGACCGAATGAATCTGACCGACCTGGCGAGCGAGGGAGAGCACCATCTCGTCTGCCGCGGCGTCATCGCCGAGAGGCAGGTCGCTCACGTTTTCCGCTTTGCCAGCGTCGGAAGCAACGGAGATCTGTCTTGCACCGCTCCTTCGCATCGCCTCGGCATGATTCACAAACGCGATTCGTGTCCCGATCGCCCCGACGTTCCCGGTTCGTGTGCAGTACACCTCGTCGCAACCGGCGAGGGCGATGTAGGCGGCGCTGTTCATCCGCGAGGCCGTGACCGCGACGATCCTCAGCCCGGGGTTCTGCTCCCGCACCTCCGTGATTGCCTGGGCGATGGGCTCGACCGTTACCGCGTGACCGCCCGGGCTCGATGCGATGATGAGCATGGTGCGCACCGATTCGAGCCGTCCTACCTCGGCGATGGACTCGGCAAATACCGAACCGATGCTGCCGAGCTCCCATGCCCCCCAGGGCTCGGGCTCGACCGCGATCATGCCGTCGAGGTGCATCAGTGCTACGCCACCGTCTGCGGCCTGATAGCGAGCGGAGTTCGTCCCAGCCGGTGCGACCGCGTAGGCCATCGCGTGCGTGGGGAGGTACTCATGCGCCGGCCGTTTGGCCATGCCGAGATCAACCCTGGCCAAGTGCTCCGGACCGATCGCTTCAAGCCGAGCAACCAAGTCGGCAGCGGCGAGGATCACCGGAGCGCCTCACCTGTCTTGAGACCGCCAGGCTCATCATCGGCGATTGAGTCCTGACCGTCCACGGCATCGGGACGAGCTCCGTTCATGTTCGGCTCGTTCTCCGGGCGGACGAGACCGAGCTCGCGCATGAGCTGTTCCTCTTCGGCAACCTCGCGCACGACCGTGCCGAACGAACGCCCCGAAAGCCGCTTGCTAATCGTGTCTCGTGTCATGACACCGGCACGGTTGGCCTCGAGCAGTGACTTGAGTTCCTGTGCCGGGTCCAGGACCGGCATCGAACCGAGTGTGACACTGACCGCGTCGTAGTCATCGCAGGTGGGTGGACCCAGCAGGCCTTGTTCGACAGCCCAGCGGATCCTCCAACGGCAGACATTCTCGATCGGCCGACGAAGCATCCTCTGCATCGGGATGATGGTCTTGCGCCAGACAAGCACCACCTCGCTCTTGCTCGCGTGGAAGTTGCGATCAAACCGTGTCTGTACAACTCCCCGGCTGAGTCCCATTGCCGAGAATGCGTCGATGTGCTGTGAATCGATCCACGCATCCGCGGCTGTCGTGGGATGCTCCGGCTTGAGCTGCGTAGCCCTTTGGCCAGGAAGCAGAGCCTCGATCATCCCTGGCGAGAGGCTGATTTCTCCATCCGCGAACGCCGATGCAACATCTCGGTTTCTGGCCACAAGATCTTCGATCTTGCCCTTCGAGCCGGGGCCCTCGATCAGGACCGAGAAAAAGGTCGCGATCACGTACGCCGCGGTGGTGGCTTCCTTCGCCAGGTCAATCTCGTCGAAGCGGTGCTTTGCGGGCGCAAGGAAACCAATCTTTCCCGGGCTGTTCGGCGCGGCGTCCAGTGGGTTGTTGAAGAGCTCGATGTAGCGAGCCGGGTACGCGGTGGTGTCCGTTGTGGCCGAGTGCTGGCCGCGGTGCCACTGAGCCACGTGCACACGACGGAGCCTTCGGCGCCCATCGGGGTAGGGGTCACCCGTATCGACTCCGTATCGTTCGAGATACTCTTTCTCCGTTCCCTCTGCCCACTCGAGCCCGCCAGCGAAACGGCCACCATCCATGACACCGTTCGGGTTCCGGATCCGCTGATCCTCGATCAGTTCGATCCGACCTGTGTTGGTTTTGAGCCATGCAAAGCGGCCCCGGGCGGCGAGCTCTTGCCCGATCCCGCCCGACAGGCTTTCTCGCATGGTGCAGAGATTGAAATGGTCGAACTCGGTCGATTCTGCCCATTGCTCCAAGTGCTCGGTTGCCAGGGCGGCATATCCGGGATCACTGCAAGCCGATGTGATCTCCGGGCCATCGCCCAGCGTGAGGCCGACCATCGTTTGGGATGCGGCCTGAGCTGCCGTGCTCGTCTGGAGCAGTCTGGTGCAGTCGTCGCCGATCCTGTGGCGTTCTGACTCCGTTCGAAAACTACGGGCACTGCCACCGCGCCCCGGAGGCCCGGCGTTGAGTCCCGCGCGCAGCCCTCCCCCGAAGTACCCCGAGCCGCCGCCATGACCGCGCCCGATCCGTGTTGACGACTCGGGCTCGGCTAGACGATTCAGCAGCTTGCGTTCGTCAAGCATGGCCGCGAGCTCGTCATTCTGGAGGAAGCGACGCTTCACCCGGGCCGCGAGCTGCTCATCGGTCTCGTGCTGTTGTGTGACGGTGGGCACGGTGTGATGAAGTTGCAGCTAGGAGTGCCGGAATCTGGCGCGTGCGCCGCTGCCGATGCTCTCGAGCCGCTCTTCGTATTTCGCGAGTGCTTGCTCGGCGATCGTCAGCATCGTGGTCAGATTGCCGTAGCTGACCCCTGAATCACGGTTGGTCGTGTCGGGCTGCATGAACTGGGTGATCCGCGCGATATGCAGGCCAACACGTTCGATGGCTGTCTCGAGGTGGGCACGCTGGCGCGTTCTCAGGAAGCTCGCGTAGTGCACGGCGTGATCACCGTGTGGGAACAGGGTCGGTGTGGTAGGCATGGAAAGAACGGTGCTGATTACGAAGCGGAGGCGTTCTTCGGATCAGCCGTCTGAGGCGACGCCGAATCCTGATCGATATGGTTCCTGAGATCCGCAACACGGGCGGAGAGTGTGTTTCGGAATCCCCGGTACGCCGCGGCGACGCGTTGCACTGAGGCCTGACGCGACTGAATCCCGAGGAACATCGCTTTCACGAGTTTCTCGGCACGGACCTGCCAGGCCTGCACGCGACGGAGGCCATCTTCTGCGGTCATGAGGCGTTTCAGTTCGGTGCTCGCTGACTTTCTGGACAGCGTCCCGACCTCAACCGGCTCATCATCCTTCATGCTCACCTGCGGACGCGGGAGATCGGCGGGCTCGGTAAACGAGTCCGGAACGATCACGTCCAGCAGCGCGAATATGCAATCGGTCGGGTCCTCGGCGTCGCCCTTCGTGAACGGCACGAGGGCGACGGCTTGATCATCGTCTAGATCAATGCCCGATGCTTTGAGTACTTCGGACAGCGGATGCCCACCGATGGACGTGAAGTCTGTGATGTCACCGGAACGCAGAGCCGCGACAGCATCTTTAAGCGTGAGCTCTGTGTCGTGCGTCGATGTCTCGCCGGCGTTCGTCGCGTTGTTGTTCGTATCGGTCATGTTCGGAACTTCTCCCAGTTCGCGGTATCGATTTCGAGCACTGTGCCGAGCGCAAGCGCCATGCATACGCAGTCAAAGGCGTGGTTATGCCGCGCGCCGGGTTTCTTGACCCACTTGCGGATCGTGACCTCGTCGATGATGTCGGTGCCCGCGATCTTCTTCCGCACCTGCTTCACGATGCGTTGCTCGGCCGCGAGCTCATCAAACAACCGGCTCTCTCGACCAGCCGGGATCCGAAGCCGAGTGGGCGACACGCCCCGTGTGAGATCCACACCCTGCTCTCGTGCCCGCTTCTCGGCGTGCAAGCGGCGGTGCAGATCGTCCTTGTACCGATCTGTATTGAAATGCACGACATCGAGGCCGTACCGCTCCGCGGCTCCCGTCCTGCTGGTGCCTTCATTGCTCAGCCAGGCACGGCGCTCGGCCGACGCATCGCCTCCGATACCCTTGGCGGGAAGCACTTCGCCGCCCGCGATCCCGAGGTCGCGCAGCCGCATCGTCGCTTCAAAGCCTTCGGCCTGCCAGTGGCCGCTATCGATCACCACACCGAGCACCGGGCACTCGCGGCTCCCGGTCCAGCCGTCCTCGGTGCGAGGCCAGTAGAACCTCCACTCGGCGAGCTGGTCGAGTCCCTCGAGCTGATCCCCGATCTCACGCCCCATGATCTCACCGCCCGCGATGAGTGCGAGATCCTTCATCCCGGGTGAGACCGCGACGGCCTCCCAAGGCAGACGATTCTTCTGGACATCGATCGCAATGAGAACGCCGCAATAGCTCGGGCTGACCGTGCCGCGGACGTACTGATCCGATTCTGCCGGCGGCTCCGCGGTCGGCTCCACAAGGAACGTCGGGCCATCCCCGCTGGCATCACCCGATCCGCTGGCAACCAGCGTGCGAAGCTCATCGGCGGTAAACGAGCTGCCCTTCTCTTGCCAGTGGTCACCGATCACTCGGGTGACAAAGTTTTCATCGATGCGGCCATTCGTGTTGTGGAGATCAACGAATGGCTTCGCGATGTACGCATAGGGGTTGGCCTGGAAGGTCCGGCAGAACCCGTTCGCGTGGAATCCGACCCGTGCATGAGACTTCACCTCTGGCTCGCCGGATATCTTCACACCGAGATCACGCCAGGCGGCTTCGGCCTCGGGATGACCGGGCGTGCGGAGGTTGCGAAAGCCGAGCCGACTCAGACAGGTGTCCCCTCGACCGACGCGAGCAGCGGCGAGCACCTCCGTGATCAATCCGTTTGACTCAACCAGCTCGCCCTTGCGGATCCAGACGGCCTGATGATGTTGCCGCATGTTCCACGCGGCGCTGATGAGCTCGCCACAGTCTGGGCACAAGAACGCCGCATGCGCATCGATGTGCTCAGGTGAACACCGAAATGGGTTCTCGCCCGGTTTGCACCAGCGGACGCTCTCGGTGAAGCTCTCTCGGTGGTGAAACTGCCCGCAGTGTGGGCACGCGAACGCGGGACGACGCTGATCTGACTTCTGGTACTCGAGACTGATCCCCTGGCCGGCGAGGCCCGGGGAGCCAACCAGGAACACCATTCCTCCCGGGTAGGTATCGATTCGTCGCTCGACGATGCCGACTACGTTCGGAGTCTGTTGTACACAGCGGTCGAGCTCATCGACCCCGACTCGTTTAACCGCCTCTGACTCAAGGTCACGCTCTGTTCCCGCTCCTCGCAGGTGGAGCACCATCGTGCCAAGGTTTGGGCTCTCGCCCTTGAGCTCGTTCACACCCCGAGGAAGAAGCGCAGCATTCCGTGGCGAAGCCTCGAGCGCAGGGCGCACCCTCCGGTTGTAGACGCCGCGTGTTTTGAGCTGCGTCGGGTATACGAGCATCGCGGGCGCCGGGTCCTCGCAGTGCGCATGCCCGAACCAGTTGATGATCGCCTCAGTACCGAAGACCTGCGTCGCCTTCATTAGCGACACAACCTCAGTCTCGGGATCCTCTAACGCTTCGTGAACCCCGCGGATCAGCGGGACGAGGTCAGAGTCCCACTTTCCCTCGCGTGCCGAAGTTCCGGGCGCGATGTGTCGGTAGCTGTTGGCGTACTCATCGATCGAGCAGGGAGGCCGGAGATCGAGCCCCTTGCTCAATGCATCGGCGTACACAATCTTGGCGTTGGCGGTGGGGGCCGCGCTGATCATCGCGAGCAACCCGAGCAAGAGCGCGAAGAAGATGCGCCAAGAACCGGCACCCATCAGGCTCCCGCCCTCACCCTCGCGGCCGAGGCCCGGTCCTGCTGCTGGCTGACGATGTTGGCCGCGGCGGTCCGGACGACTTGCGTCAGCTCTTCGAGCACGGCGGGACGTTGCGATGGGTCGAGCCCGACTCGAGAAGCGAGCTTCTCAAATGCTCGCTCGGGGATGCGGAGCAGCTCAGCGCGGATTGAGCCGATGAGCGCCATCGCTTCGGCCTCTGCCTCTGACACCTGGATCAGCGTGCCCGCCTTGCGTCGTGTCTCATCCACTCTGGCCTTGACCTGGGCCGCACGATCGATCATGTCGAGGTGCTGGGGAGTCAGTCCAGTTGCGTCAGCGTGCCGACAGACCATGATCAGGTCTTCCAGGCTGAGGGCGAGCACAGTCTCGAAGCCGCCCGCGGCATCGACCGGCACGGTGCCCTTCGCGACCCGCTCTCGCCCCTTTGCCAGGATCGCCCTTGCATCGTGGCGGTTGTCGGCCTCATCACCAAGCGTGGCCTGGCCCTGGGCGTCGGGTGCGCGGCAGGGGCGCTTTTTACGGCCTGCACCGGGGCGCTTGCCGCCATGCTTGTTGTAGGTACCCCCGTCATCCTCGTGGCCCTTGGCGTCGATGAGCGCGACGACCTCACTCAGATACCAGACGAGCGCCCGACCACGCTCGCGACGCGGAAGATCGCCACCGGCCCGGCCTCGGAGCCACTGGGCTGTGCGTGGCTTCCCGAGCTGTTCAAGCTCGGCAATGACCTCGGCGGTGGTCTGAAGGGTCTCGGTCGGCTCAGGCGGCATCGCTGTTCGCTGCACCCGGGATGAGTCCACGCGCTGTCATGAGTTCAACGGCTCTCAGGTACCGACGCGCGAGACGCTGAACTACCTTCCGATCGCGTCCGATCCGCATGGCTGCCGCTGAGCAGTCCAGCTCGTCGATCGCGAAGCAGTACACGGCCTGCTCGACGTTCCGAGCAACCTCACGTGCTTCTGACTCCGGAAGGCCATCCGACATCTCGCTGCACACAGTCGCGAGGATGACACGCTGCACATCCGGAAGGCCTTCCGGATTCGTGAGCAGGTCTGGGGCCCGTGTCGGAGCCTGTATCGGAGCCTGTGTCGCCGTGGTCATCATCGCGCGTCCGGTCCGGATCTTGATCCCTCTACCCAGGGGGCGGGCGTGCGCCGTTCCGGCGCACCGGCACTACTCGCGGGCGGTTTGCAGGATCCGATCGGCTTCTCGCTCGAGGTCGGGACGGGGCCGATCATCGCCGCCGCGGGTCGCTCGCGCGAGGATCTTCTCCGCGCCCGACTTGCCGCCGTGCACCTGGAGGCACATCTCGAACGCGCGGCGCGAGGCCGTGCCGACCGTCTCTTGGTACGCGATCCCCGGATCGCCCACCCATCGCGCGATCGCCCGCTGCCGCTTGTGCAGGCCATCCGCCGCCGAGTCATCGCTGATCCGGACGAGCCGATCGGGCTGCCGCTCACCGAATCGGACACGGCCGGGAATGACGACGGTTCGCATCAGTGCCGGTGGGTAGCGCCGCGGTCGCGCGCCGGGGAGCAGCCGGTTGGGGCCACCGCCGCGCACCGCGGCAGGCAGGAGCCGGCCGGATCGGTCGTCGTCGCTGCCGAGGTCGTAGGCCCCGCGGGCATCGGTGAGCGTGCCGTGCGCACGGTCCGCGGGGTCGTCGGTCTCGATGAGCGCTGCTTCGTACGCGTTGCGTGCGGGTCCTGTGATCGAGCGGCCCGTGAGCACATCATCGCGATTGGTCGGGTGCTCGGCCGGTCGGGAGCCGGAACGGTCCGAATCCTGGGCCTGTTTCATCTGGGCCCGCTGGGCCTTGGTGAGATGCCCCTTGCCGTTCCACGCCGGCCGGGTGCGCGGCGAGGTGTGCATCGGCGTGATCGTGAGCGGTACCGCATGGCTCGGTTGAGAGCGGCTCTTGGTGGTTTGGGTCGCCGGGCTCATCGAGGGGCTCCATCGCGAGCGCATCGGTTCGCTCCGTGATCACGCCAAGCAGGGCCGAGAGCGCATCGGCCTGCCGCCCGAGCTCCGCGACCGCGTCTGCGATGTCTGGATCTGGCAGCTCCGAGAGCCGTTCGGCGAGTCCTTCGCCTGCCGCGGAGATCGCCAGCAGGTGCTCCCGACCGATCCGCATGGCCACCGGGCGTGGCATGGTGGGCGACGAACGGGGCGTGTTCCTTACCCCGTTCTGCTTCCCGCGTACCGGCCATGTCTCTGGAGCGCTCACCATCGTTAGAGTCCCTCGAAAACTCCTGAGCTGGAGTTTCCAACAAGCTAGCGGCCAAAGTCGCAAGGGAGGATGATTCGCTCACAGAATCCCCACTTTGGAGATATTGCAAGACCATTGGATGTATTGCAAACACAGTGCGTGCTATGTTGTTGGAGCGTCCAGGTATCGGTAAACACGCCAGAGGGAGAGCGATATGGGTTCCGACATAGATGGAGCTGTAGCGCGTGCGATAGTTGAGCTGCGAGGCGAGAGGCCACAGCTCGATTGTGCTGACGATGCGATGGTCTCGAACTCGACTTGGTCGAACTGGGAGATCACCGGGAGAGTCCCACCCGAAAAGATGGGTGATCTGCTGGCGGGGCTTGGGGTTTCTCTCGGCGCGTTCCTCGAAACGGTGCAGCGTGCGACGCTGGCGGCATCGCCGGATGCTCGCGGATTGTCCGGGCTGAGTGCGTTCGAGCTCAGCGGCGATGATGGATTGCTCGCTCCGCTTAAGGAAGCTGGCATCGACTCCGCACGATTCGAGGAGATCAAGCCCGGAACGAGTCACGCCAAGGATGAATCCCTCATCATCGCCTTTACAGCAGAGGGTGGTGCCAGACTCGCGAAGTACGTCCCGAAGCACAGGTCGAAGGGGCTGTGGTTCCCAGATACCGAGCGATTCGAGACACTCGATCACAGCACGCCGCGATACCGGATGACCTGGGCCGGCAAGGCGCTCGGTGGTGTCGTGGGCTTGATCGCTGTGAGTACATTCGGCTTCTGGTTGCTTGATCCTGTGATTGCTGACACAGTGAACCCGAGACTTGATTCGATGGTCCAGATAGAACTTCGTGATCTCAACAACGCGGTCGTCCATCTCCTCGTTGATGCACACGAGGTGACGAATCAGCAATACAGCGAGTTTGTCGAGCAGACGGGTCACCGGACGCCGAAGCACTGGGTAGATCATGACCGGGATCCAAGCACGGCAGATGTCCCGCCTGAAGATCGTCTGGACTGGCCCGTTGTGTACGTGAGCCACGAGGATGCGAACGCCTACGCCGAGTGGGCCGGGCTGCGGCTGCCGACGCTCGCGGAGTCGAGGATGATCGCGGCGTACTACTCCGACGAAATGACTCCCACACCGTCGCCCGCTCAGCACGAGGAGTTGCTCAGAGAAGCCGTGGCAGGCCGCATGTTTGCAAAGCTTGACCAGGTCTCTGGCAAGGAACACCCCGCCGCCAACGCAGCCGAGTGGACCTCTTCGCCTTGGGGGGGCCGAGGTCAACGAGGCTTTCTTCGCACGGTTGTTGGGGATCTGCGGATTGGTCAACCCAGTGACCACTCGCGGACGCTCGGGGCCACCGGTGTCGAGGACATCTCCGCCGAGCCGGGCCTCGGATTCCGTTGCGTCGCAGATGTAAACTAGGCAATAAGGCAACAAGCCTGACCGACTAGTTTTTACATACCGACTCACGGAGATCGCGACATGTCGAAGACAATCACCCTCAGCCTCACGATCGATGTGCCCGCCGGAACGAACGCTAACAACATCCTTAAGGAACTCAGCACCGGCGCCACCATCACCGACATCCGATCGAATGGCTCCTACATCTACGTCCTGACCGAGAACGGCGGTGTGATCTGCATACCGGCGGGCCAGGGCACGCCGACCACCGTCATTCAAGCTGCTCCCGGGGCTGCTCCCTCTGCGGACCCGAACGTGCTCAGTGCCAACTGGTGCGCACCGACGACGGCTTCGATTTCCTAACCAACCTCGTTCATCAAATCCCAGCATCCGTGCTCACTCTCGGCCGCATCGTGCGGCGTGCGATGGTTATCTCGTGGCTTTATAGTTCTGAGAGGATTGGACCTTCAGCCGCGGCGCGGGTTCGCTAGCACGCCAGGGCCGACATGTCGGTCTCGATAACGACGGCGAGCAGCCACGCGATCTCTAAGGCGTTGTAGAAGCCGTTCGCATGCATCATGGAGCGTCATGCACGGGCCGCCGTCGAGAAACTCGGTAAACACCTCTGTGCCCATGTGCAGCTCGACGCGAACAGGCGTCACCTGGCCGAGTGCTAGTTTTGCTGTCCCAGGCTTGATCCGCAGTTCGTTTTGAAGGACTAGGTCCATGATGATCTTTTCGACCCCCTTCCCCGCGTCAGCCGCGGGCTCGGGGGAGGCGGGGGTGTTGGGCTTTTCATCGTGGGGCATGTTCGGTCCCTTCAGAGTCTGATGTCGGAGTGCCGGCGATCGCTCACGACGTTGAACTTCCGGCGAACAGCCTCGCCAAGATCAATCCCCGCGCGAGCTGCGAGCAGATCGAGCTGGAGCACAACATCAGCCAGCTCGTCGCCGAGCACCTCATCCACATCGAACTGGAATGGGTGATCTCCACGCCGGATCTTCTTGATGACGTTGCATGCCTCGCCGGCCTCGCCCGCCATCGCGACGCCCCAGTCGCTCAGTGACCATTCAGCGAGTGGGTGGAACACATCCTCACACCGCGCCACATTCGCTTGTCGGAGCGTGTCGAAGTCGAGACTTGCTTTGTCACTCATCAGCGATGGCCTTTCTGCTCGTGGGTGGGGTGAGGCGTTGCGTCATCAACCAACCCGCCCCTTTGCTATTGACGTACGGTTTCTGTTTGGTATTCTCGGGGCATGCCCAGCCCGGCCACGCGGCCCGAGATCACCACCCTCTTTGTGGATATGGATGCGTTCTTCGCCTCCTGCGAGCAGATGGACCATCCGCACCTCCGCGGGCTGCCCGTCGCGGTTACGCCCACGCCCGCCGACTCGGGCTGCTGCATCGCGACCTCGTACGAGGCCCGGGCCCGTGGTGTCCGCACCGGCTGCCGCGTCAAGGACGCCCGCGATCTCTGCCCCGGCATCGAGGTCATCCGCGCCAGGCCCGATCGCTACATCCAGATCCATCACGAGATCCTCGCGGCGATCGACACGGCCGTACCCGTCGGCGAGGTCTTGTCGATCGATGAGTGCGCGTGCGATCTGCTGTCCAACGAGCGGGATGAGCCGGTCGCCGTTGCCATCGGTCATGCGATCAAGGACGCGATCGCCGAACGCATCGGCACCATCACCTGCTCGGTCGGCCTCGCGCCGAACCGACTGCTCGCGAAGGTGGCCGCCGGCAGCAACAAGCCCGATGGACTGACCGTCATCAGGCGATCCGATCTGCCCGACGCGATCACGCACCTGGCCCTCACCGACCTGCCCGGCATCAGCAAGGGCATCGCAAGGCGGCTGCGTGCCGCCGGCATCACCACGATGGGACAGCTCTACGCACGGACCGAGTCCGAGCTCCGCGCCGCGTGGGGCAGTGTCCTCGGCGCGTACTGGCACATGTGGATCCGCGGTGAGCACGCCGATGGCCCGCCGACACGCACGCGGACCTGCGGGCATCAGCACGTGCTCGCGCCCAAGCACCGCGGCATCGACTCGGCTCGCGGTGTGGCCGAACGCCTGCTCGGCAAGGCGGCTCAGCGGATGCGGACGATGGCGATGACCGCGGGGGCGCTGCGGCTCGGGGTATGGGCCCTCGATCGCGGTCCGGGCCAGCGGTCGAGGTTCTCCGACTGGACGCCCGCCGCCGGCACCGACGACACGCGGGCACTGCGGCCGATCCTGTTCGGGCTGTGGGATGCGATGGTCGCCGAGCTCTCGCCCGAACGCATCATCCAGGTGTCGGTGCGTCTGGAAGATTTGCGGCCCGCGGGGTGCCAGTTGCCGCTCTTCGAGGGCGAGCGTCAGGGGCGAGCACTCATGCGTGCGATCGATGAGGCGAGCAGGCGGTACGGCGTCGATGCGGTGTTCCCGGGCTCCATGTTCGACCAGCGGAAAACCGCGCCGCGCCGCATCCCGTTCGGCAAGCCGCCGGACCTGGCCATCCCGGACTTCGATGGTGAACACCTGGAGTAGTCCGAGCCATGAAGGCCTGTAAACTGCCCGTATGGGCATACTGACTTCAACAGCGGGAACAGCACTCACGATTGCTACAACGGTGATCGTTGGAATTATACTAAACCAGATATTGCCTCCTCTGCGAAGGCAGAGGGAACTTACTTCACTAAAAAATGAAATCGATATCGTGCGGTTTCTGTCAGAGGCAAACCATGACAAAAAGTACATGGAGCAGATACGGAATCGATATGACGCGGTCTCTACGGGTGATGCGAAGCGGCTGCGGGCATGGTTGCTTTGGCCAGGGGACGCCGCGGTCGGTGTCTTGTATGGGCTAACGTCGTATTTCCAAGATGAACTATCAGCGTCAAGACCGAACTTGCTATTACTTCTTGTGGTTGTGATACACATCTGGCTCGTGTACAGAGCTGTGTCATTTATGTTTAAGCCATATACGAGACCGATTCGAGATTTCTTTATTATATTCTTGCCTTTGGCTGTTACGTTCGCATTTATGATGGGAACAGTCGAAGTCATGGCGATCGTTGATGCGGAAGGTTCGGGGATTTTGGAGCCGAACTCTGTCGCAGATCCGGATGGCGAGACCATCACGGGCACGGACTGATCATGTGCGGCCGCTACGTCGTCAACTTCTCCTGGCAGGACATCGATCGGCTGCTCGCCGGCTCGGTCGGTGACATCGATCTCGATGACCTCGCCGATCCATCGCCCAACTGGAACACCGCGCCGACGCACGAGGTGCCGGTGCTGCGTACGCGTGACAGCGTGACCAGGCCTGAGACGATCGCGTGGGGATACCAGCCGCACTGGAGCGACACGCTCCTCATCAACGCCCAGGCCGAGAAGGCGACGGGGAAGACCTGGGGCAAGCCGTTCCGCACCGCGCGCTGCGTGGTCCCGGCCGGCGGCTTCTACGAGTGGACCGGCCCACCCCGCAACAAGACGCCGCTGTACATCACGCGTGCCGATGGCGAGCCGATGCTGATGGCGGGCCTGGTGATGACGACCAAGGACAGCACCGGCGTGGTCGTGATGACCCAAAAGCCGAACCTGGAGATGGAGCCGGTGCATCGACGCATGCCCGCGATCCTCGAGCCCGAGGTGTGCGGCGCGTGGCTGGATGAGCAGAACCAGGACGACGAATCGCTCCTGCCGTTGTGCGGGCCGGTGGCCGATGGGCTGCTCGTGATGCACCAGGTCAGCAAGCGGGTGGGCAGCGTCAGGAACAACGATGCGTCGCTGATCGAGCCGGATGAGCCCGGGCAGAGTGGCGGGCTGTTCGGGTTCGATTAGGACAGCAAATAATTCTGTAGCCTCCCGCTTGACTTCGTGGTAAGGGCCACTAGAACCGAAGGATGAAAAAGCCACGACGCATCGGAGACGCCGGCTACCGCATCCTGCGGCTGCTGATCGATGAGGGCAAAAGCTCGACGCTGGAGCTGCTTCGGCAGTCCCGCGAACGCGGGCACCCGCTCTCGCAGGCCGGCTTGTACGCGACTCTCGATCGGCTCTCCAAGCGGGGCTTCGTGTCGCACGAGTTCGGCAGCCCCGACGAAGAAGAAACGCGACGGGGCGCTCGCCGCAAGTACTACAAGATCGAGGGCATCGGCCGCGCCGCGGTGAGCGACTACGAAAACGAGAAGGCCGAGGAGTCTGGCGGGCTGCTCGGGTCGTTCCTTTCAGCGCTTCCGATTGGAGGCGGCTTTCGCAATGGAGGGGGCGTGATCCGTGAGTAATAATGTATTTCGCACAGGATATAATAAATGTTGGAAAGACGCCTGGAAATATATTCACCGAACTAATATCGATTTGATACTCAGTAAATATTCGGAACTTCATCCGATACAATATGTTGGTATGACAAGAGCCATTTTTGTAGCCCTTGAGAGATTTCCAATTTATGAACGGCCGCACGGATTCAAGATGATATGCAAAGCTGCTAAAAAAGGGCCTCAAAAATTCGCCTTGATAATGAGAAATAAAGGTTTGGCTTTTGAAGCGCATTCTATCCTGCTTGCTTTTCGTACTACCTATAGCATGGTTGAGATAACAAAAGTCCACAGCGGCCTGACTGATTCGCGCAGTGACAGGCTTGTGGCTCAGGCCGGACGCCTGATCTCGAAGCATCGCTGGGATCAGACCGTTGGCGACACGCTGGAGCTGATCGAGGAGGATCGGAAGAACGGCGCAAAAGGTGTTCGCTTCTGGATCAGGGTCGTCCTGACTCTCATCGAGCTGATCCTCAGCGACTGGAAGCAGCAGCTCATCCGCCTTGTGGCAAAGTTTGCTGAGCGCATCAGCTTTCACATGGAGGGCGGGTTCAAGTTCCGGTTCACCATCGTCCGCGGGGACAAGAAGGACAAGGGGAAGAAGGGCGACTGATCCGCTCGCGGGCAGCCCGCTCATCACGTTGTCCGCTGTCTCGTGCAAGTGGTGTCCTTCGCGTAACCCGGCCTATGGGACCTACACGAATTCCTGTCGGCCCATGTACCCGGCCGATCCGCCGGTGATCGCCGCGATAAGGACTGACGGACGCTGCCGCATCACGCACTTGACTTCCGGGACCTCTGGGAACGCAACAGCTTCCAGGTCGCAGGCCTCGTGCACCGTGTGCTGGGACACGATCTCGCACGCCTCGTCTTCGGACTGGGCGGCGGCGTAATGGCGGTTGCCCTTCCACACGCTGACCTCGTACATGCGGACCTCGCTGCCGCAGGGCGGCGACATTGCTTGCCCCTCCCCGGCGGAGGCCGGGGACTCAGGCTCTCCCCGCTGGCCCGGCTCTGCCGGGCAAGGGGAGGGGTTCTGTTGTCGCGTGTCATCCGGCATCGTCGGCCCCTTTCACCGGGTCCACTCCGTCCCGCTCGGTCAGCGTCATCATGCCGACGATCGCCGCGAGCGCCGACAGCCGCCGCGTTGGCGGGCATCCGGGCTCGTCGAGCATCGCGGTCGCGCTGTCGAATACCTGCATCACGATGTCGTTGTGGAGATCACGCATGTCGCGGTGGAGCTCGTTTCGGAGATCGCGAAGGCGGGCTTGCGCCGCGGCCGACTCCAGCGCCTGTTCAAGTGCGCGTAAGTCGAAGGGCTCGGTTGTGCTGGTTGTGTCCTCAGCCATGTGCGCTCCGTTCATTCACTCGTGGGAGGGGTTCTCGCGCAGCACGCTCTATGGGACCTAAGCCCCGATTCGCGTCTGCTCGCGATCATCCGTCTCGAACTGCACCCCTGGCTCGCACCGCCGCGCCAGCTGGATGAGCAGTTCCGCGAGCGTTCCAGGGGTCAGGTGCCGTTTCGTGCTCCACTGACTCTGCACGCGTCCGCCAGGATCGCAACGGGGCTCGCCCATCAACTCCGCTGGCTCGGCACCGACCACGTACAACCAGGTCCGCTTGGGGCACGGGTGGCCGAACGCGCCCTGGTCGATCTCGACGGTCACGCCGCCCCATCTGTCGGAGAGCATTCCGCCGGCGGCAGGCAGCGTGCAGTACGGCCAGAGCTGGGAGCCGGCCGGGTGCTCGAGGACGCCGCCGAACCGCCGGACCTGCTCGACCGCGTGCGGCCCGCACTGCATACCGATGGCGTCTCGGTCCATCTCGTCGCGGCCCCAGCCGTGCCGACGCTGCGCCATCAGCCTGAACATTCGGTAGCTGCCCCAGGCATTGCAGGGCGGATGCGCGACGACCGGGTGCGGCCCGTCATACAGCCTGGCGTCCCGCTCGACGCCGTAGCACTCGACGCCGGCCATCGAGGCGTACGGGCCTCGCTCGACGTCGACGTACAACGCGGCGACTGTCCGGATTGGATCAGCTGCATTCACCTGCTGCGCTCCTTCATCCCCCCAGGGAGGGGTTCTGCTCTTGCTTGCTCACTTGCCGCCCTCCGCCAACGCCTCGTAGACAGAGTGCCCGTAGGCCGTCACCGAGAAAACGAGCCGCTCGGCATCGCTGTCCCAATGCGGCATCGACAAGAAGCCGGAGCGAACCGCTGCGACGTAGAACTCGGGATCCGACTCTGCGGCTGGGTCGTCGAGCACTGCGAAGACGTCCATCTCGCCGCCGCACTCGATTACCGAGCTGAGCGCCTGGATCTCGGCTTGACTGTAGGGCGCATCGATCTTCAGGCGGCCGACTTCGACGTAGGGGTCGGCGGTATTGGTCTTGGATTCCTCTTCCATGTGCGCTCCGTTCATTCACTTGATGGGAGGGGTTCTGCGATAGCTCGCTCAGCGCTTCAGCCCTCGCTGTTGGATGAAGTTCGCGAGCTCGGCGGCAAAGCGGCGGTCCTGCACCTCGGGCCAGGGCGTCGGGCCGCCTGCGGTCCAGATCACCACGCCGTTGCAGTCACGCGCGACAAGCTCGAGCATCGCGCGGAACTGGTCCGGCGGGATGAACCGACCGGCCGACACCGACGCCGGATGAAACTCGACGGGCAGGAACGGCAGCACCGGCTTGCCGTGCTCGAGCGCGGCCTCGATGATCGCCTCGGCGAAGATCGCCCATTCATCGGGGCGATCGATGTCCTGTGCCGGCAACGCCGGGAACAGCGCATCGGCGGCTTCGGCGATCGGCGAGAGGTACCGGCTCTGCACGATCCAGTGCTCGCGCGTGAGCTCGCGATCGCCGCCGGGTCGGAGCACCGCCTGGAGGGGCGCGTTGTAGTCGATGATCGGCGGGGCGTTGCCGTACACGCCGACGACCGCATCGGGTGCGCCCCGCTTGGCGGCCTCGATCGCGCGCACGATCTTCGAGATCGATTCATCCACCGTCTCGGTCCCGTGGACCAGCACCCGCATCGGCAGGTGCTCGATGTCGAGCACGAGCACCGCGTTCGGATCGCCCGCACGTCGCGCGGCCCACGCCTCGATGCCGTCATAGTCGAACGCGACCTCGGCGCCGTTGCCGTCCACGCCCCACAGGAACGCCCCGGTCTGCTCATCGCGCTGGTACGAGACATCGATGTCGCGAAGCCCGAGCCACGACCAGTCTGGCGGGACGTGCGGGACCGCCCCGGGCTCGTTGCGCACGCCCCGCCCGTAGGTGATCTCGTTGTAGATCACGAAGGCTGGATCAGTGACGATCGCCGGCAATGGCTTCGGCGGCGGGTTGTGGTAGTGACCGAGGAAGTACCCGAGATCGTCGAGGTTTACCTCGCCATCGGGCGTGCCGTACCCGGGGACGCCATCTAGCGTGGCGCCCGTCGTCGTGAGGTCCGCGGGGCCGAGCGGCTCCGGTGGGTCGGGTGGTTCGGCGTGCGCGGTGTCGAACGCGAGCACGAACGTGAGCATGGCAGAGAACACAACCGCAACGATCGCTTGTGTCGATGGCATCATTCTTCTCCGATTCCGATCAGGGGGGCGAGGGCCGACACGGCCAGCACGGCCAGCGGGACGATGTAGCAGACGGCGGCGAAGCTCACGCCGATGGGCCCCACGCGCCGCCCTGCACGGCGTAGCTCTCTGGTCCGCCGACGAGGAGCGCTTGCGCGAGATACGGCCCAAGCCTGCGCGTGATCAGCTCGCACTTGTCGCCAGGGTTGAGCACATCGGCCGCCAGACCGGTTCGCTTCTCGAGCCGCCCGGTCTGCGTCGCGATGGTGATCGCGCTCGCCCACTGCGGGTTGTCGCCTTCGGCCTGGAGGCCCGATGCAACGGCAGCCCCGCCGCTGCTAAACGATGCGGTGCCGGACGCGAGGAGCTCGGGAACAAGTGCGCTTACGCCGCCCGCCTCTTCGCGGAAGCCCCAGAGCTGCCACGTTGCATCGTGATCTGCACCGCCAGCGCCGTCCGCGCGGTAGATCGAGAAGCTTGATCCCGCAACGGGGCCCTCCTGTGTGCCGATGACGACCGCCTGGCCGCGCCCCGGCTCTCTGAACCAACGTGCGAGCGCGTTCCCATCCGCGAATGAATCCGGCAACGCGACGGGGGTCGCCGCTCCAGAGATCAGCGGGCCGATGGTGGGGGTGCGGATGAACGGGTTCATGCCGAGGGCTCCGATCTGGGTCGCGGTGGGTGGCACGGTGGGGGTCGGGGGCGGTGGCGGTGGCGGCGGTGGGTCACCGCCGCCGGCCGCCGCGAGCACGCCGGCGAGATACGCCTCGTTGAACGTGCGCGAAGCGGTGTGCTCTTCGGTGCTGGGGTAGGGGTCGGTGGGGACCGGCTCAACGCCGCCGAACGCGGCGACGTTGTACGCGGTGAACGCATCCGCGTTCTGGATCAGCGTGTCGAGCCCGAGCATCTTCAGGAACACGACATCCATCAGCGTGCGCACCAGGCCCTGGTAGGTCGCGTCGGGCGGGCCGACACGCGCGGGCTCGGTGAAGGCGGTATCGCACCAGCCGGGGTCACCCGCCTGGGGCGTGAAGCCGAGGCCGAACGTGATCGAGTCGCCGACCTCGATATCGTGGCCAGGCTCCATCGTGATCACGTTGCTGTCGCGGTTGTGGGCCTGGATGTGCGAGACGGTCTGGCCCTTGGTGTGGTTGATGACCACGCCGCGATAGATGGTGGTCGTGAACACACGGTGGGTCGAAGGCGCAACCGTGGTGATCACGTCGCCGGCGACCGAGGCCACCTCCTGGAACGCGGAGAGCCAGAGGTTGAAGCCCTCGTAGCTCGGGCTGCTCGGCGTGCTGTGCGGGGCGATGCCCGCGAGCCGAGCGGCGTCCCACACGAACACGTGCGCCAGCTCGTTGAAGCCGACATCATCGAGCAGCGTCGCCATCGCCGCGGTCTGGTCCGTGGCCCACAGGTACAGCGCGATCGGGAGCAGCCGCCCCTGATCGTGCCCGCCCGATGTCAGCACCGGCACACCCTCGGCCAGCACGGCCTGGTAGATGTCGCAGCCGTGCTGGATGAACCACGCGAGCAGCTCTTCGCGCTCCGCATCGGTGGCCACATCCCCGAGCAGATGGATCGCCGCATCCGCCTTCGTGCGCGCGACCTCGGCGCCGTATCCATCTGCGGCCCGATCAAGATCCAGGTTCGGGGGCGTGCCCGCGGCGGTGAAGCTGACCGAGGCGAGGTAGCGGGCGATCGTGTCCTTGGCGAGCGCGGCCGCGAACCAGGGCTGCCCCCAGCGACGCAGCGCATCGCCGACCGATTCGAGCTCCGAGACCGGGGCGAGCGGGAAGGCACCGCCGCTGCCCCCGTGCGCATCGATCGCCGACTTCAGCTCGGTGAGCCTGGTCGACACATCGACCTCGTGCGCGGGGCGGGCGCCGCCGCCCGCGCTGAACCCGATGATCGGCGAGTACGTGCGGCCGGGGTTCGCGGGCTGGGCATCGCCGACGATGTAGTAGCCGAAGCCGTCGAAGAAGAAGAAGTCGCTGCTGCCGTCGCCGATCGGGTCCTGCGTGCTGATGGCCTTGACGATCGAGTCGCCAGGGCTCGCGGCGAACGGCTCGGCGATATTGAGCGCCGGGTCGTAGGCATCGCCGAAGCCGATCACATCGTCGCGCTGGTCGAGGCCGTGGCTGCCCTGGCTGTTGCCGCCACCGGTGGGGTTGCCGCGCACGGGGCTGAGCATGATGCCGTGCACGTCGTAGGGCGCACCCGAGTGGTCGAACTGATCCTTGGGCGGGTGACTGCTGCTGACGGTGATCGGCCCGGCGATGTGCGCCCGGCCCGTAGCGAGATGAGTGACCGGACGTGCGGGCGAGAACGTGATCGCGGTGCGGCCCACGCTCGCGGCGTTCGCGGTGGCGGGGCGGCCCGCCGCGGCGCCGGTCATGTCCACGAACCAGCCGGAGAGCGGGCTCGTCGTGTTGCCGTTGCTGTCTCTCACGAGGCCGAGCGGGAAGCTCATCTCGAGCATCTCGTCGGGGATGGTCTCAAGGCCAACCGCGCCGCCCGCGTAGAGCACACGGTCGAAGTAGATCGGCACACGGAGGCGTCGCCCCGTGGCGCTGGGGGCACCAACGAGCACGCCGGGGCGCCCGTACCCGCGGTGCGGGTGCGCATCGACCAGATTCTGGGACACGACGAACGGGCCGGTCCAGTCGTTGGTCGGGAGCTCGAACTCGATCACGATGCCGCCGCCGTCCTGGATGTACCCCGGATCACCGCTCACCAAGAAGCGTGGCTGACCATCGCCGGGGACCTGGCCGGTCTCGCTCAGCGCGCCGGCCTGGGGCGGGTCCGGATCGGATGTCCATTGGGCATCGCCGCTCGAGCCGCCGATGGTCCAATCGCCGAGCAGGCCCTGCGTGTCGTCGAGCTCTGGATCGGTGATGGAGATGTCGGCGGTCGCGCCCGCGGGGGTCTGGCGGTTGAGCGGGACGAGGCTGGCGAGGCTCGCCAGAAAGTCAAACGTGAAGTTGTAGGCCGAGGCCGTCTCGGGTGTGCCTCCCGGGCCGCCTGACCAGCGGTGGCCGTGGAAGTTCGACGGATCCCCCGAGCCGTGGACCAGTTCCGATTGGTCCATCGGGGCGCCGTCGCCCGGTGGGTTGCCGAGGCCGCCGAGCCACAGCGTGTTCATCGGTGTGAACACGCGCGAGGCGTTGAAGCCGAGCAGCTCGAGCGGCGTGGTTGCCTCATCGAGCCAGAGTCGCATGTTCAGCGTGCCCGGGCCTGAGGGCTCGATCTGTCGCGTGATCAGGTGCCAGCCGACACTGAGTGCGCCGCTGGTCGCGAGCTCGTTCCACGAGCCCGCCCCGTTTCGATAGCCCGCGACCAGTCTGCCGTCGGCATCCCCACGCAAGAGGATCGAGTTGCCGAAGTTCACGCTTGCGCCGTTGACCTCGGCCACCGCATGAAGGATGTGGTAGTTCCCGAGCTGAACCGGAAGCCGCACCCAGAAGCTGTCCCAGAAGGCCCCGGTCAGCGAGCCGTCGCCATCTACGAGACCCGGCGCGTAGTTCGTGCCGGGGGTGATCGGCGTGCTGAGTCGGCCAGCGGCGGTGAGCGATGCGGTCATGCGACCACCTCGAACTCACCACACCGGGGCGCATCCGTGCGCGCCGGTGTGGCACCGTTGCCCGCGGGCGGATGCGGCAACACAGTCGGGAGCTCGGACGCATGACGGGCCCGCGCGCTGGTAGCATTCAGCAACGCGTCGGCTGCCTCCAGGACCGCCGCGATGTCTCGAATCAACAGAGACCGAGCCGGTAGACCCGGACCCGATGAGGCATACAGCAGCTCGCGCGTGTCGATCCAGCGCGTGGTCACGCCAGAATGCGTGGGCTTCCCGAAGTGGAGACTGATGTCGGGATGACTCAGCGTGGCGATCACCGGCACCGCATAGAGCACCCAGACCGCTGCACGTCTGGCCGACACGATCTTTAGGTGACGAGAACCGCCGCGCATCTCAGCTCCGGTCACGCCAAGTCCCATGAGGACCGCTTCGTCGATCTCTGACAGCAATCGAGCACCGGGAACGCCTTCAAAGCGAGACACCAGCGACGCAAGCTCACGAGGGATAAGGATGGGCGGCCGCCCGTACGTCATGCGACCACCCGGCCGTTGGTGCTGCTTGACGTGGCGTCTTGGATCGCGGCGTTGATCTGGAGCAGGTTGAGCTGGAGCGCGAGGGCACGGGCGCTGTTGGGGCCTTGCTCTCGTCGAGTCGCCTGAAGCTCGCAGAAGGTGCGTTGTCGCAACGGCACGAGCTGTTCTGTGCTGAGGCCCTCGAAGGCTCCCGCGCTCGGAGAGGAGACCAGCGGGGGTGGTTCGAAGCGTTCGGTGTTGTCGTCGCTGTTGATCCAGCCCGCCATCGCCCAATCAGCGAGGACCTGTGACTGCCTGGCGTAGACCAGTCGGTAGCACAAGACGGCTCTTGCGATGTCCGGATCGATCCCGAACCGCTGGGCAGTCGCGGCCGGGAGGGTCTTCGGATCGATCGGCCCGCTGAGCTCCACGGCGTCGATCGTCCGCTCATCCGTGACACGCGTGCCGTTTCGCATCACGATCGGGGCGTGACTCTCGACATGCGGCAGCGGATCTTGGATGAGCACCCGTGTGGGGTCGCTCGCACAGAACGCCACGACGACGACCGGATTGCCGGTCGGCTCGTGACGCCGGATGCATGGGAGTGGTTGATCGAACAGGGGTGCAGACGCGGGCGGTCTCTGGTCGTGCGGCGGGGAGGCTTTGGCTGGTGCCGGGGCATCGTGAGCAGGAGCATCCTGGGTGGTTGGCATCGGGTGGCCTCCGTGAGGTGGAGGCATGATAGCACAATTAAATAAATGTTTGTGCCGTATCGGCGCATTTTTCTGAACTCCTGGGGTCCGGAGTGTGCTTTTTCTCGGAACTGGGATTTCTCACTGCGCTGAGCGCAGCTGCGCTTTACCGAGTAGACATTGCGACATTGGTGTTGGTGCAGCACCCCGGACCCCGGGAACGGCGGCAGCCGGCCGCCGCGGAGGCACGGAATCAAGGGATGAACACCCCAGAGCGGGATGAATCAAGATCTATGGGGGTGAGCGAGTCGCACTTGGTGCGATAGCTGCGAAAGCACTTGGGAAATCAAGGCTTGCGATGCAAATCTGTACACGTACCGCGAAAAAGAGACCTGCGGCTCGCGGCCCCGTCCGGAGGACCCGTGACCCCCCCTTTAGGTCGCGAGAACCACCTCTCTTACCTCGCGCTTAAGACGTCGCAGGGGGGAGCGGGGGGCAGCACGTCAGCCAGAACCGGCCCCGACCGCGGACGATCGTGTCAGATCGATGCCTGCCCCTTCAACCTCGCTTCGATCGATCCAATCTCGCGGCTCTACCTGTTCACCGCGCTTCTTGGCATCACGCTCCGATGGTGTCGCGGGTCGAATTCCTACGTACACCGGATTGCGTACACCTCGCCGCTGCAAGTTGTCTGGTTTCACCGCATCACCCGCCACATCCTGCAACCGTCGTGTGAACGAAGGCATCTCCAACCGCTCGCCGAGATCGAGGTCGTCCGCGTTCGCGAGTGCCCACTCGAGCAGCTCCCGCTTCGGACACATGTTCCCAGGTCCCACGACGCAGAGATCCTCGACGAACTTGATCAACGGCTCTGCGTTGCGTCGCAACCGGTGCCTGATCTCTTTGCCCGAAGGCGGATCGATAAAGGGCTGCTTCGGTCGGATCGCCGCCGGATCATCCTGGAGGTACCGCACCGGCTGCAATGGCTCAGCGCCTGGCTCCAACGAGACAGCACGCACCACCTTGATCAGGCCAGCGAGCATCCATCGCCGGATGGTGTCGAGCTCATCGATGCACTTCCGTTCAAGCAGCGTGTCTTCAACACGAGTCTTGTCGATCGGCGCAACCTTCAGGAATAGCCATCGTCGCTCCATCGCGTTCTTTGGGTCCTTGATCACCGGAGTCGAGTTCGGCGTAACCCACAGACGCAGGTTCGGCCGGACATTGGGGCGCGATCTTTCGTATAGATCACGCACACCGATGCGATCACCGCCTGCGAGCTGGAGCATCGTGTCGAGCGCGGTCATCGCATCGCGATCCTGGTAGCCGATCCGCATCTCGCTGATTACCAACAACAGCCGACCGATCGCACCGGCCACACTCGCCCGATCTGAGAGTTCCTTGAACTTCATACCCGCACGGTTGTCGTGGCCGATCGCCTCGGCGATCACTCGATCGAGCGTGCCTTTGCCTGTGCCGCTATCGCCCTCGAGCCAAAGGCTGCGCTGGATGCTCGCATCCTGGATGAACAGATACCCAAACCATCGCTGCAACGCCTCGATCGACCAACGAGCGTTGACCGCCGCGGGAATGTCACCGACATCCATCTCGAAGAGCCCGCTGAGCAGCTTCATGAAGTTGGGCATATCGGCTTCGGCGTACCCGTGCTGGTAGAGCTCGCCACTGCGGTGATCGCGGTCCAGACGATCGAGATCAGGATTCCAAGGGACGATCGTGCGGCTGAACCACTGCTCGGTCGGCTCCATCGCCGCATCACTCGGCGGGCAGGCGGGATCGATGAGACGGTCGAGGTCCATGAGCACGCTGTTGAAGGAAGCCACACGACGCGGATCAGGCGCCGGCTTTCCTCGCACAAGGATGCTTCTGTGTTGCTTCGCTCGGCGCAACGGCGATGCATCGGCGTCGAGCACACCGTGATCGTCGGTATCCGGCGGGAGCCACATCGGCATCTCCGATCGCTTCTCGCCGACGAGGGCAACCGCCCGGTTCAGCAGGTCAGTGATCTTCGTCATACCGGGGTCATACGGCCGCCGGACCCACTGACCATCCTTGAACCTGGTCTCGTAGCACTGCCCGATGATCCCCTGGGCAAGGATGCCCCGAAGCTCGTACTCCGGCGTCTGCTCCCACCGCTGGACGGTCGGGTCGTACATCCACCATGAGCCTGCCCAATAGCGGATCGGGATCGAGCGGTTCGCGGACTGCTGTGTCCCGAGCTTGACGCCCAAAGCTTCGGTGGTCCATTCGAGCATCCGTACGGCTTTGGCGTTCGAGAGACTTGGCATGAGCTGCCGGTCCTTCAGCGCCGGGTCCACCTCATCTGTCGCCTCATCATCGAACGGGGTTTCCGCCGTGGGGAGCGTGAGTGAACGATCGGCCCGCTCGAGCCCGGGATCCGCCCCCTTCGCGACCGGAATGCGCAGATCGAGCACACCCCTCCGCACCGCATCGGGTCCATCTTTGATGTAGATGTCGAGCCAATCGACGTTCGGAACATCGCCGAGCGGCTGCGCGAACGGCACACCACCTGCCGCGATCGCTGCTGCCGGATCCTTCGGAGTCGGTCCCATCTGTCGCGTGCTGCGGCCATCGGGGAGCGCAACCGCCACATCGGTGGTGCGGTGCGCGAGTCGGGCGTACGACTCAGCCCCCGCGAGCACCGCCGAAGGCCCGGGCGAGCGTTCCAACTGCGTGCGTTCGCGACCGTTCGAGTCGTGACGGCCCTTGTCTCGGTCGCCATCGCCGCAGAACACGACGAGCTGCGGCCGCTCTTGCGCGAGCCCATCGGTGTGGAGACTCGGGGGCACGAGTGATCGCAGCAGCGAAGTACCGACGGCGACCCAGACTTCAAGCCCCGTTGCGAGACCAACAGCGAGCATGGTCTCGAGCCCCTCGCCGGCCGCAACTCCACGGAACGTGGCCTTGGCCGCTCCCTCAAGCGTCCCCAGACGCACGGCACCGCCCGCGAGATCGCCGAACCCGAACTTCACGTTGTCTTGTCCTGGGTACTTGCGCGGCGCCCCATCAGGGTCGAGGAACGTGAAGTGCATGCCGAGCCGGGCGAGGTCGGGATCGGTCAGCCTGCACATCAACGCTGGGGCGCGTTCAAACGACGGGAAGGGCACCACGACGAGCCCATCTAGTGAGCACCCCGACTCAGCCTGACCGATGATCTTCGAGACCGAATACGCACGAGCCGCCTGGCCTGTCGTGATGTCCTCTTGGCCCTTCACGCTGAATGCCGGCAGGCCTGGGTGAAAGAAGACATCCCGGGGGAGCGATCTGAGTACCCAGTCTTCTTCCCTGGGATGACCCAGGCGCGCGTTGAGATATGCAAGCCCCTGTGTCTTCGATCCGACCGATTCGGCCTCGCCCTCCCATCGCTCGATAAGCGCGGTCTTCACCATGCCGATGCGGTGGATCAGATCGATCTGACGCTCACGCGCCGCGATCGCCGCGTCTGCTCGTCGCTTGTCCTCGGCGATCTGGTCGGGCGTCCGCTCCCGCTGCGGCCGGTCGGGATTGGTGACTTCCCAGAACCGGTCCCGCTCGTGACGCCACACCGAGCCCTGCCGCCCACCCTCCGCGGGGGCAACGCATTTCCAACCGTTGATGACGTCACCGAGCGTGCCCAACGTCCGCATACAACGGACCGCGGGCTCATCGGTGATGAACCCCGTATCTCCGGAAAGCGGACGCAGCAGCCACGCGCACCACTTCTTCCCGCACAACGGGCACAACGCCTGCCCGCTGGTCCCACACTCGACCTCACCCTGCGTTTTCGCCACGTTTCCGCCACGCTCCTACACACACAGTCATGCAAACAGCGAACGCGCAACCGCTTACGGTTCGGTACAAACAGGTTCGAATCCTGTCACCCTGATTGATCGAGGCGGATCTCGTGCGGGTCCGCTACCGTGCATGCTGTGAACGCCCGTGCCGACGACCGTCCCAAGCTCCTCGACCGCCGAGGCCTTGTCGGCGCCGTCGTGCTGCTCAGCATGGCGCTGCTCTGTCTCGGGTCGCTGCCTTGGACAATGTCAGGTCCCGAGGGCGTGCCTCGCTACGCAGCGGGAGATGCCGCCGACGCCGGTTACCTCCCGCCGATCTGGGTGAAGCCGGCGCCGGAGTCGTTCCAGAAACTGACCGCATCACTCGAAGCAGAAGCGATCTCTGACCTTGCCGCGACGCACGGGATATCAGAGCCTGATGTCCGCGTCGCTCTGCCAGGCGACTCGAGCGTTGCTCTGATCACAGATCTGCGTAGCGCCCACGATCGCCCCTTGCTTGGCACCGACATCCTGGGCCGCTCAATGTGGGCGAGGCTGCTTGCAGGGGGTGGGCTCAGTATCGGGATCGGGCTCGCGGCGTCCTTGATCGCG
The DNA here is from genome assembly GCA_039186605.1 of Planctomycetota bacterium. Classification (GTDB taxonomy): domain Bacteria; phylum Planctomycetota; class Phycisphaerae; order Phycisphaerales; family UBA1924; genus JBCCZZ01. The sequence continues at coordinate 18,173 of JBCCZZ010000005.1, read as the reverse complement.
GTGTTGATCGGCACTCTCTACGGCGCGATCGCGGGTTACGCCGGAGGCGCCATCGACTCGGTCATGATGCGCATCGTCGATGTGCTCTTCGGGCTGCCCTATGTGCTGCTGGTCGTCCTTCTCGCCGTCGCGGCCGATGGGCTCATGGACCGCCCAGCGATCCGTAGCTGGCTCGAGGACGCGGCCATCGGGCGCAGCGCCATCGAGATCGTGACTCTGCTCATCGCGATCGGTGGCGTGAGTTGGCTCACACTCGCCCGCGTAATCCGGGGCGAGGTGCTGAGCCTGAAGACCAGACCCTACATCGAGGCCGCGAAGGCGAGTGGAGCCGGTACGTGGTGGATCTTCACGCGCCACCTGCTCCCCGCACTCACCGGACCGATCGTTGTGTATGCGACGCTGACGGCACCTCAGGCCATCCTCCAAGAGAGCTTCTTGAGCTTCCTTGGCATCGGGGTCAGGCCGCCGCTTCCGAGTTGGGGCAATCTCGCGGCCGAGGGCCTGGGTGAACTCAACAACCATCGTTCTCGCTGGTGGCTGCTCTTGTTTCCCACTCTGGCCCTCGGCGCGACACTCCTGAGCTTGAACCTCGTGGGTGAGTCACTCCGGCGCGCGCTCGATCCCAAGGCGGTGGGGCGTTGAGCTCGCTGCTGACGGTGCGTGATCTGACCGTCTCGTTCGCCGGGCAGCCGGCGGTGAGCGGTGTGTCGTGGACGGTTCACGCGGGCCGCACCCTGGGGGTCGTCGGCGAGAGCGGGAGCGGCAAGAGCATTACTTCGCTCGCCGCCATCGGGTTGTTGCCGCCCACCGCGATCGTCGAGCGAGGCGATATCAAGCTCGCCTCTCGCGAGCAAGGGGCCGCACCGATCGAGGTGCTTTCGCTCGATCCGCGCAGCATCCAGCAGCTACGCGGCGGTGAGATTGCGATGATCTTCCAGGAACCGATGACCGCGCTCAACCCCGTGCTGTCGATCGGCGACCAGATCATCGAAGCGATCCTCCTTCACAGGAAGCTCAGCCGGGCCGAGGCGTTTGATGAGGCCGAGGCGGCCCTCGCACGTGTCGGGATCACCGATCCCGCTGCGCGGCTCCGAGCGTTCCCGCACGAGTTCAGCGGGGGCATGCGACAGCGTGTCATGATCTCGATGGCGCTCGCTTGCAGACCGCGGGTTCTGCTTGCCGACGAGCCGACCACAGCCCTCGATGTCACGATCCAGGCCAAGGTGCTCGACCTGATCGGAGAGTTGTGTGATCAGGAGCGGCTCGGGATCGTCCTGGTCAGCCACGACCTGGGGCTTATCGCGCAGCGTGCGGATGATGTGTGCGTGATGTACCGCGGGCGAGTCGTGGAGTACGGCGCAACCCGTGAGGTGGTCGAACAGCCCGCGCACCCCTATACCGCGGCGCTGTTGGCCTGCGCCCCACGAATCGGGACAACCATCGAGCGGCTCGCGACGGTCGAGCAGGCCGCTGGCTCGATCGCACCGTTGGATTCTGGGGCAACGCCGTGGTGGCCCAGCCGTGATTGTCCTCCGGGGACGGATCGCACGTCTCCTGTACGCTTGGCTCGGATCAGTCCGAAGCGGTGGGTCGCGGTGTGGAATGATGAGGCGGGCGCGGCTCTTCCAAAGGAGGCTCCCGATCTCGGGAGCGTGGATCAGCAAGGAGCCGGTGCGTGCGCATCCTGATGCTCGCCGACAGCGTGTTTGCAACGCGTGAGCGGCCGTTGCTGGCACGTCTGCAGATCGCACTAGGCGAGGAGGGCGTTCGTGTGTTGCTTGGCGTGCCCGAGGGTACCGGCGCGCTCGAGGGTCGCGATTACGTTCTCCGGACCATCGAGATCCCGCGCACGGGCCCGTTCATCGGACGCACGGCCCGCCTCCGTCCGGTGTTCGAAGCGCTCGAACCACTCCGCCAGGGCGATGGGACACCTGTCGATCTTGTGCACGCGTTCGGCGGTGGTGTGTGGGACCTCTCGATGGAGGCCTCACGCCGACTCGAGGTGCCGCTCGCGTTGGAGATCTGGCGGCACGGTCTCACCGCCCGAGCGTTGTCGGTCGGCACCTCCACCACGGGTCCGCCCGTGACTCTGTTCGCCCCCGGTGCGGGCATCGAGCGAGAACTCACTGCGAACGCGGGCCACCCCCCGGTTCGCCAGACGCCTTGGGGTGCCCCTATACCAGCGGAGCCCGAGCGGCACCGTGAGGACCGAGTCAAGAGCCTCTTTTTCGTGGGCACGGGTCGCGATGTGCCCTCGTACATCGGGGCGTTCGAGGGCCTTGTCCGTGCAACCGCATCCGGCCCGCCGACACTGATCTTCGCCGACGCCGAGGCTGCACGAAGGACGGGCCTGTGGCGGGCCGCGCGAAAGCTGGGTGTACGCGACAGGCTCTCTCTCATTGGTTCGCTCGAGGCGAGCCGCGAACCCGTGCTTTCTGGCGACATCTTGATCCAGCCCGAAGCGCATGGCGAGTACCGCACGCTGCTAATCGATGCGATGGCGCACGGCATGGCGGTCGTCGCGCGGCGAGATCCTGGCATCGGCTACCTCGTCGAGGGCGTGACCGCCAGGCTCGTCGGCTCCGCGCGCCCGACCGAGTGGGCTGAGGTCATCGGGTCCCTGGTGACAGAGCCCGAGAAAGCCTCGGCGCTGGGAAGGAGCGCCCGGGCGCATGTTGCTGAGCACCACCGCGTTGGGTCACACGCGCAAGCGGTCTACAACGCCTATACGTGGATGACATCTGCCGACGCGGTCCCCATCTCGGGTCGCACGGGGTCCTAGAACGCCGGTCCGAGATTCCGAGAACACCCGGGTCCACACAAGAACTCGACGGAAATACGTTTCCAGGCCTCTCGGGTCTTGATCCGCACAACCCACTTTGAGAGCATAGGTTGCGCATCAGCCACAGGCGGTAGATGCAGACCAAGGAGCCAAGATGGCACAGTCCCTCCGAATGAAGGTTGCTGCGGTTGCCGCCGCGGCCCTAATGCTGCCCGCAGTGGCCGTGGCGCAGCAGGTCCCCGCTATGCGAGCAGGTGGCGTCTCGATCGCGACAGTCCCGCAGTACCGCACGGACACCGTGCAGACCGTCACCCGCTATGGCAGTTCCCTGGGCAGAGCTCGCCTCTGGGAGCAACGTGGCTATGTCAGCGGCATCAACCTCCGGCCACTCCGCGAGTGGCCCGGCCCGGGCCCGGCGCGATACGGCGCGAGCGAGGAGGATCTTTACTCAATGGTCTACGCACGCGTGGGGGGTGTGCTCGTCGAGTTTAGTCCCTGGGTCCGCCAGAGCCGGATGAACTCCGCTGGTGTCCAGGACAGGCTCGAGCAGGTCAGGATCCAGTGGCTCCGCCGTAACGGTTTCACCGGGGGTGTGCGGACAGTCGTTAACCCGCTCGCGGTGCTTGCTGGCGATGCCGGTACTCATATGGGCACCGAGTACCAAGGCGTGAACGATGCCCCCAAGCCGCGGGCGACGATCAAGGTGCCTGCGGAGCGCACCAAGATCCGCCGCAAGATGCTTGTTGACGCGAACACGCGCTGGAGCCTTCCGCCACACGCCGGGATAGAGCTGGTGCGGTCGGTCAGCACAGACACGGCCCGGTTCGCGTCGGCCGACTGAAGACGCGATACTGGGGGCTGTGGGACGCCTCCCCTTCGATCCAGATCGCATGTCGGCGGCGCGTCGGAAGAACTCCGGCACCTCGTCGTCTCCCGACAGAGTGCCCCGCCCGGGCGGTGAGGTCGAGTGGCGAGTGGCGGATCTCGCCGCCCGGATCGATGGGGCGCTCAAGGCCGGACTTCCGGCGCGCGTTCGAGTTACGGGTGAGATCAGCGGGTTTAGTCCCCGCACGCACTGGTACTTCTCGCTTAAGGACGCTGACGCCTCGATCGGGTGCGTCATGTTTGCCTCATCGGCACGACGTTCGCCCTATGAGCCGGCCGATGGTGCGCAGGTCGTGGCAAGCGGCCGGATCGATTTCTATGCGCCGAGCGGTCGAGTCTCGCTGATCTGCGATTCACTCAGCCCTGTGGGCGTCGGCGAGCGTGAGCTGGCGTTCAGGCAACTCATCGAGGATCTCCGCGCCGATGGGCTGCTGGATCCAGAGCGGAAGCGGCCACTGCCATCGGTGCCCAGGCGGCTCGCGGTGATTACAAGTGCCGCGGGCGCCGCGAAGCACGACGTAATCGACACATGCCGCAGGCGGTGGCCAGCTGCAGAGTTATTGATCATTGACGCGGCTGTACAGGGCGAGCGGGCGGTTGCGTCCGTTTCTGCGGCACTCGACGCGGTGAGTTCTACAGCCAGCGTCCAAGCGATCGATGCGGCGATCCTAACACGGGGTGGCGGTTCGCCCGAAGACCTCTGGGCGTTCAACGAGCGGCCCGTTGCCGAAGCGGTCGCACGCTGCTCGGTCCCGGTTGTTGCGGCGATCGGTCACGAATCGGACACGACGATCGCGGAACTAGTCGCTGACGAACGAGCCGCGACGCCAACGCAGGCCGCGGTTCGGCTCACGCCCGACAGAGTCGAACTCGACCGGCAAACCGACGCGGCGACGCGTGGGCTTGTCTCTGCGGTTGCTCGCGCTCTCGGCTCGCGTCGAGAAACGCTGAGGCTTCTCGCACGATCTCCGACGATCCGGGATCCTGGGCGTGGGCTGGCGATTGTGCGAGACCAATTTGTGCGAGCGAGCGAGTCGCTTGAGCAGTCGGTCGGGTCGCGGCTCCGCGATGCTCGCGAGGACGTAGCGCGGCTGGCAATGCGTCTCGAGCACCATACCCCGGCGGGTATGGTGCTCGGTGTGAGACGGCGGATCGATCATGCCGAAGCCTCACTGGCGAGGCTCGCAGCAAGGAGCAATCGGGAGGCGAGGACGCTCGCGGGCACGCTCACGGGCAGGCTGGAGCGAGCGACAGAGGCGATGCTTACAGCTGAGGCGGAAAGGCTGGACGCCGCCGAAGGGCTCCTCGACGCGCTCGACCCGGCGCGGGTGCTCGGCCGTGGGTACTCCTTGACAACCGACGCCTCCGGGTCGCTGGTGACTCGTGCTTCGCAAGTGTCGCACGGCGATCGGGTGACGACCCGGGTCGCCAAGGGCTCATTCGACTCGGTTGTCGGAGGCGCCGACCCATCACCCCTCCCCGGCGCCGAGCGGGCCCCAAAGCCCAAGCGGCGGCGGAAACGCCGAGTGGATGATCAGGGGCCAGGCCTGTTCGGCGGCCCCGACACGGGGTAGCCTGAGGTGTGCCAAAGAGTAAAAAAACGGATGAACGCCCCGCCGATGAGCTGCCCTTCGAGCAAGCCATCGAAGAGCTTGAGTCACTAATCGACCGGATCGAGGCGGGCGATACAGGACTCGATGAATCGATGAAGGCATACGAGCGCGGAACGAAGCTGGTCAGTCGGTGTCGGGCACTGCTTGATCAGGCCGAGCAACGCGTTCGTGAGCTAACTCCGGAACAGCTGGCCGCAGAGTCCGGGGCGAAAGGTCCAGACAGGGCTGAGTAGCGGTCGATAGATCCGCCTTGGGGAGCGGGATCTCCGTCCCGAGGCCGTGACGAGATTGTGTTTGGTTCCAGGACGGACGGGAGCGGGCTCTCTGATGGAGCGATTCGAGCTGCTGATGCTGCTTTACCAGGGGGCGATGGTCCTCTGGGCCGCCGCGTTCGGGGGCTGTGTCGGCTCGCTCATCAACGTGCTCGCGTACCGCATGCCGCTCGGTCTGAGCGTGGTTTCGCCGCCGAGCCGCTGCCCGAAGTGTGACACGAAACTGGCCTGGAACGACAACGTGCCGGTGCTCGGCTGGCTCTGGCTCAAGGGAAAGTGCAGGTACTGCAAGGATCCGATCTCGTTCGAGTATCCGGCGGTCGAACTCTTCGTCGCGATGCTGTTTGCACTGCTCTACACCCTCTGGTATGTCGTGCCCGAGGATGCTTCGCTCCTCGGGATCGCGATCGGAGAGATCCGCCCCGAGTGGGCGACGAACGACATCGGCAAGGTCTGGCCGGGCGATACCTTCCCGGAGTTTTTGGTCCTGCTCGCGTTGTTCGGATCGCTCGTGGCGATGACGATCATCGATGCCCGGACCTACACGATCCCGTTGGTGCTTGCGTGGGTTCCGACTGTTGTCGGCATCGTGGTGCACACCGGCCACGCGGCCTATCTCGAGTTGATCGCCGATGACCTCTGGCGATCGCGCGCTGTGTTCCAGTCTTGGGCCATCGCGACACCGTGGACAGACGCGGGGCGAGGCGGCCCAAGCGCTCAACTCGGCTGGTGGTGGATCGGCGCCTCGCTCGGTGGCGCGGTGGGCGTCGGTCTCTCGGCCTTCCTGCTTCGTCTCGGGGCTCTGAAGCACAGCTTTGCTGATTACGAGGAGTGGGAGGCAAAGGCGATCGCGGAGGCGAAGGCAGCGATACCCGCCCCGGACGCTGAGGGCGGTGGCGATGGCGGGGATGATCTGGCGTCCGATCCGCACCTGTGGATTCAGTACCCGCACGCGCGCCGCGAGATGTTCCGGGAGATCGCATATCTAGCGCCGATTATCGCGTTGGGCTCGGCGGGCGGATGGCTGGCCCACCGCCTCGCGGGCCCCTGGTCCTACGACCCGGGCCTGCTCGACACGATCCCGGCGGTCGGAGCCGCGCCGCTCTGGCTGACCGTGCTCAGCGGCACGCTCATGGGTTATCTCATTGGGGGTGGCGTGATCTGGGCCGTGCGGATCCTGGGCTCGCTCGCGGCGGGTAAGGAGGCAATGGGGCTGGGTGATGTTCACCTGCTCGCGGCCATCGGTGCATGTCTTGGCTGGATCGATGCGGTGCTGACGTTTTTCGTCGCCTGCTTTGTCGGGGCGATCTGGGGCGTTGCGGCAATCCCACTCAAGGGCAAGCTCGCAAGAGCACTGCCCTTCGGGCCCTATCTCGCGGTTGGCGCCCTGGTCGTTGTCCTGGGCAAGCCGTTGGTCGAGCAGGGGCTGACGCTGCTGCTCCGATCTGAGATGCCGATCGACCTGCCATGACCTTCCCTTTGGGTTCGGTCGTGCAGGGGTCCCCCTGACGCCGATACAATCATTGGTGCTTTGGGAATGGGGCCCGGAGGGCTTCAGCACGCCACCGAGGACGTCGGTGAGAAAGGATGTTCACACGATGATCAAGATGACCATGAACAAGTCTCGAGTTGGCGTGCTTCTGGCCGCCGCGGGGCTCCTCACAGGGGGCTGCGCAGCAGTCAGTGAGGACGAGTACCAGGCGGCGCTTGACGAGAACCGGACCCTTCGCCAGCAGGTCGCCAGCCTCGACGACCAACTCGCCGCGTGCGAGAGCGACAACCGTGCGCTCGCCTCCAACAACCAGGCCCTGTCGGCTCAGCTTGCTGCGCAGCCCGAGCCTGCCGCTCAGACCGAGAGCGGCTTTGAAGGCATCGAGGGCTCAAGCATCGTTCGCCGTGAGGGGGCGACAGCCCTAGCAATCGAGGGTGACCTGCTCTTCGCCTCTGGCAAGGCAGACCTCCGCACTAGCGCGAGAGCCTCGCTTGATCGCATCGCATCGGTTATCAGCAACCGGTACGGCTCGAATATCATCCGGATCGAGGGCTATACGGATACGGACCCGATTACCAAGAGCAAGTGGGCCAGCAACGAGCACCTCAGTGCCGAGCGAGCGTTGGCTGTTGAGACCTATCTGGTGAGCCGTGGGGTAGATTCTGATCGCATCTACAGCGCGGCCTTTGGGCCAGCAAACCCCATGGGTACCAAGTCGGCGAGCCGCCGGGTTGAGATCGTGGTGCTCGACGGACGCTGACCGTTAGAGATGGTTCCGAGATCGAAACCGTTTTAGGGATCGTCCATCCAGACTATCCTGGGGCTCGAAGACAGAGTCATCAGGCCGGTGTGTAGTGCCGGCCGCAGGCCTTTTTCCGGGGGCCGGACTTTGACTTTGACGCTCCACGAGACATCTCGAGGCGGTGGCCCAGCAAGCACCGCAGCAAAGAGGATCTCGGTATCCTATGATCTGTCGTCTGCTGTCTCCGGGGGAGATCGGCTGGCTCCAGTTGTGCCCGAGGCCATGAGCCCCGAAGAGACCCCGTTGCTGGCGCGTGTTGCCGCTGGTGAGCCGGGAGCAGTGCGTGCCTGTCTTGACCGCTTTGGCGGGCTGGTATGGTCCCTGTGCCGGCGGCGTTGTGCGACCGATTCTGAAGCTGAAGACGCGGTCCAGGACATTTTCCTCGATGTCTGGCAGAGCGCGTCCCGGTACGACCCCGAGATCGCTTCCGAGACGGCGTTTGTCGCGATGATCGCTCGGCGGCGGCTGATCGATCGCCAGCGCCGTTCGAGCAGACGCCCGAAGCCGTATGCCTTGGGCGAGGGCGGGCTCGAGCCATCGGGTGGCGAGGAGCGTGATCTTGACCGCACGGCTCCCGAGGTGCTCGACGAGGCCACACGGGCCGCGAATGCCTTGCGCCGTCTAAGCCCTGAGCAGCAGCGTGTGCTCCAGCTCTCGGTGTACCACGGCTTGAGTCACGAGAAGATCAGCCGCGCGACCGGGCTGCCGTTGGGCACTGTCAAGACACACGCTCGGCGCGGCCTGATCCGGCTGCGTGAGCTGCTCGCCGACCGCCCGCATGGTGCGGAGGCTGAGCCGAACGGGAGTGCGAGCGAAACGAGCATCGAGGGGGGTGACGCGTGAGCCCCAGCGAGATGTACTTCGATGACGCCTTGGAGCAGCTTGCTGAGCGTGTGCTCGAGGGTGACGCTTCTCATGGGAAGCAACAGGATGAATGGATCGCCTGTGCCCAGCTTGAGGCCGCGGCCGCCGCGTGCGAGCTCGCCGCAGGAGCGGGTCACTTCGAGCCTCCCCCTGAGCGTGTGATGTCACGTCTGGAGCGGCTCGCGGACCACTGGGAAAAGCACGGGACGGTTGATGGCCCGATCGCAACATTCACCGAGGGTGGTGTTGCATCTGCTTTGCAGGGCTCGGTGCTCTCTCCTCAGTCTTCGGCGAGGGCTTGGGCAGGCTGGACGGTTGCTGCCGCTGCCGCGCTGATCGCAGTGGTCGGGTGGCTGAGTCCTATCGCGACCCCAACTCCGGCCTCGGAGCTCCGAGCCGAACTCGTTGAATCTGGAGCCTCAACATTCGTTTGGGCAGATTGGGCCTTGGGCGATGAAGGCCCTGAGGTTACTGGGGTTGAGGGTGACGTTGTTTGGGACGAGCAAGCCCAGCGCGGTGTGATGCGTTTCAGCAACCTGCCCGCGAATGATGAAGCGGTTGAGGTATACCAGCTCTGGATCGTGGACGGTCGCGGTCTCTTTGACTCCACAGGCCAGTCGGCGCGGATTTCGGGTGGCGTGTTCAGCTTCTCTGACGCCCAGCTTGATCCTGATACTGGGGACTATCTGGTGCCCTTCGAGCCAAGGCTGAGGGTCCAGGGCGCCGGCGCCTTCGCACTAACGATCGAACAGCCTGGCGGGACTTGGGTCAGCGATATGTCCAGGCGCGTCGTTATCGCAGCAAAGAGCTAGACACTTGTCGAACTGCGAATGAAAAAGGCCGCTCCCGCGGGAGCGGCCTTTGTTCGTGTTGGCTGTTTGATCAGTCCTTGCTGGCGATGTAGCGGAGCATATCCACGCATCTGTTCGCGTAGCCCGCCTCGTTGTCGTACCAGCTCACGACCTTGAAGAAGTTGCTGTTGAGCTCAAGACCGGCGAGGGCGTCGAAGATGCTTGAGTGTGGGTCGCCGATGAAATCGGCGCTCGCGACCTGCTCCTCGGTGTAGGCCAGCACGCCGGACATGGCGCCATCGGCGTTGGCCTTCATTGCGGCGTTGATGTCTGCAAGGCTCGTGCTCTTTGTGGTCTTGAACGTCAGATCGACCGCGGAAACGTCCGCAGTGGGCACGCGGAAAGCCATACCTGTCAGTTTGCCCTTGAGCTCCGGGATGCAGAGCGCGACGGCCTTCGCTGCACCGGTGCTGGCTGGGATGATGTTCTGGTACGCGTTGCGCCCGCCCCGCCAGTCCTTCTTCGACGGACCATCCTGGGTGGGCTGGGTCGCGGTGGCCGCGTGGACAGTGGTCATCAGGCCTTCGGCGAGGCCAAACTCGTCATTGATGACCTTGGCGATCGGTGCAAGGCAGTTGGTTGTGCAGCTCGCGTTGCTGATGATGGTGTCGGTCGCCGGGTCGTACAACTCGTGGTTGACCTTGTAAGCCAGTGTTTTGATCTCATCAGGGCTCTTGGTTGGAGCGCTGATAACCACACGCTTCGCGCCGCCCGCGAGGTGCTTCTCAGCGCCTTCCTTATTGGTGAACAGGCCGGTGGACTCGAGCACGTAGTCGGCGCCAAGATCGCCCCAGGGAAGTGCGGCGGGGTCACGCTCGGCGAAGGTCTTCGTGACCCTGCCGTTCACGCTGATGCCTTCGTCGGTGGCCTTCACATCAGCGAAGTCGGTACCGATGCGGAAACGCCCGTGCATGGTGTCGTACTTGAGCAGGTACGCGAGGTTGTCCTGCGGGACGAGGTCGTTGACGCCGACGATCTCGACCTCGCCGCCGAGTTGCGCCGCGGCGCGGGTGACGAGGCGGCCGATGCGACCAAAGCCGTTGATGCCGATGCGGATGGCCATTATTCGATGCCCTTTCTTCGCAAAGCCCCGGGCGACCCCCAGGATCCTCCGTGCTATCCCGGGGACGATCGGTCGATCCCGGGCCTGAACGATAGCGCGGCATTTGGCGGCACTAGCGGTGTGCGCGAAGCCCTGATCTCAGGAAAGGTTTCGTCCTGGATCAGGTCCCCTGGTGCCAGGCGGTGACGCCGCGGACGATCGTGCGGACAGCCCGTGCCGGGAACTCCCATCCCACGAATGGCGTGTTCCGGCTCTTGCCCGCGAGGTCTCGCTCTGCCAGTGACCATTTCTGCGCGGGATCAATCAGTGTGATATCCGCCGGACCTCCGACCTTCAGCTGGCCAAGCCCCTGGCTGTCGAGGCCACAGAGCTTCGCGGGGGCGAGGGTGAGTAGCTCGATGAGCTTTGGCCAATCAATCGCGCCCGTCTCAATGAGCGCCTTTGCATAGCCGCCCAGGGCTGTCTCGAGTCCGATGATCCCGAATGGAGCCGCCTCGAACGGCGCGGACTTTTCGTCTGCTGTGTGTGGCGCATGATCGGTCGCCAACACGCTGATCACACCCTCGGCGACCGCATCGCGTAACACATCGCAGTCCGACCTCTCGCGCAACGGTGGGTTCATCTTGAAGGCAGTGTCGAGCCGGCCGTCGGCGGTCTCGATGTCCTCGTGGGTGAGCAGGAGGTGGTGGGGTGAGGCCTCGGCACTCACGGGCAGCCCCGACTCGCGCGCACGCCGGATCAGTTCCACCGAGTTGCCGCTCGACATGTGCTGGACGTGATACGCACAAGGACCGCCGGCGAGGGAGGCAGTGAGCCTGATGTCGCGCTCGATGATGAGTTCCTCGGCAACGCGGGGCCAGCCTGTGATCCCGTGCCGAGCGGAGACGCTGCCCGCGTGCATCGCGGCCCCGCGGGTGAGGCTGGGTTCCTGGCAATGCTGCATGAACGCGAGCCCGGCGTCCCTTGTCGCCAGCAGCACACGTTGCATGATCCCGGCATCGGCGATCACGTCACCGTCGTCGCTGATCCCAACGGCGCCGGCCTTGGACATCCCCGCGATCTCCGCGAGGCTCTCGCCCTTCCGCCCAACGGTGCCGCATCCAACCGCGAACACACGACATGCCGCGACCTCCTCGGCTCGCTTTGCGACCGCCCGGATCATCTCTGGGGTGTCGAGTGCCGGGCTCGTATTTGGCATGCAGCAGACGGTGGTGAACCCGCCTGCGACCGCGGCGGCCGCGCCGGTCTCGATCGTCTCCTTGTGCTCACCGCCCGGCTCTCGGAGGTGGACATGAGGGTCGATGAGGCCCGGTGCGACGATGAGGCCCGAGGCATCGATGACTTCGTCGGCGGCCGAGCGCTCTAGGTCTGTACCAATAGAAGAAACCCGGCCACCGGCGTCGATAGCGACGTCGCGCGTCGCGTCGAGACCGGTGGCCGGATCGATGACTCGTCCGCCGATAATGAGCGTTCCCGCCATAGCAGGAATCGTAGCTCGATCAGCGGCGACGACGGCCCGCAAGGAGGGCGCCGCCCGCGAGAAGCGAGGCCGCGGCGGGTGCCGGGATGATGGTCACCGAGACATCGTCAACAAAGAACTCTGAGAAGCTGCCGGCACCGCCGCCGGTGACGACCGCGAACTGCAGTGTGATGCCTCCGCTGACGTCAGGGCCGGCGAACGCGGTGAACTCGAAGAGCTGGTAGTCGGTAGTTAGCGCGAGTGGGGTGCCGCCGAGGATCTCAGAGGACGAGACGCCGCCGCCATCAATCTCGCTGAAGAACTCTGCGAACGCGACGCCGCCAACATCGCCGGTTCCCTTGGCCCAGAAGCTGATCGTGACTTCCTGGCCGCTGGTCACGAGGCCCTGGCCGATGTTGGCCTGCTTAATTACGGCGGATGACGCGAGGTCGTCGTTAAACACGCGGCCGGCGTAGGTGCCGGAGTTCGGGTCCGTCACGGCACCGAACGTGGAGTTTGCGGTCGGGAACGAGACCCAGTCTGTGGTGTCGCCGGTCTCGAAACCGCCGTTGCTGGTCAGCTCAATCTGTGCTGCCGCGGGCGCTGTCGCGAGGGCAACAAGAGCGGTTCCAGCGAGAATCGTGGTGGATGCGTTCATTGCATCTCTCCAAACCTGTGGCCGGCTAGAGGCCGGCGATTGGGCGTCTTTGGCACCGGGTCACCGCGATCCAACGTGGCACACGTCCGCTGCAAGACTTGTATTTGATTGAATCACAACTTGAGAATAACTAGATTGTAAAAATGAGATTTCCAGCGAATTTCAATAACATTCCAGTGGTCGCCGAAACGTTCCAGAGCTCTTCCGAAACACACCCAAATAGGCCAAGGGCGAATGCTCGGATCGGCTCTGGCACCGCTGAAAGGCTGAGATTTCTGGATGAAGAAGTGCGCTCACTCGGATCAGGTTTGGGCTCATCGATCGCGGCGGGGCAACCCTCAGGTGTTGATGCTTACGGATTTGTCCCCGTTGTCTAGTTTGCACAGCTGGGGAGAGTGTGCCTGTGAGCGTCGGTTGGGTGTTGCTGCCGCGTCCTGGAGGAGCAGCTGTGGAGACCGTTCAGGCGCTATAATGCTGGCTTTACGGGGTGTAGCGCAGCTTGGTTAGCGCGTCTGACTGGGGGTCAGAAGGTCGGAGGTTCGAATCCTCTCACCCCGATTTGAACACAGATTGCCTAGGCAATTGCCGGGGCAGTAGTTCTCTAGGCGAGATTCAATCGTGTCCCGTCAGGCTGGGTTGCTCCCATGTTGAGTTGAACTGCACGTTCGTCGCGTCGGCAATCCGATGGCAGATTATCCATCGTGAGCCTGGCACGACTTACGGTCGCGTGGTTCTTGTGGTACGCGGATACGGTTCAGACCGCGCCGAGGTCATCGTTGACGGTTGAATCCGGGCTTGATTGATCCCGGGTGACCGCGGTGCCCTTGCCGAGTCTTTGGTACCCTCGGTGGTGAGGGTTTTAGCGGTTGTCCTATCACCCAGTGCACCATCAGTTGGTCATTGTCAGCAGCACCTTGCCCGTTGTCCGTCGCTCTTCAACAGCACGGTGAGCAGTCGCCGCTTCTTCAAATGAGAACTCGGTGGTCCGGATGCTACCAAACGCACCTGATGACGCTGCCTCAAACATCGATTCGATAGTGTGGCGGAGGATCGCTGGATCGTTGTTGAAGTATCCGATGAGACCGAAGCCGCGGGCTGCTTGGCAGCGGACGATTGCGTTGAACGCGAGTTCGGCAGGCATGCCGACGGGCTCGCCGCTCGCCACGCCGTAAAAGACGATCTCGGCGTTGTTGCCGAGTGCAGCGAAGGCACCGCGGTAGATATCTCCGCCAACCGAGTCCAAGGCGGCCGCGAGGCCACCAGACGGTCCGACCAGCGACTGCAGTTCGTTCTCCCACCCGATCCGATCGTAACGGATGACATCGATCGAACCGAGTTCGCGTGCGAGCAGTTCCTTTTCGTCGCTGCTGACGCCTGCGATGACAGACCAGCCTCTGTTCTTGCAGATTTGGACGAGCAGAGACCCGACACCGCCGCATGCGGCTGAGATGAATATGGGTCGTCCATCTGGCTTCTTGAGGCTCTGTGTGACCCCAAACGCTGTCTGGCCCTGTGTGCCGCCCAGGGCGAGGGCATCGTGATCGTTGATTTCATCGGGTACAACGAATATTCGGTCAGCCGCGGCTATCACATATTCGGCATAGCCGCCGAGTTCTAGGTTCGCGACTACACGAGAACCGGCCTTGACGTCGCAAACGCCGGAGCCAATTGCGTCGATTGTCCCGACGACCTCCTGTCCAGGAGTGAACGGTGTCTCGATTGGGCCGGGGAACCGCCCGCTCCGCTTCATGATGTCGATAAAGTTGAAACCGGCAGCATGCACGCGAATCCGTACATGACCTGCCGAGACCGACGGCATCTCCGCCTCATTCAGTTGAAGAACGCTTGCATCTCCGCACTCGTGGACCACATAGTGACGCATGGGGCATCTCCTGCGCTGACTGGCGTGCCAATTCACAACCAGCTGAATATTCGCCGAGCAAGCCGCTTGGGTACTGCCAGATCGTCCGAAGTATCTGCCCAATCGTCCTAGAACCCAGAGCCTCCGTGAGCTGACGTCATGGAGTTATGTACAATGAATGGGAGGCCGTGCTCGATGCTCGATGCCATGAATGACGCCGTGAAGCGACTCATTGGACATAGTTCCATGAAAGTACCCGAGTTGCAAAGCGGAGTTTCGGACCTGATCCTCTTTCAGAGCAGTGTCACGACACCGATTGAAGCCGCATTGCATGAGCCCGCGATCGGCCTTATTCTCCAAGGAGAGAAAGAGATCTGCTGGGGCAATACCGTGGAGAGAATCGGCCCCGGCTCAAGTGTTATTGTCAGCCATGACCTTCCTGTGATGTCTCGAGTTACGCGGGCCTCGGAACGGCAACCCTATCGATCAATTGTGTTTGTCTTTGGGCAGCCGATCGTGCGCGGACTGATCGATAAGTTGGAAATAGAAGACGACCGCGACACTAAGTCGTTGGCGCTTAGTGTGTCCAAGGCCGAACCAGACTTTCTCGATGCTCTCAGTCGGTACCTCAACCTGGCAAGCGGCTCATCTGAAGCATCGGTCCTGGCGCCGTTGATACGGACTGAACTACACTACCGGGCATTGGTCGCACCACACGGTGCGATGCTGCGGAGGGCCGCTAACCGGAACGATCACGCGGCACGAATCGGTTTGGCGGTCACGCATCTCCGGAAGAACTACCGATTATCGCTGCATGTCTCTGAACTCGCAGCGATCTCGAAGATGTCAGTCTCTAGCTTTCATACTCACTTTAGAGCTGTCACCGCGACAACGCCGATCCAGTATCAGAAAGATCTCAGGCTGATCGAAGCACGGCGGATGCTGCGTGACGAAGAAGCGACCGTGGCTGAGGCTGCCAACGCTGTGGGATACGAGAGTACGACACAGTTCACGCGAGAGTTTCGGAGGAAGTACGGGAAGCCGCCACGCGAGGAGCGATCTTCGTGGCGGAACAACACGTAGCCCATTTGACATTAGTTACGTTCAGCTCTATTAAGATGACGCGCGACCATCAAGCCCGCTGTCCTTGCCTCCAAGATTCATACCAGCTCTTACACGACGACGCGGCAAAATAGGCGCATCTGGCAAGGCGGGCATGTATGGCGCGGATCAAGCACTCGGCGACGCTTATTGTCGTGGAAGTTGGCATCGGCGTTGGCGCTTTGCAAGCTCCAAAGGCCGATCTTGGTCTGAAAAAGTTCAACAGGTCTCCTTTCACCCGATTTGGCTAGATGGAAAGCTCCGGAAGTTTCCGTGGGTGTTGACCTTGTTCCACAGCCTGCGCAAAGACAAGCGTGATTGACCCTGGGTGTGTTGGAATGGGAAACCAGACGTGCCTTCGGTTGATCTCCATGAACTGAGACCGATCAAACCGCTTCAACTAGTGTCGGTCGCTCTCATTTGACCGCGGCAACGCATGGAGACTCGCGTTCTTGGGCGCAGTCGAAACTAGCTTGTCGCCATTTGTACAGCTTTATCGAGCAGTGTTCGGAGTTCCTTGCGGCTGGCGGGAGAATCGGCGTTTGCAGGGATGTCCTTTGCTCTTCCAGAAGCGATGAGCGATCCGCTTCGGTCACTCCATGCGGGGTTGAGCGGCACCATGAGCTTTGCTGCCCCCTTGTCAGGCCCCGGGAGGAGGAACTGAGCCCAGCGGACAAAGAACGGTGCACCTTTTCCCTTCGTCATCGGCGTACGCGTTCCGCCCGGATCGACAGCGTAGAGGTCGATGCCATCGGACCGAAACTCCTCGGCGAGCATCGCCATCGCAACGGTGACTGCGAGCTTTGACTGGCCGTAAGCACCCGCCAGTCCCTGTTTCTTCGGGCGGCTTAGCTCGTCGATCCGCAGCGGGCCGCACATCCCGATCGCGCTCGAAGATGCGGATACAACAACCGCACGCTCATCAGATGCGCTGAGAAGCGGTCGTAGCAGGTGTGTGAGCTGCCAAGCCGCGAGCACGTTCACCTGGAAGTGCAGGTCATGTCCGTGCTTCGAGACCGCGGGCTCGCTGCGCAGCACGCCGGCGTTGTTGAAGAGTGCGTCGATCTTGGGATGACTTGACGTTACCTGCTTTGCGGCGGCTTCGACCTGATCCTGGTCGGCTAAATCTGCTTCATAGACCGTGACTTGGCTCGATGGATTCTCGGCGTGCAATCGTTCGATCAGGGGTTTGGTTCGCTCGCGGCTTCGGTTGATGAGCACCAACTCCCAGCCGGCCTTGACGAGCTGCGCGGCAAGTTCGACGCCGATCCCGGAGGTGGTGCCGGTCACCAATGCGGTTCTTTGACTTGTCATGACTCGGACCCTCTCGCATTGGTGTTCGGATCGGGGCCAGTGTCCTGGCGGCCCGTGGTGTGCCACACTATCCGACTGGATAGCGTGTGCCAACTCACGATCCCGCCTGGGGCTTACTGGGACGGTGCCGGATGTGAGTGTCAATGGCTCAGATTGGTCCCGGGGCGACGGTTTTGGACCAAGGGGCGCATTGAAAAGGCCCGCCTTTCGGCGGGCCTGGTGATCATCGGGTTTCGGAGGGGGCTCGGCGATCGGGCAAGCGATGCCGCAGTAGCCATTCATAGAACTCCGGATTCGAGTAGATCTCTGTCCAGGCGTCGTGGCTCATTGTTTGCGCCGAGGTCAGGATGTGGTCATGATCCATGAAGTCGGTTCTCCGGACCGAGAGCGTGTCGTAGGTCTGGAAGCCGATGCCCAACTCGGATTCGAGCTGACGCATTGCCTGCTGGGTGTAGTCGAATGAGACGCGACTGTCGTGAGCGTTGTGCGAGATCCAGATCGCGGTCCCCTCGAGCGCTGCCCAGTCGTCGACTCGGCTGGAGTTGCCGCCGATCGGCGCGATCGCTGCGAAGGTGCCGGGCAGGCTTGAGGCAAGGCCCCAGGTGCCGTGCCCGCCTCGGCTCAAGCCGGTGAGGTAGACGCGGGTGGGATCGCCGTTGTGATCTTCGATGACATCATTGATGATCTGAGTGATCACTTGCGGGTGATCTGCGTAGCTCCCCTGGCGGATATGTGGGTTGACGACGATGAATCCATCGAGGAGCAAACGGTTTCGTCGTGAGTCAAGGTTCGTCTCGTCGCGGATCAGTCTCGTCATACCCCAGTCGTTGACGTCCTCGATCCGATCGCTGACACCGAATGCGCCCTGAAGGAACACAAGGACCGGGTACGGTGCGTTGTCCGCGTTGTGACTCACTGGAAGGTAAATGGTGTACCCATCCATGATCGCATCCGGATCATCAAAGCGGACCGTTGTCAACTTGCCTGCTGTAGCGGGCTCATTTGGTTGTGGCTGAACCCCTTGGTTCGAGGGTGTGCGATTTGTTTCGCCCGGCACCGGTACTCGTGCGTTGGATCCGCTTTCGCCGAGCCCTGGCGCACTTCCACCGAGTGAGCTACTGCCGCCGAGCCCTGGCGCACTTCCACCGAGTGAGCT
>JBCCZZ010000004.1:0-244654 GCA_039186605.1 Planctomycetota bacterium | reverse complement strand
TCTTGACCCTCTCCCTCGCTGGGTTCTTGTATTACTGACTCACATTGGGGGTGTGGGGTTAACCCTCTCTCGGGTGCGGCCTGGTCGTTCACCTGCCCGCACCTTTTTTTCAAAGCATCGGGGACACCGACGCCAGCCTCCCAGAGAGAGTGGTGAGGCCGGGAAGAACCGAACACCTCCGGCGGCCCAAGCAAGGAGCCATAAGGGCGAAGACAGACACGGATACGACAGACATATCTCCTCTCTCTCACTCTCCTCTCTCACGACGCCCCGCGGCACTTGGCGGGGCAAAACATCTCTCTCCTCACTCCTCGGAATAACCCCCGGAGGTGACCGGCGACCCGCCCCGCCCGGCCCTCCGGGGGTTCGAGGTGTAGACGGAGGATGGGCAATCTGAACAGACAGGGCGCGGGTCGGTCTCGTATCCCGGCCGCGCCCTTTTTCCATGACAGCCAGGGCCTGAAGCCAGAACCCCGCCCGAGCCGTACCGTTCAGCGTGCTCATCCTGACAATCATCGAGGGCCCCGATGTCGGCCGCCGCTTCGAACTGCCAGAGACCGAGCCCCAGCTACTGGGCCGGTCGAGCGAGGCACTCCCGATCGGTGACACCACCGTCAGCCGGCGCCACGCCGAACTGACCCCCGATGACGGCGCCTGGTTCGTCCGTGATCTCGAGAGCCAAAACGGCACATACGTCAACGGGCACGCCGCCGAGGACCGAGTCCGGCTCAGCGAGGGCGACACGATCCGTGTGGGCACCACCGTGCTCCGCTTCGGTGATGTGATCGATCACCACGAGGACGCGGTCAAGGTCGTCCGCTCGCGCGAGATGGACGTCGCCGTCGAGCACACGCTCCCTGCCGATGCGCCGCTCGCATCACCCGACCCCAACGAAGACTCGGTCATCATGGCGGAGCCCGAGCCCGCACTCGCGGCCGCCGAGCACCTCCGCGTTATCTATGACCTCACGAGCCTGACGGCCCGCGCCGCGGACCGCCGAAGCCTGCTCGACGCCGTGCTCGACCTGGTGTTCAGAGAGTTCACGCCCGAGCGCGGGTTCATCATGGTCCGTGATCCAAAGAACCCTCAGGGCCCGCTGAAGGCCGCGGTCGTGCGCCAGGCCGGACTCGCAATCGATCCGGACCAAGCGAAGATCCAGGTCAGCAAGACCATCCTGAGTCATGCAACGAAGGGCCAAGAGGGCGTCCTGAGCACGAACGCGATGAACGACCCACGCTTCCAGGCGGGCGACAGCGTCCAGAGCTTCAACGTGCGCAGCGCGATCTGCAGCCCGATCACCTACCGGGGCGACACCTACGGCGCCGTGTACGTTGACTCGACCATGGCCAACTACACGTTCACACGAGGCCAGCTGGCGCTGATGAACGCTGTCGGACGCCATACCGGTCTCGCGCTCGCGAACATGGACCTGGTCAGCGAGAAGCTCCACGCCGAGCGGCTCGCCGCGGTCGGCGAGACCGTCGCGAGCCTCAGCCACAGCATCAAGAACATCCTCCAGGGTCTACGCGGCGGCGCCGACATCGTTGAGATGGGTCTCAAGAAAGGGGACCTCAAAACAAGTCTCGGCGGCTGGGACATCCTCAAGCGCAACCTGAACCGGATCATCGCGCTCACGCTCAACATGCTCGCCTATAGCCGCCAACGCGTCGTCGAACCCGAGCTGGTCTCCATCGGCAGCTTCCTCGAAGAGTGCGCCCAGCTCTTCGAGAAGCAGACGGGCGAGAAGGACGTGATCCTGATCGTTGATGCGGACCCGGAGCTGCCGCCGGTGCCGCTCGATGCGCACCTCATGCACCAGGCGATGATGAACCTCATCGGCAACGCCGTCGATGCCAGCCCCCGCGGGGGCGCCGTCACCGTCCGCGCGAGGTACGAGACCGATGAGACCCCCATCGGTATCGCCAGCGCCCACGCCATCATCGAAGTGATCGACCAGGGCCCGGGTGTCCCCGAGGGCAAGCGTCGATGGATCTTCGAGCCGTTCCACACCACAAAGGGCCTCAAGGGCACGGGTCTAGGCCTGGCGGTAACAAAGCGCGTGATCGATGATCACAACGGGTCTATCGAGGTCGATGCCGCCCCCGGCGGCGATCCGGGGGAGGGAGTTGGAGCGATCTTCCGCGTACGCCTGCCGGTGGACACGCCCGAAGCCCTCGACCCGTCGGCAACCACGGACACAACCGCCCGCCGGTCCGAGCCCTGAAGATGGGCATGACCGATCGCACCCGGACAGATACCTGCCCGCGGCGCATCGGTATCATCAAGACACCGATTCTCGAGAACGGCAGGGAGGCCCCAAAGTGACCAGCCCCACGATAAACCGCCCGCTCAGCATGCTCGCCGCGCCGATCGCAGTCCTGGCCCTCGCAGCTCTCCTGCTTACCGGTGCGTTGACACCCCCCCGAGCACAGGGCGTCGCCGCACAGACCAGCCCCACCGGGCGGGTCGCTGTTGTCGATCCGCTGAGCGTGATCAACGGGCTCGATGAGCTCCCCGTTCGGAATCAGCAGTGGCAGTCGCAGGTCGCCGAAGCCCAAGCGGGACTGGACAACCTCGCCCGCGAGGCCGACGCCATCCAAGCAGAACTCGAGGAACTCAACCTCCCCGAGGACCAGGCGATCCAGAAGCGTCTCAAGCTCATGACCCTCGAGGGAACGGCGAACGCGCAGCTTCAGGGCACCGAGGCATTCCTCGATTCCGAGCGCGGCCGCGTTCTGGGCACGCTCTACCGCAAGGTCCTCGCCGAGTGCGAACGCATCGCGAAGGCCGAGGGCTACGACGCGGTGTTCATCAACGACACCAGCGTGCTCCCGCCTGAGAGAGGCTCATACGCGATGGTCCAGAACGCCATCCAGACCCGCCGCCTCGTGTACTTCAACCCGCAGGTTGATATCACCGAACGCGTGATCCGCGAGATGAACGCCAGCTTCCAGGCCGGTGCCGGCGATTGACAACCGCGGAGCCCAGACACCGCCCCCCGTTCACCGCGGCGCAGCTCGCCGAGCACCTCGGCGCCGAACTCGCAGGCGATGGTGATGTCTCCATCGAGCGCCTCGGCGCGGTCGATACCGCATGCGACAAGACGCTGACATTCGTACGTGACGCCTCCTACGCGGAGAAGTTCACATCGAGCAACGCCGCTGCCGCCCTGGCACCAAAGTCACTTCAGCTCGACGCGCCGGGTGGCCGTGCGGTGCTCAACGTGTCCGATCCGGATATCGCGCTGATCGCCGCGCTCGAACTCTTCGCCACTGAGAAGCCCGCCCCGCTCCCTGGCGCTCACCCAAGCGCCACGATCGACCCCAGCGCAGCCGTATCAGCAGAAGCGAGCATCGGTCCTTCCTGTGTTGTCGGCCCCGACGCAACCATCGGTGCGCGAGCCATTCTGGGCCCGGGCACCGTTGTCGGCGCCGGCGCTTCGATCGGCGATGGCACCGAGCTCCGCGCAAACGTTTGCGTCCTCGACGGGTGCACGGTCGGCCCTTCGTGCATCATCCACCCCGGCGTCGTCATCGGATCCGATGGCTTCGGCTATCGCTTCGACCCCGCGCGCGGGCACGTCAAGATCCCCCACCTCGGCGCCGTCACGATCGGTGCTCACGTTGAGATCGGCGCCAACACCTGCATCGACCGCGGGAAGTTCGGCGACACCCGCATCGGCAACGGCGTCAAGATCGACAACCTCGTCCAGATCGGACACAACTGTGACATCGGCGACCTCTGCATCCTCTGTGGACAGGTCGGTCTGTCGGGAAGCGTCACCGTTGGTGCAGGCTCCGTCCTCGGGGGCCAGGCGGGTGTTGCCGACAATCTGACTATTGCGCCACAAACAAGACTCGGCGGCCAGGCCGGAGTCATGGGCGATGTCGGTCCAGGCGACTTTGCCGGCGCTCCGGCTGTCGAGGGACGCCAGGCCAGGGCCAACCTCGCGGCGATGAGGAACGTGGGCGACCTCGCCCGCCGCATCAAGGCCCTTGAGAAAGCGCTCAGGGATAGCCAGCGCGGCTAACCTCCGCGGGTGCCGCGCACACTCACCAAACCAGTTGTTATCTCAGGGATCGGCCTTTTTAGTGGCGCCGACACCGAGGCGACCTTCGCGCCGGGTGCGCCAGGCTCGGGTTACACGGCACGCGTAAACAACCACGCCTTTCCACTCACCATCAGCCACCTTTGCAAGGCTCCCGCGCACCCCGCGTTCGCCGGCATCCCACCGCGCAGCACCAACCTCGCCCACGACCCGAACGCCGATCGCCCCGAGTTCATCACCGCGGAGCACGCGCTAAGCGCGCTGGCCGGGCTGGGCCTTGCGGACATCGAAGTCGCTCTCACAGGAAGCGAGACACCCATCGGCGATGGATCCGCGATTCACTTCGTTGAGGCCCTCAAGGACGCACCAAGCGCGGAGTGTGCCGGACCCGAGCCCTTCGTCGTCACCGAGCCCTTCCGCGTTACAGACAATCAGGGCAACACGCTCCTCTGCGAACCCGCCGACAAACCCGAGTACGTCTACACGCTCGACTACGGCGATGCCCACCCACTGCTGAGAAAACAGACCGCCCGCTGGACCCCGGGCGATCGCGACCACTATCTCACCGATGTCGCCCCTGCGCGAACCTTCAGTCTCCAAAATGAGGTCGAGCAGATGCGATCGCTGGGCCTCTTCGCCCGATTCACCCCCGCCGACCTGCTCGTGCTGGGTCCAGACGGCCCAATCGATAACGCGCTCAGGTTCCAAGACGAACCCGCACGGCACAAGCTGCTCGACCTGATCGGCGACCTCGCGCTGCTCTTCGGACGGCCGATCGTGGGCCGCATCTCCGCCGAACGCACGGGCCACGCCCACACGCACGACCTGGTGCGTGCACTCGCTCAACAAGCGCGACACATCTAGGACAGCCCGCAGATTCCGCAGACTCGCCGCGCGTCTCGCCGCGCCCGCCTGCCGCGCTCACCCCTGCTTTACACTCTCATGAACATGGCAGGCGATGCGAACAAGAAACCGATGGGCGCCCCGATCTCACTCGGCGGAAAGCCCGAAAACACCAAATCCAACGAGAAGAAGAAGGACAGCCCAAAGGGCCCACCGCCGAAGGGCTGGAAGGCCTTTGCCGCATGGCAGAAAGGGCTCGTCTTTCTCAGCCTACTCCTGATGGCTGGTGGCATCGCCCTGGGCTTCGTTCAGCCCGGCGCCGAGCCAGCGCCGCTCGCCGGCCAGGGCCAGACCGATTCGGCACTGATCGGCCAAGGTGTCACGGGTCTCACCAGCCAGATCCCCGGCCAGCCCGCTGATCCGAACCCCCAAGACCAGGTCCTCGAAGACGGGTCCAACCCCTGGTCCCCGGCGCTCTTCCGCATGGGGTTCAGCTTCTTCATCGCGTTCGCGATCGGATACGCCGCACGCACGTTCCTCAAGATCAGCGTCATCGGTCTCGGCTTCTTCGCGCTCGCCCTCTTTGGTCTCGAGTACGGCGGATTCATCACCGTGGATTGGGGCGCCTTCCAAGATAAGTACGACACGTTCGCCGACTGGTTAGGTGGTCAGACCGAAGACTTCACCGCCTTCATCACGGGCTATCTGCCAAGCACCGCCGCGGCAACAACAGGCCTGGTAACCGGGCTGCGTCGCAAGGGCTGATGGAGAGATCACGAACAGCCGTCCAGCCAGGCGACCAAGAAGAAGCCGAGGTCGCCCAGGTCAGTTACACCGTCCGGCACGCCGTAACCAGGCTGGCCAGGCAGCGTTGCCTCGCTGCTCGTGAGATCCGCGCGAACAGCGCCATCGAGCCACTGAAGCAGATAAATGCCGAGATCATCAAGGTCCACGACGCCATCAGGCACGAGATAGTTCGTCGTTCCGGCGATCGTTGCCCCGCTCGTCGTCAAGTCTGCAATGCCGCACGGCGTTACATCGACCGTCCCCTGAATCGAGAGCGTGACATCGAAGAACAGAATGTCGTTCGCATTCGAGAACGACAATCGACCCGACCGGATCGCGTCTCGAACGGCGTCTTCACCGAACAAATCGAGCAAATCCACCGACTGATCAATCGAGCTGAACTGTGGTGTTCCCCCAAAGGGCTGCCCCGGCAAGCCCCCGTTGAGTGTCAGCTTGTCATTCGATGGTGAATCGCCACCGCTCCGAGCTTTTATGCTGAGCGATGCAGAGCTGATCGAAAGCGGGCAATCGGGACAGGCGGCGATCGCACCAGCACCGGGCTGTGCGCCCAACACATACTCCCAGGTCGTGATCTCTTCCGTTGCATCACCAAGTGTCCGTATGGTGATGAACCCGAGATCGCCGGGAGTCGGCCGCAGCGTGAAGTCGCCATTCACAAGGGTCGCGTCGGAGCTGTTGACAACAACGGGAGTCGGAAACTCTGAACCGACCGCCTGAAGCTCGACTTGCAGAGCGACCTGCCCAAACACTCCTGTGCTACAGGCTGCCAGCGCGCCGAGTGAAAGAGCCGTTGCGCGGAGTGTGATCATCTAAAACTCCAGAGCCCAGGCTAATCGTCGATATCCCGCGACTCGTGAAGATGGCGCTCAGATCATCCTGTTGCTGGCCGCTCCGTTCGGCACAGGAAGACCACCTTCCCACCACGTGCTTCGATCGATAGAAGCCGCACGCGCCGGCCATCGATCAGCCGGATCATCGGCGTCTCGAGCATGGGGCGTTCCCCGAGAAGCGTCCGGATCAGCTCCTGGGTCTCGGGCAGCTCCGCCGCGGAGCTCGGGATGAACGAGCTATCACCGTCGCCGTCCTTGAGTTCGCTGCGCGCGCCCTCGAGCACCCACGGCGCCGGCATCGGCAACCGCCCGACATGCACCGTGCTCGCCCGGAGCCAGAGCGAACCCCACGTATCGACCTGAGGCTCGAGCGTCGTCCACAGGTACCGCGAGCCCTCGGGCGTGTCCATGCTCGCGCCAAGCAGCACCCGGTCCTCCTGGAAACTCACACAGACATCGCGGACATCGCTGAGCCACGCCGACTTCTCTTCGGCGCGGTCCTCCATCCACCGGCGCATCTCAACCGCGAGCCACGCGTTGGCTTCGGGTGTCGCGACCGCCATCCGCCAGGGCTCGCTCACCCAGACGCCTCGCTCGTCTACCGTGCCGGGTCGTCCACGATGAAGCTCGCTCGCAAGCCCGTTGTGCACACGCTCCGCAGTCTGCACGAAGTCCGGATCCGCACTGTTGATCTCGGGCCACCATGGGGGCCGGCTCCCGCTGAGAAGGTACGCAAGAACGATCCCAAGACTCACCGCACCAACAAGTCCGATCGCCGCACCAACGAACGCACTTCGCACAAGCACCTTCGGATCCGAGCCGTCGAACCGTGCGCGCACGGAGTACCACGCGCGCTCGATGCGCAGACGAAGTTCCCCCTGGAAGAGCGCCTCCATGCGCCACCATCCTCTCATCGGAAACAAAACACCGCAACCCCCATGATGAGCGGGGGTTGCGGTGAGGTACATGCGTTGGGATGTCGGCCCAGGGGCAAAAGATCCCCCGCCAGCCTCCGAATCAGCGCTTCGAGAACTGGAACCGCTTGCGAGCGCCGGGCTGGCCGTACTTCTTCCGCTCGACACGGCGAGCGTCGCGACTCAGGTACCCCGCCTCGCGGAGCGGCCGCTCCAGCGTCGGGTCGTAATTGACCAAGGCACGCGCCACGCCGAGACGGATCGCCTGGGCCTGACCCATGATGCCGCCACCCGTCGGCCGGACGTACACATCGAACTTGTCGAGCGTGTCGGTCAGCTTGAGCGGCGCGAGGCAATCGCCCCGGTCGCGGTCCTCGCTGAAGTACGTGTCCACGTCCTTGAACAGCTTGCGCGTCCGCTGGATCTTGAACTCGCCGCCGCTCTTGGCCGGACGGATCCGCACGCGAGCGATCGCGCTCTTGCGGCGACCCGTGCCCCACCACCAGCCGTGCGCGTCAGCGGGCACCGCATCGCGGAGCACCCGCTCTTGCTGCTGCGGCGCCTCACCGCCAAGGAGGGTCGTGCCGTGACCGGGGGTCTGAGCCTCGAGCGCCTCGAGTGCCGGGTTCTCCAGCGCAGGGTTACTCGGTGCCTCGGGGGTGAAGTTCATGTCAGGGGTTGCGGGGGTGTCGGGGGTATCAGTCATGGGGTTCCCGTTGTTCTCCGTGCTGTCCGCCATCACAGGGCCACCGGCTGCTGGGCCTGGTGCGGGTGCTCGGCGCCCGCGTACACCTTCAGCTTCTTGAGCATCTGCCGACCCAGCCGGTTCTTGGGCAGCATGCGACGAACCGCGTCTTCGACGAGCTTCTCGGGACGACGCTCACGCACCGATCCGAAGGTCTCGGCCTTCAGGCCACCGGGGTAGCCCGTGTAATGCTTCTTCAGCTTCTGAGAAGCCTTCTGGCCAGTCAGCGCCACATCCTTCGCGTTCAGGACGATCACAAAGTCGCCCGTGTCGACGTGCGGCGTGTACTCCGGGCGGTGCTTGCCCATGAGGACGACCGCGATGTCCGAGGCCAACCGACCCAGCGGAACGCCCGAGGCGTCCACCTGACGCCACTGACGATCAACCTCTCCGGGCTTGGCCATCCATGTCTGCCTGCGCATGACCGGCTCTCCGTTGTCCCGCACTCCGGTTCCGAAAAGCGGAACCGAGATCGGGTCAGATCTCGTCTCGCCGCCTACCGGGCGGGGCGGGCCGACTCGCGGACCATCCTGGTGCCGCTTGCCAACAAGATTGTGACGCTCACCGCCCGATCGCCCCGCGACTGAAGTCAGAAACGGGACACTGGCCGGACTCCCACCCGGCCAAGGGCGACTGGTCGAGCCCCAACAATAGACGCGCACCCGCCAGGGTCAATCCAATATCGATGGCTCGCCCAGCCGGCTCCACCGCGCGGCGCCGCCCCACCAGCCCGCCCAGACGGGCCCGCCGGAGCGGGCCAGGGACCCGCACGTGGCGACGGAGCCTCCCAAGGGCGAAGATCCCCCATATGCCACGCGAGCTGCCCCCAGCACCCAATGACGCCGACCCGGAGGGAGCAATCCCACCCCCGCCCCGCAGGCCCGACTTCCCGGATGAGTGGGCCCCCGTGACCCCCGATCGCGCCACTCGGCTCCCCGACCCCGGGACCCGGCCCGCGGCCACCATGGCGCTCGTCATCCTCGTGGTCATCGCAACCGCGGTTGCCGCACTCCAGCAACTGGGTGGCGCGCCGGGCGAACTCAGCACGCTCGACGACGCCTCCGCCCCGGGCCTCACCCTCACAGACAAATCACTCAAGCTGTTCATCAAGATCAGCGAGGGCAGCGGCATGCCTGAGACCATGGGCCCCGCGCTCACGCCGCAGATCATCTATGAGAACCTCCCACCTCACGACCAGATCCGCTCCGCCCTTGCGCTCGCGACACTCAGCGACGCAACCTCGGGCCTCACAGCGATCGACGCCGCGGAGGAGCAGATCGAGCAGCTCGCCGCGCTCCCTCCCGCCCCGGATGACGACACCGCGCGCGACCTCGAGATCGACTACGGACCCACTACCGAAGAACTGAACGCGCTACGCACCGACATCGAGCAAACGCGAATCGCTCTCGAAGCCGTTCGGCTCGATGGTGCATCTCTCGACGCCGTGCCGGACACCGCCCGAGACTGGCTTCTGACCCGATACGGCTGGCATGCCGAAGTCTTGCTGACCACCGACGAATCGCGCCGTTCCGAACTCGTCTCTGGCGGTGGAGCACTCATGCTCCTCCTGCTTGGGTTCGGCGCATTCGTCTGTTTGCTGCTGATCGTGGGTCTCGCCGTCAGTGTCATGGCGCTTGTTCAGCTGAGTCAAAGCCAACTCCGGCAGCGATTCATTGCGCCCGTTCAGGGCGGCAGCGTGTATCTCGAAACCGCCGCGGTGTTCGTCGTAGCTTTCCTCGGCGTGCAGATCGTCGGGGCCGTCCTCGCGGCCATTCTCGGCGCATCCGGTGCCAGCGAGAGCGCAACCCTCACCGCAATTCTCGCGACACAATGGCTGCTCGTCCTCGTCCCGCTCTGGCCTCTCGTGCGCGGAGTGTCGTTCTCACGACTGCGCCAAGACCTGGGCCTGCACTCGGGCGAAGGCGTGCTTAAGGAGCTCGGCGCAGGAATCGTCGGATACCTGGCGGGTGTGCCGCTGTACGCCGCGGCAGTTCTGATCGGCGCGGGCCTCACGATCGTGTCTGAGCTGCTCCGTCAGATGGGCGCCGGCCCCGAAGACGCGGACGCACCCCCCGAACTTCCAGATAACAGCCTGTTCGACACCATCGCCGGCTCGAGCGTGGTCGAACTCGCCCTCCTCGTCTCGCTCGCCACGATCTGGGCCCCGCTGGTTGAAGAGCTGGTCTTCCGAGGCGCGCTCTTCCGGCACATGCGCTCACGAATCGCCTGGCCGCTCGCCGCAATCGGGAGCGCCTTTGTCTTCGCGATCATGCACGGCTACGGCATCGCACAGCTGATCCCGGTCGCCGCGCTGGGCATCACGTTCGGCGCGATGCGCCAATGGCGAGACTCCCTCATCGCACCGATCTTCGCACACTTCCTGCACAACGCGACGCTGATTGCGCTGATGGTCGTGGTGTTCCGGGTCTTGCTCTAACCGAGCGCCCACACCGCAGGCTTCGCATCCCCCATCAGCTCGCACCGCTCGAGCTCCGCACCAATCGACAAGATCCCAGCTTCGTCCCACGCGCGGCCCGTCAGCTGCACCCCCACCGGCAAGGTCACACCATCAACTCCCGCCAGTCCCGCCGGCAGGCTCACCGCAGGAAGCCCCGCGAGATTGGCGCTGACCGTGAAGATGTCTTCCAGGTACATCGCGACAGGATCATCGGTCTTTTCGCCGATCTTGAACGCAGGGCTCGGCGCCGTCGGCGTGAGGATTGCATCGATGCCAGATGCAAAGACCCGATCATGGTCGTCCTTGATCAGCCTGCGAACCTTGAGCGCCCGCTCATACAGCTTGTCCGCGTATCCCGCGGAGAGCGCGAACGTCCCGAGGATGATCCGGAGCTTCACCTCCGCCCCGAAGCCCTCGCTCCGCGATTTTTCATAGAGCTCGAAGAGCCCCTCACCCTTGTCGAGCTCGGCGCGACGCCCATATCGGATCCCGTCGAACCGCGCGAGGTTGCTGCTCGCCTCCGCCGTCGCGACCAAGTAGTACGCCGGAACCGCGTACTCCAAACTCGGCAGCTCAACATCAACGATCTCGGCCCCGCGCGATCGAAACGCCTCGACGGACGCGTCGAACACCCGCGCGACTTCCGCGCTGACCCCTTGACCCCGCGCGAACGATGGAACGCCAATCTTCTTCCCGCTGACCGACTCACGGAGCCGCGCCGTGTAGTCCTCGACCCCGCGCGTGCTGCTCGTCGCATCGTTCGGATCATGCCCCGCGATCGCGCCCAGCACGACCGCTACGTCTTCACACGACCGCGCGATCGGGCCGATCTGGTCCAGACTCGATGCGTACGCCACCAAGCCGTACCTGCTCACCCGCCCGTACGTTGGCTTGAGCCCAACAACGCCGCACAGCGCCGCGGGTTGTCGCACGCTGCCACCTGTATCGCTCCCGAGCGAAGCCCGCACCAGCCCGGCCGCGACCGCGGCCGCCGAACCACCGCTCGACCCGCCTGTAACACGCGACGTGTCCCACGGGTTCCGGCAGGGCCCATGGACACTCCGCTCGCCGCTCGAGCCCATCGCGAACTCGTCCATGTTGTTCTTGCCAACGATGGCTGCGCCGGCGCTCGTAAGCTTTTCAACAACCGTCGCGTCGAAGGGAGATCGATAGCCCTGGAGCAGCTTCGAGCAGCACTCGGTCCGACCTTCGCGCGTGCAGATGTTCGCCTTGACCGAGATGTCGAAGTCTCCGAGGGGGCCATCGCCCGCCGTCGCATCGAAAGCCTCAACGAAGCTGGAGAGCGACTCGTCGCGTGCAATCACGCCGATCCCCCATCGATCACCTTCGGCACCCGTATCAGCGCTCCCGCGTGCTCTGGCGCGAGTTGTTCAACAACATCAACACCGAAACTCGCCTGCGGCACATCATCCGCCATTGGCCCGCGCACGCCCCCGTCGCCCTCCGGCTCATCCAGCGACAGGTGCGCAAGCGGTTCGACGCCGTCCAGATCCAGCGACGACAACGACGCCGCATAGTCCAAGAACGCCGCAAGCCGCGAGCGGACCTCCGCCGCCTCATCATCGCTCAGCGACAGGCGGCTCAGCTTCGCGAGCTTCTTCACCAACGCGTCGTCAATCGCAGGAAGTTCACTCGCCATCGGTGGCGGTCCCGGCAGCCGCGGCCTTCTTCAGCGCCTTCGACGCAATCTGTCCGATGATGATCACCACCACCACGGTCAGCGCGATCCCGCCGAACACCAACCACTTCGGGCGCTCCGGGTTCGAGATGTCCGTGATCTGGTGCCCGATCACCGCCGCCGCGGCCGTGCGCGGCAGCATGCCGACGGCCGTCGCAAGCACGTACGTCAGGATCGGCACGCCCGTCGTGGACAAAACCAGGTTCGTCAGCGCAAACGGCGAGTTGGGCGGTACGCGCAGCAGCGTCACGATCCAGAACCGTTTGCCCGCACCGGAGTTCACGAGCGCATCACGCACGGTCTCCGCCTGCTTGTGACGCTTGATCTCTTGTTCCACACGGTCCGCGCTGATCTGCCGCGCAAGCACCCGGCCGATCAACGCCGCCCCGACAAACCCACACAGCGCCGCCCCCGTACCGATCACGGGCCCAAACGCATACCCACCAAGCGTCGCCTGGGCATAGGTCGGCAAGAACGCGAAACCGGCGCTCACCGCAAAGATCGCGGCATAGACCAGCGCCGCAGCGGGCCCGAGGGTGTCGAGCCATTCGCTTACCGGCTTCATGTTCGCGAGCAGGATGAACCCACCCGCCGCGGGCAAGACCGCCCACACAACGCCGAGCCAGGCTGCCGGCCCAAGCCTCGCGAAAACGCCGCCAAGCCCCTCACCGCCCTGGGCGCTTCCGCCCGATCCGTTCTCAACATCTCCGGTCATTGCCCGCGAGCGTAGCGGCACCCACCCGTGTACCCCAGCCCAACACCCCGCGGTCATTCCTCCTACCATCACCAGACAATGAACCACGCCAGGCCGGGTGAACAGCCCGTCCTCCGGAGATTCGCCGATGATCCCCAAGCCCCCCCCGCGCGAGGGCTCCCTCGGATTCCTGTACCTCCCGCCCTATCGCGTCCAGGGCGTCAGCGTCGCCGGCGAGCAGACCTGCATCATGCTCCCCGAGCTCGATGTCTGCTTCGATATGGGTGCATGCCCCCGAGCAGCCCTCGCAAGCAAGTTTGTCGCCCTCAGCCACGGGCACATGGACCACATCGGGGGCCTCGCCTACTGGTTTAGCCAGCGCCGCTTCCAAGGCATGGGCACCGGCAAGATCGTCCTCGACGCCCGCATCAAGCCCGCCTTCGAGAAGATGATGGCCGGCTTCGAAGAGCTCGAGCGCCAGAAGACCCCCTACGAGGTCGAAGCCCTCGAGCCAGAGGGCGAGATCGAGATCAAGAACTCCATATGGCTCAAGGGTTTCCACACCGAGCACACAGCGCCCAGCATGGGCTACGCCATCTACGAGAAGCGCAGCAAGCTCCGTGAAGAGTTCCAGGGGCTCCCACAAGAGAAGCTGCGCGAACTCAAGAGCCGGGGTGAGGAGATCACCAAGATCCTCCACATCCCGCTCATCGCCTACCTGGGCGACACGCTCCCGGGCCCGCACCTGCTCCGCGATGACGTGCGCAACGCCCAGATCATCATCACCGAGTGCACCTTCTTCGAGCCCGAGCACAAGAGCCGCGCGAAGATCGGCATGCACATGCATGTCGAGGACATCGCCGAATGGCTCCGCGTCTGCGAGTTCGGCCATTGTGTTGTGACCCACGTCAGCCGACGCACCAACCTGGCCTACGCCCGCGAGCGTCTCGACGAGCTTTTGCCCAAGAACGTCGCAGAGCGCGTGCTCTTGCTCATGGATTTTCGAAACAATCGTGCGCGCTATGAGGCGCAAGCAGAGGAGGCTGAACGCCTCCAGGCCGCACAGAGCGGCTAAAGCCAATGACGCCGCACCAACCGCACCCATCAGGGGTGTTGACTCGCGGCAGGTAACGCATTACGTTTTCCGGGCTGTGCCCGCTTCGGGCACAGCGGTCGACGGTGTGGGAGTACCGCCGGCAAAATCTGAGAGCGCGTTGCGATCGCCCGCTCGGTGCGTCCGCAGGGCCGACTGTGTTCGTTTGTGTTGCCACTGGAGAGGGAAAACAACTTTCCCCCTACTTGGCCCGCTGCGCGCATGGCGCCCTCTGTCACCGCACCGAGCCGTGAGATCGTGAGGAGACCGGGGCGATCATGGCAGATGCGAGCGATGTGCTGGTGTGGGAGCGAATCCACGACCGGCTCCGCGCGACGCGCCCCGATCTCTGCCGCCAGTGGTTCGATCGCATCGAGCCCGCAGGTCTCGCCGACGGCCGCCTCTATCTGCGGACCGCGACCCGGGTTCAGCGCGACTACCTCCGCCGCGCATGCGCCGAACCCTTCAGCGAGGCGGCACAGGACGTCACGGGCTATCTGCTCGCCGTTCGCTTCCTCGATGCGGAAGAAACGCCCCCGGCGTCTGAGGGCAGACCGAGCGGGCCCCGGCAGTCGAGTTCGCGCGAAGGCATCGCAACCACCACGATCGAACAGCCAAAACCAAATCCGGTCACCGAGGTCGAGCCCAAACCCGTCCACGCCGCACCCGGCCCCGCGCAGCCGCGCCCGGAGATGGCCGCAGGCCGCCAGTTCGACGGCATCGCGATCAACCCTGATTACGAGTTCGAGAACTTCGTCATTGGGCCCAACAACCGCCTCGCTCACGCGGCAAGCGTCGCGGTCGCGAGCAACCCCGCGAGGGCGTACAACCCCCTGTTCATCCACGGAGGCGTTGGCCTCGGCAAGACTCACCTGCTTCAGGCCATTTGCCTCACCATCGCCCGGGACAATCCCAACGCGGTGATCTGCTATCTCTCCTGTGATGCGTTCATTGCAGAGTTCATGGAAGCTGTGCAGGCTGGCGAGATGTCGGGTTTCCGCCATCGCTTTCGCGAAGCCGACCTGCTCGTTATCGACGACATCCACTTCCTATCCAACCGGGAACGCACGCAGGAAGAGTTCTTCCACACGTTCAACAGCCTCTACCCAGAGAAGCAGATCGTCCTCAGCTCAGATGCGCCCCCTGGCGAGATCCCCGCCCTTGAGGACAGGCTTGTGAGCCGGTTCCAATGGGGCCTGGTCACCGACATACAGCCGCCCAGCTACGAGACCCGCGTCGCGATCCTCCAGACCAAGGCTCGCCTGCGCGGCATCGAGCTAAGCAACGACGTCGCCAGTTTCGTCGCCCAGCGTCACAGCTCGAACATCCGGCAGCTCGAAGGCGCGATCAGCCAACTCCAGCTCCATGCCCTGGCCGACCAGTCGGACATCACCGTCGATCTCGCCAAACAGGCTCTTGGCGCCGCTGATGTACCCCGATCTGGCGTCGCACCCACTGTCCAGCAGATCATCGAGCATGTGAGTGGGTATTACTCAGTCAAGCCCAGCGAACTGCTCAGCAAGCGCCGAACTCGCTCCGTCGCGATCCCACGCCAGGTCTGCATGTTCCTCGCCCGCCGCCTCACACGGCACAGCCTCGAGGAAATCGGGGTCTACCTCGGCAACCGCGACCACACCACGGTCATGCACGCCGTGAAGCAGATCGAGACACGCTGCAAGAGTGACGCCGATTTCGGACGGACACTCGAACAACTCGAGCGTGACCTCCACCCGGTCGAATCCGAGTAGTTGCCCTGGTCTCTTTACCTGGCCCACGCCACCAATCGCCCCCACCTCAAGCTGTCTCCACACCGGTGCACGGCATGTGGAAAACGCGCCGGCATCCGCCGCTTGCCCATCATTGAGGACCTGTCGGTTGTCGTGAAACCGCCCCCCGGGGGTTCGCCTGTCGGCGCGGAGCTCCTTGTGCCGGCGCCCAACCGTCACTCTATCCAGGCTTCGTTCATTGCTTACAACCCTCTGCAACAACAAGCTTTACCTGTGGAGGCACAAGAGTTATCCAAGAACCGCGCGCCCTTACCACTGTGATGATGACGAATTCTTTCTTCTCAATACCAGGAAGCAGTCTCCTAATCCGGGCCCCCAACCACGATGTGATCCGCATTGCGTGTGGATAAATCTGCAAACACGGATTGGGCCATCTTTCGGCTTGTCGGGACCTCTGGTGTTTTACCCCCTTTGACAGCGGGAGCACCAGACGGTGGTTCGCTGAGCCACCAATGTCTTTTGGAGCACTGCTTTGCAACTCAAACAAGGGAGCCCACCGCGTCCATATACCCGATGCGATCGCTGAGCCAAACCCGGGCTCCCGTTCCCATCGGCGTAATCTCGGAGCGTTGAGCCCCGCGCCTCGATTGCCTCCGCGAGCACGGTCCGGATCGACTGGCCGAGTAGCAACACCCTCTTGCGACTGATCCCGCTTGCGACCGCCTGGGGAGCGACTCCAGCCCGATGCAGCGACTCGTCGGCGTAGATGTTTCCAACCCCCGCGATGACGCTCTGATCCAGCAGAACCGACTTGATCGCCCGATCGGTTTGCCTTAGGGCTTTGTGCAGTGCTTCGTCGATTACGGTGAGCGCATCAGGCCCAAGCTCCGCCCAACGTCGTTTCACAAGCTCAGCCATGCTCGCGTTGGCGTTCAACCCACCAAACCGCCGCGGGTCGCGAAACACAAGCTGCCCAGCAGGTGATGAGCGATGGTCGCGGAGGCGCCAGGTCACATGGACATGATCGCGTGAGGCCAGCCGTTTCCCTGGCGCCGCGAACAGGAGCTGCCCCGTCATGCCCAGCTGGACTCCAACTGCGGGCCCGGCGTCCCCCTCGATCGCGATCTGCTTTCCATGACGGTGCAGCGCCGAGATCTTTGTTCCGCGGAGCATCTGTTCGCGCGGCAGCGGGCCGGGCTTAACAACATCGCCGCGCTGTCGCGAGAACCCCCCCTTGGGATCCTCCGGGCCCGTTACGACATCGCGTCGGTGCACAGTCACATCCGCGACGCGAAGCCCAAGCACGTGCTGCGCAATCGTCCGCCGGGTGGTCTCGACCTCGGGCAACTCAGGCACGCGATCGGCGCTCCCGGAGTTGGCGGAAGAATGCACGCAAGACCTCGCCGCACCGCTCGGCTTCGACACCAGCGACGAGCTCTGGTCTGTGGTTGAGCCGCCGATCGCTGGTGAGCGCCATGAGCGACCGACAAGCGCCCGCCTTGGGATCGTCCGCTCCCCAGACCAGCCTGCCAACCCGAGCGTTGACCATCGCCCCGGCGCACATCGCGCAGGGCTCGAGCGTCACGACCACGGTGCACTGGTTCAGGCGCCAGTCACCCAGCTTCTGTGCGGCAAGCCGGACCGCGATCAGTTCCGCGTGACCACACGGATCCGCATCTCCCTCGCGGGTGTTCCGCGCTTCGGCCAGTGCTTCGCCAGTCACCGTCGAATACACCACCGCCCCGATCGGCGCCTCGCCCACAGCAGCGGCCTCGCCCGCGAGCACGAGCGCCCGCTCCATCCAGCGGCGATCGGTGTCGGTCGGCTCGCCCACCACCACACGCTGGCGTGTGCGAAGCCCCCACCTGGCGCGGCGGATCCTCACGCGTCGTCCCTTGGCTGGGCGCGGTCTTCCCTAGACAGCGTGACCCCACGCGCCACGCGGTCTGCCGGCAAGATCAGCATGAGGATCATGCCGAACTCGTACAGCAGGTACAGGGGTCCGGCAAGCAGCAGCATGCTGAACGGATCCGCCGGTGTGAGGAGCGCACCCGCGACCAGGCAACCCATGAGCGCGTAGCGGCGGTACTTCGCGAGAAACCCCCTCGTGACCAGCCCCGCCCAGCCCAATAGCAGCACGACCACCGGCGTCTGGAACCCGATGCTGAACGCCATCGTCATGTTCATGAACAGCTTCACGTACTCGCTCACGCGGTACTGCTGCACAACCCCGGCGGACCGCACCATCGCGGATCCCAAGATCCGCGGCACGTCATCGTCGTACCCAACACACACGCGTCGCTGATTAAGCACCGTGTTGATCCACTCCTGTCCGATCTCCGGCGCAAGAGGATCGCCCGCGAGCACGGGCACACTCGGGAGCACCATACCCGCCGGCACCTCGACCACGGGCGATACCTGCTCCGCCACTCCCGAGCCGAAGCGGATGAAGAACGCGAGCACAACCGGCAAGATCACGTAGTAGAGAAATAACACTCCACCCGTGGTCAGCGCCACACTCAGCGGCAACAGCACGTACACGAAGCGGCGCTCCGCGGCGTACAACCCGGGCGCGACAAACCGCCAGGCCTGATAGAGCACCCACGGGCTACCCACCAGGACCGAGGCGATCACCGCGATGCGCAGATAGCTGTAGAACGTCTCAAGCGGGCCAGTTGCTTGTAGCGCGGGGCTCAGCCCAGCCTCGATCAGCGCTTCCTGCACGGGAGCGATCAGCAACGCCAAGATCTGCTTGCCCAAGACCAAGGCCGCGATCACGATCGGGAGCAGCCCTCCGAGGGCGAAGATCATCCGTCCCCGCAACTCTTCCAGATGGCCCGCGAAGGGCATGACCGATGGGGCCTCGTTGGGCACCGGCTCGTCAGCAGACGGCGACTCGGAAGTGGCCTCCGCCTCGCGGCTGCCCTCGTCCGGGCCTTCCTCGGGATCAAGCGGGATGTGCGTCTGGTCGAACGGCATCGGTTGGCGCCAACCCTGGCGGAAGAGGGCACGGGTAGCCGAGGATACGAGGCCTCGGTCGGTGAGCCCGGGCATGGAACCGAGCGAGCCCGAATCGGAACAAGTCTCTGGGCAAGGCTCGGGGGCTGGGCCCAGGAACGAGACGGCAAGACCGGGCGTCCGGATGGGGTGTCCGGGCCGGACCCACGGATGGGATCCGGTTCGAGCATAAGTCTCGGGGTGTGGGCGACGGGTCGTGGGCCGATGCGCGTCCAGGCGAACCGTCGCGGAGGTGCGCAGGGATGGGGATTGATGGCGCCGGGGGATTGGGCTCGCTCTCGATCGGTGCCGCCGCTCCGCCCATAACCGATGAACAGGCCGCGCTGGATGCCCAGTTGGCCGCCGATGGTGATCCCGAGGCCCTCCAGCGGCTGTGGGCTCACCATCGTCGCTGGATCGCCGCAGTCATCCTTGCGCACAAGCCCCGTGAGGCCGATCTCGAGGATCTCCTCCAGGAAGTCGCGCTGAGCCTCGTCCGCAATGTCGAAACCGTGCGAGACCCGCAGGCGGTCAAGCCGTGGCTACGGACCGTTGCCATCAATGCCGCCCGAGCGGCAGGTCGGACGGTGACCAGACGAAAGCGTCTCCGCCCTGAAGTCCGCGCGGCCGTGCTGGATCGGGCCCCCGAATCGCCCAATCCCACAGACCAGGTTGCCCAGCAGGACACATCAGGCGGGCTCCTCGGTCTCGCTCAGCAGCTTCCTGAGGGCTATCGAGAGCCGCTGCTGCTCAGGGTCGCTCGGGGCATGACCTACCGCGAGATCGCCGCGGTGACGGGCCTGACCGAGACCACCATCGAGACGCGGATCGCCCGCGGCAGGCGGATGCTCCGCGAGCTGGCGCGGGAGCGGCTCGAAGACGGCGAGTCTTCAACCAAGGCCTGCCAAGCAGCCCAAACCGCCCAAAGCACGGCGAAAACGCAGTTGGAACAGGCATCGAGCGACGGGTCGGCCGGTTCTGCGCATCCGGTAGGCCGGCGGGTTGCCTCCAAGCCACGATCCGGCGCGTCCTGAGCGGTCGCCGGCGTGCTCCGGGGGGTGTTCTTTCCCCGCCGGGAGCCGAGCCGTGACTGATCACACGCCCGATCGCCAGCAAGACGACACCTTCCAGCCTGTTCCCGAGATGGATGCGGCGGCCGACGCCCGGGAGCTGCTTATCAGCCGGGTGATCGATGGTGCCGCCTCGCCCGAGGACTGGACGGAGCTTCGTGCCCGCGCGAGCGAGGACGCGACGATCTGGCGAGATCTCGCGGAGAGCCAGCAGGACCAGACATCGCTCCATGCCGAGCTCGACGCGGCGCTCGCGATCGCAGACCGTGTGGACATCCCCGAGGACGCCGTGAACCCCGCCGCGTTCGGCCGCACACTCAACGGTCGCATCCGTACGGTGACGGCATGGTCGGGCTGGGCGCTCGCCGCGGCGCTCGCACTTGTGGCGACCGTTGGTGGGATCAGCATCGGAACGCAGGGCCCGGTGGGTGTGCAGGCCGGCTTCTACCCAGTCAACTCTCCCGGCGATGCGCTCGATCTGTATCTTCAGAAGGGCGTCGAAGCGGGCGAGGTTGTCGCGGAGATGCCCGCGAAGATCCTTCTTGAGACACGCGAGAACCCCGCGGGCGAGGGCTTCGAGGTGCTGTATTACCGACAGATCCTCGAGCGCCGCGTCGTGCCCGACATGATGAACCTGCAGCAGAGCGGGATCATGCCGCAAGTCCAGGGCGGTGTCCCGACAGAGCCCATCGAGCTGGGCCCGAATGAGTTCTAAATCAATCAGTTTGTGCGCTCGCGCGTCGGTTGACGATGCGCAGCGCATCTGCATCGAACGAGTCACGCGGAGTGAAGCGAGAAGCTGACGGAGAAGCACACATGAGCAAGAACCAGAGCATCTTCAAGACCGTTTCCGCCCTCGCCGTCCTGTCGGCGGC
The DNA here is from genome assembly GCA_039186605.1 of Planctomycetota bacterium. Classification (GTDB taxonomy): domain Bacteria; phylum Planctomycetota; class Phycisphaerae; order Phycisphaerales; family UBA1924; genus JBCCZZ01. The sequence goes on along the minus strand of JBCCZZ010000004.1, from coordinate 223,854 downwards.
GGGCCTCGCGATTGCCTCGGGCGCCTGCCCGCCCAAGGACTGCGAGGACAAAGCGCCCAAGGCCGAGACTGTCGAGCTCGTGTTCACACCCGGCCAAGGCCTTCACGAGGCCATTGTCCATCCGCACGCCCCGGTCCCTCCGGCGCATCCGGTCCATGTCGTTGACATCGCCCCGGTCGCGATGGTTGGCGGGCATGACGGTCACTCAAAGAGCTACCAGACGATCCACATGAACGTCGATGGCAAAGAGATCAAGATCATCGTCGATAACGGCAAGGTCAAGGCCTGGGTCGACGGGAAAGAGATCAAGAACGCCGACATCGACAAGCTCATGGAGAAGTTCGACATCGATGTTGACTTCGACTTCGAGACCAGGCTTGGTGGCCACGACGAGCCCGCGGCCCCGCCGGCCCCAGCCCTCCCCGAGCAGCGCGGCGTGATCGGTATCACCATCAGCGACCTCGACGGTGAGCAGGCCGAGGTGCTGGGTCTCCGCGGCGGCGCCGTGGTTCAGACCATCCGTGACGGCTTCCCGGCGCAGGCCGCCGGTATCCGTCCGGGCGAGATCATCATCCGCATCGATGGTGACGACGTCTCGACCACCGCGGAGCTCATCGAGAACGCCCAGGGTATTAGCGCTGGTGATGAGGTCACCTTGGTCGTGATCGACGAGGACGGCGATCGTCGTCGCGTCCGCCTCCGCGCCGCCGGCGAGGGTGGCGAGGCCGCCCCGCTCCCGGGCCGCGTCGGGCGTCAGGGCCAGGAGCGCAGGCTGCGCGAGATCGAGCGTCAGGCCGAGCAGGCCCGTCGCAGGGCCGAGGGCATGGTCCGCCGGCTCGAGCGTGACGGTGTTGGCGTGATCATCCGCCCCGAGGAGATTGAGAAGGCCTTTGCTGACCTTAAGTTCGATGAGGGCGATGCGTTCAACGAGGACAAGCTCAAGGAGCTGGCACTCCGCGCCGAGGAGCTCGCCCGCAAGATCGAGCTCCAGGCCCGTGAGGGCGACGTGTTCCGCTTCGAGGGCCGCGAGCCCGGCATGGTCTTCGTTCGTCCCGACGGCGACGATCACGACAAGTGGGTCTTCGAGATCGAGGAGCGCGCCGAGATGCTCGAGGAGCAGGCCAACGACCTCGCCGAGCACCTCGAGGAGCGCATCGAGCACTTCGAGGACCGCTTCGAGGACCACATCGAGCACCTGGAAGAGCGCTTCGAGAGCCAGTTCGAGTCCATGTTTGAGCAGTTCGAGGCGATGTTCGAGCAGCTCGAGGAGCAGCTCGATGACGCCATCGATCAGCTTGAGGACGAGCTTGAGGCAGCCCTCGGCGACCTTGACCACGAGCACGAGCAGCAATGACCCGCGTTCGGCGGTGGCCTGGGTGAAACCAGGGCTCACCCACGCCGAACACAACGGTCACGGGGTCTCCGGCTGAGCCCCCGTCCCAACAGCTCCGCGACGGGCCGCTCCGGCAACGGTTGCCGGGCGGCCCTTTTTTTCTTTGTCACCGGCCCCCGCCGCTGGAGAGACTCTTCGTGTCGCGGCTCTTCGCCCGTGGTGCTTGGGTGCAGCCCACGCGATCCGGGCCCGTACTACGCTCAAGCTACTGATTCCTGTCCGCAAACCCTGATCCCTGGACCACCCATGACCGAAGACGCTCAAGCAGCTCAGGCCGCCGCAACCGAGGTCCGCGATGCCTATGCGAAGCTCCGTGAGGAGATCCGCAAGGTGATCGTGGGTCAGGACGAGGTGGTGGATCAGGTGCTCATGAGCATCTTCTGCCAGGGCCATGCCGTGGTGGTGGGCGTGCCGGGGCTGGCCAAGACCCTGCTGATCTCGACGATCGCACGGGCCCTCCACCTGGATTTCAGCCGCGTGCAGTTCACGCCGGACCTCATGCCGTCGGACATCACGGGCACCGAGGTCATCCAGGAGGACAAGGCGACGGGCGAGCGGAAGCTCCAGTTCGTCCAGGGTCCGATCTTCGCCAACGTCATCCTCGCCGACGAGATCAACCGCACACCGCCCAAGACACAGGCAGCGCTGCTCGAAGCGATGCAGGAGCGGCAGGTCACGGCCGGGGGCGAGCGCCATCAGCTCCCGAGCCCGTTCTTTGTGCTCGCGACCCAGAACCCGATCGAGCAGGAGGGCACCTACCCGCTGCCCGAGGCCCAACTCGACCGCTTCATGTTCCAGATCATGATCGAGTACCCACAGGCGGATGAAGAGCTGGAGATCGTCCGCCGTTCAACCGCCAAGGAGCCGGTGGATATCGAGCCGGTGCTCGACGCCGCGGCCATCGCCCGTGTTCAGCACCTCATCAAGATGGTGCCGACCGCCGACCACGTCATCCGTTACGCCCTGAGGCTCGTGCGCGCGACCCGTGTGAACGAGCCGATGGACGGGGGCCATCCCCGCCCAGAGGCCGTGGAGCGGTACGTCGGCTGGGGCGCCGGGCCCCGGGCCAGCGAGTACCTGGTGAAGGCCGCGAAGGCCAAGGCGATCCTGTCGGGCAGCCTGCACACGACGCCCGAGCACGTGAAGGCGATCGCGAAGCCGGTTCTGAGGCACAGGATTCTGACCAACTTCAACGCCGAGGCGGACCAGGTTACGACCGGCCAGATCATCGACGCTCTGCTCGAGTCGATCCCCGTTGAGGGCGCCGGCGCGGATGAAGCGGCTCAGATGGACAGCGTGCTCAAGGGCTAAACCCTTCAAGTAACTGGCCTTGTGCTTGTGACACGGACCCGAAGACACGTCAGTGTGATGTGGGCCCCGAGACCGCAGTTCTCTTCTGCGAGCATTTTTTGTGATCTGCGGCCCAGAGCCTGAAACCTACAAGTGAGTGATCCCAAACTTATTCGGTGTGGCCCCGCCGGGAGTCGGGGCCAGAGGCCGCTCGCGCGGCCTCAGCCTGAGACTGTCCCACCCATACCGACTCGGAAGGGGATCTGAATGAGCCAGCTAAAGAAGACCGCCGCTGTCGCCACACTCGTCGGGCTGAGCCTGACCGCCGGGGGCTGCCTGTTCGTCGATACCACCAGCTACAACGGGTACGGCGCCCACCACCGCGTCACCCGGGGCGAGATGGACGACATTGTCCGCCAGAACACCCGCCTCCGCCTGGGGGCCGACCGCGACCAAGCCCTGAACCTGTACCCAGAGCGGGCTGTGAGCTTCTGGTCGAGTGACCAGATTGCCGGCTACGAGGTCGAAGAGTGGCGTGTGCGGGCGTACACGAAGCACCGCAACACCTATTTCGAGCGGTGGCTCTACTTCGTGGATGGTCGCCTCGCAGCCTTCAACCAGGAGCAGATTGACTACAACGACAGCGATCGCGTCCTCGGGTGGGCGACCCGCTAAGCGGGACATCCAAAGACTCTAAAACCGCCCTGAATGGATCTGGAGGGCCCTCCGACACCTTTTGGGGTGGGCTCATGGACGACAACTGGGCTTCGGGATCGCCCGGACACACGGCCAGAGGGGGGCGTGTGTCCGGGCTTTGTCATTGCACCCGTGCTGGTGCGAAAAAAAGTCCCGCAGAAAGCATCTTTGGGAATCCGGACGATGAGGTGGGTTCGAACCGTTGAGGCATTGATCCGGGCCGTGTTGGCCTGGGACCCAAGATCGGCTTCATCTCCGGGGGAACGGAGGTTGCCGTGATCTCTCAGACCGCTGAATACGCCCTGCGCGCGATGGCGTGCCTCGCTTACTACCCCGACAAGCTCACCCCGACGCCAGCCCTGGCAGAGCAGACCAAAGTTCCGGCGAACTACCTCGCCAAGGTTCTCCAGGTTCTCTCCAGCGCCGACTTGATCAACGGCCGCCGTGGCGTCGGCGGGGGTTACCGCCTCGCCAAGCCCGCCCGGGACATCAGCCTGCTCGATGTGATCGAGAGTGTGGACAAGGTCGAGCGGATCAAGACCTGCCCCCTCGATCTGCCAAATCACGGATCCACACTGTGCACCCTGCACAAGAAGATGGATGAGGTCGCGGCGACTGTGATCGACCTGTTCGGCAGCATGAGCCTTGAGGACTTGGTCACCGAGAGCGCACCGAGCCTCCCGCTCTGCGACGCGAAGATGACCCAGCAGCTCCAGGCCGAAGAGGACGCGGATCTAACGATCAATCGTGCTCGCGCCGCCCAGCCCTTGCATGCCAACGGTCACAATGGCCATACCAATGGCAACGGCAACGGGCACCACCACTGAGCCGCACTACCATCGCGTCCCATGCCCGAAAAGCCGGACGCTGAGCAGACCACCGATCTTCATCACCTTGAGCAGCAGCGCCTCGCCAACGCCGAGGCGCTGCGCGGGCTCGGGGTCGAGCCCTACGGCGACCGTGTTGACGATGTGCTTCTCCCCTCCGAAGCACGCGAGCGCTATGACGAAAAGGCCGACCTCGAGCAACAGGCCAACGCCGCGAAGGTGAAAGAAGCCAACAAGGCGGGCACCGAGCCGCCTGTATTCGAGGATCTGCGCCCGAGGGTCCGCGTCGGTGGCCGCGTCGTGCTCCACCGCGACAATGGCAAGCTCGTCTGGCTGAACCTCCGCATCCAGGGCGAGCAGATCCAGGTCGCGGTGTCGAAGCGCGACGCGAGCGAGACCGGGTTCGCGATCGCGAAGAAGCTCGACCTCGGTGACATCGTCGCGGCCGAGGGTCCTCTGATGAAGACCAAGACCGGCGAGATCACGGTCTGGGCGAGCGATGTGTTTTGTGGCGCCAAGTGCCTCGTCCCCCCGCCCGAGAAGCACGCGGGGCTCGCCGATGTCGAGGCGCGATATCGCCAACGCTACATCGACCTCTGGGCCAACCCGGAGACGACCGCGTCATTCGCGCTGCGCTCGGCAATCGTCGGCAACATCCGCAAGGAGATGGACGATCGCGGGTATCTGGAAGTCGAGACGCCGATGCTCCAGAGCCAAGCGGGTGGCGCGGCCGCACGCCCGTTCATCACCAAGATGAACGCGCTCGACATCGACCTGTACCTGCGTATCGCGCCGGAGCTCTACCTCAAGCGGCTTCTTGTAGGCGGGCTTCCCAAGGTCTACGAGATCAATCGCAACTTCCGCAACGAGGGGCTGGACAAGCAGCACAACCCCGAGTTCACGATGCTCGAGGCCTATGTCGCGTTCGGCGATGTCGAAACGGTGATGAACCTGACAGAAGACCTGACGCGCTCGAGCGCCGTGCTCGCGGCGAAGCACCGCGAGGGCCTGACCGACGAGCAGCGCGGCTCGCTGCACCTCCCGTTCGGCGAGATCGAGATCGACTACCAGAACCCGTTCGATCGTGTCGCGTACTTCGGTCTCTTCGAGAAAGTGTTCGGCTTCGACGCGGCCGACACGGGCCGGGTGATGGATGAGGCCGCCAAGCGGCACGTGAAGACCAAGAACGAGGAAGGCGTCGAGCTCGACCCGATCTTCGTGACCAACGAACTGTTCGAGGACTTCGCCGAGACAACGCTGGACCCCGCGAAGCCCACGTTCATCACGCACTATCCCGCGGCGCTCAGCCCGCTGACGCGCCCGAACCGCGAGAAAGCGACGATCGCGGATCGGAGTGACCTATTCATCGGTGGGATGGAGATCTCGCCCAACTACACCGAGCTGAACGACCCCGAGGTGCAGGCCGCGAAGTTCCGCGAGCAGCTGGCGGGGCTCGATGACGAAGAGAGCACGTTCCGAAACTTCGACACGGACTTCGTTGAGGCACTCCGTGTCGGCATGCCCCCCGCGGGCGGCATGGGGCTCGGGATCGACCGCCTTGTCATGCTGATGACGGGCCAGCAGACGATCCGGGATGTGGTGCTGTTCCCGCAGATGAGGGCGGTTGAGAAGCCGAGCTAACGACCGCTCCGATCCGCGAACTCTTCCGCCCAGTTCTCGACAACCCTGATCGCCACCTTCGGGTCTTGCCCGCCTTCTTCGGTCGGTGATGTGGTTGCAATGATCCGCCCATCCTCAGGCGAAACGCTCCAGGCGAAGGTTAGCTCCGCTCCCACTGCATTGGTGTCGAGGTAGAGCTCGGGTGTCCCGAATGAAAGGGTCTCGTCGCGCGATACAGAGACACGAAACACGTCTCCGTTTTCCTCGAAGAAAAGCGCCGAGCCGTCCGGGGCCCAAACCGGCCCGGTTCCACCTCCGACAGAGACCGGCCACCGTCCTTTTCCGCTGGGGTATCGCGTTACATAGACCTGGCTCTCGCCCGTCCGGCTCGAGGCATAGGCCAGCAGCTCCCCCCGGGGATCGATCGCCGGTCTCCCGCTGAACTCAAGCACGATCTCGGTCAACACCGGTTCATCGCGAGCATCAAGATCATGGAGGAAGAGCCCAGTCTCGCCTTCCTCGTTCTTGCCTTGGACGAGCGCGGTTTTCCATGATGGCTCGATCGCGGCGAACCCGTCCGCGATTCGCACGCGCGATGTGCCCGAACCGTCTGCGGCGAAGAACGCGATCTGGCCGGTACCGCCCCGCCGGAAGCTGAAGACCTGGCAGGCGATCTCTGTTCCATCGGGTGACCAAGAAAGAGGCATGGCCGCCTCGCCCGGCTCAAGCTCGGCGATGGGAAACTGGCTTCCCCGAACGAGACTGATGACCCACGGTTCAACATCGGGCGGTTCACCCCGGCCGTACGCCACTCGCGTTCCGTCGGGCGAGATGATCGGTCCGAACACGCTCCCGGGTACCGCGAGGATCTCTTCAACCGCGGCCGACTGGTCATCGAGTTCAGCGCCGACGGGCGCGAACGACGCGATCGTTCCGCCTCCGCTGAGGTCACCCTGGGCAAACACGAGCGTTCCGTCTGAGGAAACGGTTGGCATAAGCCCGCCTGTGGAGACGAGAAACGGGTCGCCTATTACGCGCAGTTTCTTCGCATCGAACGGGGCCGCCCAGATCTCACCGGTGAACATGCCACGCTGAAACACGATGTGTCCGGACCGAGAATAGATGGGGTTTGAAAGGAGATCGCTGCGCATCGAGATGAGCTCGGTCGAGGTGGTTCCGTCCGATGCAATGATGGTGAACGGCCCATCGATCGGGTGTCGCACGATCAGAAGCGCATCCGAGTTGGGGATAACCGAGCAGCCGTGGAAGTCGATCTCCAGCTCTGGGTTCCGGGCGAGGAACGGTGTGGGTTCACCGCCGCGATCACCAACCTGCAGCAGCCCGTCCTCACCGGCCGAGAAGATGATCTTCCCCGATTCGGTCCAGGCAATCGGCATGCCCTTTCCGTCCTCCGGGATCTCACACAGACGGATCGTGCCACCGCCCTCGATGCCGATCCGGTATAGCGAGCTGTCTCGGTAGTATCCGAGCGCATCGGAACTCGGAGACCAGAACAATCCCTCGGCGCCCTCTGTTTCCGAGAGCGCCCGCTGCTCGAATGAGTCCATGTCCCGCACCTGGATCACGCGGTCCACGATGTAGGCGATCCGCTTTCCGTCGGGTGAGATGGCCAGCCAGTTCTGTTGGAACCCGTCCGCGACTTCATCTGGGCCGAGTGAGGCGACCGTGTACTTTCGAACGGGCTTCGGTGCCTCAGGTTTCTGGAGCAGCAGGACCGTGGTCCCGATTGCAGCGGCCGCGACCAGTGCGCTGAGACCAAGGGCTCCGATCAGCGGGACACCTTGCTCGGCTGCGGGCACGGCCGGCTCGTCGCGCGACCCATGCAGCAGCTCGATCCATGCATCACCGATATCGCGGTATCGCTTGTTCTTATCCCTTTGGAGACTGCGGTGAAGTACACGCCTTGCCGATGCGGGCACACCGTTCGGCAGGCGGGTCAGGTCCACGTCCTTGTGAAGAATCGCACCGATCGAGTCGGTGACGCTCTCGCCTCGGAACGGGCTGTATCCGCAGAGCATTTCGTAGAGGATGACACCGAAGGACCAGATGTCCGTCCGCTTGTCCACGCGGCGGCCGCGCGCCTGTTCGGGCGACATGTACGCCGCGGTACCCAAGATCACGCCAGGCGTGGTGGGCGTGTGGATCGCGGGGCTCGTGAGCGTCGCGGCCTCGCTGTGGTTGCTGCTGCTCTGCTCTTCGCTCTGCCGAGCGAGTCCGAAGTCGAGGACCTTGGCCTTGCCATCGGGCGTGATGACGATGTTGCCGGGCTTGAGGTCGCGGTGTATCACCCCCGCTTCGTGCGCGGCCTCGACACCCGAGGCGATCTGCACCGCTAGGTTGATCACCTCATCGACGGGGAGCGGCCCGCGATCGAGCGCATCTGCGAGCGTTTCACCCTTGACATACTCGAGCACGAGGTAGCGGGCGCCGTCCTGCTCTTCGACCCCGTAAATGCCGGCAACGTTCGGGTGGTTCAGCTGTGCGAGGACCCGAGCTTCGCGCTCGAAGCGATCTAGCCTCGTGGGGTCCTCGGCGACTTCCTCTGGCAACGCCTTGATCGCGACCTCGCGCCCGAGACGGGGATCCTCCGCGAGGTAGACAACACCCATGCCACCCCGTCCCAGCTCTCGCAGGACCCGGTAGTGCCCGATGCTCGTGATGTTTGGATCGATCCCCACCGCGGCTAAGCCTACCGCGGCGGCGCGGTTTCGCCCTAGCAGTGATCCAGCGCCGCGGTCGTGATCGCCTCGGCTTGCTCCGCAGTCAGCTTGCTCAACATCTCAACGACGAACCTGATCCGGCCCTCGTCGGTCAACGCCGCTTTGATCGCGCGGATGTCGCCGCTGAGCCCGGATCGCTCGCTCGGTTCGAGCGCGGCCGCCGGGAGCACCTTGTCGATGTTGGTGCCCACCGCGTGCAGGACCTTGTCGAACTCGAAGCGGATCTCGTGGATCTGTTGCTCGAACGCCGAGCGGACGATCAGGTCGATCTCCGCGGCGCCATCTTCATTGGTCGGATCGAAACTGTCGGCAACATCGCGCAGAAGCACCGACTGATACTCGCGCATGATCCGGTCGTTCATCAGGCCCTGACGCTCGGTCAGCACGCCGCTCTCGACGAGCTCGACGTGCGGCGGCTGGGTCACGATGATCGGTTGGATCAGCTCGCGGGTGGACTCCATGATGAGCCGCCCATCCTCGGTCGCGACGCCGATGATCTCCTCGATCGCGCCGTTCTCGATGGCGAGCATGATGTCGGTGTTCTCGACCGCGAGTTCCCGGAGCCGGCGCGAGCGCTCAGCGAGCACCTCGCCGACCCGGGGCCACTGGTCCTCTGCGATAAGCGGGTTGCGTGGGATCGACGCGAGCCCGACCGGCTGATCGAGCCGGATCAGTGCGCCGTTCTCATCACGCTCGATGAGTGTGTCGAACTCGATATCGGTGACCGGGGGCTCGGGGGGCGCGACCGGTTCGGGCGGCGGGGGCGGCACGTACGCCTCCGGTTCCGGCTTCGGTGCGCCGGGAGGCGTGACCACCTGCGCGGCCGCGAGCCCCGCGCAGACCAACAAGCTAACGAAAGCGGCGGTGTGGGTCGTTCTCATCGTTTCCCCGTCCTCCCAGATGCGGGGTCATAAATGGCATGAACCCGCCGCGAAGGGTAGCCCCGGGTCGATCCGGGTTGTTGTCTCCCGAGGCCACTGAGAGCGATACCAGCGTGTCGGCCCGGCGGATCGCGCCGGTTGGCGCGGTGGGACGGCCAAACCAGACCCTGGAACAGCGGTTTTGCTTTGCGGCCGGCGGGGTCCGTGATAAGGTTTGGATTGAGTGCCGCATGCACAACGGCGCTGGAAGGGGCCTGTCGGGGGGCCTCTGGAACCGGGGTTGGGTTGGGAACGGACAGAGAGGTAACTCGGACGCCTTGGACCTGATTGGCGTCCTCGCTCGGGTTTCAAGTGGGACCCGTTCGGGAACACCGAAGGCGATGGTTCTCGCGGCGACGAGCGAGCGTGGGTGCTCATTTCCTCTTTGTTTCGATGCTGAGGAGTCACGCTCATGGTCACACGTGAACCACGCTCTGGGAAGAACACGCACAGTGCCAGCCGCGCGCCGGTCGCGCTTGCCGCCCTCGTCTGCACCGCGGGGCTCGCCATCGCGGAGCCACCAGAAAACGCGTCGCCCATTCACCGCCCGGCTCGTGAGGCGAAGCTGAACCACGATGCGAAGAAGCACCAGGCTTCGCGGATCACATCGACCGCACCCGCGGAGTTCCCACTCGAGTTCCGAACGATCGATGGGCAGAACAACAACGGCGCCAACCAGCTCTGGGGCGCCGCGGGGATCCCGTTCATTCGCCTCGTGCCTGTTGATTACACCGATGGCATCGGCAGCCCCGGGGGGACCGGTCGTGCGAGTGCGCGTGTTGTGAGCAACGAGGTGCACGCACAGGTCGGCAACATGCCGAACCACGCCGGGCGCAGCGATTACCTGTGGCAATGGGGCCAGTTCCTCGACCACGACATCACCGAGACCCCCGCGAGCAGTCCCGCCGAGGCGTTCAACATCGAGGTGCCCTACGGCGATCCCTGGTTCGACGCCCAGGGCACGGGCGAAGCAATCATCCCGCTGACCCGTTCGGCGGCCGCAACAGGCGTAACCCCGCGCGAGCAGCTCAATAACATCACCGCGTTCATCGACGCGTCGAACGTCTACGGGTCGGACCACGAGCGCGCCGAAGCGCTCCGCACCCATGACGGGAACGGCACGCTCAAGACCAGCGCCGGCGACCTCATGCCCTTTAACACGGCGATGCTCGAGAACGCCCCGGCCGCGTACGACCCGAGCTTCTTCCTGGGGGGCGATGTCCGCGCCAACGAGCAGGCGGGCCTTGCCGCCATCCACACGCTGTTCGTCCGCGAGCACAACCGGCTCGCCGCGATCATCCGCGCCGAGCACCCGACGATGACGGGGGATGAGATCTACGAGCACGCTCGCGCGTTCGTCGCGGCCGAGATGCAGGCGATCACCTACAACGAGTTCTTGCCGGCCCTTCTGGGCCCCAACGCGTTGCCGCCCTACAGCGGCTACAAGCCGGGAGTTGATCCGAGCATATCGAACACGTTTGCCACCGCGGCCTACCGCGTGGGCCACACCATGCTCTCAACACAGATCATGCGCGTGGACTCGAATGGAAACGAGATCACCGCGGGTCATCTCAGCCTCGCCGACGCGTTCTTCACGCCCAGCCTATTGATCGACCACGGCATCGACTCGATCCTCCGGGGTCTCGCGTTCCAGCGAGCACAAACGATCGACCGCCACGTCGTTGATGATGTCCGCAACTTCCTCTTCGGCATGCCGGGTGACGGTGGCTTCGACCTCGCGGCGCTCAACATCCAGCGAGGCCGAGAGCACGGGCTCGGGAGCTACAACGATGTCCGCGTCGCGTTCGGCCGCCCCGCCGCGACTTCGTTTTACGAGATCGCGGAAGAGTCGGCGACGATGGCCGCGCTCGCCGCGGCTTACGAGACGCCCGACGACATCGACGCCTGGACGGGCCTGCTCTCCGAGCCCCACCGCCCGAAGGCGCTCGTTGGTGAGACGCTGTTCCGAGTGCTCCGCGACGAGTTCGTGCGCCTACGCGACGGCGACCGGTTCTGGTATGAGGCGTACCTGCCGGCCGAGATGGTTGACCAGGTCAACGCGCTAAGGCTCAGCGACATCATCCAGCTCAACACCGGCATCGGCGCCGAGATCCAGGACAACGTCTTCCTCGCGCCGGATTTCTGCCGGGCCGACATCACAACCACGGGTGCATCGCTCCCGAGCCTGGGCTACTGGGTGCCGGACGGCCAGGCCGATCTCGATGATCTCGGCTGCTACATCAACGGCTGGCTGGTCCAGGATCCGGCGACGGACATGACCCACGGGACACTCCCCGGGAACCCGGGATACGGCGAACCGAACGGACATGTCGACTTCGATGACCTCGGGTACTTCTTGCACCTGTGGCTCGCCAACTGCCCATGAGCCCACCCAATGGCCGAGAGCAGGGCGTCCCGCGTCGGCGCCGGGCTTGAGAACTTGGGTTCTGAGCCAAATCGCTTGGGCAGCACCTTCTTACCAGGTAGACTCCCGCTGTCTCAGTGCGGGAGGCAACAGACATGACGAGTTTTTCGAGGTGCGCGGCCGTAGCCGCCGTATGCGGCTCAACCGCCGCGCTCGCCCAGACCGACCAGATTCACGTGTCCTTCCTCTGGCACATGCACCAGCCGGTGTACGTGCCGTATCAGACACCGCTCGGCGTTGACGCCAGCGGTGTGTTCAGTTTCAGCGTGACCGATGTCCATAACGGGCGTTTCGGGCCGTACACCACCTGGCCAAGCGATGCGGTCAACATCGGCTCCGGCATGCCCTACCTGGGGGCGCAGGTCAGCTTCTCGGGCTCATTGATCGAGAACCTCGACAGCCTGGACGCTGCGGGTGTCAACGGCGGGATGTGGTCGAACTGGAAGAGCACGACCCAGGGGCAGCAGTCGAATCTGACGGCAGGCGGTAACCGCAGGCTCGAGATGGTTGCCTTCGGGTACCACCACCCGCTCATGCCCCTTATCGACGAGCGCGATATCCGCAAGCAGATCGAGCTTCACAAGCTTGTGTACGGCGCCGCCTGGGGATCGGCCTACAGCGCCGGCATGTTCCCGCCCGAGACCGCCTTCAGCACGCGCATGATCCCGGCGCTCGTCGCCGAGGGCATCGACTGGGTGATGGTGGACAACATCCACTTCGATCGCGCCTGCATCGGCTACCCGCACACCAACGCGAGCAACTTGTTCGCGCCGAACCGTGCCGATCGAATCAACCCGGATCCCGCGCAGAGCGGGGGCGCCTGGGTGCAGCTCCAGAACCTGTGGGCGCCGAGCCGCGTGAGTGCGCCGTTTGGCTATCAGCCCCACAAGGCACAGCACATCGACCCCGAGACCGGCGCGATCACGCGCATGACCGTCGTCCCCGCGGCCCGCTATGAAGGCAACGAGGACGGGCGCGGCGGCTACGGCGCCTTCCTCTATGACCAGGTGATGGACGCCCTGCTGCCCTACAACGACCCGCAGCACCCGATTCTCGTGAACCTCCACCACGACGGGGACAACTTCGGCGGCGGCTCGGAGGCCTACTACCACTCGAACTTCCAGAACATGGTCAACTGGGCGTCGTCCGATCCCGACTACGACGTCACCACGATCAACGACTACCTCGACCGGTTTCCGGTCGATCCGAACGATGTCATCCACGTTGAGGATGGGTCCTGGGCCGGCGCAGACAACGGGGATCCCGAGTTCAAGAAGTGGCTGGGCGATCCGGACGCCTCGGGCGTGAGCCCCGACATCAACTCGTGGGCTGCGCTCGTCGCGGCCCAGAACCGGGTGCACACCGCCGACACGATCGCGCCCTCGACGAGCGCAGCGAACATCCTGAACGGCACCGGCACGCTGACCGACCAAGCCTGGCGATGGCTGCTCGTGAGCCAGGCCAGCGACTATTGGTACTGGGACGGGACCGAGGTCTGGGACAGCAACGTGACGCGAGGCAGTAACCATGCGGTCGCGTTGGCCGAGCAGGTGATACAGAACGCCGGCACCGACCCCGAAGGCCCCACGGTGTTTGTGCCCCAGCGAGAGCCCTACAACCCGGGTGGGTACGAGTGGGACTTGTTCCAGCCAGAGCCGAGCGATTTCGAGGTCTGGACACTCGTCGATGACTATTCCGGGCTGTCGAGCGTCGTGCTGAACTATCGCATCGACCTCGATGGCGAGAATCCGCTCTCGAGCATCCAGAACGAGACCTACGCGGGCGGCGCCGAGGTCGGCGCGTGGACCACGCTCGCGATGGTCCCCAGCGCCGTCCCAACACCCGCGGGCGTGCTCGCGGCGACCCGCAAGGCCGACCGCTACAGCGCGATGGTCGTCGGAGAGTCAGATGTGCTCATCGACTACTACGTCGAGGCAACCGACACGCTCGGCAACGTGACGCGCAGCCCGATCATGCACGTCTACGTGGGCTCAACCAGCGGTGGTGACGTCGGTGGTCCATCCACAGCGGGAATCGACCCCGAACAGCCCAACGCCGGCGACACCGTGACCCTCTTCTACGACGCGACCGGTGGCCCGCTCGAGTCAGTGCCCACGGTCTACGCCCATATCGGTTTCAACGGATGGGATCCGGTGTTCAGCCCCGACCAGCCGATGACGTTCGACAATGCCGATGAGAGATGGGAAATCTCGATCGATCTGCCCTTCAGCGCCTCCCAACTCGACGCGGTCTTCAACGACGGCGCCAACACCTGGGACAACAACGGGGGCGCCGACTGGCACTTCGACATCCAGGGTGGTGGGTCGCCGCCGGTGCCCGGGTACGTCATGGATGGGTCACTCGATAGCGGCGCCACGCTCGTCGGCTCCAGAGGAGACGTCAACCTGTACGCCGCGATCGATGGCGACAGCTTGTACCTCGCGACCACCGCGCCGACAGGCAGCGATGACCGCTTCCTGACGGTAGCGAGCAGCCCAGGCGCGCCGACGAGCGCGATGTGGGCCAAGGCGGGTAACGTCGCCGCCTGGGACGCCTTCCTCGCCGCAGAGGGCACCAACGGCTACCACGACTGGTTCGACAGCACCAGCACCGAAGCCGCGCGTGGTGCAGTGCTCGAGGGACTCGTCGATATCGACACCGAGTTCGGTGCGGGCACGGATGTCGTGTACGCGGCCGTCCTGACCTACCAGACCAGCGATGGCGGTGCGTTGGTCTCGTCGCTCCAGTTGCCGGCCGGTGACGGTGATAGCAACGTTGATGCGACGGAGTACCTCGCAGTTATCCTGTGCGATCTCCCGGGTGCGTCATGCTGTCAGGCGGACCTGACCACAGCGGGTGCAACACTCGCGGGCCAAGCGGGGTTTGGAGAGCCCGATGGTTTGGTGGACCTCGATGACCTCGGCTACTTCCTCAACGCCTGGCTGACCGGCGACGCGGTTGTCGGTGACACCACAACCGCTGGGGCGACGCTCGAGGGTCAGCCCGGCTTCGGCGTGCCCGATGGTGTGGTCGAGCTCGATGACCTGGGGTACTACCTGAACCTATGGCTGGCGGGATGCGCCTGATCGGTCTGGGCTACGCTCAGATCGAATGACCGACACCCACGAAGACGGCCTCATCCCCCCCGACCAGCTCGCCGGCGCCATCGCCGACATCGCGCTCCTGCGCGGTGACTTCACCCTCCGGTCAGGACGCAAGAGCAGCTACTACCTCGATAAGTACCTGTTCACGACGCGCCCCGAGATCCTCGAGAGCCTGGGCGAGCTGTTCGCCGAGCGCATCGAGACGATCGACGAGCGACGCGAGGCCGAGGGTCTCGACCCCGTCGCGCGGCTCGCGGGTGCCGAGCTGGGTGGCATCCCGCTGGTGACGGTTGCCGGGCTGGTGACCGGGCTGCCGACGATCTTCATCCGCAATAAGAAGAAGGATTACGGGACCGCGAAACAGATGGAGGGCGTGCTCGACCAAGGCGATGCCGTCGTGCTGCTCGAAGATGTTGCAACAAGTGGTGGTCAGGCGGTGGAGGCCGCGGAGGTGCTTAGGGCCGCAGGGGCTGACGTCGCGGCCGTGATCACAACGATTGACCGCCAGGAGGGTGCTCGCGAGGCGATTCAGGGGGCGGGCCTCCGCTTCGAAGCACTGTTTACCAAAGCGGATCTCGGGATCGACGAATAGGCGCATTCGCCCTTGGTCAGCACCGGGCCCCCAGTTAGCCTGAGGTCATGTATCGCTGCACCTCTCTCCGTGCTGTCTCGGCGATCATTGCCGCGACTGCTGGTTCTGTGCTCGCTCAAGAAGCCATCGTCCGCTACGAAGTGATCGCCGCCCCTGGCATGCTCGTGCCTGACATCGGCGAGCAGATCAACTTCGTGCAGAACCTCCCGGGGCTGCCCATCGAGCGTCGGCACACGATCGATGAGGATGGCAGGGTGTTGCTGGTTGCTGAGGCCGGGGGCGTCCAGCGGTTCTTGCTCCATGAAGACGGAAGACCGCTCCGAACGCTTGTGAGCGTTGGCGGACCTGCCTTCGGCATGCCCGAGGGCACCACCTTCCGCTATCTGTTCGGCAGCGAGTCGTTCACCGACATCGGGACGTTCGCGCTGGTCGCCTGGGTAACACCTCCCGATAGCTCTGCGCCGGTGGCGGTGGTCTACCCGGGATCGATTGTCGGTGGTATCGAGTTCAGGCCCTTTCTTCAAACGGGCGAGCCGCTTCCGAGCAGGCCCGATTTGGGCATCCTCACGGGCCTCGCGATCGAGCAGGCCTCGACGGGTGGTTCTTTCTCCGAGCAGCAGCTCGCCGGTCTCAGGCCCGAGTTCCGTCTGGCGAGCAACGGCGCCGTTGCGTTCCGGGCATCCATGCTGGGTGAGGCGGATGACCCGCTGACAATTACAGACTTCTTTCAGGCGGTCTATGTCTCGGGCCCGACCGGGCTGGGTGAGCTCGCGCGCACGGGTGACCCGGTCCGAAAGACGGGCCAGTTCGTCGCGTTCGACGAGCTCGGGCTCGACCGCAATGGACGCGCCGTGTTCAACGCACGCGTCGAAGCGCGCAACCTGCTCGATGCCATGCCCGGCATGTGGGCAGGCGTTGTCGGCTCGACGGGCGAAGTCGTGATTGACGAGTTGATCCGGGGCCAGCCCATCCGGGGCCTGGGCGACAACCGCCTTAGGAACTTCACCGATACTGATCGCGCGTTCTTCACCGCGAGCGAGGAAGGACGGCTCGCGACCGCTGTGCGCGTGTCCGATGGCGAAGGCTCTGACGACGAGCTCGTCATGGGTGGCTCGCTCATCTCGCCCGACCCGCTCTTCATCAGCGACATCATCATCGGCGACACGCTCCAGCCCGGGCCGGACTTCCCCGTCGCGAGCGACGACGACGACTTTGTCGCGCTCCCGGCGCTCGGTGGTCCCCCCACGCTCTACGACGGGCAGACCCGTGTGGTGAGCTTCGAGCCGACCGCGACCGACCTCGGCGGACGAACCCCAATCGGCCCGCCCGTTCATGTCGAGCACGGCCTTAACGAGCGCGATCAGGCGCTGCTCATCCAACAGACCCTTTCCGGCGCCGTGCTCGTTCGTGCAAGTGTCTTCAGGCCCTGCAGCCGCGCCGATCTGACCGCGACCGGGGGCACGATCCCTGGGACCGTCGGGTACCGAGAGCCAGACCGTGTGGTCGATCTCGACGACTTTGGGGCATATATCGGTCTTTTCCTCGCCAACGACCCCGAAGCCGATGTGGGCACAACGGATCAGACCAATCCACTCTCACCCCTTTTCGGGGAGCCGGACGGGAGCGTTGATCTCGATGATCTCGCGGTCTTCCTGCAGCTCTGGTTCGTGGGCTGCATCTAGAGTCTCGGCGTGATTACCACGAAGGCCATCACCGCGGCGCTGAGTCTGCTCGGGCCCGTCACAGAGCCTGCGCCGCAACCGGTAGCCGGTCCAGCCGCAACACCGGTCGAGTCATGGATCGCGGGGCGGAGTGTCGAGGGAAGACCGATCAGCGTCCGTCGCGCGGGGGATGGCCCCATCACCGTGATGATCATCGCGGGAGTGCACGGCGATGAGCCCGAGGGCACGGCGCCGGCCCGCGCGGTGTTTGATGCGATGGTCGGGGCGGGTCTCCCACCGAATACCGAGCTCATCCTCGTTGAGGACATGAACCCCGATGGCGCCGTCAACGGCACACGCCGCAACGCGAACCGGGTCGATCTCAATCGGAACTACCCCGCCGACAACTTTCGTGCGCACGGCGGCCGAGGCTCAGCAGCGTTGAGTGAGCCCGAGAGTGCAACGGTGTTCGGCTTGCTCGATCGGTTCAGGCCCGATGCCGTGCTCGCGTTGCACAGCTCGCCCCGGGGTCCGTTTGTGAATCACGACGGTCCTGCGGTCCGCTACAGCGCAGCGTTCGCGAGCGCCGCGAGCGAGGCCGACACCGATACATGGCGGCTCGTCCCGGACATGGGCTACCCGACGCCAGGCAGCCTCGGCTCGCTCGTGGGCCTGGACATGAAGCTCCCGATCCTGACGATCGAGTTTGAACGAGGCCATGAACCAGAGGGCGCGCACGCCGCGCTCAACGCCGGGGTCCGGGCACTCTTCGGCGCGATCCAGCCAATCGCCGAGAGCGTGGCGGGGCTCTAATCGATCCGGCGCTATCCGAACACCAAGATCGCGATCAGCCCGAAGATCACCACGCCGACGAGCACCGTCCAGAACGTCGCCTTTGGCGCAGATGACCCGACGACCAAGGCTGCGCCGCAGATGTGGCACAGCTCTGCCTGGTCGTAGGTCTCTTGGTTGCACACCGGGCATGTCACGGTCTCGCCGCCGAAGCGGTCGAGGTCCGCGGCACTCGGGCCCTCGGGATCGAGGCCCTCGGAGAGGTCGCCGTCGTCCCAGCCCTCGCTCCCG
The DNA here is from genome assembly GCA_039186605.1 of Planctomycetota bacterium. GTDB lineage: Bacteria > Planctomycetota > Phycisphaerae > Phycisphaerales > UBA1924 > JBCCZZ01. The sequence continues at coordinate 205,502 of JBCCZZ010000004.1, read as the reverse complement.
TCCCAGTCGTTCTCGGGGTTTGCCCGCTGCATCAGGCCCGAGCGTAGCCGGGGTACCCTCCGCCTTCTGTTGATCAGATCGCCGGAGGACCCGATGCGTACCCCGCTGCTCGCCTTGCTCCCGTTTCTTCTGCTCCTGACCGGCTGCGCAAGCCCCGGGCCCGAGCTGATGCACGTGGCGTCGTTCCAGTCGGCGCAGATCACGGGTGTCGCGGTGACGGATGAAGGCCGCATCTTCGTCAACAGCCCACGCTGGCACGCGGGGCACACCAACAGCGTCCGCGAGATCCGCTTTAACGGGGCGCCCCGTGCCTATCCGAGCGCGTTCGTGAACGGGTGGACCGAGGATGTGGGCGATCCGAAGCGTCAATGGGTGTGCGTGCAGAGTGTGCATGTCGATGCGAAGAACCGGCTGTGGGTGCTCGACCCCGGAGCGCCGGAGTTGGGCGACCTGGTTCCGGGCGCACCCAAGCTTGTTGAGATCGACACCTCAACGAACCAGATGGTCCGGTCCTTTCTGTTCAACGAGCGACTCGCGCCGAACGGCAGCTACCTCAACGATGTCCGCATCGACACGCGCGATGACTTCGCATTCATCACCGACTCGGGCCTCGGCGCGATCATTGTGATCGATCTGGATTCGGGCCGCGCAAGCCGGCTGCTGGATAACGACCCGAGCACCAAAGCGCAGCCAGGGTTCATCGCGGAGATCCAGGGTGTGCCGTTCGGTCTCACTGTTCACGCCGACGGCATCGCGCTGGTCGAAGAACCGACCAGCAGCGTCGAGGGCGTGCACGATGGGTGGGTGTACTGGCAGGCGTTGTCGAGCCGCACGCTCTACCGGGCGCCGATGAGCCAGCTCAAATCCAACCCGCCCAATGCGACGCGAATCGCCGAGAGTGTCGAGCGGCTTGGCACGACCGTGATGACTGACGGCATGGAGGCCGACGCGGTAGGCAACGTCTACTTCAGCGCGCTGGAGCAAGACGCGATCGTTCGCCGCACTCCGGAGGGCGAGCTTGAGACCGTCGTCAGCGACCCCCGCTTGGCTTGGCCCGACAGCTTCGCGTGGGGGCCGAATGGAGAGCTGTACGTCACGACGAGCCGGATCCACCAGAGCGCGTGGTTCAATGGGACGGATGCGAACCAGGGGCCGTTTGAGGTGCTGGTGGTTGGGGGTGTGCGGCCGTAGGCCAGTTGGTAGTTACAGGATCATAACATCGTTTGGGGTACCCTCATTATGCACCCGTGGTTCGCGTGTATAAGGAGCGTTCGATGAAGCAGATCTCCATGTCTATTCCCCTTGCAATGGCCCTTGTCGCGACAACTACTTGGATCGTGAATGAGGAGTTTGTAGCTCCAGCGCCAGTCACCTCGGTGAACCTGCTGCAAGGTGCGTCAAACGTGGATTCGTCGGTCGTCGATGGCCCGTTCGACTGGGCACGGGTCTTCCCGCCCCTCTCGACCGGGGACGCGGCGTCAGTGTTTACGGGCCCCGTTTATCTTGACGGAGTGATCATAATGGCCGGGTCCACCGGTCTCACAAGGTTACTCGATGGGCAAGGCAACGAGATAGTTGGCCTGACAAACACGGTCGAAGGATCTGCAGCAGGAGGCAATATCCCGCGCACGCCGAAGCGAATCGCTCTTGGGGTGGTCGTCGATGGCCTCCAAGTCATCTCGCAGCCGGGGAGTCGCGGGCCCACCATCATGCTCAGCTATCGTGCCATTCCCGGCTCGATCGCCAATGCAGACGTCACAACAACCGGCGCCACCCTCGAAGGCCAATCCGGCTACGCCCGCCCCGATGGCAACGTTGATCTCGACGATCTTGGCTTTTTCCTGACGCTCTGGCTCGCCGCGACCTAAGCCCCGAGCAACTCCGCCAGCACCGCCAGCCGCACCGGCACGCCGGCCGCGGTCTGCTTGAACACGATCGACCGATCGCTATCCGCGACCGCCCCGTCGATCTCGAGCCCCCGGTTCATCGGGCCCGGGTGCATTACCACGGCATTCGGCTTCATGGTCGCCGCGCGCGCCTCGGTGAGGGCGTAGCCCGCCTTGTAATCACGCACAGGCCCGAGCGTGGATGAGCCGTGCCGCTCGAGCTGGACGCGAAGCATCATCACGCCGTCGAGCTGGGGCAGCAGCGTGTCGAAGTTCCGCGCGATCTTTGCGCCGGTGGCCTCCATCGACGCGGGTGCAAGATGGGATGGCCCGACCAGCGTGACCTCTGCGCCGAGCGCCGTCATCGCCCACACCGCAGACCGCGCGACGCGCGAGCTGACCACATCCCCCACGATCGCGATCTTCAGCCCATCGAACTCGAAACGCCCCGCGCGGCCTGTCGCGTGCGCGAGCGCGTAGCAATCGATCAGCGCCTGTGTTGGGTGCTCGTGCTTACCGTCGCCCGCGTTGATGACCGGCACGCTCACCGCATCTGCGACAGCCGCTGCGGAACCGCTTTCACGTGCACGCACGACCAACGCATCAACACCAAGCGACTCGACGACCCGCGCCGTGTCGCCGATCGTCTCGCCCTTGCTGACGGAGCTGCCCGAGCCGGTCATCTCGACCACGCGGGCGCCGCCGCGCTGGGCCGCCATGCTGAAGCTCATGCGCGTGCGGGTCGAGTCCTCGAAGAACATCAGCCCGACGGCCTTGCCGAGCAGACGCGACCCGCTCGTCGGCGAGCCCGATCGCAGCTGTTCATCGATCACGCTCGCCCGGCTCAGCAACCGGCGAAGGTGGTCGGTCGACAGCCGCTCGCAGCCAAGCAGATGATCCAGCACGCCAGCGGCGGTGCTCGGGGATTGCCCAGCCGTCGTGCCGGTTGTTGCCATCACCCCATCTTACGCTCTCGTAGGCGCTTGCGCCATCATCCGAGGGCCGAGATGCGGCGAAGAAACCCCTAGCATCGCACCGGAAGGCGGCCAGAGGTTGATCAACGTCCCATCACACGTCCCCGACCGCTACGTCCTCGGCATCAGCGGTGCCAGCGGCGCTTGGTACGCCACGCGCTTGCTCGAGCTCCTCCTCGCCGGTGGCTCGGAGGTCCATCTCGTGGTCAGCGAGTACGGCCAGCGCCTGCTCTTCGACGAGTCGCGCATTAAGAAGCTCGATCTCGACAGCCTCTGCCCCACCCTCGCCAAGGGCGAGCAACCTCTGGGCCTCTCGCCAACCCGCGCGAGCGAGCACGCGAGCGACACCCCGGCCGACTATGCCCGCCGGCTCGTGATCCATCCCAATAAGGATGTGGGCGCCGTGATCGCCAGCGGCAGCTTCCTCCACCGCGGCATGGCGGTCATCCCGTGCAGCTCGACCAGCCTGGGCGCGATGGCGACCGGCGCGGGGAGCAACTTGCTGACCCGAGCCGCGATGGTGACGCTCAAGGAACGCCGCCCGCTGATCGTGTGCCACCGCGAGATGCCGCTGAGCCTGGTAGACATCGAGAACATGCGGACGCTGAGCCTGGCTGGTGCGACGCTCTGTAGCCCGAACCCCGGGTTCTACTTGCTGCCGAAGTCGATCGAGGATGTGATCGATTTCACGGTTGGGAAGGTGATGGACCTATTCGGTGTTGAGCACGGGCTCGCGACGAGGTGGGAAGCTCAGTAGCTCGATCGATGCACCACGATGTGTGTCGTTCGTCACCGAGGATCGTCGAGTTCTCGCGCGACGGATTCCAGTTGTTCCCGAAACGCCTCGATCCGAGCCGGCACGTACTCGCTCGGTGCGCGAAGCAGGTAGACCGGTTGGTACGGCGGCAACTCGAACTCGGGCAGCACGCGCACCAACCGCCCCGAACGCAGGTCAGCCCAGGCCGAGAACGCCGACAGATACCCAACGCCAAGCCCACTCCGGACCGCGTCCAGCAGCGCGTTCCCGTCGGTTGTCGAGAGCACCGGGCGTACCGTCACCGTGCGGGGCTGGCCGTCCTCGGTGTACACCCACGAGGTAATTCGCGCGAGCTCGTTCGTGTAGGCGACGGTCGGATATCGCGCGAGCTCGTCGGGGTGTTGGAGCGGACCCGCCTGCTCAAGCAGCTCCGGTGTTGCTGCGAGACACACACGGTTCTCCAGTAGCCGGGTCGCGATCAGCGTCCCTTCGGTTGGCAGACCGACCGTGAGCGCCAGATCGAGCTCGTTTCGATAAAACGCCAGCGGATCGTCCGCGAGGAGTGTGGTGATCCTCGCGCTCGGATATGCGCGGAGGAATGACGTGACCGCCGGCTGGAGCAGATCCCTGCCGAGGTGAAGCAGACTCCCGATGCGCAACTCACCGGTTACCTCGGCCGCCGAGGTGTCGAGCCGCTGCCGCATATCCCGGTAGGTCGCGCCGATCTGGTCGCTGTGCTCGAACGCGATCTCGCCCGCCGCCGTGAGACGCATTGTCCTCGACGTCCGCTCAAGGAGCCGGGCGCCCAGCTCCTGCTCAAGCGTTTTGATGTGCTTGCTCACCGTGGAGTGGCTCAATCCCCACTTCCTCGCGGCGGCGGTGAAGCCCCCAAGCGACACAACATCACGGAACAGGACCAGCTTGCGGAGATCATCCATCGACTATCTGTTCATTATAGCAACATATAGTGTTGCTGATCTCGCAGAACAAGCACAAATGTCTGTTGGTATGTGATCACGGAACCCAAGCTCGGAAAAGGAGCCCGACCATGATCCTCACGCCAGCGCTTGCCACCCTGATCGCAGCCTCAGCCGGCCATGCCGCCGCCGCCTCGGACTTCACTCGACACCAAGTCGCCTTCCCGTCCGGAGATGCCCAGCTCGCAGGGAATCTCTACTTGCCCGATGGGTACGAACCTAGCGACCGCCTGCCCACGGTGATCGTGACCGGGGCGTGGACGACTGTGAAGGAGCAGATGCCCGCGGTCTACGCGGCCGAGATGGCAGGCCGGGGGTTCGCCGTGCTGACCTTCGACTTCCGCGGATGGGGCGAGTCGGAGGGGTCTCCGCGGTTCCTTGAGGACCCGGAGCGCAAGACACAAGACATCATCGCGGCCGCGTCCTTCTTGGTTCAGCGGCCCGAGGTTGATCCCGCGCGGGTCGCCGGGCTCGGCATCTGCGCATCGGCCGCCTACATGAGTGATGCCACCAGGCGGAGCCCAGACATCCGCGCACTGGGGCTTGTTGCGCCGTGGTTCCACGATCGAGCGATCGCCGAAGCGGTGTACGGCGGCGTCGAGGGCATGACGAGCCTGATCGCAACCGGCCGGGACGCGGCGGAGTCGCCCGACCCCGTGTACATCGAAGCCGCGAGCTCCGAGAACCCTGATGCGCTGATGTACCAGGCCCCCTACTACACCGACACGAATCGCGGCATGATCGACGCGTATGACAACCGCTTCAACGTCGCGTCCTGGGAACCGTGGCTCACATACGACGGAGTCGAGATCGGTGAGACGCTCAGGAAGCCGACCGTCGCGGTTCACTCGGAGGCCGCCGCGGTTCCGCAGGGGGTCGCCGCATTCGCGGAACGCATGGGCCACTCCGCCGAGCTGGTATGGCTCGACGGTGTCACACAGTTCGACTTCTATGACAATCCCGAACCGGTCGGGCGCGCGGCGGACATCCTCGCGGCACACTTCGACGAGGCCTTTGCAGAACAGCAGGCGGTCGCCGCGGTGAAGACACGCATCGAAGCGGTGATGACCCTCGTCGATCTGGGCTCGTTCGGTTCGCTGCCAGATCTCTACGCGGACGCGGTATCACTCGACTTCAGCTCGCTGACCGGTCAACCACCCGTTGTGCTCTCGGGCGTCGAGATCGCCGAGCTCTGGGGCGCAACCCTGCCCGGGTTCGACCGGACGCGCCACGCGATCAGCGAGCTCCACGTCGAGATCGATGGGAACACCGCGACCGCGACGGCGGATGTGCAGGCCGACCATTACCTTGGCGCCGACTTCTGGCGCGTGAGTGGCGCATACCGCTTCGAACTCCGCGAGACCTCGGGCGAGTGGCGGATCACTAGCCACGCCCTCGATGTTCGTGATGAGGCCGGTTCGCGAGATGTGCTGGCACGGGCGACTGAGCGTGTTTCAGAAGGAAGATGAGCAGCAGTCCAGAGCGCCAGGTCCTCCACCACTTCTTCCCGCGCCCTTCTGTTGATTTTTATATGATGCCGCCGCAACATGCGGCTGAGTTAGAGGGTGATCAACAACACGTCCGTGTTCGTCATCACGACTCTAACTCCGGTCCTGCTCTTGGTTGTATACCGCCTTGAGCACGATGTAAGGCAGCCCGAGCACATTCGCGGTTGCGGTACCAAGCAACGCGATCAGCACGCCATCGGCTAGCTCGAACCGGATCAACCAGCCAAAGATGAGCGAGTCCGAGGCACACAAAAACACGATAAGGAGGACGGCGATCAGCCAGCCGATCGAGAGCCAGCGAACGTATCCCGCGAGCTCGCGCTGAAGACCTGTTGTCTGCTCGTATCGCTTCGCTCGAACGCCAGACAGCACGGGGTACTCATGGTCTTTGCCGAAGGCGGCAAGTTCGGCTTCGGCCTGGGTCGAAGCCGAATCATCAGACGCGGATACAGAAATCACCGGGATTTCGTAGCGCTTTGGCCGATCTTCCACTATGCCTGCTTCCGAAGTCGCTGATAATGATCGAGGATGAGTTCATTTGGGATTTCGATTGCGCGCGGCCGGTCTCCGAATTGGCGCCGCCCACTCTCATAGACCATCCACCATGGGGTGTCGCGTTGGTGTGTGATGTCGGAGAGTCGGAGCGCGGATAGCTCTCCGTACCGCTCCCATACCGACTGGATGATCTCGCGGGCCTCATGCCCCTCACTATCATCAGGGAGGTAAGGAATCTCCGGCGTGGTTGTTGTAGTTGTATCGGACCCGAATGCGACACCTGCAATAGGTTGATCTCCGAAGCTCTTGAACTCTTGGTAGAGCGAGGGGACAACCGGGCCGTACTTCCACGCCTCAATTCGTTCACTGATCAGCGCTCGGCCCGTAAATGCGAGATGCCACCCATGAGCCAAGTACACCAGCTTATTGAGCGCCATTGGAGTGATATCGATTGAGCTCTGCTTGCTGAGCTTTAGAAGCTCGTTGGCGATTGCTGCTGACGAATATCCCTGAGGCCGCATTCCCAGAGGATATACAGGGCACATGGCTCTATGCGGATCAAGGAGTCGAGGTGATTACGCCCCCCACCGCTTCTTGCCCCGCCCTTCTTCCTCGATCTCGATCGCCACGCCTCCAGCCAGCCACACGCTCTCTGGCCCGAGTACAGCCGTCACCTCACGCGCAAGCGTGGGGGCCAGCTCAACCGTCCGCCCCTGATCGGGCTTGACCGTCACGAACCGGTCGCCACAATCGAGCACCAGGTCCACCGGCACCGGAGGCGGTCCACCTTTGCCGGGCTGCGCCGCGGCCAGCGCACGCCGGAGTTCGGGGACCTTGTCCTTGGCCGACCCGTTTATGCGTTCGGCACGCAGCAACAGCTTCAGCCGCCCTTTCTCTAGTGGCGCTCCATCGATCGGCGCGAGCTGATCGACGATCACCTGCGGGTCGCCCCGGCTGCAATCCACGCGCCCCAGCATGAACTTCGGGGCGTCGTCATCAAGCAGGTGCCCGAACTTCTGATACACCCCGGTGAACATCACCGCGTCGGCCTGGCCCGTCAGGTCCTCGACCGTCAGGATCGCCATCTTCTGGCCCGCGCTTCGCCCGTTGCGCACAACGATGGGCCGCGTGCTTGAGATCAGCACCGCGAGCTTCACGCGCTGCCCATCCATCTCAGGCCCGAGCTCGCGCAGGCACGCGTTTTTCGTGAATATCTGGTACCAGCTCTTCCACTGCTCAAGCGGGTGGCTCGACACATAGAAGCCCAGCGTGTCCTTCTCCTGCTGCAGCGTCTCGCTCTCGCTCCAGGGCTCCATCGCTTCGAGCGGCACCTCGGTCTGCACTTGTTCGATGACCTCTGCCCCGCCGCCACCGAAGAGCTGGTTCTGGCCCGCGGCCTTGTCCTGGGCCATCTTCTGGCCCACGCTCACGGCGCGATCGATGGTGGCGATCATCGCCGCGCGGTTGTCGCGCCCGTGCACGCTGTCGAAGCAGCCCGCCTTGATCAGGCTCTCGATCGTCGCCTTATTGAGGCTCCCGGGCGGCACGCGTTCGCAGAACTCGAACAGGCTCTTGAACTTGCCGGTCTCGTTGCGTTCCTCGATCACCGCCTCGATGGCTTTCGCACCGGCGCCCTTGATCGCACGCATACCGAAACGGATGTGCCCGCCCTGGCTCGTCGCCCGTTCATCCTCATCGAACACGACCGCGAAGTCCGACTCCGAGAGGTTCACATCTGGCGGCTTGATGTCCACCCCCCGCTTGAGGACCTCGGCCGTGAGAGGATCAATGAACACAGCCTTCCGCGCATCATCGAGGTAGGGCGTCCAATCGCTGACCTTCTGTGCCTGGCTCTCGAAGGTCAAGAACGCCGCGTAGAACTGCGCCGGGAAGTATGTCTTGAGATACGCCGTCGTATACGCGACGATCGCGTAGCCCGTCGAGTGGCTCTTGTTGAAGCCGTACCCAGCGAACTTGAGGATCAGCTCGAAGAGGTTTTCCGCTTCCTTCTTCGCCAGCCCCTTCTCGCTTGCACCCTCAATGAAGACTGGTCTGTTCTCATCGATGACCTTGGCCTTCGTCTTGCTGATCGCCTTAATCAGCGAGTACGCCGCACGCAGGGGGATGCCGCCCAGCTCGTGGACGATCTGCATCACCTGCTCCTGATAGACCATGACGCCGTAGGTCTCTTCGGTGAAGCGATCGACGATGGGGTGGACCGTCGGGACGTCCTCGGTGCCGTGCTTGCGCCGGTTGTAGTCAGGGATCAGGTCCATCGGGCCCGGGCGATAGAGCGCGTTGGCCGCGATGAGGTCCTCAAGCCGGTCGGGCTTCATCTCGACGAGCAAGCGCCGCATGCCGCCCGATTCGAACTGGAAAACGCCGGTCGTGTCGCCGCGCTGGAAAAGCTTGAACACGTTCGGGTCGGTGTACGACAGCCGCTCCAGATCGAGCGGGTGCGCACCGCCATCGCCGTTCTCACGGCCCACAGCCTTGTAGATCGCGTCGTCATCCAGGCCGGCACGGATCAGCGTCTCGCATCGCTTGATGATGCTCAGGGTGCGCAGCCCAAGAAAATCCATCTTGAGCAGACCCATCTTCTCGCAGGTGGGCCCGTCCCATTGCGTGACGATCTCGTGCTCCGCGGCCGTGCTCTGTTTGTAGAGAGGCACCACCTCGTGCAGCGGCATGTTCGCGAGGATCACGCCCGCGGCGTGCACACCCGCATGTCGGGCCTGGCCCTCGAGCCTGCGACCCGTGTCGATGACCTGCTTCACCCGCGCATCGCTGTCGTAGAGCTTCTTGAGATCTGGCTCTTCGGCTAACGCTTTATCGAGCGTCGTGCCCAGTGCATCGGGCACGAGCTTCGCGACCTTGTCCACATCGGGCAGCGGCAGATCCAGCACGCGGCCAACATCACGGATGCACGCCTTCGCCTTGAGTGTCCCGAACGTGATGATCTGCGCGACATGCCCGTACTTGCGGCGGACATAGTCGATGACGTCGCCCCGCCCGTCCTGGCACAGGTCGATATCGATATCGGGATACTCCGACCGGTCCGGGTCGGTGAACCGCTCGAACAGCAGCCCGTAGTGAACAGGGCACGCGTTCGACAGGCCCAGCACATAGCCCACCATCGTGCCCACGCCCGAACCACGCGCGAGCGCGGGGATGTTCTCCTGCCGCCCCCAGTTCACGAAGTCCCACACGATCAGGAAGTACGCGCTGATCAGCTTGTCCGCGAGGATCTTCAGCTCGCGGTTGAGCCGCGCCCACTTCTTCCAGTCCTCGGTCTGCGCATCTTCATCAACGCCCGAGTCGCCGAGGATCAGCTCGTGCCGAGACTCGAGGATGCCCCCGCCGTAGCGCCAGACCATCCCCGCCTCGGCGAGCAGTCGCAGCGAGGTGTCGCAGTCTTCCTTGAGCCGCGTCCCCTCGTCGCTGGAATCACCAGAGGGTGTGAACGGCTCCAACTCGAACTGGGCACAGAATGCTTTGTGCCAACGGGTCAGATCCCCCGCGTACTCCGGCCCATCGTGGGAAGGCAGCGCACCTGTCTGTGCCACACGCACGACCGGCGCGTGGTTCGCCCCGATCGGTAGCTCCACGTTGCACCGGTCCGCGATCGCCCGCGTGTTCGCGAGCGCCTCGCCGCCGGCTTCCCCGTACTCGGGCCTTGAGAACAGCTCAACCATCTGTTCCGGGCTCTTGACGTAGAGCTCGGGCGTGTAGCGCATGCGCTGCGTGTCGTTCTTGATCTTGCCCATTGAGATGCAGATGAGCGAGTCGTGCGCATCGTGGTCGTCCGCAGTCAGGAAGTGCGCATCGTTGTCGCACACCATGGGGAGCTGACGCTCGCGCGCGAGCCTGATCAGGTGGGGGTTAATCGCGTTCTGCTCCACCACATGGTGCTGCATCTCCACGAAGAACCGGGGGCCCGTCCCCTCATCCGCGAACACCCGCTCATGCCACGCGCACACCTCGTTCGCGGATTCCCAGTGCTTGGGGTCCCGATCCGTCTCGTAGCGCGTCAGGTGGTGCGCGATCTCCGAACCGAGGTGCCCATTGATCGCGATCAGCCCGGAGCTGTGCGTCTCAAGGATCTCCCGGTCCATCCGGGGCTTGAAGTAGAAGCCCGTGAGATACGCCTCGCTGCACAAGTACAGCAGGTTGTCCCACCCGGTCTCGTTCTCCGCGAGCAGCACAAGGTGGTACCCGCCGTCTTGCACACCTGTGTATGTCCGGTCCCGCCGATCGCCGTCCGCGACATACGCCTCGACACCAAGGATGGGCTTGATCCCGATCCGCCGCGCGGTCTCGTAGAACGACACCGCCGCGTGGAGGTTGCCGTGGTCGGTGACCGCCACGGCGTCCATCCCCAGCTCCTTGACCCGCTCGCAGAGCTTGTCGAGCCGGTTGCCCCCGTCGAGCAGCGAGTACTCGCTGTGGAGGTGGAGGTGGATGAAGGGGGCTTTGGGCAGCTCCCCGGTGGTCTTCTCGTCGCTCTCGGGCATCCTGCCGCGCCTCCGCTGCCCGCCGATCCTCCGCCGGGATCCTCATTGTTTCTTGACACAGCAGAGCCTGCAAGAACCGAGACCCAGATCCACAGCAACCGTCAACGAAATCGCGTCACAGCAACGCCTTACCATCCCATATGGACTTCAACCAGTCCCGCCAAGCCGCTGCCGAACGTGTGAGGGCCTATCGGATCCGCCTCGGTGACCAGAACGCCGGCCCATTCACCAGGCTGGTTCTGCTCGTCCTAGGCATTCTGATCCTGCTTCTGGCCCTGGCGCTCCTCATCCCGCTGATCCTGATTGCAATCGTGGTGGCGTTGGTCCTGATCGCCTACGCCCGGGTGCGGGTGTTCTTCGCTGGTCGCCGATCTCGCGTGCCGAGTGAGGGCCGTGAGAACGTACGCGTGATGACCAGGGATTAGGGCTCCAGGCTCGAAAGCCACGCTTCGCGGATGGACCACGCTCGCTCGCCAGCCTTTCCACCACCAATCTGGCTCTCCCCCACCCCCACCACCGGCAACACGCCCCAACTCGAGTTCGTCAGGAACACCTCGTCCGCATCGAGCACGTCATCGATCGTCACCATCCGACGCTCGACCGGCACCTTCTCATCCTCGCAACACTCGAGCACCCAACGACGCGTCACCCCTGGGAGCACCGGGCTGGGCAGCACGGCCTTCGGCTCCGCGTTGGTATCGCCCGCGGCACGCGCGACCTCGACCTCTTCGCCGCGCGCGATGGGCGTGATCACTGTGCCGTCCTTCACGACGAAGCAGTTGCTCACGCACCCACCCGCGAGGTGGTTGCTGATCTGGAAGACGAGCGCCTCGGCCGCACCCACCGCCGCCGCGGCCTGCAGCTCGCGCAGACGCCACCAGTAGTTGGGCGTCTTGTGCCCCTCGGTCGGGTTGAACGGGTTCGCCCTCGACTGCGCGATCGCGACGCGCACGCCTTTTTCGAACATCTCGTCCGGGTATGTCGTCGCCGGTTGTGCCTGGATCAGCACCGTCGGCCGGTGTTGGCTCTGACCCTGGGACTGGAGCAGGTTGAGGTCGCCGCCCGTGACGCTGAGCCGCACGCGTGCGTGCGACCCGTGGTCGCAGAGCCCGCTCTGCCGAACCGTTTCAACAGCCGCCTCGCCAAGGGCCCTTGTTTCGAGCGAGTCGGCAAGCCCGAGTTCCATCGCCGATTGCCTCAGCCGCTCGGTGTGCCACTCGAGTCGAACGATCTCTGGCCCCCCCGAACCGTCCGGTCCGGGCACCGCGAGCATCGTTTCGAACAGGCCCACCGCGTGCTGAAAACCTGCATCGAACGCGCTGACGCGCGCATCGCTCCGAGGGAGGAACGCACCATCGAGAAACACGGTGTTGGGGTCGGCCATGGATCGACGGTACGCGCTCGCTTATGGGCAAGAACCGAGCCAGATCGTCTGGAAGTATCCCAGGTCGTCCAGCGTGACTTGCCCATCCGGAATCCCTGCTCCAGGCTGGCTAGGAAGTGTTGCGCCAGCCGTGGTTAGATCAGCAACCGGATCGAGCGCGAGCCAGCGGGAGAGGTACCACCCGAGGTCATCCAAATCTACAACCCCGTCGGGAATCCCGAACCCCGGCCCGCCGGGGAGACTCGAACCCGTCGTGGTTACATCACCAGGCTGCAGCAAATCGAAGAACGCTTCACGGTCATTCTGATCGATCACGCCGTCAAGATCGACATCAAAGCGAGTGTTATAGAGCGCATTGCCAAGCGATACGAATGGGTAGCCTGTTTCGCCAATGGCCAAGTCATCGCAGTCTGCGTCATCATCGCCGTCTAGATCACCAAACACGCCGGCTTCATAGTCAGCCGCGAGCACAATCCGCATGTTGGCGATCGTCTTCATGGCCACCTCAATCTCCGTTCCGGGGCTGCTTCCCGCGAAGAACCCACCCCCACTTGGCGCGCTGTTCTCAATCATCCCGTCACCATCGAGATCAAAATAACTAACTACCATCGGATCTGTCGTCGTCGCTAAATCGCCCGCAGCGTCTACGAGCGCAAGATCAAGCGAGCTAAATCGACCGTCACCATCAATATCAAAGTCATCCAATCCAAACTCAAGCAACACGAAAGAGAGTGACAAGGAATCACTCGTTGTATCAACGGATGTCGAAGACATCGAGAAACTTCCCGCGTCGTTGAACACCACGCCAGATGTTCCTGCCTGGAGCGAATCTCCCGGCGAGAAGGTGTACTGATCGGCCGTTATAACTGTGGGATTGCCCGGGGAGGAGTTGTCAACAACGAAGAATCCTACGTTTCGGAGAATCGTATTGAGCCCCTCAAGCAACTGCTGCAGCCGCTCGCGCCGGACCTCAGAGAGTGCCGACCCAAGGTCACAGCCCCCTCCTCGCGTAGCCGTTGAGATGACGTTCGTCGTGATCGTGAACCGTGGTCCGGTTGGATTCTGTACTCTCGGTTGGACCGAGACTCCAAAAACGGGAGCAGACGCGGATGCAAATGCTCCTCCAAGACCGATTGCGTTAGCACAAAATATCGGATTCTCTGGACCGGGGGGTACCTGGAACCCCACTAGGCCAGCTTCGACAGATGTCTCAGTTCTACCGTTTGATGTAACTTGCCTGGAGCTGATACCAGAACCAGCCTCGCCTCGTGCAGACACGCCAACACCAAGAACGCCATCCGGGATTGGTTCCCCAGCCGGCGGGACATAGATAGCATTCATCTGACTCAAACTTTGGCTCGAGCAAGGAAGTGTCGTGTCGCTGTCGATGTTCTCCGACGTTGTGAAGCTAAACATGTTCGTAGGCACGACGACAGTTGTGAACGGAATGCATGTCGAACAATCCATGTCAGTCGCACGATCACTGAAGATGCCCGTTGCGGCACCAATTGCCGATGTATTGGCTCCGCACCCGCCGCTTACAAATTCATAATCGTCCCCTGCAATCACGCTCACGCTAAACGCGGAGCAACGGTAGATCTCAGTGCTCTCTACTAGCGGATCTGGGCATACTTGTCCAGCTGCCACACTAACAAATGGGAGACAAAGCCCAAGCGATAGCGGGGTGATTTGCATTTTGTTCATACCTTCCAGTTGCGGGCGAGTGTGAAGATACAACAATATGCAAATGCGTAAAATGATCCACTAGATAATGTAAAATAAAAAATGGATGTGCTACTCAGGGACTCGGCGCCCCTTGGCCCGTATCGATGTCCGAACCGCCGTAGTCAATCCCGAGCAATCCACCACGCGTCCATCGGAAGCCCACAGGCATCCGTGCCACTTCTGTGGTTCCCTCGTACAGCGTCACGGTCTTCAAATCGACGCTCGGGAACCGCGGGTCCCAGCCCGGATTTGACTCAGAGGCCCGCTTGCGCACAACGCTGCCATCAAAGAAAAGCAGCGGCTGCCGAGCGGTTGCCTCGCCATATGCCTTATAGGTTCGGCCCGAGTCCAGCGGCGTGTGCCGGTCGAAGAAGTCGATCACATGCACTTTTCCTGACGGGAAGGCCACGTTGGCCATCTGTGTCTGACCGAGGGTATTGGTTGAAGATGAGCTAAAGAGCTTGATCGTGAAGGCCTGAGGATCTCGCCCACGACCCGGGAGAACACGACGATCATCCGGGTCACGAATGCGAGTCGACTGTCGGAGATCCCACGCCGCCGGGACGAGTTCGTAGGAGGATGCAAACTTACCGCTAAGCGTGGCGAAGACGCTGCCGAACTCGGAAGGATCGAGGTCGCGTGTCTCTTTCTTGTCGCCATCTTCGGGACAGAGGGTCGCCTCATCGGGCAGTGTGCGATTATCGAGCGCTGACATGAACACAGGTGTGTACCGTGGATACGGAACGAGCCGGCTGCCGCTCGATGTTGCCGTGAGCACTTCGGGCCACGGATGTCTGTCACGGAGAATCTCGACAAGCTGCGCTCCGGCCGCTTGCCAGTCGTGCGGATACACCAAGCGGCCCAGGTCGTCGTAGTTCGACGGATTGCGACGCCCACCCTTCCAGCTGAACGTGGCGATCCTCCCCTTGTGCTCGGCCGCATAGGTCGCGTTTGCTATCCCCATCTGACGGAGGTTGCTGCCGCACAACGTGGTCCGCGCCTCGCCCCGCGCCGCGCCCAATGCCGGCAACAAGATCCCGATCAGGATCGCGATGATCGCGATCACGACCAGCAACTCGATGAGCGTGAACGCGCGGTAACCGAGACGATCTGTTGCCGAGCCGGGGGTCATCGCCGCTCAGTGCCTCCGCCCACACGCCGGGTGAGTCCCGACACTTCCCCCATCACTCTGGTCAGATCCTGGCAAACCTTGCAGGGCCAGCGCCGGATTTCCGTCGGCGGCCCGGATAGAGGTCCGCCCGACCCGGATTGTCGCAGTAAACCCTGGTCGAGATCAAGGCCCACCCTCGGGACCTGCGTCAGTATCACGCCCAAACACGCCCACGCGGGCCCAGACACCCAGATGGTCGGACCTTGTGTCCTGGCCAACGCCGGTCTCCAACGCGACCGCCCCCGGACTGACAACGACGTGATCGAGCCTGATGTTCGCGGTCTCTCCGAATGCGGCCATCATCAGCCCGGTTGCGCCACCGTACTCGACGTGGGGCCACGTCGAGCCGGCTCCCCATGCCAGGGCGTCGTGGGCCTCGTGGACACCACGAACCCGCCGCAACTCCCGGAGATGGCCCGTCCGCCAGGGCGCGTTGAAATCCCCCGCGATCACGACCGCATCGATACCGCTGGCCTCCGGGGGTGTGTCAAGCACCGCGCGCAGGTCCGCGGCCATCCGCTCCACCTCCTCGCGCTGCTTTGTCACGATCCAAGGCCGCCCCGGGCTCTGCAGGTGCACGCCCCAAACCTCGACCACACGTGTCCCGACCGTCAGCCTCACCCGAGGCTGCGGCGTCTCCCAACTGATCGCTGGGATCTGCGCCGGCCCCTCAAACGGCAGCCGCGAATAGATCATGAGCCCGAACCCGTCATCGCGTGCGCAGCCGTGCGCGAACGGGTACCGCGCACGGATCAATGCATCCGCATCGCGCTCGAACTCCGGCGTGAACTCACTGAGCACAAGCACATCAGCGCCCACTCGCTCGGCTTCGGCGAGCATGAGCCCCGCCTCGCCGGTGCCGTACATGAGGTTCAACGCATAGACCACGAGTTCTTCGTCGGGCTCCGGATGCTCCGGGACACCCGTAGGAACCAGCGGCGGGACGCCCCACCCCATAACAACCGCGGCGCAGACAAGCGTGATATACGGCACCCGGCGTCTCAGGCCCGAGAACAAGACAGACCCAAAGACCCCGATGGTGGTCGCGAGCACCGCCGGCACGCGGAATGTCTCGACCAGCAACGCCCCCCACACGAACAGCTGCTCAAGCGAGGATCCTGCCCCGGCCGGCAAGCGCACGCAACTTGCGACGAGCACCGCGAGTGCGGCCCCCCACGTGGTCGCGGCCAAGAACCGAGCCGCGCGCATCAACAGGTCGGGACCATGACCACCATCAGTCCGAGCCATACAGGCGTATCGGCTCGGCCGGCCCCGTGTTCACGCGCCGGCCGTCTGGTTTTCCTCTTTCTTTGTGAACCGAAACCCGCCGTCAAACGTCACGAGGATCGTGTCGCCCGGGTGGAACTCGCCATTGAGTATCCGCGTCGCAAGCGGGTTCTCGAGCCGCGACTGGATCGCCCGCTTGAGCGGTCGCGCGCCGTAGCCCGGGTCCCATCCTTCCTCCGCGAGCTGCGCGAGAGCTTCGGGCGAGACTTCGATCGCCATCCCCCGGTCCGCGAGCCTCTGGCGGAGCCTGCCGAGCTGGATCTGCGCGATGCCACCCAGCGTGTCCTTGCCAAGCTGGTGGTACACGACGGTCTCGTCGATCCGGTTGAGCAGCTCGGGTCTGAAGAATGGCTGGCGCGCATCGAGGTTGAGCTGCGCCCGCATCTTGCCCTGTTCATCGGGCGTCATGCCGTCCATGTCGATGTCCGCGCCGGGGCCGCGCCGGATCAGATCGCGGACCGCCGCCTCGATCTCCCAGTCCTCAGCGCCGTTCTCGGTCATCTCCTGGATCTTGCTGCTGCCCAGATTGCTCGTCATCACCACGATCGCGTTCCGGAAGTCCACCGTCCGACCCTGGCTATCGGTGAGCCGTCCATCATCGAGGAGCTGGAGCAGCACGTTGAACACGTCCGGGTGCGCCTTCTCAACCTCGTCGAGCAGCACCACGCTGTAGGGCCGACGACGCACCGCCTCGGTCAGCACGCCGCCCTCGTCGTACCCGACATACCCGGGAGGCGCACCCACCAAACGGCTCACCGCGTGCTTCTCCATGAACTCGCTCATGTCGACGCGGACGACAGCCTCCTCGGTGTCGAACAGGAACTCCGCGAGCGCCTTGCACGTCTCGGTCTTGCCGACTCCCGTCGGACCCAGGAACAAGAAGCTTCCGATCGGGCGATCCGGATCGCCCAGTCCTGCGCGGCTGCGGCGCACGGCATCCGCGACCACCTTCAGCGCGTGGTTCTGGCCCACGACGCGCTCCGACAGGTGCTCCTCAATCCGTTGAAGCTTGTCGCGCTCGGTCTCGACCAGTCGCGTGACCGGGATCCCCGTCCAGCGTGCCACAACCGACGCGATCTGCTCAGGATCGACCTCCTCTTTGACGAGCCGATCGGAGTCATTCGCGTGCGCATCGAGTGTCGCTTCCGCCTGAGAGAGCTTTGTTTCCAGATCGCGCAGCTCGCCGTACTGGATCTTGGCTGCCGCCTCGAGATCCCCCCGCCGCTGCGCCTGCTCGAGCTCGACCCGCTTCGCTTCGATCCGCTCTTTCAGCACGCGAACCTCGTCCAGCTCCGCCTTCTCCGCGTCCCAACGCGCGCTCAGACCCGAGTCTTTCTCCTTGAGATCCGCGAGTTCTTTCTCGACCCGCTCGAGCTCGGGTGCGCCCTCGGGCGACTCGAGCTTGAGGGCCTCTCGCTCGATCTCGAGCTGCATAATCCGGCGCCGAAGCTCGTCGAGTTCCGCCGGCATGCTGTCGATCTCGATCCGCAGTCTGCTCGCGGCCTCATCGACCAGGTCGATCGCCTTGTCGGGCAAGAACCGATCCGCGATGTAGCGGTGGCTCAGCGATGCCGCGGCGAGCAAGGCCGCGTCCTGGATTCGCACGCCGTGGTGCTGCTCGTACTTGTCCTTGATCCCACGGAGAATCGCGACGGTCTCCTCGGGGCTGGGCTGATCCACAAGGATGGGTTGGAAGCGTCGCTCGAACGCGGGGTCCTTCTCCACGTGCTTGCGATACTCATCCAGGGTTGTCGCGCCGACCGCGCGAAGCTCGCCCCGCGCAAGCGCAGGCTTGAGCAGGTTGCCCGCGCTAACCGCGCCCTCTGCCGCGCCGGCACCGATGATCGTGTGCAGCTCATCGATAAAGAGAATTACACCACCATCCGACGCCTGCACCTCACGGAGCACCGCCTTGAGCCGCTCCTCGAACTCACCGCGAAACTTCGCGCCGGCGAGCAGCTGCCCGACATCGAGCGCAATGATCCGCTTGTCCACCATGCCCTCGGGACAGTCACCATCGACGATCCGCTTCGCGAGGCCTTCGGCGATCGCCGTCTTGCCCACGCCGGGCTCGCCGATCAACACCGGGTTGTTCTTAGTGCGCCGGCCCAGCACCTGCATCGCGCGACGGATCTCTTCGTCTCGACCGATGACCGGATCGATCTTGCCCTGACGCGCCCGCTCGGTAAGGTCGATCCCGTACTTGCTCAATGCCTCGTATTCTGCTTCGCTTGACGCGTCGGTGACGCTTGCCACCCCACTCGCGTCGCGCAGCGCTTTTATCGTTTCCGCGACACGATCACGCGTGAGCCCGTGGACCTCAAGCAGGTCCTTCGCGGTTCCCTTGACCTGCGTGAGCCCGAGCAGCAGGTGCTCGGTCGACACGTAGCTATCACCGAGCGACTTCGCTTCGGCATCCGCACGCCCGAACAGATCGATGATCTGTCGTCCGCCCTGTGGGGTTTGGCCCTCCACTTTCGGGAGCCGGCCAAGTTCGCTCTCGATCATCCCACGCAGGCGCGTGAGATCGGATCCGAGCTTCCTAATCACCGCCAGTGCGGGCCCGCCGCCTGCGGAGTCATCCACCAGCGCTGACAGTACGTGCAGCCCCCCCACCTCCGGGTGCCGCTCGCCAGCCGCCAGCGTTTGGGCCTCCGCGAGGACCCCCTGGGCCGCGTTGGTCATCCGATCGGGGCGCATACAGGCCTCCTTATAAAGATCGGCGTTTCGGACGCCGTCGAGGAGACCGAAACAACCCGCGCGCCACGCCGCCCACAGGGTCTGGCATGCTCCCAGAGCTGATTCCAGCCGCCGATCAGGCGATGCGAGCAGGCTTCGCTGCCAAAGAGGCAAGCGAAGTACACAAGCGCAAATACCGCGTGGGTCCCACCACTATCGGTGCGACAGTCCGCGATAACACCATGCCGAGTCCGTTTTTAGATTATTGTCAGAAGCAACTGCTTCACACGGGTTTACGCGGTGACGTCCAGGTTCTGGCCCGTTTCACTCGGCGTCGGAGTTGCCGAAATGGCGCCGCGCGTCTGTGCTCCCACGGCAGCCGCCTCGCTGATGAGATCGACCATTGCATCGCCCTGGGCCTGCTGCGTGTCGAGGCTCTTGCGAGCGACCGCCACAGAGATTGCACTGCCGAGATCCGCTGAAACGGGGGTCACCTGCATACCTCGGTCATCGACGCCGGGCAGGCTCGGGTTGACGGTGAGACCCTGCTCGGCTACAACCAGTGCGGATCCGGTGGGCCACGCGGCTCGTATCGGCTGTCCTGGACAACCCCCTTGTCCTGGAAGCCGTCTCTCTCAGCCGAGGCGGATCCACGATGCAGCCGGGAAGTTTCGGGAACACCCGACGACCACTTCCCAGCCGGAACCGCATGGAGCGACCGTGATGAAGATCCCCGCCACCCGTACCCGCCCGCTGTTTGCCGGGGCAATTGCCGCGGCCGGTCTGTCCCTTGGGGCCTGCAGCGGCACGCCGGACAGCTTCGAGCGTGCCGCCCAGATCCGGGCAAACCCGACCCCAGACCTGGCCACCATGGCGCTCCGTGAGGTCCAGCTCAAGAACGAGCTGGCGGTCACCTTCGACGAGAACATCCGCATGGCTCGTGAGGATCTCCGGCGGCTCCTGTTGCTCGATCGGCAGTCGCGCCTGACGCGTTTCCCGGTCCCGCGCTGATCGTTTTGCGGCATTGATCGAGGGGGGCCAGGGACACCCGGCCTAACCACGAGAAGAGATAAACAAGCCCCACGGCTCGACGAGCCGTGGGGCTTTTCAATTCTTCAGCTTTGAACATATGCCTCAGCGAGCGGTGTACTGACCGCGGCTGATCTTCTTGAACTTCTTGCTTCGAATAAGGGTCTGATTCACGATGGTGCGGAAGTTTGCGCTGCTGGTCATATAACCGGCACGCTGAACAGCCTCGGCCGCCTCGGTCACACCCATGGTGCTCCCCGTCAAAACGGAAGCAAGGGCCTCTTCGAGGTTCATGTCGTTCTTGGGACGCTTGCGGACACCGCCGCTCGCGGTAATCGGGGCCCCATGGGCAGCAAGCTCCGCCTCGACATCACGCAGCTGCTCAAGCAGGCGCTCACGCTTGCGCTCCAAGGAGCGGGTGGAGCGCTGCCTGCGACGCAACTCGGCCTGAAGGGCCTCGGTCGAGAGTTCGCCCAGTTCGTCGGTGTTCTTTGTTCGAGGGGCTTGCTTCGGCGCGCTCGGGCGCCGTTTCCTAGGAGTTCGCTTTGCCATAGTGTTCCTTACCTCTTGTCGCCTCGGGGTCGGCGCTACTCCAAGACTTGATGCCGCTTTTGAGTCTCTCCGCCTTCGTGCTCTGCGGAGAACTCCGTCTGGTGACGCCGTACCCGGCTTGTGCTACGCGAGGTTGAACCAGACGATAATCAAGCTTAGGTCGGCTTATCTAGCTTCGTCACTTCGAAGCCACAATGCGAGTGAAAATCAGCCGATACCCTCGATTTCTGTCTGATACCCGATCGCTCGCATAATGTCGTCGAAGTGATCTAGAGAATAGAAATCAAGGAGAATCCGCCCTTTTTGGGCGTTTGAGCCTGTCCGAATCTGGGCCTTTGTCCCCAGATACTTCGATAGGCGGTCTTCCAAATCGCGAACCTCAATCCTAGGTGACTCATCTTTGGGCACGCCCGGGCTCATGCCTTGAGGATTCGCACGCGAAGTGGATCCCGAAATCTCGCGCTCAAGAGTCCGCACAGAAACCCCGTGTTCTACCGCTTTCGTCGCCAGTTCAACGCGGGATTTCCCTGGCGCGGCACCCAAGAGGGCCTTGCCGTGGCCCTGCCCTAACGCGCCGGTTCTAAGCAGTTCTAGGATTTCAGGCTCCAACTCCAGCAGGCGCATCAGGTTGCTCACGCTCGAGCGCTCAAGGCCCAGCCGCTTTGCAATCTCTGCCTGTTTCAACCCGAACCGCTCGGCCAGCACCCGGCACGCCTCGGCGCGCTCCACAGGGTTCAGGTCTTCACGCTGCACGTTCTCAATCAGCGCCCACTCGGCGGCCTGGCGATCATCTAATGAGCGTTCGATCGCGGGCACTTGCTTAAGCCCCGCGAGGCGTGCGGCTCGGAGACGCCGTTCGCCGGCGATAAGTTCGTATCGCCCCACTCCAAGGATCCGAACGAGGATCGGCTGCATCACGCCCTGTGCAGTGATAGAGGCCGCAAGGCCGGTCAGTGCGGCCTCGTCGAATGTGCGACGGGGCTGGAAGGGGCTTGGCGAGACCGAATCGATCGGAACGCTGAGTACACCAACGCTTGCTGCCTGCTCTGTGTCGTCAGAAGGAGGGGCAGTGGCCGGTGGCGCTGTTGGGGTGGGCTCATCGATACGAACCGGATCCGGCGTCAGCAGGGCACTGAGGCCGCGGCCAAGCCGCCGTGGCTTTTCGCGTTTCCCCGGTTCACCAGCCTTTGTTTGGTTTTTGTTTGTGGTTGATGCCGGTGTGCCGGTCTTCTCAGCCATGTACCGCCTCCCTGCGGGTTGCGCTCGGCGCTGCACCTGAGCCAGATCCATGATACAACCCCTGCCTATGCCGCACACCCCAGCGAACGCCGAGCAACGCACCGAACTCATTGCCCGCGGCCTCGCGGTTTACCAAGGGCGGGCGCTGATCTGCTTTGCCCGGGATGCTGGGTTTGGGTACCTACCCGGTGGTCGGATCGAGCACGGAGAACCCGCGGAGTCCGCCCTGATCCGAGAGTTTGCCGAAGAGACGGGGCTCACCGTGCGTGTGGGCCCCCTGCTGCTCGTGGGAGAAAACAGCTTCTTGAACGGCAACCGGTCAATCCATGAAGTTTCGCTGGTGTTCCACGTGGAACCCGAGTCCGGAGACTGGCCCGACTCACCGCCAACCATTGAGGATCACATCGAGTTTCGATGGATCGATCTCGCGGCCGTGGTGGACCTGGATATTCGTCCCCCCACAGCCAAGGCCTGGCTTGCTTCGGGGGCACCTGGCCCGAGCGGTGGCCAATCTGGCCCGCTGTGGGTGAGTGATCTCGCCGATACCAACCGCATCTGATTCCCAGATTCGCAGCAGGGCCCCGATTCAGGACGCAAGCCCTGAGACCCCTCTAGATTCGCTGTTTTCACTAGTTGGCGCGTTGCGCGCTGATCTGGCCTTCACGGAGACCCTCGCCCTCAGCCAGCCGCTGCCGAGGCCGATCTCTCAGCCAGCATGGCGCGGCCCGACAACACATCCCGAGACCCAAACACCGGTCTGTTCCACGTGGAACATGCCGAGGCGGCCTTGGAGCAGCTCGAGTCCACCACTCGGTCACTTGAACAGCTCCGAGAGGAGCTGACCGAGAGCGAGCGGCTGGCATCTCTCGGAACCCTGGTCGGATTGATAGCACATGAAGTCAACAACCTGCTGACACCTGTGGTTGGCTACACGTCCGCCGCACTCCAGCCAAACGCGAGTGTTGATCTTCAGCGAAAAGCACTCGAGCGTGCGCAGGCGGGGGCACGCCGTGCCGCGGAGATATCTGAATCGATCCTCAAGCTCGGTGGTGGGGGGCGATTTGCACCAGCGGGGTTAGACCAGGGAAGCGCGGACCCCTACGACTGCTTCCGCTCGGCTTTGCTCTGTCTCGCTCGGCCCCTTGAGCGAGATTCGATTGAGCTCGAAGTCTCCCCCGAAACATGCGATGCTCGGGTGGCCATCTCGCCGCCTGATTTGCAGCAGGTGCTTCTGAACCTGCTCTTGAATGGGCGCAAGGCGATGTTGCCGCGACGCTCTGGCGGCTTCGCAGGTGATCGGCCAGCGGGTGGTGTTCTGTCGTTCCACGTGGAACCCGGATCGGAGCATATTGAGCTGCGCTTGCAGGACACTGGCGTTGGTATCGATCAGTCGCGGGTGCAGCAGGTGTTCCGCCCATTTGAGACTGACGGCAGTGGGACGGGGCTTGGCCTCGCGTTGTGTCGAGAGCTGGTCACACGTGCGGGCGGAGAGATCTGGTTTGAATCCAAGCCCAATGCTGGGACAGTGTTTGGCATACGCCTGCCACGAGCAATTTAGCCTAAGCTCTTATTTTATAAAAACTTATGTCAAAAAACGGATGAATCCCCGAGCCACCAAGGGGATACATTGGGGATAACGGTTCTGCTTCGGGGCCGGTTGTGAAGATCTGTACACTTCTGGGGTTCATGCAACGTCAGGATGGCCCAGAAGCGGAGATCCTCGCTGCCGCGAGACGGCTCGACCGTCTTCGCGAGATCCGCCCTGCCCCCACTCGTGCGTCAGCCATCACCGAAGTTATTGAGCAGCATCGGCGCCTGCTCAAGCGGGTGCATCGCGAGCTCGGGGCGGTAGCCGAGGCGTGGGAGGATCTGGTGCCCAGCGCGCTGCGCAAGCGGTGCTCTGCAATCAGGCTGCAGGGTGGTGTGCTTGATGTGGCGGCCTCGGACGCGGCGGCGCGTTATGAGTTTGACAGGTGGCTCCGGGGCGGTGGACGCAACGCGCTCGCGGACGCGGCCGGTGCACCGCTCAATCGCGTCAGGGTCTCGATCGACGCAGCACCTTTCGAACTCGACACCTGAAGACCATCACGGCGCCTTTGATCAGCCATGCTGGGCCTGCTCCGATTGCTTGCGATGCTGTGGCGATTGGCGGGTGTGTTGGTTGCGCTCGCGATGCTCGTGGGCGCTGCGCTCCGCCTCATGGGACGATGGGTATTCCTGAGCGATGGTTTGTTCTGGCCGATCGCGGCGACCTTGTTCGTTGGCGGGCTCGTGCTCGCGTTAGTGGGGGGTCGAGCTTCGGACTCGGCGTTCGGTGCGCAGGTCACCGAGTCGCGTCGTCGGAGTGTGCGCCAGGATACGAAGCGCCGAATGGATGCGGACTCGGACCGGGCACGGCTGAGCATGCCCGTGTGGGGTCTGATTGAGTCGATCGCGGCGCGGCACCGAGACACGCTCGCGGGCAAGCGGCGCGAGCTCGTGACACATGACGACTACGGCGCGGCGGTCACCGATCGCTGGGACGCCGAGCTGGAGTACTTCTGGCTAAAGGTTGTGAAGCCCGAGCTGAGTGACTGCTCCCCACAGGCCTACCGCGCAGCGGTAGAAACCGCGGTCCGTGAGACGGGTGAGCCCGAGCAATGGCGCGATCCGGAGCGTGCGATGATCCGCGCGGTCGCACGGCGCATCGAGGCGGTGCTCGACCAACCAATGCGTGCCAGTGGGCCTCAGTCGCAGGGACCGGCGGACCAGAGCCTGTAGAACACGGTCAGGTCGATCTCATCAACCGCGCCGTCCGGCTGTCCATTGCGGGTGTTGCAAGGATCTGCAGACCCGCTTAGATCTGCCGCGGAGTCCTGCGCGGACCATGCTCTTAGGAAGAAGCCGAGGTCTTCGTTATCGACATCACCATCACGGTCCATGTCGGCGGGGCACTCGTCGAGCACGCGTGCTTCGAGTTCGGCCCACGCCATCGCCTCTGGCGCCGTGCCCATGAGGTAGTTTCCGAGGCCGCCAGCCTGCGCATCGACGCGAGCGCGAAGGATGTACTGGCCAGGCTCGAGATAGGTGACGCGGGGGAGGTTCGTGTAGCGGTGCCGCCGCTCGTTGAGTGCGGTCACATACACCACGTTCTCATAGGCCGAGGGGCATGCGAACTCGCCAGTATTGCTTCCGACTTGGACGAGCTGCGCGTACCACGTTGCATTGGCGTACGAGGGGCCTGCCGGGTTGTAGTAGCCGCCGTAGACACGCGTCAGGCCGCCAAACTCGAAGCGGATTCGGACAGGACGCAAGACTTCAAAGGCAACGGTGCCTTGCACGGCCTGTGAGTCGGCGTACCAGCCAGCCGAGCCCCAGCGGTGGCTGGTTGCATCGGCAGATGTCCGGAGGCTAAAGGCATTGGTCGGCCCGATGGGTGGCATCGATGCGCTCCAGCCGAGATCGGGTCTCGCGAAGCCCAGATCAACGAACGTCCCGTCCTCGAACGGCAGAAAGCGGTGTTGATAGGGCTCGTGCGTGGTGCCACCGGCATAGCCGCTCTGGGTTGTTCCGGGTGCTCCGAAGACGATTGGTGTCGAGCTTGCGCCACGGATGACGAGTGCCGGCTCATGGCCTTGCTGTGACTGCTGCGTGGCGGTGTGTTGCAGGCCGCCGGTTCCGACCGATGCTGAAGCGGTGCTTGCGAACAGCGCGACTGAGATCAGTGCCGCCTTGAGCGGCGATGAGAGGCGGCAAGCGTCCCGTTGGTTCTGGATGGATGGCATGACGCGTCGGAACTCCGGGCTGTTCCCCAGGTGCGGTGGGAACGGCTTCGGCACCTGCTGGCCGGCCCGCACCCGGTTTGGGGTGGCGTGGGCATGGCTTTAGGTGCAGGGAGGAGCGCTGGGCCCACGCGTGCTCTTCTGCGTCGGGCGGCGCTGTCGTCACGATCCAGAGGTCACGCCCGGATCCGACCACACGCGGGCCGGGAGGCGTACAGGACCGTGAGGCCTTGTGTCGGGACGGCTCTGCCGTCCGATCGGTGTATCGGCCGCGGCGAGGATAGCCCATGAACACGCAACTTCCAGCGGAACTCAAGGACCACTTGGTTCGGATTAAGGCCAAAGCCCTGGAACTGGGGCTCGACTTCTTTGAAGTCGTATTCGAGCGCGTCAGCTTCGATGTAATGAACCAGATCGCGGCGTACGGGGGTTTCCCGGTCCGGTATCCACACTGGAAGTGGGGGGCTTCTTACGACGGGCTCGCGAAGCGCGATGCGTACGGCATGGGTCGTATCTACGAGATGGTGATTAACAACGACCCGTGCTACGCCTATTTGCAAGAGTCAAACAGCGTGCTCGACCAGAAGCTGGTTATGGCGCATGTGTACGGGCACTCGGACTTCTTTAGGCAGAACGCGTGGTTCGGCAAGACCGACCGCAAGATGATGGACACCACGGCGAATCACGCGACGCGGATCAAGAGGCACATCGATGCGCAGGGCAAGGACATTGTCGAGCGGTTCATCGACGACTGCCTCGCTGTCGAGCACCTGATCGATCCTCACAGCGTTTTCGTTCGACGCGAGGACGCTCGTGATGCGCCAACGAGTCGGGGCGGGTTCGAGCCCGAGCGGCTCCCGGCCAAAGAGTACATGGACCCGTTCATCAATCCGGCCTCAGAACTTGAGCGTCAAAAGGAGGCCTTTGAGGCGGAGCAGGAGAAGCGGTCAAAGGCATTCCCTGAGAAGCCGACACGCGATGTGTTGCTGTTCCTGCTTCGGAACGCGCCGCTGCAGGAGTGGCAGGCCGACATCCTCGGGATCATCCGTGACGAGGCGTACTACTTCGCGCCGCAGGCGATGACGAAGATCATGAACGAGGGGTGGGCGACCTACTGGCACAGCAAGCTCATGACCGAGCACTTCCTCGAGGCATCGGAGATCATCGACTATGCCGAACAGCACTCGGGTGTGGTGCACATGCCGCCTGGCGGGTTCAACCCCTACAAGATCGGGGTCGAGATGTTCAAGGACATCGAGCGCCGCTGGGATCGGGGTCAGCACGGCGCGGCCTGGGACCGGCTCGACTCGATCGGCGCTAAGGACGCGTTTAACGACAAGAGCATGAAGGGCCGTGAGAAGATCTTCGAGGTGCGGCGGATCTACAACGACGTGAACTTCATCGATGAGTTCCTGACGCCCGAGTTCGTCGAGAAGCACAAGATGTACCAGCTGCGCCGTGACCCTCGCACGGGCCAGATGAAGATCGCGACGCGGGACTTCCGTGTGATCAAGCAGACGCTGCTCCACCACATCACGAACATGGGCCAGCCATTCATCCACGTGGCTGACGGGAACTACCTAAACCGTGGCGAGTTGTATCTGGCGCACGAGTTCGCGGGGCTCGAGATCGAGGCCGCGAAGGCGGTGGAGGTGCTCCGAGCGCTGCGGCGGCTATGGGGGCGGCCGGTTCACTTGCAGGCCGTTGTTAATGAGGACATGAAACTCCTCAGCATGAACGAGCCGGATGCCGAGCCGAGCACCGCAACGGTTGGGGACGACACGCCGGCTCCGATCCATCAGGTCGGATAGTGCCGGTCAGCGAGTGGGAACCGCTTGCGCAGCGGTTGTTTACTCCAATTGTGGCTTTGAAACGCTTCGCCACAGGGCTCGGGCTCACCTCATCGAGCGGATGAGCCGATCGGCAAGCCACCTCTTTCGGTGTGTGACCCCGGAGCGAGGTTGAGGCAGGCTTCCCTATTTCGGATGGCACGAGGGGATTTGTAATGCGTTGGACTCTGTCGCTGCGTTTGACCATCGGCCTTGCGCTCATGGTTGTGATGATGGTCGCTCTGGGCGGCAAGGCTCTGCTATCAACGGATGCGCTCGCGGGGGCGTCGAGCCAGCAGGCCGAGATGTCCACCGATCTCGGGGTTGGTGCGGACGCGATGCAGGCGATGCTGATGGTCCGCCTGAACGTGAAGGACTTCCTTATCAACAACGAGCCGCGCGAGGTCGAGGAGTACGAGCGCTGGGCCGAAGAGCTCCGCTCGTCGATCGAGCAGGCGAAGGTGAGCTTTCAGAACCCGGAGCGGGCGAAGAACATCCGCGAGATCGAGGCCTTGTTCTCCGAGTACGACCTGGCGTTCGAGCAGGTCAAAGAAGTGATCTACGAGCGCAACGAGCGACGCGATGCGGCGCTGATCGACGGCATGCGTGTCCGCGAGGAGATCGATTCTCTTTTCGAGCTCGCCGCTTCCGAGCAGGATCTGGCCTCGATGAAGTCCCTGAAGGGCGCGGTTGAAGAGCTCATGCTGGCGCGGCTCTATGGCTACCGCTTTGTGCGAACAGGCTTGGAGGATGAGCTGGCACAGTTCACCCATCACTCGCAGCAGGCGCAGGCATTCATTGCCGAGCTGGAGGCCGCCGGGTCCCACCCGGAGCGTGTGGCGTCTATCGCTGAGGCTTGGTCCGCATACAACGCGCAGTTCGACCGACTGCGTGTGCTCGCTTTCCGCCGCAACGAGATCGTGCTGGGCACGCTCGATCGAGTCGGGCCGCAGATCCGCGATCTCGGTCTTGAGATTCAGACCTCGCTCGTTGAGGACACGACGGCGGTTTCGGACGGGGCACTCGCGAGCGGCCAGGGGGCGTCGAAGATGCTGATCGCTGTCGCCGGGTTTGGCGTCCTGTGCGCCTGTGGCATCGCGTTCTACCTGAGGCAGTCTCTTGCGCGTCCGGTGAACTCGATGCGTGAGAAGCTCGAGTCGGTAGTCGCGGATGGCGTTGATCTTCGCGTGAGGCTGCGCGAGAAGGGCGGCGATGAGTTCGCGGATCTTGGCCGGTGCGTGAATACCTGCTTCGAACGCCTCGCGGAGGTGATCGCCGAGACTCGTGAAGTCGCCGCCGCAGTCGACGAGGCGTCGGGCCAGATCGATCACTCGTTGCAGTCCATCGGGGAGAAGCTGAATGAGCAGAACCAGCAGGCGGCGAATGTCTCGGCGGCTGTCGAGGAGATGAGCGCCTCGATCGGCGAGGTCGCGTCGAAGAGTTCGGATGCTTCGGACCTCGGCAACGACAGCCTGAACGCGGCCACCGATGGCGAGCAGGTTGCCGAATCGACAACCAATGAGGTAAGCGGCGCGGCGGCGGAGGTCCGCGAGGCCGCGAATGTGGTCGCGGATCTAGGCAAGAGCGTCGAGGGAATCGGTGAGATCATCGGCGTGATCAACGACATCGCGGACCAGACGAACCTTCTCGCGCTGAACGCCGCGATCGAGGCGGCGCGGGCGGGCGAGCACGGGCGAGGCTTTGCTGTGGTCGCCGACGAGGTTCGCAAGCTCGCGGATCGCACGACGACAGCAACACAGGAAGTAACCCAGAGCATCGATCAGATCCGTGTGAGCACGAGCGACGCGGTGACCCGGATCGAGTCGAGCTCCGAGCGTGCGGATTCCGGCGCGAAGCTGACCGAGCAAGCTGCGATGGTGCTCCGCCAGATCAAAGACTCGAGTTCGTGCCTGAACAAATCGGTGGGCGACATCGCGTCGGCGACCGACGAGCAGGCCCAGGCGGCGTCGCTTATCGCCGAATCGATGACGTCGATCTCGGTCGCTGCATCTGACTCGCTCGAAACAGTACAGAGCGCCGGGGGCGAGGCGGCCGAGCTATCGGGACGGGCTCAGGAGCTGTCCAAGCTCGTTGGTGCCTTCAGGGTGTGATATACAGTCGGGCAGGGGCTATAGCAGGCCTCTTTCGAGCGCCTTCATTACCGCCCGCGTACGGTCGTTCACACCCAGTTTCATCAGCACAGCGCTGACGTAGTTCTTGACGGTTCCCTCGCTCAGGCCCAGCGCCGACGCGATCTGCTTGTTGGCGAGGCCTCCCGCGATAAGACGGAGTATCTCCAGTTCGCGGGAGGTCAGGTCGGCGACCGGTGCGGCGCGGTCGGTCTCGACTCCCTGGAGCTGCTCGGCAGCGTCGCGGACTGTTGAGCTCAGGGTCGGCATGAACACACGCTCGCCGTTGGCGATGCTCCGGACAGCGTGTGTGAGTTCCTCGCGCGAGAGATCCTTGAGCAGGAATCCAAGTGCCCCGAGGCCGATGGCCTTGAGCATCGCGTCGGTGTCGTCGAACGTGGTCAGCACGAGGACGCCCGGCGGCTCCGGTTCGCGCCGGAGTCTGGTCAGCACACCCAGCGCGTCGAGGACCGGCATGTGGAGGTCGAGGAGCAGGACCGAGGGTCGATGGGTTGCGCAGTGTTCGAGTGCCTCGACGCCGTCGGACGCGAGCGCGGCGACCTCGATGTCCTCGGCGGTTGCAAGGAGAGCCGCGAGGCCCTCGCGAACGAGCTGATGATCGTCGGCGATGATGACACGGATCATGGGCTCGGCACTCCCGCGGGGAAAGCGATCTGGAGCTGTGTGCCGTCGTTGGCGCCGTGCTCGATCGTGACGGTGCAGCCGAGGGCGGTGCAGCGTTCGTGAATGCCGCGTAGGCCTTCGCCGGCCGCCTCGTGTGGTTCGCCGAGCCATCTGCCGTCATCAACGATGCTGAGGCGATCTGCGGCGAGATGAATGGAGATCCGCGTGGCCTTGGCGTGCTTTCGTGCATTGGTTACGCCTTCTTGGGCAGCGCGCAACAACGCTTCGGCGAGCGGTTCGGACAGATCTGGTAAGTCCGGGTCGATCATGACCTCTACGGATGGGCCCGGGCCCTCGGTGGAGAGCGTCGAGAGCGCCGTATCGAGACGCACGCCCGGACGTTCGCGGACGGTGGCGACGATCCCGCGGACATCGGCGAGCAGGTGCCTCGCGATGCCCGACGCTTCCTCAACGTGTGTGGATGCCGTTTCCGATTCGCTCGCGGCCTCAAGATGGAGACGCAGAGCGACGAGGTGGTGCCCCATGACATCGTGAAGGTCACGCGCAACGCGGGCACGCTCGGCGGCGGCAACGGTCTCGCTCAGCAGGTCTCTCGTGGACTCGAGTTCACGCAGCCTGGATTCGATATCGAGCCGCCGTTCGAGTTCCAAGGCCGCGAGGTTCCGTGCGGTGTAAACGACAAACTGCATGGCCCCGTAGGCGATCCCCGCGGCGAGCGCGATCGGCGCGGGCCACGCTTCGAGGTAGATGAGCAGGAGCCCGATGGTCTGGATCGAGACCCAAAGCAGCCCGATGCGCCGCGGCAAGGCGTGGATTCCGCCGGCAACGACGACGAGCAGGATGCCGGTGAGCGCGACTCCGGGGATTGCTATCGGGATCAGCCAGTTGGCGAGCAGCGCGAGCAGTGCGTGGGCGATGAGTGTCACGATTTGCGTCGTGCCGGTCACGCGGTGGCTCAGGGCGTAGGTTGCGACGAATCCCGCCGTGGTGGTCCACCAGGCCGCGACTCGGAGCGTGGCCTCGTGTTCGCCGAGCGCCGTTGTCCATGCGACCGGGGCGGCGGCCACTGCGATCGCTATATAGCCAAGTGCGCCGACGTGTTGGCGGTCCGCGGAGTTCATTCTGTCAATCTACCGAGGCGGGTCGCCGGCGCCATGTGACGAAAGTCATGCATCGGCGAGTGACCACTGGCACTCGTAAGAGAAGGGCGTTCATCCGACACTCCTCCTCGGCTGGGGCATGAAGCCGCGGCGATAAAGGAGAACGACGATGAACCGACTCGTAGCTACCGCCGTCATGCTCATCCTGGGGATCGGCGCCGTTGGCGTCTCGCAGGCCCAGACCGGGGATCTCCCCGACCCGATCCGTGAGACACCCACAGGCTGGACACTCCGGCTCGCTCACCCCGCGGCGGGGTTCCACCCCATCCGAGATGGTGTGCGTGTCACCAAGGAGCAGGGCGCTGCCGATGAGGCTCCGGTCAGCGTTCGTTACGAGCGGTCTTCGGGCGCGGCTTCGGGGGTCGCCTATCGCCTGCCGAGCGGCGCGCTTGATGGGGTATCCACGCTGAGGCTTGAGGCGATGGCGACGCCGAGTCAGCGGCTGACGGTGTGCCTGACCGACGAGACCGGCTTCGTGTGGTCATTCCCCACCGTGAGGCTGACGGATTCGATGGAGGTCTACGAGCTGAAGCTCTCGGCGCTGCGGGCCGATCCGTTCCAGAACCAGGGCAAGGCTCAGCCAGCTGAGATCGACCTCGGGTCCATCCAGACGCTGACCCTGCTGGACATCACCGGGTTCATGGGTGCTCCCAAGGTTCAGTGTGACTGGCGGATCGAGTCGTTCAAGGCGGAGCGTGACCAATGAACCGCATCGCAGCATGGTCATGTGTTGTGGCGATCCTGGTGATCGCCTGGGTTGGTGGTCAAGGTGGCGGATCTCGCGCGCTCGCGGTGGCGCCCGACACAACCGATCCCGAGTCCTTGTTTTTCGAGGCGTTGCTGCGCGATCCCGCGCTTCGGGATGAGGCGCTGAGGTCGCTCGAGGCGTCTGTCGCGGGTTCCGCGGAGGCGGATCCCGCTCAACTGTTGTGGCTAGGGCTGTGCCACCTCTGGATCGTCGCCGAAGGCAGGCTGGTCCCCGAAGAGGTTGTACCTCACGCCCGCGAGGCTGCGCGTTGGCTGCTCAAGGCCGAGGCGGCGATTCCGGAGGATTCACGGATCCCGACCTGGCGGTTCAGCGCCGAGTGGTCGCTCGCGAGGCTGGAAGGGCGGCGTGCCGACGAGGTCGCTGCGCGCGAGGGTGTCGCGGCCCTTGCGGCAGACGATGCCTGCTTCCACTCGGTCACGCTCTCGATCATGTCGCACGAGGAGCCCGCCGACAGCCCCGAGTTCGTTCGGTCGCTCGACGCGATGGAAGAAGCGTTCCTATGCGGCCAGGGCGATCCGTCGGGCATCGATGCGCCGCGCTGGCCCAACAACGTGCGGGGGTTCTTGGCGGCGCTGAGCGACCTGCGCTTCAAGGCGGGCGATCTGGCCGGGGCCGAAGCCGCGCTGGTGATCGCCGAGGCGAGACCCGGGTTCGATGATTGGGGGTTCAAGTCGATGATCGACGAACGGTTTGAACGTATTGCGGCCGCGCGGGAGGGGCGGGAGATTGAGTTGCTGGGGTTCGCGCTGTCCGGGACGGGCTCTTGCCTGTCGTGCCACGCGGAGTAGCTGACCCCATCTGGAACTATGGATCAGGTCTCCGGGGTCGCGGATGTTCAGTCGTATTCAGTCGGTACATAAAGCAGAATGTGCACGTCGTTGATGATCTCGATCTCGGTGCCGCCGCCAGTTGCTTGAACTTCAACAGTGGCTTGCTGAGGAGACCCCGGGGCGACTGTGAAACCCGCTCCAGTGAAAGACATTGGCATGTGATACGTGCCAGACGCGGCGGCCGCCGGGATCCAGATTCTGCGGCCAGAGATCGGGTTGAACTCCACCCGTGTCTGCTGACCTTGCACGTGGGGTATCACCAGTTCGCAATCAAAGAACTCAAGGACACGCCCTTCGGCGGGTGGAGTGATCGCTCTCGTGCTGATAACGACCGGCATGCCGTCGAGGGGGACCAGCGTTCTCCGGAAGATCTGACCACCGGAGACGCCTGACTCGTCGAATATCTCCTCTGAATCGATCGAGTTCGCACCGAGATCAACCCTCGAAGGCGCACTGGCGACAACACCCTCCGCATGCAGATCACCAAGCTGATTGATGAAGGCTTGGTCGGTTCCGTTGGGATCAAAGGTCCGGATACGGAAGAACGCGTCTTCGCTCGATGACGGCACGCCTCCAAGGCTCACCTCGCCGTCAGAATAGCCGACCTGATCTGATACAGGAATGCGCAGCTGAGCGGGCTCGCCGAGGAATGTCACGCCCTCGATTCCGAGGGTGTAGACCTGCCCCGCGATCAGTTCAGCGCCTGATCCAAAGGAGCCGGTGTACTCGGTCCCGAACGGGCCATTCGCGACGGATGCTCCGCCGACGGTGAATCCCAACTGATCGCCATCGGTGCCGGTCCCTTCGTAAATCGCGAAGTTCACCTCAAAGGCGTTCGTGCTTGTGAGCTGGACCGAGGCCGATTGAACGAGGCCGGTCACCTCGGCTGTGAACGACTGCCAGGCTCGGTTACGTCCGGTGGCCTCTGCAGGGTGTCGGTGGGGCCGCGTGTGTCGGGCCCGTCTACGGCGGCATTGGCATGGGAGAAGACGACCGCACCGCTGGGTTGTCGCTGAGCCCCTTTGGCCTGCTGTGCCACCGGGGGCGGATCAAAGGGTTGCCTGGGTGAGAGGGTTTCGTAGGCCGCCGTGCCTGCTGGGCGGACCTGGATCTCTAACCAGAGCTCCACTTCCTTTGCGAGTGAAGCGCTATCGACGCTAAAGCGAGCGTTCAGAAGGCCACCGGATACCGATGCGCCAGGCACCTCGACAAGGGGATCGACAAGCGAGCCGTCGATCTGGCTGTTCCAGATCCCGAACCGGAGATCGACTGAGCCGTCGTACGGCACTCCGTTCTTTTCAAGCCTGCCCTGATAGGTGATCGGCTGGGCGGCGGCGAACGGGGCAGGCATCAGCAGCGCGGCCGTGGCGAGCAAGCTCAACAGCTTTTGCATTTCTATCCCTTACCTCAGGTGTCTCCGTCAGACTACCCAGGGGCACGTGTGATCCCAAAGGACCCGCTAGGATCTTTAATGTCCGTTAGCCTGACACGGCCTCAGCGAGGCCTGGATGCGGAGGGATCAGGCGGATTTAGACCTTCGTCACGGATCCGCGATGTCGCCGTGGCTTAGGCAGAGGAGTTGATGGAACGCGAAGCCTTCGAACAGCTCGCTTTGAAGCACCTCGATGCCGTCCATCGTCTTGCGTTCAGCCTGACTCGGAACCAGGAGCGTGCCGAGGATCTGGTCCAGGACGTGTATGCGCGGGCGTTCCGGCCCAACGCGATCGACCGGTTCGAGGAGCGGCCTGGAGCCCTGGAGGACGGGACCGGGGGGATGCGGTCGTGGCTGTTCACGATCTGCCACAACGTCTTCTACACCAAGGTGAAGCGGGAGGCAAAGGCGCCGACGGCCGTCGGGGAGTTCTACTCCGATGCCGACGATGGGCCACCTCCCGATGAGGCCCCGCCGGCCTGGGACCGCCAGACGATGGACTGGGAGCAGGTGGACGACGCCCTCAAAAAGGCCATCGGGGACCTGAAAGAGGAGCATCGGGAGATCTTGCTGATGTGGGGTGTCGATGGGCTGAAATATCGAGAGATCGCCGAGATTCTCGAGGTTCCGATCGGGACCGTTATGAGCCGTTTGCACCGGGCCCGAAAACTCGTGGCGGATTCGTTGCAAGAGGATGCCCGGGCGGTGGAAGATCTTGGCCTTGATAGGAGTTAGAGACACGGGGCCCGGATTTCTTCCGGAGCCGAACTGTCCGGGAGCCAGTGGTTTCCCGG
The DNA here is from genome assembly GCA_039186605.1 of Planctomycetota bacterium. GTDB lineage: Bacteria > Planctomycetota > Phycisphaerae > Phycisphaerales > UBA1924 > JBCCZZ01. Next base: position 169,976 of record JBCCZZ010000004.1, on the reverse strand, counting down.
GCGGCAGCAGAAGGGATGACGGATTTCCCGGTGTGTGCCGGGCGCGGGCCGATGCGTGGCCCGCCGGAGCCAGCAGTGACGACCGATCGTGACCCCAATCTGAACCTCGCCGCTCTTCTCCGGGCGGCTGCCGACGACGAACTAACCGCAGAGCAGCGGGTACGTCTTGATGCGCACCTCGCGGCACATCCTGAGGATGCCGACCGCGTTGCCTTTGAGCGTGAACTGCGGCAAGCAGTTTCGCGGGTCATCGCCGATGCGACCCCGTCGGTGAGCGATCGCCTCCGTGAGCGCGTTCGGGCGATTGCGGCCGAGGCCCGGGGAGAGGATTCTCAGGCAGTTTCGGGCGTCGAGTCGCTTGCGGCCGAGACAAGTCAGCCCTCGTTCTGGGCCAATCCGCTGCACAGCCCGCTGGGTCGCGGAATCGGCTCCCTTGCCGCGCTGATCGCGCTGGCGGCGGTCCTCTGGTTCGTGCCGGCTCCCGTGGTTACCCCGGCCTATGCCCAAGCGGTTGCGCAACATGTGTCTTCAGAGCACAGCCGCTGTGCGTTGCTCGACGACGCGGTGAACGCGAAGTTCAGCGTGAACTCGCTCGAAGAGGTCCCCGCCGCGTTCCGCAGTATCACAGGCCGCGATGTTTCGCTGGCTTCCCTGGCTTTGGCAGACTTCGAGGGCATGACGTTCGTTGATGCCGGCCGTTGCCGGGTGCCGCCTTCGACTGAGAGCAGCCTTCACGTCCGCTTCCGGACCGATGCTGGCGAGCTGATCAGTCTGTTTGTGCAGCCCGCAGCGAGCGATCTGGGCATGGAAGAGGGCGTCACCTATCAGTACACGGGGCACGCCCCGAAGGATGGGTCGGCGTGTGCGACGGTGATCGGCTGGACGAAGTCCGGGTTCGTGTACTACCTCGTGAGCGACCGATCTGCCCCCTGTGCCAACGTGCTCAAATCAGTTGGCCAGCCGATGCCCCAGCGAACTATCTGATCTCTTCTCTCGCACCTGGGTTTTCTTCCCCCCGACGATGAATCTTGGCATGCAGAGCGTGCGCGATCCGTTGATCGCCGATGCTCGTACCATCTCGGGTGGGTCCGCTGTGGGCCCCCATCAGGGGAGGTCCCGGCATGCGATCAGATCCTTTGCACCGCCCGTCCGAGAACCATCCATTTCTGCGTAGTGGGGTCTTGCTCGGTCTGGCAACGACGCTGCTGACCGCGGCTCCGACGCTCGCGCAGGATGCGCTAAACCGCGACCTGCAGCGCGACTTGGGTGTGACCAGGGTGACACCGCAGGGCAGCGCCGGGTTCAACCGTGATCAGATCTGGCAGCAGGAGCTCCGGTTCCGCAACGCCATCATTACTGGCAATGTCCCTGGGCTGTCTTTCCGTGACGATGTTGGATACACATCGCCCTTCGAGTTCCGTGGTGCGCTCAGCGGCGATGACAACTTCGCGTTCCGGCGTGACTCGCTGGTCAGCGGGTTGGGCGGCACGGGCCTCCGAGGAACCGATGCGCTCCAGTACCAGTTCGGGCTCACGACCGGCACACGCCTGCCGGGTGAGCTGGCGGGTTCTTTCACGTTCAATCGCGACGGCAACGCGTTTGGGGCGAACCCCGGGGGGGCGTCGCGGGTCGGATCCAACGCGGTGCCCACGAGCCAGGTGGGCCTCCAACGGAATGTGAACCAGGACGCCGCGTTGCTTCAACGTCCGGCGTTCGGCGACCGGCTTGATGCGCTCGAGGCGCGATCGACAAGGTCCGACGCTGATCTGCCCGAGCTGCGTTCGCTCGCGGCCTACAACGCCAACGCGCCGCTTCGGACCGACATGCTGGGCAGGCGCCCGGTCGACGACAGCGAGGACCGCGTCGAGGTGACCTCGAGCCCGCTGACGGGTCTTCGGTACCGAGTGGTGGGCCCTGATGATGCAGCAGGCGCGAGGGTGGAGGCTGCGGAAGCTGGCGGTCAGGCGGTGGACCTGTCTGTGCCGCCAAGCGTGGCGCAGACGGCGTACGCAGATCTGCTCGAACGGCTCGAACAGTTCGGGAGCACCCTGCCTCCGCCAGAGGCTGACGAGGACGCGCCACCGACTGCGCAGACAAGTGATGAGGCCGAGATCGATGAGTTCCAGCAGCGGCTTGAGCAGATCCGTGAGCGGCTGAAGGTGGGAGAAGAGGAAGCGATCGAGGCGGTCCGTGGCGAAGCGGAGGTGCTCGTCGAGCCGCCGCGGCCCGAAGGCGACCCGGCGTTCGATTGGTACGCCGAGCACATGCGACGGGGCCAGGAGAAGCTCGCAGAGGGCCGCTATTTCGAGGCCGAGGGGCGTTTCACGAGCGCGCTGGGCGTGCGGCGGGGTGACATCCTTGCGCAGGTTGGACGCGTGAATGCGCAGCTCGGTGCTGGCATGTTGCTGAGTGCCTCGGTGAACCTGAGGACGCTGCTCGACACGGCGCCCGAGATCGCGCCGACCCGCTTCGGTGCCGAGGTGATGCCGAAGCCGGAGCGTTCGGTCCAACTCGTGGAGCTGCTGGGCGAGCGGCTTGGCGGCAACGCGGGCGGCAACCGAGCCGGGTTCGCGGTTGGTACGGACCCCGCGCTGCTCCTCGCGTACCTGGGCTTCCAGATGCGCAACGCCGCAGCTGTTGGCGAGGGCCTCTCGGCGCTCGAGGAGCAAGACCCATTGCGACCGCTGCTCTATCGGGCGTGGGGTGCCCCGATCGGCATCGATATGCCATCGGCTCCCCTCGCCCCGGCTCCCGAAGGCGATGAGCCTGACCGATGAGCGAGCAGGCCGCGGAGCCATCCACTCAGCAGGGGGCTGAGCCGGCTTCCGGGCCGGCTCGGGATGGTCACTTGGGAGCGAGCGCTGCGCCGCTCCGGCGGACCGTCGAGGACTTCCTCACCGATGGCGCGCTCCCGAAGCTCTGTTCACAGCTGAGCGCAACGACAGGCGTCTCGATCGTCTTGCGCGGCGCGTCTGGGCACGCGATTCGCGCCGAGGGTCTGGCGCAGGGTGTGCCATGGGATGTTGATCCAAGGCCCTTCACGCCAGAGGCCGGTTCGGAGGTGGTGCCGCTCCGGGCTGGTGGTGAGCAGATCGGCGATCTTGTCATTGCTCCTTCCGATGCCGCTGAGCGAGATCGGGTTGCGGTTGTTGTTGAACTGCTCGGGAGTGCGGCGAGCGATATCTTTGATTCGATCCGCACGGCGGAGGATCGTGTCCACGAGCTCGATGTGCTCTACAAGCTCACTTCGATGCTGGTGCGCGCGCATTCTGTGGAGCGTGTGCTCGCTGGCGTGCTGTCTTCGGCGATCGAGATCTTGGGCCTGGATGCCGGTTCGATCGTCGTGTTGCCGGAAGTTGCGGAGGACGTGGACGACAGCGAGACACCCCGGCTCGCGTTGCACGAGAGCGCAGAGAGTGATCTGCAGCTCATGGCGGCGGAGGGACTGAGCGAGCACTGGCTCGTGAGTCCGGAGCCGCTGAGCACGGCGCGCGTTTTTGATCGGATGGCACTCGAAGGCGAGATCGTCTGCATCGAGGATCTGCTGGTTGACGAGCGGGTCGCGATTCCTGATGACGTTCGCGAGGAGGGCGTGCGCGGCTTCGTGAGCGTCGGGATGCTGTTCCGGGACCGTGCGGTCGGTGTGATCAGGCTCTACAGCCACCGGCCTCGCGGCTTCACGTCGGGCGAGTGCCGGCTGCTCGAGTCCGTGGCGCAGCAGGCCGCGGTGGCTGTGGAGCAGGCGAGGCTGCTCGAGACACAGCGTCGCGAGCGGAATCATCAGCATCAGCTTCGCCTTGCGGCTGCGGTCCAGCGGCGGATGTTGCCGGGCAGCCTGCCCGAGCTCCCCGGGCTTGACGTTGCGGCGCGCTACGAGCCGAGCCTGGAGCTGTCGGGCGATTTCTACGACGCGTTCACACTGAATCTTGCAGCGGAGCGCGATGGGCTCGCGAGCCCGAGGGCGCTAGGACTGGTGATCGGCGACGTGGTTGGCAAGGGTGTCGCGGCTGGGTTGCTTATGGCTTCGGTACGGTCCACGCTGCGGGCGGTCGCCGATCACACCCCCGACCTCGCGGATGTGATCCGGCGCACAAACGAGGCGATGGCCCGGGACACGCTGCCCAACGAGTTCGCGACGCTTTGGTACGGGGTTGTCGATCCGAACACACTGAGGCTGAGCTACTGCGGTGCTGGGCATGACCCGCCAGTGATCGTGCGGGTGCCGGGCCACAGAGTGCCGACGACCGCCGACATGGATGAGCTGGGCACGGGCGGGCTGGTCGTTGGGATCGATCCGTCCCAGCGGTATCAGGTCGCGGCGTGCGATCTTGTTCCGGGCGATGTGTTGCTTGCGTATTCGGACGGGCTGCCCGATGCGCGGAACTTCGAAGGCGAGCGGTTCGGGAAAGACCGGCTCCGTGCGGCGCTGCTGTATGTGCTCGGGCAGGACCCCGACGCTTCAGCGGCGCGGGTTGCGGACAACCTGATGTGGCACATCCGCAGGTTCACGGGCCTGAGCCCACAGACGGACGACCAGACCGTTCTCGTGTTGCGTGTGTGCAAGCCGGAGGAGTGAGCGTCCGCCCCGCGTGCAGCGCCTCAGGCCGCCCAGGGGCGGTCGTCGTCGGGGCCTTCACCCTCGGGCATCATGCCGAAGGGGATGGGTGCGAGCAGATCGTCGATGATGTCCGCTTCGGCGCGGAGTGCATCGAGGCCCGCCTCGAGTTCGTTGAGGGCGTCCATGATGCGTTGCTCATTCATCGGCGCCTCCTGCGCTGGGCCCGTCTCGCGGTTGCGGGTGAACGGCAGGGGTGCCGGGGCCTCGCTGGTGGTGAGTCGGAGCATGATGCCTCCCGAGATCGGGCCGATCTGGCCCGGCTGTTCAATATCGAAACCACGGGGGCCCGCCGTGATTGTTGCGTGGCGCAATTCGGGTCATGCGGGCGCAACGTCTGCGCAGCTTCTCATGGACCCGCGCAGCTTGACACGGACCGTTCGATAAGGGTCGCTCGTGAGCGCTCTCGGACTCTGCTGGATCCCGCTCAGGACCCTTCCGGGGCCTTTGGGCGGGGGTCGCCGATGCGGGGCTCGGTGCCTTTCAAGGTCCGGGCGAGGTTCCCGCGGTGGCGATAGATCACCAGCCCGGCCAGCAGCGCCGTGACCACCAGATAAGGGACTGCCCGCTCGTCAAGCGCTCCGCGTCGCCACAGCTCCGCCGCGCTGACGATCGGCAGCATCCCCGCCGCGACGCTGGACGACAGGCCGACGTAGCGCGTCGCTTTGGTGAGCGTGATCCAGACGAGCAGCGCCGCCGCGCCCGCGATGGTGAGCACCGGATACAGGCCGAGCAAGGCGCCGAGACCAGTGGCGACACCCTTGCCGCCCTTGAAGCCCACCCACGGGCTGAAGATGTGCCCGAGCACGGACGCCACCATCACGCAGAGCCAGAGCCATGCATGCGTCGGCGGGGGCACACCGTCTTGGACATCGAGCAGGCCAGCGCTGAGCCCGGCGAGCAGCGTCGGTGCGAGACCTTTGGCAACGTCGAGGATAAAACAGGGGAGGCCGGCCTTCCACCCAAGCTCGCGCCAGACGTTGGTGGCACCGATGTTCCCGCTGCCCCGTGTGCGGATGTCGACACCATTGAGCTTGCCGATGATGAGCCCGAACGGCACGCTGCCGACGGCGAAGGCACCCGGGATCCACCAGACGAGCGGGTCCATGGGGCAATCAGCCAGCCGACCCGGACTCTGGCTCGGACGACAGCTTCGCAGGAAGCTCGCTCAACAAGTTCCGCCACACGGTGTCCTGATCGGGGGACGCATCGATCAGGAGGTAACGACCCGGATCGATGCCTGCCTGCGCGTGGTACCCGGCGCGGACGCGTCGATGGAACTCGCGGCCCTTGGCCTCCATGCGGTCCATGAGCGGGTTGAGCCTGGTCGCGGCGGTGTGCTCGTCCACGTCGAACACGACGACCTGGTGGGGCTGCATGCCGCCCGTTGCGATCGCGGCGACCGTGCGGATCTCGTCTTCGCTCATACCGCCTGCGGCGCCCTGATATGCGAGCGTGCTGGCAACAAACCGGTCCGCGAGCACGCACGCGCCACGCTCGATTGCGGGGCGGATTTTGTGCTCGACGAGCTGGGCGCGGCTGGCCATGTAGAGCAGCATCTCGCAGGTCACGCTCATCGGCTCGGGGCTGTGCTCGAGCAGCGCCGTGCGGATCCGCTCGCCCACGAACGTGCCACCCGGCTCGCGGACCTCGATGAGCTCGACCCCTGCGCGTTTGCAGGCCTTGGCGGTGAGCCTGAGCTGCGTGCTTTTGCCGGAGCCGTCGGGACCTTCGAAGACGATGAACCGACCGGCGATCGCCTGCGCGAAGCGGCGCTCATCCGCGGGCTGCCCGCTCGGGGCTGGTTTGGTCATCGCTTCCCCCGCGGCTCGCGTCATTCAGTCGAGTCTAGCTCCACCCCTTCGAGGCGTGCGCTCCAGCGGGTTCCGCCCAGTGCTGCGTCGATCGAGCGCAATCGCAGCAGATGCGCCGACGTGTCGGCGCCTTCGGCCCGCATCAGCTCCAGCGCAATCGCCCAGGCCTCCCAGAAGGCATCGGGATCGCTGGGTGGTGGTGCGCGCAGAGAGAGCAGGGGGTGGAGCGCGTCGATTGCAGCATCGGGCTTGCTCATCGCGGTACGTGCGCGGGCGAGGCCGAGCCTGAGTGTCCGGGTCGGCGCGGGCGGGGAGGCGAGCGTGAGCAGTTCCTCGTAGGCCTCTGCCGCGGCGTGCGGATCGTTGCGTTCGGCGTGGCGTGCAAGCGCCAGGCGGAAGATGGGCGCATGTGATCCGCCGAGCCGGCGCTGTGTTTCAAGAGCGCGAGCCGCCAGGTCCGGGTCGCTACTGTCGGCGAGCGAACGCGCGGCGGCCCACGCCGCGAGCGCCGCGGCTTCGCCGGCCCGGTCTGAATCAGTACCGATCCCATCGATCGCGTCGAAACCAGCGGGGACGTTGCTTGCCTCGAACTCGGCACGTGCCAGCTCGAGTCGCCAGCCGTCGGGGTTCGTCAGCATGGGCTCGGAGGTCACGACGCGCCTGAGTGCGCTGGTGTACGCTGGGCTCTCGCGGAGGAAGCCCAGAGCGGCCGCGGCGAGCGCGGCGCCGCGATCCGTGCCCTGTTCTTGTGTCCAGACGCCCAATAGGCGTCTGCCGGCATCGGGACGCATCGCTGGTTCGCTCTCGGCGCGGCGTGCGGCGAGCAGCGCGGCGCGACGTTCGGCTTCGTTGCGACGTGGACCATCAAGCCCGGCCGCGAGATCGAACAGCTCGATCGCATCGCTCGTGCGCGAAGCGTCGCGTTCGGCTTCCGTTGCCTCGGCGAGCAGCGCCGGTTCGACGAGCGTGCCCCGTTCTATCTCGCCGTTGATCAGCATTGCCAGGAAGGGGTCGATGAGGGCGCGTCGGTCTGCGAAAGGGCAGCACCGCTCGTCGTCGGCGGCCTCGGAGAGCGTCCGGATCGCGTGCTCTGGCCGGCCCTGTCTGAGGTGCCAGGCGGCGGAGGCTTCGAAGGCAAGCCTGAACGCCACCGGATCGTGGCGGCCTTGGATGACAAACGGAGCCCCGTCCGTTGCGAGTCCGCCCATGCGTTCGGCGTGGCTGTTCGGCGTTGTCATCCAGTATGAGAGGAATGAGAGTTCGACACCCAGCGCGGGGTCCAGCAGCGGGTCGTCGCCGTGCGTCTCAAGGAGGGACCGGGCCATCTGGCGCCAGTCCGAGGCGAGGCTCCAGTCATCGAGGAGTGCGTACGCCTGCGCGAGCAGTGCACGTCTCGCGAACTCGAAGACGTGCCAAGACGGGTCGCGTCGGTCGGGTTCGTGGCTCGCCAGAACCGCGACGGTCGGTTCGAGATCACTCTCAAGCCCGGCCCTTCGGCCGAGGATGTCGCATCGCGCTAGCAGGAGGGGGACCCTCGGATCGTCGTCCGACGTGAGTCCTCGGAGCGCGACTCGGGCGCGTGAGACGGCGCGTTGGACTGTCGCCCGATGTCGCTCGGGTTGGAGCCCAAAGAGAAGGCGCGTGTCGGTGCCGGCGGCGGTGAGCGTCGAGAGCTCACGTGCGGCTGTGAGCACACCTGGCGGGGTGCTGTCTTGCTCAACATCGGGGGCGCCAGGAGTTGATGCCGGCGCTCGGAGCTCGTCGAGTTCGAGCAGCAAGTAGGGGCGGGGCGATTCGGGTTCAGCATCAGGATCGTGAGTGCGGGCGATCGCCGCCATCACGCCGGTTGGGTCCGGATCGATGAACTGCACGGGCTTGATTGCAGGCGGGCGGCCGTCGACGGCCACGTCATCGAGTGCGTCGAGTGCGTCGAGTGCGGCGCGGGGCCCACCGGCCCAGGGCTGGCCCGCGGTGCGCTCGACGCCGCGTGTGAGAAAGAACACGACATCGGGCTCCAAAGCCATCGCGCGCTGGAGCCCTTCGATCGGTGCCGAGCGGCCGCGCGCGGTGACGCCCTCCGCCCAACTGGCGAGGCGCTTCGCGATATCCGGACGGACCGCAATGGGCTGCTCGCCGAGGGGCCACTCGAACTGTGCATCACTTTCGCCGGGCGGCCTGCGGAACAGCACGACAGCGACCTCTTGGCCCTCGCTCAGCTTGGATACGGATCTCACAAGCTCGTCGAGCACGAACCCGAGGCAGCTGACCATCGCGCCCGATCCATCGACGGCGTAGACAACGCGGCGGCCGCGTGAGGCGCGGGCGCTCGAAAAACCGCCGCCGCTGTTGGCGCGTGCGGCTGAGCGCGCGGCGGCATCCACCGACTCGAGCCTCTGGAGCAGATCACTCGTGCGGGTGTCGTCGATGGTCGTGGCGACACCCGGAGACTCATCGAGGAGGTCGAGGCGCTCGAGTTCGCCGGCATCGGGCGGACGCGGCGGCGGAGCTTCGGGTGGCGCGAGCGGTGGTGGGGCGACGGACTCGTCCTCGAAAGACGGGTCGGTGAAGCTTGGGAGCAGCACGGCGCTCGTTGGAGCCGTGGGCGGACTATGAGACGAGGTCTGCACGCTGAGCGTTACGCCCAGGAGCGCGGCCAGGGCTGCGGCGTGGACGGTAAGGCTGACACCGATCGGGCCGGCCAGCGAGCGTGCGGAAAGCCTCGCGAGCGTGGGGCTCCGGCTACTCGTCTTCTTCGTCCCAGTCCTCGTCGTCGTCATCGTCGGACTTCTTGCCGTCCTTCTTGGGCTCGAAGAGCAGGCGGTCGATGCTGGCGGCGCCGGGTCCGAGGAGGAACAGCGATCCGCTGGCCGCGAGCAGTGCGAACTGCCAGAACAGTCTTGTCCAAGCGGCGACGTCGTGCGCGGGATAGTCAGGCAAGAAGCCGAGGACGGCGGTTCCGTCCTGGATCGCGGGCCCGAGCTCGGTGAGCCAGGTCGCGACCATCATGATCGAGAACAGGCCGAGTGCGGAGACTCGGCTGAGGAAACCGACCAAGATGGCAAACCCGAGCCCGATCTCGCCGTAGGCCGCGAGATAGGCGAGGATGACCACCAGCGGCCCATCGGCGGCCCAGGCGGGCCAGATCCGGGGACGGGCCGAGCCGTCGTCGAAGGGCTCGGGGTTGGCGGCGGCGTGCATGAGCAGCACGAGGCCGTGGAGCTTGGCGACATTGCTGGGCTCTGGGAAGTCGCGGGCGGTGAAGCGCGGAGTCGTCGGCGCCGGGGTGGCTCCGGGCGGTGTCGCGACCTGTTCGTCCTCCGCGACCGGGGTCTCCGGCGGTGGGATCCGGTCGATCGCGGGGACCGTCTCGTCCTGATCGTCTGATGTTGTGCCGTCCTGGACGAACGCACTGGGCGTGAGCGGGGGGGGGATGTCCACGCCCAGGTTGGCGAGGATCGCCGCTTGCTCGCCCTGGACGGGCATATCGGAGAGCACCTTGCCGAACCCGGCCCACATGAAGGTGGCGCACAGCACAAGCCTGAGGGGCAGGGGGGCAACGTGCATCGCGAGTCGCTCTCGGAAGCTCATGGATCTGTCCCCTGCGGTCTTCATAGGGCCTTGGGGCCCGGGATCGGTGCGCACGGTCCGCGCTTTCGGGCGGACCCTCCTGATTGTTGGGGTATCGGCGGGGCCGGTTTCTGGGCGCCAATCTGGGGCGGACCCATAGACTCGCCTGATTCCCCATCCATGGGGATGCGCGGGCGTGGCGGAATTGGCAGACGCGTCAGGTTTAGGTCCTGATGGCCGTAACAGGCCGTGGAGGTTCGAGTCCTCTCGCCCGCATTCGGAGGTCTCTATTCAGGATGGAACTTCGAGTGAGACCGTGGCCATAGAGAACGCTGTGGCTACGCCGATGGTCCGATGGATCCAGTCTGCGCTTGGCGCCCTGAGCGTCATCTACATCATCGATGAGATCACTCCGGCAAAGCTGTACGGCAAGCTCGCTGCCTGGGTGGACTCATACGCCGCATTGATCTCTGCGACCAGCGAGTTCCTGTTTGGCTGGATCGAGTGGGAATGGTTCTCGATCCATCGATACGAAGCCCATGCGATTCTCTTGCTCAGCCTGTCGAGTGCGGCGTTTTGTCGCGTGACCTATCGGGGAGCAAGGCGGGCTGGGGCGAGGCGTGACATTGCTATCGGCTCGTGCGTTGGCGGCATACTTGTGGCGCTCGTCTTTCCGATCTTTGTCTTCGGCTTCCTGATCTGGTGGATATCGATCCCGCTGATACTCCCGATCATGTTGTTCACGCTATTTTTCGAGATCGAGGCTGATGGACGAGGCTTCCCAAACGCAAGCGATATGCGTCGTGAGCTGCGGCCCGTAATCATCATCTTCGCCGCTCTGCTTGTTCTGAACTACGGCTTCTTCAAGTGGACCTGAGTGCTACGGGATGCCCTCGACAGCTGGGCGACCGCGCCAGCTCCGCTTTCCCGCCTTTGCAATCAGTAAACTGTGCCACTGGATGGCGACAAGCGTGAGCGCGCCGATCGGGTGCAGCACGACGCTCAGCTGCTTGAGCTTGAAACGCTCCGCCAGCAACGCACGTTGCGTGAATGATGCCGCGACAGCGCCGAGGGCGAGCGGCAACGCGAGGCCGTCGGTCAGGCCCAGGACGATGAGCGCCGGCAGCACGATCCACGGCAGTACGTGGCTGCTCAGGTGGATCACCGTCAAGAACACCAGCAGACCGACCGATCCGAGCCCCTCAAACGCGTTCTTCGTAAACCCCCGCCAGGTCTCGCCCAAGCCGTTATACATGCGGACGCGGCATAGATCTGTCCCGTCGAAGAGATCAGTCCGGAAGCCCACGGCACGGAACCGGCGCGGCATCTTGATGCCGTCGTGCATCGTGTCTTTGAACGCGCTGTGGCCCCCGGTCTTGTGGTATGCCTCGGCGCGAGCGAGGAGGAACTGGCCGCAACCGGCGCAGGCGTTGGCGTTGTCCTGCTTGTCCCGCATGATCTTGAACGGCAAGTAGCTGAAGAGCATGAAGAAGATCATCGGGACTGCGAGGGTCTCGGGAAGCGTGCCGGTGATCTGGCGAGGGAACGTGCTGACAAGATCCGAGTCGGTGTGTTTGGCATGGAGCACGGCACGGCGGACCGCGCCGGATTCGAAACGAACATCGGCGTCGGTAAACAGCAGCCACTCGCCGTTGGCCTGTTCGGCGCATCGGTAGCAGCCGTGCTGCTTGCCGTTCCATCCGTCGGGGAGGGGTTGTGTCTGGGCGAGCCGGAGGCGGCTGTCCTCGGCGGTGATGCGATTCAGGATGGCGCCGGTCTGGTCGGTTGATTCGTCGTCGTAGACGATGACCTCGATGCTCTTGAGGTCGCTGGCGAGGAGGCTGCGGACGCAGTCCTCGATGTTCGCTTCCTCGTTGCGTGCGGGGACACACACGGTAACCAGCGGGTTGTTGCTTTGGGTGTCGAGCGAGTCATCGGGCGGGAGCTTGTACATTCGCAGATTCGCCGCAGTCATCGCGAGGGCGATGAGGCAGTTAATGAACGCGAAGAGCATCAGGATTTCGAGGATGGTCATGCGGTTCCCGCTCGCTCGGCCTGGGTGACCTTCCCCGACTTGCCCCGGAGGCGGAGGACGAGGTCGTAGAAGGGGTTGATCTTTGCTGCACCGGCGCCCGACCAGTCGAACAGCGGCTCAAACGGCGCTTCGTCCCGGGCTTTTGAAAGTGTGGCCAGTGCGTTCTGGTTGTCCTGCATGAGCCTCGTGATGGCGCGGTGGCATGCGGTGGTTCGGCCGTCGAGTTCGACGGCTGGGACGTCGAGTGTCGCGACGCGAGTCAGCAGTTCCGGTTTCTGGTCGAGCCAGAAGATGTACTCGATGGCCACGCTGACGAGCCTGGCGGTCGGAAACGCCGCGAGCAGAGCCGCGGCTCCGGGGCGTAGACGGATCCGTTCCCGAGGGTCGGTGAACTGGCCCTGGGGCGTGAGGATCAGCGTGCCCTTGGTCTTGGCGAATAGACCAGCGATGTACTCGGTCATTGCTCCGAGCGCGTCGGGGTGATCGGGCTCGATTCCGAACAGTCCCAGCTTCTTGAATATCTTGAACTGCTGGAGCTGTTCCATCTCGATCGGCGCGCGGCTCGTGCGTTCTGGCAGCCTGTCGCGGTCGAGCATGTAGCCGATGAGTGGATCCCACCACGCGGCGTGGTTGAGCACGACGATCGATGGACCATCGAAGGCATCGAGTGCCTGAAGCTGCTCAACGCCGCCGCGCTCGGTGAGGATTGCGTGGAAGCGTTTGCGGAACAGACGGCGGCAATACCACGCGAACCCGCCGCTGATGCGTTCGTCGGGGGTTGCCGGATTCAGAACGGCGGGGTCGATCATGCAATCGCCGGCTCGGCCGCGCCAACGCTGCTCGCGCGGCGGAAGACCTCGGGGGCACCGCTGGTCGTGTCGATGTCGCTGGTGTCGAGGCCCAGGTCGTCGCAGAGGGCACGCGCGGCGGTGACGCCGCTCATCAGCACCATGGGCACACCCGGGCCCGGGTTCACGCTGCCCCCCGCGAGGTAGAGCCCATCAAGCACCTTGCTGCGGTTGTTGGGCTTGAAACCGCCCTTGAGACGCCCGTGGCTCGCGAGCCCGTAGATCGCGCCGCCCTCGGCGTTGTACATCCGGTCGATCGAGTCGGGCGTGAGGTGGCGCTCGACCACGATGTGCTCTTCGAGGTCTTCCATACCGAACCGCTTGAGCTTGTCGATGACGACCGGTCGGTACTGCTCCAGAAGGCCCCCCTCGTTCTCCCAGCGTGCGCGGCTGCCGGGGTTCGCGGGGGTGTGGATGAGCGCGTAGAGAGCCTCGCCGCCGGCTGGGGCCTGGTTCGGATCGGTTCTACTCGGCACGCACAGATAGATCGTCGGATCGCGCGCGGGGATCTGCTTCTCATAGATGTCGCTGAACTCGGCGTGGGAGTCGCCGCTGAACAAGAAGTCGTGGTGCGCGAGGTGGTCGTACTGCCGGTCGAGTCCCAGATAGAGGACGAGCCCGCTGCAGGCCGGGCGGTAGCTGCCCGCGACCTTCTTCTGGCGTGCTTTGGCTCCGGGTGTCGCGACGAGGTCGGTGAGCGTGCGCTGCACATCGCAGTTGCTGACGACCTTGGTTGCTTGGACGGTTTCGCCGCCTTCGAGTTCGACGCCGGCCACCGCGCCGTTGTTGTCGAGGATGCGTGTGACGCGTTTGCCGGTGATCGCCTCGACGCCCGCGTCCTCGGCGAGCTTGGTCAAAGCGCGCGCGATGCTGCGCGTCCCGCCCATCGAGTACCAACAGCCCTCGTCCTGCTGCGCGCTCGCGATCAGGCTCAGCACAGCGGGCGCGAGGAACGGGCTCGACCCGACATACTGCAGAAAGTGCTCGATCATCTGGCGGACGTGCGGCTCGCCCACCATCTTGTGGGCTGTGGCCCCGACCGTGGAGTGCAGGCGCATTCTCGCGGCGTCCATGCCGATCGCCGGATCCCCCAGCGGGGTCTGACGCATCACATCGCCGATGCTCGCAACATCCTTGTAATAGAAGACCTTGCGGCTGAGGCGTTGCATGCGCCTGCTAAACGCGAGGAACTTCTCAAAGCCGCTCGCGGCGTCGGTTCCCGGGAACTGCTTCGCGAGGTCACTGACCATCTCGTCGGGTGTGTCGCGCAGATCGATCACTGTTCCGTCTTCGTACATGCACCGCCATTGCGGGTCGAGACGGACGAACTCGACGAGTTCCTCGGGCTTCTTACCGGCGCGGCGGGCGATGCCGCAGAACACCTCGGGGAGGGTCAGGATCGTCGGGCCCATGTCGAACGCGAAGCCGTCCTGCTCAAGGACGTTCATCTTCCCGCCCAGGTGGTGGTTCTGCTCGACGATGGTCACGCGGAAGCCTCGGCTCGAGAGGTCCACGGCGCAGGCGAGCCCGGCGAGCCCTCCGCCCACCACGACAACCTTCTCTGAGGTAACCGGCTTTGAGTTAGCTGGCGCGTTCGCTGGGCTGACCATGCGGCGTTCCCTTCGTGCTGCTGGCCTTGGCACCATACAGGCGCCCGATGAACGCGCCGATTCGCGACGCGGTTTGTGGATTGGGTTCGTGGATGGGTGGGCGCAGAGGCCCTGGCGTGATGCTGACAAACACCGGGCGGGTCATCGCCAGAAGCCCTTCGGTGCCTTGGCTCAGGCCCCATCCGCTCGGGCCTCGGCCCCCGATGCTTGCGCCGGGGTGTGCGGTGGGCAGCAGCGTGTCATTTATGGTCACGGTCGTGACGCCCAGGTGCGGCGCGAGGTCGCGGGCAAAACCTGTTCGCCTTGTGTACACGCTCGTCGCGAGGTGCTGGTCACAACGCCGGTGGATCTCGAGCGCGTGATCGAGGTCGTGCGCCGGGACGATGGCAAGGGCTGGGCCAAAGAACCGGCCCTCGACGAGCTCTGCGTGCTCTGGGCAATCGGCGATTCCGATGGGCCTCATCGCGTTCCGCTCAGGGGGCTCGAGCAGCCCCGTGACCGAGCGCCCGCCGGCCTCCACGGCTCGTTCAGCGATCTCGTGGATGCCTCTGGCGGAATCGCGAAGCACCAGCCGGCGCGCCCCGTCAGCCGAAGCGAGGCTCCCGATGGTGCGGACGAACTCGCCGTATGCTTTGGGTTCAACCAGCGCGCGTCGCGGCGCCATACATGTCTGGCCCGCGTTAAACACGACGGCGCGCCAAACGCTTCTTGCCGCGAGCACGGGGTCGGCGTCATCGAGCACAATCGCGCTGTCGCGGCCAGACAACTCGAGCGTGCTGGCCGTCAGCGACTCCGACAGCTCGCCGGCGATGACGCGGCCCACATCGGTGGATCCCGTGAAGATCACATGGTCAAAGTCACCCCGGGCGATCAGCTCGGGACCGGCTTCCCGCGTCGCTTCGGTCCATTCGAGCAGGCCCGGAGGCATCGCGGCCTCCGTGGCGAGCTCCAGCAAGGCCCGCTGGCTCCGCGGGGCGTGCTCGCTTGGCTTCACGACCACGCGGTTGCCCGCGATGAGGGCTTGAACGAGCTGCACACCCAGCAGCAGCAGTGGGTAGTTCCATGTTGCAACGATCGCAACGCGCCCGAGCGGTGCACGGTGCACCTTCTGCCGGATGCCTGTCTGCCACACGGCACCACCCCGCACGCGGCGATCGCGCAGCACGCGTGGGGCTCGGCGTTCGTGCCACCGGCACGCCGCGAGCAGCGGCATCACGTCTCCCGTCAGTGTTTCCCAGGCGGGTTTGCCCGTGTCGGCTTCCACGAGCGAGGCGAGCCGATCGCGATCACTCGCGATCGCTCGGCGGAATCGTGCGACCCAGGCGAGACGCTCGTCGATGGTCCACGGCGCCGGGGCGGTGGAGAGCGTGTGCTGGGTGTTCATGACGGTTCCTGCTTGAAGCGAGCGGCGTTCCGCTCGGCGAGTATAGTGACCCACGGGTGCGGTTCTTGTAGGACCTGCATCCACCCCGGGGACCGTCCCGAACCTTCGCGGCGGTAGGCTGTGCCTCTCGCGGGCACTTCGTGCGAGACCAGGAACCCGGATGCCCGCAACACTCGACGAACCTCAGATCGATCCATGTGGAACCTCTGCGCCCGGTGCCGAAGGCCCTACGGGCCGGCGGGTTGCCGTGGTGGGTGCAGGGCCAGGCGGTCTTGCGGCCGCCGCGATGCTCGCCGCTTCGGGGGCGAGCGTGTCGGTGCTTGAGCGTCGGCACCAGATCGGGGGCCGCACGGGGCAGCTGGATCTCGACGGGTTCCGGTTCGATCGAGGCCCGACGTTCTTTCTCATGCCATACGTGCTCGATGAGATCTTCGCCGCGTGCGGCGAACGGCTCGCCGACCACGTGGAGCTCACTCGGCTCGACCCGATGTACAGGCTCGTTGTCGGTCAGGAAGGATCGGCGCCGGTCACGATCGACGCGACCCAGGACATCGATGAGATGACCCGGCGCATCGGGCGGGTGAGCGAGGCCGACGCGGCGAACTTCCGCGCGTTCATCGCCGACAACCGCGCCAAGCTCGACGCGGCGGAGCCCATCCTGCGCAGGCCCATCAGGAGTCTGCTCGATCTTGTCCGGCCGGACGCCATGCGGGCTGGGGCGCACATCAAGCCCCACCTGACCGTGCACGGGCTGCTCAGTCAGTACTTCAAGCACCCCGCGGTCCAGCTCGCGGTCAGCTTCCAAAGCAAGTACCTGGGCATGAGTCCGTACGACTGCCCGAGCCTGTTCACGATCCTTCCCTACATCGAGTACGCCTATGGGGTGTGGCACCCCAAGGGCGGATGCCATCAGCTCATGCACGCGCTCTCGGGGCTTGTGACGAAGCACGGGGGCGAGATCCGTACCGGCGCCGATGTGACGAAGCTGACGTTCTCGGGGAACTCGGTCAAGGGTGTTGAGGTCAACGGCGCCGAGGAACGCTTCGACCACGTCGTGCTTAACGCAGATGCCGCGCACGCGATGCGGACCATGATCCCAGAGCGACTGAGGCCCAACGCCTGGAGCGACGCGGCGATCGACAACAAGCGGTACTCGTGCAGCACCGTGATGCTGTACGTGGGCGTCGATGGCGCCGTCGATCTGCCGCACCACACGATCTACACGAGCAAGAAGTACCTCCAGAACCTCGAAGACATCGGGCGTGACAAGGGGCGGGGCGGGACGCTCAGCGAGGATCCGAGCTTCTATGTGTGCAACCCGTCGAGGATCGATCCGACGATGGCGCCCGCCGGCAAGAGCGCGCTGTACGTGCTGATGCCATGCCCCAACACGCGGGCCGACATCGACTGGGACGCTCAGAAGCCGGCGTTGCGTGAGATCATTCTTGACCAGATGGAGCAGCGGCTCAGCCTCGACATCCGACCGCGGATCCAGCGAGAAACGATGCTCACCCCCGCGGACTGGCAGGCC
Organism: Planctomycetota bacterium; assembly: GCA_039186605.1. GTDB lineage: Bacteria > Planctomycetota > Phycisphaerae > Phycisphaerales > UBA1924 > JBCCZZ01. The sequence goes on along the minus strand of JBCCZZ010000004.1, from coordinate 152,572 downwards.
GACGGCATCCAGTTCGGCGCGACATTCAACCTCGCGCACAACCTAGGACAGATGCTGCACAAGCGTGTGCCGAACGAGCTGCCCGGCGCTCGCGGTGTCTGGTTCGTTGGGGGAGGTACCCATCCGGGCAGCGGGCTGCCCGTCATCTTCCTGAGCAGCCAGATCACGGCCAAGATGCTCGCTGGGAAGCTGGGGCTGGGCGATCCGACGCTGCCGGTCCGGAGCCGTGCGGCGGTGAACACGTGAAAGCCGCTCCCCAACATCTCGATCCGCGCGTGCGCGCGGTGGACTTGCTTCACTGGTTCGGGCCGCAGCGCTGCGCCGAGGTTGGTCGCGAGGCGGCTTGGGACTACGTGAGGCGGCTCGCCTGGAAGAGCGACGAGAACTTCAGTGTGCTGTCCGCGCTCGTGCCCGAGCGGCTCCGTGACGGGTTCGCGGCGGTCTACGCCTACTGCCGCTGGTCCGACGACCTCGCGGACGAGACGGGGTTCGATGAATCCGCGAGGGTTCGGTCCCTCGAGCTTCTCGCGTGGTGGCGAGGCGAGCTGCATCGCGCGTTCGAGGGTGACGCGACGCACCCGGTTTTCGTTCCACTCGCGGAGGTCGTACATGGATTTGGGCTCGCACGCGAGCCGTTCGATCACCTGCTCGATGCGTTCGAACAAGACCAGCGTGTGTCGCGGTACAAATCGTGGGATGAGGTGCTGGACTACTGCCGGCACAGCGCCGACCCGGTCGGACGGATCGTGCTCGCGTTGGGCGGGGTCGGCGATGGTTCGGGCGATCACGAGCTCTACAGGTTGTCCGATGCGACGTGCACGGCGCTCCAGCTGATTAACTTCTGGCAAGACGTGCGCCGCGATCTGCTCGAGCGCGATCGGGTCTACATCCCCGCGGATGACACCGCGGTCACCGAGTCCGATCTGCGTACGTGGATGGAGCGGGACCGGCCTGAGGAAAAGCGGGTGTATTCCGAAGCGATCGCGGGGCTCTGCGAGCGCACCGAAGCTCTGTTTGTCGAAGGTCGCGCGTTGCCGATGCGGCTCCGCTCCACACCCGCTGCGGAGCTGGCTCCGGCGGTCCGTCTCTTCGGGATGGGCGGTGAGGCGATCCTCGCTCGTGTTCGAGCGACGGGGTGCCTGAGCCTCTGGGAGCGTCCGAAGCTCGGGAAGATTGCGAAGGGATCACTCGTGCTGCGTGCCGCGGTTTCGAGGCTCCTGCCGCCAGGAGGAGCCGCCGCGTGAGCGCTTCGGCTTCGAGCATCCCAATCTCGATGAGTGGCGATTCTCAGAGTGAGCTCGCGGCGTCGTACGCCGCGTGCGCCGAGACCACGCGCCGAACGGGCAGGAACTTTTACTACGGCCTGCGTCTGACGCCCGAGCCACGTCGCGCGGCGCTGTACGCGATCTACGCATGGATGCGGGCCGCCGACGATGCCGCGGACGAGCGCGCGCCGATCGAAACACGCCGCGCGAAGCTCGTCGCGTTCCGAGAGCGCACCGAGCGTGTGCTCGAGGGCGGGACCACGGGCGGCAATGGCGAGTTATGGCCCGCGTTCCAGGACACCGCACACCGGTACAACCTCGATCATGGTCTTTTCTGGTCGATGCTGGGTGGGCTGGAAGACGATCTGCAGCGTCCCGAGCGTGAGCCCGCGTTCGCTGACGAAGAAGCGCTCGACGCGTACTGCTACCAGGTCGGATCGACCGTTGGCCTTGTGTGTGTATCGATCTGGGGGACGGTACCGGGTGCTGATGCGGACGCCGTCCGTGTGTCGGCGATCCGGCTCGGCACCGCGTATCAGCGGACCAACATTCTGCGTGACATCGTTGAGGATCTCGCCGATGGACGGGTCTATTTGCCCGCGGACGCGTTCGAACGCTACGGCGTGACGCCTGCGCAGCTCGCGGGGTGGTCCGACCGGGACGCGTGCACGGCGTTGATCTCCGAGCAGGCGTCGATCGCTCGTGAACGCTACAGCGCACACGGTGAGCTGATCGGCTCCGTCTGCGAGGATTGCCGCCCCGTGCTCGGCGCGATGACACAGATCTACTCGGGCATTCTCCGGCGGATCGAGAGGCGGCCCGGTCGGATCACGCGGGGGCGTGTGCGACTCGGCCGGCTTGCGAAGCTGCTGATCGCGCTCCGTGCATCCCGCGGCGCGCACGCGGTCGGATGATGCCGACGCCCGGGCGTGTCATCGTCGCGGGGGGTGGGCTCGCAGGGATCGCCGCGGCTGTCCGGCTCGCGGAGGCGGGCGTCGCGGTCACGCTGATCGAGGCGACGAACCGGCTCGGTGGCCGTGCCGGTTCGTTCACCGATCCCGTCACCGGCGACACGATCGATAACTGCCAGCACGTGACAATGGCCGCATGCGCGGCTTACCTTGACCTGCTCGGCCGGCTGGGCGCGCGTGAGGACCTCGCGTGGACCGCGTCGCAATGGTGGATCGAGGAGGGCGGACGAACCAGCGTTATCCAGCCTGGGACGCTGCCGGCGCCGCTTCACCTTGCACCGGCGCTGATGCGTGCTGCCTTTGTGCCGCTCAAGCACGCGGGTGCGCTCGCGCGAGCCGGGCGGGCGATGCTCAGGTCCAACCGCGTCGCCCACGAGCACGAGACCTTCGCGGCCTACCTCACCAGGCTCGACCAGCCCGAGGACCTGGTCCGCAAGGTCTGGGAGCCGGTGGTAGTCGGCGCTTGCAACATGACGTGCGACCGGGTTGCGGCGAGCGTTGCGCTGCACGTCTTCCAGGAGGGGCTCTTCGCCAACGCGGGGTCGTCTGCCATCGGTGTGCCGCGCGTGCCGCTGGTGAAGCTCTACGAGCGTGTTGCGGGTCTCATCGAGTGTGCCGGGGGAGACACGAGGCTGGGCGAGCGGGTCGAGACAGTCGAGTCTGAAGCGGTCACGCTGATAAGCGGGGATCGACTCACAGGCGACCGCGTTGTCTGTGCACTCCCGCTCGCGGCGACGCTCCGGGCAGTCGCACCGAATGCACGCGACGCCCGCTTCGATGGGCTCAAGCGGATCGGGCACTCCCCGATTCTCGGTGTTCATATCACCTTTGATCGCCCGGTGCTGGGCGTGCCGCACGCGGTGCTGGTCGATCGACCGACCCACTGGCTCTTCCGCAAGGACAACGAGGGGCGGGTGATCCACGCCGTCGCGAGCGCTGCGGACGCGTGGGTCGGCTTGAGCCCCGAGCAGCGGGTCGATCGGGTGCTTGCAGATATCGGCGCGTGCCTTCCGCGGTCGTGCGATGCACGAATCGAGCGGGCGGTGCCCGTGCTCGAGAAACGGGCGACGTTCGCCGCGACGCCGGAGTCCGAGCCGCTCAGGCCTGACGTCGAGGGTGAGAGCGGGCTCATGCTCGCGGGGGACTATGTGCGGACCGGCTGGCCCGCGACGATGGAGGGCGCGACAAGAGCCGGATACGCCGCGGCAGCATCGATCCTGGGCGTCCCGCGGTCAGAGCTGATCCCGCCCGCGCGGCCTATTGGCTGGTTGGCACGGCGGCTCGGGCTGCGCCACCCGCCGGCCGCGTAGCATCGCGACTCGCCCGGTTCACGGGCCGCCGATGGCGGCCTGATTCGGGCGTGATGCGGAGTGTGACCCTTGCAGCCTCTTGTCGGCGTCATCATGGGTTCGAAGTCGGACTGGCCCACGATGCGCCACGCCGCCGATGCGATCGAGGCCCTCGGCATCGGCTACGAAACCAAAGTTGTGAGCGCTCACCGCACGCCCGACCTGCTGTTCGAGTACGCGTCTAAGGCGAGGAGCCGCGGCATCGAGGTCATCATCGCGGGCGCAGGGGGCGCTGCCCATCTGCCGGGGATGGTCGCGAGCAAGACCACCCTTCCCGTGCTTGGTGTTCCGGTCCAGTCGAAGGCGCTCAACGGGCTCGACTCACTGCTCTCAATCGTTCAGATGCCGGGGGGCGTGCCCGTTGGGACGCTCGCGATCGGTGAGAGCGGCGCGAAGAACGCGGGTCTGCTCGCGGCGTCGATCGTTGCGAACAGGCACCCCGAGCACCTCCCAGCGATCGAGGCGGCCCGTGCCGATCAGACCCAGGCGGTCCTTCAGCACCCCGACCCGTCGGCGGACGAGGGAGCCAACGCGTGAACCCACTTCTTGCGCGACACGCCGGCAAGCTCATCGGCATCGTCGGTGGGGGACAGCTCGGGATGATGCTCGCCCAGGCCGGCGCCGAGTATGGGCTCAAGTTCCGTTTCCTCGACCCAAACCCCGAGGCGTGTGCCCAGAGGTACGGGGAGCTTGTGGTTGGTCGGCCCGACGATCCCTCGGCGGTCGAGAAGTTCGCACAGGGTGTCGATGTCGCGACGTACGAGTTCGAGAACTTCGACGCGAAGGCGATCCGGGCGTTGGGCGAGAAGACCAAGGTCTTCCCGGGTCCGAAGGCGCTGCGCGCTGCGCAGGATCGGATGAGCGAGAAGAAGCTGCTCAAGAAGATCGGTGCCCCGATGGGCATCGAGCCGCCCGCGTTCCTGCAGGTGGACAACCCCGGGAAGGCGGCGGAGGCGGCGGAGGCGCTGGGCGTGCCCATGGTGCTCAAGACCAGGCGGTGGGGCTACGACGGCAAAGGACAGCGGGTTGTTCGGGAGGCCGAAGAGGCCGAGAGCACCGCCGTCGATCTGGGGGGATCGGGGCTTATCGCCGAGGCGTTCGTCGATTTCGATCGTGAGTTGAGCCTGGTGTGCGCCCGGAGCGGCGACCGCACGTTCGCGGCCTACCCGCTCGTAGAGAACCTCCATGAGCGCGGAATTTTGCGCACCACGGTTGCTCCTGCGATTGATGTCCACCCCGAGCTTCAGGCCAGGGCCGAGGCGTTCGCCGAGGCGATTATGGAGAACCTCGGCTACGTCGGGGTGATGACGATCGAGTTCTTCGCGAAGGGCGAGACACTGCTCACCAACGAGATCGCCCCCCGCGTGCACAACAGCGGGCACTGGTCGATCGAGGGCGCGGATGTCAGCCAGTTCGAGCAGCACTTGGCGTCGATCTTGAGCGTCGAGATCGCTCCTCCCGAACTCAAGTGCAGCACGGTGATGGTCAACCTGATCGGCTCCGATCCGCCCGATGCGGTGATCCCGCGTGAATCGGGCGTGCAGGTGCACCGGTACGGTAAGGCCAACCGCAAGGGACGCAAGATCGGGCACATCACCTGTATCGCGAACAATGCCCGTGCCGCGGGGGAGATGGCGCGACGCGTCCGCGCGGCGGTCCAGCCCTATGCCGACGGCTAAGAGAGGACCGTTTGTGCGCATCCTGCTGACCAACGACGATGGCATCCGTGCCCCGGGCATCATCGCGATGCACGAGGCATTCCGCAACGCTGTCGACGCAGGCAATGTCGAGATCCTCGTTGTGGCGCCGGACACGGTGCAGAGCGCGACGAGCCACGGCGTGACCTTCCACGAGCCGCTGATGGTCAATCGTGTGCGGGTGCCAGGGGCTTACGACGGGTACGCGGTGGGGGGGCGGCCAGCGGACTGCGTGAAGCTTGCGATCGCCGAGCTCTGGCCCGCGCAGTTCGGCGCAGGCAGCAAGCCCGACTTGGTGATCAGCGGGATGAATGCGGGCGCCAACTGTGGGATCAACGTGATCTATTCGGGCACGGTGGCCGCGGCGTTGGAGGCCGCTTTCCTTGGCTCACCGTCGATCGCGGTGAGTCTCCATCTGGGCCCGGGCCGAGCGATGTTCGACGTTGCGGCATCGCGAGCGAAGCGGGCGATCGATCGGATCCTTTCGAGCCAACTGCTCGGCACGGGCTCGTGCGTCAGCATCAACGTGCCAAGGACCGAAGAGCCCGATGACGAGATCGCCAGAGCTTCCGACCCGGAGCAGATGCCGGTGGGCACGAGGCGTCGGGCTGCCGCGGGGCCGAGGCCCGATCTGGTCGCATCGATGCCCGACCCCGAACTCGTGGTGTGCCCAATGAACACGCACGGCATGGTCGATCGATTCGAAAAGCGCGAGAGCCCGTCGGGGGAGACGTACTACTGGGCCTCGGGCGGAGGCACCGATTTCCAGGGCACCGACGACGAGACCGATGTACACCACCTACTTGAGGGCAAGACAACGGTGACCCCCCTGATCCATGACCTCACGGATGCGTCAAACCTCCCGGGTTGGGCGGGTGCGTTGATCTGATCGCGCGCGGATCGGTGGGGCCGGCACAACCAGTGCGTTCGTGGAGCCGATACCGAGCGCATGCCCATTCAAGCCGACAACGCGAACCTGACGCCCGGTGACATCCTTCTCGATGCCGGTACCAACGAGCTCGAGACCCTGATCTTCGTGCTCGGGGGTGGTCACTTCGGGGTCAACGTCGCGAAGGTCCGAGAAGTCGTCCGCTGGACCGAGCCCACCGAGAGCCCGAACCGCCATCCATCGGTCCTGGGCATGATCAACCTGCGCGGGAAGGTCATCCCGCTTGTCGATCTCGGCAAGCACCTGGAGATCGAGGGCGCGGGTGTGTGCGAGGAAGAACGCCGGATCGTGATCACGGAGTTCAACGGCTTGCTGTGCGGCTTTGCGGTCGATGGCGTCCGATCGATCCACCGGCTCAGCTGGAGCAAGGTCCGCCCCGCGCCGGAGCTCGACGGGCTGGGCAGCAACGAGCACGGCAAGGCGATCAATGCATGCACCGGCCTCATCGACCTCGATGACACGCTGGTCCTCATGCTGGACTTCGAGTCGGTGGCCGACTCGATCATCGTTCAGGAGAGCCTGCACATCACCGAGGTCGAGAACGTCTCGGGCATCGACCGGGCCTCGAAGCGTGTGTTGCTCGCCGAAGACAGCCCGTTCATGCGTGAGCTGATGGCGAAGGTTTTCCGCTCGAGTGGATACGCGAAGCTCGAGGCCTACAGCAACGGGCTCACTGCCTGGCAGGCGTTGGATCGGTCGATCAAAGACGAAGAGACCCCGTTCGATTGTGTGATCAGCGACATCGAGATGCCGCAGGTCGATGGGCTCCACCTCTGCAAGCGGGTGAAGGAGCACCCCCAACTCCGGAACACGCCCGTGTTGCTCTTCAGCTCCCTGATCAGCAAGGACAACATGAAGAAGGGCAAGCAGGTCGGCGCCGACTACCAGGTGCCCAAGCCCGCGTTGCCCGACATGGTCAAGATGGTTGATCGCCTTCTGACTGGCGAGCCCGTCGAGTATCCCGACGTCGCCTGAGCTCTCTCTGAAGTGTCCGCGGGCCTGCCGCGGCCCAAGCCTGCAGGAAGAAAAGGCGGCCACATGTTTCCATGCAGCCGCCCGGAGGGAGAAAGAGAGAGCTGTTGAGGCCCCGGGGTTACCCGGAGCGGCACCCGCCTCGGTAGTCGGGTGATCGTGGTTGATCTCGCTGGGTCTCAGGGAGACCCCGCGCGAGGTACTTCGGCCCCACCCGCGCGCAGGCTTGAAGAACTACCTCCTTGTTATTCGCCGATAACCCCAGTTGGGTTCAGGGTTTCTGCACCAGAATCCCCCGGGCTAGGGTGATCTGGAACGGCGCTATCAAAAATGGAACCGGCCCGCCGCGAGCGGCGGGCCGGCCCTGCAAGGGTCTCGATTGGTTTCCGCCCGCGCTGGAAACGGGAGGAGAAAAGCGCTTCAGCTCATCGAGTCGGCGTCGGCGAGCTTCTCGGGCAACGCCTCGCGGATCTGAGCGATCTTCTCGTCGGTGAGCGAGAGCTGCTCCTTCACGGCCGGGTTGATGGCCTCATCGATGATGTCGAGCCTGAACCCGTCCTCGATGTTCATCACCAAGCGGTCGGCGACGTAGACCACACTCACCAGAGTGCGGCTGTCCGGAGCGACCTCCATGGGCTCGTGGTGATGGCCGCAAACGGTCGCGAAGCTCTTCGGGAACTTCCACTTCTCGCAGAGACCCTTGCCGAAGTCCTGGTGGGTGGCGCCGAAGACGGCAAGCTCGCAGTCCATCAGGTTGTTGGCGGGGACGCCGTCGGCGCTGGCGCCGGTCGAGTTCACGGCCTCGATCAGCTTGTTGCGGTCGAACTGCATCTCAACCATGACACCGATGTCGTGCATCAGGCCCGAGAGGTAGGCCTCGTCGCCCAGGCCCAGCTTGAGCTGATCGCTGATGAACTTGCTCGTCGCGGCGACCGCGGTCGAGTGGTTCCAGAGCTTCTTGGCGCTGAATGTCGGGGTCAGGTCGCCACCTCGGAACAGCTTGGCGAGGCTGGCGGCGATCGCGATGTTCTTCACCGCGTTGAGGCCCAGCAGCACGATGGCGCGGTTGATCGAGCCGATCTGGCCAGGTAGGCCGTAGAAGCTCGAGTTCACGACCTTCAGGATGCGGCTCGACAGCGCGGGGTCGTTGCCGATCACCTCGTGAAGATCCTGAGCGGTGCTCTTGGGATCCTCGACGAGATCGATGATCTTGAGCGTGATCTCCGGAAGCGTCGCGATGTGGCTGATCTCGCGGATCGCCGCATTCACGATCTGCTCACGCTGCTCGGTCGAGGTGGTCATCGGGGTCTCCGTGGTGAGTTGACGGAGACAGCAATCGGCACGTCCGAGGTCCGACTTTGTTTGTGTTTCCGGTCCCCATGCGATAACCAACGCCGGACCGTGTTTCTCAGTACGCGTTGTGCTTGCGGAGCAGCGGCCCCGGGTCGGACCGCGCGATGATCGAAGCCGCTCGCTCACCGGTACGCCCGTCGCCGTATGGGTGGGTCATCGAGTCCCTCGGGATCGACCTTGCCCGTTCGATCGCCTCGCGCACTGCGGGTGTCCGTTCCGCGTCTGCGTGGACCACGTTCTCGGGTCGGAGCCTCCCGGATTGTCTCGGGCCTATGTCCACGACTGGCAGCGTGAGCGCCGCGGCCTCGATCAGGCCCGCCGAGCTATTGCCAACGAGAATCCCCCCAGTCGAGGCCAGCCGCTTGAGCAGCCCGACGAACGCTGCGCGGGCCATGTGCTCGCGTGCCGGGATCGCGGAGGCGTCGATTGCTCTGACGATGCCGCTCCGCCCAGGGTCCTGGTTCGGGTGGAGCGCGAGAGCGGGCAGGCCATCGAGTGCCGAGAGGATCTGCGAGGCCGCGAGCTCTTCCTCCTCGTCGTGCCTGCCGACCGGGTGGAACATAAAGACCACTTCGGGCGAGCCGAGTTCGGTGAAGGCCGAGTCATCCAAGGGATCGATGGTGCTGAGTTCGTCGATCGCCGGCGAGCCCACGGTATGCACCTGCTCGGGCCGCTCACCCATCCGCAGGATCCGCTCGCGGCTGTCGTCGGTCGCTGGGAGGTGCAGATGGGCGAGCTTGGTGATCGCGTGCCGCATCGCCTCGTCGGCGACACCCTCGGCGCGGTCGCCCCCGTGCAAGTGCGCGACGCCGATCCAGCCGATGCTTGCGGCGCTCGCGGCCGCGAACGCCTCGATGCGGTCGCCCAACACGACGACCCAGTCCGGCTCGAGCGCCCGAAAGCTCCGCACGAACCGGGAGATCCCGCGGCCTACGGCTTCGGCGTCCTCGAGCCGGCCCCGCCGCCCCGCGACCTGCATCGGGACGCTGTCGGCGACCTCGAAATCCGCCTTCACCTCACGGAAGGTCAGCGCGGGCTGGATCAGGTGGCTGCCCGCGGCAATCACAATGAGCTCGCAGTCGGCCCGCGCCTGGATTGAGCGCATCACCGTGCGCAACAGGCCGTACTCGGCGCGGGTGCCGGTGATGACCGCGATGCGTCGCGGCCTGGGCGAGTCTCCCCCCTCGCCCGTGTCTGGCCTCAGCATCGGTTCATCGCCATCCCAGCCCGGTCCGATCATGGAGGCAGGCTAGACCAGGTCCGCCTCTGTGATCGGAACGTCATCCTCGATGTCGCGCGCGGCGGTTTGCCCAGAGACCATCGCCAGTTCAGAGGGTGGGATCCCGGTGCCGGGCCGCTTGATCGTCAGCATCTTGGGCGTGATCTGGGAGCCCTCTGGGATATAGCGCGTGCTCACCACGGATTGGCGGCTCGCGGTGCGCACATCGCGCTCCATATCGGTCAGCACCTTCGAGCCGTCGCCGATGAGCCGCGCGTCGGGCTCGATCCCGCCTCGTTTCGCGGTTCGCACGTACTCGGCGAACGCCTCGGGTTCGAGCGATGCGCGGTGGTCGGGGCCCGCGCGCTTGCGGTCGTCGCTGAAGTGCTTCTCAAGGATCGAGGCACCGCCGTGCACGACCGCCGCGAGGCCGGTATCCGTTCGCTCGGTATGGTCTGAATAGCCGACGGGGCAGCCCGGCGTGGCGGCTGCGACAGCGCAGCATGCTGACACGTTTGCGGCATCCGGAGGCGTTGGGTACGAGCTGACGCAGTGCAGAAACGCCAGGCGATCCTGCGCCGCCCTAAGCCAGTTCGACGCCCGCTCGATCTCCGTGATCTCGGCCGTGCCCGTGCTCACGATCAGCGGACGGCCCGTAGCGCCTAGCGCTCGGAGCAGCGGTTCGTGCACAATGTCTGGGCTAGCGGCTTTGAACGCATCAACACCGAGCTCCATCGCGCGCCCGACGAGCTCGGTTGAGAACACGCTCACCACCGCGTGCATCCCGAGATCGTGGGCGAGGTCGAAGCAACGACGCATGTCGCTGTGCCCCAGCTCGAGCCGGCGGAGCATCGCGATGGGGTCGGTTTCACCAGAGGCCTTCTGGTAGGCCGCGAGTTTCGCCGCGCTGCTCATCAGCCGGTCGGTCTCGAAGAGCTGAAGCTTGATCGCATCGGCTCCGGTCGTTGCGGCGAGGCGGATCAGCTCGAGCGCTCGTGCCGGGTCACCGTCGTGATTCACGCCGATCTCGGCGATCACGTACGGCTCGTGCCCGGGCCCGATGTCGCGATCAGCGATCCGCACCAACGCGCTCCCGGAGCACAGCGTCCGCGACGATCAGATCCAGAGGCGTGTCGATGTCCACGACATCGCCTTCGGCGGTCTCGATGCCGCGGCGCTCGGAACCAAGAAAGTCGTGGGGGCCACCGCCAGCGCCGGACGCGAGCGAGTCGGCGGTGAGCGCCATCACGCCGCCATCGGGCACGAAGGCGGGCGGAAGGTCCTGGCGTCGGAACACGCCGTTGAACAGCCGCTCGCCCTCCCACGGGGTAACGGCGCCGTCGTCATTGATGCGGCATGTCCACCACGGGTGGTGTTTCCCAACCCTCGCGTAGCTCTGGACCGAGTCGCAACCGCTGGTTGTGAGCAGGTCGATTGCACGGTCACTGAGGTCTTCGGGTCTGACCGGGACATTCGCGTAGAGGATTGCGTAGTACTCGGCTGCATGGCGCGAGGCCGCGTGCCGCGCGGCGTCATCCACTCGCGCACTATCACTCGCGAGCTCCTCGGGTCTGACACACGGGATTGCGCCGAGCGACGACGCGAGCTCGAGCAGCTCGCTGCTGTCGGATGACACGATCACCTGCTCGATGCGCGAACTTGCGAGCGCGTGTTCGATCGTCCATTGCACGCAGGGCTTGCCCGCGATAGACGCGAGATTCTTTCTGGGCACGCCCTTGCTACCAGCGCGTCCGAGGATGATCGCGGCAGCAGTCATGACGCCGCGATCGGAGCGTTGAGACTGTCGATCGCCGCGGGCCACCTGCCCCGAGCGCGTGTGCCATCGGACAGCACGCACAAGACTTGGCTCGCCAGCCGATCGCTCGTGATGCGGGGCAGTGGCAATGGAGCGATGCGGTCCCCCCTGATCGCCGTCGGCATCGGGTCGATCGCGGCCCACGATGCTTCGACAGACCACTGGGCGTAGAAGGACTCGATCTCTTCGTACACCGCATCGCATCGCGTGATGCGTGCCATCGTCCAGGGCAGCCCCGCCGAACGGGCGGCGATGAGTGATCGCGCACGAGCAACGCGATCGGCATGATCCGTATCCCCAGTGATGACGGCGTACAGCTCGGGCGACATCGAGAACAGGTCAAAGCTGACAAGATCGATGCCCGGGATAGCCAGCCTCGCGGCGTCGCTCGATAGCGTCGTGCGAACGTGGACGCCCGAAGCGCCGGCTTCAGTGGCCGCGGTGATCAGCCCATCGAGATCGGGATGCGCGAGCGTGTCGCCAGTCGGCGCCTCGAACGAGACGAAGGGGTGGCTCGCCGCAAATGGGCTGATGGCTTCGTACACGATTGCGGGATCGAGCAGCGGGCGATCACCGCTGAGCCCGGCTTCGTTGAGCCACCCGGCGCGGAGCCCACCCGGCATGCCGACACCCGTCTCAAAGATGATGTGTGAGGTCGCGATCTCGGCATCGGCCAGGGCGAGCGCGGTTCCCCTCGTGTCGGCAGGCGTCTCAGCACCGAGCGCGGCGATCGATGCGGGCGTATCCGCGATCGCGCGGATCGCGAGATCGCGAGCCGCTGGGTCGCTCTTGACGCACGCCGGCCTTCCGATCAGGTCGGGGCTGGGTGCTCGTGGGTCAAACCTGATGGCCGCCCCAAGGGTTGCCCGTTCGGAGGCCAGCCGACCGAGCAGGGGCGTTGCGACGAGGAACGGCGAGAGCCCGGGCGCGGTGTGCGCGAGCGCCACCGGGTTCGTCTGCGGGTTCTCGCGGTGATACTCGATCAGGTCGCGGACAATATCGGGGCACACCGCGCACCAGTCACCGCCGACGACAATCGCAGCATCGGCGTGGTGGGTCTCGCACGCCGCGTACGCCGAGCCTGGCCAGAACGCTTCGTCCCACACGGTCGTGTTGCCAGGTGTGCCGCGCCACGCCGAAGGTGATGTTCTGCGGGCGGCCGCGATCCAATCCAGGCGTGACTCGGTGATGTCATCCTCGCGAGGCTCGAACCGCACGTCGAGCCCCGCAACCGATCCACCCACCAGCGTCTGCGCTCGCGCAATGTCCTCGGTGATGACGATGGCGCCCTCGAGGCAGCGCGCGGCCGCGAGACGCTCCAGGGTCAGCCGCAACGCGTTCTTGCCGTCTCGAACCGGTCGGGCGAGGTCGCGTTCGTGACCCAGCCCACTGCGGCGGGTGTCGGCGGCAACGATGGCCCAGACCCTGGCGCCCTTCGGGCTGGATTCGCCGGTCTCGATGCGCGAAGCCTGGCGGGTGATCTTCGGTTTCTTGCCGTCGTGCGCCCCGATGGCGTCGTCGAGCAACGAGCCGAGAAGGTCCGCCGACTCGGCGAGCCATTCCACATTGCGTCGGTCGCGCGTGATCTGATGCCGCTGTCGCTGCGCCGGCGTCAGGTCGCCGGCGAGGCCGAGGTTCCTGTCGTCCTTGAATCGCTTGAGTGAGCCTGTCTGATTCAGGTAGTGGGTGAGCTGGTATCCCGCTCCTTCGGCGAGCGCTTGATCGCGCAGTGCATGCAGCTCGGGGACGAGCCGATCTGTCGCGGTGGTATCCCCCTCGCATGCCAGCATCTGGTCGAGCACACCCATCGCGTCGCGGCTCCGCTCACCCACACGCCAAACCGACGAGCGCAGCTCGCGTAGGCGAGAGGGCAGCCGCGTGCCCGCCGCATCCCGCAAGGGTTTGTGCGTCCGCTCAAGCACGGCGGTTATCGATTCGTGCTCAACGGCGGCCGCGATAACCGCGGCGAGTGTCGCGATCTCTGTGTTCTGCTTGCGCACGCCCCCCTCGGTTGCATCGATGGTGCGCTGACCCAGCCGGCTGGCGTCTCGGAAGTCGCGTTGGAACTGCTGGAGGTACCCGTTCATCTGCTCATCGGTGTAGATCGGGCGTCCGAACACGTCCTCGAGCCGGTGCAGCAGGGTGCCCTGGCGCGCGATTCGCTCCCACTCCAGGCTCTCAAGCGAGCGGAACGGGGAGAGCTCACCCGCCCACACGTTGTGGATCGCGGCCCCGGCGGCATAGTACTGACCATCGGTGAACCCGAGGTCCTGGCCGATCAATGCGACCGGGTCGCACCCCAGATGCCTCGCGAAGTAGTACGCGAGGTGAGCGACCGTCGCGCCGGCGCGCAGCGCGTTTGCTTCGTTGCCCGCGAGCGGTGCGAGCGTCTCGCTCAACGCTTGGTCGAGCACCTCGTTCGTCGGGCACAGGACCTCGCCCGGATAGCAGTCCAGGATTGCCGGGTTGCCGTGCGCCTCGGCGATCAGTGGAACGCCCCTGAGGTCGTCTTCGGTTAGCCCTTCGAAGAAGCGTGTCGAGATGTCGCTGTAGTCGAGGGCTGTTACGAAGTGAGGCCTAACGCCCAACGCGAGGAGTGGCTTCAGGGTCGTCTGCACCGCGACGATGCACACTTTGTCGCGTATCCCGGGCTGTGCGAGCAAGTGGATGTTCCGCGACAAGCTCGGACCGGCGCTCACGACCACCGCGGTTCGGCCCGTCAGCACCCCGCGCAGGTGCGCGATGCCCGGGCTCCGTGCGTAGTGGTCCGCGTTCATCAGCTCGTTGCGGACCGTGGTCTCGACCTGCAGCAGCGTTGTCATAAGCTGGCTACGAAGGCCACGGATAACCGCTTCGAGCCGCTCGCTGAATCCATCGAGGCGCCCGGCCAGACGATGCGCGTCCGCGGGCGACTGGAGGAACTTCACACCGACCGCCGCGAGCGTGCTCACGCTGTCTATCGCGGCCGCGATGGCGGACTGGTCGCTCGGGTCGGTCAACACCGCGACCCGGCCGCTCCCGAGCAGCTCGCTGTGATCCACCCGCTCGAGCACGCTGCGGAGCAGCCCAAGATCTGGCTCAACGGCCAAGAGGGCACCGCCATCGCCCAACCGCTCCGCGAGCGCGGCGACCTGATAGCCCATGCCAAAGCCCAGCACGACGCCGAGCCCGCACGATTCGCGATCGATCGTTTCTGCGAGCCGCTGAGCTTCTTGGAGCGGGCGGCGCCGGCTGACCATGGTTCGCCCGTGAAGTCTGGCACTGGGCACGCCGTCATCCGTGTCTGTGAACTCCACCGCCTCGAGTGGCAACGTGGCGCCGATGGCGCGGGCCGCGTCGGGCGACGTGGTGGCTAAAGCGCGGAGGTTGCGCTCGAGAATTTCTTGATCGATCGGCATGCCCTGTGCGGATCGGCCCCAAAGCTCTGAGCCCTCCAACAATCACGCATGTCATTGATCGACGGGATCCGGCCTGTGCTCGGGCAATTCCAGGCCCCACCCCTGCCCTCACCCCCGCTCATCGAGTCCTTGTTGTTCGAGAGCCCTTGGCCTGTTGTGATCGGCCTTGTCGCCGCAGCGTTCATCGCGGTCGTGGTCGGCAACCAGCGGGCGAAGCTCGCGGCCGGGCTGGGCACCGGGCTGGCGCTGCTCGGCTTGGGTGTGGGCGTGTGGATGACCGCCAGCGTTGTAGAGACCACGCGAGAGACACTCCAGCGGGGCACGCGTCTGCTCGTCCAGGCGGTGGATCAGGGCGATGGCACCGAAGCCGGCCGATACATGGCCGACACGGTTCGCACACGCCGGTATCCAGGTGATCGAGATTGGGAGCGCACCGAGTTCGAGACCCTCATCGGCACGGCCGCACGCGCGGGCATCGACGAACTCGAGATCACCGCTCTTCAGGCCCATCTCGACGGGAGCCAGGTTGGTCGGACGCAGGTCAGAGTCCGGGCACGGAGCCAGAACGGTGTCACCATGCCGAGCTGGTGGTTGCTTCACTGGCAGAACCCGGATGGCAATGCCGACAATCCGCTCGGCGGGTGGCGGATCGTCACGATCGAGGCGGTCGCAGTTCCTGGCGTGCTTAGCGCCGACGACTAGCGAGGAACCTCAACCAGCACGCTTGGCTCCAGCGGTCGTTCGAGTGCCTGTCCTGTTGGTGTGCGCACGATCCGCCGCTGGCCCTGCCCGTTGAGCAGCAGGTTTGGATAACGCTGACGCATCGATCGGATCCGATCGCTCTCGACCGAGGGCCGGTTCGGCACGGCGCGGTGCTCATCGGCACGGAAGAGCCCGACCGTCACGTTGCTCCCGTTCGGTGTGTGCTGATAGAAGGCCTCTGCGCCCTCGCCTCGGAGCTGGCGGACCGCTCGCTCGGCGGCGGCGTGTAGCTCACGTCGCTCGTCCGACGTTGGGATCCTTGACCGATCCGGGCTCTGGTAGATCCCGATCTGGAGTGTGTACATGGCGTCCGGCCTGGTCGCGGCCGCACGTCGCAGGTCGAAGGGGCCCAGTTGATCCAGAGTTGGTGGGGGAGGCGGCGCGAGGAACGCACCGGCGAAGGGCGTGCCGCCGCCCACTTCGGTCTCCCGAACGCGCCGCAGGGACCGCTGGGCATCGGGATCACCCGGTGTGGTGAACCGACCCAGCACCACCGCCGACTGGCTGGGGCCCCGCTGCTGGATCCGGATATCGCGCAGCCGCGTCTCGCTCAGCACCTTGTCCCGACCCTGCTCGGCGAACTCGGCGTGCTGGGGTCCGGCAAAGGTTGCGATCACGACCGTCCAGTCGTAGTCGATCGCCGGCCCGGTCGGCTCCTCGAAGAGCGCTCGCCCGGTCTCGCGCTGCTGCTCAATGTCCGAAGCCGACCGGGTGCCATCGCCCCCACCCGAACAGGCGCTTATTCCGGATAGTACAACGCTGGCAATACCCAACCTGAATCCGATCAAAAACCGTCTTTTCATACCACCAATTCCCGGGGGTTCGAGGGTGATTCTGGCTGCTCAGAGCCGAAACTTGCCTAATGAAGGCCAATCCTGGCGTTCGGTGTTGGATACAGATTTTTTGATGCGTCCACGTCCGTGTTATTTGCTCTAAGATCTTGTCTTGTTTTGGCTTAGGTTACTTGAGCCTGAAGGGTCAAGTGGTGGAGGCTTTGAAGGGTCGCGGTCGATAGCAGGGTCAGAGGGCAACGCGGGTCTGGCGTGTGGGCCAGAGACCGAAGCGTCCGAAAGCCTGTTCGGGTCGATGCCTATCCAGGGCCCTTCCCGAGCCGGAGCGATTGACCAAAGAGGAGTGTTTCGAGCATGAGTGATCTTTCGTCCAGCGTCGGTTCCGGGCTCCCCGCATCCGCCCGCCTCGATTCCACCAGCAAGGTGAGGTCTGTAAATGGCGATGATTCGGTGGCCCGTGCCGAGGCCGCGGCGGCAGGCGGTGTGATCCGCGGCGCCGATCAGGTTGATGTGTCCGCCGAGTCGGTTGCCCTCCAGAAACTCCGCGAACTGCCGGAGCTCCGCACCGACTTGATCGAGAGCATCAAGGCCCAGATCCGTGCCGACGCATACGACACACCCGAGCGCCTGGATGCCGCCCTCGATGGGCTGATCGACGAGGAGATCCTGGGCCAGTAGCCCGACCTCCCGCGGAAGCCTGGGCGAGCCGATCCGAGGTTCCGCACCAACGAAGCCGAAGGTTCCTGCTGGATCCGCCTGGGTCGCCTCGGGCGGGTCTTTTTTGTTTGGGCACTACTCGTTCTGGGTCAGCACCCATACCGCGTTGACCAGCTGCTTGGTCACACCGGTGAGCCGGTCGAGGTCGAGTGTTTCGATGGTGTCGCCGGCCTGGTGGTAGTGGGGATTGCGGAAGTTGGCGGTATCGGTGACCATCACGGCGTCGTAGCCGTCGAGCAGGAACGGGGCGTGGTCCGACCGCACGACATCGGGCGTGACGAACTCGAGGAAGTCGAATCGGAACACGCCGGGCGTGTCGCTGGCCGACTGCATCGCGTCGGCGAGCTTCTTATTGAACTCGGCGTGCCTCGCGATCGTGACCAGAGAGATGAAGTCGCCCTTTGTGGGGGGCTCGTACTCGCCAGGGATGCTCGGGATCGGGCTGGTCTGGCTGCCCTCCTCGTCGCTGTAGTAACCCAGCATGTCGAGGCTGAGCATGCCGACGAGCTCGCGTTCACCCCGATCGAGCATGGGCTTGAGTTCTTCTCGGAAGTGATCCCTTGAGCCCATGATCCCGATCTCTTCGAGGTTGTATAGGCAGAACATCACGCCGATCGGCCTCGGGTCCGCCTGGACGAGTCGCGCGATCTCGAACAGCGCCGCAACCCCCGTCGCGTTGTCATCGGCGCCGGGCGTGTTGGGGACCGTGTCGAAGTGAGCCGCGATGACCATGAAGCGGTCGGGGTTCTCGGTGCCCGGGATCTCGAAGATCACGTTGCGGAACTCGACGCGCGGCCTCGGGCTGGTGCGCTCGATCAGCACGTTCGCGTTCCAGAAGATGTTCTGCACATCGGGCTCGATGCCCATGCCTTTGACACGCTCGATGAGCATGTTCTCTGTCTGGCGCAGCACCCGGCGTTGGCCCTCGTTGCCGTATCCCGTTCGGTTGGGCGGGAGGCTCTGGATGGTCTCGACGAGGTTCTCCTTCTTCACCTCGTCGATCGGGCCGATCACGCCTTCTTGAGCGAGCGTGAACTGGGATGCGATCGCGAGCCCGGCGCAGGCGAGAACGCTTGTCAGCTTCATGAGGCTGTCTCCTTGGTGACTGTTTGCGAGGCCCGCTCGAAGCCGAGCAACGCCGCGCCGAGCAGGCCGGCATCGTCCTCAAGGGCCGTCGCGACAACCGCGACACCGCGGACCGACTCCGGGAAGGCCGTCTTCTGTGTGCTTGTGCGCACCATCTCCACCCAGGGCGCCCCGAGCGCCTCGGTCAGGCCCCCTCCGAGCACAACGCGGTCGAGGCTCAGCAGCGTCACGATCCCGGCGATGTGATGGCCCAGCAGCTTCGCGGCTTCGCTGATCACTTCGACCGTCAGCTCGTCGCCCGCCTCGAAGGCGCGCCCGATGATGCCAGACTTGATCTTGTCGTATCTGCCCTCGGTCAGGTCGGTGATCATGCTCTTCTGGTTCGCGCGGATCAGCTTGACAAGCCGCTCGGCGATCGAGGATCTCGAACAGTTTTGTTCCAGGCTCCGGGACCCGGGCTGCGCGCTCGGGAGGGCGAGCATGTGCCCGATCTCGCCGGCGGTGCCCTTCGCGCCGTAGTAGAGCTTGCCATCGAGGATCAGCCCTCCGCCGACGCCGGTGCCGCACCAAACACCGAGCAGATAATCACTGCCCGCCCCCGCACCGAGCCTGTCTTCCCCGTAGACCGCGACGTTCACGTCGTTGTCCACGAGGCACGGGATGTCGAGCCTGTCTTCGAGCATCGCGGCAAGGGGCACGTCGTTCCACCGGAGGTTCGGCGCTTCGACCACAACGCCTCGGTCCGGGTCGATCGCGCCGGGGGCGCCGATGCCGAGACAGCGCAGCTCGTCCAACGCGATGCCGGCGTTGGCGCAGGCCTCTTCGATGCCGCGATGCAGGCGATCGATAACCGCCTCGAGCCCCTCTTCTGCCTTTGTCTTGAGCTTCGCGCGGCCGGCGATCAGCTCGTTGTGGTCGCCCTCGGGTCTGGCGCTCAGCGCATCGGGGCGAACGACCCCGATCTGCATATTGGTGCCTCCCAGGTCGATACCGATGGCGGGGCCTTGTGGGTCCATGAACAGCTCTCCCTTTGCCAGCCCGAGGGTATGACCGACTCAGACCAGGCGGGTTGCGATCACGCGGCACCCGGGCCTCTCGCCCAGGAGTCTCCCGAGGTTCTCGGCCCGCTCGTACTGCTGTCCTGAGTCCGTGAGCAGGAACAGCGTGCTTCCGCTGCCGGTCATGTGGACCGGTCCGAGCCCGAGGCGTTCCGAAGCGTCGCGGGCAGCATCGATCGTCTCGCCCAGCCCGGGCACAGCGCGACGGGCCGCCGGCTCGAGGTCGTTGAACAGCTCGTCGGAGTCCACGATTGCCGGGTGCGAGGCAAGCGCGGCGATCCGCTTGGCGCGGTCCCCGAACGCGGCGGCGGTGCCCGGGTCTTCGTCGAATGCTCGGTAGACCTCGGGTGTCGGCGCGTGAATGCCCGGCAAGATCAGAACGACGCCTCGGTCGAGCCTGGGCGTGCGCGACACGAGGCCGCCGAAGCCGCGGACGATCGCCGGCCTTGGGGGCCCATCGCCGGCCTCGTCATCGACAAAGAACGGGATGTCGCTTCCGAGTGCGACGATCTGGTCGCTGTCCAGCTGTT
Organism: Planctomycetota bacterium; assembly: GCA_039186605.1. Classification (GTDB taxonomy): domain Bacteria; phylum Planctomycetota; class Phycisphaerae; order Phycisphaerales; family UBA1924; genus JBCCZZ01. Next base: position 132,639 of record JBCCZZ010000004.1, on the reverse strand, counting down.
GCTCGGCGCCAGCGAGTCGGAGCACCGTGCCCGCATCGGATGACCCGCCGCCCAGGCCTCCACCCGTTGGGATGCGCTTCGTGACGCGGACGCTGTGCGGTGCATCGACGAGCCCGAGTGCGCGCACCGCGAGGTCATCGCCGGGCTGCCAATTTACGGCGTCACCCGATGCCCACCGGATGTCGTTCGCCGTGTCGGCCCCGCACAGCTCGACCTCGTCGTGGAGCTCGATCGCGTGCACCCAGCTTGCGACGCGGTGCCATCCGGGCCTCAGCCCATCCGCGGGTTCGGGCGGCGCGACGGCGAGCGCGAGATTCAGTTTCGCGTGTGCTCGGAGCCCCATCTGACTCGATCGTACCATTGATGGGGATAGCTCCCGGAAGGGTGGACACGATGCGCGTGTCGGATCTGGTCGAAGCGATCGAGTCGGTGGCACCAACCTCGCTTGCAGAAGATTGGGATCGTGTTGGGCTCCAGATCGGGCGCCCCGCGGCCGAGCTCTCTGGCCCGGTGTTGCTCACGATCGATCTGACCGAGGAGGTGGCGGCCGAGGCGATCGGCATGGGGGCTTCGGCCATCCTCGCGTATCACCCGCCGATCTTCCGGGGTCTCGACGAACTGACCGACGCGACGGCCAAGGGGCGCATCCTGCTCGGGCTGATCGAGAAGGCGGTCGCGGTCTATTCACCGCACACAGCCCTCGACGCGGCCACCGGCGGCGTGACAGATTGGCTGTGCGAGGGCGTCGCGGGCGCACCGAGTGGACGGATCGCGGGCGATGTCCGGGCGTTAACGCCCGATCGTTCGGGCGGGGCACGGGTGAAGATCGTGACGTTCGTTCCGGAGGCCGACGCCGAGAAGGTGCGAAACGCGATGGCGACCGCGGGCGCGGGCCAGATCGGCAACTACAAGGTGTGTTCCTTCGCGACCCCAGGCGAGGGCACGTTCCTCGGCGGCGCCGGTACCGATCCGGTCGTGGGTCATGCCGGCAAGCTTGAGCAGGTGCCAGAGCTCAGACTCGAGATGGTCGCACCGGCGCGCAGCGCGGCTCTCGTTGTCGAGACACTGCGCGAGTTTCACCCGTACGAAGAGCCTCCTGTAGACGTGTACCCGCTGGAGCCAGAGCCGCGGCGGGGGATCGGGGCGGGACGCCGGCTGACGCTCGATTCGCCGGCGACGCTCGAGCAGATCGGCGCTCGCTTGCGAGAACACCTGAGGCGGAGCCGGCTCCGCTTCGCGTTGCCCGAGGGCCGCGCCGATGATGAGCCCTTCCGCACTGTGGGCGTGGTTCCGGGCTCTGGCTCTGAGCTCGCGGACACCGCGATCGGCGAGGGCTGCGAGCTGTTCGTCACGGGCGAGATGAAGCACCACGAGGTCGTGGGCGCCACGCAGCGGGGGCTTAGCATTCTCCTCGCGGGTCATACGAACACAGAGCGTGGATACCTCTCGCGACTCGCGCCCAGGCTCAGCGGCATGCTGGGTGGGCACGAAGTGCGTGTGAGCGAGAAAGATCGCGATCCGATCCGTGTCTTGCCGTAGCGTGTGTTGGCGATTTAGGGCTGTTCGTTCGGTCCGAACTCGATGATGCCGCGTTCGCCGAAGTCGGCATCGGGGCGCCGGATGCGGGCGTCGAAGAGGCGTTCGCTCAGTTCGCCGGGAGTGATGTAGACGAGCGAGCCGCGTAGGCGGTACTCGACATCACCCGTGAGCTGCGCCGCTTCCTGGACCGGTATGACCGCGGGCAGGATGAGCCGCTGGGTGCTGCGTCGGGCGAGGGTTGCGGTCGGGGCCCTTGAGCCAGTGAAGACCGTTTTGCCGTCCAGCGAGAGCGAATAGCGGGCCTCGCGGAGGGTCAGCGGTACGTCGTTGGGGTTCTCCGCGTCCAGAGCGAACTCAAGCTTGAGCCCATCGGGCGTCCGCTCAGTCACGCCTGCGCTCACGACGTGGAGCGTCGGCGTTGTGTGGCTCGAGCAACCCGCGAGGGCCACGGAGAGGAGAAAAAGCAGGATCGCGATCGGTCGCATCCCTCCGAGCGTATCGGTCTCGGGCCTCCCGCTCCGTTCCGGAGTTCAGGATGCGATGGTATTGGGCACCATGCTTACCCAGGTCTCGTCGGTGACGACCTGCCCTGGCTCGGAGGTGGTGGCCAGGATGCTCTCCATCTCGCTCATGTATCCGCCCCACTGGAAAGTCAGCCAGACCATCAAGCCGAAGCAGACCCAGGCCCCCAGTTCCGCAACCGGTCGGGCCCGGAGCCGGAGCAAAATCGTGCAGCCCAGGCCCAATGTCAGCAGCTTCCATGCCACCACGACCCCGGGCGAGTTGTACGACATCACGGCCCTTGCCAGAGGGTTACCCTCGCTGAGACCCCAGTTGAGCAGTAGTGTGAGCGTCAGCCCGAGGTCGGCGATCCCGACAAGCACCACGAACGCCGTGAGCAGGCAGACACGCCTGCCTCTCGCGAGGCACGAGGCCTGCGCGGTTTCCGCGCCGTCCGCTGCGCTCGTGGGCACGAGCCGAAGCCCGAGGGCTCCGGTAACTGCTTCGAGCGGCGTTGCTTCCGTCCCCGGCTGGCAGAGGTGCGTGGGCATGTGTGTTCCGTTCGGCGCGCGCCGCGGGCGATCGGAGCGGTGCCCTGGCGGGAGACCCCCGGGAGCTGTCGGAGCGGGCTGGCCAGGCAGGGTTTGCAGCCTGGGTACGGGCCGGGAACACGCGTGCGCCGTGCGCGGAAGGTTCTGGCGCTTGTTCTCGGGCGTCGCGCTGGCGATCGTGTCGCTGCTGGCTCCACCCGCCGCGGCTCAGGACCGGAATCCCGTCTATGTCGAGACCGAGCCCCGCGCCGAAGACACACTCGCGCAGCTCCCGGGCCTTATCCGCTCGGGGAACCTCGGCGAGGCGGTCCGTGCGATCCAGGAACTGCTTGATGAGTCGCCGCACGCGGTAATCGCTGATCGCGGTGACGCGGATCTGTTCTTGCCGCTCGATGATCGCCTGCATGCCGAGTTGCTGGCCTCGCCCGAGCTGCTCGGGCGGTACAGGCTCGACGAGGGCGCCCGCGCCGAGCGGCAGCTGAGCAGCGGTGAGCATCACCGGGTCGCACGCTCGCGCCTGCTCACGGAGGCCGGGTTCGAGGCGACCCTCCGCGTGACGCAGGAGGAACTCGAGTCGGCGCGGTTCGCGGCCGCGTTTCTCGCGCTTCGGCGTCTCGAATCGCACCCCGATCGGCTGAGCGATGCCGATCGTGCGCAGGACGCGGCGCACTCCGCGGCGCTCGTCGCGTCGTACCTCGTGGGAAGGCCCGCGCCCCCGGGCGAGCGGCCCGAGGACCTCGCGTCGCGGTGGGCGCAGCAGGCAGGGCTCGCGAGCCCCGGCTTCATCGAGCCAGACCGCCCAGAGGGCGCCGATGAGCGCGAGCGTTGGGCGTTCGACCCGCTCCCTCAAGCCGATCTGAGCCAGCTCCCCGACGAGCCAATCGGCGTCGTCGCGCGCCCCGCAACCTCCGGCGCCCCTCGCGATGCGCGCCGTCGATACCAGTTCGGGCAATGGATGTTCCCGACCGTTGTGGGCGATCTCATCCTGATCAACGACGGCAAGAGGATACGCGCTTGGGATCGATTCACGCTGACTGAGCAGTGGCTGGTTGCGCCGGGCGGCGAAGACGTCGGCGCGCCCGATCTCGCTGTCAACCGGGGCCGGGGCGATCTTGACACCTCCAGCGTCGCGGCCTCCGAGGGGCTCGCCGTGTCATCGACGGGCGTGGCGCCGATGGTCAACCCGACCACCGAGCCGAGGCTTATCGCGGTCGAGCTGGCGACCGGTCGCATGCGATGGGTTGTAGATCCCACGCTGGTTGACCCGGACTTGCAGGGCTCGTTGCTGACGGGCCCGGTCTCGATCGAAGAAGGCGTTGTTATCGTGAGCATGCGCCGCTCGGTCCGCGGGCGACGGCTCCAGAGCACACACCTCGTCGGCTTCGATCTCCAAACAGGCAAGCACCTCTGGACGCGGCTTGCAGGCAGCGCGGGCTCGTTGCCATACGCACGGGGCCGCGCCGCGCCGCCGACCGTCATCGCGAGGGGCGGCGTTGCGTACCGAGTCGATCCGCTGGGTGTGCTCAGCGCGATCGAGGCCGCGAGCGGGCGGCCGCTGTGGGTTCGGAGCGACCCGCTTCCCGGTGACTTTCAGGGCAGCAACGACGGGGTCTGGGAGGGCTCGAGGCCCGTCCTTGTCGGGAACCGGATGTTCTGTCTCAGTCCTGAGCGACGCCGGCTGCTTGTGATCGATACTGCGACCGGTGCCGTGATCGGCACCCGCGGCACGGCGCAGATGTTCGCGCCCCGCTACATCGTGCGGGTCCAAGAATGGCTCGCAGCGATCGGCGAGACCCACGTCGCGTTCTTGCCGATCGATGGCGCGCTGGAGGCCGAGCCAGCGATTGCGCCGTTCCTGAACCAGAACCCGCCCAGAGGCCGCGCGATGGCGGTGGGTGATCGGTTGATGGTGCCGCTGACCGAGGGCGCGATTCTCATCGATCCAGAGCGGCCTCGTCGCGGCACGACCAAGCTTGAGTCGCTCGCGCAGGGCAACCTCGTGGCGCTCGATGGGCAGATCGTTGCGGCTTCACCTCGCGGCGTCACCGCCTACTTGTCGTGGGACGTGGCTCGCGACGAGCTGCGTTTGAGGACGCAGGCCGACCCGAACGACCCGGACCCACCGCTGACGCTGGCGATGCTCGCGTACCGAACCGGGCGTGATCGCTTGATCGCCGAACCGCTCGACGCGGCGTTGGCCGCAGCGAGGGCGCGTGGTGGTGAGGGTGACGTCGCACGGGTGTTCGATGCGGTGAGATCCATCATCGAGACGAGCCATGCCGATGCCGAGGATCGCGAGGATGCGCGGCCCGTCAATGACCTCGACATCGTGGGTGGCCTCGTCGATCGGATGCTTCGCGCGGCGGAGACACCCGAGCAACTCGCAGCCTCGCTGCTGGTCCTGGGCCGTCAGCGCGAGCTAGAGCGCGCGGATCGGGACGCGGTCGAGGCGTACCAACAGCTTGTTCAGGATGTAGATCTCACCTCGGTTGCCTGGTCAGCGCCCGGGCGGTCGGCACCTGCCGGCGATGAGGCGGCGCGGCGGCTGCTCGATCTGATTGCCGAGCGCGGTGCGAGTGTGTATGACGCGTTCGAAGCAGAGGCGCAGATCGAGCTCGAACTGCTTCCGCCGGCTGCCGGCGCCGATGCGTACGAGCGTCTGGCTTCGCGCTACCCCGCGTCCGCGCTCGCGCCCGACTGGTGGCTGCGCGCGGGGGAGCTGCATCTTGAATCGCAGCGCCCGGTCGAGGCCGCGCGGGCGTTCAACCGAAGCAGCATGGCGGAGGAGGCGAGCCGCAAGGCGGGTCGGACGCATCCGCCAGAGACCGCCGCGGAGCGCGCGGGCGCGTGGGCCAAGGCGTTCCTTCGTTCAGACAGACCCGAGCAGGCGATGATCGTGCTCGCTGAGGCTCGGCGAGATGGGGTCGCGGCGAGGGTGCGTGGATCGATCGATGAGGCACTCCGGATCGGGGAACGATCGGCGGAGCTGTCGCGCGAGTATCGTCGGCTCCCGGTGGTCGGTTCCAAGCTCGACGCGCAGAACGTCCGGGCTGCGCCGGGTCACCGGCTGCTCGAACCAATGCTCGTTGAGGGCGCCGGTCCCCGGGCCAGCGAGGCCGTGTCGTTCGACGAGACCACCGGCGAGCTCTGGCTCTGGCGCTCGGGTGCCCAGGGCGCGAGCCCGGCGTGGTCAAGACCTTTCGCCAAAGGCGTCAGCGTGCGTCTTGTGCGCCATGACCCGCGGGGTGTGTACGCGTTGGTGAACGGGGCGCGGTCTATTGCGCTCGTGCGTTTGGATGTTCAGAGTGGGGCCGAGGTTTGGCGTGTGGATGATGTCCGCTCTCTGCTTCCCGGCAACCCAGCCGGCGAAGAGGGGGACCTCGTGGCGTTGTCCGCCGGGCCCCGATTGCTCTCGGAGCTTGTGGTGGCCGGTGACCGTGCGTCGCTGGTGTTCATCGAGCGCTCTGGGCGAGCGGTTTCGTTCGACGCGCTCACGGGGCGGCTGCTCTGGGCGGATCAGCTCGCGCTGGGCGCCGTCGAGGATGCCGACGCGGAGGGGGATGTGCTCGCCGTGACGGGCCGCTTCCCGGGAGAAGGACCGAGGGCCGACGAGAGTGCGCAGGCCACCGTCGTGATCGATCTGCGCAGCGGCGAGCCTCGGCACGCGCCCCAGATGCATGATCACATCCCGGTATGGACCCGTGTCGCTGGCGGCCTCGTGCTCGTCGGCATGGAAGAGCGAGTCTCGGCCTATGAGGTCGTCACGGGTCGCCGCCGCTGGACCTATGAGAACGATCGCTTGCGACACATGCACGGAGCCTGGGTTTTCGGGCCGCAGACTGTCATCCTTGTCGAGCAGCGGCGCCTGATGTTGCTCAACACCGTGACCGGCGAGGCGATTAACCAGGACATGCAGGCCGGCGCGCGGGTTCGCGCAGGGCGGCCCATCCGTGCGGCTCTTTCGGGCACACCCGGCGAGGGGCCTTACCTGTTCTTGACCCCCTCGGGCTATTGCGGGTTCGGCAGCCGAGGCGAGCTTCTCGCGGCCGATGTGCTCGGCGACCGGGCTCCGTTCTTGCCAGGGTCCGTGGGCGCGCGCCACACGGTGCTTGTTTCATCGACACCGCTTGCGATCGGGGACACCGATGGCTACGCGGTATTCGTGCTCGAATCGGCGTCGGGCCGTGTAGTGGGCGAGCCCGTGCCTCTGCTGCTCGATGGTCAGCCCGAGTCGGTCAGGCTTATCGACGGGGCGGTGATGATCTCGACGAGCGAGGGGCTGAGCGTGATCCCCACACCTCCCGGACTCTGACCGGCACCGAGCCGATCATTCGTTGACAGAGCCCGGGTCCTCGCCCCGCTCGATGGCCTCGATCTTCCTGATCCGGCGTGCGTGGCGTCCGCCCTCAAAGTCAGAACTCACGAATGCATCGACGGACTTCTCGATGAGGGTTTGGCCGATCAGGTCGGCGCTGAAACACAGCACGTTGGCGTTGTTGTGGCTCCGGCTCAGCTGAGCGGTGAGCTCGTCGTGAACCACCGCGGCGCGCACGCCGCTGACCTTGTTCGCAGCGATGGACATGCCGATGCCCGTCCCGCAGATGAGCACCCCGGCATCGGCCTCGCCGGCGGCGACGGCCGCGCCCACTGCGTGTGCTGGTTCCGGGTAGTCGCAGGGACCCTCGTTTATTGGGAGCACCCTGGCCTCGTGCCCGTTGCGGCTGAGATGGTCGGCCAGATTGGAGGCGGCTTGTCCTCCGCGGTGGTCCGCGCCGATCAGGAATCTCATGGCGTCATTCTCCCTCAACTCTCACTCCGGGGCTACGCGGTGATCTCGCTCAGTCGGTCGGAGATCAGATCGGCGATGAGCGCTGCGGTCGCGATGTACAGCTCCGGGGCCCCGCCGATCGGATCAGGAACAGGCCGGCCCTCAGGGTCGAGCAGGCTGACACGATCGGTGACCTCGGGCGCGATGGACACGATGGCGCTCGCGTGCTCGGGCGTCATCGCGTAAATCAAGTCCGCGGCGCCCAGCACCTCGGGGGAGGCGAAGCGTGACCGGTGCTGGTCTGACGGGGCTTGGATCCCCAGGGAATGCAGCGCCCCTTCGGTCTCGGGAGAAGCGGGCGCGCCAGGGCCTGCGCTGGTCCCTGCGCTCGCAACGCGGATTCCGGCGGCGCCGTGCTTCTCAAGCGAGTGCCGCGCGATCGCCTCGGCCATCGGGCTGCGGCAGGTGTTGCCCGTACAGACAAAGAGCACGGTCTTGGTCGCGGCGTTATCGATCGAGTCGGCATCGAGCGGTCCCGGGCGTTCGATCATCCATCCGCCGCCCGAGGTGAACCGGACGCGTGACGATTGCGAGCCATACCGGGGCTGGCCGCCATCAACGACCTCGATCGCGAGATCCGGCGGCAGCTCCGGCGCCGAGGTTGTTCCCCCGAATCCCAGATCTGAGGCGGCGCGGCCGAGCATCGGTACTTCGAGCGCCGCGGCGACGGCTTGCGTGATCGGGGCATCGGGCACCCGGACAAGCATCCAGGGCCCGCGATCGTCGGTCCCCGTAAACAGACCGGCGCCCGCGCCGGCACGCTCTGCGAACGCTTCGGCTTCGTTGCTTTCGATGTGGGCTGTTAGTGGGCCGGGCCAGTAGCGCTCGGCGAGCCGCCGCTGCGGTCCGGGGAGTGGACCGGTTACCCGCGTGATTGCTTCCATATTCGGGGCGTGCCAGGCCCCGTGCCAGCCATCGGGCTCCCCGGTGAGCTCACGGAGGCGGGCGACCGCGGGTTCGTGTGCGGACGAGGCGAAGACCCCGTACACGGTCTCGGTCGGGAGCACCAGCAACCCACCCTCGCGGAGGATGGTGCTCAGGCGCTCGGCTTCGGCGGAAACGGGTTGGGCGGTCGGCCTGGGCACAGCGCAGTATCGGGCGCCGGGGGCGGCATGGCAACGTGGGGGGCCCCTAGGGTTACCAGGGGACCGGTTCGATCCGCTCACCGGCAACAGGAGCCGGGAATTGAGCGAACAGTCCCAGGGATGGCCCATGGCGGGCCTCTTGGGGTCGCAAGCGGACCCCTCAGACGGCTCGGGACAGGCGAGAGGATCGGCGTTATCCGCCTCTGCAGGCCCTGGCCAAGCCGCGTTTGCACCAACGCGGCCCGGAGATTTCCATGCCTGTACCGACACCCCGTCTCGTCCGCCCGGGATTCAGTCTCGTTGAACTGCTCGCGGTCATCGCCATCATCGCGTTACTGATCGGGCTGCTGCTGCCGGTGGTGAGCGGTGCGAGGGCCGCGGCGCGTGACGCCAGGCTCGCGGCCCAGCTCAACGGGGTCCAGACGGCGATCACGAACTACTTTGCTTCAAATCAGCGACAACCCGGCTTCTTTACCCCGACCCAGATGGCCCAAGAGGACAACGAGACCCAGGGCCTGACGCAGATGGAAAACATGATGATCGATCTGGCGGGCGGGATTACCGCAGAGGCTCCGCTGCTGTCGGGTGAGACGAAGCGGGTCCTTGTCGGGCCCTTTGAATCACCCGACATCAATCTAGGTGAGGCCGTCACCATTGATGTGGACCTGATTGGCCAGCCAGGCTCGTTTTACCAGCCCGATGCTGACTTCTACGAGCCCATCACAGCACAAATCGCGGCCAGCGGCACTGCTGGGGGGGCGAGAGACCTGCCCGATCTCCTGGATCCCTACGGGCGGCCGATCCTCGCGTGGCAGAGCTCGGGTATTACCTCGGCGCCGTACGGTGTTTTGCCCTCATTCACCGAGGGCTCGGAGCAGACAGCGCTCGTTCGTGTGAACGCGGGCTCTGACCCAAACAACATCGCGGACAACGAAACGGCGGCGTTTTATCTCGCCCAGAACTGGGGGATGTTGCAGGCGTCCAGCTACACCGACGGTGGTCTGCTCTTTTCGATGCTGACTCAGAACTTCTTGCTGGAGAACGCAGGCGCGCTGTTTGGCCATCCTTCGTTCCCGAATGAAGAAGCGCTCTCGACCGCAGACCGCAGTTCCCTGACGGGTGTGCGGAGCATCACGCCTTCCGCGGTCCGTGCTGAGACGCTGCTCCATTCATCGGGGCGTGACGGGACCTTCATGGAAGCGGTCGGTGGTGTCCTGGATGAGTCGAATCCGTCGCCTCGCCCGTATGGCTTCACCTTTCTGGGCAACCAGTCCAGCGATGTGATCGAGGAGTTCGACGACGTGATCGTCGGTATCTCCAACTAAAACCCGAACCAACGCCTTGATTCGAGCATAAACCCTTGGTTAGCTCGGTCCCATGTCGGGCCAGTTGCTGATCGAGAGATCACCACATGCGCTGAGGTGGGAACCGGTCTGGGCCTTCGGTGCGTTCGCATCAGGGATCTGGCTCTCGCACGAAATCCCGGCGGTTGCATCGTCGCTCTGGTTCGCGGCAGCCTGCGTGGTGTCGGGAGGGGCCCTGCTCTGCCGAGGCAAAGGCGCCGCGATCGCGCTCGTTGTTGCAGTGGTGCTCCTCGGCGCCGGCCAGCACTCCTTGCGTTGCCTTGAGCTGAAGCCCGACGCTGTGCAGCGGCTCGTCAGGCCGGCTGTTGGCGCGACTGCGCTCATCGAGGTGGAAGGTCTGGCGCGATCCGAACCTGTGCGTATCCAGCGACAAAGTCGCCCTGATCTGCCCGTGAGACCCGAGGGTTGGTGGTTCGAACTTGATGCATCTCGTGTGGGTCGGTTCGACGCCAGTGGGGTTCTGTGGGTGTTCGTCGGTGACGCCACACCACCGGCGATCCGCGCAGGTGATGTTGTGGTGGTTGCCGGGGAGTATCAGCCTCCCGAGGCGCCGCTCAACCCTGGGGAGCGGGACTGGCGCCGAGTCTCCGCGGTCGAGGGCGGGGCTGGGACGCTCTCTCTGACGGGGCCTGGTGCGTTGCGGACCGTTCGACGCGGATCGCTCGGCTTGGGTGCCGTGGTTCAAGCACTCAAGGCCCGCGCTAACCGCGCCCTCGGGCTGGATCATGAGCGGTCGCCCGAGCGATTGCTCATCGGGGCGCTCGTGCTCGGTGATCGCGGCGGAACGGAAGGGGCGAGGGTGCGTGAGCCGTTCGCGCTGACAGGAACGGTTCACCTGCTCGCGATCAGCGGACTTCACCTGATGCTGGTGGCGGCAACCGCTGTGTGGGCATTCAGGCTCGGGCGTGATCGCGGGTGGATCGAGCCGCTGCTGGTCGCGGGGCTTGTATTGGTTTACATGCTCGTTGTTCCGGCGCGGCCACCCATCCTGCGCGCCGGAATCATGACGATCGTGCTCCTTGTTAGCGAGGCGATGGGCCGTCGACATAGCCGGCTGAGTGTGCTCGCGTGGACCGGCATCGCGCTGCTTGCATGGCGCCCGATCGACGCGTTCGACACGGGGTTCCGGCTGAGTCTCGCTGCGACCGCCGCGCTTGTCTGGGTCGGGCCCAGGCTGCGTGAGCGCTGGCGGTCTGGGCGTGCGCCGGAGCCGATCCAGCATGCACGCGGCGCCTGGAGCGAGCTGAGACAGGCATTCGTTTGGGGCCCGGTCGGAGCGATGTTCGCGAGCAGCCTGATCTGCTGGTTTGCGGGGCTTGGTCTCGTAGCGCACGAGACCGGATGGGTTGCGCTGTGGTCGGTCCCCGCAACGATGGTGCTCTGGATACCGGTGGTCGTGATCCTCGTTGGCGGGCTGATCGCGGTTGGTGTTGGTATCTTCCTGCCGAGCGCCGGGGTGATGATGGCGGGATGGCTCGATCCCGTGGCTGGCCTCGCGATCTGGCTCAACAACGTCTTTGTCAGTTTCCCGGTGGTCGGTATGCGGGTCGCGGCACCGAGTCTGTTTGGGGCCATCGCATTCGGTGTGCTCGCGTGCTGGTTGATGGGGCACCGTCATCGTCTCCCCGCATACATCGCTGGTGGGGCGCTGATCGTGGGGCTTTTCTGGTCGGCATCGTGGCGCTCGGCCGCGCCACCGCTGCGCATCGACATGTTCGCCGTCGGCGATGGCACGAGCATGCTGATCAGATCGGAGCGTGGGGCTTTGCTGTGGGATTGCGGTTCGCTTGCCTCGGGTGCGGGGCGTTTCCGGGTGGCGCCCGCGCTGTCAGCGCTCGGTGTGTCGCGGCTGGATGCCGTGATCGTTTCACACCCGAACGCGGATCACTACAACGGGATCGACGGGTTGGCCCAGCGCATCGCGATCGATCGGGTGCTGGTGACCGATGCGTATGTCGAGCGGGTTGAGGAGAGGCCGGAGGGCGGAGCCGCGTACGCGCATTCGCTGTGGGTCGAGCGTGGCCTGGATGTCGGCACCCTCACGCGCGGTGACAGCATGACCGTGGGCGCGGCGGTCTTCGAAGCGATCGGTCCCTTCGAGATGCCGCCCGGAGCGGAGACAAACGATCTGTCCCTCGTCGCGGCGGTCACACTCCCGGACTTAGGCCGCACCGTTCTGCTAACGGGCGACATCCAGCGCGACGGAATCGCGGCATTGCGAGCGGCGCGGCCCGGGCTCCGTGCTGATCTGATCGAGTTGCCTCACCACGGGTCGTATAGCGCCGCGGCGTTGTCGCTCGTGCGGGATCTGGACCCGCAGATCGTGTTCCAATCGACGGGCGTTGGACGGATAAGTGATCGGCGGTGGACGGGAGTGCGTGATGAACACGACTCATGGTGGGTGAGCGCGGCGCATGGCTGGTGCTGGGCAGAGATCACGCCGGAGGGCGCTGTAGAGACCGGCTCAGGCCTTGGTCAGTTCCCGCGGTAGCGGTCGATCACCGTCTCGGCGGATTGGAAGTCGTTGCCGGTCAGCGTGCCCTGGACGCGAAGGAGGAGGCTAAGGCCCGCGGGCTTGCCGAGGGTGCCCCGCGCCATCGCGCGGGCGAGTCGCTCGGCGTCTTCCATCTCCTGGCCACCCCGTACGAGCCGCTCGAGCGTCGAGTACTGCGCGGCATCCAGGGCGGCCGATGTGATGAACGGGTTGGCGGCATGCCAGACCGTGTCGATCGCCTCGGCGCAGGCCCCAGGGCTCAGGTAGGCCGCCATCGCGAGAACGCCGCTCCGATCGCTCGCGCGAAAAAGCGACGGGATGATGAGTTCTGCAAGCTTCGCGTCGAGCTTGCCGTCGCGCGCATCGAGAAGCGATCGGCCGAGTCGAGCCGCATCGTCGTCGCGCGCACTCATCACCAGGTTCCGCGCCACCGCGTGCAGATTGGCGTTGCCCGCGGCGGCTCGGACGAGGTCACTCAGTTCGGTCGAACCGCGCAGCTCGGGCGCGGGCACGCGCGGCGCCGGTTCGGGTCCGAACGCGAGCATGGGATCTCCCAGAACCGCGATGCGCCATCGCTCGCCGTCGTCTTGTCGTGGCGCCGCGCCCCAGGCGAACCCGCTGAGCAGCCGCGCGGCGAACCCGGGCGACGGCGCGAACGCCTGGAGGTACGGCTCCTGGACGCTGCCGATGTAGGCGTACGCGCCGCGGGCTCGGAACCTGCCGGCGACCGTCTCGTCGTTCTCGGGCTGTGTCGCGGACCATGAGTGGACGAAGTGGATCGCGGCGGGATGACCCAGGATCGGCGCCTCGCCCGGGTTCCCGATGCCGGGCGAGAGGTTGAACATGTCCGGGTTGCCGCTGCTGTTGACCATCACGAGCGAGACATCGAGTGGCGACTCGGCGCGACGTCGCCAGTGCACGAGCCCTTGCTGGGGCTCATCGTCGAGCAACACGGGGATCTTCGCGAGCCCGAAGACCTCGGCGGTTCTTGTCATGTCCCAGTTCACCCAGGGCTGGGTGCTCGCGTAGCCGTCGAACAACCAAGCAGGGCCTGTGTCGAGGAATAGCCCCGACATCGCGCGGAACGCGGCGGTCGCGGCGTCGCCTGTGATCTGGCCCGCGAAGGCCCATCGGGGCGAGTCCTTGGCGTCACCCAACCGCCCGACGCGGTCGGTCAGGGCGTACCAATCGTTGCCGTCGGATTCCGCGTGTGCCTTGACCGGTACGTTGAGACACAGGGCGACCGCGTCGAGGTCGTCGCCCAGATCGCGCCACGACAGCCCCGTGCCGGTCGCGGCCCGCTGAGCGTTCTCGCTGATCGTTGTTGCTGTGTCGTGATCGAGCAGGCCGTTGGCGTCCAGGTTGCGGGCCACGGTCGGCTCGCACCAGGCGAGGGGCAGGCCCCGGAACGCGGCGATCGCGGCCGCGGCCGTCCGCGCGGGGTCGTTGGGCTTCGACAGCACGATGCCCGCTGGGCGGTGGTCGTAGCGATCCCGGTAATGCGCGATCCGTTGAGGGGCGGTCGAGTTGAGCGGGACGGTCCACGCGGCATCGGCTGCTGCCTGGATCTGCTGATCGCTTACCTCAGCCCCCTCCACCGGTGCGAGGCGAACGATTGTCTCGGGCTCGAAGGCGCGGACGAAGCGGCCGATGTCGTGCGCGGCGCTCGGTGTGCCGTCATCGAGGAGCACCGGGAAGCGTCGCTCGGGGCGCCAGGAGGCGATCGCCTGCAAATAGGCCCCCTCATCTGGCGCGATCGCGACGACCGGGGCGACGGGCGCCTTGAGGCGGACAACCAGCGCCCGTCCGCCCAGGATCTGGCCCGGTAACGGGGCCTGGGCATCCCGGTTGTTCCCGGGTTGGGCGATGGTCAGCGAGGCGGCGAGTGCGGCGGCCAGGGCGCTCATGCTGGATCGTACGTGTCGCCGGGCCGGTGGCGAACGGGTGGGGCGCAGATGCCTCCGCTACGATCGCCGCCGATGGCTGATTTGTCGCGTGATACATTCCTTGATCTGGTATCCCGAGCGCGGGCCGACGCCGCGCGCCGGGGCAAGACACTGGCGGTGCCTCTGTGTGAGCGGTTGCTCGCGGATCAGCTGACGCCGGTGCTGGTCTACCGTCGCTTGGTGTCGGGCGATGAGCGGACGGCGCCCTCGTTTTTGTTCGAGAGCGTCGAGGGCGGGGAGCGGGTCGGGCGCTACTCCGTGATGGGCTCGCGCCCGCTGATCGAGGTCACGGCTCATGGGCACGTCGTGAGCGTGAAAGACCAGCGCGGCACGGGGCGGCCCATCAGCGAGCGGGAGGAAGACCCGTTGCTCACGCTGCGCCGGCTCGGCGGCGACTTCGAGCTGCTGCGGGACGAGGCGATCGCGGCGGGCGGCATCCCGCCCACTTGTCCGCTGGGCGGCTGGTTCGGGTACGCGAGCTACGACACGGTTCGGTACGCCGAGCCCGAGAAGCTCGCGCGGGCGAAGGCGCCGGAGGACGACCGCAAGCTGCCCGACATGCACTTCGGGCTCTACACCGGGGTTGTCGCGTTCGATCATGTCGAGAAGGTCACGCACATCGTGAAGCTCGCGATGGTCGCGCCGAGTGATGATCCCGGAGCCGTGTACGACGCGGCGATCTCGGACATCGAGCGGATCGTGGCCTCAGTCGAGACGCACAGCAAGCCGTTGCCCGCGGGCCGCGTGCCGAAGGAGGCGCTGGGTGAGGCGCGGGCGATGCCCAGCAACATGACGCGTGCGCAGCACCGGTCGATGGTCGAGCGAGCGCTGGAATACATCCGTGCGGGTGATATCTTCCAGGTCGTGCTTGGACAGCGTTTCGAGCGGAGGAGCACGACCGACCCGTTCGACGTGTACCGATCGCTGCGCGCGGTGAACCCGAGCCCGTACATGGTGTACCTCCAGGCGCACAGGTGCATCCTGGTGGCGTCGAGCCCGGAGATCCTGTGCCGCGTGCGGCACGAGGCACCGGAGCCGGGAGCTACGAAGCGACCCGTTGTTACCAACCGCCCGCTTGCTGGTACGCGCAAGCGTGGGGAGACCGAGGCCCAGGATCTCGCACTCGAGGCGGATCTGCTGAGTGATCCGAAGGAACGCGCCGAGCACATCATGCTCGTGGACCTCGGGCGCAACGATGTGGGACGGGTTGCAGAGTCCGGGTCTGTTGAGCTCTCGGGCGTCATGAGCATCGAGCGGTACAGCCATGTGATGCACATCAGCTCGACGGTGACGGGCATCCTTCGCAAGGGGCTCGACTGCTGGGATGCGCTGAGGGCGGCGCTCCCGGTCGGCACGATCAGTGGTGCGCCAAAGGTCCGCGCGATGCAGATCATCGACGAGTTGGAGCCTGTTCGGCGCGGGCCGTATGGCGGCGGGCTGGGCTACGCCGGGCTTGATGGCGAGATGGACATCGCGCTCGCGCTGCGCACGATTGTGGTGCCGACTGAGATGAAGACCGGCAAGGGCCCGTGGGTGTACCACGTGCAGGCGGCGGGTGGGATCGTCGCTGACTCAGATATCGACGCCGAATATCAAGAAACGGTGAACAAGGCGGCGGCGTTGGGCAGAGCGATCGATGTCGCCGAAGCGGCGTTCGGTGAATCTGCCAAGGGCTAGTCAGCCTGGGGGTCCGACTCGGTGTTGGCCGGATCCGCCTGCCGCTCGCGAGCCGGGATCGCAGCGCTGGTGTTCGTGGCATGGACGATCAGTTCGAAGGCTTCCCGCGGCACGCATTGATGGAACTGTCGGTCTGTTGCGCGCGCACCGATCGAGCGGATGCCCTGGGCGGTGGTCAGCCAGCCCGACCCCGGGTTACCGGCTTTGCGGTTCTGGTGTCGAGGATTGCGAGCGAGATCTCTGCGGCGTCGAAGTGCGCTTCGACAGTCCGCGGGTGAGGCCCCTTGAGAGAGTTGGACCGGTGGCCCTGGCCCATCACTTGGGCGCGGTAACGTCCTGCGCTGGTGCTGAATCCAACTGGCACGTAGCTATCGCCCAGCTCTTTCTTCAGGTACTCGCCTACGGAGCCATCGAGAGCGCGGACGTCACCGTTGTGGCCCCACACGATGACTTTGGTGTTGGGGTCCTGATCAAGGATCCAGTGGATGTTGTCCGCCATCGCCCGTTCGTGGCCCTGCAACGGCGGCATCCCGTTCGGGCCCGGAGCGATCTGGTGCAAGCTCTGGCGGAGCACGGTCGCCATGTGCTTCGCCCAAGCCGCGGCCATTGCCGGAAGGTTGGACCCATCGATCAGGCCGTGCGCCCTGGACTCGAACGCGGTTGTGCTCTCACGGAGCTTGTGGAACGGAATCGCATTCAGCCGCGATATGACGAATGATCGTTCGCCATGGGCGGCACGGTCCTTGCTTGTGCCAGCGAAGTAGGGCTTCTGGATGCCCGCGATCAGTGTGGAGGATGCGCCTGTCTCGAAGCTCGGATCGAACGGAAGCTCGATGGGCTCATCGTCAGCGGTGAGGGTGACGCGGTCAAAGAACGCCTGGCCGGTGCGCCCCATGAGGAATCCAAAGGAGAGGCTCGTTGCACCGTCGGGGATCGTGATTTCGAGCTCGTGCGTGCGCCAGTCCGAATCGCCCGACGAGGGCGCATGTTGCGTCATGGCGAGGGCAGGGCTCTCGTCAGCTTGGTGAGCGGAGATCCAGATCTTCGCATACTCGTCGATCGCGCTCGTGCTGACATCCGCGGTGAAACGGACGGTCTTTCCGGCCAGCGGACCGGCCTCGATCGTCGTTGTGGTCATGGCCAACACGGGGGGCGCCGACGAGCGCATGCCTGCGAGCAACGCGTCAGACTCGGCGGCAAGTATGTTCGCAAGCTCTGGGTCGTGCGGGTGAACAGCGTTCGATAGCTCGGTGCTGATGCTCTCGGGGTATTGGGCACCGAGGCCCGCGAAGCGGATCGAGGGGCCTACGTCTTTCTCATTGAAGCGACGCATCCACTGGACCATCTCGACCAACTCTTCGGTGTCGAAGGCCCATGATCGCATGCCCTTGATGAAGCGGACGGCATCGCCCTTCCCATCCGAGACGTAGCGGTCCACGCGGTGCGCATCGGGCGTAGATGCCCCGACCGCCAACACGCTAAAGCCCATCTCTGAGGCGAGAAACTCGACGATGCGGTGCTTGAGCTGGGATTGCTCGTGGGTGCCGTGTGTGGATCCGCCGAGGCCTACGACCCGGGCATCGCCGATCAGCTCGCGGAGGCACTCAAGGTCTTCAAGCCCCGACTCGGGCTCGGTGGCTGCGAGGCTATGTGCGTTGGCTTGAAGCCAAGCGGTTGTTTCTGGTGTCGGTTGTGCGCTGGTCGTGCCTGATCCGATCGCGCAGCAGAGCGCGGCGAGCGTTCTGGTATTGACCAAAGAAAAACCCTCCATGAACCGGCTCGAATAGCCGCGCACCAGAGGGTGTACAGCGGGGAATCCCCCGGGTTGAGATGTTGGGTCTTCGCTGGCTCAGGCGCTGGCGGCGGCTTGCATCACCGAGCCGTTCTTCGGCTCGAGCAGTTGTTCGCGCAGCGCCGGTGCGGGCTTGAAAGCGCAGGTTCGCGTCGCGGCGATCTGTATCGGCTGCTTGGTCGTTGGGTTGATGCCTGTGCGTGCGGCGCGGTCCTTGGCCTGGAACGCGCCGAATCCGGCGATCGTAACCTTGCCATCCAGGCTGACGCCCTTGGCGATGGCCTGGATCACCGCATCGACGGCCCTACCGGCCTCCGTCTTGGTGATTTCCATGTCGGCTGCGACGAGGTCGATGATGTCGCCCTTGTTCATAGCGCAGGGTCTCCGTCGGGGTCAGGGGCCTCGTGAGAATGGCGAACACACCGGGGTGTTTGGGCAAGCCGGGGTTCCCGGGAGAAAACCGGACCCAGGCTCCCCCCGCGAGGTGTGGATCGGGTGTGGGGGGCCTGTGGGTACAGATTTAGGCAGGCTCGGCGCGGTTTCTTTCGTACCATGAGGGGTGATGGCGTCTCACGACCACGAGTATGAGTTCGAGATTGACTTCGGAGCCGGCTTCGAGGGCGGTGGCTGGGACTCGGATGACGACGGTCCCGGCGGGTTCAAGGTGCGACCTGACCACGAGCCGGCGACGGCAACCGCGACCGCGACCGAAGAGGCCTCCGAGACCGACAAGCCCTGGCTCTGGAACGTGGTGCTACTCGACGACGACCATCACACGTATGACTACGTGATCCGGATGGTCATGGAGCTATTCGCCAAGCCTCTTGAGGGGGCGTATCTCGCGGCAAAGACCGTCGATGCCGATGGGCGTGTGGTGCTGCTCACAACCCACAAGGAGCACGCTGAGCTGAAGCGGGACCAGATCCATGCCTATGGCAAGGATGCGTTGATTGCCGGCTGTCAGGGCTCGATGAGTGCCGTGATCGAGCCCGCCTATCCGGATGACGAAGACGAGGACGCCTCAGGCGACACGTCCGATGACACCCCGCCGGCCGATGGCTGAGGGCCCGCTTGTCATCCAGACCGAGGAACTGAGCCCCGAGGCCGCTGCATGGCTGGGCGAGCGGTGCCGGCTTGAGGTATGTGGGGTGGATGACCCCCGGTTCGGGGAGTTGGTCGAGAGTGCCGGGGGATTGATTGTCCGCACCTACACCACGGTGGACGACGCGTTGCTTGACCGTGCGCCGAAGCTGAGGGTCGTGGGTCGTGCGGGAGTCAGCCTGGCGAACATCGATGTCGAGGCGTGCCGGCGCCGCGATGTTGCGGTGGTCCACACGCCCGACAGCAACACGCAGGCGGTGGTGGAGTACGTGCTCGCGCTCGCGCTGGACGCGACAAGGCCTCGTGTGTTTCTGTACGAGCCCGTGGATCTGCCCAACTGGCGCGACATCCGTGAGGAGATGATCACGCCTCGGCAGCTGAGCGACATGACGATCGGCGTGTGGGGCGTCGGGCGGATCGGGTCGAGGGTGAGCGCTGTCTTCCGTTCGATCGGTTCGCGTGTGCTCGGGCACGACATCCGCGATGTTGGCGATGTGCAGGCCGAGATGGTCGATCGCGACACCATGCTGCGTGAGAGCGATCTGGTGACGGTCCATATCGATGACCGACCGGCGAACAAAGCTGTTATGGACGCCGAGGCTTTGGCCTTGCTGCGGGACCACGCGGTGGTGATCAACGCAAGCCGCGGGTTCGTGATGGATACCGATGCGCTCGCCGACTGGCTTAGGGAGCATCCGGCTGCTCAGGCCGTGATCGATGTCCATGAGCCCGAGCCCTTTGGTGCCGATTACCCGCTGCTTGATCTTGAGAACGCGCACTTGTCCCCGCATCTCGCGTCGGCGGCGAAGACCGCGAAGGCAAACATGAGCTGGGTCGTGCGTGATGTGTGGCGCGTGCTCCAGGATGAGGAGCCCGAGTTCCGAGCGCTCGGACAGACGGGAGCCGGACGGTGAACATCGACGAGGCACGCACGCTCATGCACGACTGGACCGGCTCGCTCGCCCTTCGCAATCACATGGAATGCGTCGCGGCCTGTGTCACCAGCTATGCCGAGAAGCTCGATTCAGAAAACGCCGAGCGATGGACCGTCGCGGGATTGCTCCATGACTTTGACTACGAGAAGCATCCGACTGCCGAAGAGCACCCGTTCGTGGGCGTGAAACACCTCGAGTCGCTGGGCGTGGATGAAGAGATCCGCACCGCGATCCTCGGGCACGCGCTGTACTCGGGCGTGGCGCGCGAGACGCCGATGGCCAAGGCCCTGTTCGCGTGCGATGAACTCGCGGGATTTATCGTTGCTGTCGGGAAAGTGCGGCCCGACGGTCTGGATGGCATGGCCCCGAAGAGTGTAAAGAAGAAGCTCAAGGACAAGGGCTTCGCGGCGGCCGTGAGCCGGGAGGACATCCGGATCGGGCTCGAAGAGCTTGGCCCCATGGCTGGGGTGAATGAGAGCGAGCACATCGCGAACTGCATCGAGGCGATTCGAGAGCGCGTGCCCGATGCGCTCATGCACTGAGAAGCGGCCAGACGCCCTGATCCACGATCCCTAGGATCTCACATGATCCGTTTGGGCGTCAACATCGATCACGTCGCCACCGTCCGGCAGGCCAGGCGGGGTGATGAGCCGGACCCGGTCCGCGCCGCCCATGAGGCCGAGCTGGGTGGGGCGGACGGGATCACGGTCCACCTGCGGGAGGATCGGAGGCACGTGAACGACCGCGATGTGGAGTTGCTCCGCTCGCTCGTGAAGGTGAAGCTGAATCTGGAGATGGCCGCGACCGACGAGATGGTCGGGATCGCCTCACGGGTTAGGCCACACACCGCGATGCTCGTCCCTGAGGGGCGCCAGGAGGTCACGACCGAGGGTGGCCTGGACGTCGCTGGTCAGATCGACATGCTGACCGAGAGCGTGAGCCGTCTCAAGACCGCGGGGCTGATCGTCAGCGCGTTCATCGACGCCGTTCCCGAACAGGTCAGCGCGGCGGCGCGAGCTGGTTTCGATGTATGCGAGATTCATACCGGGCCTTATGCCCACGCGTTCGCCGAGCACGGCGGGGATTTCCGGATCGAAGCACTCAGCAGCGAGTTGGCGAGGGTCGCCGAGGCCGGGCGGCTCATCAGGGAGAAGGGCATGCGTTTCAATGCGGGGCATGCGCTGAACTATCACAACGTGCAGCCGATCGCGGCCCTCCCGGGCATCGAAGAGCTGCACATCGGGCACGCGATCGTGAGCCGCGCGGTCTATACGGGCTTGCGGTCGGCGGTTACGGAGATGAAGCGGCTGATGACCGAGGCGGTCATGGCGGGCGATCGCTCCGCGCCGAATCTGGGTGTACCGAGAGGCGGATGGGGGCACGCGTGAGTGCTGGTGATCTGATCGCGAGACATCGGAAGCTGTTTGAGCACGAGAAGGACGCGACTCGGCGTGTGCTTGAGTCGCTCGACTCGGTGCCCGGTGCGCAGCGCAACAAGCTTGAGTACCACTACGCTTGTGACCGCACGGCGCATCTCCTGCTCACCAGGCTTGAGTGGCTCGACCGTGTTCTTGGTGATCGTAGCGAAGCGTGTGCCAATGGGATCTTCCCGGAGGACGTGTCGCTGGATCATCTCCAGGGCCTGCGCGAGCAGGTTGAGCAGCGTTGGGACGCATACCTCGCGAAGCTTGATGACACAGAGCTCTCGCGCGATGCCCAATACACGAACACCGCCGGCGAGAAGTACACC
Organism: Planctomycetota bacterium; assembly: GCA_039186605.1. Taxonomy (GTDB): domain Bacteria; phylum Planctomycetota; class Phycisphaerae; order Phycisphaerales; family UBA1924; genus JBCCZZ01. The sequence goes on along the minus strand of JBCCZZ010000004.1, from coordinate 111,076 downwards.
ACCCCCGTCGCCGACATCCTCGATCACGTGTACACGCATGGCTTCTACCACCGCGGCCAGGTCGCGAGCGCGGTGAGTGCATGCGGCGGTGAGCGGGCGATGCAGGATTACATCTTGTATGTCAGGGACCGGTGCGGTTGATGCAGCCCTTCGCCGAACGATCGGTGGAGGTGAACAGCACGCGTGTCACGGTTCGGGAAGCGACCGAGGCCGATGCGGAGGCGATGATCGCGCATCGGGATATCGCGTGGAGCGAGCCGCACTACTTTCTATGGGAATCCGACGAGTTCCCGGAAGAGCCTGCCGGGACGCGCGCGTGGATCAGCGGGCTCCGGTCGCTACGCATCGGTCTTTGCCTCGTTCTTGTGGCGCACGAGCCCACGGGAGATCGCGTGGTGGGAATCTCAGATTTCCGTGGCGTTGATCGGCGTCGCATGCGCCATCGTGTGGAGTTTGGGATCGGGATCCAGTCGGCGTACCGGGGTCTGGGCCTCGGGACCTTCGTTCTCGAGGCGATGCTCAGCTGGGCGGCGTCGCATCCGGATATCGAGGTGGTCTCGCTCGGGTGCTTCGACGAGAACGTGCGTGCGATCGAACTCTACGAGCGCCTCGGCTTCGAGCACGAGGGACGCCGGACCGACGCGTTCGTGCGTGATGGTCGGTACCACGACGAGGTGCTGATGTTTAGGCGTGTCAAGCCCAAGCGTGGGGGCTGAGAGGTTTCGCTGTGGCGCTCTTCCGGAACCATGAGCATGACGCGAGGGGCCTGCATGTCCTGATCCGCTGCCCTGTGGATCGCGACGCGGCGGGCATGATCGCGCACGCGAAACGCTCTACCGAAGAGGGAGAGCACTACCTCATCGAATGGGATGAGCACGTCCAGACGATCGAGGGCCAGCTCGAGCGTATCCGTCGCTATCGCGAAGGTGAGTATCAGGTCGCGTTCGTTGCGATCATCGAGGTCGATGGTGAAGAGCAGCTCATCGGCGAGATCTCGTTTCGGACACTTGGTAGACGCCGCGCGAACCATCGGGGCATGTTTGGGATCAGCGTCGCCGCCGCGTATCAAGGGCGCGGGATCGGTCGCGCAATGATCCAGCATCTGTTGGACTGGGCGTGCAAGCACCCGACGATCGAGATCGTCGCGCTCGGCTGCTACGCGGAGAACACGCGGGCGCAGAAGCTCTACCGAGAGATCGGGTTCGTCGAGGAGGGCCGGGCAGTGGATATGTTCAAGACGGGGCCCGGCGAGTATCACGATGACGTGATTATGACTCTGCGGGTGAAACCTCGCGAAGTGGATCGCTAGCCGCGCCCATCGATCCGCTGGTGTCGCGGGTGTGCAGGCCTTGTGCCTTCTCCGGAACGTTCCGCTTTCCGAGGATCGATCCTGCAGAACGTCGGGTGATCCGGCGCGGGGCTGGCGCCCGCCAGGCAACCCTCGATGAAGTCCACCGCGTCCTCGATGTCATCGGTGATGCGGAACAGTGTCAGATCCTCCGGGCTGATCGTTTTGTACTTATCCCGTAGGACGGTCCCGAGCCAGCCCATGAGTTCACCCCAGAAGGCCGTACCGATCAGGACTACTGGGAAGGGATGGATCTTCTCGGTCTGCATAAGGGTGATCGCCTCGAAGAGCTCGTCCATTGTGCCGAACCCACCCGGGAAGATCACGAATGCCCGGGCATATTTGACGAACATGACCTTGCGAACGAAGAAGTACTCGAAGGTCAGTTCGTGGGTCTGGAACGGGTTGGGCTTCTGCTCGTGCGGGAGCGTGATGTTCAGGCCTACGCTCGTGCCGCCCGCCTGGTAGGCCCCCTTGTTCGCGGCCTCCATGATGCCCGGGCCTCCGCCGGTTATCACGGTGCGCCCTCGCTCGGCGAGCAGGCGGGCGAGCCGCTCGGCGTTCTGGTAGTCGTCGTGTGCGCACTCGGTGCGCGCCGACCCAAAGACGGTGACCGCGTCGGGCAGCCCAGCGAGGGTTTCGAAGCCGTCAACGAACTCGGCCATGATCTTGAAGACGCGCCACGCCTCTCGATCGTCAGGACGAGCGGGATTGTTCGCGGCAGGGCGGGGGCCTTGTGGATTCATGGAGTCTCCTCGTGGACAACTTGGCGTTTGTGTCCAAAGAGTCTAGAAGCGGAGCCAGAAACCGAGTCTCGACAGGTGTTTCGACGAACGCAACCTCGGCGACATCCGAACGAAGAATGTGGATGAACGGATGCCGACGCGGCGGCTCTGGACCGGGTTTCCTTTGCGTTGATATTGCTGCGACCGAATCTCTGCTTGTTTGTGTCGGTTTGCGCTTGGGACATGCGGCGCTCGCGCTTAGCATGACTCGATGCCCGGCACTCGGCGGGCATTCCACATGAGTCGCAGGATCGTGGCTGTGGGCACGGTGGGTGGTGAAGTCGATGTCGGATTCGATCGCGAGTGGAACCGGGCGTGTCGTGCCGCCCGAGCCGGTTGAACAACTTACCTCGCAGGAACCGCGACCGGTTGTCGTGGGTGCTCCGGAGTCGGAGGATCGTCTCGGTCCGACGCCGAGGGCGCGGCGGCGTAGCTTTCAGACCTACGAGCAGGCGCTCGCGTACCTTGAGCGCAGGCCGAATGTCGAGCGCACGCGGCCCAGCCGGCTTTCGCCTGATGCGTTCAAGCTGGATCGGATGCGTTTGCTCGCGCGAACGCTCGGCGATCCGCAGGAAGAACTTCGGCTCGTGCATGTTGCGGGCAGCAAGGGCAAGGGCAGCAGCGTTGAGATGCTGTCTTCGTGCCTCGACTCCTGCGGTTACACGGTGGGTGTTTTTACGAGCCCTCACCTGGTCGATGTCCGAGAGCGGATCAGGATCGGGCGCGACTGGATTCCGAAAGACGACTTCCGCCGCCTGATGGCCCGGGTTGCCGGGGCGGCGAGCGCGGTCGCCGAGACGCACGGTGATCCGACCTACTTCGAGGTGCTCACCGCGCTCGCGTTGCTCTACTTCGCCGACCAAGCGGTAGACGTGGGCGTGCTCGAAACCGGGCTCGGCGGGCGGCTCGACTGCACGAACATCGTGACGCCCGCCGTCACGGCTCTCACCGCCATCCAGCTAGAGCACACCGAGATACTCGGCTCGACGGTCGAGGAGATCGCGCGGGAGAAAGCGGGCATCTTCAAGCCGGGTGTTCCCGCGCTGACGGTGCCACAAACGCCTGAGGTTCTCGAGGTGATCCGCGCCGAGGCCGCACGGATCGGCGCCCCGCTGGGCGTCCTGGGCGATGACGTCGAGTACACGAGTAGGTTTGAGGCGGACAAGGACCTTGGGCCCCACGCGCGGGTGTGCATCGCCGGGCCTCGGGCGAGCTTCGAGCACATGGCGGTCCCCCTCCGGGGCGAGCACCAGGCGGCAAACTGCGGGCTGGCGCTCGCGTGCCTTGAGTCATTGTGCGGGCACGGCATCCAGGTTACCGACGGTGGCGTCGCCGATGGTCTCGCCAAGACACCCGCGAACGGGCGCATGGAGATGCTCTGGACCGAGCCCCGCGTGCTCGCCGACGGTGCACACAACCCCGAGAGCATCCGGGCGTTGATCCAGGCCATCGGTGCGGCCATCCGCTACGACTCGATGGTGGTGGTCTTCGGTTGCGCGTCGGACAAGGACGTGGACGGCATGCTCAGAGAGGTGGACCTAGGGGCCGACAAGGTCGTGTTTACCAGGGCGAGCGGGAGCGCTCGATCGATTGAGCCCGAGGAGCTGGCCCGCCGTTACGAGGCGATCACGGGCGGCAAGATGGCGCAGACCGCCCAGACGGTCAAGGAAGCGATCAACACGGCCGCGAGGGCTGTTGTGCGGGACGATCTGATCTGTGTGGCCGGTTCGTTCTTGGTTGCGGGCGAGGCCAAAGCCTTGTTCGATGACAAGCGCCAGCGGACCTCTCAAGACGCCTAGCCGCACCCGATTCCGACGCTTTGGCTCCGTAGACTCGCTCCATGAGCGAGCCAGAGCACAGGTACGACTCAACGTTTGCGGGCGAGATCGAGACCCGCTGGCAATCGGTGTGGGCCGAGCGCGGCGCGTTCGACCAGCCGAACCCTGGCGAGCCAGGCTTCGACGCGTCCAAACCCAAGTACTTTGTGCTCGATATGTTCCCGTACCCGTCCGGGGCGGGGTTGCACGTGGGCCATCCCGAGGGCTACACAGCGACAGATATCCTGGGTCGTTACAAGAAGATGGCGGGCTTCAACGTCCTCCACCCGATGGGGTTCGACGCGTTCGGGCTGCCCGCCGAGCAGTATGCGATTCAAACTGGCGTTCATCCCGCGAAGACCACGCGCACGGCCATCGACAACTTCCGCCGACAGCTCCAGCGGCTGGGCTTCGCCTTCGACTGGCGCCGCGAGCTGGCGACCATCGACGAGGATTACTACGGCTGGACCCAGTGGATCTTCCTCAAGCTATACAACAGTTGGTTTGATCCCCAGGCGGGCGAGGCCCGTGGGCGTGGTCGCCCGATCGATGAGCTCATCAAGGAGTTCGCGAATGGGTCGCGCCCGATCCGGGTGAATCCAGAGGCGTCGGAGCACGACAGCGACACGAAGTCACGCACGTTCGCGTCGTGGGAGGGGCTGAGCACCGCCGATCGACGGCTCGTCATCGATAGCTACCGCCTCGCGTACATCGGTGAGCAGACCGTGAACTGGTGCCCGAAGCTGGGCACGGCGCTCGCGAATGAAGAGGTGATCGACGGCAAGAGCGAGCGCGGGGGCTTCCCGGTCTTCCGCAAGCCGCTCCGGCAGTGGATGTTCCGAATCACGGCGTATGCGGGCCGCTTGCTCGATGACCTCGGAGAGGTCGAGTGGCCCGAGAGCACACGGGTGCAGCAGACCGAGTGGATCGGGCGCAGCACGGGTGCCGAGGTTCGCTTCGAGCTGGTCGATGCGCCGGCGGGCTGCTCGGGTGCGCTCGAGGTCTTCACGACGAGGCCCGACACACTCTTTGGCGCAACATACATGGTGGTTGCGCCGGAGCACCCGCTCGTGGATGCCCTGCTCGAGGCGGGTGGGTCGGATGAACTGCGCAACTACGTGCTGACGGCGCGGAACCGCAGCGATGTCGAGCGGCAAGAGTCAAAGAAGAAAACCGGCGTTCTGACCGGCGTCCACGCGATCAACCCCGCGAACGGTGATCGCGTTCCGGTTTGGTGCGCCGACTACGTGCTCGCGGGCTACGGGACGGGCGCGATCATGGCGGTGCCGGCGCAGGATGATCGCGACTGGGAGTTCGCCAAGGCCTTTGGGATGCCCATCGTGCGGACGGTCCAGCCCCCGGCGGACCACGACGAGGAGAAGGCGTTCACCGGCGACGGGCCGGCCATTAACTCGGCCTTCCTGAACGGGCTGGGCGTTGCCGATGCGAAGTCGAAGATGATCGCCTGGCTCGAAGAGCGCGGTAAGGGCGAGCGGAAGGTCAACTATCGGCTGCGCGACTGGTTGTTCAGCCGCCAGCGTTACTGGGGCGAGCCCTTCCCGATCGTGTTCGACGCCGACGGGCATCATCATCCGATCGGGGAGCACACTCTGCCGCTGGTTTTGCCCGACCTGGTGGACTATGAGCCGGTGGAGAGCCAGGACCCGCAGCCGCTGTTGGCTAAGGCGACGGACTGGATCGCGACCACCGCGGGTGAGGCGGGAGTGAAGGATTTGCCGGTGGACGCTCCGGTCCGGCGCGAGGCCAACACCATGCCGGGGTGGGCGGGCAGCTGCTGGTACTACCTTCGGTATTGCGATCCAAAGAACGGCGATCGCTTCGTCGGGAGGGACGCCGAGCGGTACTGGATGCTCACGCCCAAGGACGGTGCCAGCGCGAAGCGGGCAAACGAGTTCGGCACGTTCGAGCCCACGCTGATGAAGGCGGGCGGTGTGGACCTGTACATCGGCGGCGCCGAGCACGCGGTGCTCCACCTGCTCTATGCCCGGTTCTGGCACAAGGTGCTCTTTGACCTGGGCGAGGTCAGCACACCCGAGCCCTTCGCGAAGCTGTTCCACCAGGGCATGATCACGAGTTTCGCGTACCAGCGGAAAGACGGATCGCTCGCGGCGGTGGACACCGTCGAGGAGCGCGAGGAGGGCGTGTTCATCGAGACCGCGACCGGGGATCCGGTGACGCAGGTCACGGCGAAGATGAGCAAGAGCCTCAAGAACGTGATCAACCCCGACGATGTGCTGGCCGAGCACGGCGCGGACACGTTCCGCTTGTATGAGATGTACATGGGCCCGCTGGAGGCGAGCAAGCCCTGGGACACCCGCGCGATCGGGGGCATGCACCGCTTCATCCAGCGCCTATGGCGGGTCGTGATCGACGAGGAGACGGGCGGGGTGCGCAGCGCCGATACGCCCGATGGTGAGCTCGAGAAGCTGCTGCACCGCATGATCGCAAAGGTGCAGGGCGATACCGAACGGCTCGCGTTCAACACCGCGATCGCGGCGATGATCGAGTTCGTGAATGCCGCGACGGGTAAGTCGCTCTCGGTTGATCAATCAAAGAGGTTGACCTTGGTCGTGAGTCCCTATGTGCCCCACGTCGCCGAGGAGCTCTGGTCGAGGCTGGGTGGCGAGGGGCTCGCGATGCTTCAGGGCTGGCCCGGGTTCGATGAGTCGATGCTCGTTGATGATGAGGTCGAGGTGCCCGTGCAGGTCAAGGGCAAGGTCAAGGTTCGGATCACCGTGCCCGCGGGGCTCGACGCCGCCGCCCTTGAGACGGCGGCGCTCGCTCACGACGAGGTCAAGGCGTTGATCGGCGATCAGACTCTGCGCAAGGTGGTCGCGGTCCCCGGGCGGATGATCAACCTGGTTTTGTGAGGCTCAGGCGGGATCGCCCGCGAGCTCGAGGCACCATTTAGGCCCGGTGAGATCGATCGCCCCGATGCGCACGTTGCGCACCCGTTTCGAGAACGTCTTCCGAGGCTCGACAGCCCGCCAGGGGATGCTGCTCGACTTGGCGCCGAACCAGCGGAAGATCTTGGCCGGTTCGAGGTGCAGATGGTCCTCGTCAACGGTGACGTTGATCGACCAGCCGAGGTTTATGAGCCCACTCCGGAACGACTGGAGATCTTTGCGGACCGCGTTTGACGCCGCGCCGACCGGTGGATGGAGTTCGTGGAGCTTGTTGAACACACCACCCACCACCGAGCGGAGGAGGACCGTCACCACGATCGCATCGGTGATGAGCATGATTGCAACGCCGATGAGGATGGCCCAGTTCTGCACGCGTTAGCCTTCTTCGAGAGCGCGCCGGTAGCGTTTCAGCACCTCGCGACGGGTTATCACGCCGATCGGTAGCCGCCGGTCGATCGGGCTGACGACGCACAGGCTCGCCACGTCGTGCTCCGCGAACTTATCGAGCACCGTGTCCAGGGTCTCGTCGCGGCTCACCGTCGGGAGGTCTGTCCGCAGGAGTTCCGCCACCAGAAGCAGCGGGATTGCCTCCCGGTCGATGAGTGCCGTGCGGATATCGGATCCCGCGACGATGCCCATGTACGCGCCGTTCTCGGGATCGGTCACGATGAAGTCGGGCACGTTGTGGTTCGCGTGCAGTGTGATCAGCTTGCTCAGCGGGTCCGATGCGTGAACGGGCTCGGGTGGCAACGGGCCCAGCTCGCAGCCCGCGGCGGGCACACGCCGCATCACCGTGAGGTCGCGTCCGGCGCTCAGCAGTACGCCCGCCTGTCGAAGACGCATCGTGTAGATCGAGTCACGCATCCAGACCCGTGCGACGATCGTCGCGACGATCGCGCCCAGCATCACGGGAAGCAGCACACGGGGCTCGCGCGTCAGCTCGAAGATCAGGAGGATCGCGGTCAGCGGCGCGAACGTGGTGCCGCTGACGACCGCCGCCATCCCGACGAGCGCGTAGCTCGCTGGGCTCGCGGCCTCGGGCAGCAGCCCAACCGCGTCGAGTGTCATCCCCAGCGCCGCCCCCGCGGTTGCGCCGAGGAACAGGCTCGGTGCAAACACCCCGCCCGAGCCGCCGGTTGCGAGCGTCAGCACTGTGCCGAGCGCCTTGCACCCCAGCAGTGCGAACACGAGCACCACGCTCAGTGATGTGTAATCCTCGGGTTCGAGCAGCCCCCGGATCGTCTCATAGCCGTTGCCGAAAAACCCAGGCGTTCCTGGGTCTGAGCTCGTGACGAGCAGGAAAGCGATACCCAGCAGGCCAAGGCCCAGCGCGCCGAGTGTGGGCTTGATGATCGGGTGGACCGCGATCTTCTCTGCCGAGTCCTCGCCGGCGTGGAGCAGCCATGTGAACCCGACGCCAACCGCGGCACAAACAAGACCGAGCAACGCGTAGAGCGGCAACTCCGCAACGGTGAATGCATATTCGGGCAGCTCGACCGCGAAGATCGCCTGGTCCTCGCCCAGCAACACCTGGGTCACGCTGGCGCTGAACACACTGGCGAACACCACGGGCGTGAACGTCCTCAGGCTGAAGTCTCGGAGCAGGATCTCCAGCACGAAGAACACCCCGGCGATCGGCGCGTTAAAGACACTGGCGATACCGGCCGCGGCGCCGCAGCCCACGAGTGTTCCCTGGTGCTCACGCCCAACGCGCACGATCCGTCCGAACACGCTGCCGGCGGTTGAACCAATCTGCACGATCGGCCCCTCTGCACCCGCCGATCCGCCTGTACCGACGGTCGCGATGCTCGCGAGGATCTTGACGATGCCGACCTTTGCAGGGATGACGCCCTTCTTTCGGCTCAGCGCATCGATCACCTGGGGCACCCCGTGCCCCCTGGCATCGCGAGCGCCGAAGTGAACAAGCAGGCCCGTGATCAGCGCGCCGGCCATCGGGATGAGTGGGAGCGTCCACAGGGGCCAGTGTGTCCGGAGGTCCCCGGTGTGATGTTCGAGCCATTCGAGCGCTGTTGCGAATCCGACAGCACCGAACGCGGTGAGCCCACCGACGACCGCTCCGAGCGCGATCACGTACCAGTCGGAGGGCAGGTGGAGGCGATCCCAGAGCCGCCGCACCCAGTCGGGTGCCGGTGGCGGTGTGGCCTCGTTCGGTGCTTCCGGTGGCACAGGTCAGTTATAAGCAGGTCGAGGCCGGACATCCGATTTGCCGTACCTCCCGAAGGCTCTGGAGCCCGATTGCCGCAGCTTGGTCCGGAGATCCCGACAGATGCAACGCAACATGCTCTCATATCCCTCGCTCTCTCTTGCTGTGGCGGCCGCCATTGGAGCTGGCTGTTCGCAGCCGCCGGTACTGTCGGGCCTCGATCAGCCCTACGTCTGGTCTCAGGAGTCCGAGTCGCTGCCGGTGGTTCCCGTCGATCAACGCCCCGTATTCCCTGGGGTTGTTGCCAAGGATCTCAACGGGGATGAGTACACATTTCCGCAAGCGTTTGAGGATCGAGTCACGGTCGCGAGCATCGCGTGGGAGCGCCTCGACCAACTCAAAGTGGACACATGGATCGCAGATCAGGGCGACTTCGAGTCCGCGCTCGGGTGGAGCGAGGACAATCCAACGGCCGAGAAGGTCTGGTTTGTTGAGTTCCCGACGATCAGCCGGCGCAACGCGTTTTCGAGGTGGTTCATCGACAATGGCATGCGTTCTGGCATTCGGGAGTGGGATGCACGTGCAAGAACCATTACGCTGTACACCGATAAGGAACCGTTCCGAGCACAGATCGGTATCCCCAATGAAGACGACATCGCGGTCGCGGTGATCGATCGGAAGGGACGTGTGGCGAAGATGGTGTACGGCCGCATGACACCCGGAACGAAGAAAGCGGTGCTCGACGCGGTACGTTCGGTTGCTGCGGAAGATTCACGCAGCTGATCAGGCGACCTGCGCCGCTTCTTGCTCGGGCGATTCGCCCGGCTCTCTCGGATCACGATCGAGGAGCAAGTCCTCGACCTTTGGGGCGTCCTTCCGGGGGCGCCCCTTTTCATCGGTGAGCGGTGTGCCGTCGAGGCGGACGATCGTCGGCACTGGATGCGCCTTCTCGTGCGCTTCGAGCTGCTTTTCGAGTTCTTCGCGCTGTTTGTCTTCGAGCTTCGCGAAGCTGCCGCGGCCGCGGCACTTCGGGAAGCCCGAGCACCCAAGCCATGGGCCCTTGATCCCCGAGCGGAGATTGTGCGTTTTTTCGCACTTGTCGCACGGAAGATCGGTCAGGAGCGGCGGAATGCTCGGCGCGGTGACGAAGCCCTTTTTGTCGATGTTAAGGATCGTGCCGACTTCTTTGCCGTCCTCGCCCTCTTCGAGTGCGGTCGCGAGGAAGGGGCCAAACCGCCCGTTCTTCTTGACCATCGGGCGGCCTGTGATGGGGCACTTCACATCGACGAACGTGTCGGTCATCGGCCGGCCCTCGCGGTCGCAGGGGCTGGCATAGTTGCAGTCCGGGTAAGCCGCGCAGCTCAGGAAGCGTCCGTTCTTGCCGAACCGGTAGACGAGGCCGCTGTCGCATGTCTTGCAGCGGTATTCCTCGGGTGCCGGCCGGATCTCGGCCTTCGCGTGCTGGAGTTCTTCGTGGGCGCGTTCGAGCCGCTCGGTGAAGGGCCCGTAAAACTTGGAGAGCATGTCGATCCAATCGAGGTGTTCATCCTCGATCTTGTCGAGCTTGTCCTCCATATCTCGGGTGTACCCCACGTCCATGATCTCGGGGAACGCCTCGACCAGCTTGTCCGTGACGACCTCGCCCAGGTCGGTCGCATAGAACGCGCGCTGGATCTGCTCGACGTAGTTGCGATCCTGGATAACGCTGATGATGCTCGCGTAGGTCGAGGGCCGGCCGATGCCCTCGGCTTCGAGCACCTTGATGAGCCCGGCCTCCGAGTATCGCGGTGGGGGGCTCGTGAACTTCTGGGTGACGCCGAAGTCGAACGGGTACGCCGGTTGATCCTGCTTCAGTTCGGGCAGGACCGCTTCGTCGGTCGCGGTTGGCACCCCCGCGACCCGGTAGAAGCCGTCGAACACCAGCGTGCGGCCGCTCGCTCGGAACGTGCAGGGGGTCGCCTTGTCTGTACCGCCCTCGATCAGGACCGTGGTCGAGTCCCACTTTGCCGGCATCATCTGGCACGAAACGAACCGCTCCCAGATGATGCGATAGAGCTTGAACTGATCGTCGCTCAGCGAGCTCTTGACCTTGTCTGGTGTGAGCGTGACGTCGGTCGGTCGGATCGCCTCGTGGGCTTCTTGGGCGCTCTGGTTCTTGCTCTTGTAGACGTTGGGGCCATCTGGCAGGTAGTCCTTCCCGTACGTCCGGTCGATGTAGCCCCGCGCCATGTCGAGCGACTCGGCGCTGAGGTTGGTCGAGTCGGTACGCATGTAGGTGATCAGACCGACCTGGCCCTCACCCCTGATGTTCACGCCCTCGTAGAGCGCCTGAGCCGCGCGCATGGTGCGCTGCGCGCCGAAGCCAAGCCGGCTTGACGCGGCTTGCTGCATCGTGCTTGTGATGAAGGGCGGACTCGGGCGTGTGGTGGTGCGCTTGGTATCGATCGACTTGATCGCGTAGGGCGTGGTCGGATCTGCTAGGCCGGTGATCGTTCGCTGCCAGCGAGCCGGCCCTTTGCCGTGCTTGTCCTCGGTGGTCGAGGTCTTGACATTCGTCAGCCCCGCCAGCTTCGCGATGCGCTCGGCCTGCTCTGCCCCGCTCTTGGCATCGGGCGTCTGGAAGCCCTCGCCATCGCCGCCGAGGGTGAGCAGCTCGAACTTCTCGCCGCCGACCTCGACGAGTTCGGCCTTGATTCCGCCCTGATCCGCGAGCCAGGCGTTGCGGGCCTTGATCGTCGGGCCTTTGTTTTTGTCGTCACGCTGCGCGAGGAACTCGCGCCACTGAGGACCGAGCTTCTTCGCGTCGACATCGTCGAGGCTGAACACACCCTCGATGTTCCACGTCTCATCGGGAACGAACGCCCGGATCTCGCGCTCTCGCTCGACGACGAGCCTGACGGCGACGCTCTGCACGCGGCCAGCGCTGAGGCCTCTGGCGACCTTCTTCCAGAGCAGAGGCGAAACCTGATAACCCACGATGCGGTCGAGGATCCGCCTGGCCTGCTGGGCATTGACGCGATCGACATCGATCGGGTGGGGCTCTTTGAATGCCTTCTCAATGGAGCTCTTGGTGATCGCGGGAAAGATGACGCGCTTCGCGTCCTTGGGGTCGATGCCGATCACGCTGGCAAGGTGCCACGCGATCGCTTCCCCCTCACGATCGAGATCCGTTGCGAACCAGATCTCGCCGCCACCACCAAGCGCGTCCTTCGCGGCTTTCTTTAGGTCGCGGATGACCGCTTCCTTGCCGTCGAGTGTCTGGTAGGTGGGCGTGAACCGCTTCTCGATGTTGACCCCGGGGACGGGGTCCTTCACGCCCTTCGGGTTCTTGCTCGGCAGATCCCGGACGTGGCCCACCGAAGCGAGCACCACGTACTCACTCCCGAGGTATTTGTTGATCGTCTTCGCCTTGCTCGGGCTCTCGACGATCACCAAGTCCTTGCCGTTGGCGTCGCCCGCCTTGTAGCCCAGGCCCTTGCCGCGAGACCCGCCGGATCGCGAGGCGGTCGTGGACGCAACCTTCTTGGAGGTCTTCTTTGCGGCCTTCTTGGCCGTCTTTTTGTGGCTGGTCTTCTTCGCCATAAAAGAGGTATCGACTCCCGGTCCATCGCGAAGCGGTGGGCACTGTGCCGGCGCTAGTTCGGCTCATCCCGGTCCGAGGTTCATCGGATTCTCGGGCTGGCTCGGCGGACACGAAAGCCCGCTCTCCATCGTCAGTCAACCCCCCTGGTCGTGAAATAGGCGGGGTCCGGCGGGCACAAGCTATTTCATAGCAATGGTTTGTGAAATTTCTTGGGGATCTCGCCCCTCGGCTTCGATCCACACCGAACCCGGCTTGGCTCGGAGTCGACGGAGCCATGTGCGCTGGTTCTTGCCGAACCGACGGGTCTCGATCTTGATCTTTTCGACTGCCTCATCAAGGGGGACAATCCCCTCGAAGTAAGGGAAAAGCTGCTTATACCCCAGCGCTTCGCGGGCCTGGGGACCGAGCCGGTCCGCTTCGTGGAGTTGGCGAGCTTCATCCACAAGCCCTGCGTCGATCATGCCGCGGACGCGCTCGTTGATCCGCCGGTTGAGCACTTCGGCGGGCCACTCCAGGCCGATCAGCTGGTAGCGGCGTGCGCCCAGGGGGCCCGAGTCTTGGCCGTCGTCCCATTGTGTTTGCCACTCGCTGATGGGCTTGCCGGTGAGGCGGAGCACTTCCAACGCTCGCACGGTCCGGCGTTCGTCATTTGGATGCAAGCGAGTCGCGGTCGCCGGGTCGCGGGCTTCGAGCTCGGCGCGCAGCGCCTTCGGCCCGAGTGCTCGCAGTTCTTCGCGGAGTGACTCGTCGCCGGGCGGTCCCTCGAACAGCCCGTCGAGCAACGCCTTCACGAACAGGTGCGTGCCTCCGACGACGATTGGGACCTTACCGCGCGACTGGATCTCGGTCATGACGGCATCCGCATCGTCGAGCCATCGCTGGACCGAGTACCGCTCTGTCGGTTCCACCAGGTCGATCAGGTGGTGCGGGATGCCGCGCCGTTCGGCGTTGGTTGGCTTCGCGGTGCCGATGTCCATCCCGCGATAGACCTGGAAGGCGTCGCAGGTCACGACCTCGCCCCCCGCTCGGTGAGCCAGCCGCTCCGCGAGGCATACGGCGACCGCCGACTTCCCTCCGGCCGTCGGCCCCACGATCACCGGAATCTGCACATCGCCTACCACGATATATCCTAACCCTCTGTTCCCCAGTGCCTTCATGCGCGAGTCCGTCCCACCCTTCCTACCTACCATCCCGGTCCTATGCCCGTGCCGCGCATCGCGATCGTCGGCCGACCAAACGTCGGCAAGAGCAGCCTGCTGAACATGCTGGCGGGTGATCGCGTGGCGATCGTGGAGGGCACGCCCGGCGTGACGCGTGACCGCGTCAGCACACTGGTTGACCTCGAGGATCCGAAACGTCAGGGTGAGACTCGGACTGTTGAGCTGACCGACACCGGCGGGTTCGGTGTCTATGTCGCCGAGGGCGAACGCTACAACGAGGTTGGCGAGGACCTCGCGAGCCTGACCAAGGACATCGAGCAGCAGATCGCCGACGGCGTGAGCACCGCGGATCTGATCCTCTTTGCGATCGACACGCAGGCGGGCATCACGCCCCAGGACGAGGCGATCGCAAAGATGCTGCGCGAGCAGAAGCTGGGCAATCGCGAGCGCGACGGCAAGATCGTTCCCGTGTACATCGTCGCGACAAAGGTCGATGGACCGAAGTGGGAGAACCACGCGTACGAGTTCAGCGCGTTGGGCTTTGATGAGCCGCTCATGTGCAGCGCGAAGAACAACTACCTGCGTCGCGATATGAGTGACAGGCTCTACAAGCTCCTTCCCGAGCCTACCGACGACGAGACGCCGCCGGATGTGGATCTGAAGCTCGCCGTGATCGGCAAGCGGAACGCGGGCAAGAGCACGCTCGTTAACGCGCTTGCCGGCTCGAGACGCGTGATCGTCAGCGAGATCGCCGGGACCACCCGCGACTCGGTCGATGTTCACGCGACCATCCCCGCGACCAAGGTCGGCGGCACCAAGGAGGACGGCGATAAATCTGTCATGGTGATCGACACCGCGGGTCTCCGCCGAAAGAAGAGCTTTCAGGGCCCCATCGAGTGGTACGCGTACGACCGGGCACAGCGGGCGATCGAGCGGGCCGACGCCGTGCTGCTGCTGATCGACGCGAGCGAGAAGATCAGCCAGGTCGATGAGCAGTTGGCGATGCTCGTGCAGAAGTCGTTCAAGCCCGTGGTCGTGGTCGTGAACAAGTGGGATCTGGTCAAAGACAGGCACAACCGTCACGGCAAGCCGATCGGCCCCGGTGATTACGTCGAGTACCTGAACAAAGAACTCAAGGGATTGAGCTTCGCGCCCGTTGCGATTATCAGTGCGCTCGATGGCACGAACCTGTTCGACACGATCGGCCTCGCGTTCGAGATGCACGGGCAGTCGTCGGAGCGTATGGGTACGGGCAAGCTTAACCGGGTCGTGCGAGAGATCATCGAGAACCGCGGACCGAGCAGCCGCCTGGGCACAATGGCGAAGATCTACTACGTCAGCCAGGTCGCAACCAACCCGCCGACGATCGTGCTCGTGGTCAACGAGCCCGACCTCTTCACGCCCAACTATCAGCGGTACATCATGAACCGCTTCCGCGAGCGGCTCCCGTTCGAGGAAGTTCCGATCAAGCTTGTCATCCGAGCTCGCACGCGGCGAGACGAGGACAAGATCAGGGCCGCAGAGCAGGGCACCGACGAGGAACGCTACGCGTTCGATCGCGAGTTGCTTGATGAGCTCCCTGACGATCCCGAGGCGTACTTCGAGGACTAGTTCAGCGCGCGAGCCAGGTCGCGAGCTGTCTGCGCGAGCGGAAGCCCCGCGCGGGTTGACGCGTACACGGGTCGCGGCGGCGCGGCATTGACGACACCCCGCTCCACCAGTCCCGCGCCCACCAGGTCACCCAGAGCCAGGCTGAGTGCGCGATCCGTAACCGGCGTGAGTGAGCCTGCCATGACACCGAAGCGTGCGGGGCCCTCGCCGACCGCACCAAGGGTTGGTAGAGACCACTTCCGGTAGCCGATCTCGCGGAGGTCGAGCTCGCCGAGCCTGGCATCCAACTCAATGAAGCCGGGGCCGACGGTCAGGCCCAACGCGGTGAGCCCGAGTTCGGGGCGCAGCGGGTGCCCGTGTGCGGTATCGGGTTCGACGAGCCCGAGATCCCGGAGATCTGCCACGGTGGCCCGCGCGATGTGCGGCGCAGCGCCAAGCGTGGCCGCCATCGCACCGAGCCTCGCCCGCCCGCTTCGAGCGGTCGCGGGATCTGCGAGCATCGCGAGGATGGGCCCGGACCAGCGGCGGCGAAAGATCCGCGCGAGCGGGCTCAGGTCGGGTTGTTCAGAGGAGATCTGCATGAGCTTGACACAGAAGTATAGTAACTATACTCTTGTGAAACAGCTGAGCAGTTCCCAAATCGAGGAGACCATCGATGTCTGACGCTTCCACCGCTCAATCGCCTCTCGCCTCGCCAGCCGCGAGCGCCATGGGCTACCGCCCGATGTGCACGATCGCGACCAATGTGAAGGACCTGGACGCCTCGATCGCGTGGTACACCGATGTGCTCGGTTTGGAGCTGCTCTACCGCGTGGATGAGATCCAGTGGTGCGAGATGAAGTCGCCCGTGCCCGGCGTGAACATCGGGCTCGGGGTGCGCGAGAACCCTCCGGTCACCGGGTGCATGCCGGTCTGGGAGGTTGCCGATGTGGATTCGGCTCGCGCAACGCTCGAAGGCAAAGGCGTGCGATTTGATGGTGACACCCAGACCGTCCCAGGTATGGTAAAGCTCGCGACGTTCTTCGATCCGGATGGCAACGGGTACATGCTCAGCCAGTCGCTTGCCGACATGGGCTAGCGGGGGGCTGATAAAGGAAGGGATTCACCGTGATTCATGCGCTCATCGCAGCATTGCTGTTTTCGTTCCATCCGAACCACGGCACGCACACGGTCCACGATCTGTCGTTCATGGTCGGCGCCTGGCGCGGCGAAGCGCCGGGTGGCGGAGTCATCGATGAGGTCTGGATGCCCGCCGAGGGCAGCAACATGACCGGTGCGTTCCGCTGGATGTCGGCCCAAGGCGAGATCAGCGTCCAGGAGATCATCTCGCTCGACAACGCCGATGGCGGGCCGGTCTACAGGCTCCGCCATTTCGGTCCAAACGCGGGTCTCAGGCCTTGGGAGTCGGAGGACGAGTCGCCGCTCACGTTGCCGAGCTGCGAGGTCGACGGGAACACTGTGATCTGGCGCAGCGGCGATGCGTATGACGCCGGTGTCGAGTCAGCGACCTACAGCCGAGAGGGCGACACGCTGACCGTGACGATCAAGATGCACGACGGTGATGGATTCTCGCTGAATCTCGAGCGTGTCGAGTAACCAAGCCCGGGTCACGCCGCCAGATCGATATCACCGAAACCCTCGCCCCAGTCGTCTTCGGGAAGGTGGCGGTGGTGGACGTGGATCACGCGGTTGAGCTGAGCGCTGAAGAGGTCGCCGACAACGGCCATTGTCTCGGAGTGATCCTCTTCAAAGGGCTGCTCGGCGTTTCGGAACAGGCACACGACGGCGATGCACTCGCCGCCCTCGTGGCAGCTGTACACCGCGACGGCGCGGTCGTCGAACCAGTGGGCATCGTCTCCGAACGCGAGTTCGACCGTGTGCGCACCGTTGAGCACGCACAGGCCCTCTCGCTCTTCGAAGTGCTGGGGCACGACCTCGGCAAGCTGATCGAGCACCATCTCGGCCGCGTCGCGCGGGCAGTCGTAGTTCACATACGCGCCGAGTGTGAACTCGCCCGTGCTCGCCGGCAAGAAGATCGCGGCGTTGGTTGAGCCGACCTTCGCGAGCGTGTATTCGAGCGTCGTGCGGAGCAACTCCTCGACGTCAAGCTGCTGGCGTGCCAGGCTGCCGAACTCGCTTGCGGTGCTCACACGACCGATCTGATCAGTAAGGTCCTGATAAGCCTCGACAAGGTCGTCGCACAGCGAGCCGACGTGGCGGGTGACCTCCTCGCGGGCATTGTTCAGCTTCCGGCACAGGCCCTGGAGCTCCGATGCGCGAGCTTCGCGCTGGCGTTCGCTCATGGTCCGCTGTGCCGCGACGTTAAGCCGTGACGCGAACTCCGCAATGGTCGCGTTGTCGGCGATCACATCGGATGCGCCGCAACGCATTGCCGCGATAGTTTCCGCGGTGGTGGGCTCGCTCGCGACGATGACCAGCGTCAGCGACGGGTCGGCGCTATTGAGCGGCATGAGCAGTTCCTCACCGCCCAGCACGAGCGCGACATCAAGGTCCCGATCGCCGGCCTTCTGCCGCGCGTCATCGAACGTGCGGCTTGAGATGATCTGGGCGTCGAAGCGTCCCAGAGCCCCGCGGACGCGTGCCCGTCGGGTGCGATCTCCTCCGACGAGCAGCACTCGGATCGGCTGACGCGTTTCGGTGTCGGTGGCTTCCGGGGCCGAGGCTTCGGCGGGTCGACGCCCGTCGGCGCCGGGCTGGTTCGGGATGCGGGTCATCGTTCGTGCTCCGAGTCGGAGTCTCGGCCGGGTTAGGCCGCGGCTCCCCGTGATGTGCTCGGGGTCTGATCCAGCGTGGTCTCGTCGTTCGGTTCCAGCGCCGCGGACGGGAGGACGACTCGTGCGAGTGTGCCGCCCCCGGTCATCGGGACCAAGGCGATGGAGCCACCCTGGAGCTCGATGAGGCGTTTGGCTTTCGGCAGTCCCAGGCCGCGCTGACGCCCCGCCGGCTTCTCGCTAAAGAACGGGTCGAAGGCGTGTTTGAGGGCCTTGGGGCTCATGCCGGGTCCGTTGTCGGAGACCTCGACCGCCACGCGGCCGCCCCCACCGAGCGGCTCAACACGGACGGTTACTGGACCCGTCGGATCGGCCTCCGCGGCGTTCACAATGAGTTCAACAAGGGCTTGCGGCAAAAGTTCTCGGTCCGCCCGGACGCCACCCCAGCCGTCAGCGCCTTCGAGCTGGACCGCAAGTCCAAGCCCGCAGCGGAGTTCCGCGATCTTCGCTGCTTGCTCGATCAGGGGCCTCAGCGCCTCGTTTTTTTCGTTGGGCTCCGGTGGGATCGCGATGACGTGCAGCGCCGTGATCAGCTCGCTCAGGTCCTGGGCCGCCTGATGGACCTTGTCCGCCGCCGCACCATGCTCGGTGCCCTCAAGCTGGATCGCGAGGACCTGGCTGCGCCCGCTGATCACCGTCAGCGGGTTGTTCATCTCATGAGCTGCGCCGGCGGTCATCTCACCGAGGCGAGCGAGGCTCTCGTTCTCTGTCAGCCTGTGTTGCGCCTCGGCAAGCGCGCGGTTTCGGTCGGCGAGCTGTTCTCCCAGATCGCGAGATTGCTCGTGCCCGTGGGCCGAGTCGATGGCCGCGGCCCATGTCGTTGTCAGAGCCGCGAGCCGCTTTGCGTTGAAACCGAGCTTGGGGAGGTCTCGGTCATGGACGAGCACGCCCGCGGGCCCCTGGCGTTCGGGTTCCGGGCTCGTCAGCGCCATGAAACGAATTGCGCGGACATCGCTGGCCGCGTGCATGTGGTCGGCGAGCCAGGGGAGCGCGGTCATCGCGGCAACGCTCAGCTCCTCAGCGCTGGTGAGTGACGCGAGGTCCTGGTTCGAGCCATGCGCATCGGGCGGTGGTTCGACGGGCTGGGCCTGGATCAGCTCGCCTTCGGGTCCGAAGCGGTGGAGCTGCCAGTCCTCGCCGGGGACCGCCTGGAAGAGCGTTGCATAGAAGCCATCGCCCAGCAGCCCGCGTGCGCTGCCGACAATCTCGCCCAGCACACCCACCACGCTCCGCCCTGCGCCCGCGCGGCGGAGCCCGGCGTGGAAGGATTCGATCGCCCCGAGCACGCCCGCCTGCTGGCGTGACGCGCGGGCCTTGCTCTCGAGCGCTCGCACGACGCGGCCCAACGCGCGGTTCGCCTGCGCAACCGCGTCAACGAGCAGCTCGCCCGTGTGGTTCGCTTCAAGGCCCAGCAAGGCGCACCGTTCGGCGACCTCCTCGGGCACTTCGGGTAATGCCTCGCGGACACGCGCGGGGTCGAGCCCGCATTCCTCGGCGACGGTCTCGCTCGCCGGGGCCTGCCCGAAGTCGCCGCTAAAGCCCAGGTGCAGCTCGCGGGCGGAGGCACGCGCGGTGTTCACGACCGCGATCAGATTGCGGTGGGGCAGTTCCGGGACGCTGCTCATCGGTTGCCCGTGGAGCCAGAGCACGTCGCGGAGGGGCCCGGGCAGGCCCCAGTGTTCGCTGAGCCTCTTCGCGGCGGTGTGGTTGTCGAGACCAAGGAGCGTCCGCTCGACCGGCGCAGCGTCGCTGAGACGTTGCTGGCACACGCCGAGGACCTTGGCGTAGCTCCGCGGCAAGATCAGATCGAGCGCCAGCTTGCCGAGACCGCTGAGCAGCCCGGCGCTGAAAGCTTCGTCGGGCTGCACCTTGAGCGCCGGGTGCTCCTTGGCGAGCCGTTCTGCGGCCGAGGCGGTCGTGACGCAGAAACGCCAGAACCCTGCGCGATCGAAGGGCGCATCGGTTTCCGACTCGGGCGCTTCTTCGAGACGCCGCTCGCTCCCGCGCATGAGTTCGTACACGGTGACGCTCAGCGCCGCGGCACGGACGGCATCGAGACCAAGCATGACCACCGCCCGACGGACGGTCGTGATGTTCCGCGGCACACCCTTATCGGCGCGGGCGCACAGGCTCAGGATCCGTCCGGTCAACGCCGGGTCGGACTCGATCATGCGGACAATCTCGTCCAGGTCTGCGTCTTCGGCGCTGGCAACCGTGAGCAAGCGCGCGGCGACAGGCCCGAGCGTTGGCAAAGCGTCGATCTGCTTCAGGATCAGCTCGACCTGTCGGGCGCGTGCGTGCGTGCGTTCGGCGTCGTGGACCATGCTGCGCCGGCTCCGGTGCGTGCCCGCGCTGTGCGGGACCTCAGTCGTCGATGCCGAGCAGCTCGGTCATCTTGCCGATCAGTTCGGGCACATCGAAGGGCTTCTTGACAAAGTCGTCGCCGCCCGCTTCCAGCAGGCTCTTGATCTCGTCCTGATTAACGACACCCGACACAAAGATGATCTTGGTGGACGCGAGATCGTCGTGCTCTCGGATGCGTTGCGCGACGATGTTGCCATTCACGTCCGGCAGCATGTAGTCGAGCACCACGAGATGCGGCTTGAACGCCTCGGTGAGCATGCCCGCGTCGTACCCGTTCGCCGCGGTCTTCATCACGAAACGCTCGTCGGTTCCGAGCACATCCGTGAAGAGCTCGAGGATCTGCGGATCATCATCAACCACAAGGATGCGCCGTGCCCCGCCCTCAAGGATCTCTGTCGGGATCCCGTTGGACTGCATGAAACGGATCAGCTCCTCGCGCGGGATTCTCCGGAATCGGCTCCCGGGAACTCGGAACCCATTGAGCCGGCCCGAGTCAAAGCAGCGGATAATCGTCTGCTGACTCACCTTGCACAGCTGCGCGGCTTCGCCGGTCGTGAAGATCTTCTTGTTGCGCAGCTCGGCGACCGGGACGCCGCCCGTCTTCTCGCTGCTTCCGTTTTCGCCTGCCATGGCGTCGCCCCCTGAACCGAGCGCTTCGGCGCTGACCTCAAACCGGGTCGGGAACCGACCACCCTCCTTGGTGGCCGGCTTATAGAGCACCTCGGCTATCGGTGTGAGAAGGTGGCCGCTTCAGGCAGATGGCGGGAGGAGGGCTGCGACACCACCATTATCAGTGGTCCACCCGCACAATCCTCAGCCGTGCAGTTCACGCCAGCGGCGGACCGCTTCGGGCTCACGGCCGTAAATCGGGCTGATCGCGAGGGGGTCGGTTGGGTTCCGAATCGTCGCAAGCCGCGCACACGCGATGGGGTCGAGTCGCAGCGGTCTGATGGGGCAATGCACCGCTCTCCGATAGGTGTCGGGCAACGCCGCGTCGGCTCGGAGTTCATCGAGAGAGATGCGGCTGAGTTCCTCCGGGGTCGCGGGACCCGCCTCGGTGGCGACGCCGTTCTCGAACAATGCGAGCCAGGCTTGGTCTCGCTTGGTGGCCAACAGCACGCCGACCCTCCCGGCCGTGGGATCGGTCTCGACCGCGACCTCGGCGCTGGGTATCGCGACCACGTCAGCGCCGGTGGTCAGTGCGAGCATCTTCGCGGTGACCGCTGCAACCCGGAGGCCCGTGAATCCTCCTGGGCCGATGCTTAACGCCACCACGCCTATGTCGCGGGGCTCGACGGCGCGTCGAGCGCAAAGCCGGTCGATTGCGGGCATCAGATCGTCGTCTTGCCGGCCCTCGCCGCGCAAGGACTCGGAATCGATGGGCTCAAATGGGTTCCACCGCGCGAGCGCCACACCAGGCGCGGCGCTATCTGAGGCGCTCGGGTTGGAGACTTCGATCGCGAGAATGAGCCGCGGGTCGGGCATGGTTGAGGCTAGTCATCGGCGCCAGGCGGTCGCCTGCGTTGTTTCGTCTGGCTCCGCTTGTTCTTCGTGTCGAGCCTTCGTCGTACGGAGCCCTGCGAGGGTTTGGTCTTCTTGCGCGGCGTTGGCGCCGGGAGCGAGGCTTCGATGAGTTCGGCCAGCCTGTCGAGACAGGCCGCGCGATTGCGGCTCTGGCTTCGGTGTTCGCTGGAGTCAATGAGAACCTCTCGCTCGTCGTGATCCCCGATGATCCGCGCGCGAGCGGCGCCCGCAAGACGCTCGCGCGCCGCGGGTGGGATCAATAGGTCGCGCAGCGCCACCCGGAGCCTGACTCGGGTGCTTCGCCGGTTGACGTTTTGACCTCCGGGGCCCATCGAGGTCAGGGATTCGAACCGGAGTGCGGTCTCGGGGACTCGGGCGTAGACAGGATGCTCAGGGGATGAATTGGGTTTCCCCGGGACAGTCATGATCGGCTACGCTATCCGTTCCGAACGGGCTGCTCGGGCCGAGCGGCTCAAAAGGATTCCGCAGAGCTCCAAACCTTCACAAGTTTGGGATTGACCAAGGGTTGGAACTGTGCGATACTTGCTTCCCGCCGGGGTCAGGCCCTCTTGAATCAGGGCTTTGTTCGGTGGGGAGAGTCGGTGCCTCGGACTGCCAGTACGCGGGTCCGTTGGCGAGGTTGAGACCAACGCGCTCGGTCGATCCGCTGTTGATTGAACCCGAGGGCTGATACCCGGCGGCAGACCACTCAGAGCCCTGCTCTGGGTCTGTGCCGGAGCGAGCGGAGACCGGGTCCGTGGCTGCACGCTCGAACATCACGACAGTTACGAAGAAGGATCTCATCGACCGGATCGCGGAGGCGACGGGCCAAAAGAGGACCGACGTTAAGCGTTCCGTTCAGTCGTTCCTGGACATCGTTGTGGACGAACTCGGATCAGGCAACCGCCTGGAGTTTCGAGACTTCGGTGTCTTTGAGGTCCGCGAGAAGTCCGCACGGGTCGCCCAAAACCCGAAGACGCTTGAGCGCGTCGAGGTACCGGCGAAGCGGAGCGTGAAGTTTAAGCCCGGCAGATTGATGAGGCTGGCAATGGAAGCCGAGCCAGTCGCGGCCGACCAAGCTGCCTCGGCACCCGCTGGTCGTGACGCGTCGAACGATGCTCCTGCCGCCGGTGAGTTGCAGGTCGAGACCAGGCCCATTGAGCCTGCGCGGCCTGTTCAGGTCTGAGTCTTTGATCTTGCACCCGTACTGACCACGAGCCGACCTAGTCGGTCGTGGCTGCTGTGGGTGTCGCGAGACTGAGCATCCGGTCGAGCGCGGCCAGCGCGTGCTCCCGCACCTCCTGGCGCACCTGGATGACATTTCGGACTTGGTGCTTCGCTGGCTTCTCTTCGACATCGAGCCCGCACAGGCCGTCGAGCACCCACAGCAGGTGGGGCTCATCGATCCGGTACATCGTGGTGCAGAGGCACTGACAGTCTGAGAGGATCCGGACGTGAACGCCGCGCTGTGCGGCGCGTTGTGCGAGCCGATTCACGAGGTGGACTTCTGTGCCGATCGCCCACCGGCTTCCTGGCTCGGCAGCCTCGATCTGCTTGATGATGTACTCGGTACTCCCCGCGTCGTGGGCTTTATCCACGACCTCCTTGGCACACTCGGGGTGGACCAAGATCCGGGTTGCGTTGTCCGGGTCAGTCTGGTTTGCCGAGAGGATCTCGCCGCAATGCTCTGGTCTGAAGAGCTTGTGAACGCTGCAGTGGCCCGCCCAGAGGATCACGGCGCTCTCGAGCAGCGCATCGGGTTCGATGCCGCCTAGGGGCTCGCCCTTGTTGGTCAGCTTCGGGTCGTAGAGCACCGACCGGGTTTCGACGTCGATGCCGAACGCGTGCGCGGTGTTCCGACCCAGGTGCTGGTCGGGAAGGAACAGGATCTTGATGTCCTCGCCCTGCTGGCTGGGCAGATCGCCGCCGGCGGCTGCCCATGCGAATACGCGGTCGGCATTGGAGCTGGTGCAGCACGCCCCGCCGTGCTCGCCCACGAACGCCTTGATCGCGGCGGACGAGTTCACATACGTGATGGGGATAATCCTGCCTGTCCAGCCCAGCTTCTCAAGCGTCTGGTGGATGTCGTTCCAGGCTTCGACGGTGTCGTCGTAGCTGGCCATGTCCGCCATTGAGCAGCCTGCCGACAGGTCGGGGAGGATTACCTCGACGTCGCTCGGTGTGAGCATGTCGGCGGTCTCGGCCATGAAATGGACGCCGCAGAAGATGATGTGCTCGGGTCGCTTGGACCGGCTTGGATCGCTCACGACCGCGGCGGCCTGCTGGCTGAGCTTCAAGCTGTCGCCCGTGAGGTCGGCGTGGCGGATCACCCGATCGGTCTGGTAGTGGTGGCCCAGGATGACCAGAGAATCGCCCAGAGCCTTGCGCCGGGCTTCGATGCGCTGCGCCGCCTCATCCGGAGACATTCTGGTGTATCGCTCGTCGAGCGAGGGCTGCCAGTTGAGCATGCTAAATGGTAGGAGCCAACGCTAGGGCGTTGATGCAGCGCCGCTTATGCCGCCGCGAGGGCTCCGGCGGCATCGACCTGAGTGACCGCGACCCGCCCTGGGCCATCGATGCGGACGACCCGAGCTTCTGTGCTGTCGGCCGCGTGGAGCAAGACGTTGTTGTCCCAGGAGACCAGAACTCGGAGCCCCTCATCCTCGATAAATGGCGCGTCAGCCTCGGGGTCCGGGGCAGCGAGCTCGAGCAAGAAGCCCGTGTCGCTGGCGTTGATCGTGCGTCCGGCCAGATAGCGGCCCGTGCGGGGCTGGAACACCTTGACGGCGCGTTCGAGGTCGTGTCTCGGAGCGCCGCGGCGGTCCGTGGGGTCCGGCTCGTTCTCGCCTGATCCGAAGAAACGCAACGTCTCGATGCGGCCCATGTCTGCGAGTCCCTTGGGGTTATGCGGCCAGTCGCCTGGCGGCGGCGAATGCCTCTATCAGGATGCGTGCCTCTGCCTCGGCGGCCCGCTGGGGGCCGCAGGCGCCCGCGACGCGCTCGCCCGCCGTGGTTGCCATCTGCTCGGCCCACGCCTGATCGCTTAGGAGCCCGAAGAGCGCCTGTGCGATCGCGCGGGGTTCCTCGGCGCAGCGGAGACCGGTGACGCCGTGCTCAATCAGCCCGTCGGCGGTCTGATCCCCAACCGCGAGGCACGGTGTATGACGAACCATCGCCTCGAGCACATTCCGCGGATCTCGGAAGGTCGATGGTGTGGTCACGAGGACCGCCGCGGTCGCGAGGCGCTCGGCGGCCTCGTCGTACGTGCCGGTTGGAGTCACGGTGAGCTTGATCTCGGCGAGTTCCGCTGCGGCCCTGAGTTCGGCTTCTTGTGGGCCGTCGCCGATCAGTTCGAGTTCGGGCGCCGTGTCCGTGAGTTCACCGATCCCCGCGACGGCTTCGACAAGGAAGTGGAACCCGCTGGAGGGCACGAGTGGTCCGTACGCCGCGATCCGTGAGTTGTCCCGCTCCTCAGGCGGCACTGGCGCGCCCATCCGGATGCATTCGGGCAGCGTTACGGCGCGACCAGGCTCGATCGCGAAGCGCCAGGTCAGATCATCAAGGATGCGGGCGCTCGGGCTGACGACACGATCGGCGATCGCGCAGAGCCGGCGTTCGTCGTCGCCGGCACGGAGCGCACCCTCGGAATCGGCGCCCTCCTCACGGGCGATGCGGCGGCTCCAGACGTGACCCGCCCGCGCGATCACGCGGGTGTCAACACCGATTTCGAGCAGCCGGCGGGCAATGGGCTCGGCGAGCCGGCACCCGACGATCCGCTCGGCCTTCACGATCGCCGTCGAGTCGCGGACCAGAAGCCCGCTGATCCGCTCGGTCGCGTCGGCGAAGAAATCGCTTGTCGTCAGGCCCATGTCGTTGCAGACAACCTCTGGGACGACCGGTAGACGGTTCGCAATGGCTCGCTCGTCGGCGCCGCCCTGCGTGACCAGCAGGACGCGACCGAAACGCGGGCCCAGGTGCTCGTAGGCGGACCAGTCGCGATCGAGTGTGCCATTGGCGTCACGTATCGCGAGCGTGTCGCCGACCGGCAAGACGATCACCAGCGTGTCCGCGATGCGATCACCGTTGATCGAGGCCGCGTGTTCGGTCATCGGGCAAGATCTCCGCTGTGAGGCGGGGGAGGGCCGCACGGTGAAGCGCAGTGATCGGCGCTCGGAAGGGGCGGCCTCAGCCTGGTCCGAGATTTCTGGGCCCCTTCATGGGGGTTTGGGCCGATAGAGCCATCGATGAGCACGATTGAGGGCAGTTCCGGCGGCAGCAAGATCGTGGATCATGCGCAGCTTTTGCGCGAACGATCGGCGCTGCGCACCCAGGGGCGGCGGCTCGTCCATTGTCACGGGTGCTTTGACATCGTGCATCCGGGCCACATCCGGCACCTGCGGCACGCCAAAGCCCAGGGCGATGCGCTCCTCGTGACCATCACGGGCGATGCCGCGATCGCAAAGGGCTTGGGGCGACCACTGATCCCAGAGGAGCTTCGCGCAGAGAACCTCGCGGCCCTCGACTTCGTGGATCTGGTCTATATCGAGGCACGACCGACCGCGGCAGATCTGCTCGACGAGGTCGCGCCCGAGGTGTATGTCAAGGGCAAAGAGTACGAGACGAACCACGATCCGCGCTTTGCCGACGAGAAGCGTGCGGTTGAACGCAGGGGGGGTCGGGTCGTATTCAGCTCAGGTGATGTGGTGTTCAGCTCAACGGCTCTCATCCACGCGATGGAGGCACAGACCGATCCGTTCCACTCCAGACTGTCGGAACTGCTTGACCGCCCCGAACTCTCGAGTGACGAGCTGTTTGGGCTCATCGGGCGTGTACGCGGCAAGCGTGTGGTGGTCGTTGGCGAGGTGATCCTCGACACATATGTTCTGTGCGACCGGCCGGATGTTGCCGGTGAGAGCCCGGTGATGACGCTGAGGCCTCTTGAGCGCCGTCACTATGACGGTGGCGCCGCGGTGATCGCGCGGCACCTGGCCGCCATGGGCGCTCGGCCCACGCTGGTCACAGCGTTGCCCGACACCGAGGTCGCCGAACAGATGCGGGCCAGGCTCGCGTCGGAGGGTGTCGAGGTGCGGGCGGTCGGATCACCGGTTGCGGTGCCCGAGAAGCAGCGGTTCATGGTGGGTGCGCAGAAGGTCATGAAGGTGGACCTCGTGCAGCCGGTGGCAATGAGCGAGGCGCAGAGCGCCGAGCTGCTGGCGCTTGCGGTGGATGCCGCGGGCGAGTGTGGGGATGCCGGGGTGATCGCCGACTTCGGGCTTGGGCTTCTCGGTGGATCTGCGGTCGAGCGGCTGAGCGGCTCGCTCCGCCCGCTGGTGCGCACGCTGAGCGGTGACGTGAGCGGGCGTCGGAACGCGCTGCGCCACATGCGCCGGATGGATCTTCTCGCGCCAAGCGAGAGCGAGCTCCGGACCAGCGCGGGTCGTTTCGACGACGGGCTGCCCGCGGTGGCCTGGGAGACAATGAGCCACACCGAGACAGGCGCGATGATCGTGTCGATGGGTCCTGAGGGGCTCATCGCCTTTGAGCGGTTGCCGGGTGATCCGGCTCCGGGCGAGGTGTGGGCGAGGCGGCTTCGGGGCGAGCACGTACCGGCGTTGGTTGGGCACGCAGCAGACCCGATGGGCTGCGGCGATGCGATGCTCAGCGTCGCGACGCTCGCGTTGACAGGCGGGGGCTCGATGCTCCAGGCGGGGTTCTTGGGCGCGATTGCCGCCGCAGTCGAGGCTCAGCGTGTCGGCAACGTGCCCGTTTCAGCATCCGATCTGCGGCGTTCGATTGCGCGGCTCAGGGCCGCCCATCTGACATACGCGGGGACCGAGGTTCTCGCCGCGAGTCGCCCGGTGCCCGAGCCGGCGCCGACGAGCGCGGCTTGAGCGACTGAGCCATGGGGGCCGTTGCGTTGAATATCGCCTACGTGATCCCGACCAGGAACAGGAATGAGCGTCTCGCCGAGACGCTCGATGCGTTGGGCCAGCTCGGGCCCCACGATGCCCGCGTCATCGTTGTAGACAACGCATCAGACCAGCCGCCCGATGTGCCAGCAATGCTTTCGAGTGGGGTGCCCATCGAACTGATTGAGCTGGACTCGAACCGTGGGGCCGCCGCGCGGAACATCGGAGTCGAAGCGGCGGACGGGTGCGACTGGATCGTGATGCTTGATGACGACTCGCACCCAGTAGACCTGAGGTTCTTGGGATGCCTCGAACGAGCTCCCGCGGACGTGGCGGTTGTGAGCGCCGACATCGTGTTGCCGAACCAGGGATGCCGCGAGATCGGCGGCTTGCCCGAGGTGTTCATCGGGTGCGGGGCCGCGATCAGGCGGAAGCAGTTCCGCGAATCCGGAGGCTACGACGAGACGTTCGGCTACTACGCCGAGGAGTACGACCTGTCGGCGAAGCTCCTGGGCGCTGGGTATCACGTGAGGTTCGATCCGCGATTTCGTGTGGAGCACCACAAAGTGCCGGGCAACCGGCACATGGGCACGATCATCCAGCGGCTGGTTCGAAACAACGGGTGGGTTGCGCAGCGCCACGCCCCGGACGATCACCTCGATCCGGAGCTTGCGGAGGTGAAGCACCGCTACCGCGGGCTCGCCGAGCGGTACGGCTGCATCGAGGCGTACGAGGCAGGGCTTGACGAGCTGGAGCGGACGATCGGCACACAGGTGCGTGAGCCGCTGAATGAGCAGCTGTTCGATCGGTTCTGCGGGCTGCACGCCGCACGCGAAGCGTTGACCCACGTACACAGCTCGCTGCGTTTCCGGTCGGCAACGCTCTGGAAGCCGGGGAAGAACGCGTGGGTGGTGCGGCGTGTGCTGGCCGAGTTGGGCGTCGAGCCGGTCGAACTCGGGGGCGATATCGCGATCGTGGGGACCATGAGCCCTGGGCCGATGCTCGATGCGCTGAGCGAACTCGGGTTCGGCGCTTTCGCGCCCTGGAAGCGTGCGATGGAAGTCACCAGCGAACTGAGCGGGGCTGCTTAGCGGTTAGGAATCGAGAGTCTCAGCCCGGGTTCGGCGAGGGATCCCGGTTTAAGCATTTCCAACAGCTCGCGGACCGCAGCCCGCTGTGTTGGCCACATAAACATCCCATCGGCGTCCTCGGCACTGATCCAGCGTTGAGCGTCGTGCTCATCGTTGAGCACAGGCTCCCACCCGGGTTTGACCTCGGCAGCAAGGCGTGGCGCGAGCAGCACGCACTCGTCTTCACCGGTGTCGCGAGGCGGGAGGTACGCGGGGAAGGCCGTGCCCAACGCCCAGAAGCCCAGGATGAAATCTGGCGTGAGCCCGGTCTCTTCGTTGGCTTCGCGCAGCATGGCTTGCGGGGCGGTCTCGCCGGCTTCGATGCGGCCCATCACCGGGTGCCAGGTGCCGTGGCTCGACCCGCCCACCCGGCGGAGCTGGAGAAACTCGACTCCCGGCTTGCGGCGGAAGATGTACAGGTCGGCGATGTCGGAGCGGATCCGTGGGCCGTTCATGCGGGGCTCCCCGCGAGCCTTCCGGCGAGCGACGTGACTTGTTGCGCCTTGGCGAGAGTTTCGGTCCATTCCTCGTCGGGATCGGAGTCGGCGACGATCCCCGCACCGGCGTGGAAGTCGAAGACCTCGCCTGTGATGCATGCGGTCCGGATCGAGACGCTCATGGTCACGAGTCCCGATGATTCGATGCGGATGACCGAGCCGCAGTAGGGCCCGCGCCGAACGGGCTCGAGCTCGCGGATGATCTGCATCGCGCGGACCTTCGGGGCGCCTGTTACGGAGCCCGCGGGGAACGACGCCCGGAGCAGGTCGGCGAGCGTCCTGCCCGCTGCGAGTCGTGCTGTGATGGTCGCGACGCCCTGGAGAAGCGGATCCGCACCCCCGTGCCTCTCGATCTCACGTGCCGAATCGACGCGGACCGATCCGAAGCGTGCAACGCGTCCCAGGTCATTCCGCATCAGGTCCACGATCATCGCGAGTTCTGCCGCGTCTTTCGGGCTTGAGCGGAGGTCGTCGAGTGCACCGGGCCGGTCGGGCCTGGTGCCCTTCATGGGGCGGGTCGTGATCCGCCCGTCGGTGCCGAGTGACAGGAACAGCTCCGGGCTCGCGCTGATGACCGACGGTCCGCCATCGAGCAGGTCGAACACGGCTCCGTAGCGAGGCGCAGCGGTGTCGAGCCAGTCGGCGGCAAGGGCTCTGGATGAGCCACGGAGGTGCCCCGTCAGGCGGTGGGCCAGGTTGGCCTGGAAGATATCGCCCGCATTGATCAGCTCAATGGCGCGTCGGACAGCCGCGCAGTAGAACTGCGGGTCAGGGTTCTCAAGCTCGAGCTCGGCCTGAGCCGCTGACGGCGCACCGATCGGGGGGGGGCTCCCAATGACTGACCACAGACCTGCGTCGTCTCGCGTGTGGGCATTATCGAGTCTGCAGACAACCGCCAGTGGTGTGGCCCGATCGTCGATCGGATCGGGCGAGGCCCGGAGGCATGCGGGCTCGGTCCGCTCGCCCAGCTCGTAGGCGAGCCAGCCCAGCCAGCCGGCGGGCGCCGGGGCTGTCGAGATGACGCCCAAGTCCGCAATCGGGTCCGCTGTGGGGCCCGCGGGTATCGAGGGGCACGGCGAGGCGTCCCACGCGGGGCCTCGCTTCGTGAGCAGGAGTCGGGCGGTGTGCGCGGGTGCCGCGATGACGGCATTGCCCGACGGGCTGGCGGTTGCGGCCAGGGGCGTGCCCGCGGGCCAGCAGCGGATCGCGTGGGCCGTCGGCGTGTTGTCGGGCGCGGCGGGGTGCATGCGGATTTCGTGTCGATGCTACGCGGCCGGGGATGGGTTCTTAGACTCTCGTTCCTGCTGGCGGTGGCCGGCGGGCGACGGGAATGGGAGAGGTGCCGGGTCCGGCGTGCGAGTCAGCGCGACGGGAGCGGCCAACCCGACGATGGAGCGCCCACAAAGCGCGTGACGAGAGCCGCCCGGCGCGGGATGTCAGACCCGCCGCTGCCGGCACAGCAACCGACACCACGGAGCGACCGACGATGGCCAAGAAGAAGGCAAGCAAGAAGGCCGCCAAGAAGGCGGGCTCGAAGAAGACCTCAAAGAAGGCGGCGGGGAAGAGCGGCAAGAAAGCCGCGAAGAAGGTTGCCGGTCGGCGCCCCGCGAAGAAGGTGGGCAAGAAGGCTGCGAAGAAGAAGGCGAGGAGCAGCGCTCGTCTGCACGCGGGCGGGCGTTCGAAGCCGAGCGGCAAGGTCACCAAGCGTGCGCCTCGCAAGAGCGGCCGCATGGTCTATTACTTCGGCAAGTCGAAGACCGACGGCGGCGAGACCATGAAGGACCTGCTGGGAGGCAAGGGCGCCAACCTGGCGGGCATGACCTCGATCGGCCTGCCTGTTCCCCCGGGCTTCACGATCACAACCGAGACGTGCGGGCTCTACAGCAAGTCGGGCCGAATGCCCGTCGGGCTGATGAACGAGGTGCACAAGAACATCTCGACACTCGAGAAAGAACTGGGCAAGCGGTTCGGCGACCCGCTCAACCCGCTGCTGGTCTCGGTTCGCTCCGGCGCCAAGGTGTCGATGCCCGGCATGATGGACACGATCCTCAACCTGGGATTGACAGACGTCAGCGTCGAGGGCCTCGCCGAGGCGACGGGCAACCCCCGCTTCGCGTACGACAGCTACCGGCGCCTGATCAACATGTTCGGCGATGTTGTGATGGGCGTTGCGCACGATCACTTCGAGCACGCGTTCGACAAGATCAAGGAGCGACTGGGCGTGAGCGCCGATACGGACGTGCCGGTCGAAGGCCTGCGCGAGCTGTGCGATGCGTACAAAGATGTCTTCAAGCGTCACACCGGCCAGGAGTTCCCCCAGAACCCGAGCAAGCAGCTTGAGCTCGCGATCGAGGCGGTCTTCAAGAGCTGGAACGCCGACAAGGCGGTGACCTACCGGCGCATCGAGGGCATCACCGGCCTTCCGGGCACCGCGGTGAACTGCCAGAGCATGGTTTACGGAAACATGGGCGACGATTCGGGCACGGGCGTCGCGTTCACCCGAAACCCGAGCACCGGCCAGAACAAGTTCTACGGCGAGTTCCTGATCAACGCGCAGGGCGAGGACGTTGTCGCGGGTATCCGCACCCCCAAGCCCGTTGCCGAGATGAGCAAGTGGAACAAGAAGGTCCACGACCAGCTCCTCAAGATCAAAACGAAGCTCGAGAAGCACTACCGCGAGATGCAGGACATCGAGTTCACCATCGAGCGCGGCACGCTCTACATGCTCCAGACCCGGAGCGGCAAGCGCACCGGCCACGCGGCGGTCAAGATCGCCTGCGATATGGTCAAGGAGAAGCTCATCAACGAGAAGGAAGCGATCCTCCGCATCCCCGCCGGTGACCTGACCCAGCTTCTGCTTCCCAGCTTCGACCCGGCAAAGAAGGGCGGAGCGCAGGTGCTCGCCCGTGGCCTGCCGGCTTCTCCCGGCGCGGCCGTTGGCCACCCGGCCTTCACCGCCGAGGAAGCCGTCGAGCGCGCCCGAGCGGGTGAGAAGGTCATCCTTGTTCGCAAGGAGACGAGTCCGGAGGACGTGGACGGCATGCATTCGGCCGCGGGCATCCTGACCTCGACCGGCGGCATGACCAGCCACGCGGCGGTGGTCGCCCGCGGGTGGGGCAAGTGTTGCGTCGCCGGCGCCGGTGCGAT
This sequence comes from Planctomycetota bacterium, assembly GCA_039186605.1. GTDB lineage: Bacteria > Planctomycetota > Phycisphaerae > Phycisphaerales > UBA1924 > JBCCZZ01. Next base: position 78,318 of record JBCCZZ010000004.1, on the reverse strand, counting down.
CAAAATCGACGCCGAAAAGGGGCTCTTTACGGTTGGCAGCGATGTGTTCGGGCGCACCGACCTGATCTCGATCGACGGTTCGACGGGCGAGGTCATGTCGGGCAGCGTCCCGACGGTCGAGCCAGAGCTATCGGGCGATTTCGCAAAGATCATGCGCTGGGCGGACAAGTACCGCACGATCGGTGTTCGCACCAACGCGGATGCTCCGGCTGACGCGCACCGGGCCCGCGATTTCGGCGCCGAGGGCATAGGTCTCTGCCGGACGGAACACATGTTCTTCGAGGGCGACCGCATCATCGCGATGCGCGAGATGATCCTTGCAGACAATCTCGAGGCTCGTGAGACGGCGCTTGAGAAGCTGCTGCCCTTCCAGCGTGACGACTTCATCGGTCTGTTCCGTGCGATGAAGAGCCTGCCGGTGACCATCCGCCTGCTGGACCCGCCCCTGCACGAGTTCCTGCCTCATGAGGACGCGGCTCAGAAGGAACTCGCGAAGATCCTCGGCAAGAGCGTGACCGAGATCCAGAGTCGAGTCAGCGAGCTGCACGAGCTTAACCCGATGCTTGGTCACCGCGGTTGCCGCCTCGCGATCACGTACCCCGAGATCCTGCGCATGCAGGTGCGGGCGATCACCGAGGCCGCGATCGAGGTCGCGAGCGAGAAGCTCCGCGTTTTGCCCGAGATCATGATCCCGCTCGTCGGCACGAAGCAGGAGCTCCAGCAGCTCCGGGCCCTCGCTGAGGAGACGATCGTGCAGGTCCGCGAGGACATGGGTTACAAGAAGCGTCTCGAGATCAAGATCGGCACGATGATCGAGATCCCCCGCGCGGCGCTGACGGCGCACGAGGTCGCCGAGGAGGCCGACTTCTTTAGCTTCGGAACCAACGACCTGACCCAGCTGACCTACGGCTACTCCCGCGACGATGTGGGCACGTTCCTGCCCGACTACATCAACGCCGACATCCTGCCCGTCGATCCCTTCCAGAGCCTGGACCAGTCGGGTGTCGGGCAGCTCGTGCAGATGGGCCTTGAGCGCGGGCGCAAGACCCGAAAGGACCTGAAGGTCGGCATCTGCGGCGAGCACGGCGGTGATCCGAAGAGCGTCCACTTCTGCCACCGCGTCGGCATGGACTATGTCAGCTGCAGCCCGTTCCGCGTGCCGATCGCACGGCTCGCCGCAGCCCAGGCGGCGCTGATGGGTTGATGAGGCGCTGAGTTTTGAAACAGAAAGGGCCGGGCCCCAATGGGGCCCGGCCCTTTTTCGATCCGAACTGTGGTCGCTCGCTTACTCGCGACGCTGCTGTCTGATGATCGCACGGGTCATCGCGTTTAGCACACGCTCCTTCGTGAGGTCCTCGTCGTAACCCTGGATGATGTCAACGATGCGGCCGTCGCGGCCAAGGATCACGAAAGATGGGAAGGTCGTGATCTTGTAGTCCCTGGCGACATCGTCGGCCTCGAGCAGCAGGTCGTAGCTGAGGTTGTTTTCCTCGAAATACCGGATGGGCGCGCCGCCGTCTCGCTCGCGGACCGCGAGACCGAAGACCTTCACGCCATCGCCGTGCTGGCGGGCGAATACCTGGGCGATGTCCTCGACCATCGGGATCGCCTCGCGAGAAGGGCCCGACCAAGTGCCGAAGAAGTTGAGGAGCACCGCCTTGTCTTCCAGTTCGTCGAGTGCAACCTGGCCGCCCGTGCCGGTCGGGAGCTGCCAGTTGGGTGGGTTCTGGAGGAAGACCTGACGATCGGGATCGAGCCTGTTCGGCCTGCCGATGTTTCCGGGCTCGGTGTAGCCCTCTGGGATGTTCAGAACAAAGTCGCTCGCGTCCGCATTGTCGATGACATCAAGATTCTCGAACGTGATATCGAACGTGCCCGCGATGGGAACGATGCCGATCATGCGGCGAGGCAGTCCATCGGAGCGGGCGATGAAGAACTGGCGGCGGTCGTTGTCGCTCACCCTCGACTCGAGGATGTCGCACAGCTCGCCGCCGACTTCGGCGGTCCCCTTGTGCGTGAGGTTGCCCGAAGCAAACTCGGTGATGCTGTCGAACTCGAAGACGTACTCGCTCATGAAGTAGACGCGATAAGGACCCAGGATCCCCGGGAGCTTGGGTGACTCGAGACGCTGGAGGGTCTGGTGATCTAGCCAGACGAACTTGCCCAGCGTGTCGCGGCTCAGATCCACACGCCCATCGCCCAGGCCCTGGGCGCCGTCGATCGTGCCGCTGGCCTTGAACCGCCAGTGTGCCGGGGATCGCCCGAAGACCACTTCGCCCTCGAAGGGCTTGAGCTGCATCGCGAGCATGCCGGTCGCCCGTGCGGTCATGAACGCCTCGAAGCTCTCGAGACCCTCCCACTCATCGACCAGGCGGTCGGCAATCGCGCGGGGGTCGGGGGCGTCCTGTGCAAGCGCCGACGGGGCGCCCAGGCAAAGCGTCGCCGTGGCGGCGAGGACGGTTGTCTTGAAGGTCCGGATCATGGCTTGCTCGCTCCACTCCAGGTGCTGGACGGTTCTGATGAACGCTACCCATCGGCCAAGGCAAGGTTCGCCTGCGGCCCGGGTCTCCATTGTTCGCTCGGGACGGCCGCCAGAGGATGCCCCCTGATGCGGGTGGTGATACCGGCGTTTGCTGCTTGCGGTTCAGCCGATGCTCAGCAAGGTCCGGAGCGCTGAACCGGGGTCGTCTTGCCGCATCAGATGCTCGCCGATGAGGAAGATTCGGACCCCGTTGTCCCCGAATGACTGGATATCGGCGTTCGTCCGAATTCCGGATTCGCAGACCAGCCGCCCCACCGCAGGAACACTCGGCAGCATGCGTCGAGTGTGGTCGGTATCGACCGTCATCGTGCGAAGATCCCGGTTGTTGATGCCCAGGAGCAGGTGATCCGGGTGGGCCCGGGCGTGCGGAACACACCGCTCCAGGTGCTCGGCGTCGTGGCTCTCAAGCAGGATATCGAGGCCGGCCCGGATCGCGAGATTCACGAGGTGTGCCAGCTCGGTATCACCGAGGCACTCGGCGATCAGCAGTACCGCATCAGCGCCAAGGGCCCTGGTCTGGGCGATCTGCCACGGGTCCACTACGAAGTCCTTGCGAAGCACCGGCAGGGGGGAGGCATCGCGGACGAGGCCAATAAAGGAGGGGTCTCCCCCGAAGAACTTCTTATCGGTCAGGCAGCTGATTGCCGATGCGCCTGCGTCGTGATATGCGCGGGCGATCCGCGCCGGGTCGAAGCCGTCCTGGTATTCCGGGCGGATCAGGCCCGCCGACGGGCTCTGACGCTTGATCTCGGCGATGACCGCCGGGCCGGCGTTCGCGGTGAGGGCCCTCACGAAGCCGCGCGGCGGAGCCTGCGCGGGATCCGGAACAGGGTTGGGGTCGGCTCGGCGGAGCCTATCGACCTCGGCGCGGGTGTTGGCGACGATCTCGGCAAGCACCGCCGGGACATCGGGCGCGGCGCCGGCGTGGTCTGGATGAGGCGTTGCCATGATCGGTTCCCAGAACGGTTCGCGCGGCATGATCGCGGCGGTGTGCGGGACGATAGCGGTGTGCGGGCTCGCGGCCCCGGCGCTGGCTCAGGACCTGAGTGATGCGACGGTCGGTGAGCTGATCAGAGAGATGGGCAGCGTCAAGCTCTGGGTGCTGCTGATCCTGTGCGGGCTGATCACGCTGGTGCTCTGGCTTGGTGACTTTCTCAGGCCCGGGTCGATCCAGCGGTCGGGTCTGCGCGATGTGTCGAGCCTGCCCTCGATCCTCTGGATCCTGGGCGGGGCGAGTGTGTTCCTGAGTCTGTCGATGGCTGTGGACTTCGCGGCTGGGCTGCCCTGGCTCGCCGGGCCAACAGAGGGCTCGATGCGCGCGATTGCGACGAGCCAGTCGGTGGGATACGTCATCGCGGGTGTGCTTGGGATCAGCCTGATCTACCTCATGATCAAGAGCGCCCCGAAGGCGGGGCTGGGCTTCGGGAGCGCCGATCTCGCGCTCGGCGTGCTCGCGTTCGCGCTTGCCTATCCCTTCCTCGAGCTCACGGCCTCGCTGATGCTTGCTATGCACGAAGGAATCACGGGAACGCAGCCCGCGGAGATCGCTCACTCGACGCTGAGCCTGATCGTGGACAACCAGAACTCCGGTTGGGCGTGGCTGCTGATCTTCGCGGTGGTGATGCTCGTGCCCATTGTGGAAGAAGTGGTGTTCCGCGGGTTCCTCCAGTCCGGACTGCTCAAGTGGACGAAGGCACCGATCTGGTCCATCGTGATCACATCGGTTGTGTTCGCCGGGCTCCACTGGACGCCGCACGCGGTGATGAGTGATTCGACCGTGGTTGCGCTCGGGCAAGCGCTGCCGTGGGTGAGCCAGGTCGAGGGCGGGACCGCGCCAGGGGCGCCTTACTACGCGTTGGTGCCGCTCTTTGTGCTGAGCCTGGCGATCGGGCTTGCGTACGAGCGGACACGGAAGCTGGGCGTCGCGATCACGATGCACGCGATCTTCAACGGGTTGAACGTCGCGATCGCGCTGAGCTAGACACAGAGCGGCTGGGGAGGCCCGGCACCTACAGTCGCCTCCCATGACCGAAGCCAAGCCCCGCATCCTCACCGGCGATACTCCCACCGGCAGGCTCCATCTGGGGCACTGGGTGGGCAGTGTGCAGCAGCGCGTCGAGCTCCAAGACGAGTACGACTGTCACTTCCTGCTCGCCAACTGGCACGCGTTCACGACCCGTGCCGACAAACCCGAGGAGATCCGCGAGAGCACGATCGAGATCGTGAAGGATTGGATCGCGGCGGGCATCGATCCGCAGCGGGCCAAGATCGTGCTTCAGAGCGAGGTGCCGGCAATCCAGGAGCTGACCTGGGCGTTCGCGATGCTGATCCCGTTCAACCGCGTGATGCGCAACCCCACGCTCAAAACTGAGATCGAGGCGAAGGACCTGGGCGACAAGTACAGCTTCGGGTTTCCGATGTACGCGGTCGGACAGATCGCGGACATTCTGGCTTTTCGTGCAGACCTCGTGCCCGTGGGCGAAGATCAGATCGCGCACATCGAGATGACGCGCGAGGGTGCGCGGCGGTTCAACCAGTACTACTGCAACGTCGATCCCCACGCCGAGGACGCCGATCACGTAAAACTGGGCGGAGTGTTTCCGGTTCCCGAAGCCAAGGTCGGCAAGGTCGGACGGCTCGTCGGGACCGACGGCGAGCAGAAGATGTCCAAGAGCCTGAACAACGCGATCTTCCTGAGCGATACGCCCAAGCAGGTGAAGAAGAAGATCGGCGCGATGTACCCCGGCCAGAGCCGCGAGCCCGACCAGCCCGGCAACCCGGATATCAACCCGGTGTTTGATTACTGCGATGCTTTCATCAAGGACGAGGCGTTCGTCGAGGAACTCCGCGACCGCTACCGCAAGGGTGATGGCTTGGGCGATGGGCACGTCAAAGCACACGTCATCGAGGCGATTAATGAGATGCTCGAGCCGATGCGTGAACGCCGGTCAGAGTTCGAGGGCCCGAGCGGTAATGATGCGATCATCGACATCATTCGCGACGGGACGCGCCGTGCAAACGAGGTCGCAGAAGAGACGCTTGAGCTTGCAAAGAAAGCGATGGGCCTGGACTTCGGGCGCCGGTCTCTGGGCTTCTGATCGCCCACCGGTACACTCCGACGTCACGACGCGGAGCGTGTTTTCGGCGAAGGGGCCGAGTTGGAACGACCACCGTTCGCTTTGGTGACACTCGATCCTCCGCTTCCGCAGCCGGCTGCGGTCATCGGGACCGGGATCTTTTTGGGTGTGCTACTTGGCGTCTTCGCGTCGTTCGCCATCCCTGGGTTGCTCGGTGGAGGCGGTGGGGCGCCGGCCAACTCGGGTGTGCCGCTGGCGCTTGCGATCGGTCCGCTTGCTGGAGCTGTGCTCGGCGGCTTTGCGGGCTGGCGCGCTGTGCAGCTTTTGGGTAAGAAGAGCGGTGCGCGAGAGCGCAATCGCAAGGCGAAGGTGGTGCTCGCTGAACTCGGGCCTGACAGCCTTGCAACAGACGACGAGATCTGCGAAGCGATCCTGCGCGAACGCGGCGTGACCACGGTGCGCATGGACAGGTTTCGGCTCGATGATGTTGACCGTGCCGAGCAGAGACTTGGACGCCCGCTGCCTCGCGTGTGGGTCGCTAATCGTCCGACGCAGGCGGTGCCAGCGCCCACGCCTCAGGTGATGATCCATAGCAGTGGGAAGATCACAGGTCAGCCTTTTATCGACAACCGGCAAGGCGCGATGGCCGCTGCTGGAGTGGTCGGACTGCTTGTGGAGAAGCTGATCCGTGGCACAAAGAGCCACCTCAAGCGCCGGTGGAGGGGGCCCAAGCGATGGGGCATCACCGGTGATGGCGCCTCGGCGATGCTTGTTCGCCTCGATCGCAAGGGAGAAGCGACAGAGTCGCGGCCAGTTGATCCCGAGGCACTGGTGATCATCGCGAGCGAGGACTTCGCGCAGAAGCACAAGCCGAACCCTACAGGGTCGGTCGTCCATCGTGTGTATCAGCGGAGCGAGCCCAGGGCGTTCCAGGCGTTCGACCCGCCTGACCTGGATGCCTTGCCTTGGTGGCCCGCCGTCCAGATCGCGATCGAGGAGATCCAGTCGCGAGACGCGGAGGTTCTGGCCGCCGCGGCGCCGTCCTAGTTCGTCTTGGCGCGAGCGGTAAGCGCTCGCTCATAGACATCATCGATCCCGCGCATCATGGCTTCGATACTGAACTCGCGTGTGATCTTCGATCGGCCCGTCGATCCGAGTCGCGTTCGCATGTGCGGGTCACCCGCGAGTTTCTTGATCGCATCGCGGAGCTTTGAGCGATCCCCGATCGGTACGAGCAGCCCGGTTTTCTCGTTGATGCACGTCTCACGCGTACCGTCGGCGTCGTAGGCAACGGGCGGCACACCGCACAGCAAGGCCTGGTTGACCGTGCGGGGCAGGCCTTCTCGGTAACTCGGGTGGCACAGGATGTCCATCGCACGGATCAGGCCCGGGATGCGGTCGGGTGGGACGAGGCCCGTCGTGATGATTCGGTCCCGGAGGCCCATACCGCCCGCCCGCTTGAGCAGGCGGTCTTTCCAGAAGCCGTCGCCCACCCACAGCAGCTTCCAGTGGGGGCTTGCGGCTAAGTCTTCCTTGAGCGCATCGAGGATGTCATCGTGGCCCTTGTGCTGCGCAAGCCGCGCAATGGTGCCGATGACTAGGTGCTGCGGGTGGAGGCCCAGCGATTCGCGGATGGCTTCGCGTGACTGATCGGCGGGAGGCTCGAGGTACGGCACAAGATCGATGCCGCTGCGCACGGTGGTGAACATATCGCGTGTGCCAATGCCACGGGCGAGAAACTGCTCGGTCATCGCGTCGGCAACGCTGATGATGGCATGGCACCGGTTGGCCGCGGCGCGTTCGGCGATTGTGTAGAGCTTGTTCTTTGCCTTTGCGAGCGCGCTGTCCTCGGGCATGAAGGGCGGCCCGTGGATCGTGTGGACGATCGCGGGGCGGGATTTGGTGCCCCAAGCTGCCGCGCGACCCAAAACGCCGGCCTTCGAGCTGTGTGTGTGCACCACGTCGGGCTTGAGCTTCGCGATAAGTTTCGAGAGCTGGGCCTTGGCTCGGAAGTCTTTGGTCGGCGCAATGTGTCGGACCATTGACGGGACAACGTGCGGCGCGATGCGCGTGCTGTCGTCTGCACGAAAGGCAGTGACGCGTTGGAGGAGGGAGCCCTCCGGTCCGTAGATCGGGCCGTACGCGAGGTGCGCGTGATGCCCGGCGCGCGCCTGGGCCTCGCAGGTGAGGACGGTGTTCTCCTGGCTGCCCCCGAGGATGAGGCGGGTCGAGATGTGCAGGATGGTGAGCTTGTCAGGCATCGGGATGCTCATCGCCGCATTCTGGACAGGGCTCGTTCGGCGCTCCGGCGCGGTTGTAGCCGCACTTATCACAGGCGTGCACGGGCCGTCGGTCTTCAAGCCTGCTGAGATGCCACATGGTCATGCCGAGCACCGGGAAGACCGGCCACACCGGGAGTGTCACGTAGAACGTCCACCACATGTCGCGCTGGACCATCGGAATTAGGCTGAAGCCCCGCTGGAGTGGGGCGATGTAGAACCCGCTGCCGTACCGCCCTGCCGTGCCCGAGGTCATGCCGAAAGCAATCGCGCCGTTGCGTACGCCGAAGTCAACCTCCTTGGCCTGGCCCCAGGGGATAATCAGCGTGGCACCGAGTGCGCCGTTTAGCGTGTAGAGCAACGCGGCTCCGAAGAAGACGAAGCCCAGCCGTTTGATCCGACGCTTGCGAGACGGGACCTCGGCAGTCATGGGGTTTCAGGGTACTCGATCCACTCGAGCCTCAGCCCGCTCGCGGGCAGCGTCATCCCGGCTTGCCGGCGGTCGCCACTCTCGAGGATTTGCGGGATATCGCCCGACTCTTTCGTCCCGCGTCCCACGTCGTAGAGCGTGCCCGCGATGATGCGGACCATGTTGTACAGGAAGCCGTTGCCGCTGACATCGAGGCGGATGCGATGGTCGGTCTCCCGGGTGACGGTGCAGTTGTGGATCGTTCGCACTGTGGTCTGCCGCCCGTGGTTTGCGGCGGCCATCGACGCGAAGTCATGTTCGCCGATCAGGTGCTGCGCGGCTTCGTGCATCTTGTCCACATCGAGTTCACACCAGACGTGATGCACGTAGCGTCGGTCCCAGAGTGTGCGATCTCGTGAGGCGTGGAACGTGTAGCTGTAACCCTTGCTGGTCGCGTCAGTGATCGGATTGAACCCATCATGGACCTGTTGGACGGCGCTGACGTACACATCGTCGGGTAGCCGCCCGTTGAGCGCGCGGCGGAGAGGCTCAGTTCCCCGCTCGGGGGGCCAGCCTCGGCCCTCGGGCGCTTCGGCGCTGGTGGTGAACGCGGCGCACTGGCCAACGGCGTGAACGCCCGAGTCGGTCCGGCTCGCGCCGCCAAGGACCACCGGCTCGCGCACGGTTTCACGAACGGCTCGCTCGACGATCTCCTGCACCGTGCGGAGCTTGATGCGCGGGCGATCGCCGTGCTCGTCCGGTGTGGCGTCCGGATCGGGTGGCTCTTGCTTCTGCCATCCGGCGAAGTCGGTGCCGTCGTAGGCGATGGTGAGCTTGTACCTGGGCACGAGGTTGCAAGGGTACCCGAGGTTTTTCGTGCGATCGGGCAATGCTGTTGGTTGTGGAGCCGTTGAGCGTAGCGATGGCTCTGGCGTCGTCGGGAGACGCCTAGCCGATGCCCACATGCTGAAGGAGTCGTTTCATGAGCCTGCTCAAAGGGATGGTTGTCGCGTGCGCGTTGAGCGCACCGCTCGTGGTTGCACCGGTGGCTTCTGGCCTTGCCTACGCGCAAGACGAGACCGGCCCAATCACCGAGGAGGTCACCGAGAACGTTGAGCGGACGGCCGCGCACTACGCCGCGATTCGCCAGGAAGCCCGCGACCGGATCTGGCAGGGGGCCCAGGCGACCCGCGAAGATCTTCGGTTGCTCAGCGGCGATGATGCGAGCGATCGGGCGCTCGGTGTTCGTGCGCTCGCCGGTGTGGGGGCCGCGGATGCACGCGCTGATGCCGCGGTGAATCTCGTCCGCGAGCAACGAAACCGCTCGTTGAGGCAGCTGAGGCGAGCGAACGCTCCCGTCGAGGCGTTCACGGCTGTCCAGGAGGGTGCCGAGGCCTCGATCGCGCTGATCAGGCGGGCCCAGGTCAACGCGGGCGCAGCGATCGGTGCGGCGCTCGATGAGCTGACAGACTGAAGACAGCGAGGACTTGGGAGGATCCGGCGAGCGCGGCAACCGCCGCGTTTGTCGGTGTCTACTCGAGCTTGATGACCGTTGCACCGTCGGGTGATTCGGAGCCGGCCTTCAGCGGGGCGTCTGGCTTCGAAACCGCCTCGGGCTCCGCCACCGGCTTCTTGCCCGAGGGGATATGCCGCAGCAGCACCATCAGCACAACGAGCAGGCCAATCGTGAACACTCCGCCCACACCGAGCAGAGCGAGAATGACCGCGTCGGCGCTGGCGCCTCCGGTGGGCTCGGCTGCCTGTGATGCCGTTGCGGCGAGCATGGCGGGCGTTAGAGCTCGACCATCTCGACCGCGGGTGTGCGGGCCGCCGCGGTCTCGCGGGGCGCAGCGTTCGCATCGCGGACCGCTTCGAGTGCTGGGTAAGACTCGGCCATTGTCGCGCGGGTATGTGAGGCGTTGAAACGCACGGTCGAGCGCGTCCCAAGCTGCTTGGCCATCGGCACCTGGCCCGCCTGCTCGTCGATCACGGTTAGTCCCTCGACGAACTTCTCACCCACCGGCTCTTCGGCCTTGTCACCGTTGAGCACACTCAACAGATCGAGCGCGTGCTGGGCTTCGCTCTTGCTCGCGCCAACCTCGGGAACCGCCTGCTCGAAGGTCTGGAGCACGTTGGCAGCGTTCTCGAACGTGCCGGCCTTTTCGAGCCAGCTTGAGGTCGGCAGCACGATGTCCGCGGTGCGGGCGAGGGTCGAGTCGAGCGAGTCCATGACAACCGTGAACTTGCCGCCGAGGGCGGTTGTCAGGCTGTCGGACCAGTCGCTCGGGTAGTTGCCGGTCACGATGGCCGCGCCGATGCCGCTGAGGCGGCCCTCAAACTCCTCATACGGAAGCACGTTGCCCTGGCCGAACACGGCTTCGAGCACGCGCCGGACGCCTCTGGCGTTGGGCGCCTTCTCGGCACGCATCACGAATCGCTTCGGGTCGTCCTCCGCCGCGTTTGGCGGGAAGACCTTGTCTTCGCCCCGCATGGGGATCGGGCCGATTGCAACGAGCGCCTTGTCATCGAGCCGCTGGGCGAGCATCGCGAGCTGGTACGCGTCCTCGCAGGTCAGCATGGGGCTGACGAGCAGGGCGAGCCGCTCGTCGCGGGCGGCGACCGTCTGCAAGCCCTCAATCGCATCAGCGCAGGCGCGGTTCTGGTCGGCCTCAACGAGCACGCCGTGCTGGCGACGCTCGGGAGCGGTCAGGCGGTCATCGGAGTGGATGAACTTCCAGCCATAGCGGACCTCGTCGGTGATCCACCACTTGTTGATTGACATGTTCTTGCGGGGCTTGACGCGGTAGACGCGGCCCTCGTTGTGCTCGACCCAGAGGTTGTCACCGCTGCTGGTGAGCCCGTCGATCGATGGAGTCTTCTTGAGGAACCAGACGCGCTGGGTGAACAAGAAGTCCTTGTCGAGCAGCGCACCAACCGGGCAGAGGTCGATCACGTTCGCGCTCAGCTCATTGTCAAGCGCTACGCCAGGGAAGACATCGATCTGGCTGCCGTTGCCTCGGCCATCAATCGTCAGCTCACCGGTGCCCGGGACTTCCTTGGTGAAGCGGACGCACCGGGTGCACATGATGCAGCGGTCGGAGTAGATGTAGACGTTCGGTCCCAGATCTTTTTTGGGCTGCTTGACCTTCTGCTCCTGAAATCGTGAGACCCCTCTGCCGTACTTGAAGCTGTAGTCCTGGAGCTCGCACTCGCCCGCCTGGTCGCAGACGGGGCAGTCGAGCGGGTGGTTGATCAGCAGGTACTCCATCACCGCCTTCTGGTTGGCGACGGCCTTGGGGCTGTTGGCCCGGACGACCATCCCGTCCTGGGCGGGGGTGGAGCAGGTGGGCAGGAGCTTGCCGCCGGCGATTGGCTCAAGCTTGTTTTCGTTGCGGGGGTTGGGCGCCGCCATCTCGGCGAGGCAGATCCGGCACTGAGCCGGGATCGAGAGGGCGTCGTGATAGCAGTAGTAGGGGATCTCGACACCGGCGTTATTCGCGGCCTGGAGGACAGTTTCCCCGGGCTCGAAGTGGCACACGGTGCCGTTGATCGTCAGGCTGGGCATGAGGACTCCCGGGACTGATAGACGCGTCAGGCGACGATGATAGTCGCCCGCGGGATAGGGTCGGAGCGGCCAAGGGGAAGGGCCTGATCGGGCCAGTGGGGCGGGTGAGGCCCAGCCCGAGATTCGCGGAGGGGCGACGAGCGTGGACAGCAAGACATCAACAGAGGGGTCGGCGATGGATTCGTCGGCACGCCGGCACGACCTCGATGCCCTCCGGGCATCTGCGATGCTCCTGGGGCTTGTGCTTCATGCCGGGTTGGCCTACATCGAGTTCCCCTGGACCGTTCAGGATGAATCCAAGAGCAGCCTGATCGGCATTTTTACAATGTTTGTCCACGGGTTCCGCATGCCCGTGTTCTTCCTGATGAGCGGTTTCTTTACGGCCATGCTCTGGAGGCGCCGTGGGATCGGCGGCCTGCTCAAGCACCGGTCGAGGCGCATCCTGCTACCGCTCGTGATCGGGTGCCTCACCATCTCGCCGCTGATGTTCTGGATCGGGGCAACGGTGTCGAGGCCCCAGGCAGCTGCCGAGATCGAACCCGAGTCCACGATCTACGACGCCGTGCGCGCTGACGACGTGCCGGCGGTGCTGGCGCACATCGAAGAGGGGGCGGACCTCGCCCAGTACGACCCTGAGTTCGGCCAGCCGCCGCTCGGGCTCGCGGCTTTGCACGGCTCGCTCAGCTCGGTTGAAGCACTGATCGACGCGGGCGCCGATGTGAACGCCAAGGGTGGCGACGGGGGCACGGCGCTCCATAACGCCGCCTTCGTCGGCGAGGTCGAGGTCGCTCGACGGCTCATTGAGGCCGGGGCTGACATCGAGGCACAGAACAACCGCGGCAACACCCCCGCGGCATCGCTCGAGGTTCCCTGGAACTTCACGCAGATGCTCGCCGGGTTCATCAGGCTCGAACTGGACGAAGAGGAGGTCCTCGCGGGCCGGGAAGAGATCCGCGGGATGCTGGGTGTCTCCGCGGAGGTGGTGCCCGAGCCACTCGAGTGGTCGTCGGTGATCTCGATGCTCATGTACTTCCCGGTGTTCCACCACCTGTGGTTCCTGTGGCACCTGTGCCTGCTGGTGCCAGCGTTTGCGCTGGTCGCATGGCTGGTTGCGAAGGTCGGTTGGTCGATCGTGCCTAGCGGCACATTCGCGCGCCGGCTCGTCGGTTCGCCGCTCGTCTTGCTCTGGGTTGTGCCGCTCACACTCCTGCCCCAGTACTTCATGAATGAGGGCGGGTTCGGCCCCGACACGTCGGCGGGGCTGATCCCGATGCCACAGGTGATCGGGTATTACGCCGTGTTCTTCTTCTTCGGCGCCGTGGTGTACGAGGCTCGGGCCGCGGCACTCGGTCGGTTCGGGTGGGCGTGGCTCACCGTATCCCAGACCGTCGGCTTCGTGTGGCTGACGCTCTTCTCTGGCATGCTCGACGCGACCCAGCTCTGGGTCCAGCTGCTCGATGACGTGATGCAGGTCATCTACACGTGGTCGACATGCTTTATGTTCATGGGCCTCTTCGCGATGATCCTGAAGCAGGAGCGTCCTTGGGTACGCTACCTGTCCGACGCGTCGTACTGGCTCTACATCAGCCACTTGCCGCTCGTTGTGATGCTCCAGTGGTGGGCCAAGCCCATCGAAGCGCCGGCGCTCGTGAAGTGGATCGCTATAACAGCCATCACCTTCGGCGTGCTCATGCTGGTGTACGCGGTGGCCGTGCGTCACACGCCGATCGGATGGTTGCTCAACGGGCGTCGCAAGAAGCAGGCGCCGCTTCAGTCCTCAACGGGCGTGAATGAGAACGACTGACCTGTCAGGTCGGCTTCGAAGGTCGTTCCGTCCGGCAACGCGGTGAGCACCATCACCCCGTTGCGGTACCGCGCAAGCGCCCCGGCCCCGGGCCCCGCGGCGGTCGAGGGCGTGCGCAGGTCAAAGGTTGTCCGGCCGAAGAGCCAGTCTTCGAGCGCCTCGATGGTCTCGAAGAAGATGACCTGCTGATAGCGGTCACCCGCATCGCCCTCGAGCTGAAAGCTGATGGCTGGCTGGCGCAGGGTCGCCGTGCCGATCAGACCGCCGAGTTCATAGACGCTGCCTGCGCCCATCGCCTCGCCCCGCCCGATCGTCCCGAGTCGGACATCGGGGAACACGGCGTACGCGTAGCTGTCTTCGAACCACCGTCTCAGCGAGGGATCCTGCTCGAACAGGCGCAGCGCAGCGGACTCAGCGTCGGCTGTCACATCATCCGCCAGGCGGAGGTGTTTCGAGGAGCAACCGCCGATTGCGGCGCAGGCGAGCAGAAGAGCAACGGTGTTTCGAGCAGGCCGCAAGGTTCAGTCCAGAGTCCGGTACTTGAACGTCTGCCCACCGACACTGGCCTCGTACATCAATCCGCCGTTCTGAGCGGTGACGATCAGCATGCCGTTGTCGAAGGTTGCGTCGGCGCTCGCGCCCGCGGTCGCCGCGACGACCGACGCCTGCGCGTTGAACTCGAACTCGCCGCTGATGAACTCCTCGAGGAACCGCTCGGCTTCGAAGAACACCACCTGCTGGTAGCTCTGACCGCCCAGCTGGAACCCGATGGTCGCCTGGGTCAGCGTGACCGAGCCGATGGCCTCGCCGAGCTCATACACCAGTCCCTCGCCATAGGCACCGCCGATCCCGATGCCCCCCTTGCCCACGTTCGGGAAGATCGCGAAGCCGTAGCTGTCCTCGAACCAGCGCTCGAGTGATGGGTCCTGGTCGATGAAGTCCTCGACGGCGCTGTCGACATCGCGCTCGAGGCTGGCAAGCTCGCGGCTGTCTAGCCGCTGCGCCGCGCAGCCCGTCAGCAAGAGCCCGGAGGCCGAGGTCAGTACGATCGCGAGGTGGCGGGTCGGCATGGCTGTTTCTCCCTTGAAGCCTGCGTTCTGAGGCTCCGCGATGCGGGGAGGGTACCCTTGCGGCCTCTATGGCACCCCCGCTCCAGAAGGGCCCGAAGGGCACGCGAGACCTCTATCCAGAAGACGTCCTGCGCCTCAACTACATCCGCAAGGCCTGGCGTGACACCGCGGTCCGCCACGGGTTCGACGAGGTCGAGGGCCCGACCTTCGAGCACAGCGAGCTGTACGCGGTCAAGAGCGGTGATGCCATCCTGGGGGAGCTGTTCCAGGCCTTTAGCGGCAAGGACCCGAAGGAGGTCGAGGCGGTCAAGGACACGGGGCGCGGGCCGTACGCGATGAGGCCCGAGTTCACTCCCTCGCTCGCACGCATGTACGCCGCGAAGGCGGGCCAGCTTCCGAAGCCTTGCCGCTGGTTCACCGCGGGGCCCTACTTCCGCGCCGAGCGGCCACAGCGCGGGAGGCTCCGCGAGTTCCAGCAGTGGAACGTGGATGTGCTGGGGTTGGCAGAGAGCGAGGCATCGGTCGATGCCTCACGGCACACTGCAGAGGCTGATGTCATCGCAGTGGTCATCGGGCTCTTCGAGACGCTGGGCTTGAAGCCCGATCAGCTCCGGATCAAGCTGGGATCACGCGATGCGGTGTCCATGAGCATGCAGCAGTTCGGGCTTGATCCGTCGCTTGAGGGCAGGGTGCTCCAGCTGCTCGATGACCGTCCGAAGATTGGGCCGGACAAGTACATCGAACAGGCCGCGTCGCTGGGATTGCCGGACGGTTTCGTGAAGTTCCATCACCCGAAGCAACGCATCGTTATGCGCCTCGATGACACGCCCGAGACACTCACGGAGCGATACCCCGAGTTCGCGAACAACCCCGAGGGTGTCACGGCGCACATCGATCGGCAGGAGTCGGCCAAGCACTCGCCGGGCACCCTCCAGCACGCGCTGTTCGCGGCGGGTCTCCAGGGCTGGTGCGAGTTTGACAGCATGATCGTCCGGGGTCTCGCGTACTACACGGGCACGGTCTTCGAAGCGATCGCTGATGGCGAGCGCGCCGTGTGCGGCGGCGGGCGCTACGACAACCTCGTCCAGCTCTTCGGTGGGCCCGAGACGCCCGCGGTCGGTTTCGGGATGGGTGACGTCGTGCTCAGCCTGCTGCTCGACGACCGGGGTGTCCTGCCCGAAGGATCCGATCTGCGCGAGGCGCTGAGCCTCGCGCCTGCTGGGCTCAGGCCTGACGCGTTCGTGCTCGCGGCGAATGACGAGGCCGCCGAGCGCGTCCCCGCGGTCCTGACCGACCTGCGCCGAACGACCTCGATGATCGACCCGACCGGCATCGGTCTGCACGCGCGACGCTCGACCAAGAGCACGCGCAACGTCGGGAAGCTGCTCAAGGACGCCGCGAATCAGCACGCGCGCTTCGCGGTGATCCTGGAGAGCCCGACCGAGGCGAGCATCAAGGACCTGGGCACGGGCGATCAGGCGGGCGGGATCGGAATCGAAACGCTTCGCACCGAGTTGGCGGGCCGGCTCGGGAGGGCTTGCCAATGACGTTCATCGAGGTCATCCACGAAGCCGACGCGACGGGCAAGCTCGCCGAGCTCTACCAGCGGTTCGGCAGCCCCGACGGCACCGTGGATAACGTGCTCAAGGCCCATGCGATCAACCCCGACAGCCTCGAGGCTCATATCGCGCTGTATGTCCAAAGCCTGCACAGGCCCAGCCCACTGAGCCGCGCCGAGCGCGAGCTGGTGGGTACGGCGGTCAGCGATGCGAACGGGTGCACATATTGCAGGGAGCACCACGGGCGTGGCGCAGAGCGTCTCTTGCCGGATGATCGCAAGGAGGTTGCGCGGGCGGTGATGGCCGGGGACTACAGCACCCTGACCGATCGCGAGCGGGCGATGGTGGATTACGCCGTAAAGCTCACGCGGACGCCCGCGGAGATCACCGCGGCAGATGTCGATGCCCTGCGCGACGCGGGGCTGACCGATCGGGAAGTGCTCGATCTCGCGCAGGTGGTCGGCTATTTCTGCTACGGGAACCGCATCGTGCTGGGGCTCGGGGCCAAGCTGGAAGACGAGTCCAGGCTCGGCCAGTGGCCCAAAGAGGGCGGCACATCGGCGTAGTTCTGGCGGGCTTGCGCTAAAGTCGCTCGATGCCCGATACCAGCCCCAACGACACGTACACCAGCCCGCTCGCCAGCCGGAATGCCAGCCCGGAGATGCTCCGGATCTGGTCGCCTAGGCATAAGTTCAACACGTGGCGCCGGATCTGGCTCGCGGTGGCCGAGGCGCAGAAAGAGTGCGGCCTCGACATCAGCGATGAGCAGGTCGCCGAGCTGCGGGCTGTGGTCGATCGCGGGATCACCGACGAGGAGATCGCCCGCGCCGGCGAGCTCGAACGTGAGCTGCGGCATGACGTGATGGCGCATGTGCACTGCTTGGGTGAGGTGTGCCCGAAGGCGAAGCCAGTTATCCATCTGGGATGCACAAGTCAGGACGTGGTTTGCAACGCGGATCTGCTCACCCAGTTCGAGGCCTATGACTTGATTGCGCAGAAGGCCGAACTCGCCGCGCTTGCGCTCGGCGAGGCCGGCTCCCAGACCAAGAACATCCCGACACTCGGCTTTACGCATTACCAGACTGCCCAGCCAACCACGATCGGGCGCCGCTGCACGCACTGGTCATACGAGATCGTGTGTCTTGGCGATGGCTATCCCGAGCATTACCTGCAATCACGCCTCAGGGGTTTCCGGGGCGCTACCGGCACGCAGGCGTCGTTCGTCCAACTCTTCGGTGGTGATCTCGCTCAAGTGGATCGCTTCGAGTCTTTCGCTCTCTGGCGTCTGCTCTTCCCGGTTGACGATTCGTCTGAGTTCGAGGAGTACCTGACGTTTGTGCGCGAGGAACTCGACGAAGACCAACCCGTAGCCGCCTTCATCGAGAATCAGACGTTCTCGATCACTGGGCAGACCTATCCGCGATCGGCCGACGCGGCTGCGCTCGCGCACCTGGCCTCAATCGCCTCCGTTCTCCACAAGATCGCCACCGACATCCGCCTGCTCTCCAACCGCAAAGAAATCGACGAGCCCTTCGGCGACAAGCAGATCGGCTCGAGCGCCATGCCCTACAAGCGCAACCCGATGCGGTGCGAGCGGATCTGCGGGCTGACTCGCTTCGTGATGAACCTAGTCGGTAATGCCTACGACACCGCCGCGACGCAGTGGCTCGAGCGGACGCTCGACGACTCATCGAACCGTCGCCTGAGCCTGCCCGAGGCGTTCCTCGCGCTCGACGGCGCGCTCGACCTGATGCACAACGTTGCGAGCGGGCTGGTGGTCCACGAGGCGATGGTGCGGAAGAACCTGATGGCCGAGCTGCCGTTCCTCGCGACGGAGAACATCTTGATGGAGGCCGTGAAAGCGGGCGGTGATCGCCAGGATCTCCATGAGAAGATCCGGGTGCACAGCCAGGCCGCGGGGCACCGCGTGAAGCACGAGGGGCTGGACAACGACCTGATCGAGCGGCTCAGGGGTGACCCGGCCTTCGCGTCGGTCCACCACCTGCTGACCGAAGACGAGCTGCTCGACCCGATGAAGTACGTGGGCCGAAGCGTCGAGCAGACCGAGCGGTTCATCGACGAGGTGCTCGAACCCCTCCGCGAGCGGTACGGCGATGAGATCGAGAAGTTGGGCGGGAGCGAGCCCCGTGTCTGACTCATTCTGGGATTTGTTTGGTGTTCGGGATGCCCCGCTGAGTTGACCCAGCGGCATCGGGGCGCGACACTATCAAGCCCTTGGACGCTCGCGCGAGCGCCGCAGGGGCCCGGCATGGATGCCTCCGGCGTTCGCGGCGTGCCTTTCCAAAGGCCCAGACGCGGTCCCCGAATGAACCCATCGGCGCCAAGGCGAGCGGGAACCCCGCGAGCGACGGAGCCGAACCAATGTCCGGCTTTCTCGGTTCTTCCTCAGGAAGTGAGGAAGGAACGGCGCCGGAAGCGGTCTCGCCCGAGACCGATCCGAGTGTGCCCCGCCGGGGCGCACGCGAAGCGCGAGAGGCCGCACGGACACACCGGCCGGTGAGACATCAGCCCTGAAGCAAGCGGGGCCAGGAGCAGTGCAATGGCGCGGACAACGACGAGTGCGAACATGGCTGTCACGGTCGTGATCCTCGGGTTCCTGACCCTGGCGATGTTGATCCTGTCGATCACGATGTGGGGCAACCTTCGCAAGACGAACCAGACGCTCGCCGACGAGCGTGCTCAGAACGACACGTTCGTGCGTTCAGGCGAGCGGTCGCGTGCGGATATCGAGCGCATCGCCGATCAGGCGAACCGCTCGAACCAGAGTGTCGTTGCGTACCTCGTCGATTCACTGACCTCGACGGTCCAGCTCACGACCGGCGCCAACACCGACACCGCCGAGCAGGTTGCGACCCGCCTGAGCGAGGCGGGCGTCGGCGATGGTCAGAATGTGATCGCTGTCCTCAGGGATCGTCAGAGCCAGATCGATGCGCTGGAGCAGCGGGTCGGGGACGCCGAGGCCGCGCGAGCGGCTGCCGAGCAGGACCTGGCCAACGAGCGTGCCCGTGTGGCCCGGATCAGCGAGGAGTTCGAGGCCCAGGCGGATCAGCTCGCCACGAGGGTGACTTCGCTGAGCGACGAGGTGGACAGCTACCGCGCCGGCATCACGCAGACAGAGCAGCGCATGGACGAGCGGGTCGAGCGGGTCCAGGCACAGGCGAGCGATACGGAGGTCCGCCAGGGCAGCCGCATCCGGGCACTCGAGAGCGAGAACCTGTCCTTGAGGGACACGGTCCGTCGCCTGCAGCAAGCCAACGCCGCGAGTGTGCTGAGCCCGACCGACGAGTTCGCGCTCGTGGATGGGCAGGTCGCTGGCATCAACGCCCCGGACAACGAGGTGTACCTCAGCCTGGGCACAAACGATCGGGTCCGCATCGGGATGACCTTCATCGTGTATCCGGCGAACGTGGTGATCGCGCCGGACGCGAACGGCAACTACCCGCAGGGCAAGGGCCTCGTCGAGATCACGCGATTGGATGCCGAGACCAGCGTCGCTCGAATCCTGAGCGAGCTTTCGGGCAACCCGATCCTCGCCGGGGACAACATCGCCAACCCGGTCTACGACCCGGACAAGGTCTATCGCTTCATCGTGTACGGCAACTTCGACGCGAACGGTGACGGTGTCGCCAGCCAGTTTGAGCGGCCTGCTCTCGAGAATCGCATCCGCGACTGGGGCGGCGAGATCCTCGACCCGGCCGATGGGCTCGCGGGCGATCTCGACTTCCTCGTGCTCGGCGCGCGGCCTCAGCTGCCGCCCCAACCAGCGAGTGACGCTCCGCTCCCGGTGCAGCGCGACTTCCTCCGCGTTCGTCAGCTGGTTGATCAGTACGACCGCCTCTTCGAGGAGGCGAAGGCCGTGGGCGTGCCCGTGCTGAACCAGAACCGCCTCGACACGCTGATGCTGGGCCGCTGAGCCCGGTTCTTGACGGTCGCCGAGGCAACCCGACACCCGGCTCGCGCGCCGACAAAGGCGCCGTCCAAGGCACCCCGGAAGGGCCCCCCGGCCTGGACGGATCCGCTGTTCTACTACGCTGTGCGTGCTCTGGCTGCGGTTCCTCTGATCGCGGGTGTTGATCCATCGGTCCGTGTCGCCGACAAGATCGGGCATTGGTTCGGCTCGCGCAAGTTCAACCGTAAACGCATCGATCGCGCGATCGCGGCAATCGAGCACGGCATGCCCGGCATCGATCGTGGGCGGGCCGAGGAGCTGGCGCTCGGCGCATACGGGCACCTGTGTCGCCTCGCGGTGGAGGTCGCGTATCTGCCGAGGCTCATCACCCCCGAGGGACTCGCAGAGCGTGTCGAGCTCGAGAACGTTGACCCTGTTATCCGGGCGCTCAGCGAGAAGCGACCGCTCATCTTCACGACGGGGCATTGCGGCAACTGGGAAGTCAGCGCCTATGTGTTGGGCCTCCTGGGATTCCCGCTCAACGCGCTGTACAGGCCGCTCGACAACAAGCCTCTTGACCGCTGGCTCCGCGAGACCCGCGGGCGCCGAGGCGTGACTCTCGTGGACAAGTTCGGTGCCATGCGAGACCTGCCAGAGTCGATGAGCAAGGGGGAGCCGGTCGCGTTTGTGTGTGACCAGAACGGCGGTGACCGCGGCCTCTTTGTGCCGTACTTCGGCCGGCTCGCGAGCACCTACAAGTCGATCGCGCTGCTCGCACTCAAGCACGATGCGATCATCGTGTCGGGTAACAGCGAGCGGCTGCCGTTCACAGATGCCGGCCCTCGGTACAGGGTCGTCATCAACGATGTCTTCGGGCCCGAAGACTACCGATCGCACCCACACCCGGCGTTTTACCTGACGGCGCGGTACCGCCGCTCGATGGAGCAGTTGATCCGCCGGGTGCCCGAGCAGTATCTCTGGATCCACAGGATGTGGAAGAGCCGCCCGCTCCACGAGCGCCAAAACAAGCCATTTCCCGAGCGGCTCAAGGACCAGCTCCGCTCATTACCCTGGATGACCGAGGATGAGCTCGATGGCATTATCCGGACCAGCGATTCCGACCGGGCCCTGCTCGCAGAGCTCGGGACAGACCGCCTTCCCTAGCTAGCCACGGAAGGGGGAACCCGGCCCGCTCGGGGGCCGTACGGTTTGGTCATGTTCAGGGCCTCTCCCGGCCCGACCCCTGGAGAGAGACTCGGAGAGTGGGAGTCTTGCCAATGACCGCAGCAGCCCCGACCAGCAGCGAAACCGCCCCGACTGACGCCCTTGAGGATGCACGCGTGCTGATCGTTGATGACGATCCGGATGTTCGCGCTTCGATTGGTGTTGCGTTCGAGTCCGCGGGTGCCCTGACCCTTGAGGTCGGGGACGGCAACGAAGCGGTGGATGTCTGCCGCGAGGAACCACCTGATCTGGTGATCCTCGACATGATGCTCCCGGGTCGCAGCGGATTTCTTGCGCTTGAGAGGATCAAGGGCCATCCGGATAGCCCGGCGGTGATCATGGTGACAGCCAACGAGGGCAGGCGTCACCAGGCCTACGCCGAGACTCTGGGGGTTGATGGCTACATGCTCAAGCCCGTCCCACTGGCCAAGCTCGTCGCCGAAGGCGCGAGGCTGATCGCTCAGCGTGACGCAGAGTCCCAGGACGAGGGCGACGAGTGAACAGCTCAGGGCCTCGGACTGCCTCGCGCTAGCATGGTGATGTGGCCAAGTCCCGACAGATGCTGCTGGTGAGACCCGAGGCTGGTGCCGAGCGAGGCTCGGTCGGTCAGCTCCAGGCGATGGGCTCGCCCCCCGAGGTCGCCCAGCAGCTCGCCAAGTTCAACACCGCGGGCGACGGCGGTTCCGGCTCGCTGGGCACGCTCCAGCTCCACGGACCCGGCTTCGTCGCCCAGATCGCCAGCGGTGCCGACAGCGTCAACCAGATCCTCCTCACGGTGACGGAGCAGGACACGGCATGGCCCGTGCTCAGCCGGATCTGTCGTGTGATGGAGTGGCGGCTCATGGATGCCGAAACAGGTCAGGTGTTCGGCTGATGATGCATGGGATTGAGCCACTAGATAGGCAGGGGAGTCGGGGCTGATGCCTACGTACGAATACGAGTACCTGAACGATTCGGGGGAGCCGACCGGCGAGCGGTTCGAGATCTTCCAGAAGATGTCGGACAAGCCGCTCGTGAAGCACCCAAACAACGGCAAGCTGTGTCGCCGCGCGGTGACCGCTCCGGCTGTCGCGGGGAAGTGGTCGGATATGAAGGCCAAGAGCACGCTCAGCAACGAGAACCTCGAGCGCATGGGCTTTACGAAGTACGAGAAGCGCGGCGATGGGTACATGGAGCGGGTCGCCGGCAAGGAAGGCCCTCGCTCTATCAGTGCTGACAGCTAGAACCCCATCGATCGCTCGCGCGGCCTGCGAAGCGGGCAGATCCCCGCGAGCAATCCGATCGCCAGCGCCGTCTGCTGATTGAGCTGGACGGCGTCGAACACGCTTACGAGCGTGAGCCCCACAACCGCAAGGAGCGGGGCCGCCTCCAACGTTCGCGCATGCACTGGGCCGATCAGTCCAACCATTGTGCCTCGGTAGAGCGTCACAACGAGTCCAAGCCCAATCAACAGGCCCACCAGCCCGGTCGTCGCGGCGGTGTGCAGCACGGCATTGTGCGCATGATCGAGTCTGCTGTTCTCAAGCCCTCGCTTATCGAGCCACTCGCCCCAGTACGCGCGGAACCCGCCCGCCCCGACACCTGCTATTGGGTGGTCCACGAAGGCGTCGGCCGCGACGGCATACATCTGGATCCGCCGACCCGTCGAGGAGTCATAGTCCTTATCGATGAGGGCGGCACTGATCTCTTCGCGTGCTTCAGAGACGCGATCTCCCGCGATGCCGAACGCGGCGCCGAGCGCTATTGCACTGAGAACCGCAACGACACCAACGGTGACGAACGGCTTGGTCCCTAGCATGTGCTTAAGCACCATCGGGCTCGCGATGACAAGCAGACCGGCGCCAGCCAGCCAGCCGCCGCGTGTACCGGTCGCGATCAGCATCAGCACAACGAAGATGGTCAGCGCAATGCCCCAGATGGTCGTACGCGACCGCGGGGCGATGATAAGTGAGAGCGCGATGCCGAGCGGCACCATCAGAATCGATCCGGCGACCGCGGGATCCCACCAACCGCTGTCGCGTCCGCTCGCGGGGTTCGGGTCCCATAGGCCCACGATCTCAGCGAGCTGTGCAGCGAACCCGGCGAGGTAGCCGGTGAGCATCCACACCAACAACAGCCGGCGGCGGCGCACCACGGGCCAGAGGGCGATCGAGACAAGCGCAAAGCGGGATGGTCCCAACTGGTCTAGACCTTCCGAGGGATCCGCGGACCATGCGAGTGTCAACGCGTGCCACGCGGCCCAGAGGCACACGAGCCAGAAGAAGGGCTGGGCGAAGAGCGCTGGTGCGACCCGCCTCGTCGAGGGCAGCCTCGCGAGCGCGACAAGCACCAGCGGAAGCTGGCACGCTTCGGCATAGGTGGTTGGCAGTCCCGCACCGAACATCGCCAGAGCCGCCGCTGCAATGTGGACCCGCTGGCCGGTCGGGCTCGCGGCCTCTAGGGCATCGAAAGCGGCATTGAGCCGCGGCTTTCGGAGCCTGAGCTGTGGATCTGGGTTGGACAAGGCGGCATCATGGCCCGATTTCGCGGATGGGGCCAGTCAGGACCGCGGGGCGCGAACCCCCAGGGTGGGGTCGCCGGTACATTTGGGATCGGAACCTCGGCTCCGGAGGGTGGATGCAGCAAACCGGCGACCAGAACGCGGCCACCGATACGCGGGCCATCGATTCAGCGATCGCGAGCACGCAACGACGGCTCTGGTTCGTTCTGTTCCTTGAGCGGTTGGTTCTCGGCACGACCGTCTGGATCATTCTGAATGTGCTGATCAGGCTTTTCGAGCGGACGCTCGGTTTCGAGGTGGCTTGGGGCGGCCTGCTGCTCTGGTCGGCGGTGGGGGCGTTCGCGTTGGCCGTGTTCGCGTCGATCATCGGCCGGCCCGATCGCGAGCGTGCGGCTCGGGCGCTCGACAAATCTGCCGGGCTTGAGGAGCGTGCGATCACGAGCGAGTGGGCTCGAGCCAAGCCCGACGGGTGGTCGAAGGTTGTGGTTGCCGAAGCCGCCGAGGCGCTGAGCGGGATCCGTGGACGGGATGCCGTAAGCCGGGTGACGGTTGCTGCACCGCGGTCGTGGCCCGTGCCGCTGGTGGCGTTCGCCTCGGCGCTCGCGCTGTGGTGGGCGATCCCGGAGTTGGATCTGCTGGGGCGGGCGCAGGCGAGAGCAGATGATGAAGCCCGACGGAGCGAGGTCATCCAAACCGCCCAGCAGATCGAGGCACAGGAGCAGGCGCTCAGCGCCAAACTGAAAGAAGCCGGGCTGGAAGCGGATTCGGCCGTCCCCGATGAAGACGAGGCTCGGGCGTCTGCACTCGACGCTGAGGGGCTCCGCCGCGAACGGCTCCGGGAACTGACCAACGTCCGTGAACAGATCGACCGCGAGCGGAGCGGCGCAGATGGCGAGCGTGTTCGGGCGTTGAAGAAGGCCGCCGAGCGGCTGCGGCGCCCTGGGCCCGGGCCGATGGATGAGTTCGCGCGTCGTCTTGCGCGGGGCGACCTGGATCGGGCTCAAGCAGAACTCCAGAACCTCGCGGAGAGGCTGCTGAATGAGAACGCCGATCCGGAGCAACGCGAGCAGGTGAAGGAGCAACTGGAGAACCTCGCGCAACAGCTTGAGCAGGCGGCGAAGAACCGCGACGAACGGCAGCAGCAGCTCGCGCGAGATCTCGCGGGCGAGGGCATCGACCTCCAGCAGGCTTTAGAAGCGGTGCGCAACGCCGCACAGAACCCCGAGCAGCTCCAGCAGTTGATGGAGCAGGCTCAGGGTCTGAGCGAGGAGCAGCGCCAGCAGATCATGGAGCAGGCGCAGGGCATCGCTCAAGGTCTGGGTGATGCGCAGCAGATCGCCGAAGCGATGCAGAACGCTGCCCAGTCTCTGCAGCAGGGTCAGGCTGGCGACGGGGGTCAGTCTGCGGGCGATGCGTTCGGTGATCTGGCAAACGCGCTGAGCCAGGCATCGAACCGAGCATCCCAGCAAGCGGCGCTCGATCGGGCCGCCCAGGAGGCGATGCGGCAACTCGAAGAGCTCGGGGGCGGGGGAAGTCCGACCGACGCGATGGGCCAAGGCGGTGAGGGCCCGAACCGTGGCGAGGGGCTCGGCAACTCCGACATCGGAGAGCAGGCGGGCCTGTCGAACACCACCCGCCAGAAGGCCGATGTGCACACGGGCGAGGGTCCGATCATCGGAACCCGCTATATCTATGAGTCACAGATCCGCGGCGAGAGCCGGGCAGAGTTCGCCGAGGCCGCGCGGGCGAGCGAGGCAGCGGCGGCGGAGGCGATAGAAGAGGGTCGCGTACCGCCCGAGCTGCGGGAGAGCGTGAAGCGGTACTTCGGGACGGTTCGCGAGCAGGCGGAGCAGCCTCCAGCGACGCCCGAGCCCGAGGCTGACTGATGCGGCAGCTCTTGTGTGTGTCTCTCGCATTCGCGGTGTGCTGCTCCGCGTGTGAGCATCGCGATGACGGCGCGACGCTAGTGGTTTACTCAAGCGTTGACGACTATGTACTCAATGAGGTCGTACAGGCATTCGAGGACGAGACGGGGATCGACGTGCTCATCGTTGGCGACACCGAGGCCACCAAGACCACCGGTCTGGTGCAGCGGCTGATCGCGGAGCGTGCGGCACCCCGCGCCGACGTGTGGTGGTCGAGCGAGCCATTCGGCACGATGCGCCTGGCGCGGGAAGGGGTGTTGGAGGAGATCGACCCGCCGATCGAGCAATGGCCCGCTGCGCATCTTGATCCGGAGGGTCGCTGGGTCGCGCTGGCTCTTCGTGCGCGCGTAGTGGTCTACGCGCCGGACCGCGTGGACGAGGCGGACCTCCCCCGCGACCTCCGTGCTTATGCCGAGTCGGACTGGCCCGCTCGGTTTGGAATCGCGGATCCGCGGTTCGGTACGACGCGGGGACACATCGCCGCGCTCGCCTCGGCCTGGGGTCTCGAAGCGATGGGCGAGTGGCTCGCGCGGATGGAAGAAGGCGGGATGCGCATCTACGACGGCAACGCGTCCGTCGTCCGCGCGGTGGCCCTTGGAGAGATCGACGCGGGGCTAACGGATACAGACGACGTCTTCGCGGCGCGTGAGGCGGGGCTGGACGTGGGGATGTGGATCCCTTCGATGAGCGATCAACCAAGCGGTGAAGCATGGCGAGGTGTTTCGCTTGTGTTGCCGAACACGGCGGGGGTTATTGCTGGATGCACGCACCCTGAACTGGCCAACCGGTTCGTGTCGTTTCTTGTTGGAGGCCGCGCCGAGTCTGTGATGGCGGCTTCTGCAAGCCGCAACTGGCCGGTTGGTATTGGCGTCACACCTCCCGAAGGGTGGGTGTGTCCACCGCTCCTCGGAATGCCCATGCTCAGCGATATCTCGCTGATCGAGGGCGATGCCGCCCGGATCGCGGATGCGGTGCTTGTGAACTGATCCCGGCTTGGGGTCTTATTCGCAGACATTCCCCCGTGAAGAACAGGTACCGATCCGCCGATATCGCGGCGGATGCCGAAGATACGGAGGCCAGAAGGGCCGGCAACAACATCATGGCCTGCTGTCGCCTTGATCATTGGCGGCGCGGTAGTCCAGGCGACCGCCGTGATCGCCGCCCTCGCCCTCGCGGGCATGTGGGACCTCTCGGCTGGCGTGCGGTCGGTCGGTGTGCTTCTCGGCGTCTCGGTCGTGTGGGGCTTCCTGCTCTACCGAATCGTTCGGCCTCGCATGGTTGCGATGAGGCAGCTCGCGCACACCCGCGACGCCCTAATCCTGGGGCTCGCGAAGCTCGCGGACTTCCGAGACAGTGACACGGGCAAGCACCTCGAGCGGATATCGGCCTTCAGCGGCATGCTCGCGAGGGCGTACGAGCTGCCCGCCGATGCGCCGGTTTCGGGAAGCATCGCGGACGGTCCGATCGGTGAAGACTGGATCACGACACTCGAACTCGCGAGTTCGCTTCACGACATTGGCAAGGTTGGCATCCCCGACGACATCCTGCTCAAGCCCGGTCCTCTTACGACGACCGAGCGCGAGATCATGCAGCGACACACAGAGATCGGTGCTGACACCCTGATCGAGATCAGTGAGAGGCTGGGCAAGGACGACCTTGTCGCGATGGCACTCGTCGTGGCGCTCCAACACCATGAGCGGTGGGACGGATCGGGCTACCCGATGGGTCTGTCGGGCTACGACATCGCACTGGCCGCGAGGATCGTCGCGCTGGCCGATTTCTACGACGCTCTAACCAGCGACCGGGTCTACAAATCGGCTTCGACACACGAGGAGACTCGGAAGCTCATCCTTGAGAACCGCGGCCGCCACGTTGACCCTGCGGTTGTGGATGCGTTCGAGCGGATCCACGAGCGGATGGCTCAGACCAAGGCAAGTCTCAGCCCGGAGGGAGCCGATCCTCTTCGCGGCATCGCTCGTTACCGAGAGAAGCTGGCGCAGGAGTCTCATCGGGCGGCATGAGCCGTCCGGGGCCTAGGCTGCCGCATGCCCAGCGCCCCGACGACCGCCGACCTGCGAAGCCTGATCGAGCACGAGCTGAAGCCGCTGACCGCCCTCCGGCGCAGCATCCATCGAGAGCCGGAGCTGTGCTTTAAGGAGCACAAGACCTCGGCGCGGATCGCGAGCGAACTCACGGCGCTCCGTATCGAACGGATCGATGGCGTCGGCGCCGAGCAGCCCGGTAAGCGCGGGACAGGCGTCATCGGCTACCTCCCCGCGACCGAGGGCCCCGCGGACCGGCCATCGATCGGCCTCCGTGCCGACATCGACGCGCTGCCCATCCAAGAAGAGACCGGTGCCGAACATGCCAGCTCGATCCCCGGCGTGATGCACGCCTGCGGCCATGACGGGCATACCGCGATCCTGCTCGGTGCCGCGCGCGTGCTGAGCAAGATCGACCACCGACCCAATGCGGTGACGTTTGTGTTCCAGCCCGCCGAGGAGGGCGGGGGTGGGGCGGAGAAGCTGATCCGTGACGGTGTGCTGGGAGGCGAGGGCGCCGGCCCCGCAGGCATCGGCCGGCCGGTGGGCCGCATGTTCGGCTTGCACGGCTGGCCCGAGGTGCCCGTCGGCACCGTTTCGACGAAGCCTGGGGCGCTGCTAGCCGCGACCGATGACTTCCTCGTCACCATCCGGGGCGAGGGCGGGCACGCGGCCTATCCGCACCTCGGCCGTGACCCTGTAGTTGCCGCGAGTGCGGTGGTGCAAGCGATCCAATCGATCGCGAGCCGCAACACCGATCCGGTTGACTCGGTTGTGATCACCGTTGGTCGTATCGTGGGCGGCTCAGCGAACAACGTGATCCCGGACTCGGTCCAGCTGGAGGGCACGATCCGCACGCTGCGCGATGATTCGCGAGAGATGGCGTGCCGCCGGTTCGTGGAAGTCGTCGAGCACGCAGCGCGAGCGCTGGGATGCAGCGCCGACATCGAGATGCACCGGGGCTATCCGGTGACCAACAACGACTCCGATGCGACCGAGCATTTCTTCGGGGTTGCCCGCGAGGCGTTCGGCGATCAGCACGTGGGTTTGGTCCCGGCCCCGGGTCTGGGCGGTGAGGATTTCTCGTATTACGGACGCGAGGTTCCCGCTTGCTTCTTCCTGCTCGGGCTCTTGCCGGAGGGAGCGGATCCGAAGGCGGCACCGAAGCTGCACCAGCCGACATTCGACTTCAACGACGACGCGATCGTGACGGGCGTCGAGGCGATGTGCAGGCTCGCGCTCAGCGAGTACTGAGCCTCAGAACGGCACATCGACGAGTAGCCTGGCGCCCTGACGCTCGAAGTCACCGCCGTAGTCTGCCTGCCAGCCCACCGTGATCGTGCTCCCGCCGCTGGAGCGAAGTCCGAAGCCCGCCATCGGGGTCGTGTAGTCATCTACCGCGACATCTTGGATGAACTTGGTCCATGTCGCACCGCCGTACACGAACAGGTTGTCGCTGACCCGGTAGCTCACCTTTCCGCCAAGCTTCAGGATCTGCTGGCTGACGTTCGGGTCGAACCGGCTGTCGTCGAACTCGATCTCCTCGCTCTCGTGGAACGAGAACTGCTGGGCCGTGGTGAACGACCACCGCTCGAGGTCATAAGTGAGGCGGTTGTTGAGCGCCCAGGTGTAGAGCACACCGCCCGCGGCGAAGTCGAACGAGCCGGAGATGTCGGTGCCGATGCCGGGCGTGATCTGCCAGGTGAACCCGCGTTTCTTGTCGAACGCTGGGCTCGCGAGCGTGATCGGCGCATCGAGGTGGAATCCGATGTTGAACACATCGGCGCCCTCGACCTCGTGGTAGCTGATGGGCACACCGAGCACGACCGAGAGGCGGTTATCGAGGCGGAGCTCTGCGCTGTATGCCACGTCGAAGCTGCTGCCCTCGAATCCGTCCGCCTCGGTGGTGTATCCGGCGACATCGACACGGGCACGGAAACGCTCCGGCTCGTTGATTGACACGGTTGCCGGCGGCGCGTCTGGGGCGGTCTCTGCGCCCTCGCCCGGCACAACGGGCCGCCTGTTCTCGTCCATCCAGGAGAGTTGCCAGGTCGTGGGACCCGCGTCCGCGAAGAGCCCGAAGCGATCGAACTTGTACTGTGCGCTGCGCGCCGTGGTCGCCAGCGGATTGCCGTCGGTGACCGCGACAAGTGACTGTTTCGCGATCTCCTCAAGGAACTTGCCGATCCGCTCGGGGTCGTCCTCAAGGAAGAAGTCCTCGAGCTGGTCGCCCAGGTCACCATTGGCTGAGTCAAAGACGATGGGTCCATCAGACCCCAGCAGGTTGTCGATAATCAGGACCTCGCCGCCGAACACGCCCCCGGTCTGGAGATAGGTGATCTCCATGGCGTTCGCGACTCCTGCATAGCTCAGCGTGGCGTTGAAGTCGATCGTCGAGAACGAGCTGAACGCACCGCTGGTGTCGGCGAGGCTCTCGACGAGGTCGGGAAGCACGCTGTCGCCAGCGGTGAGCGTGTTGCCCGGGTTGCCGATCTCGGTCACGGTGACGCTGAACAGGTCCTGTGCCGCGGCTTGGGCTCCGCACAGCGTGACAGCAGCGATGACGATCGTCGTGCGCATGGTGGTGTTGTCCCCTCGATGAGCCGGTAGTTCGATCGGCCCGTGCCCTCGGTGGGCTACCGTTTTGGCGTGCCGGATGACCCCAGCGACCCGCTGCTCGACGAGGAGGGCCTCCTGCCCTCGGACACGCCCCCGCCCTGGGGCAGCGAGTCCGACGCGGCCCGGCTCGGCCGGCTCAGCCGGAAAGCCCGGGACTTGCCCCCAGTGCCGGGTGTCTACCTGATGAAGGACGCAAGCGGCGTCGTGCTCTATGTGGGCAAGGCCGCGCGGCTGCCCGATCGGGTGAGCAGCTACTTCGTGCCCTCGGCGGATCTTGGCCCCAAGAAGCAGCCCATGCTCGCGCTCGTCCACGACTTCGAGGTGCTGGCCTGCGCCGGTGAGTGGGAAGCGCTGCTCACCGAGAACCGCCTCATCAAGGACATACGCCCGAAGTACAACGAGCGGCTCGTTGATGACAAGACGTTCCCCTACCTGATCGTCACTCGGAACGAGGACTTCCCGAGGGTGTTCGTGAGCCGCAACCCGAGCGGGGTTGGGGATGACTCGCCCGAGCTTCGCAACGCACGGGTGTTCGGGCCATTTGTGAACGCTGGTGCGCTCCGTGAGGCGATTCAGGTGCTCCAGCGTGTGTTCAAGTATCGCACGTGCCAGCTCGACATTGTCGATGGCGCGGAGAAGAACCGCTACTTCCGCCCCTGCATCCTCCACGCGATCGGGCAGTGCACGGCGCCGTGCGCGAACAAGATTAGCAAGGGCGACTATGGGCTTGACATCGACCGATTCGTGCGGTTCCTCGGCTCGAAGCGGAGCGCCATGCTCCGAGAGATGAAGACGGAGATGGAGACCGCGAGCGTCGAGCTTCGCTTCGAGCAAGCGGCGGTGCTGCGCGACCAGATCCGGGCGATTGAGCGCCTGGACGAGCGTGCCGGCATGCGTGATGGGTGGCAGCCTGAGACCGAGCTCACGTATGTCGATCCACAGAAGGGAGCGAAGAGCCTCCAGAAGACACTCGGGCTCGACGAGCCCATCCGGTGTCTCGAGGGCATCGACATCGCGCACCTCCAGGGCGGCGAGACGGTTGGCTCCAAGGTCTGCTTTATCGACGGAAAGCCTTTCAAGGACAACTACCGCCGCTTCCGCATCAAGAGCTTCCGCAATATTGATGGCGGGCGTGGTGCAAACGACGACTATGCCGCGATCCGTGAAGTGGTGTCAAGGCGATACCGCGAGGCGGGTGCCGGCCAGGAGCTCTATCCAGAGGTGATTCTTATCGATGGCGGGCTGGGCCAGCTCCACGCGGCACTCGAGGCGTTTTCAGAGCTCGATATACAACCCCCGATGGTCATCAGCCTCGCAAAGAAGGAAGAGCTGATCTACGTGCAGGAGCGGAGCGAGCCCATCAAGCTGAGCCGTGAGAATCTGGGGCTGAAGCTGTGCCAGCAGGTGCGTGACGAGGCACACCGGTTCGCGCAGCACTACCACCATGTGCTGCGGCGGAAGAAGACGCTTGGTGAATAGGCCTTCTGTCTACTTGATGAAGCGGAGACGGCCAAAGTCGAACAGCACGTTCTGTCCGAAAAGCTGATGTGTCGCGGGCAGGTACACGAAGAATGCCTTGCCGATGATTAGGTCGCGGTGCACCACGCCGATCGTCGGGTCCACAGTCGCGCTGACCCAATCGTCGGGCCTGTCCCAGGCACGGCTGTCGCTCGACGCCGGGCTGTTGTCGCCGCAGAAGAAGAACTGGTCGCCGTCGAGCACCACCGTGTTCCGCGTCGGGTGCGTCGAGGCGTGTGGGCTCCGTGCGCGGCTGTGGTTGCTCGGGCCCGGCCGGCCGTATACACCGGGCTGGTAGTGGATATCGCGCGCGATCGCGACGCGATGGAGCCTGAGCCCCGCGTTGGTCTCAAAGACCCACCGGACTTCGGGCCGGCGGTAGCGGCCCGGGTCGCCCAGCTCGGGCGTTGGTGTCCCGCCCGAGGCCTCGATGGCACGCTCGCGCTCGAGCAGTTCGTCGAGGTTCCACCCCGTCGCGGTTTCGGCGCGGAGCGCCGGCGACATGTCATAGAACGTCTGCGCGACCGCTTCGCCGTCTAGATACACCGCGAGGCGTTGATCAACGTGCCAGACCTCGACATGGATGGGCTTGCCGGAGGGCGCGATCCGCCTTGGCAGGCTGGAGGTGTTGCTGACCGTCTCCCAGTCTTGCTCCGCCGCGATTTTGCGTTGAAACAGAACCTCGTTCTCCATCAGGACAACTCGGAACACCTGTCCACGCACCTCGAAGTCCGCCGCGATGCGGCCGTTGTCACCGAGTGCTTCTTCGAGCTCGAGGCCAAACGAGAGGGCGATGTCGCTGACGGGGTACGTCGGGAGACGCGCAGTTCCGGGTGTCTCGTTGTAGGCGTAACTGTCGTCGAGCGGCCGTCGCGCCGTGTCCCAGCGAAGCTCGCCGGGGCCCGTCCCGCTGGCTTTTGTGTACACCCTGCCCGATGTGTCCCAGCCCTCACCGCCTGCGAGCCAGGGCGTGCGGAAGCTTGGACCGCTGGGTGTATAGAAGCTGTCAAAAACAGGCTGCCAGACCTCCCGCTGCACCCGGTCGGGCTTGCGCTGGATCTGCCACGCCTCGTCGTCCCACGGCGCGGTCTGACCGTCTGGCGCAGGCCGCGCGAAGACATCGCCATCGACCAGCGCGAGCTGCTCACCCGGCATGCCCACCAGCCGCTTGATGAAGTTCGTCTGCGGCCCGGTCGGATCCTTGAAGACGATGACATCGAACCTCGACGGGCCACCCAGAGATTCTGGCAGCAGCGGGTAGAGCCCCTTCATCACGAAGATGTGATCGCCGCCGAGCAGCCGCTCGTTGCGCGAGGTGCGTTTCACACCCGACATCGGGTCCGTCACCACGACGGGGCGGCCCGCGGTGCCCTGGCGCGGCGCCGGCACCTGCTGGGTATTGCGGTCGATGTACTGGTGGGGGCCGACCTGCCACGTGTAGCCGCTGTCCGCGTCGTTGAAGCGCATGTGTGCGCCGAGCAGGGTCGGCGCCATCGAGCCAGTTGGGATCTGGAACGCCTCGATCACGAACCCGCGGAACACAAACGCGAGCGTGAACGCGATCACGACCGAGTTGATCGTCTCCTTGAAACCCGATCCCGGCTTTTTGTCCTCTCCCTCTGGCTTCTGCGCAGCGGCCTTCGTGTTCGGAGAAGATTTCTCCGTTATATGCGTTGCGGGTGGGGAGCCCGCGGGGCGCTGGGGCGCAGGATCAACACCACCGCTCGGTCGGACCTGGGGCCTGGGATCGACTGGATCAGTCATGGGCAGTCAGGGTAGCGGGTCAGCCGTCGGAGGCCGGGCCTGTGCTCGAACCGCCCCCGCCCTCGTTGCTGCCCGGCTTTCGTCGCCGTCGGCGCCGCCGCTTCTTTTTGGCGGGGCCATCGGCGGCATCCGCATGAGGTTCGGAGGACTTCTGCTCGGTCTCCGGTGCGCGCGTGTCGCTGGTGTCGATTCCACCGCCCGAGGCTTGGTCCTCGCCCGCCGGCTTGCGCCGTCGTCTGCGCCGCTTCTTCTTCGGTTTTTCTCCGGTCTCCGGGGGCGCCTCGGTCTCCGCTGGCCGGTCTCTTGACGGGCTCGGGTGTGATGAGCGCTTGGGCCTGGGCTTGCGCTTCTCGGGGTTTGGTGCCGGTGCTGGTGCAAGTGAGGCTGTCTTGCCGGTTGGCTCGGTGATGTCCTCGACAGGCACAGCGATCTTCTGGTGCGTGCCGTCGAGACTGACGAGCACCAGCTGCGTCAGAATCTGGGTCTCGACAACGATGCCGTCACCCTCGGGCGTGCCAACCTTCTTCTTCTTGTTCGGGAGCCGCTTGCGCAGCGCCTCGTAGGTCTCGTCCTCGTATCGCAAGCAGCACATCAGGCGACCGCAGCGGCCCGAGATCTTCATCGGATCGAGTGTTGCCTTCTGGGTCTTCGCGCTCTTCATGCTGACGGGCTTGAGGACCTTGAGGAAGTTCTTGCAGCAGCAGTACTGCCCGCACTTCTCGTAGTCCGCGGTGATCCGCGCCTCGTCGCGTGCACCAACCTGCTTGAAATCGATCTTGGTGTTGTGTGTCTTGACGAGCTCGGCGCTCAGTTCGCGCAGGTCCGCCCGCTCCTCGCTGGCGTAGTAGAAGACGATCCGCTCGCCGCCGAGCAGCGGCTCGGCGTCAACGATCTTTACGCCCTGCGCCGTAACACCCAGGCGATCGGCTCGCGCCCGGGCGTCGAGCTTGAGCCCGTGCCGCGATTGCTCGAGCCTGGCTTGATGATCCATGTCCTCCATCGTCGCAACGCGGAGCGCTCGCCCATCGGTGAAGAACGGGTAGTCCTTGCCACCGGAGTTGCTGATGTAGTCGAGCATCTGCTTGCGCGTGACGCTCTTGGAACAGCCGGAGTTGGGGCAGGTGCTGGTGAGCATCTCGCCGATCTCGGTGCCCCGGTGCGTCCGTACAACGATCTTCGATCCACACCCGGGCTTCGCGTCGCCCTTGTATGGGAACTCACCGACCATCTTGAGTGCACCGAAGCGGACGACCAGCGTCTTCGGGGCCTTCAGGGCCTCGTACGCTTTGCGGTCCTCTTCGAGTTCCTTGAGGTCCGCCTCGAACTGTGGCAGCGGGGTGATGGGCACGCCGGGTCAGTCCCGCCCCGCCGTCGTGCGCGCATCGGTGAACAGACGCGGCAGATCGCGTGAGCCCATCAGGTCGATCGAGTTCCGGCCGGCTCGGTAGATCAGCAGACGCTCGGCCCGCTCATCGAGCACGTACAGGAACTCTTCGTTCCCAACCCGGCTCGTCATCATGCTGTACCCATCGCGGTTCGCAACCATCTCAGCCAGCGCCTGCGGGACAGGGCTCGGCGGCATATCACCCGCTGAGACGCTTGCAAACCGCCAGGCAACGAGAACAAGCAGCCCGCCGGCGAGCAGCATCAGCGGGCGCACGCCCTTTTCGTACGCGGGGGCGATGCTCATCACCGACCCTCCCGCACGCCCAGGTCATCATTCAGGTTGCGGTAGCCGAGCCCGTCGAGCCTGCCACGGCTCGAGTCCCACCGGACACCGATGATCTCTTGGTTGACCGAGTCCAGGATCCACACCGCATCAGCGTTGCCCGCGGGCAGCCTCCCCCCGACCAGCGTGTAGCGCCCGCGGGCCCGTTCCTCATCCGAGGTCTGGGCGACCGCCCGGGGCGAGCCTCCGGGGGGCGCGAGCCAAAGCAGCGCCAGCACACACGCGAGCAGGGCATTCAGGCCGAGCAGGCTCCGGCGAACCCGGGGATTCTGGGCGATCCGAGTGTTGGGTGTCGGTTGATTCAAGTCATTCTGTCCGGGCCGATCCCTCGGGGCTCAGTCCTGGTGGCCGCGCTTCGAGGGGATGTTCGCCGCGAAAAAGCACAGGGCGGCGAGAATCACCGCGAGGACCCAGGTCAGGATCGTCGGGGGATCGTCAAGGTTGCCCGGCGCGGGAGGGCGGGCCTGTTCCTGGGCCAACGCGGCGGCGGGCAGGACGATCACGGCGAGGGCGGCCAACTGGCCGAGACGGTGGCGGGCGGAACTGATCATCTCGTAGGAGTCTACGTGCGCCGGAGCCGAGCGGACGCACTCAAACCGCGAGGACGGTGCGGGTCAGTGGCTGGCTCAGCTGCTCGAATGCCGCAGCAGACAGATGGACGGTCCGCCAGCGGACACTCCGCGGCTTCATCGCGCCGGTGTAGTCCGCCAGCCGGACGAGTCGGACCGCGTACCACCGGCCTTCGTGTTGAAAGGTCTCCTGAAAAAGCGACCCCGGAGGCGGCGCCTCGCACCAGTACAGGAACACGAACGCCGCCTCGTACCCCGGCCCGAACAGTCCCTGCCAGGTCTCAAGCGATGCCACATCATCGAGCGTGACCCACGAATCGAGCCTGCCCGGCTTAGCGGGGTCTTGCTTCGATCTCGCGGCGATTTTGCGGCCCTTAAGCTCGCACAACAGGTGTGATTTTTCGCCATAGAGCAAGAAATCGAACGCCTTGAGCCGGTCGGGAACCGGCTGGCCCTCGGGCAGGATGGCCCGCCTGGACTCGTCGATCGCGAGGTAGGGCAAGCCACGGTCCCTGCAGAACGCTTCGAACGCTCGCTCATAGAGGTGGTGCCGTCTCGCCACCGTGCGATGATAAGGGTTTTTACTCGGTGTCGTCGTCCAGCCGGTCGAGCAGATCCTCACCTGCTTCGGCCAGTCTGCCCTGGAGTGCGGCGAGTTCTGCCTGAAGATCAGTGATCTCGGCCTCGATGGCCGCCGGAATCGGCCTGCCGAGCGGCTGCCCTTGCGTGAGGGCATCCAGGCTGACCGCGGCGTCTCGCAGGTCTCCCGCGGCCTGAGCGAACGCTCTCGCGCTGTCATAGATCAGCTGCTCGCGCAGCTCCTTTGTCTCGGGCCGCTGGAGCAGCCTCCAGGGCTCGGAACGAACCTCCTGAGCCGCGAGCTTGCCCTGCTCGCTGATGATCCGCAGATTGGCAAGCGTCGTGCGGATCGTGACCCGCTCTCGATCGAGGATCATCCGGGCGCGCTCGGCCGCGGCGGCCGAGTCTTCGAGCGCGGCTCGCCCGGGCTCGATCCAGCCCTCGCGCACATCGGCGACGGCGCCGTCGGCGTTCGAGAGGAGTTCGTTGACCCTGATCCCGACCGATTCGACTCGCGCCCTGAGCTCGCCGATGGTCAGACTGCCCTCTTCCATCACATCGTTGGCTTTGCTCGCGGTTTCACGGAGGTCGGTCACGAACGCCTCGGCGCCGGCGAGTGCCGCTGAGAGGTCCGCGTCCCACGCGGGGAACCGCTCAGCGATCTGCGCGAGCAGTCCGTTGAGTTCCTCCGTTGCCTCGCCGAGCTCCTCGATGATCGGATCGGTATCGGTGTCCAACGAGGCGATGAAGCCGTCGATCCGCTCGCTGAACGCCTCGAAATTACTGATGATCGCGGCAATCCTGGCCTGTTCGTCCGGCCCGTAGCCGGCATCCGCCAAGAACCCGGGGAGCGCAACGACGCCGTCGAGCATCACGTTCTCCGCAGGCCCGCCCGAACCGACATCCCGCACATTGAGCGTCGCAAGCGTGCCGAGCAGCGGCCTCGCAAGCTCGATTTGTGCATCGGTCCGGAGGGTCACCGAACGATCTACCTCAAAGACGACATCGATGCCGGCCGGGTCACCAGCGGTATCACTCTCTGCGAGCTGGACGCTCACGACGCGCCCAGCTTCGACTCCGCCCACCGTCACCGCGCTGCCGGGCTTCAGACCTGCGACACCGGTTCCGAGGTCGAAACGGACCGTGTACGAGCTGGTGCTGTCAATACTCAGCCCGGTGAGCACACCGGTGGTCAGCAGGGTGAGCACGACTCCGGCGACCAGGAAGAGACCTGCGAGCAGGTTCGTGCGGTGTGTGGTGGGCCAAGCCATGGTGAATACGGGATCGTAACCCCACCGGGGCGGGTCCGTGCTCGGTTAGCCTCGCGTTGGCTCGATGCTGCGCGTCTTTGGGACCACGTCTGAAAGCCCGCCGAAGAGGTCCGCGGCGAATGCGTCCTCGCTGCTCCTCGACGTGAGCGGGCCTTCAGCGTCGCCGCGTAGGAACTGGCGCATGAGTCGGCCTGTCTCGTCGAGTGAGTCGAGCTTGTCTTCTGTTGTGTCCCGCAGGCCCTCGAACCACGAGCGGTTCTCGCACACCAGCATGCGGCCCTTGTCGAGCATGGTCATCCGATCGGCGATCGTGAAGGCCGAGTCCATCTCGTGGGTGACGACCACACTGGTGACGCCCAGGTCCTTGCTGAGCTTGATGATGAGCCTGTCGACCTGGGCGCTCGTCACTGGGTCGAGCCCGGCGCTGGGCTCATCGTAGAACAGGATCTCTGGATCCAGCGCAAGCGCGCGCGCGAGCCCGGCGCGCTTCTTCATACCTCCTGAGATCTGTGCCGGGAACTTGTCGGCGGCCTCGCGCAGACCCACGAGTTCGAGCTTGATCTTGACCTGGATATCGATTATCTCGCGGTCGAGTTCCGTGTGCTCTTGGAGCGGAAGCGCCACGTTCTCGGCGATCGTCATGCTGTTGAATAGGGCGCCGGACTGGAACAGGATCCCGAAGCGCTTGCGCACCTCGTTCATCTCGTTTTCGTTCATAGAGCAGATGTTGTGGTCGAGGATCTCGACCGAGCCGCCGTCGGTCGGGAATGAACCGATCATGCTCCGGAGCAGCGTGCTCTTGCCGCTCCCCGACCCGCCCATGATGACCATGATCTCGCCCTTGCGGACATCGAGATTCACACCGTTTAGGACGGTCTGGCCGCCGAACTTCTTCACAAGGCCTCGGATTTTGATCGGAGGTCTTGGTTCTTGATCCGGCTGAGGCACCGCTTAGCCCGCGTCGCCCTCGGATGGTGCCTGCTCCGAGTCATCCCCGGTTGCCTCGGCTCCTTCGCCCCCCTCGCCCTCTCCAGTGGCTGAGGGCGTCTGGGGTGTTGTCGGGGCCGCGGGCGGAATCGACAGCCCAGAATCGAGGAGCCAGATCATCGACTGCCCGGCCTGATCCGGGAAGCCCACGTTGAGCGGCATGGGCAGTCCGCTGTTGTTGGTGCTCGGGTTAGAACTCTCGATGACCATCAGCATGAGTGCACGGCCGTTGTCAAACTCGACAGGCACCGGGAGCAGCCCGACGCCGGGACCGGGCTGCTGACCGATCGACTGCAGCTGGGTTGACTGCTCCATGTATGCGCCGATGACCTCACCCAGTCCCTCGACCGGGCCCTGGTACGCGCCCCATTCGTCGGCCACCGCGTCGCCGAAGTCGATGAAGACTTCCTCCGTGATCAGATGGTGGCTGTAGGGATTCATCTCAGCGATGAACGCATCGCGATCGTCGGCGTCCATTGTCTCCGCGATTACGGCGTAGTTGGAGAACTGTCCAGCGAGACCGGCCATCCCGATGCCGATGAGCAGCCAGACGGCGCTGATGGCGAGGCCCACGACGATGCCGGCGAACGCGAGGCCCCGCCCTCCGACTCTGCCACCGCTCGCGCCGATCAGGATCACAGCGACAACACCGATGAATACGCCGAGAAGCCCCGTGCCCGGGATGCAGCAGATCAAGCTGCACACGAGGCTCAGGACCGCGAGCACGCTCGTGCGGCGGGGCTCCATCGGGACACCGGTATCGGTGCCTACTTGGTCGTACGGGCCCGGCTGCGCGTATGGGTTCGTGGACATGGCATGAAGGCTATCCCGGAGATCACTCGGGTGCGCTCAGTGCCCCGGACGAACCGCCGAGGGCGAGGACGACCTCCGCCACGGTCCGTGCGGCCTCCTCGGCGTCCGAAACGGTCGATCCCCGCCCGAAGCTGAAACGGACTGATCCGTGAGCGCTCGCCTCTGACACACCCATCGCCAGAAGAACGGGGGATGGATCGAGCGACCCGCTGCTGCACGCAGCCCCCGCTGACGCATGCACGCCGCGTTCACTCAGCGCGATCACGATCGCTTCCGCCTCGATGGTCGGAAACGCGAGATTCGTTGTGTTCCAGAGCCTGTGCGCGGGGTTGGTCGGCCCGTTGATATGGGATCCGGGACAGGCTGCGAGCACGAGCGATTCGAACCGGTCGCGGGGTGTGGGATCGCCCGGATCGGTCGGAGTCGCCTGGGCCGCGGCGCCCGCGGCGGCGATGCCGGCGGTGTTTTCTGTGCCGCCGCGACGGCCCAGTTCCTGGGCTCCGGGTGTCTGTGGCCTGAGCCGTACACCCCGACGCACGGCGAGTGCACCGACGCCCTTGAGCCCGCCGAACTTGTGGGGACTGAAGGTGAGGAGGTCGATCGGTACCTCGTGCAGATCGGTTGGCATCTTGCCGACCCACTGGGTGCCGTCGCAATGGAAGGGGACGCCCGCCGCGCGGCACGCGGCACCGATCTGTTCGGCGGGCTGGATCGCACCCGTCTCGTTGTTGGCCCACATCACGCTGACGAGCGCGACCGTGTCGTCGAGCGCCTCAGCCACGGATTCGGCACGCACGATGCCATCGGTTCCCGGCGCGATTCGACGGACCTCGGTTCCTGCTGCTTCGAGCCGTTCGGTGAGGTCGCGCACCGCCTCGTGCTCAATGCTGCTCGTAACGATCGTGTTCCTGGGGCTCGCCTCAAGGACGCCTCTGATCCCGAGGTTGATCGATTCGGTTCCGCTGCCCGTGAGCACGAGCTCCTTCGGATCGGCGCCGATCATGGTCGCGAGGGCGCGGCGGGCGAGTTCGATCTTGTGCCGGGCGAGCTGTCCCGGACGATGGACGCTCGAGGGGTTCGCCCAGATGTCCGGATCGGCGGCGGCCTCGAGCGCGGCGGGGAGTGGGGGGCACGTCGCGTTGTGGTCCAGATAGATACCAGCGGGCGAGCGGGCCATCGGTCAGTCGTCCCTTAACTCGCTCTCCACCTTGTCCGGCGGGGGTGGGATCTTCTTGCCGACCATCACTCGCGCCAGGAGCTGGCGCACGTGGCTGCCCGAGCTGTCGCGGCTGTGGCCCGGGATCTTCATCGCGCTGAGCACGCCGTATCCAAGCCCGAGGTCGATCATGACCCAGGCCAGCAGCTCCGCGGTGAACACGTCACGCACACGACCCTCGCTTTGTGCGGCCTCAAGCTCTCGGCAGATGAATCGGTGGAGCGCCTTGATGTGGACATCGACCGCTGAGCGGATCTCGTCGTCATCTACCTCGGTGATTGCCTGGAGGAACACCCTGTACAGCACCCGTCCAGGGTCGGTCACCATCGGGTTGTCGCTAATCAAGCGGCTCACGCGGGCCGCAGCATCGGATTCCTCGGCGAGATCCGCCTCCCAAGTCGTGAGCGTCTGCTGGCCAGTTCGTTCGATCAGCGCGACAAAGAGATCCCGTTTGGATGCGAAGTGGCGGTAGATGATCGGCTCGGTGACGCCCGCGGCCTTTGCGAGCTGTGCGGTGGTCGTTCGCGCATACCCCTGGGTGCTGAACAGATCCGCGGCGACGTCCAGGAGCTGCTCGCGACGTTCTGCCGCCGGCATCCGGCCCATTGGCTCACCTCCTCGGTCCTGGATCTCACGGTCGTGGATCGCACCGACCAAGTTGGTCAGTGCTCACGAGAGTGTACGGGGCCCGGGGGGTCGATCGGTGGTTCGTTCGGTGGCACCGGGTCGTACCCGCCCTTCGCGAACGGATGGCATCGCGCGATCCGGGAGGCGCTCATGCGCAGAGCGGTCAAGAGCGGGTAGTGGCGCAGCGCGTCCTCGGCGTAGCGGCTGCATGTGGGGTGATACCGGCACTGGTTTCCGATCAGAGGGCTGAGGGTGACGCGGTACAGGTAGATCGCCCAGATGAAGGGTGCGGCAACGATGCGGCGGCTTTTCATCACCGAGCCTCCTTCGAAACGCGGCGTGCGTGCTCGTCCGCGATCTTGCTTGCGGCGTCGGCGAGCAGCGAGGCGTACCGAGTCAGCGGTAACGGTGCATGGGGTCTGGACGTCACCACGAGGTCGAAACCGGCCGGCAGATCGCCCTTGTTCAGCCTGAAGGCTTCGCGAAGACGACGCTTGAGAGTCGTGCGCACGACCGCATTGCCGACCTTCCTTCCGATCGACAGTCCCAGCCTGGTACAGTCGAGATCGTTTGCGCGACCGAACACCGTGAGCGGTCCGGCGCTCTTGCGCAGTCGGGCACGGAATGCGGCCTGGTAGTCGCGGTCGAGCCCGACACGTTCGTGCTGGCGGAAGCGCTGGTCGGCGGTCACGCCGAAGGCTATCCGCCGCTTCGCCTCGGGCGGCTCGCGGGGAGAACGCCGATCAGGAGCAGCAGACCGCCAGCCGCGATCAGCCAGATCCTGCTCTGGTCACCTGTGGCCCAGCGTTCGAGGGTCGAACCGGTCGCTGAGCGGGTCGGGGCGGGTCTCGGTGGGGGTTCGAGTTCCGCGAAGACCGATGCCGACTGGCTGGCTGGCATCGCGACCGGGATCGCTGAGGAGAGCGGGATCTGGCCAGCAGGGACGGCCCCGAGCTGGGTTGCGGCGAGCTGCTCGAGCACGATCGGGTCGCTCGCCTCCAACGCTCTCAGGTAGGCCTCGTGGCGAGCGAGACGCTCCGCGTGCAGATCCCTGAGCACGATCGCTCGGTCACGGGCCAGTCTGGACCTGGCCAGATCGTCGCTGGCCGAGAGGAGCACCGTGGCTGCCAGGAGTGCCGCCCCGGCGAGCAAGAACAGCCATCCCGGGTCGGGCAGGCGGAACACCGGCTGGCTGGGACAGTTAGTCACGGGAGGTCGCCATCGGCCCGTGCGTGCGTTGGCGTACAGAAACCGGCCGGGCGATGGGGCCTGCGTAGGATCGGCGCGATGGTGTCTGACGGCGTTCGTCAAGGGGTAGTCATCACGGGTGTCGGCGCCGCGACGGGTTTCGGGCTCGGCGCGGAGGCTCTCTGGTCGGGGCTTGCCTCGGGCGAGAGCGCTATCGGCCCGATCACCCGGTTCGATGCGTCCGTCCTCGACGCCCGGCTCGGTGCAGAGGCGACCGGGTTTAGCGTTCGCAACGTCGTGCCCAAGGGCTACCGCAAGGCCACCAAGGTCATGGCGCGGGACATCGAGCTCGCGGTCGCCGCGGCAGCGGATGCCGTTTCCAGTGCCGGGTTCGTGACCAAGGCCTCGGACAGCGACGAGACGACCTATCCCCCGGGGCGGCTGGGATGCTGCATCGGTGCGGGCCTCATCGCGGCCGAGATGCCCGAGCTGGCGGGCGCGGCTGCCAGCAGCGCTGGGGACGATGGGGGCTTCAGCCTGAAGGCTTGGGGCGAGGTGGGCATGGGCAACCTCCAACCGCTCTGGATGCTGAAGTACCTGCCCAACATGCTCGCGTGCCACGTCACGATCGTGCACGGCGCCGAGGGGCCCAGCAACACGATCACCTGCGCCGAGGCCAGCGGGCTGCTGAGCATCGGCGAGAGCGCTCGGATCATCGAGCGGGGCGATGCTGATGCGTGCTTCTCGGGCAGTGCCGAAAGCAAGATCAACCACACGGGGATGGTGCGCATGGGCACGACCGGCCGCCTCGCGGCGTGCGGCGAGGGCGACGATCCGCGCGACGTGCTCTTGCCCTACGACGAGGCGAGCCGGGGCACCGTCATGGGTGAGGGTGGCGGCATCTGCATGCTCGAGAGTGAAGCGACCGCTGCCGCGCGCGGCGCCCGG
The DNA here is from genome assembly GCA_039186605.1 of Planctomycetota bacterium. Lineage (GTDB taxonomy): Bacteria > Planctomycetota > Phycisphaerae > Phycisphaerales > UBA1924 > JBCCZZ01. Next base: position 34,584 of record JBCCZZ010000004.1, on the reverse strand, counting down.
ATCGTCGCCCAGGTGTTGGGCTTCGGTGCGGCCCAGTCGCCGCCGGGCCGATGCGGGCTCGATCTGGGCTGGGGTGCTTCAGAGCCCGGGCCAGATACCGGGCTGGTCTCGGCAATCCGCCGGGCCTTGGCCGATGCCTCGGTCACGCCTGGTGAGATCGACGTGATCATCCCTCGCGCGTCGGGTGTTCCCTCTGAGGACAGGCCTGAACGGCTCGCGCTTGAGACGGTCTTCGGGGCGGATCTGGGTGGTTCCGAGTTGCTGACGTGGACACCGGCGCTGGGAGACTGTGTCGCGGGGAATGGGGGCCTGCAGGCAGTGATCGGTGCGATGTGCATCGAGAAGGGCACGGTTCCCGCATGCGAGCGGTCGGGCGTTCGGCGTGTGCTGCTGTGCTCGGGCTCGCTGGGGGGCCAGAACGCGGCGATTGTTCTCGGGAACCCTGGGGGTTCCCCCGCGGATCGGGCGAGTGATTGAGTAGCATTGCGCCTTGCGACGCCGGTGTTTGCGGCGGTCCATCGCTCACACGATTTCTACGAAGGAGCTCAACATGCACGACGACAACGGACGGGGCCGCGGGCGAGGCCGAGGGGGCGACCGGAAGGCGACCCCGCTGAGTGATCTGGACCCGGCGCTGACTGAGGTGAGCCGTAAGTCGATCGGCTGCGCCATCGAGGTGCACATGGCGCTGGGCCCCGGCCATTCGGCGGATGCCTACCGCAACGCGCTCAAGGCGGAGCTCGAGAGTCAGGGCATTGGCGTGGTCGTCGGCAAGGCGTTCGCGATCGAGTACAAGGGCAACAAGGTCGGCGAGTCGGTCTCGGATCTTGAGGTGGGCGAGCGGTTCCTGCTCATGGTGCTCTCGCGAGCGGGCGATCTGAACGCCGAGCGTTCGATGCTGCGGGCGCAGCTCCGCGCCGCGGACATGGAGCTCGGGCTGATTATGAACTTCGCCGAGCGTCGGATGACCGACGGGCTCGTGCGTGTGCTCAACCCCAACAAGCTCAACGCGAACAAGTCGGACGGTGGGCACGGCGGCGATCATGACGACGAACACGCCGACGAGGATGCGCCGATGGCGGCGCCTCCCGAGGTCCAGGGCTGAGCTCCGGGCGATCCGATCGAGTGAGCCACCGCGTTGTCATCACGGGAATGGGCTGGGTCACGCCGCTGGGCGCGGACGTATCCAGCGTCTGGTCGAAGCTGCTCTCGGGCGCCAGCGCGATGGTGCCCATCACGCTGTTCGAAGCCGACACGTTCGCGACAAACTTCGCGGCTGAGGTCCGCTCGTTCGAGTTGAGCGACTTCATCGATTCCGAGGCGGCGCGCCACGAGAAGGCGTCGCGTGGGACGAAGTTCGCGCTCGCGGCCGCGGCGCAGGCCTGGGTGCAGTCGGGGCTCGGGACGAAGACGGGCGAGGCGACGCACGCCGGGCTCGATCCCGAGCGGGTGGGCGTGTATCTCGGGGCGGGTGAGGGGGCGCCGTACCACCACGAGCTGCTGACCTCGGCGATGCACGCGTATGACACCGAGAGCCGAAAGCCAGATGAGACGTCGTTCCTCCGCGAGTTCGCCTCAATGCTCCCGCCTGAGGACTATGAGCAGGAGCCCCACATGGCGGTCGCGCGCGTCGCGGCTCAGTTCGGCGCGAGGGGCCCCGCGCTGAACTGCATGACCGCGTGTGCCGCGAGCACGCAGAGCGTGGGTGAGGCGGCGGAGATCCTGCGCCGGGGTGACGCCGACGTGATGATCGCGGGCGGTGCGCACAGCATGATCCATCCTCTGGGCATGACCGGGTTTATTCGTCTGACCGCGATGTCCACCCGAACCGACGATCCGAAGACCGCGAGCCGGCCGTTCAACCGGACGCGGGATGGCTTCGTGATGGGCGAGGGCGCGGGGATCATCACGCTCGAGACACTGGAGCATGCGCAGGCTCGGGGCGCGAATATCCTTGCGGAAGTCGCGGGGTACGGCTCCAGCGCCGACGCCTATCGAATCACCGACATCCAGCCCGACGGCGCCGGCGGCGCGTTCTGCATGCGACAGGCGCTCAAGCAGGCCGGAATCAACCCGCTCGAACCCGACGCAAGCGGACGGCCGCCCGTGCAATACATCAGCGCGCACGGCACGGGCACCAAAGAGAACGACTCGATCGAGACGCGCGGTGTCAAGAGTGTCTTCGGCGCGCAGGCGCCGCGGATCGGGTTCAGCAGCGTCAAGAGCATGATGGGCCACCTGATCCAGGCCGCGGGCGCGGTGGAACTGATCACGTGTGTCAAGGCGATCGAGACGGGATGGCTGCCGCCGACGATCAACCTCGACGAGGCGGATCCCGAGTGTGATCTGGACTACGTGCCGAACGAGGGCCGCGAGTCCAACGGTGGGGTCGAGGTCGCGATCAGCAACGGGTTCGGGTTCGGCGGCCAGAACGACTCGATCTGTGTGAGGCGGTTCGAGGCCTAGCGTTCACCGGACGCCTTCCACGTACTGCATCGCGCCAACCCGATTGCCTTCGGTGTCGCGGAACATCGTGACGCGGCCGACGGTCGGGATCTCGAATGGCTCGTTTGGGGCATCGCCACCGGCGTCGCGGATGGCTTTCGTTGTTGCGTCAACATCAGCCACAGCAATGGTGCACTCGAACCCTTCGAGGCCACCTCCTGTCGCCGGTTCGGTCCGTTTCTGAAGCGCGCCTCGGATGCCACCTTCGCCGGTGTTGATCAGCCAGAACTGGGGCGGCCCCCAGGGCTCAAACGTCCAGCCGAAGACTGTTTCGTAGAACGTCTTGGCTCGCTCGGGGTTGTCCGCGGTGATCGCGAAATGTGCGACATGGTTCGGCATTGGTTGCTCCTTGGTTGGATGGGCTTGACGAGATCGCAGGATCGAGGATTGGATATCTGTCGTCAATCCGATATTCTGACATTTGATGTCGCTAAAACGACAAAGCGTCCGCTTTGATGTTCGAACCCTGGCACTGAACGTGCCTGACGGATGGGACTCGGGCTGGCACGCGCATGAGTGGGCGCAGCTTGTGTACGCAGTTGATGGTGTTCTGAGCGTGGAGCTGGCGGACGGGTACTACGTGATCCCGCCTCTGCGTGCGGCTTGGGTACCGATGAGTGCAGAGCACCGGACTGTGGCCACAGGGAAGACCAAGATCAGGACCTTGTATTTGTCGCCCTCGCTCGTTCGTAGGCGGGGTTTGGACCATCACCGGGTGGTCGCGGTTGGTCCGCTGCTCCGAGAGCTCATTCTTCGCACGATCGAGTGTCAGATGCTCAGGTCGGCCGTGGAGAGTGAGTCTCGGCTCGCGGAAGTGATATTGGATGAAGTGGGAAGCACGCGCGCGGCGCCGCTCGATCTGCGTCTCCCCAGCGATGCCCGTGCGCGTTGGATCGCGGAGCGTGTGATCAGATCCCCGGGCTGCCGTGAACCACTCGAGGTGCTGGTTGTTGGTTGCGGCGCGAGCGGGCGGACGATTGAGCGTGTGTTCCGCCGAGAACTGGGGATGACATTTGGCAAGTGGCGGCAGCGAGCTCGGCTGCTACACAGCCTGCGGATGCTCGCGGGGGGTGCAACGGTGGCCGAGTGTGCGCACGGTGTGGGGTACGAAACACCGAGTGCGTATATCTTGTCGTTTAAGAGCCACCTCGGCGAAACGCCTGGCCGGTTCTTCGCAACCGATCACGGCTTTTCTCATTCTGTATGAGCCGCGAGCGCTCCTTCGCGGGCCAGCGTGCGCACCCGATCGAACTCGACCCTGAATGCCTCAAGCGTCTTCCGGTTGACGCGGTTCCCAAGCCCAGCGGCGAGCCTGCGTGCTTCGTCGGTACGTCCGGCATGGACAGCGAGTGCGAGCTTCACGGTGAGCAGGCTGTTTACCCGTGATGAGTGCGTTGGCTGTCGGATCATTTCGTCGATTGCTTTCGTCGTTGCCTGGTAGAGCTCGGCGTTGCGAAGCACGCTCGGCTGCGGGTTCATCGCGTCGAATGCGACGAATCGCACCGACTCGATGAAGTGCATCGGAAGCAGTGAGTCGTGGCGATCGAGCGAGTCGGCGAGGTCGCCGATCATCATCACGTTTCGGTTTGATCCACCCCATCGCTCCGCGGCCGCCATCCGGGCGTTGTTGAAGCCGGTATTCGTGTCGATCTGGAGCGCCATCGCGATCTCGAACCACTTCGCCGCGTCGGTGCCCTTGGGCGGGAAGCCTGCCATGCAAACCGTGATCATCTTCGCGGGAGGGAGCACGCGGGTGTTGTCCGCTTTCATTGCGCGAATCAGGTGGCCCCGGGCACGGATCATGTGTCGCTCGAAACCGACGGCGCCAGCCGGGCCGACTGTGTGTGCCGGGCCAGTGCCTCGAGCGGCCCAGGCGAGACGGAACTGGTATTCGGCCTTGATCAGCTCGCGGCTGGCTTCTGTCACGTTCGAGTTCGATGTGAACATCTCAAGGTACTTCTCGGCCTCAGCGTCGCTTGCCGGGGGCTTGACGAGGTAGCTCACAACCTCATCGAAACTGGTGTGGCCCAGCGAGCTGTCGTACTGGCCTTTCGCGAGCGCGGCCTCGAGCAGCTTGGAGATCTCGGCTCTCTGGGCCCTAGCCGCGCGGCCGTTCCGCTCCTTGAGATGCTGAAGAAGGATCTCCCCGCCTGTCCATGTGCGTATGAACTCCGGAAAGCCCAGGTCGGCGTAGCCCTCGTGGGCCATCACGTAGTAGTCCTTGAGCTTGGCGTCCATGCCCATGCTCTTGCGGCTTGCCGCGAGCACGTGGATCACGATGGGGTGATCGACGCCCTGAGCGAGGAACTCCCCGCACCGCTCGTACAGCTCGTGCCAGGTCGGTCCGCCCTGCATGTGACTCGTGTCGAAGTAGTCGGCGATGAGCGATTCGAGCGCGGCGTTGTCGAGTCCTTTGAACCAGCCGGGGGTGACACGCTTGCCACCCTGGATCTCCTGAAGGACCTCGCGATGGCGTGAGAGGAGCATGGCCTCGAAGTGCTTATGGGTTTCTTTGATTCGTTCGTGATAGGGAGGGCCGTAGCTGCTCGCTGAGGTGGGCCCGGCGGCTTCGGTGAGCGGTGCGATCCAGAACGCAGCGACGGCGAGTAGGGCGAGCGGCTTCGTGTTCAGCTTCGTCATCGGTCGATGCCTCCAGAGATATCTGGGGATCGACTGGGGCTGATGCAGTCAGAAAGCCCCTGGGGGCACCGCCAAGGCGGTTTCATGCGCAGTGTTGGCTCGTACGGGGTATGCCGGTCCGGCACGTCCGAGAAATGGCCACGGCGTATCGTCGAATGACCCGGGTTCGGATGCCGATAGACCCCCTGATGAAGGCACTTCTCGCGATCCTGAAAATCCCCGTGCTGCGGCTTATCAACGGAGTCGCGCTGGTTGGTCTGACCGGCGGGGCTTCGTACATGGGCTATCAGTACCTCGAGGCCCGGGAGAGCGCGGACATCTACCGGGACCGGCTGACCGAGCTCAACGAGAGCTACGAAGACCTTCGCAGGCTCTACAACACCGCGGTTGAGCGGCAGGCAGTGACCGAGCTCTTGGTCCGGGATGACACGATCACGGTGTTGGTCCGCAACCCGGGCGGGGTGGTCGAGGAGATTGCGACGCCTTACGACCCCCGGGGTGAGGTGTACGTTGACTATGTGGTCGCCGATGGGCGGCTGTTGATCCGGCGTGTATTCGACGAACTGACTCCGCCGGCGAGCGGCACAGTCATCGATCCAGCGGTCGAGTTCGTGGACTGGGCCGACCCGCGGATGCTGCAGGGTCAGGCGGTGTACCGCCAACTCGATGAAGGGCGTTGGATTATCACGGTGACCGGGAACGGGTCGCTGGGGCTTGTGCGTGCTGGGGACGCGGGTGATGTCGGGGAGCTTGTGAGCGAGCCTGAGATCGCTGACTTCTCAAGCCTGCCAGAGGAGGCAGACGCGGAGGTCGAGCGGATCCGCGTTGGTGAGCTCCTCCAGCGGCTTGTAAGCGATCCGGACGAAGACGAGGGGTCCTAGGCGGACCATGCCCGGCTCCTACCCTTGGGCCCACACGCCCGGGAGGGGCCCAGCATGAGCGACGAACAAGCCACGACTAAATCTATGGACGACATCATGGCGCTGTGCAAGCGCCGCGGGTTCGTGTACCAGGCCAGCGAGATCTATGGGGGCGTCAACGGCTTCTGGGACTACGGGCCGCTGGGCGCGCAGCTGAAGAAGAACCTGCGCGAGGCGTGGTGGCAGGACGTGGTGATGACGGGCTGCCGCGGTGCGGACAGCCCGGAGGGTGGACCGGTTTCGATCGTGCCGCTCGACTCGTGCATCATCCAGAACCCGCGGGTGTGGGAGGCGAGCGGGCATGTTGCCGGGTTCAACGACCCGATGATCGACTGTCGTGAGAGCAAGAGCCGCTATCGCGCGGATCACCTGATGGCGCTGGGTGTCAAGGGCGATAGCAAAGGACGGATATACGCTTACATCGATGACGAGACCGAGAAGGCCGCACGCAAGAAGCTCGACAAGGAGAAGAAGCGGAAGGTCGCCGACGAGGAGATCGACCGGGTTGAGCTGATGTCGCTTTCGGCCGACGAGATGGCGATCACCGTTGGGCCGCACGCGAGCGCTCCCGGCACGCTGACCGAACCACGCGCATTCAACCTGATGTTCAAGACCTACCTGGGTGCGACTGCGACAGAGGACGACGTCGCGTACCTGCGCCCCGAGACGGCGCAGGGCATCTTCGTGAACTTCAAGAACGTGATCGACACGATGCGGGTCAAGGTGCCCTTCGGAATCGCCCAGACCGGCAAGGCGTTCCGCAACGAAGTGACGCCCCGAAACTTCACGTTCCGCAGCCGCGAGTTCGAGCAGATGGAGATCGAGTTCTTCTGCCACCCCGAGAAGGCGCAGGACTGGTACGTGTTCTGGCGCGACTGGCGGATGCAATGGTGGAAGGACCTGGGGCTCGCGGGTGACAACCTGATCCTGCGCGAGCACGACCGCGACGAGCTGGCGCACTACGCCAAGGTGGGCGCGGGTACGAGCGACGTTGAGTACCGCTTCCCGTTTACGGCTCCCGGATTCGGTGAACTCGAGGGCGTTGCCCACCGGACGGATTTCGACCTCGCACAGCACCAGGAGCACGCGAGGGTCAAGCTCGAGTTCTTCGACCAGGAGCGCAACGAGCGGTACTTGCCGCACGTGATCGAGCCCTCGGCGGGCCTGGATCGCGGCGTGCTCGCGGTGCTGTGCGAGGCGTACACGAAGGACGACAGCCGCCCCAGCCCGGAGATCATGAAGTTCCACCCCAGGCTGGCGCCCATCAAGGCTGCGGTGTTCCCTCTGGTCAAGAAGGGCGAGATGCCGGAGGTTGCGGGCAAGCTCCACCGCGAGCTGATGGCCCGGTTTGGTCACCTGGGCTTCATCGAGACCGACCCGAAGCAGTCGATTGGCAAGCGGTACGCCCGGATGGACGAGGCGGGCTGCCCGTACTGCTTCACGATCGATGGTGAGACGCTTGAGGACCAGACGGTGACGGTCCGTGACCGCGACACTGGTGGCCAGGAGCGGATCGGTATCGATCGGGTCGGTGATTTTCTGTCCGAGAAGCTCGGCGTTTAGAGCGATTGCAGGCCGATTCGGCGCACAGGAGGCGGATCTGACTCGCGGGGGTGTTCTTTGCGCAGTCCCGCCTCGCTGGGCAACTTAGGATTCTGCGAGGGGTACACCTGAAACTTGGTTCTCGGTGAAACCCAGCGGGGCACGGTCGGAATGAACCGCCGGGCGTGTCCCGCGACCATGTGAAGGGCCCGGGCTTGTACCGGGATCCTGAAACGAATCTCCGGGGCACGAAGCCGGGTGGCATCGAGGGGCGAACCCCCGGTACCCGCCCTGGCGGATGGATGGGGTGAATCGAGCCGGTGGGGGGATCCCCGCGCGGCCGTCACCTGGCAAGTGCGTGGAGACACGGTCGTGCTGAAGTGGATACTCGCCGTCATCGTGCTGCTCGTGGTGGTCGTCGCCGCGGGCGGAGCGTTCGTTGCCAGCCAGGCCCAGCCCGGGCCCGACGGGCAGATGCAGTTCGCGTTTGGGCAGCAGGGGCCCCAGGGCAAGGCAGTCAGGTTCCAGGAGGTGGAGCTTGGCGACCTGACCCGAACGGTGAGTGCACCCGGCGCGATCGAGCCGGAGACCAACGTCGAGATCAGTGCGCAGGTTTCGGCCCGGATCGTGGCGTTGCCCTTCGAGGAGGGCGATCAGGTTCGGGCGGGCGATGTGGTCGTGCGGCTCGATGCCCGTGACCTCGAAGCGGCGCTGGTGTCGGCGCGGGCGCAGCTCGCCAGCTCAGAAGCGGCGCTCGATGGCGCGACGGCGCGGTTTATCCGTGCCCAGGCGGAGTTCGAGCGGTTCCAGGATCTGTACGACACCCGGGACGTTTCCAAGAGCGACTTGGACCTTGCCGAGGCGGACTTCCTCGATGCTCGGAGCCAGCTGAAGCAAGCCGAGCAGTCGATCGAGATCGCGAAGGCGACCATCGCGCAGCGCGAGACCGACCTGGATAACGCGATCATCACCACGCCGATGGATGGGATCGTCACGGCTCTGAACGCCGAGGTCGGCGAGACGGTGATCGTCGGCACGACGAACAACGCCGGCAGCATCATCATGGAGATCGCGGATCTCTCGAGCATGCTGCTTAACGCGCAGGTCGATGAGACCAACATCGCGCCGGTGCGTGAGGGTCAGATCGCACGGATCTACATCAACGCGTACACCGATGTGGAGCTTGAGGGAGTGGTCCGCCGCGTTGGGCTGAAGCGTCAGGTCGGTTCGGACGGCGTCGGCTTCTTCAATGTCGAGATCTTGATTACCGATTCGACCGAGGCTGACAGCGCGGGATACAGACTGCTCTCCGGGCTGAGCGCAAACACGGACATCGAGGTCGAGCGGTTTAGTGACGTCGTCATCGTGCCCAGCCAGAGCGTGCTGGAGCGTCGCGTCGATGAGTTGCCGCGTGATATCGCCGAGGACTCACCGCATGTCGATCTCAACCGTGTGTTCGCCCGAGTGGTGTACGCGGTGGTCGAGAACGAGTTGGGGGCGCTCGAGACGGTGGTCAAACCGGTGAGCGTCGGGCCGAGCGACATCTCGCAGACACTGATCATCGGCGGTCTCGACGAGGGCGAGCGGATCGTTAGCGGTCCCTTCCGTGAGCTGGTGAATCTCGGCCATGAGGAGACGGTGCGAGATATCGACGCCGAAGAGGAAGAGCAGGTCAGCGAGGATGAGCCTGTTGTCGCCTCGACCGAGGCCTCGGGCGAGGCGGGCTGAGCTTTGGGAAAGAAGCGCAAACAGCTCGATCCGAACGCACCGGTCATCAAGATCCGTGGGTTGCGCAAGATCTACAAGATGGGCGTGGAAGAAGTCCACGCGCTCGCCGGTGTTGATCTCGATATTCACCGCAATGAGTTTGTCGCGATCATGGGCGCATCGGGCAGCGGCAAGAGCACGCTGATGAACATTCTCGGATGTCTCGATCAGGCGTCCGATGGCACGTTCGAGCTCAACGGGCGGGATACGCAGAAAATGAGCGCCACGGCGCTCTCGGGCGTGCGCAACCGCGAGATCGGTTTCATTTTCCAGACCTTCGAGCTCTTGCCGCGTGCGAGCAGTCTGAAGAACGTGATGCTTCCGATGCTGTATTCGCGGACGCACTTGTTCAGTGCGAAGAAGCGTGCAAAGAGCGCCCTCGGCAAGGTCGGACTCGGCGATCGGGTCGGCCACCGGCCCAACCAGCTCTCGGGCGGTCAGCGTCAACGCGTCGCGGTCGCTCGGGCCCTCGTGAACGACCCGACAATCCTGCTGGCCGACGAGCCGACGGGCAACCTCGATACGAAGACGACCGACGAGATCATCGAGCTGTTCCGCGAGCTGCACGCGGACGGCCAGACCATCGTTGTCGTGACGCACGAGGAGGACGTCGCGGGCCACGCCGACCGGATCGTGCGGCTCCGGGATGGCAAGATCGTGAGCGACTTCCCGACCGATGACGACCCGACGCATCAGGCGTGGGCGAAGCGTGCCGAGGAGGTGGCCGCGGAGCGCGCGAAGGGCTCAAAAAAAATCAGACCTGACGCCTCGGCGAACGGTCAGGCCGAGCCCAAGCCGTCGGTGAACGCTGTCGGCGGTGGGGATCGCATGATGGAGGTAACGGCGTGATCCTGTTCAGGCTGATCTTCCAGACGGTGTTCCTGGCGATGGGCCAGATCTGGGCCAACAAGGCGAAGGCGATCCTGACCACGCTTGGTATCGTGATCGGTGTCGCAGCGGTCATTACCGTGATCGCGGGTCTGGGCGGGCTCCGTGGGTTTGTGCTTAACGAGTTCGAGACCTTCGGTGCCCGGAAGGTCTGGATCAACGGTTACGTCCCGCGCGAGCTGCGCACGACGATGAGTTGGGCCGATGCGCGGATCTCGATGGCCGAGATCAAGGACATCGACGACTATTGCTCGCAGATCGAGCTGATTACGCCGATGACCAACTCGCGCTATGACGTCCGATTCGAGGACATCCTGCGTCAGGGCGTCGAGGTCACTGGCATCTGGCCCAGCTGGCATGAGATCGAGGACCGGCGCGTGCTGTTCGGGCGCGAGTTCGGGACGAGTGATCGCGAGAACGCGCTCCAAGTGTGCCTGATTAACGAGAAGGCGATCGAGGAGTTCAACCTCGATGCGGATCCGACGGGCGACTTCCTGCTGATCAAGGGCCGACGCTTCCAGGTGGTGGGCGTGGTTGAGACCAAGGAGTTCAAGCTCTTCGGCGATGGCGAGCCGGCCAGCGAGATCTTCATCCCCTATGAAACGGCGTACAACCTGAACCCCTACCGCTGGCGCTACGCGATCGGTCAGATCCAGGACACGGAGCTTGCCGCTGAGGCGCAGGCCGAGATCCGTCATATTCTGAGGACGAGCCGCGCGATCGAGCCCGGTCAGCCCGACACGTTCCGTGTTGAGGTGGTGCAGAACGCGATCGATCAGTTCAACGGCGTCGCGGGCGTGATGACGGGTGTGGGCTTCCTGATCGCGGTGGTCTCATTGGTCGTCGGCGGCGTGGGCATCATGAACATCATGCTCGTGAGCGTGAGCGAGCGGACGCGTGAGATCGGGCTGAGGAAGGCGGTCGGCGCGAGGCCGGGGGTCATCCTGCTCCAGTTCCTGGTTGAAGCCGTGACGCTCTGCCTGGTGGGCGGTGTGATCGGGCTCGTGATCGGGCAGGGGGCAAGCGCGATCATGCGGGCGATCCCGGACTTCCCGCTGACCGACGCGGTGGTGCCACCCTGGGCCGTTGGGCTGAGTGTCGGATTCTGCGCTGCGGTGGGCGTGGTGTTCGGGATGTTCCCGGCGATCAAGGCGGCGGCGCTCAACCCGATCGACGCGTTGCGGCACGACTGACTTCTCGAATACGCGGCGGGGCGCGAGCTGCCCCGGGGTGGGACAAAGGCAGATGAAGACCGATGACTCCCGCGCTGCGCGGCGCGATCAGACCCTCCGTCTCCGGGCACTCTCGCTCTCACTGTGCGCCGGGCTGGCGCTGAGTGGGTGCGCACAGAACCCACTGACAAGGAGCGATAGCGATCTTGGTCGGCGGGTCGCGACGGGGCAGCTCCGCACGATCCAGGCGTTCGAGCCCGATGACTATGTAGCCCCGCGACCCGAGGCGCAGCAAGAGCCCACTGAGGACGACGACGGCATCGATTGGACCAGCCGAATCGAGGGCCGCGAGAGCGTCGAGTTCGATCTTGCGGAAGTCCGCGCCGCGGTGTTGCAAAACAACCTCGATCTCCGAGTCGCGTTGCTGTCGCCTACGCAGGCCAACGCGCGGCTGAGCCGAGAGGAAGCGGCGTTTGACCAGGTGTTCACGCTGAACGCTCAGTGGTCGAACAACGACGCCCCGGTGATAAACAGCACGCAGAGCGGTGAGTCGTTGTTCCAGTCGATCAACCCGGGCGTGCGCGTGCCGCTCCGCTCGGGTGGAACCGCGGAGTTCACGCTGCCGACGACCCGCACTCGGACCGACAACCAGTTCGCGACGCTCGATCCGAGCTACAACACAGAGGTCCAGTTCAGCTTCAGCCAGCCGCTGCTTCGAGGCGCCGGTCGCCGCGCGAACACGCACTCGATCCGGCTCGCGGCCTATGACCAGCAGATCAGCGAGGCCCAGACCAAGCTGGAGGTGATCCGACAGGTCGCGAACGCCGACCGGGCGTACTGGCTGCTCTACGGAGCGCGGGCGCAGCTTGAGGTCCGGCAGCAGCAACTCGAGCTCGCCCAGGAGCAGCTGGATCGTGCCGAGCGGCAAGAGCGGGCGGGGCGTGCGTCGGAGGTCGAGGTCATCCGGGCGCAGGCGGGCGTCGCGGATCGGCTCGAGCAGATCATTGTCGCCGAGAACGAGGTCCTGCGACAGCAGCGTCAGCTCAAGGAACTGATGAATATCGACGGGCTCGATATCGCGACGAGGACGCTCGTGGTTCCCGAGACAGTCCCCGACCCAGTCGAGTACGAGTTCAACACCGCGGCCCTCACCGCTTCGGCGGTCTCCCAGCGGATGGAGCTGTTGGAACTCGAGCTTCGCATCGCGTCGGACGCGAGCACGATCGACTTCAACCGCAACCAGGCCCTTCCGCTGGTGACGCTCGATTACACCTACCGCTGGCGGGGTCTGGGTGGTGTGTACAACGACGCGGTCGATTCGCTGGGTCAGTATCAGTTCATAAGTCACATCTTTGGGCTCAACGCCGAGGTGCCGATCAGCAACGAGGCGGCAAAGAGCGCCGTCCGTGAGGCGATCCTGGCCCGGCTCGCGCGGCTCGGAACGCGGGAGGCACGCGAGCTTTCGATCCGTCGCGAGGTGCTCGATGCGGTCGATCAGCTTGAGGCGACTTGGCAACGGATCATCGCGGCCCGCCAGAGCGTGCTGCTGAACGCCCGGACCCTGCTTGCTGAGGAGCGCGAGTTCAATGTTGGCCGGAGCACATCGACCGATGTGCTCGACGCCTCGGCGAACCTGGCAGACGCCCAGAGCGCGGAGGTCCGGGCGCTCGTGGATTACCAGATCGCGCAGGTGGATCTGGCGTTCGCGACGGGGACCTTGCTCGGGGCGAGCCGCGTGACGTGGGCGCCGACGGATCCTGAGGAGGCGGAAGCGGATGGTGCCGACCTCCCCTGGGGCCTGGAGGTTCGCGAACCGCTGGAGCCCACCACACTCAGGTTCTGGGAGGAAGAGCCGGCTGGTGGGTCAGAAGGCGAGTAACGCCTCCGGAATCTGTACGGCTTACCCTTTGGCTTCCCCGGATCAGGCGATGAAGCCGGTATCCGTTGGGGCTGGTCCTGCGCTGCACCCGCTGCGGGGCGTGGGTGGCGGGAAACCTCGGTCGGAGTTCCGATCTGGGGTCACTTGGGCCGATGGAGGGAGCCATGACGACGATGCCCATGGAACCTCAGGCGATCGAAGCGCCAGATCTGCGCACAAACATCCTGCGCCACGCGAGCCACACGCTGGGTCGCACGTGGGGCGAGCTCAGCCCGCGTGAGATTTTCTGGGCCGTGAGCCTGGCGGTTCGCGATCGCGTGGTGGGCCAGCAGATCACGACCGAGAGCCGCTACCGGTCTCAAGGTGCCAAGCGGGCGTATTACCTGTCTATGGAGTTCCTTATGGGCCGGACCCTCGGTTCGACCCTGGCGAACCTCGGGATGGTCGATGAAGCCCGGACGGCCCTGTCGGGGCTGAACGAGGATCTCGACGCGATCCTCAACGCTGAGCCTGACGCGGCGCTGGGTAATGGCGGTCTGGGCCGCCTCGCGGCGTGCTTCCTCGACTCCATGGCGACGCTCGGTCTGCCGGGCTTCGGCTACGGCATCAACTACGAGTACGGGCTGTTCAAGCAGGAGATCCTTGAGGGGCGCCAGCACGAGCGGCCCGAGGCGTGGCGCGCCGATGGCACGCCTTGGCAGATCACCAGCCCCGAGCAGGCGTGTGTCGTTCCGCTCTACGGGCGAGTTGCGCACACCAGTCAAGACGGCGAACGTGTCGCGCACTGGGTCGATTGCCAGACCGTTGTGGGCGTGCCCTGCGACATGCCGATCGTGGGCTATGGCGGGAAGACCGTCAACACGCTCAGGCTCTTCGCCGCGCGGGCGAGCGACGAGTTCGACATGCGGATCTTCAACTCGGGCGACTACCTCCGAGCTGTTGAGGGCAAGGTCGTCAGCGAGACGATCAGCAAGGTTCTGTACCCGAGCGATCGGCACCAGCCTGGTCAGGAGCTCAGGCTGATTCAGGAGTACTTCCTGGTCAGCTGCGCGATCACCGACATCATGCGCCGGCACGTCCAGTCGGGCCCCGACATGGTCGGCAAGCTGCACGAGCTCGCGGCGGTGCAGCTCAACGACACCCATCCGGCGCTGGCTGTCGCGGAGCTGATGCGTGTGCTCGTGGATCACCACCGGATGCCCTGGGATACCGCTTGGGCGATCACGCGGCGCACGCTGGCGTACACGAACCACACCCTGCTCCCAGAGGCCCTCGAGAAGTGGCCCGTGGATCTGATCGGTCGGGTGCTCCCGCGTCACCTGGAGATCATCTTCGACATCAACCAGCGGTTCCTGGACGATGCCGCGAAAGCGTTCCCGGGGGATCACGGCAAGCTCGCTCGGATGAGCATCATCGAGGAGAGCAGCCCGAAGCAGGTCCGCATGGCGCACCTGGCGATCGTCGGCAGTCACTCGGTCAACGGTGTCGCGCGGATCCACACCGATCTGATCCGATCGAGTCTCGTCCCTGACTTTGCCGAGATGTACCCGGATCGATTCAACAACAAGACCAACGGCGTGACGCCCCGCCGCTGGATGCTGCACGCGAACCCGCACCTGAGCCGGCTCATCACCGAGTCCATCGGCGATGGCTGGGTGACCAACCTCGACGAACTCCGTGGCCTCGAGCGTTTCATCGATGACACGGGCTTCCTCGACGAGATCACCCGCGTGAAGCGTCTGAACAAGCAGCGCCTCGCGACACTGGTGCAGCGGGATCTCGGATTCGCGGTCGATCCGGACGCGATGTTTGATGCTCAGGTTAAGCGGATGCATGAGTACAAGCGGCAGCTGCTCAACGCGTTGCACGTGGTGCACCGCTATCTCGAGATCGTGGACGATGGCGCCGAGCCCGAGGCGAGGGTTTTCGTGTTCAGCGGCAAGGCCGCGCCCGGGTATGAGCGTGCGAAACAGATCATCCGGCTGATCTGCGCGATCGCAGACACGGTGAACCGTGATGAGCGGCTGCACGGGCTCATGAAGGTCGCGTTCGTCCCAAACTACAACGTGAGCCGAGCCGAGGTGATCATCCCGGGGGCCGATCTTTCCGAGCAGATCTCGACAGCGGGCTTTGAGGCCTCGGGAACTGGGAACATGAAGTTCGCGCTGAACGGTGCGCTGACCATCGGCACGCTCGATGGAGCGAACGTCGAGATGGACGAAGCGATAGGCCGCGAGCATATGTTCATCTTCGGGAACACTGTTGAGCAGATCGAAGCGCTCCGTGCTTCGGGCAAGCGCCCCGACGGGATTCTGGGCGAGAGCCCGACGGCGCAGCGTGTGGTCGACGCGATCGACAGTGGGCGGTTCAGCTCTGGGGATACGGGCGCGTTCTCTTGGGTGCGGCACTCGATCGCGGGGCTCCACGACCCGTACTTCCACCTCGCCGATCTGGGCTCATACATCGCGGCACAGCAGCATGCCGGCCAGCTGTTCCTGGATCAGCGGGCTTGGGCGCAGCGGACGGTGTACAACATCGCGCGATCGGGTCGGTTTGGGAGTGACCGGACCATCCGTGAGTACGCCGAGGAGATCTGGGGCGTTGAGCCCGCGATCTAGGCCCGGTGCTGCTCGGGGTTCAGCCGCCCATTTTCTCCACCACCCCCGCGATTGCTCGCAACAGCTTGGCTTTTGATCGCGCTGGGCCTCGTGGCACCGAGTGGATCGATGCACGCCCGATTGGGATGCGGACTCCCTCTTTCTGGATCACCGCCATCAGGAGTTCGTGCTTGACGGTCCGCACGGTGGTATTTGGCCAGCGTTTGAAATCAGAAGGCGTCCAGACCGACCGATGCGTCTCGAGCTCGTTGTCGCACGCCGCGCCCTGCGGGATGTCGTACCTGGGTGTCGAGACGATGACGGCCCGGTTCGCGAGCTTGACGCATTCATCAAGCAGGTTCAGCCCGTCGTTCTTCTCGAAGTGCTCGATGATGTCACCCAGCATGACGACGTCGTATGACTTCTGCTCCGAGACAAGCCTGGGGATGATCTCGAGCGCATCACCCACCATGATGTCGTCGTAGAAATACTCGTGCGCCGGGGTGAGGTAGGGCGCGAAGCCCTCGATGCCGTCGATGCGGGCACGCCAGTTCGTTTTCTGATAGCGCTCGGGGTCGTCGCCCGAGGCGCGGATGTCGGTGTACTCGCGGAAGAGGTGGCCCCATTTCCCGAAGCCCACACCGACATCGAGGAAGCTCTGGGCTCCAAGTCTGACGATCGTGTTGACCACGACGGGCACCGCGTTGACGAAAGACGTCGGCATGCGATGCTAAGCATAGCTGCGGGTCCGGGCAGCCCGCGGGTGTCGGGGGGTTACGGCCGCTGGGTGCTCATGTAGAGCACGATGTCGAGCTCGACGACCTGCGCGACCTTGCCGTTATCGATCGCGACGTTTGAGACCTCGTGCTCGCCGAGAGGGACATCAAAGCTGGCACGGATCTGGAGCAGGTCACCCGGGGCGACGGCGCGGGTTCGCTCACTCTCGTCAAGAAAGGTGAGTGTGGCGTTCTCGATGATGCGGGGCAGTGTGACACCGCGGAGCGTGAGGTCCCCGACGAGTGTGCCTCGATAGGTCCGGAAGCCAGTGCCGCTGCGCTCTGTCGTGAGGTCAGCAACCCGTTCGAGCTGGAAAATCACGTCGGGGTGCTCATTGGCCCAGAGCCACTGCTTCTCATAGAGGTGGTCATCGCGCAGCTCGATGCCGGTCCGCAATGAACGGACTGGGAGGTGCCACTCGCCGGCGACCAGGTTCTCATCGCTCTCGGCGATCACGTAGCCCAGTACTCGGTCGCTCTGTCCCTTGATGTCCTCGAGCGGAGCGTTGGACTCGAAGTAGACCTGCTTGTCGCGGCGGCTCAGCGAGTAGTACACCGTTCCGAGCGAGCCGTGCTCCGGACGGACCTCTAGATTCTCACCGTCTGGGGTCTTGTCGGCGAACGGGGGGGCGGCGAGTGAGGCGGAAGTTGATGCCAGCATGGTGATCGCGGCGATGGCGAGTGCTTGCGGGTTCATCGGATGCTCCGTTGATTCATGCAGTTTCTCGGGTGCTGTGCTTGCTGGGGCGAGACAGCAGGATCGCAGCAAACGCGAGCGTCAAGGCCGGGCCGGTGATCGAAACGACGCTCAGGAAAGCCGGCAGGCTCGTTCCGCCGGGGAACAGTCCGAACCGGTACTCGGTGTCCACCGATCCGAGCGCCGGCTCGTCGGCCCCTGGATCGATCTCACCGAAGAGGTCGGCGAGATCATTCTCTCCGTTGCTCTCGGCGAGTTCCGGGCTCGCGCCGCGGGAGAACACCTTGAGACCGGTGCTGGCATAGAGGCCCATCGCTATGCAGATAGCGAAAAGACATGCGAAGAGGGCCAGATTGCGTTGGGTTGCGGACAGCACGTGCGGTCCTCAGTCAACGCCGAGCCGGCGCTGAAACATCGAATGTTGCTTCGGTCAAGGCGAGCGCACCACTCTGGCCCTGATCGTCGAAGGTCATCTGCCCTCGGAGTTCAACGGTCGGCGCCATTGGATCGATCGGCGGCGTATCGAAGCCAATGGCAAGCGGCAGATTGATCGTCTCGCCGCTCGCGATCGGGCGGCTGCCGGCCCAGGTTCCGTCTGCGACGGGCAGGGGGCCGTAGGTCAGCTCATACTCAATCGAGGTGAGCGTCAGGTCGGAGTCGCTGGTGTTCTCAATCTCGACTTGCAGCGCGGCTTGCTGGTCGGTCACCCTGGCATCCGTGAGCCAAAGCACCGGGTTGGAGCGAACGCCATAGCTGCAGGCGCCGAGCAATGAGGTGCTGACGATCGCACATAGTCCGAGCATGAATCTAGTGGCCATGTCTTCCCTCTTGGCTTGCTTTCGTTGCAGATCGGTGTGGGATTGGTATCACCCTACTCGCCAACGCGCGTGCCGCCTGTGATGTTCCGCCACCACTTTGAGTGGTCGGTCTATCGGGCCCGGGGTCGAGTTGCCTCCCATATGGGCCGATGCCGAGGCGGGAGGTTCGCAGCGGATGGTCGATCCCTTCATGGTTCTGGCGCTGGTGATCGTGGGTCTGATCGCGACGAATGCGCTCTGTGCGGCCCTGTTGGTCCGGGCCTGGGCTTCTGCGCGGGTCAACACGGGGCGGCGTCAGAAAACAGCCAGTGCAAGACCCAGGGCATTCGAGGAATCGGTGGTGTTGAGCCCAGAACCCGCGCCCGAGCCGGGCGCGGAGATCTCGGATGATGCTGAGATCGAAGAGGAGCCAGCAGAGCACGAGCCTCTGCAGGAACCACTGTCCGAGCCGGTTGTTCCGCTGACGGCGACGCCGGACATACTGGAGGTTCCGGCGGATCCCGAGCCCGCTCTGGGATTCCAAGCTGCCGACTTCGATCGAATCGCCTCCCTCGTTGCTGACCTTCTCGCGCTGATCGGTGAAGATGACAAGGATGATGCCGATCAGCCCGAGCCCATGTCTGGCGTCACCGATCGTCTCGCAGAGGTCACGCCCATTATCAAGCTGATTGAGGACATCGCAGATCAGACAAACCTGCTGGCGCTGAATGCGGCCATCGAGGCCGCACGCGCGGGTGAGCAGGGACGAGGCTTCGCGGTGGTCGCCGATGAGGTGCGCAAGCTGGCACAGCGGACCACCGACGCGACAAAGCGGGTGCGTGAGTCCGTCAGCAACCTGGAGGCTGACATCGCCACAGCTTCTGGCTGCGTGGCCGCCCAGCGAGATGCTACTGGTGCAACGTCATCAGAGGTCAGAGAGCGGGTTCGGGCGCTCGGGGCGGAAGTCTCGGGGCTCTATGCGACGGCGGGCCGGGCCTAGCGGCTTGTCGCATTGTCACGCGACCGGATCCTCCTACCATGAGCTCCCGCGGCGCCCTTGCGCCGTCCGGGTGCGGTGGCCGAGCGGCTGAAGGCGACGCACTTGAAATGCGTTAGGGGCGCAAGCCCCTCGGGGGTTCGAATCCCTCCCGCACCGGTTCTGCTTCGAGGCATTGCCTGCGAGGCTCAGTACTTAAGTGACAGCGCGACGCTCACGGTCTCGGTGTCACTTGCGAGCAGAGGAGACTCGCCAACGAGGTACTCGGCTTCCAACGCGAGCTGTCCGTTAGGGATCAGATCCCATTTTAGTTTCGCCGAGAACTGGTCAACGGTCTCTTCATTGCCCACGAGCCCTGCGAGGTACTCGTAGCTCATGGTGACGCTCAGTCTCTCGGCCCATGACGGGTAGAGATCGACCGAAGCCCGTGGCCCGATCCGGAGGAACACGTCATTGTCTTCCAGAGACGCGACATCGCCCGCGTCGAGCGTGGTTCCGTACCGGAGCACGGCTTCGGGTCTCCAACGGAGCCCGAGCGTTCCCCACAGCAGGTCGTTTCTGATCCGACCAATCGCCCATCTGTTGTCGAAGGGTGTGGGCGTGTAGATGGCCTCGGCCGCGACAGTGGAGCTTTCGAAATCGAAGTCGGTTGCGTACGCCGCGCTCAGTGTCAGCGTGTGTGCTGTCCCCTTTGTGGTGTTCCCAAGGAGTTCCGTGCGGTCGTCCCCGAACTCGAAGACGCCCGTGAGCTTTGCGGTCAGTTCACTGCGTTCCGGTGCGCCATCTGCGGTCGTGCCCTGACGATCAAAGTCGATGCTGAGGGCGGCGGTAGACAGCTGCAGCGGTCCGGCGGGATCTGTGAACACGAGTGGGGCGATTAGTGCGCCCTTGGCGTACCAGGTGGTGTCATCATCTCGGAGGTTGTGCGTGTAGCTCAGCTTTGCGCCATTGGCTGATTTGAGCAGCGCGGTCTGCTGTTTAGGTGTCGCTGCGGCAAGGTACAGCGGGGCTGCCAGAACGCCCGCATCTCCGGAGTCGCGCAGCAGCAATCCGAAGCGGACCGTCTCGCTCTCACTGAACGGGTTTAGCCCCCTCGGCAGCAAGAGATTCGGTTCGGGTTTGGCTGGTACATAGAGCTTCGCAAACTGCGCGATCGGCATCGCTCGCGCACTCTCTTCGCCGAGCTCAGGATGCTCTCCGCCCTCGTAACCGATTTCAATTAGGTAGCTGGCGTATTGGAAGTATGTAGCATCGGTCGGAAGCCCGCCAGGCTCCACACCACGGTCTTCGTAGTAGTAGAGGTAGACGAGCTCTTCCCAGGTCGGTGTCTCGTGATCGCGTTCGCCTGGGAGACCCTCGCGGTACAGCTTGTGCAATGTAAGGCTCTGGTCCGCGAAGAACGCGCGGGCTTCGGCCGGGGTGATCTCGCCCGGCCGTTCGCCGGTGTCGTACTTCGAGACAGCCGCTGGGACTTCGGCCCCAAGCACGCTTGTTGTGCAGATGTGTGCTGCAAGGATCAGTGTTGCGATGAGCTTCATCATGATCCCCCGCCAGCGGCGTCTTTGACCTGCGCCCATACTCTCTGCTGCAGTCCGAGAACGGTTCCGGCATTGATGACATCCGCCTTGCTCAGGGGGATGCCCGGAACTGTGAACTCGGCCCGGAGCAACGCGGCGAGCGCCCGCATCCCGTCGGCGTCGTACTTCAGTGGCGGAGATGCAAGGGCCATCGCTCCCCGTACGGACGCGGGTCCAGGGAGGCCAACATCATTCGCGATGACCCGGCGGACCCGCGCATATGTACGTCGAAGGGTGAGATCTGACATCTGACGAACATCCTTGTGGGTAGCAGAAGAGGAGAACCGCGGCATCCTCGTGATCACGGTCTTGGGTCAAGCTACACCAACGCTGTGCGGCTGGCCGGCGCCGCGATTTGGAAGGCCTCCGAGTACCAGCCGTCAGCTGGGTTGGACTGTGCGCTGGTTTGCGGTCTTGATGCGACATTTGAGTGTTTTCCTGGGGGTCTCCGATTACCGCCAAGGCATCCGGGTCTCTCCGGGCTTTGGCTTCCGACTGATACAGCGCGAGCTTTCGTAGAGCTTTGGGAAGCCCTCAGGTTTTTGATCAAGAAGTCCGGCACTGCTTGCATACCACGGGCCATTGGTGCTTTGTCTCGCGGCGGCTTCTGAGACCCACAACGAGAAAACAGACGCCATCCGGCTGGCGGATGGCGTCTGCGGGGGATCGGGTTGTTTGGTTGTGATCAGGCCACAGCGGTTGCTTCGAGGGCTTCCGCAATATCTGCCTTGCTACGAAGCCCAATGAATCGCTTTACTGGCTCGCCGTTCTGGAACAGTATGACCGTTGGGATCGAGCTCACGCCGTATTGCGAGGCGAGGCTCGCGTTGCTGTCCACATCGACCTTGCCGACACTCGCGCGGTGCTTGTAGTCATCGGCGAGCTCGTCGATGATCGGGCCGATCAGTCGGCAGGGCTGGCACCACTCGGCCCAGAAGTCGACAAGGACCGGGCCATCGGCGTTTAGGACCTGATCCTGGAAGTTGTCGGCGGTGAACGTCTTGGTGTTCTCGCTGGCCATCTTGGGCCTCCTTCATGCCTTGCGGTGTGCTTCCAAGGCTTCGTCGTCTGGCGGCGCGATGCTTACACGCGTCGCCGGATTTCGATCTGTCAAACCGCGCCGCCGCAGTTACGCGGCGGCGCGGGAGGGATGGGATTCAGGCGGTGGCGGTCGCGGGGTTGCTGACCATCGGGAAGTCAACGTCGGACTGCGTGGCGATGTTCACGAAGTTGGTGAAGATGTTGAAGGTGGTGACCGCGATGATCTCGAGCACCTCAGCGTCCGAGAAACCCGCATCCCGGACCGCTTGCACATCCGCGTCGGTCACGTTGCCGTGGGACTGATTCAGTTTCCGGGCGAATGTGATCGCGGCGAGGGCCTTCGCGTCCTCACTGTTGCCGGCAAGATTGCGCTGGGTCTCGTCCTCGCTGAGCCCCGCGCCCTTGCCGATCATCGTGTGAGCCGCGGCGCAGTACTCGCAGCTGTTCACCCCGGCTACGGCTAGCGCGATCTGCTCTCTGAGTTGGGCGTTCAGCGCGCCCTCGAGTGCCTGGCTCTGAGCCAGGTAGGTGCCCAGCGCGGCGGAACTGTTCCCGAGCGTGCCGAAAAAGTTCGGGACGCTCCCGAGCTTCTTCTTGATGCCCTCGAGCTGCTCGGCGGCGGCGGGGCTGGCGTTCTCGATCGATACAGGGCTGATGCGGGGCATGGTCTTCTTCCTTCGCGGTCGGAGGTGTTCGTGATCCCTGGCCCGTTCGTCTGTCTGTCCCGCCGGTGGGCCTGGTCCGGCAGTGGGCGAACAGGTATACCGATCGGTATATTCTGGGATTGGCATTTTTTTGGATTTAGAGCCCGATAATGCGAAAAAGTGACCATGAATGGCTCTAGAGGTCATGCACTGAATAGATCAGTCAATCTGGTAGATTGCCCACTTGGAGGCGTTGCATGCCGTCAAATTGTCGTGATGCGCTGATCGAGGCCGCCGAGCGGCTGTTCCGGACTCGCGGCTTCCACGCCTCGGGGATCGATGCCGTCCTCAAGGAGGCGGGCGTGAGCCGCATGACGCTCTACAACCACTTTTCATCGAAAGACGACCTGATCGTTGCGGCTTTGCGGAGGCACGACGAGCGGGCGCGGATTGCCTTCGTGCGAGCGATTGAGGCGCGGGCCTCTGATCCGGAAGAACGGCTCTTGGCGGTGCTCGCGCACGGGCGGGACGTTTGCGAGGGATCGCAGTTCTGTGGGTGCCTCTTTGTGAACGCCGCCGCCGAGTACAGCGACGCGGATGACCCGATCCGCACCACCGGGCGCGAGCACAAGGCGTTTGTTCGCCGCTATCTCACGAAGCAGGCCGAGGCTGCGGGGTACGACCAGCCGGACCATGTCGCGATGCAGATACAACTGCTGTTCGATGGGTTGCTCGGTATCTCACAGATCGAGAAGTCTTCGTCAGATAAGCTGAGGCCTTTCGCGAAGGCCGCACTCGAGGCGGGGCGTGTGGTGCTCGAAGCCGCGCCGCGCGGTGCGCCGGCTTAGCTCGTCGCGAAGCTCAGGTAGTCCGGGCGATCGGCAACGTCTTGATGCCTGAACGAGCGAATGATCCGGCCGCCTTCGAGCAAGAAGACGCCTGGCATCTGCCACCCGTCACCGATTAGCCGGCCGACGAAGTGCCGATCGATCAGCCCGGGCCTAATGCCGCGCAACCAGACCCTGAGGCCGAAGCCTTGCGCGATCGTCGCACGGCCGAGTTCGAATAAGCGATAGATCGATTGGTCTGGGTCTGGGATGTGCTCGACACCCGCAAGGTCGTGGTCTGCAAAGAATGTCTCGGCTCTCGCTGTGTCGGCGTCCATATGCACGAGCACGGGGGTGATACCCGCGTGCTCCATCGCTTGCCTCTTCTGAGCGATGTCGGCCAGTGCTTCGCGGCAGAAGGTGCAGCCGCTGTGCCGAAGGAAGACCACGAGCGTGCGTCCAGGAAGGTCGCTTAGCTTCGTACCAGAGGCGGTCACGATGTCGTGAGTATCCAGGTGTCCGGGTTGATCCGCTGTCGCCGCGAGGTTCCGCTCACGCTCATTCACGATCCACGCGTGGCGCAGCATGAGTCCAAACGGGATCCACCAGATCAAGTCGTTCGTCAGTATCGTCGCTCCCATCTCTATGGGGAACACGCCGCGGATGAGCGCGGAATCTACAAATCCGATGGGCCCCAAGATCTTGCCCATCAACCCGACGAGTACGATCGGCCAGTGTCGCGCGGGGTTGTCGGCCGCGAACCAGTACCCGATGCCGTACACACCAACGATCATCCCGACGCACTGCCATATGGGAATCGCGTAGCTCGCGGGTTCTTCGAAGGCTGCGGTGTCGGCGCCAACCAATCGGAAGATCGCGGTGGGGGCGAGGACGACCAGCGCGCCCCAGGCGAGGTTGTACACCGCCGCCGCGCGAAGGGTCCAGGTCATCCAGGCGGGCGTCTGCTCGCCAGGGATCACACCTTCACCCGTCCACGGAGCGTGCCCAGTCCCCCATCGATGCCGAAGGTCTGTCCGCTGACCCAGGTTGCTTCAGGCCCGAGCAGCCAAGCGGCGAGCGATGCGACATCGTCGGGTTTGCCGATACGCCCGAGGGCATGCATCGCTTCGGATGCTTTGCGTGCGGTCTCATTGCCCACGAGTGCCGCAGCACCCGGAGTATCGACGAGTCCTGGGGCGATGGTGTTGAACCTGATGTTGTTACTCGCGTAAGTCGCGGCCGCGCTGGTCGCGAGGGAGATCACGCCGCCCTTGGCGGCAGCGATCGCCTCGTGGTTTGGCAGACCCGTTCTTGCCGCGGCTGTCGAGAAGAGGACGATCGAGCCCCCGTCCTTGCGCATCGTTTTCGCAGCCGCGCGAACACAGGCAAAGGCCGTGTAGAGGTTGGTCTTGAGCACCGAGTCGAAATCGTCCGGGCTGGTCAGGTGGGCGGGCTTGACCAGGATCGAGCCGACCGTGTTGGCGAGCCCGGTAACCGGGCCCAGCTCATTCGCCGCTTCGGTGAGGAAGCCTTCCGTGAGGCTCGCATCGCTCGCGTCGAAGGACCGGCTGAACACGGTCGCGCCCTTCGATTCGAGCTCGCTGCGCAGGTCGCTCAGGGGGCCATCGGCCCTGGCGGAGATCGCGAGCGGCCTCCCAGAGCTGGCCAGTCGGTGGCAGAGCACGCGCCCTATCCCACCGGTGGCGCCGACGACCGCGCACGCTGTCTCCATACGACTCCCGGCTCCTGACATCGGACCTCCAGCGGTTCACGCCTCGGGGTTCGCCGAACCCGGACCGCTGGATGAGGCATTGAGGCCACCAGAGTCAGAACTGGAAGGTCAGGCCCAGCTTGAAGATGATCTGGCTCTCGAGGCTCTGGAACTCGCCTTCATCGACATCGAGTCCCTCATTGAGCACCACGAACAACTCCTGGCCAGGCCGGAACTCGTACCGCATCCGAGCGTTAATGCCCACCTCGTCAGAAAGGCTGTCATACTGAATCGTGCTGGAGATGTTCCACTCGGGGCTGAGTTGGACTGATGCGCGGCCCGTCGCGATCCGGACCACAAAGTCGCCCTGATCGGTCTTGATATCGCGGAACTCGAACCGACCCTCGGCGAAGAACTGAGGCCCTGGACGCCATTCGGCCCCGACCTCATAGTCGAAGCGGGAACCATTGAAGAACGTGCGCGCGGTCGTGCGGCCATCGATCGAGATCTCGCGCGCGTTGCTGGTGTTGAACGAGGCGGTTGTGCCCCCGGTGTTGTACCGACCCGTCGGCAACTCGACACCATCGACAATCTCGAATGGTTCCTCGAGATTCTCGTGCTCATAGAAGATGTTGATCGAAAATCTGTCGTCGCTCCGCGTATCTATGTCGTATTCGATCTCGATCTCTGAGGTGTCGGGTTCACCCGTATCAAGCAAGAACGTGTTGTGCCGTACCGATAGCTCTGTTTCGCGGATGGTCTCGTTGAGCCAGCCACCTTCGTTGTCGTAGACGAACGTGCGCGCACCGCCACCGAAGAACTCCCACACACCGCGGCGTTGGACGAAGCCGAGCGCTGGGTCGTAGTTCTCACCGATGCGCGCGAAGCCGTGATCAAATCGGTAGAGCGGGGCCTGGGCGCGGAAGCGCCCACCGAGGGCGGTGGTGTCGGAGTTATCGTTGTCTTGGCCCGTCGTATCGGTGGTTGTGGCTTGAACATACGCCGAGCCCGTCCAGGTCAGCCCGTCGGCGGTGTCGGCGCTGCGCCGGTAGTTGAAGTCGGCCCCAACAAGTGTGTTGTTGCCCCGCTGGGTTGGGTCACCATTGGTCAGGATGAGCCCCGCGTTGGACTCCCCAAGGATGGGGCGGACGATGCGGAGGGCGCTGAGGTTCTTGTTGCCGAGCTCATCGCTCTCGTCCATCTGCACGTTGATGGCGCCGAAGCGGGTGCCCGCGTGCTCCCCGGTGACGCGAAGACCCGCGAGGATGCCGCGCTCCTCGCCGTCCACGATGCCGATGCGCCGGCTGAAGAAAGGCAGCGGGCTGCGGCCGATACCGCCGAACTCGAAGATCCCGCTCTGCTCAAGGAAGAAGTCGCGTTGCTCCGGGAAGAACACGGGGAACCGGGTAAGGTTCACGACCCTGTCGTCGATTTCGGTCTCGGCGAAGTCGGTGTTCACGGTGACCGAGGTCTCAATGGTCGGGGTGATCCTGTAGAACAGGTCGAAGCCCAGGTCGGTATCGATGTCACCCGAATCGAGGTTGGTATCGACCGTGAGAAAGGGACTAAACCGCAACCCGCCCCCGGCCTCCAGGCCCTCGATGCCCGAGATACGCCCGGCGCGCGATAGCTCGGAGAAGTCGCGGCCCCGCTGTGCGTTTCGCCACCGGATGGTCTCGTCGAGGCGACCGATGGTGCGTGAGACATTGATGCCCCAGGTCGGTTGCTCGGGATCAAAGACGATGGTGGCCAGGGGTATCGCGAACTCGGCGCTCCAGCCCTCATCGTCGATCGAGGTCTTCCCGTCCCAGAGCCCGTCCCACTCGAGACCGATCAGGTCGTTGTCCTCAATGAGCCCTTCGCTCTCGCCGCCAGCGGCTCCGAGCCTGAAGAAGAATCCTGTTCGGTTGTCCAGGTTCGCGTCCAGAACGATCGAGACGTTGTCGTCCCCGCGCGGCGAGATGTCGGGCCTCATCTCGCGAGCGAGCACACCACCCGGCGCGGTGGAGTCGAAGCATCGGACCCCGACGTAGAGGGTGTCCTCGTCATAGAGCACGCGGAACTCGGTCGCCTCGCTCGGCGCGGCGCCCTGGTCGGGTCGGGTTTGGGTGAAGTCCGATATCGCAATCGCTGTCTGCCACGCCTCATCGTCGAGCACGCCGTCGATCTGCAGGGGTGTGTCGGTGCGAGACACCGGGACCGCATCGCGGGATTCCTGCGCGGCCGCGCCGACCGCGCAGAGGCAAGTCACCAGGGCAACAGCGGTTGATTGTGACGGCATCTCGGCTCCGGGTGAGGTAGCGGGGCTAGGCTTCTAGCAGTGATGAACCCTCAGGGACACTTCGACCGAGCTTCTGGCTCTCACAACACGTGTTGTTGCGGTTGTCTCTGTACCGGCGTCCTCTGAGCGAGCCGCGTGTCTGCGTCGATCCGGCGCATTTCGTCATCTAACCCACACAAACGAACCGTCCGAGCCGAAGACCGGGGCGATCTCCGGGGTTCGGACCCGCTGAGGGCCTCGCATCGGCCCCGGGATGAGCATCCGATGGACCGTGAAGCCCGTGTGTACGACGACGTGTTGCAGATGCTGCCCGACGTAGAGCAGCCTAGCCCCCTCGTCCGCATCAACCGCCTCAACCCCGCTCCGGACTTCGAGTTGTACGCGAAGCTGGAGTGGATGAACCCGTTTGGCTCGGTCAAGGACCGAGCCGCCTGGTCGATCATCCGTTCTCTCGAGGAGGCGGGTGAGTTGCGTGAGCCCGGCACCCAGGGCGATGAGGATCCGGGCCGAGGGATCGTCGAGCCCACGAGCGGGAACACCGGGTTGTCGATGGCGGCGATCGCGGCAGCGCGGGGCTATCCCACGAAGTTTGTGTTGCCCAACAAGGTGCCGCTTGAGAAAAAAGTCCTTCTGAAGATCGCGGGCGCCCAGCTGGACGTGGTCAACGACGACCTCTGCCCAAGCCCCGGGATGGGCGATGGATCGATCAATCTCGCGAAGAGTCATGCAAAGGCGAGCCGCGATCGATGGGTGATGCCCAACCAGTACGAGAACGAGGCGAACGCGGAGGCTCACCGACGGACCACCGGCCCCGAGATCTGGCGCCAGACCCAGGGCCGCGTGACGCATGTATTCGTCAGCCTGGGCACCTGCGGCACTGTCACCGGGCTTGGGAGCTTCTTGAAGCAGAAGAATCCGGACGTGAAGGTGATCGCGGTGCAGCCCACAGAAGGGCACGACGTGCCTGGTCTGCGCAACGTCCAGCAGCTCGATGTCAGCGCGCTTTACGACCCGAGCCTTATCGATGAGATGATCGAGCTCGACTTCGAGAAGGCCTACACCGCGGCGCTGGAACTGAGCCAGCGAGAAGGATTGCTGGCCGGGCCCTCAAGCGGGCTGATCTTCGAGGGGGCGCGGCACCTTCTGAGCCGGAACACATCGATCGAGGGCGTCGGTGTCGCGATTTTCTGCGACAACGTCTTCAAGTACGTCTCGAACCTGACCAAACACAGCCCGGACTTGCTTGAGGGCACAACGCCTTGAGCAGACGGTCTGGAACCAGAACATTGGGAGATAAGCGCGATGGCTGATTATGCAAACCCGGATGTCCTCGTCTCGACCGATTGGGTCGCTGAGCACCTGACCGACCCGAAGGTAAAGCTCGTCGAGGTTGATGTAGACACGAAGGCCTACGACGCCGGACACATCCCCGGCGCCGTGGGATTCAACTGGGAAACCCAGCTTCAGGACCAGATCCGCCGCGATATCGCGACGAGGGAGCAGTTTGAACAGCTCGCGGGTGAGGCCGGGTTGTCCCCGGACGACACGGTGATTCTCTATGGAGACAACAACAACTGGTTTGCGGCCTACGCGTTCTGGCTGTTCAAAGTCTATGGGCACGAAGATGTGCGGCTCATGAATGGTGGGCGCGTGAAGTGGCTCAATGAGGACGACAAAGCGCTCACAACGGACCGGCCGGAGGTCGCACAAACGACCTACAAAGCGAAGGACGCGGATGACTCGCTCAGGGCACCACTTCTGGATGTGCTTCGAGTAGTCGAACAGGGCGGAACAAATCTTGTGGACGTTCGTAGCCCCGCAGAGTTCTCCGGCGAAGTGATCGCGCCCCCAGGCATGACCGAGACCGCGCAGCGCGGCGGCCATATCCCGGGCGCCAAGAGCGTGCCTTGGGCGAGCGCCGTCGCGGAAGATGGCACGTTCAAGAGCGCCATCGAGCTCAAAGGTGTGTATCTCGAAGGCGCCGGCGTGGATACCAGCAAGCCCACGATCGCGTATTGCCGCATCGGCGAGCGATCGAGCCACACCTGGTTCGTGCTCAAGTACCTGCTCGGTATCGAGGATGTCCGGAACTACGACGGATCCTGGACCGAGTACGGATCGGTCGTTGGGGTGCCGATCGAGCGTTGAACTGCTCGGAATACTCGGCCTCAGGTTGCGTGTTCATGCCTGTCAAGGGCGGGGCTCCCCTGAAGGAACCGAGCGATGACAGACGCGGCACATCTCTCCGGAAAAGCACTCTCTGGTGGACCGAAGGTCGCGAGCTGGATCGCACAGGTCGCCGCTGCGGCGATCCTCGGGCAGACTTTGTTCTTCAAGTTCAGCGGTGCCGAGGAGGCCGTTTACATCTTCGAGACCCTTGGCGTCGAGCCTTGGGGGCGGATCGCAACAGCGGTCTTCGAACTGGTTGCCGTGGTGCTTCTGCTCTGGCCCAGCAAGGCGATCTTTGGTGCATCTCTCTCGCTCGGTTTGATGGTTGGTGCTCTGGGGGCTCATCTGGGCCCGCTTGGTATCGAGGTGATGGATGATGGAGGGACGCTCTTTGCCATGGGCGTTGTTGTCCTTGTGGCATCGTCAACCGTGCTTGTGCTCCGGCGACGCGAAGCGTTGGCGCTGATCGCTCGGTTCACCAAGCCCGGGGAGCCCGCGACCTGAACGCTTGTACGATTCGCGTATGAGCACACCTGAACTGTCGGTTCGTGATTCGGTCGGCCTGTTCGCTGAGCAAGTGGCGGCGCACGCCCCGACACCTGGTGGTGGAGCGGTTGCCCCAGCGATTGGGTCCTTGGCTGCCTCACTCGGGTCGATGGTGCTCGCGTACACGCTTGGGAAGGCAAAGTACGCCGAGCACGCCCCCATGCACGAGGCCGCAGCGGCTGTGTTGGTCGAAACGCGTGATGCGTTGCTCGAGGCGGCAGACGAAGACGCGCGCGCATATGCCGCGCTCAACGAAGCCATGGGGCTCCATAAAGATGACCCAGCGCGCTCCGAGCGGGTTGCCGCGGCAGCGTCGATGGCGGCGGCGGTTCCGGCCAGCGTCATCAAGAGTTGCCACGACTTGCTCGAGCTGCTTGAGAGCCTTGCGGGGCAGACGAATCGGATGCTCCGGAGCGATCTCGCCATCGCGGCGGTGCTCGCTGAGGCGTGCTGCAGGGCCTCGGCGTGGAATGTCCGGATCAACCTTCCGCTAATGCACGTTGGGCCCGAGCGGGACGAACTGGCGATGCTGGCGGATTCCGCTGCTGGGCGGGCGAGAGAGATAGGCGAACGGATCGAGCGGGCATGCATCCACTGAGCGGTTAGTGGATAACCTCAGGTCGTGGAACCCACAATCTCCGCAACCAGACTCGACGCGATGTCACACGAGGATGTCAACACCCTCGTAGAGGTCCTCAAGGATCTGAGCACGAAGCGTGATCCGGCAGAAGCCGTGGCGAGCTTCGGGCGACGATTCCGAGAGATCAGACCCGTTGACGCGTTCATGAGTGTCTCGCGCCGGGGTCTGCCCCATGGTGATTACAAGATCACACGGTTCTTCAACCCGGAGCAGATCACAGGCACACCGGACGGCAGTCTTCCGAATCCGTGGCGCGACTGGGACAGCCTCGCAACCCACCGAGGCGGTTTCGTTGGGGAGGTTCTTGCGCAGGGGGTGCCTCAGCTCTATCACGACGTCGATGTTTCAAACGATCCGGTCATCGGGTCCATGCTGCCCGGCCAGTGGTGCTGCAGCGCCGTGCCCGTGTTCGATCAAGGGGATCCCATCAACTGGGGTATCCGGTTCTTGCGCAACCCGAGGGGCTACTCCATTGAGGATCTGCAGCAAGACCTGTTGACGACGAACCTCTTCGGGGGGATCACGCGCAACCTCGTTAGCCTCAAGATGGCCGAGGAAGCGAACGCGAGGCTTCAGGCGAGCCTGGAGCAGATCGCCGGCATCCAGCGGGCGTTGCTCCCTCAGAGCACGCCGAAGATCGACGGTCTACACATCGCGACCAGCTATCTCACGAGCGATGACGCGGGCGGCGATTACTACGACTTCTTCCCGCTCGCCGATGGTCGCTTTGGGATCCTCATCGCTGATGTATCGGGCCACGGGCCCGCTGCCGCGACGGTGATGGCGATGCTTCGTGCCATTCTGCATTGCTACGAGTCCGCCGATCCATCGCCCGATCGCTTCATGCAGTTCGCCAACGACCGCCTCATGCGCTCACGGCTCGATGGGAGCTTCGTTACCGCGTTCTTTGCAGTTTACGACCCGAGGTACGGTTCTCTGACCTATAGCCGATGCGGACACAACGCGCCGAGGTTATTCCGCGGTGCGACCGGGCTCATCGAGAGCCTCGACTCCGACGGCACAGCACCACTTGGAATCCTCGATGACATCGAGGCTCGGAGCGCCGCGGCAAAGCTGGAGCCGGGCGATGCGGTCGTGCTCTACACCGACGGCATCACCGAGGCCTTCGACCCCGATCAGCGTGATATGTACGGCGTTCAACGTCTCGACGAGGCGATCGGGATGGGCAAGGGCGACCCCGACAAGATTGTGGAGCACATCCACAGCACGCTCTACGAGTTCACTCAGAGCCGCCGGCGCACCGACGATCAGACGCTCGTGGTTGTCCAGCACGACCCGGACTGCAAGATCAAGAACGCCTGCTCGTGACCGATCTCGAGGCCCGGGCCTGGATCGATGCCGCGAGGGACCCAGAGGTCTCCGCCTCGCTCGAAGCCATCTACTGCATGATCGCCGACCAGGTTGAAGCCAGGGGCCCGGCGTGCTGGGCATCGGGGCGTTGCTGCAACTTCAAGAAGACCGGGCACCTGCTGTACGTCACTGGGCTCGAGGCCGCGTGGACAGTGAGCCGATCGCGGTCGCCGTCGGTCGATGAGATCGCCGAGGCTCACGCGCTCGGTGGGTGCCCGTTCCAGGATCGCAACCTGTGCGGCGTGCACCCGCACCGCCCGCTCGGGTGCCGTGTGTACTTCTGCGATCGTTCGGCGCAGCGATGGCAGCATGCGTTGACCGAGCGGACGCTCGACGCGTTGCGCAGGCTCCACGAACGCCGGAGTCTGCCATATGCGTACGGCGAGTGGCGGTCACTGCTAGAACGCATCAGCGCCGTTTGGGCTTCTTGATCCGGTTGGTCTTCAATCGCACAAGCTCCACCCAGCCCGATCTTGATCCGCTGATGTGCCTTGGCAGGCTGGGCGGGCTCTTGAACAGTCCCTCAACGAGACCGGCGATCGTGCAAGCATGCTTCGCGGGGTGCCAGCCCGCGGCCTTGTGCGCCCAGATCCAAGCGAGCACGATCCCCCAGCTTGCACCGAGCAGCCCGGCGTGGCGCCGGCCCGTCCAGACCCAGTTGCGCAGCGCGCGGCGGAACCAGCCCAGGGGCTTCTTTGCCGATGCGGCCGAGTCATGCCACACCACCCACGCCGGGTTGAACGCGACATCACGGTTCATGCCCAGCAGCTTGAGCGCCAGGTCCGTGTCGTTGCGGTAGACCTGGAACGCTTTCTCGTACCCGCCCGCCGCGAGCCAGTCGCTGCGTCGCACAAGGTTCCCCGAGCCCATGACGGGCCACCTTTGCCGGGCAACACCCGCCGGGACGTCAAAGGGCCACTCGCTGCGCCCCGTCTCGGGGTGACGCGGGTGCAAGGCGACCGCGGCGAGCGTCCTATCGGTCTCGAGCAGATCGATCGCGGCGTCGAGGCCCTCGGCGTCCGGCCAGGCGTCGTCGTCGAGGATGAGCACGTAGTCGCCAACGGCTCGTTTCGCTCCACGGTTAAACCCCGCGACCCCGGTGTTGACACTCAGCGCGAGCCGATGCACGCCGCGGAAACGCGACCGGAGCAGCTTCCGGGTGTCGTCTGTGCAGGCGTTGCTCGTGACGATGACCTCGTGCTCGTCTTCCGCGGAGGCGTGGGCCGTGAGGTCACGTCCGAGCACGCGCGAGAGCTGCTCGAGCGTTCTCGCGAGCCGTTCGGCACGGTTGTGCGTCAGGATCACGACGGAGAGCAGGGGGCCGAGCGGGCGTTCGAGCTCTCGCTGGCTCCGCGTGACTGCGGGCGCGGGTGTTGGGTCGGGATACTCCGGGGCGCGCTTCGCCAACCGCTTGGCGTACTTCCGCCCTGTCAGGTACGTGTCCAGTGCATTGGACAGCAGACGCACACGCGGCTGATGGACGACGGAGATTCCTCCATCGCTGATCAGGCCCAGTTTCCGCGCACGGAACCAGGCGTTGGGTCCGCCCTTTGCGGGCACGGCCGCGATACGACGGAGTGCTGGGTTGAGGAATCGGCCAACCGCTCTGAGATATGCGCCGATTCCTTGTGGTTCCGAAGCGATCAGGTCAGCGCTCGACCGGGCCTCCGAGGCGGTGATTCCGATGCTCGATGGTGCGGTTTCGAGCTTGTTGTGCGCGTGGATCGCGACCGGATGTGGGCATCTCCCTGTGGTCTCGCCCGCCCAGGCATCACGCAGCCCTAAGAGGTGTAGGTAGGCCAGGTCGGATCGTCCGACGAGTTCCTGGTTGATCGCACGAAGGACTTCGGTCATCGCGCGCCGACGGCGGGTGCGGCTGCTCAGCAAGGCCGCGCCGATGGGCATCAGCGCATTTCGTGCGGCGTAATAGCGTGCGATCGTCTTGAAGCGGCTGAACCTCGGGTGGAAGGCGACCGCCTCGGGGTCAGCGGCGACCGTGCCGCCCGTGCGCTGAGCCATCCGGATCATCCACGACGCGTCATCGGCTGAGAGGAAGCTGTCGGGCATAAGCCCTGTCTCACGGATCGCGTCGGGTCTCATCATGGCGCAGCACGAGGCGACATAGTCGCAGCGGACGAGCGAGCCCGGCTGCTTTGGGGGCTTCCGGCGCGCGGGTCGGAGATCACCCGTCCTCCGGTTGAGCACACCGCCGATCTCGTGGAACTCCGGTTCCTCTTGGCTGCCCTCCGGATCCGCGAGCGCGGCGCCGAGTGCGATCAGATCGGGTCGTTCGCCCATACGCTGCGCGAGAAGGGCCATTGTGATCGGGGTGATCCGGGTATCGGCGTCGAGCAGCCAGACGAGGTTGTATGGGTTCTCGAGCAGCGAGCGACTGATCCCGCGGTTGAACCCGCCCGAGCCTCCGGCGTTTTCGTCCAGCCTGACTACAGAGACCGGGAGCTGGTCGAGGGGTCGCGAGAGGCGCTCGGGATCGATTGGCTCCGGGCACCCGTTATCAACCACGATCGCTCGCACACGGATTGGCGTTGCCCAGAGGCCGAGCCTCCGCTCGCTGCGGGCGATCTGCTCGATGAGCGGCT